>NZ_JACOAF010000067.1 GCF_014269285.1 Rufibacter sediminis
GTGCCTGCAGAGTTAAGTGGGTGGATTGGAAGGGATTCTTGGAAAAATTATGCGCTTTTTGTTGCTTTTACCATAGAACACAGTGTTATGCGGCGTTTTTCTATTTTACCATTCATCAAATTCTAAGAATTCAATCTCTTTTTCATCTTTTGACTGCTCGTATTCCATGATTTCTTTGAATGTTTCTGCAGCAAGACCATTTGTCTCATACCAAATATCGTCCGCTGGATAGTGACAGATTCCATTTGTCAATTCTGTAAGAATAGCACTTGTCAATGAAGCGAATCGCGGCTCAAAACTGTCTCCTGCATGCCATACAAAGGAAACTACTTTATTGCAATCTTTAAGTTTATCCTCAATTTCAGGAGTTGCAAATGGAATCTCTACTTCTTTCTTGCCTCTTAACTTGTCGAAAAAGCTAAGTTTAGGTTTTAGCATTTTTTTCTCTTCTAATAAATCGAAGTCGTCAATGTAAAGCTCGAACCCGCTTTTCAAGTCTTTGCCTTTGAGTATGTCAAGGTGAGGATTTTTTAGTCGGAATTTGAACGGCAGGAATCCTGTTTGGTCGCTGAGTGAAAAATCAGGATGAACCTCAACGACCATTTCATAGTCGTTCAGCCTTTTTACAATTTTAGGTATCAGGTCGTCCGATAAGTTCTTCGTGTAGACTTTTATATCTAAACTCATATTCAATTTTTATTATAAATGCCGCATAACGGCCTCGTGTAAAAAGTGTGCTAGGCTGTCGGCCGACGCATATTTTTTACACAATGTTGGGCAAAGTATTTCTTTCCTTTCTTAATTCCATGAAGCCTAATACCAGCGGATGTGTTTCAGTATCTTTCATTGCCTCCAACCTCCTTTTTCCTATTCGTCTGTCTACAACTGCAAGTGAGCGAAGAATCGGGTTTTCGCTGGAAATGGCGGAGTCGATGTCAAGGTTGATGAATCTCCAGGCTGTTTCAGCAAAATCATATTTGGAGAATTCTCCTCTTTCCATGATTTTCCCTTCTGTCCTGTCAGTGTCGTTCAGTGGCTCGTGTGAAATGTAACCTGTATCGGCAAGAGCGTTGGAGTAACTCTTGAACTCAATCCAGGTGTCTTGATTGGAAAAGTTCACTAGTTCTTTCCCGTCGTACGTTACCCATGCTCTCCCTAGGTAGCCTATCGAGTTTTTATATGTTGTTAAGTGATAGTCCAGCCTCTTTTTCAAGTTGTCAGCCAGCCTAACATGTAGTTCTTTTCTTATCTTACTCCATTTCATCTTTTATATATTTTGCCCAACTACAGTATATAAGGAGCAGTTCCGGTTATTGGCTTTATGGATGGAGTGAAACATTCTGTTTACAACTGTTTTTGGTAGATAACCGGAACTGCGCTTCTGAATACACTATATAGAAATTATTTTATAAAGTTCCTCTCCGTTTTGTGCCTGTTTTCTGAAAACAGCCCTGAAACGCCCTTTCATTAATCTGTCGAACCTATTCCTCCGGCCAACAGAAAGAACCATTCGGCGGCACTAGCGTCAAACAAGCAAAAACCAGTATCTTTGTCCTGATGAGAATTGGAATAATTTTCGGTGGACCGTCCCGGGAGCGCGAAATCTCTTTCGCCGGTGGCCGCACCGTCTTCGATAATTTAGATAAATCCCTGTTTGAGGCCGTTCCGGTGTTCGCCGACAGCCTCGGGAACTTCATTCTGCTGGACTGGCACTACATCTACAAAGGCACCATCCGGGATTTCTATCCGCCGGTAGACGTGTTGCCCTCCACAGAGCACGGCCTGCAGATGTACCTGGAAAGCTTAGGCCAACTGAGCGAGGACGAACTGAATGACATTGCTTCCCGCGTGGGGCAACGCATTCATCCGCACCAGTTCAAGAACCTGTTTGACTTTGCGTTCCTAACGCTGCACGGGCCTTACGGTGAGGATGGCAGCATCCAGGGCTTGCTGGAGTGGTACGGCATTCCGTATTCCGGTTCCGGTATTCTGCCCTCGGCTATTGGCATTGACAAGATCGCGCAGAAAGCCTTGTTGCAGCAGCACGGGTTCGCCACGCCAGCGTACCGCATCCTGGGTTTGCAGGAGTGGCACGCCACCCAAGACCGCGCCGGTTTGCTGAAGGAACTGGTGGCCGATCTGGGCTTGCCGTTGGTGCTGAAGGCCCCGCACCAGGGTTCTTCCATTGGCGTTTCCATCATCAAAGAGGAAAACCTGACCTTGTTTGAGGAGGCGATGGCCCGTAGTCTGTTCACCCTCACCCTCCGGAAAGACGAGTGGACCAGCAAGAGCGCCGCCCAGCAGCTGAACTTCATCAAAACCCTCACGGACATCCGCGAGGGAATCGGCTTGCCGGTGCAAACCCAGACCGGTGAGCTCATCTATGCCCCGGAAGAACTGTTAAGTCTGCTTTCGGCCACGTTTACGCAAAACGGCCCCGAAACGCTCACGCTCACCAACGTGGAGAGCGAGACGCAGGTGCTCATTGAAGCCTTCATCAACGGCCGCGAGTTCTCGTGCATTGTGGTGCAGGACCAGACGGGGCATCCCATTGCGTTGCCGCCCACCGAGATCAGGAAAGGCGGGGAGGTTTTTGACTACCGTTCTAAATATCTGCCGGGCCTCAGCCGTAAGATCACGCCCATTGATTTACCTACCGAGCAGATCCAGGAAATCAGGCAACAGTGCGAGCGCCTGTACACCAGCCTCGGCTTCAACGTGTACGCACGTCTGGACGGCTTCATTACCGAGGCCGGCGAGATTTTCCTGAACGACCCGAACACCACCTCGGGCATGTTGCCTTCGTCGTTCTTCTTCCACCAGGCTGCCGAGATCGGGTTGAACCCTTCGCAGTTCCTGACTTACATCATCCGGACGTCTCTGGCCGAGCGGGTGAAGAGCGGGAAGAACACGGCCTACCTCACCAGTCTGTTGAAAAGATTGGATTCGGCCATGGCCGATGAACGCGCGCACCGCCATGATAAGCTGCGCGTGGGCGTGATCATGGGTGGTTACTCCTCTGAGCGCCACATTTCCGTGGAAAGCGGCCGCAACATCTATGAGAAGCTGTCTTCGTCTACCAAGTACGAGCCTATTCCCATTTTCCTGACCGGTGACCAGGATTCACACCAGCTGTACCAGATTCCCATCAACATCATGTTGAAGGATAACGCCGATGACATCAAGGAGAAAATAGAAGCGTCTGAGGCGGGCGTGCCTACGCATCCGGTGCTGGCCCAGATCAAAGAAGCCGCATCCAACATCACGCGCCTGTACGCCGGTAATTCGCTGCAGAAACCGCAGCGCCTGACGTATGAGCAGCTGCAAAGCCTGGTTGACGCGGTATTCATTGCCCTGCACGGCAGACCGGGCGAGGACGGTGAGCTGCAGACCGAGCTGGAGAAATACCTTATTCCGTACAACGGCTCCGGCATCCAGTCCTCTCAGGTGACCATTAATAAGTTCGAGACGAACAAGATCCTGCGCCAGAACGGTGTGCCGGTGGCCGATCACATGCTGGCTTTCAAGAAAGACTGGCAGGAGAACCCAGCGGCGTTTTTCGCCCAGATTGAGCAAAACTTCCGGTATCCGTTCATCGCCAAGCCCGCCGATGACGGCTGTTCCTCGGCGGTGAAGAAGATCAAGACGCGCGAGGAACTGGAGGCGTTTGCCGAACTGATTTTCCGGAACTCCATTGACATCCCGGAGAACCCCGCCCGTGTCCTGAAGCTGAGTTTCAAGGAAGAGGTGCCCCTCAAAGGCTATTTCCTGATTGAGAACCTGATCTCTCGCGAGGGCGCCAAACACTTCCTGGAGATCACGGGCGGTTTGCTCACCAGCTACGGTCCCGACGGACGCACCCAATACGAAATATTTGAGGCGTCTGAAGCGTTGGCCGAAGGAGAGGTGCTTAGCCTGGAAGAGAAGTTCCTGGCAGGGGAGGGGCAGAACATTACCCCGGCCCGTTACGCCCGAGACCCGCAGGAGCGGCAGCGCATCTCAGACCAGGTGAAGCAGGACCTGAAACGCGTGGCCGAGATTCTGCGCATTGAGGGCTACGCCCGGATTGATGCCTTCGTGCGGGTGCACCAAGATGACAGCGTGGAGACCATCATCATTGAGGTGAACTCGCTGCCCGGCATGACCCCGGCCACGTGTATCTTCCACCAAACGGCCATCAACGGCTACAAACCGTACGATTTCATTGACCGCATCTTGCAATTTGGCATGGAGCGGACCAAAAAAGTTATCTCTTAAGTACATGAGTGGTTTTTTGAAAGCCCAGACCCTGGGCGATGTGTTCAAGCACCTGTTTATCATGGCGGCCATTGTGTTGGTGCTGCTGTTCCTGTTTTTCTTTGTGTACCTGCCCAGCACCACCAACCACGGCGAAACCATCTCGGTGCCCAACCTGGCGGGGATGCCCGTGGATGAACTGGAGGATTTCCTGGCCGACAAAGACCTGCGTTTCTATGTAAGTGACTCCACCTATGAGCAGGGCAGAGCCCCTTTCTCGGTGGTGACCCAGGAGCCCAAAGCGGGCGAGAAGGTGAAGCAGGGACGTAAGATCTACGTGAGCATCAACATGAAAAATCCGCCGCTCATCAAGATGCCCAAGCTGATTGAAGGCTCAGTGAAGAACGCCGAGATGATCCTGAAAAGCTATGACCTGAACCTGGGCGAGATCAAGTACGTGCCAGATTTAGCCGAGAACTCCATCCTGCGCCAGTTCGTGAACGGCCGCGAGATCAAACCCGGTGAACCCGTGGCCAAAGGCTCCCGTATCGATCTGGAGGTGGGCAACGGTCTGGGGAACACCGAGCTGGACGTGCCGCTGCTGGTGGGCATGCCCATTGACGAGGCCACCATGCTGGTGACCGGGCAAGGCTTGCAGATCGGATCGGTGAGTTACATGGCGGCTCCCAACGGAGAAGTGGACGGCACCATTTTGAAGCAGCGCCCTATCGCCGGCGATAGCGTTAAAACCAAAATCAGAACCGGAGAATTAATAGACATCTGGGTGGCCGGTCCGCAACCGGTAACGCCTATCCAATAACAGAAGCTTATGCGCCAGGGATTGACCGTCTTTCTGATTTTAATCTTGGGGGGGTGGACAGCCCACGCACAGGGACTGACCCCACTGAATAGCCTGCCGCCGCAGGCTATTTCTGTTCCTGCCGTTCCCACCAAACCCGGGGGAGGCACCCCGCAGCCGCTGGCCTCCGGCGATACCCTTACTTTGCCGTTTCTGGACGATTTTGCCCAAAGTGAGGGCAAACCAGACCCGGCCCGTTGGGCTGCCCGCGGCGGGGTTATGGTTACCAACCGATACGCATCCAATCCGCCCACCATCTTCGCGGCGTCTTTTGACGGCCTCAAAGCCGATGGCCAGCCTTACGGCGGTGCCAACGCAGTAGGGCCCACCGATACCCTTACTTCCAAACCTATTGATTTGAGTGGTCTGCAGCCCCAGGATTCCTTGTACCTCAGTTTTTACTGGCAGGCGGGTGGTTTGCTGGATGCCCCTGATTTTGCCAGTGCTACGCTGTATTACTTTCAACTGGAGTTTAAGGAGGCCAACGGGACCTGGAGTTCTGTCTGGACCCAGAAAGGAAACGGCCGCTCCACCGATTTCGCTTCGGTGATGGTGGCCCTGCGGGACAGCCGCTATTTTTACAACGGGTTCCAGTTTAGGTGGGTGAGTAGCGGCCGGCAGAATGGGCTGCGCGATGTCTGGCACCTGGACTACGTCTACCTGGACCGCAACCGCCGGGCTGGGCAGCTCCAGACCTTTGATGTGGCCTTGACCCGGCGGCTTCCCTCGTTGCTGAAACGCTACACGGCCATGCCTATCTGGCAATTCCTGGTACAGCCGGAGCAAGAGACCGCTGAGCTGGTAGGCTCTGAGCTGTCGAACCTCAGCAACGTGCCCGCCGCGCTCAGTTGGCGCTCCTTCACGAAAGATCTCAGCACGGGGGCGGTAGACACCTTCCTGCGCGGCAGCACTCCCCTGAATGCCGGGGTGAAAACAGCCATCGCCGCGCAGCCCTCCAGCGCTTTTTTGAGCAATCAACGGCAAGCCCATTCACTTGAGACGGTCCTGTTCCTGAACACCAAGGAGCCCAATTTCTACACCCGCTACAATGATACCCTCCGCCGCCAAACCGATCTCCAGGATTACTATGCCTACGACGATGGCTCCGCTGAGACCGGTTTCAGTTATCCCTCCGGCACCGCCGTTCAGCTGGCCTACCAGTTTGACTTGAATACCCCGGATAGAATCAAAACTGTGCGGATCTTCTTTACCGGCACCAACACGCCGGGCCTGGAACTATTCCTCCGGATCTGGACGGATAACAACGGCAAGCCTTCCAATCAGCCCGTGTACGAACAGCGTTTTGTGCTGCCCGCCGCCGCTGGCCTGAACAACTGGCTGGACATTCCCCTGGACCAACAGCTAGAGGTGCAGGGCCGCTTTTACGTGGGCTACCGACAACCTACGGGTGGTACTTTCGTGAACGTGGGCTTTGACCTGAACGAGCGGGCAGATGGAAAACTGTTTGCTTTGAACGGAGCCACTGCCTGGGAGACGGTTCCTAATTTGGGGGGCGCTCTCTTAATGCGGCCCGTGATGACGGGAACGTTAACCGCCGCTCCGGATGAACTGCTGGCCTCTGAAGCCCTGCTGTACCCCAATCCCACCACTACCGGTGACTTTTACCTGAACCAGGCCAGTGATCAGGTCCAGCTTTATTCGCTTACCGGGCAACTCCTCAAAACCTGGGTGAACCTGCCCAAAGGCCAGCGCCTGGCACTGCCTGCCGCTCTCCCCACCGGAATTTATTTTGTAAAAGCCCAAAAAGGTAGCCAACTTAGAACCGCTAAACTAATCTTTCAGAAATGATCACCTCAGATATCACCGCCGCCGAACTGAAACAACGCCTCGCCAACAACGAAACGCCCATCATCCTGGATGTGCGGGAGCCTTGGGAGCACGAGGAGCAAAACATAGCCAGTGCCAAACTGATCCCGCTGGGTTCTCTGCCCGAGCGCCTGCACGAACTGGATGAATACAAAGACCAGGAGATCCTGGTCCACTGCCGTTCCGGGAAACGCTCCGCCACCGCACAAGCCATTATGCAACAGCAAGGCTTCACCAACGTGCGCAACGTCCTGGGCGGCATGTTGGCCTATAACGAGGCTTAGAACCAAGCCAAAAAGCCGAACTCCCGTTTTGGGGCTGTTTTCTGAAAACAGCCCCAAAACGGGA
>NZ_JACOAF010000010.1 GCF_014269285.1 Rufibacter sediminis
GTCACTTTTCTCCTGGATGAGAAAAGTAACCAAAAGAATCATGAAGAAAAGAAACTCGCTGACGCTCAGACAGTCTTTTCTTCAATAATCATGACACCTGGTGAAAGCCTTCTGTTGCATAGGAAGCGTGGGCCACTGCGGTTTTTAAGCGCTACTACTTGCGCTTCCCTTTGCTTCGGGCTACGCAGGCGGCCCTCCGCAGGGGAAGCGCAGGTTACGGATTACTACTTGCTCTACTGCAATGCCTGTAACGTCCTGCGGACGTGCTTAAGAGTTGACTGATGAGAAAATTCCCCTCCTGGGAGGGGTAGGGGTGGGTTTGCTTTTATATTCTCACTAACAATCCTTGCGGCTCCCTGCACACCTTGATCCAACGTGATTGAACAATCCAAAGAAGGGGGTTGTTGCGTAGGTGAGTGGTGGAGCAGGGAGTTCTGCTGCCGTTCATGATTTCTATCGATATGCGTCTTCTCTTCAAGTTGGTTTTGTTGTATGCGGGTATTCTGTTTCTGGGAGGGTGTTCTACCGCTGATACCGAGGAGGCGGAAAATGTGCCAACTCCTAAGATTCCGGCTTCACCGTCTGCCTCGGCCACCTATCTGGCACTGGGCGATTCCTATACCATCGGGCAGAGTGTGCCGGCAACGGAGCGCTGGCCCGTGTATTTGGCGAACATGCTGGCGCAGGAAGGGAATGCCGTGGGCGAGCCCCGCATCATTGCCCAAACCGGCTGGACGACCGCCGATCTCCTCCAGCGGGTAAAAGCCGAGAAACTGGACGGAGGTTTTGGGTTGGTGTCGTTGATGATTGGGGTGAACAACCAGTACCAGGGCCGCAGTCTGGAAGAATTCCGGGCACAGTTCAGGGAGTTGTTGTCGCTCAGCACCACGCTGGGCCAGAAAGACCCCAAAAACGTGGTGGTGCTCACCATTCCAGACTGGGGAGCCACTCCCTTCGGCGCGAGCCGGGATCAGGCCTCCATCAGTACTCAGATCAAGAAATTCAATGAGGTGATCAAAGCCGAGGCGGGTGCGGCGGGCATCACGGTGGTAGACATATATGAGCTGTCGTTGCAGGCAAGGGAATCACCGGCGTTGGTGGCTCCTGACGGATTGCACTATAGCGGCCTCATGCACCAGCAATGGGCGCAACGGGTGCTGCCGGAGGCGAAGAAGAAACTGCTGGATTAAATTTTTCTGCGGAGTCTCAACTTTGGAACGGTATATGTAATAGGCATTTTACCGCAGCAGCGGTACCCAAACCACCTTTCAAACTTATCCCGTATGGAAATGAAATTCAACGCAGTTGGTGCCTTGGTAATGGCAGGGATTTTAGTCATCACTGGTCTCCCGTTACAAGCACAGAATAAACCTAATCCAATACAGAAAACACCCGTGCTGGCCATGGCCACGCCCGCCAAAGGAACCCCGGTTCGGCGCGAGACCCTGTCAGGCATTGACCTTTTCCCCGAAGACAAGAAAAACGATGTGTTCCTGCTCTCCTTTCAGCAGGACATGACCGAAGACGGGGTGCTGGAACTGACCAACTATGCCGGAAAGGTCTTGTACACCAAACCCATTCCGGCCGGAGACCATACGCTGGCCGCCCCGGTGAACATCGGGAAACTCAGAACGGGCACGTACCTGGTAGAAGTGAAAACGGCCACTACCGTTTACTGGAAGAAAATGCGCGTTCGTCTGCGGTAATCCTCCAAAATAGCAAAAGGCAAAGGGCTGCGGAATAAGTTTCCGCAGCCCTTTGCCTTTTCTGGGAGCTCCGGGGTTACCAGGTAAACGTCAGAACCACCAGTTCTGAGAAACCATTGTCGTTGTCGGCCACGGCCACGGCCTCCAGGCTATGGCGGTGCTTGTCTAAGACGCAGATAGATTCAATCTTGCTTTTGTAGCTGCTGCCATCTTTTTGGGTGATGGGCACCACCACCTCGGGTGTTACGGGTTGCGGAGAGCTGTGCGGATGGGCCTGCAGCAAGCCTACCAGACTGCCATAGACCTCGCCGTCCAGCACGGCATTGGGGGTTTCCTCTGCCGAGGCCGTGAAGAGCATCTGGCCGCCCAGCGCCGAGGTCATCCCCGAGAATCCGGTTTTGATCTTCGCCAGGTCCGGAAGAGCCCATTGCTGCAGGCCAGACGGTTTAGGCGCCGCCCCCCGGCCCAGCAGGAAAGGCGTGATGGAGGAAAGCGTGTAGGTGATGAGCACGTTCTGGCCGCCCGGCGCGAACCGCTGCAGCAGGTACAGGTATTCTTCATCGGCCGCCAGGCCTTCAATGTTCAAAGCAGCCTCGCCGGTAATGTTTTTGTCTGCGCGCAACTGGGAATAGAGCGTCTGCAGCGGTACCATAATGGGTTTGCCCACGCCGTTGCGGGTAACCGGCACCAGGTAGCCCGTGTTGCGGGCCGGGGTGGAGCCGGAACCGATGATCAGCAGGCACGGCTGCCCTTCCAGGGTGACCAGCGTGATGGCCTCCAGATCGGGTTTTACCGGTTTGGGGATGCGGCCTTCGGCCAGCGGGCCGGGCGTGAAAAGCGGTACTTTCTGCACCACCTTGAACGTGGAATCCAATCGGAACAGATACGGAGAATCATCCCCGATCACGTAGAAGAAATCGCCCACGCGCTCTATGCCCGAGGCTGACGGAATTCCGTCCAGCACCACTTTTCTGGTGATGACTGCCGTTGGCGTGGCAGAGGAATCTGAGTCTGATTGGCAACCGGCGGAGAAAAGGACCATAAGCAGGAGCGTGCAGTAAGAGAAGGGCTGTACTAGAAATTTCATGGGGGATGGTAAATCTACGTCAGCGTTTCAGGTGAGAATAAAAGGGTCTGACAATGGTTTTTCTATTTAAGTGTGAGTCTGGTACGTTCTACGTCTGTTTTCTGAAAAGGGGGCCAAAAATATATCACACCAGGGCTAGTTCTTCCAGTACCTGCCGCGCCCGCAGGCAGCTGGCCTCTTTGTCTTTGATCTCCAGCATGATGTCTACCTCCAGGCCGTTCAGATGCGTGAGAAACTCCCGGAACAGATCCGTCTCAATGCTGGTGATGTGCTTGCCCTTCCGCTCACCGGGGCTCTGGGAGCTGTAGTCCATCATGAGCACGCCGTCTTTCTCTGGGTGCCAGGTGCCGGAAGCCAGTTGCAGGGCCTCTGCCATGGGCTCATTGTTGTTCAGGCACTCGTGGTGGAAATTGTCAAACAGGATGGGAATTCCGGTCTCGGCGTTCAGTTCCAGGCAGTCTCTCAGGCTGTAGAGGCGGTCATCGTTCTCCACCACCAGCCGCGCTTTCACAATGTCGGGCAAGGTCTGGTAGGTCTGGATGAAGCGCTTGAGCGCCGATGGCTTGTCGCCGTACACGCCGCCGGCATGGATCTGCAGTTTGGCGGTGGAGTCCAGTCCCATCAAATCCATGACCGTGGCCTGGTAGACCAGCTCCGCGATGCTGTTGCGCACAATGCGTTCATCTGGCGAGTTGAGCACCACAAACTGGTCTGGGTGCATGGAGATGCGCATGTTATGTTTCTTCACGAAATCGCCCAGGCGCCGGAACGTCATCTGGAAGTGCTGCTGCCAGTTGTAGGTGTTGATTTCATGGCTGGCGAACGGCACCAGCTCCGAGCTCATCCGGAAGAACAGGAACCCGTGCTCCAGGTTGTACTCCAGAATCCGCCGCAGGCAGGCCAGGTTCTTCTCCACGGTCTGCACCAGCCGCTCCTCACTGTAAGACGCCAACCGGAAGGTGGTAGACGAGCTGCAGTCCAGGGTTTCGTTTACGCAAGGATATCCAATCTTCATGTTTCGCGGGGTTTGGTACTATCAACCGTTGCCGGTGGCAGTTGTTTCTGGTGTAGTTAACGGAGGGGCGGCAGATGTGTTTACAGAGTATTTATTTAATAAGGGGAAGTATATATATATGGAGCGTGAACTGAATAAAACTGAAGAGGTGGTACAATTCGTTTTGAGGCTGTTTTTCAGAAAAAAGGCCTAAAATTAGTTTTTCAGGGATAGCGGATTTTGGCAGTATTTCGCTTATCATTATAACTGAAAATCACTGATTGTAAGAGGATTTGTGGAATAGCTTTCTACCATAAAAGGTGTAAATGAATTTAACGTCAACTCACAGATTGCTTATCAAGTGCTATCCTCTGCTTTTAGTGCTTTTGCTTTTTGCCCATACTGCCGTATGCCAATACCCCAAAAGAGTAGAGCAGGAAATCCAGCAATATTTTATTCCTTTCTCAGATTCTTCCGCAGCCCTTCCCAGTGCCTTCTTGGAGAAGCTAAAGGACAAAACGATTGTGGGCCTGGGGGAAGCCACTCACGGGACAGCAGAATTTGAGCGGATGTTCTCCCTGCTTTCCAAAGAACTGATTCTGAAACAGGGCTTCAATTGTATCGTTTTGGCTGAGGCGAACTTCTATGATACCCGCTCGCTGAACGATTATGTGGTTTATGGAAAGGGTGAGGCAGAAACCGTCATCCGGCTGATGCGCCATCAACCTAACCCGTTGGTGGAAGAGGAATTTAGGAGACTGGCCGAGTGGGTGCGTTCGCACAATGAGAAACTACCCGTAGAAGAAAGGGTGTGGATGCTGGGAGCCGATGCCATGTCGCCGCGTGGGGCTGCTTATGATGCCCTTCGGCTGTGCCGTGAGCTGAAAGTTAACTTGCCGGAGGAAACGGTTCAACTCCTATCGGAAATCTCGGTCTTACCAGAGTCTATGTTTGAGGACTACGCAAAAAGGAACACAATGGCCTCTGTGCTTTCCAGGACGGCGCAGTTACAGCAGGCGCTACAGCACCAAGCCTCATCAGCGAAACTTGATGCTAGGCAGCGGTGGCTTCTTCAGAGCGTGGGCACTCTGGACCTGGCCATCAGATTCTTCTATGACAATTACCTGCTGCAAAAATGGTCTACCCGGCAGTTTAGGGATGAAGCAATGCTTTCAAACATCCAATGGGTGTTGAAGGAGAGGCCCCGGGCGAAACTGATCGTATATGCGCACAATGCCCACTTAGAGAAAAAGATTGGTTACCAATCACTTTCTGGCTTTGGGCCGTATTTGGGCGGGCAGTTAGACAGTACCTATGGAAAGAAGTATTACGCCATTTGTACTGAAGCCCAATCTGGCACTTATTGGGCCGGCGACGATGATGGTGATGTTGCCGTTATCAAGAAAAAGACGAAAGTAGGAGATATACTAGGAGGAATAGTAAAAGCACCGTTTGGTTTTCTGGAGCTCACCGCCACGCGAAGTATCAGCAAGTATTTTGCTAGCCCACTTGATATGACCTTTGGTGTACTTGTAGGATCTAATAATTCCTCTGCAAAAGTTAACAATCTCGCTTCAGCCTTTGATGCCTTGCTTTTTGTGCGGAAGTCTACCCCCAAGCTACGGACCAAACCCAAGACACCACTAAGGATGTTCTCGCTCAACCTCAATATGTCACCTGATTTGATAAGAAAAATAGCAAGCAAGGGGGAGGTCACCGTGTCACTAAACGGATCGTTTGTTCCCTCTGGCACGTCTCTGTCTGGTGAGGGGGTTGTTTTAGGTGTCCTTTTCTTGAACGGAGATAAAAAGGTCCTTGGCTATCATGCTGCCATCCTCTCTGGGAAAATGGACGTGGGACAAGCGTTCAAATTTCCAGCGGGTACTGAAAAAGTCTTGTTGACATTCTCAGGTAGTAGCATCAAAGAGCTCGGAATACAAAGCATGCGGGTAAACGGGCAGGTCATAGCTCTAAATGAACTGAGCTACTTCGGAGAAGGGTATGATAAAAGTATTGAATTGGATGAGGCAGGCAACAGTAGAATCCAAATCAGGGAAAGGTAGAGACCTATCATCTTATCAAAGAAACCTTCGCTCCAAAATAAGTAAATCATACACGGTACGGATACGCCATTATGCATGTCTGGATGACCATTAGAAAGAGTTTTTAAAATGAAGATTCAGTTTGGGAAATCTGGACAGCGGTTAAAGAATCGGTTCATCCTACAGCTACTGTTGTGCACGGCATTGGTGAATTGGTGGTTCCCCTCAATGGCCCAAGACACTGCCCAAAGAGTGGCTTATATCAAAGAGAATACGATTGCTGTCCATGATATGAATCCTTCTAATGAAGATTATACAGATTTACTTCCGCTTAAATCTGTACTGAAAGATACCGAGGTAATCGGCTTGGGAGAACAGACGCACTATGATGGCAGCACTTTCCAGGCGAAGACCAGGCTGGTCAAGTTTCTGCACCAGGAACTTGGGTATGGTGTGATAGCTTTTGAAAGCGGGTTCTATGACTGTTACAAAGCCTGGCAGGAGATCCAGAACGGAAAGCCAGCCATTGCTGCCGCCCGAAAGTCTATCTATCCTTTCTGGATATCTGCTGAAACAGAGGAACTCTTCAAGTACATTGACCAGCAGAAAAACACAGATTACCCATTGATTATGGCCGGGATTGACTGCAAATTCTCGGGTGTTTATTCCCGAGAAAATCTACCCAGTGACCTTAGAGCATATCTGCAGAGCACGAAATCAGAAGCACTGAAAGATACCGCACAGTGGCTGGAGTTCAGCACAGCCCTGGAAAAGGCGATTAAAATCTCTGATTATCACACAAAACCAAGTCCTCAGGATACCCTGGTTTTGCATCAAACCATATCCGGTATTCTGAAGAGAGTAACCAGCAGGGTAGAAGCAAACAAGATAGTCTCCCAGGAAGACCTTTTCTGGCAGCAGTTCTGCCGCAGCACCCTCGTGGAAATTACCCGTAAGTTCTCTTCCCGGCAAAGGAGGGACGAGCAAATGGGGAGCAACCTGCATTTCCTTCGCAATGATCTTTATAAGGATAAGAAAGTAATAGTGTGGGCAGCCTCTTCGCATCTTACCTATGCTGGTACCAACATTGAGAGTGACTTCTACCAGCAAAACCTAAGGTTAGGTGACTATTTAAAAAAGTCTTATGGTGAGAAATACTACCACCTTGGGTTTACTGGATATGAAGGGAAAATAGGCAAACTGTTATTCTTTCCTCTAATCAAGATAAAGAAGCACAAGGAGAACAGCATTGAGTATGCCTTAGGCCAGACGAAACAGCCTTTCTTGTTTCTGGATCTGAATAGACAAGACCTGCCTGATTGGCTGCAAGCGCATCTGATTGCCCGTCCGTTTGGTTATAGAGAGATGAGTATGAGGTTGCCCCAGGTAATGGACGGCCTTTTTTACACGGAGAAAATCTTTGAAAGGAAGGCTCTCCCTGCTGTTCCAGAGAAACAGTAGTGGCGAGCTTAACAGTCAGATAAAGCTGGACTTCTGATCAAATACAATGGGATTAGAGAGCCAATTGCTAGGAACTTAAAGCAGATTCTTAGTTTGGATGCGCGGCAAAAAAGCCTATTTTTGCGTACAGTTTTAACGAGAGCGTACATCTTTCACATAATCCACTACACATGAGTGTTTTAGTAAATAAAGATTCCAAAGTGATTGTGCAGGGCTTCACCGGCTCAGAGGGTTCTTTCCACGCACAGCAGATGATTGAGTATGGCACCAACGTAGTAGGTGGCGTAACCCCGGGCAAAGGCGGTTCTACCCACTTAGACCGTCCGGTGTTCAACACCGTGGCCGAGGCCGTACAGAAAGCCCAAGCCAACGTATCCATCATTTTCGTGCCACCCGCGTTTGCCGCTGATGCCATCATGGAAGCCGCCGATGCCGGTATTGAAGTGATTGTGTGCATCACCGAGGGTATTCCGGTGAAAGACATGGTTGCCGCTAAAAACTACATCAAGAACAAAGCAGTTACCCTGATCGGGCCGAACTGCCCGGGCGTGATCACGCCAGGCGAAGCGAAAGTGGGCATCATGCCCGGTTTCGTGTTCAAGCCAGGTAGAATCGGGATCGTTTCCAAGTCCGGTACGTTGACCTATGAGGCCGCCGATCAGATTGTGAAAGCTGGTCTGGGTATCTCTACCGCCATTGGTATCGGGGGTGACCCGATCATCGGGACGCCTACTAAAAACGCGGTGGAACTGTTGATGGAAGACCCGGAGACCGATGCCATTGTGATGATTGGCGAGATTGGCGGTAACTACGAGGCCGTGGCCGCGGAGTACATCCGTTCCACTGGCAACAAAAAGCCAGTAGTTGGTTTCATCGCGGGCCAAACCGCTCCGGCCGGACGTAGAATGGGCCACGCCGGTGCCATCATCGGCGGCGCCGATGACACTGCCGCCGCTAAAATGCGCATTATGCGTGAGAACGGCATCCACGTGGTAGACTCTCCTGCCGAGATCGGCGAGACCATGGTAAGAGTATTACAGGGCGAGGCGACCAACGCGTAAGCGGCTCCTGTTCCAATATAGAAAAAGGCGATTCTGCAAAGAGCCGCCTTTTTTGTTTTGTCGTCTGTGTTCGCGGGGCCCACAAGCGCGCCTTGCATGCAAGCCGCAGAACCAACTCGTAGATGTCTACCCAGCTAATTGCGTTTAGGGGCTGTTTTCTGAAAATAGCCCCTAAACGCAAGGACGAGATTTACTTCAGGTAATTGCCTTTTTTCAGGACTTCTACCCATTTCTGGTAACCGGCCACTGTGAGGTGCAGCCCGTCATGGGTGTATTCTTTCACCAGCTTCTTATTCGCATCCAGGAAGTTGGGATATAAGTCAATCAGCTCGATCTTCTCTTTCTTGGCCAGCTCCTTCAGGGCGTTGTTCACCCACAGAATGTGCTCCTCTTTGTGGTAGTGGTTCTTGAACTTGCCAAACGATTCATTGGTGGGCAGCAGGGTCTGGAAGTAAATCTTGGTTTTGGGAGAACCGGCCTTGATGCGCGAGATCATCTTCTGGTAGTTGCCCAGAATCAGCTGGTCTGGCACGTTGCGCGAAATGTCATTGATCCCGATGAGGATGAACACTTTGGCCGGTTTGCCTTCAATGACCTCGTCCAGGCGCTCCAGCACGCCATACGTGATGTCGCCGGAGATGCCGCGGTTCTTCACGTTGGGCATGCCCAGGAGCTCGGCCCAGTCAGTGTTGGCGGTGAGGCTGTTGCCCAGGAAAATAATGTCATTGGGAGAATTGGGGTAGGACTTGAACTGGGCTACTTTCAGGTCATAGGCCGCCGGGCGGTAGGTGCTGTCATACTTGGCAGCGGTGGTTTGGGCCTGCGCCTGGAAACCCGCGAACAAAGCGCAAAGGGCGGCCGCAAAAGCGAATTTCAGTTTCATGGTAGGGTTGGGTTTAAATGCGGTGAGAGTGAAAAGCCGGGAAATGCGTTTAGGAGCCGTTTTTCTAAAAAGAGACCCTAAACGCACCCACTACATTATTGCTGGAAGAACAGGTTAGGGTAATCAGAAATGATGCCGTCTACGCCCAAGGCCTTGATGCGGGCAATCTCCTCGGCGGTGTTCACCGTCCAGGGAACAACTTTGATGCCGCGGTCATGGCATTGCTTCACCAGCTCGGCCGTGACTAGTTTCGCGCTGGGGCTGTACACCACCGGCGTAAAGCCCAGTTCGGTCAGGTTTTCGGCCACGGTCTTCTTGTTGTCCACCAGGAAGGAGGTTCTCATGTGCGGGTACTTCTTGTGCAAAATCTGCAAAGGGCGCAAATCAAACGACTGGATGATGACGTACGGCGCAATACCTTTCTTCTCAATCACCTGCATCATCGCTTTTACAAACTCCTCAGAGGCCGGGTGCAGTTTGTTGTCGCCGACAATTTTAGACTTCACCTCAATGTTGTAGAACACCTGCGGTTTGCCGGTAGTCTTCAGATATGTCTGCACTGAATCAATCAGATCCGCGAGGCGCGGAATATAGGTCTTCACGCGTTGCTGCTGCGGGAAGTTGGAATAAGGTTTGGTACCCAGCTCAAAGGCTTTCACCTGGTCATAAGTCATCTGGTAAACCACGTACTTCTTGGCGTCTTCCTTGGGGATGTCCTGGCCGTCTGGAGTGCGGGCGTACAACGGGTTGATGTGCGGGTCATGGGTCACTACCACCTGGCCGTCTTTAGTGATGTGGCAGTCCATTTCAATGGTGGTCACGCCCAGGTCAATGGCTTTGCGCATGGCCAGGATGGAGTTCTCGGCGAGTAAGCCGCGGGCGCCGCGGTGGCCTTCGGTGTCAAAGGTGGGCAGCGGCGGTAACTGACTCAGGGATTGGGAGCTTTTGCAACCGGCCAGCAAGGTGGCCCCAAGTAAAAGAGCGGAAAAGGTTTTGTTCATGGTTTGCTGAGTATAGCGGGTAATACTTTCTAGAGCCAGGCTCGGAGACTTTTCAGGTCACCGAACTTGGCGGATTAAGGTTTCTCGGTGATTTCAAACACGGCGCTGGTGAGCGCGGTGGTAGGCGACACGGCAATGCCCACTTTCATTAGGTAATCGCCGGAGTAGGTTTTGCCGTTGGCCGCGAACGATGATTTAGTATCGGGCATAAGGTTGGTTTCCTGCACCAGGTACTGCTTCTGCGGGTGCAGACCTTGCATCCGAACAGGCGTGAAGCGGTCACGGTGGCGGGTTTGCAGGTTGTAGGAGAACAGCACGGCTTTGCTCTGGGCCTCGTTCACGTATAGGAGTACGGCGCGCTTCTCCTCGTACGGCGACACCAAGCGGTACTGGTCGCCGAACCAAATCACGTCACTCAGCTTTTTGTAATTGGCCACGGCCTGCTTGCTGAACTGCAACTCTTTCTCATTGAACTCACTCACCTGAATGTCATAGCCCAGTTTGCCCATCATGGCCACATCGGTCCTGAACTTCACAGTCTGCTTGCCCCAGCTGGTCACGTGCGCCGACATAGCCACCGCCGGGAAGAACTGCGAGTAGCCCCACTGGATGAAGATGCGCTCCAAACCATCGGTGTTGTCACTGGGCCAGAACTCCGTGAAGTAGGGAAGGGCGCCGTAGTCTACCCGTCCGCCGCCGCCGGAGCAGAGCATGATGGGCAGGTGCGGGTGCTTCTGCCGTATTCTGGCCAGCGTTTTGTATAGGCTGTTCACGTAATCAATGGGCAAATGCGACTGTACCTTGAGGTTGGGCGAAAAGGCGTTGGTGAACGTGCGGTTGCAGTCCCACTTGATGTAAGCCAGCCGCGGATTTTTGGTGAGCAGATCATCTACCAGTTTGAAGATGAAGTCCTGCACTTTGGGATTGGTGAGGTCCAGAATGAGCTGGTTGCGCTGGTAATGCTCGTCGCGGTTGGGCAGTTTCAGAATCCAGTCGGGGTGCTTCTCGTAGAGTTCGCTTTTGGGGTTCACCATTTCGGGCTCCAGCCAGATGCCAAACTTCACGCCTTTCTTTTCGGCTTCCTCCACCAGATAACCTATTCCGCTGGGAAGTTTGGTTTTGTTTTCCTGCCAGTCGCCTAGGCCGGCGTTGGCGGCGTTGCGCGGATACTTGTTCCCGAACCAGCCATCGTCCAGCAAAAACAAATCTACGCCCAATTGGGCAGCGCCGTCAAAGAGGCCCACCAGTTTATGCTGGTCGAAGTCAAAGTACGTGGCTTCCCAGTTGTTGAGCAGCGTGAGGCGCGGCTTGTTCCCGTCCAGAATGCCGTAGTTGCGGGCCCAGCGGTGGAAGCTTCGGCTGGCTTCGCCTTTGCCCTGCTGGCTGTAGGTGAAAATGAAAGCGGGTGTCACGAAGGCTTTGTTGGCGGGCAAGTGGTATTCTGAGGCGTGGGGGTTCATGCCCGCCAGCACGCGCAGGCTGTTCTGCTCGTCCAGCTCAAAGGCAAACTGAAAATTCCCCGACCACGCCAGCGTACCGGCAATGACCTCGCCGTGGTTTTCACCGGCCGGTTTGTCCAACGACAGCAGAAACGTAGGGCTCTGGAATTTATGGGCGCGGGTGCCCAGCTTGCTGTCAATGACCTTGATGCCGCTGGTAAGCTGATGTTCCTGCAACTGCATCTCGCCGGCCCAATCACCGTGAAACTGCGAGAGCCAGTAATTGGGCGCGTCAAAGTGTAGCATCGCCGAGGCGAAGTTGCCCAGCACCACCGGCTTCTTTTCTTTGTGCTTGATCTCGGTCCAGGCCTTGATGATGTTCTCCTTCTGGTACGCGCTGAAGTGCAGAATCACCTCCACGGGGTACTTGGGGTCTTTCAGGTGAATGGCCGTCTGCGTCACGTTGGCCTCGGGCTGCTGGGCGGTATGTTGCGCATACTTCAGCTCCAAAGAGGGGTTGCCGTCATTGTGCAGCACCCTAATGGCGGGTTCAAAAAGATTGTCGGTGCCCGAAGGCGCGTACGCCTCATGCTTGGTGCCGGAGAGTTGGCCGTTGTCCTGGGCGTTGCCGAGTTTGGGGCCTAAATAGCTTTGGTACAACTTCTGGTTTTTGCCCACGGTAAATGCCAGCGTGACTTTGTCGGTCTGGACCAGAATCTGCTTGGTGTTTTGCTGCGCCCGTGCTTGTCCTAACCCAAAGGAAAACAGGACGACCGCCCAGAGGAAAAGTTTAAATTTCATTTTTGTAATGCTGCTTGTGAGAAACTACCGGTGAAGGTAGCGGTACTGCTGGCGGGGCACCTTGCCCGGTAACCCTGCCAGATGTGACGTTGCGTTTAGCGGCTGTTTTTTCAAAAACAAGCCAAAAATGGGGAGATGAACCATCAAGCGTTACCCACCCCTACCCCTCCCAAGAGGGGAGCATCTGCACGAGTAATCGGGAAAATCCTCTCCTCGGAGGGGTAGGGGTGGGTTTACGCATTCCTGATTTAAGCATCCGCCTGCTACGCTCGAGTTCAATAATTTCCGTTTAGGGGCTCTTTTCCGAAAAAAGCCCCTAAACGCAAAGCTTTAGGCCGAGGCCGAAACCGCCTCAAACTGGTTCCCGAAGCGGTCAGTGGCGACCACTTTTACCTGTTTCACCTCGGGCCCGAAGTGGCCCATGAAGAGGTGCTCGGTTCTGGCGGGCTCGGCGAAGGCGCGGCGGGCGGGCAGTTTATCGCCCTTCATGGTGCGCACCGCCTCGGGGTCATAGCCTTTGGTGTTTTGCAGCGTACCCATGGCCTTGCCGTCGGCGTACCACTCCACTTTCCAGGCGGGGTCCCAGTTCCAGACGTTGGCGATGAAGCGGTTCTGGCCGGTGAGCTTCTCAATGTCCAGGCTGATCTGGTGCGCCCGGTCTTTGCCCGTTGATTTGTAGTACCACTGGAGCTGGTTACCGTCTACCTCATACACGCCGTAGCCGTTGGGCGTACCGTCTGTGCAAATGGTGCCCGACCACCAAGCGCCGCACACCGTGCCGTGCACGTGCTCATACACGCCTTCGCGCAGCATGTTGTAGTTGGTGTGCGTATGTCCGGTCATGATGTGTACCTGATAGCCCTTCAGCAGCGCAAACAGGTCTTCCCGGTTCTTCACGGCACTGGAGATGGGAATGTGCGCGCTGATGATCACCAAGTGGTCCTTCGGCACGAAGCTCAGGTCCTGCTTGATCCAGGCTAGTTGCTGCTCATTGAGGTGGCCGTCATACTCGCGCTCCTTGCCCAGATACCGCACATCATCCAGCACAATGTAATGGGCTTTGCCACGGTTGAACGAGTAGTAGGTAGGCCCGAAGATCTTCTGGAAAGTGGCGTCTGAGGTTTCGTCGCCGCCCAGGCGGTAGTCCATATCATGGTTGCCCAAGGCTTGGAAGAACGGAACCCCGATGGCGCCCACGGCCTTGCTGTAGTCCGGGAAGAGTTTGTGGTTGTCCCAAACCAGATCGCCCACGCCAATGCCGTGCACCAGCGCGTCTTTGCCCATGCTCTGCACCAGTTTCTGGGCATCGGGCACGGAGTCCTGCATCATGAGGGCCACGTCTTTGGCATCTTTCACCTGCGGATCTGCCCACACAATGAACGAGTGTTTGGAGTCGTCTTTGCTCAGCGGTTGCAGCTCAAAATCATATTTGTTGGCTTTGCCGGCGGTAATAGGCAGATAATGCCGGGCCAATCCTTTCTCCTGCGGAAACTCGTACCCTGCCGGAATGGAGACAAAGACAAACTTGGCCCGATCATTCACCGGCAGTTCAAACTGGCCGCGCTTGTTGGTTTGCACCACGGAGAAACCGTCTGACACCACCACCTTGGCTAGTTTCTTGCCTCTGGCTTTCACGGTACCTGTAAGGGTTTGCGCGGCCTTTTTGTTTCTGGCGAAGACACTGGGGCCAGCTAAGACCAGACCGCCCGAAAATAAAGCAAGGCTCTGGAGAAAGGTTCTTCTTTTCATTGATTCAAAAAAGGGGACTAGTACTTATTGAACTTCGTTTTAGGGTTAACTCAAAAGGCGACAAATCGCATCCTGACTGTTCTGGGGCCGTTTTCAGGAAATGCCTCCTGAAACAGTGTGATGTATATTCCTTCCTGCAAGGCCGGCTGAGCGGTAGAAAATGATGCAGGCATTCAGTGGTGGTGAAAGTCGTCTTCCGGGAACAGGGTTGAGTTTTTTCAGGTAGCCCCTCGGGTGGTCAGGTCAAGGTTGGGGAACTGGTGCTGCTTGTTTTCCTTCGGCACAGTATCCGGAAGAGATGATTCCTTTGCTTCGTCTGGAGGCGTAACGGTCACGGGTTTTTCCGTGGGTTTGTGCAGGGGATTCATAGCTGGTTTGTTAGATGAGTCGTCTGCAGGGTTGATGGCTGTTCCTTTGCTCAGGTGAAGAGTTCGGGCGTTCATGCCAAAGTAGGCGGCTCGCTTCGTTTCGAGACCGGAGGACGTGTTAAGCAGTGAAGGAAAGACGGCAGGAGTCATATCAGTTTTCGGGCTGTTTTCAGAAAAAGGGTCAAAAACCGGGTAAGCATATCGGCGCTCACCGTCTTTCGCTTCAAAGGCATCTTTTAGAGCAGGGCGTACTGTCCTTTCAGCAGGGGCTGGTACTTCTGGTAGAGGTTGGCGGCTGCTTCCAGCGGGTTGCCCTTGGGTTTGTCGGGATACGATTCGCTTCCGTTCACCCACTGCCATTCCCAGTCTTTGCTTTGCTCGTCGAACTCTTTTTGGCTCATGGTTTTCCCCTGGGCCAGGGCGGCGTTGACGTGGGTGAAGAAGCGGCTCCAGCGGGGCTTGTAGAACCCGGTGAGCATACCGGCCCACTGCCGGCAGGAGTAGTCATGCAGCACGCTGTTTTTGTCACCCCAGAGGGTGATGAGGTTGCGGGCGTTCTGCTCGAACAGCTTTTTCTCCGCCTCGGTTTTGCCCCAGCCTTTCGCGGCATTCAGCCAGCGGCCCAACAGAAAGTCTTGGTGCGTGCCCAGCAACTTGTCCATGTCTTCGATGACCATCAGGAACTGCTGGCTGCGTTTCCTGAACGCCACGGTGTCTTTGTTTTTGTAGTCCAGGGCGAACTGCTGTTGCAGGGTGTCGGCGTAATTGGCGAGCACCTGGCGGGTCACGTCTACCAGATCGTACTTGAAACCTTCGCTGTTCTTCAGGTCTTTGGAGGCGGACAGGAGCGCTTCCCAGGCCGGAATCAAATCAGCGGGCCGATAGGCTTTATCAGTATCGGTCCAGCGGTTTTTCTTGTTGAAGGTAGGTCGGCCGGTGATGATAGACTCGGGACCGCCCGATTTGATGGCTCCGTTGTATACGGTAGCGCGTAAGATCTCCCAGGCTTTCTCGGCGGCGGCGTTTTTCTGGCCGTAGCGTCTCTGGGCGTAGTTAGGAAGCCAGGAATCTAAGCCGATGGGCGTATTGCGCCAGACGTTTTCCAGCATGAGTTCATACATGACCGGGTTTTGCTCAATGGCCTCAGGCGTTAACCCGATGCCCAGCATGTTGCCCGATTTTGGGTCTTGCAAAGCGTTGGCCGGGCCGTTGGCCACGCTGTTCATGCGGCCGTACATACTCACGTTGCCGCCAAAGTTGTGGAGCATGCACCAGATCCAGGGCTTACCATAATAGGCATCGGTGCGGTTCCAGACGGGTTTGCTTTCGCTGTAGAGATCCAGCACAATCATCTTATCATTTGGCACGGCGTTGAGCAAGGCCTGAATCTGGGTGGGTTGCCAGAACTTAGCCGAGTAAGAGAACATCCAGCCCTGCATGATCCAGGTGGCTTTGGGGTCTACCGCCGCCATAGACTGATAGACTTTCTTGCTGATGTCGTTCAGGTAGGTAGAGTCATTGGTGGGCGGAGTGTTCTCATTGAAGGTATCGGCGGAATAGAAATGGTCCGTCCCGAAGGTGTTGATCTCTTCCTGAATAAACTCCTTCCCGATGGAGGTGAACATGGGATCATCGGGGTCCAGGATGTAGACCTCGTTGAAGCCCTGCCAGGTGGTTTTCTTCAGTTTAGCCTGAGGGAATTTGTCTTTGAAAGCCGGAGGCACGTGCCCCGTGAACGCGGGCAGGATAGGGGTCATGCCCAGGGCGCGTTCCTGCGCCAGAATCTGTTTCTGCAGTTCCTCGTGGCGCTTCATGAACGATTGCGGCAGCGGACCGCCCCAGCCGTCCAGGTTGCCCATCCAGAACCAGTTGAAGTAGGCGGGGCCGCTGTAGAAGGAGGCCAGGTCTTTGTCCGTGAAGCCCAGTTTTTTGTAGACCCTGTCCCAGATGGAGTTCTGGCCGGTGACCGCCAAGGGCATGTTGATGCCGTTCATGGCCATCCAGTCAATCTCCCACTGCCAGCGTTTCCAGTCCCACCAGCTCATGGTGTAGTTGAAGGTGCAATAGTTCAGGTAATAACGGTATTTGTACGGGGTGACTTTGCGTTCTTTCTGCGTGACGGAGGGTAGTTTCTTAGGGAGGTTCAGGTTAGAGCCGTTCCAGGAAATGTGGGCGTTGGTGTAGGTTTTCAGGTAATGATGCAGGGCGCTGGCTACAGACACGCCGTTGTTTCCGCGCAGCATGATTTTGCCGTTCCCGTTTTCCACCTCAAACACATCGTTCTCGCCTTCTTTGGGAATGAAGGCAATCTGAAACTGATCTGCGTGTTTAGGCAGCACGCGTTTGATCAAGGCAAGGGTGGCTTTGGTTTGAGCTTCTTTATCTGTTGCAGCAGGGGAGGGGCTTGCCGCTGAAGCCTGCCAGCCCCAAAGACAAAGGAAAATGATACAACTTACTATTCTGCGGGAGGATTTCATAAAAGCGTTGATTCGTCAAGTTTAAGCGGTGAAAGGATTTGGGTGATACTTCTGTTATCGGGCTGCTTTGGCCAAAATACGCCGAAAGCAGAAGTATCATCTTTGAATACCAGGGAGCTTCTTCATCTCATTGTAGTAGCTCATAAAAGATTCAAAGAAGGAGGCGTTGTTCTTGAATAAGAGGATTACTTCATTGTTATAATAAACCGTATTGCCGGTGTAGTTGTGCGTGCCAGTTACTACAAGGGTAGATTGCGCACCGTTGACTTTGCCTTTGATGAGCATGAACTTGGCATGGTTGTTAATCTTGGCTTGATTAGACAGGCTGATGTTGTAGATTTTGATGTAGGCGCCTTTCCGTTTAAGGTTTTCTAATGCGGTCTGTATTTCTGGCGCGGCACTGCTTTTGGCTATTACCTCTACTGTAGCACCTTGGTCAAGCAAGGTTTCCAGCTTGGCTACCACATTCATACGGGCAGCGCTCCAGTCAGACATACCTACTCTAATAAGGGCGGTAGAGGGTTCTGTAATTTGGCTAAGGATGTCTATTATGGTATCTGTTCCGTAGTTTTTACCCGCTTTTCTTTTAGGGAAGAAATAAGCTTTGATGCCTGCGTTGAGGTCTTCAAACTCACGGTACTCAAAGTTTTTCATGCCGCTGACAGCTCTGACTTTCATGTCATTCCAGTAGCTGAGATAGGCTTCATATAGACCTTTGTTGGAAAGAACGGTGGCTTCCTGTATCTTCTTGGTATCTGCTTCTGTGAAGTTGTGGGAGGTTTGGAAAATGATATTCTCGGCTTTGCTATCTGGTGTTTTTACCTCTGAGAAAATTACGAATTTGTTGTGGTTGATGGAAGAGCCTCCGGCATCACTGGTAACTACTACAACCTCCGAATTAGGCTTTAGAAAGCTTCTCAGTTCGGCAATGGTAGGAGGGTTTTCCTCTTGGGTTTCTTCCCGGCTCATGTCTACCATGAGGTGCAAGTTTACACCTCTTTCACTGGCTCTTTTAAGGGCACTAATGATTCCTTTGTGAGTGAAACCAAAAATACTTAGGTGCAAAGATGACTTCTCTGGCGCTGCATCTATCATTGATGTCAATCTGTCCATGATTACAGGAGAGGACAGGGAGTTGCCTACTTGGTTGAGATTAGTGAAAATCAAATCATTCACCGGAGTAGCAAGAGGGATTACACCTTCATTTTTTATTGGCTCATCTTCAGCTTTGCAAGCTGCCAGCGCAAACAGGAGGAAAAGAAAGGTGTATTTAATTTTATTCATAACTGTGATAATGAATAGTGAATTTAGATATAGAGGGAGTATCTTTTTGCTGCCTACATGCGTCAATTGTACAGGACTATTGTTTTGAGTTATTCTACATCCAATCATCTAGAATGAGGTCTCAATGTGTAGACCTCATTCTAGATGATTGGATGTAGAATAATAATTAGCGATGCTTTTATTAGTTACCAGAATAGCGCTACACTTTTCTAAGTGGAAGGTGTAGGTTTTGCGTCTTTAAGAAATAAGGGAGTGGCTACTTAATGTAGGCGCACTCCCTTCAAAGGTTAATCTGCGTTAGAGTAGATGGCAAAATCATCAAAGGAGAACCGGCCATTAGCAATGGCTGGAAGCGAAGTAGGACCTAAGCCTTTCTTAAATAACCTAAACCTCACTGGGCCAGAAATATCCATTAAAATAGTGGCAGTTTTTGTCCAGTTACCGGCTTCTGTCATGGTGGGGCCTATTTGAGTCCAGGTTTGGCCTTGGTCTTGCGAATACTCAATCCACCAGGTGCTGGAAGCATCTGTGTAGTAGGCACCATAAATATAGGTCACCTTAGAAGCTCCGTCAGGCACGTCAAAATTCATCTGTGTATAAGGACTTGATGCGGCTGCCAAGTTTTGGTTCATCCTGATGCCCTGCTTACCGGTAAATCTGTCGCGGTTAGAGGTAGGGCCAAGAATTGAATTGTATAGTTTCCAAGAGCCGGTAGTAAAATCAATGGTGTTGTCCCATACGCCTCTATCACCGTTGACCATGTTGTAGCTTGGTTTATCTACGCTAGGATTCTCAAAGCTTTCTGGGAAACCAAGATAAATAGGCCCACTGGCATCCATGACGTCGTTGATGCTACGCAGCCTTAAAGTTATGGTAGGTTCCTGCGTCTGCGGATCCATCCCCATCAATGGTACGCCAGTATAAGTGGCGCTTGCCCAGAGTCTTTCATTTGCGAAAGAGGCATTTGGGTCTGTATGCAGAATGATGTTGTTGCCATTACCATCGGTTAACTTTTTGTCACCACTGTATTTAGCAGAGCGGCCAGGAGTAGGCGTGGCGTTACCGGCTACAATTCTCACTAATGTGCCTTCATAATCACCTGGCTTAGTGGTTAGCGCTTCCAGGTTTACTACCCGGGGTGTAACTTCTATTCCAGATTTAGCTTTTGTTACACCGGCTAGTGAAAGTCCTTTAATCTGCAACGCACCGTTTATACTCGTTAAGGTGGCACCTTCTGTATTTACCACAATGGAATCGCCCATGACAAATGGAGCAGTGGTAGAACCAAAGTCTAGAATAACTCCCCTGGTTAGCCTTCTCCTGCTGTTCTGAATGACAACCTGACCCGTTGGGAAATTGCCTGATGCCGGATCAGAAATGACAACTCCTACCACTTGATGGGCTCCTCCCATTTTATCTGTAGTTAATTGCACATCTTCTCCTCTATAAAGCGCCCTTACATCTGCCACAGACATATAAGGGCTTGGCTGCCCAATGGCATTATTTTCATCTTCTTCCAGGCAGGAAGAGAGGGCTAGTGCTCCCAGAATGAAAGCGAAAAGCTGGAATATCTTGTTTTCCATTTTAATATGAATGTTAATGATGGATTTTCAATTGATCCAAAAAATATTTGCAAGGTCTATTGTTGCCACCACACTTTAGTGTTGATATCATCTGGCCCTTGGTCTGCCACCGCCTTTAAATAATTCTCACGGTTAAGACTCTGAACATACAGCGGATAATTAAGACGAGAAGGCATTTGACCATTGTTCCGTACACCAAGACCTATAGGTAGAACCGGGTGCCCTGTTCTGCGGTACTCATACCATTGTTGGAAATCAGTAAAGAAGAGGGCGTAGTATTTCTGAAGGTGGATCAAGTCCATCTTCTTTTCGAATTCATAACTCTCTTCCCATTTTACCTCTTCATTTGCTAAATAAGCAGCAGGTACAGTTAGCCCCCAAAGGGTGATGCCATTGGTAGCGCCAGTTTCATAGTAAGTTTTAGGGCTACCTGTAATATATCCTTTGAGCGCAGCCTCTGCCAATATAAGTTGTACCTCAGGATAGTTCAGGATATTCCCAAGCAAAGGGTTAGTTCTTAAAGCAGGAAGATAGGAAGACTGGGCAGCAGGTATTTTGCCTGTTTCATAACCGCTCTGAATTCCTGCATAACGGCCTTCTCTCAAAGTTGCCCAAAGGGTAATACGTGGGTCGCCCCACTCATTTAAGTTGTTTACAAAAAACTCAGCTAGGTTTTGGGCAGAATTCCAGTCAGCATCCCGTACAGTCTGGAAAGGAGATTGATAAGGGGCGGTGCCAGTGAATCGCAAAATAGCAGACTCTGCATTAGTTGAAATGATAGGATAAGTAGCAGGGCTGCCATCAACCATCTGTCCTATTTTTTCAGCCGCTGTCATCTCATTGTTTACTACCTTATCTGGTTTGCCAGATACTCTTAATAGTAAACGTAGATACAAGGAGTTTCCAAATTTACGCCAGTTAGCTGCATTACCATTATACAAGGGGTCTAATGGTTTTAACTCAGAAGGGAAGTCTGCGTTAGTTGTAGATAAAAGCGTATTGGCTTCTTCAAGCTTTCTGAATAAATCAGAATAGATAGCTTCTTGTTTGTCAAAGCCAGGCATTAAAATCCCCTCTTTTACCTTGTTGGCGTTAAAATAAGGAATGTCACCATACATATCTGTTAACAGTGAAAAAGCCCAAACCTCGCAGATTAACCCTACACCCATAAAAGCCTTATGGTAACCTTGGGCTGGGTAGGTTCTGGATAACACCTCTGCACTATTGTAGATATCTTTGAAATCTGTGATCTGGGTGTACCAGTTGTTCCACATGTAGTCTGCTTCTGCAGACCGAACCACATACCGGTGAATTTCATCATTATCTGAACGGGCTACATGCACCTGCATAAGTTCATTGTTCAGACGCAGCGCCCGGTCTAAGTTGCGTTTTACCAAGTCTGTTAACGCAGGGGCCAGCAAAGACTCTGGCATGGCAAACGGGCTGGTATTTGGGTTAGTATTCAGTTCCTCAAAATCCTCTGTACAGGAGTTGAGCGTAGACATGCCAACTACCGTGAGAAGAGAGAGCGCTATTAATTTTATCTTTTTCATTTCTGTCTGAGTTTTAGAAACTAATGTTCAGGTTTACCCCTGTGGTCATGGTAGAGGGGAACTGACCTAATTCATAGCCTGCATCAATAGTACCATTGTTCAATGTTCCGAATTCAGGGTCAAAGGCAGGCCAGTCTGAGATGATCCAAAGGTTTCTGCCATAAATCCCAATAGAGGCTTTCTCTATTTTGAATTTGGAGATAACGCTGCTTGGTAAAGTATAATCAAGACGAACTTCGCGTAATTTGATGAAGTCTGTACTGAACAGGTTTCCTTCTATGTTATCACGGCCAAAGTGAGCAGTGTAATATGTCCAGATGTTCTCTGCCACTACATCATTAGGTCTGAAAGAACCATCTCCATTCTGGATTACCCCATTGCCAATAATTCCATTATAGCGACCTGGCAAAGTGTTTTTGGTTTTTCCTTGCTCTGCCAAGGTAGAATGAGTAAGTGAATAGGCTTTGGCACCAAATGATCCATCAACCAAGATATTCAGACGGAATTGCTTATATCTGAATTCATTGCCAATACTCCCTTTCCATTTTGGTACTGTATTTCCTAAGTACATGATGTCATTGGTTAACAAAGGGTAGCCATTCTCATAGATGATCTGGCCGTCTGGTGCACGAAGGTACCCTCTGCCATAGATATCACCCATGGTGCCACCCGGAGTTGCTTCCACAGATCCACGTCCTCCTGGTCCTCGTTGTAGTTGGTATGTAGTTAGGCTGTCAGAAAGTTCTATAACAGAGTTTCGGTTTGCTGAATAAGTAGCAAAAATATTCCAGTTTAACCCGTTTTTGTTTTTAAGAGGAGAACCGTTGGCCTGAATCTCAATTCCTTGGTTTCTCACCAATCCGGCGTTCAAGATCTGGTAGTTAGCGCCGGAAGATCTGTCAATAGGTACTCGTAAGATCTGGTCTCTTGTGTTGTTCCGGTAAACGGCAACGTCAAGCCCTATTCTGCTTTTGAAGAAACGGGCATCTAAACCAAACTCAACGCTTTCTGTTCTCAGTGGTAATAGATTCTCATTTGGTATTGCACTAGGATTTGACAATCCTGAAGGAAAACCAGATGCAATTTCATAGGCAAAAGCTGTATAGTAAGGGTTCATTCCGCCACTTCCTACTTCTGCCCAAGAACCGCGCAGTTTTAACAGGGAGATTGAAGTAGGCATAGGGAGCACCTCAGATAAAACGGTACTCACACTTACAGAGGGATAGGGCTTAATTTCTGGTATGTCTTTTCCTCTTGCAGCCAAGGTGCTTGACCAGTCTTTCCGGAGAGTCAGATCCAAGAACAGCCAATCATCAAATCCAACGGTTGTCAGTCCATAGATACCATTCATCTCCACATCAGAACGGTAAGGGTAACTCAAAAGAACATCGCGGCTATTAGCAAGATTAAATACTTGTGGGAAAACTAATCTATCAGCTCTTGATTCATCCCTAACATATCGGTTCTTGGTTTTGCTACCGCCCAAAGAGGCAGAGACTTCAAATCTGTCTCCCAGATTTCTGCCGTATCTCAGCAAAAAGTCAGAATTCATTTCTTGGGAGAAGATGTTCTGCTCACGGTACATACCCTCTTTAAATTTCTCGGTGTCCTTAGGGCGGCGTTGTGAACGTTGCTCATAGCCAAAGTCCAGGGCAGTACGCACCATCAAACTCAGTTCTTTGGTGAAATTATAAGTAGCTTGGATGTTACCTGTAATGGAGTGACGGTTGGATTTATTCAGCATCTCATAGGCAATCAGGTAAGGATTGTCAATCAAGCTGCTGTAAGGGTAATTTTGAAGAATTCCTTCTTGTCCAGGCTTCCAGTAATCTTTGTACCAATCAACGTTGCCATTAGGAACCTGCAAAGTGGCCCAATACATAATAGATTGGTTGTTGTACCCTGTTGAGGGTAAGTTGTCACTGTATTTGTTGGTGTAGTTTATTTTGCTGGAAATTCTGAGCTTATCTGATACGTTCTGATTTAAAGATAAAGCCACTGTATTCCTGTCATATCCAGTGTTAGGAATTATCCAGTCATTGGAAACATTGGTCAGTGAAAAACGGACAGATGTCTTGGCAGTACCACCATCTAGTGTAACTGTATTGGTGAAGGTCTTTCCTGTCTGGAAGAAGTCTTTACGGCTATCTTTATAAGGTATCCAGGGGGTGCGCTCTGTACCGGTTGTTTGCGTTGCCGGATCATATTGGAAGAACATTTGCCCATCAAATTTGGCACCCCAGGCAGAACTGGTACTGCGTGTGCTATTTCCATCTAGGGTATTGTTGTAAGAGTAATAATTAACTCCTTCGTCTCCCTGCCCATACTCATATTGGTAATCTGGCCAGCGGTTGATGGTTTCTAAAGAAAAGTTAGAATTAAAGGAAACCCCTAATCCTTTAACTCTTGGCTTCCCATCTTTGGTGGTAATGATGATTGCACCGTTTGCCCCTCTTGAGCCATATAGTGCAGTGGCACCTGGTCCTTTCAGAACTGTTACACTTTCAATGTCTTCTGGGTTGATGTCATTTAAGTTTGTTCCAAAGTCAACGGGGCTATCGCCTTGCAGGTAGGCTGTGCTTCCGGAACCAGTTGCACGGCCACTACCGCCATTGATAATTACTCCATCCACCACAATCAATGCTTCACTTGAACCACCTAAGTCATTCTCACCCCGCAGAATGATTTTATTGGAGCCTGTAGGGCCACCGCCAGACTTTACCATGTTTAGACCGGCAACCCTGCCAGTTAAAGCATCTGTCCAGTTATTCGGCATAGCCTCAGTTAAGCTTTCTCCTTGTACCGTGGTTGTGGAATACCCTAGGGCTTTTTCTTCACGGGTAATACCCAAGGCTGTAACCACTACCTCGTTAATTTGGGTAGCGTCAGTTGCTAATCTAATAGTAAGGTTTTCTTCAGGTTTAGTAATTGTAATTTTATATTGCTGATAACCAATAAAGGTAAAGGAGAGGATTGAGCCAGTCTCTACACTTACCTGGAACGAACCGTCTGCATTGGACATACCTACGGCCTGGTTATTGACAAACACCGTAACACCAGGCATCACAGAACCATCAGTTTGGTCTACCACTTTCCCTCTTACTGTTACTTTTGCCTGTCGGCTGGCTTGCTGAAGATAAGCCATAGGTCCGGTTGAGCTAGCGAGCACATTTGTGCCAAACAGCAAAAGACAGGAGCCAAGTAAAATGCCTTTGCTCAGGCTGTTCCTGCGCTGGGGCGGTGGTTGTAAAAATGTTGTCATATTAGGTAGGTTTAGTTTTGTTGCGTTTCTAGAGTCAGAATAGGAAGATTATGGAAGGTTGAGGTGTAGTTTCTCCCGCTTCCAGGTAAAAGCGGTGAACAGAATGGAAAGCAAACAGGCGGCTACCAACATGATGAATCCTCCATCCCAGCCCCAGTGGTCTACAATGAAACCCATGGCGATATTGGCAAACAGTGCTCCTCCCAAGTAGCCGAACAAGCCCGTGAGGCCAGCCGCAGTACCGGCGGCTTTCTTAGGTACCAGGTCCAGCGCCTGTACTCCAATCAGCATCACGGGACCGTAGATTAAGAAGCCGATGGAGATCAAGGCCACATTGTCGATCCAGAGATTACCCGCTGGGTTTTTCCAATACACCAGCACCGCAATCAAGACCAACACCATGTAGATAATGGTAGCCGGGGCGCGGCGGCCTTTGAAAACTTTGTCACTGATCCAGCCGCAAAGCAAGGTGCCAGGGATACCCGCGTACTCATAGGCGAAATAGGCCCAGCCAGTTTCTTTCACGGAGAAACCTTTGGCTTCTTCCAGATAAGTAGGTGCCCAGTCCAGAATGCCGTAGCGCACCAAATACACAAAAGCATTCGCGAAGGCGATGTACCAAAGTACCCGGTTGTTGAACACGTACTCAAAGAAGATCTGCTTGGCGGTGAGCTCCTGCTCCTGATCAGCAGAGTAATTGGCCGGATAGTCATTTTTGTAGGCTTCAATGGTAGGCAAACCGCAAGACTGAGGCGTGTCTCTAACCAGCATATAAGCAATAGCGGCAAATACCAATGCTACTAAGCCCGGGAAGTAGAACTTGCTTTCCCATGAACCGAAGATGGCAACCGCCGCAATAGCGATAGGACCCACTAACCCGCCGCCCACGTTATGGGCCACGTTCCAGATAGACATCTTAGTGCCTCTTTCCTTCGTGGAGAACCAATGCACCATTACCCGGCCGCACGGAGGCCAGCCCATGCCCTGGAACCAGCCGTTCAGGAACAGCAGGATGAACATGATGGTGATGGAACTGGTGGCAAGCGGGGCAACCCCCATAAAAATCATAGTGAGCGCCGAAAGCAGCAGTCCCACGCTCAGGAAAGTGCGGGCGTTGCTTCGGTCAGAGACGTTCCCCATTAGAAACTTGCTCAAACCATAGGCAATGGAAACGCCAGACAAAGCAAAGCCTAAATCGGCTTTGGAGTAGCCTTGTTCAATCAGGTCGGGCATCACCAGCGAGAAATTTTTGCGGACCAGGTAATAGCCGGCATACCCCAGGAAAATGCCCAGGAATACCTGGGTGCGTAATTTTTTGTACTCAGGGCCAATCCGCTCAAGGGGCAGTTGCTCCATGTGAGGGGCAGGTGGAAACAGGCCCTTTTTTGTAGGCGCTGCAGAAGTAATGTTTGTTTGGTTTGAAACTTTCAAAGTTTAAATAGTTCTATCGGGTGAAGTAAAAGGTTCCACACCATCCTGTAGAGGCGAGTGGTGCATCCTTCAAAATTACTGCGGTTTTTTCTTTAAAAGGAAGGACCGAAAAACGTAACAAAAGCTTAATACTTGCTCTATTCAGCAGGGGAAGACCAGGATTATTGCAAAATCATAAACAGGAGGGCGGCGACAGTTGCTCCCGCCAGAGGCCCCAGCACAGGCACCCAGGCGTAGCGCCAATCACTGTGGCACTTGTTCTTGATGGGGATAAGGCTGTGCACAATTCTGGGCCCAAGATCCCGGGCCGGGTTAATGGCGTAGCCGGTAGTGCCACCCAAGGACAAGCCAATGGCCCAAACCAGAAAGGTAACCGGTAGAGCGCCCAGGGATCCCATGCCAATAGGAGTCTTCTGCTCGCCCATTTCCGGGGTGGTGATGTACAGGATGACGAAGATCAGGACGAACGTACCCAGCGCTTCACTGAAAAAATTGGCGAACGGGTGCCGGATGGCAGGCCCGGTGCTAAACACGGCTAGTTGCGCCAACGAGTCTTCCGTGGTGTCAAAATGAGGCTTATAGATAAGCCAGACGAGCAGTGCTCCCAGGATCGCGCCCAACATTTGGGCAGCGATGTAGAGGCCCACCTGATCCCAGGCGAACTTTCCCACAATGGCCAGGGCCAGGGTTACGGCCGGGTTCAGGTGCGCGCCGCTATATGGGCCCGCAATCACTACCCCGGCAAATACTGACAATGCCCAGCCCGTGGTAATCACCATCCAACCGGCGTTATTGCCTTTGGTCCCTTTCAGGACCACATTAGCGACTACGCCGCCTCCCAGAATAATCAGGAACATGGTTCCTATTACTTCGGCTGTAAATGCTGACATGGCTGGCTTAGGTTAAGGTAGAAGCTGGTTCTAATTGATCATCCTGGGCCCAGGCCTTCGCGGCTCGTACCGCTCGTAACCATCCGGCAGTAAGAGCTTTGGTATTGTGCGCTTCGCTGCTGGCCTCAAAGCGGTCATGGATGTTCCATTGCTCCTGGATCTGGTCTACACTTTCCCAGAAGCCAACCGCTAAACCGGCCAGGTAAGCGGCTCCTATGGCGGTGACTTCGGTAATGGCGGGTTTTACCACGCTGGCCTGCAAGATATCAGCTTGAAACTGCATGAGCAGGTTGTTGTCTGTGGCACCGCCGTCTACCCGAAGTTCCTTGATTTCTATGCCGGCATCGGCTTCCATGGCTTTCAGGACTTCCATGGTCTGGAAGGCGATACTTTCCAGACCCGCCCGGGCAATGTGCGCGGAGGTGGTGCCGCGGGTCATACCCACCAGCGTACCCCGGGAGTGCTGGTCCCAGTGGGGAGCACCCAGGCCAGCGAAGGCGGGGACAAAATAAACCCCTTCGCTGCTGTCTGCTTTCTGGGCGAGGGCTTCTACCTCAGAAGAGGTGGAGATAATGCCTAAGCCATCCCGAAGCCACTGCACTACCGCGCCGGCAATGAAAATACTGCCTTCCAAAGCGTAGTGCACCTGGTCTTTGATCTTCCAGGCTACCGTGGTCACCAGTTTGTGGGTGGAGAGGATGGGCTTTTCGCCGATGTTCATCAGCATGAAGCAGCCGGTCCCATAGGTGTTTTTGACCATGCCCGGCTTGGTGCACATCTGCCCGAACAAAGCCGCCTGCTGGTCGCCGGCAATGCCGGCAATTGGTATGCGGGTGGCAAAAATAGAGGCTGAAGTCTCGCCCACCACTTCACTGGAAGAAGTGACCTGTGGCAGCATGCTGGCCGGTATATCAAACAGATCCAGTAGTTCCTGATCCCATGTAAGGGTATGGATGTTGAATAGCAGCGTGCGGGAAGCGTTGGTAACGTCTGTGGCGTGCACTTTGCCGCCGGTAAGGTTCCAGATAAGCCAAGAATCAACGGTGCCAAAAGCCAGATGGCCGGCTTCCGCCAGTTCGCGGGCTCCAGCTACGGTCTCTAGTATCCATTTCACTTTAGTGGCCGAGAAGTAAGCGTCAATCACCAGGCCGGTTTTCTGCTGGATCATCTCTTCCAGGCCCTGTTCTTTCAGATGGTCGCAATAGCCGGCGGTTCGGCGGTCTTGCCAGACAATGGCATTGTGGATGGCGGCCCCGGTTCGGCGGTCCCAGACTACGGTGGTTTCCCGCTGGTTCGTGATCCCAATGGCGGCAATGTGCTCAGCCCGTAAACCTGCTTTGGAAATGGCCTCGGCGGCTACCCCAATTTGCGTAGACCAGATTTCATTAGGATCATGCTCCACCCAGCCCGGATGCGGATAGAATTGGGTGAACTCCTTCTGGGCCAGGGAGACGATGTTCCCCTGCTGATTAAATACAATGGCACGGGAGCTGGTAGTGCCCTGGTCAAACGAAAGTATATATTCAGCCATAGTCTTTAGTTTTTGTAGCTCAAAGATTGCTTCTGTACAGGATTGGCAATGGAGGGAGTATAGGCTTCCAGCAGGTAATTAGAAGCCAGGCTGAAGAAGGCTTGCACCTGCACCTGCTGCCACTGCTGGTCTAAACCCAGTTCCTCTGCCATGAGGCTCGCTACCTTGGGTGCCATGTCCATGGCGGCTCGGGCGTTCAGGAACAGAACCCGCATTCTTCTGGCCAGGACATCTTCCACCGTGCGGGCCATTTCATTTCTAACCGCCCAGATGACCTCGGCACCAATATGGGTAAATTGCGCATGCAGCGGGAAACTCAACTCTGGATTCTGGTTGGCCAACTCCTGGATATAGCGTTTGTCTGAACCGTAAATGGAAAGCGGAGCCGCGGTAGCCTGCGGAGCCGCGAATCCATGGATTTTCAGGGAAGCGGTTACGCAGGGCTTCGCCGGTAGAGCGCCTACTTCAATGGCTTTGTCTACCGTGTCCTGTGCCATTCTGCGGTACGTAGTCCATTTGCCGCCCGTAATGGTGACAAGGCCCGACGGAGCTACCAACAGTTTATGGCTTCTGGAAATTTCTTTGGTGCTGTTTGTGTTCTTGGTAGGGGCAGCCAAGGGACGTAGTCCGGCAAAAACGCTCAGCACATCGGCGCGGGTAGGTTTGCGCAACATGTACTGACCGGCTGTTTCCAGGATGAAGTCTATTTCCTTGTCAAGCGCCAGCGGCTCCAGGCTGTTCTTGTCCAGCGGCGTGTCGGTGGTTCCTACTAATAAGTGTTTATGCCACGGCACCGCGAATAACACGCGTCCGTCTGAGGTTTTAGGGATCATCAGGGCGTTGCTTCCCTCCAGGAAGGAGCTGTCCAATACCACGTGTACTCCCTGACTTGGCCTAACCAGCGGATGTTGCGCGGGGGCGTTCATCTGCAGTACTTCGTTCACAAAAACGCCGGTGGCGTTCACTACCGTTTTGGCTTTTAGATGGTACTCCTGTCCAGACTCCAGATCTTTGGCAGTAACCCCGGCAACTTTGCCCTGGCTGTCTTTGAGCAGATTGCTTACCTGCATGTAGTTCAACAGCACGCCGCCCTGCTCAGCACAGGTTTGGGCAAGGTTAAGCGCCAGGCGGGCATCGTCAAACTGTCCGTCAAAATACTGCACGCCTCCCTTCAGGCCGCTGGTCCTGATGTTGGGGAGCAGGCTGGCCACCTTTTTGCCGGAGAGAAGGGTGGTTTTGTTGAACCGGTAACGACCCGCCATCAAGTCATAGACGGTTAAGCCTACGCCGTACATCATTTCGTTCCACCAGGTGTAGTTGGGGATCACGAACGACTGCACGTTTACCAGGTGGGGGGCATTCTGTAATAATAAGCCGCGTTCATAAAGTGCTTCGTACACCAGTTTGATGTCTCCTTGGGCCAGGTAGCGTACTCCGCCATGGACTAGTTTGGTGCTTCGGCTGGAGGTTCCTTTCGCGAAATCTGCCTGCTCTAATAATAAGGTCTTGAAACCTCTTGACGCTGCGTCCAAAGCAACTCCTAATCCAGTGGCACCCCCTCCAATTACAATCATATCCCAAACAGACGACTCGTTCTGTATTTTCTGTAGGAATATCTCTCTCTTGAAAAACGAAGGGTTGGGTTCTTTCTCTTTCACGTGGCTTATTAATCGTAAGTAAATGGTTGCTTTTTGTTTCGTTTTAAAATTATACTACTGAAATAAGAAAAGCAAAAGAAATTATCTAAAAGAATAAAGCTAGGGGAGGGATATTTTAGAAATTTAGTAAGGAGCTGAGCCAGCTTTTTAGTTATTGGTAAAGAATCACCTACACGAGAATCGTAATCAATAGATTCTCAAAGAGAGAGAAGGGAAAGGCAGTTGCCGGAATTTTCTTCTATATTTAAGTACTCAGCCGTAAGGCATTTAACAAGCCCAGAAGTACTTATTCTTGGAAAGAATCTGAGTAAGAAGAGGATAGGAGGGTTGTGACTCAGGATTGTCTTGATAGGCAGGAGTGGAGCAGAGCAGGGGAACTACAGTGATAGAGTTTGAATAAAGGATTTTATATATTTCATTTGATTTCGTTTTATAGGAGTTGTTCTAATGATTAATATCACCGAAAGGCATCAACATATAATTAATAAGCTGCAGCAGAAGGGACAGGTAACCGTGTTGGACTTGTGCGATGAGCTAAGTGTCTCTTCTGTGACCATCAGAAAAGATCTCAAACTGCTGGAAGACAAAGGGCTCCTTTTCCGGACGCACGGCGGAGCCACCCAGAACAACCCGTATACCATTGACCGGCCGGTGAATGAGAAAGAGCACATGCAAATCAATGAGAAGCACCGCATAGGGGTAGCGGCGGCTAAATTGATAGAGGCCAATGACTCCATCCTGATTGCGTCCGGCACTACCGTCATGTCATTGGCGAAGAACATTCAGCCGGTGCCGCTCAAGAACCTGACGGTGATCACTGCGGCGCTGAACGTGGCGCTGGAACTGATCCGGCACCCCGAGATTGAGATCATGCAGTTAGGCGGCTTGCTGCGGCGCAGTTCCTCGTCGGTGACGGGGCCTTATGCCGAGAGCGTGCTGTCAGATTTTTCCTGCAGCAAGCTGTTCCTGGGCGTGGATGGCATAGACCTGGAGTTTGGCCTCACCACCACCAATGTGATGGAGGCGCACCTGAACCGCCAGATGATCAACATCTCCCAGAAAACCATTGTGCTGGCAGATTCCTCTAAGTTTGGCAAGAGGGGCTTCGGGCGGATCTGCGGATTTGAGGACATCGACCAGATCATCACCGACAAAGGCATTTCTGACCACACCTACAAGGCCCTGCAGGGAATGGGCGTGAAAGTGACCATTGTATAACTTCTGGGGCAAAAGCGTTTCGGGGCCGATTTTGGAAAATCGGCCCCGAAACGCTTTTACTTGATTTTTACCACCCGCACCGGGTTGCGCTCTTTCAACCCGACGGGTACGTGCGCCACAATCTCATCGCGCAGGGCCTCAATCAGGCGCTTCTTCAGGAAACTGCGGTGTACCACCAGGCTCACCTCGCGCAGCGGCTGCGGATCGGCGAAGGGGCGCACCATGCCTTTCTTTTCTTCAGACAAATCCAGCACTGATAGTTCTGGCAGCAGCGTCATGCCGCGTTGGGTTTCCACAATCCGTTTGAGGGTTTCCAGGGAGCCGCTCTCGTAATCCAGGTGCACGTTCCGGATGCCTTTGGTGCGGTTGCAGAGCTGCAGTACCTGGCTTCTAAAGCAATGGCCGTCGTTGAGAAGCCACAGATCGGCGGGGTCAATGGCTTCGGCGGTGATGGTTTCCAGTTTGGCCAGTGTGTGGGAGGGGTGCATGTAGCCCACAAACGCCTCGTAGAAAAGCGGCACTTCCACAATGGTTTTGTCGTTCAGGGGCGTGACCAGCAAACCCACGTCCAGGAGCTCCAGCCGGAGATTCTCCACAATATCACCCGTCACCGACTCCTGAATGGTGACGTGTACTTTGGGGTACTTTTGGATAAACGAGGTGATAAACAGCGGCACCAGGTACGGCGCCAGGGTAGGGATCACGCCAATGCGCAGTTCACCGGTGATGCCGTCTCGCTGCACCTTCACCAGTTCCTCAATCTTCTTGAACTCGGCAACGGCCACCCGGGCTTGAGCAATCACCTCTTTCCCTAGCTCAGTGGGGCGCACGGGCACGCGGCTCCGGTCAAAGACCTGCACGCCCAGTTCCTCCTCCAGTTTCTGGATCTGCATGCTGAGGGTGGGCTGCGTCACAAAGCATTTTTCGGCGGCGGTGGCAAAGTGCCGGTACGTGTCTACAGAAAGCAGGTATTCCAGTTGCGTGTGGGTCATAGAGGCGTAGGTAAAAGCGGTGACAAACGTGTTTTTAACAGATGCGTGCTGGCCGTTTCGGGGCCGTTTTCCGGAAAAGAGGCTCAAAAAGGCGCGGCAACGCAGCTAAAACAAAGATAATAGATTTACATGATGATCGTATAAATACTATCAATTTGATCTATAAAATCGTTTCCGGCACCTTTGTCGTATGGGTAGGCAGTACACAAGTATTTACTAACCTATCACACCACTATGGAATCACACAACGAATTAGGACTGGAACGCAGAGATACCAAAGACCTGGCCGTAAAACTGAACGAGCTGCTGGCCAACTACCACGTCTATTACCAAAACCTGCGGGCCTTCCACTGGAACATCAAAGGCGGAAACTTCTTCGCGCTGCACGCCAAGTTTGAGGAACTGTACACCGAGGCCTTCGAGACCATTGACGAGATCGCGGAGCGTATTCTCACCCTGCGGCACGTGCCCATGCACAGCTTCTCTGATTTCCTGGCCACTTCCCGCGTGCAGGAACGCAAAGGCCTTACCTCAGACGTAGACACCGTGGCCGCCACCGTGGAGAACATTGGCCAGATCATTCACCTGGAGCGCGAGGTTCTGGCCCTGGCCGCCGAACTGGACGATGAAGGCACGCAAGGCCTGATCAGCGATAACCTGAACACCCTGGAGAAGAACCTCTGGATGCTGAACGCTTTCCAAGGCTCTTAAAGCTTGAACCTGTTTAGTAAAGAAACAGCGATTAGCTATTACCCTTGCTGTGTGTTCTCACCAGCAAGTGGGACGGCTCCTGGTTTGGATTGTTGGTGAGAACACCAACAATGGCGGCTATTCTCGCTCCCTTTCTGCTTTACTAAACAAGCTCTTAACCTACATCCGATCTTAAAACACTACTAATACCCTTTATTACCTTTTAACCTTACCTGTACATGTACCAAAACCGAGTACTATCCGTTGGGGCAGAATTCCCTGCCTTCGCCAAGAAAGCTGTTGTTTCCTTAGAGAGAGACCAAGAGTTTAGAACCATCACGGAGCAAGAGCACCGCCAAAACGACCAATGGTTGGTGATGTTCTGGTGGCCCAAAGACTTCACCTTCGTGTGCCCCACCGAGATTGCCGAGTTCAACAAGAACTATGACGAGTTCCGCGACCGCGACTGCCAACTGATTGGCGCCTCCACTGATTCTGAGTTCGTGCATGCCGCCTGGCGCCGCGACCACGACGACCTGCGCGGCCTCCGGTTCCCCATGCTAGCGGATACGTCCAAGTCACTGGCCGAAGAGCTGGGCATCCTGGATACTGAGGAGAAAGTAGCCTACCGCGTGACCTTCATCGTGGACCCACAAGGCATCATCCAGTGGGTGAGCGTAAACGGCTTGAACGTGGGCCGCAACGTAGCCGAGGTGTTGCGCGTGCTGGACGCACTGCAAACCGACGAACTTTGCCCCTGCAACTGGAAAAAAGGCGAGGCCACGTTATCGGTTTAACTTAAAAAAACACCCGGAACATCTGCGGTGAGCAGGAGGAAATGTCTGTCCCTCACTGCCCGCAGATCTCCGGTTGTTCATCTATCCAGACTTGTTTCGTTAACAGTGTCAGGTGAAAGGAAAACCTGGCTTACCCACAGCGGATTTTCCTTTTCGGCCTGTTTCCCAGAAATCAGCCCCAAAACGCACCGGAGGTCAGAGCTGCGATCTGGAACGCTTCATCCAACTCAGAACTCAAGACTCAAGACTCAGAACTATTATTTGGGCGTGCCCCTACGGGTCGGGCTATCCGCTGCAAGTCCTCGGGACTTCGTTCCTCGCCCCTCTGGGCTTTCCGCTGCTATCCCTCACGCATTTTGTCTCTTGCGCCAGGTACTGCCCCGAGAACGACTTCCGCGTTTTACGCCTGATTTCGGAGTACTTCCCTGAAAACAGTTTCTGCGTTTTAGGCCTGTTTTCGGGAAAGGGCACCAAAAGTAGCCGTGCCGGCCTCACAGCAACCATCAGCAATCAACAATTAACCATCAGCAATCAACATGCTTTCCGTTATCCAAGAAACCCAACAAGACTTCCTCAAAGATCTGGGGCTTACCGGCCACAACTTCGCGCGCCTGGACCAACTGGTCACCGGCGACTCCAAGTACCTGAAAGACCTGCGCATCAACCTCAAGACCGCCTTGCAGTCAGAGAATGTGACGTCCAAAGAAGCGTACCTCATTGCCCTCTCTGCGGCCGTGAACGAAGAAAATAACACCTTGACGGAGGCGTTCAGAACACTGGCAGCCTCGCACGGTGCCACTGACGCGGAGCTGGCCGAGGCTGTGGCCGTGACTTCGTTGTTAAGCACCAACAACATTCTGTATCGGTTCAAGCACTTCATGCACACCGATTTCTATGAGTCTGCGCCCGCCAAAGTGAAGATGAACATCATGATGAACCCCGTGACCGGCAAAGAGTTCTTTGAGCTGGTGAGTCTGGCAATCTCGGCCATTAATGGCTGTGAGCGGTGCGTGACCTCGCATGAGGACAGCGTGCGCAAGCTGGGCGCTTCTGAGCAGCGTATTTTTGATGCCGTGCGCATTGCCGCCGTTGTGGTGGGCGTGAGCAAGGTCATCCGTTAGTATTCTTAACTTTTTCGCCATGAGTTTGGCATTAAACCAGGTAACTGTTTCTGTGCACAACTTGCCAGAGGCGGTTGCTTTTTACAAAGGACTAGGCCTGCACCTGATTGTGCAGGCGCCGCAGTACGCCCGTTTCGTGTGCCCCAACGGGCTTTCCACCTTCTCGGTGCACCTGCACGATGACGGTACTTTTCCGCCCTCGGGCACCACGGTCTATTTTGAGTGCGTCCAACTGGACCAGCAGGTCGCCTCCCTCAAAAGCCGGGGCTACGTGTTTGAGCAGGACCCCACAGATCAGCCGTGGGAGTGGCACGAAGCGTATCTGCATGACCCCTCGGGGAACCGCATCTGCCTGTACCATGCCAGTGAAAACCGGGTGAACCCAGGCTGGCGTCTGCCGGAGAGCAAGGCCAAGTACTTCCTTACCGAAGCCCGGTTTACCAATTGGTTGAACTCCATCCAAACCGCGCTGAGCGACAACGATGCAATTACCTTTCAGAAACTCTTCGCCGCCGATGTCCGGTTGCTGGAGTCGCCGTTTGCCGCCCCGGTGTTTGGCTCCGGCAAGGTCAAGCACCACTGGGACAAAGCCATGGGCCTTTACGCTAACGTGTCCTACAACCTCATTGGCGTGCAGGGCAACGTAGGCTACGCGCAACTGGAAGGCACTTGGGGTACTTCTGAAAGCGTGGTCTATAGCGCCATGCTGGCCCTCCGGTTCAACCCGGCCGGGCTCTGCACCGAGGTGATCGTCTGGGGCGGCCCCACCATCTCCCGGGGCGTCATGCTGAAGAACGTTTCCGGGGTGTTTTCCAGAAACTAAGCCTAAAATACAGTAGGGGCAATCCCTGGTGGTTGCCCTTATGATGATAGCAGCAAAGGGCAACCACCAGGGATTGCCCCTGTATTTAAAGTAAAACGAAGTGCCCCCCGCTATCAAGTCGTGGGCAGTTCGTTTTACTTTCTCTCCCTGGCGCGAGTCTCCAGACTCGTGCCATCAGATAATGGGTAGTCTCCCGACTACCCTCGCTGCTCAGCAGCGAAACCGGCAGTGCAGAGTTCTTCGTTAAGGAGTTACTGAGTGATGCCTTACCTATCATGAACTGGCGGAAAGGTATGGAAGTGAAATCCAAGCTGTGACAATGCCTGGATTGTGGTTCCCGGCGAGTCTGGAGACTCGCTTCATCCGAAGTCACGAGACGGAAGTCTCGCGCCAGATGGAGGCAAATGTAAGGGCGACCACAAGGGATTGCCCCTACAAACAGAAAGGCCCTCTACTTTGCAGCAGAGGGCCTTTCTGTGTTCTTTCCAGAAATCAGCTCCAAAACGGGAGTCTAACTTCTAGCGTCTTAAATCCATTGTCTTACTTGGCGTAAGACACAGAGCGCATTTCCCGGATGACCGTGATTTTGATCTGGCCGGGGTACTGCATTTCTTTCTCAATCTTCTGGGAGATGTCAAAAGACAGCTGTTGGGCGCGTTCGTCGGTGACGTTATCAGCGTCTACCATCACGCGGAGTTCACGGCCGGCCTGAATGGCGTAGCACTGATTCACACCGTCAAACGAGTGGGCGGTTTCTTCCAGCTCTTTCAGACGCTTGATGTACGACTCCATGATCTCGCGGCGGGCACCAGGACGGGAGCCGGAGATGGCATCACACGACTGAATGATAGGAGAGATCATAGCGGTCATCTCAATCTCGTCGTGGTGCGCCCCGATGGCGTTGCATACGTCTGGGTGCTCTTTGTATTGCTGGGCCAGCTGCATACCAATGATAGCGTGCGGCAGTTCCGGCTCTTCGGTGGTTACTTTCCCGATGTCGTGGAGCAGGCCGGCGCGTTTGGCGTGCTTCACGTTCAGGCCCAGTTCAGCGGCCATAGTGGCGCAAAGATTGGCTACTTCTCTGGAGTGTTGCAGCAGGTTCTGGCCGTAAGAGGACCGGAAGCGCATGCGGCCCACCATCTTAATCAGTTCTGGGTGTAGGCCGTGGATACCTAGGTCAATGGCGGTACGCTCACCAATTTCCACAATCTCCTCTTCAATGCTTTTCTTGGTCTTGGACACTACTTCCTCAATACGGGCCGGGTGAATACGACCATCAGCTACGAGGCGGTGTAATGATAAACGGGCAATCTCGCGGCGAACTGGGTCAAAACCAGAGATGATGATGGCTTCCGGGGTGTCATCCACGATGATCTCCACGCCGGTAGCGGCTTCCAGGGCACGGATGTTACGGCCTTCACGACCAATAATCTTGCCTTTAATATCGTCTGACTCAATGTTGAAGATGGACACGCAGTTCTCAATGGCGTGCTCAGCGGCGGTGCGCTGGATGGTCTCAATTACTACCTTTTTGGCTTCTTTGGTAGCGGTGAGCTTGGCCTCGGCCACAATGTCTTTGATGTAAGAAGAGGCGCGGGTAGAGGCTTCCGACTTCAGGTTCTCCACCAACTGCTCGCGGGCTTCCTCGGCGCTCAGGTTGGCGATGCGCTCCAGACGACTCAGAATCTCGTGGTGGTCTTGCTCTACTTTGCTGAGTTTGTCGCGGTACTGGGCCTCCAGGTCTTCTTTGCGCTTGTTGAAGCCTTCCAGTTGCTGGTTCAGTTTGTCTTTGAGAACGTCGGTTTCCTGCTCTTTTTTCTTCAGGTCTTCCTGCTGCTTGGTAATGAACTGCTCGCGCTGCTTTACCTTGTTCTCGTTCTGGATGATGATGTTCTTCTTGCGGTTGGCCTCTTCCTCGTGCTCGGCTTTCAGCTTCAGGAAGTGCTCCTTGGCTTCCAGCATCTTGTCTTTCTTCTGGGTCTCGGCTTTCACCTCCGCCTCGCGGATGATGAGTTTGGCCCGTTCAGTGGCCTGTTCTTCCTGCTCCTTGAAGAGCTTCAGGAGCAGTACACGGCCCGCGTAGAAGCCTATGCCGGCGCCTACTACCGCTGCTAAAATGATATAAATAGTCATGGCTATAACTTTAAAAGGTTATGTTATAGCAATGACACTGAGCCAATCGGGGCGGAGCGGACGGTGAATTATCCGAGCTGCAGAGAAGAGAGCAGTTGGTTTAAAGAAGAGAGTTTTTCTTCCAACGATAGTTGGGTTTCTACGGCGGCGTCTTCCGTTTTTATCTTGTCAGCGGCGGTTTCCAAAGCAATCATGGCCAGCAGGTCCTGCTTGTCATGAATCCCGAACTCCTCCCTGAACATTCTCAGGCGCTCGTTCAGGTATTTACCGGCCTGCCGCAGCCTTTCTTCCTCGTCCTCGTTTACCCGCATTGGATATTCGCGGTCGGCTATCTTGATGCGTATAGATAACTCACTCATGTCCAGATGCTGTTAAGGGCTGCCGTGGCGCGTTTGTTGGTTAGAAGGTTGCCCTGCGATGTCATAAAAAAGTAAAAGTTCCGCATGTCAAGCCTAAGGTTCTAAATTGGTATAGCCGCGTGCGAACACGCCTTTAAAAGAGAACAAACAACAACCGCAACCAGACAACCCGTTCTTCTATTCTCTTAAATAAGCGATGCACTTGTCAATCTCGCGCAAGTACTCGTTTATTTTCAGCTTCAACTCCGTTGAACTGGCAGTGTCTACTGCTATGGTTTGTACAATTTTACTAATATTATCTTGATTCTGAAAATTTTTTATCTCAGCATCTTTTTCCTGAATCACCTGCTGGAGGCGCGCTATTTCCTGGTGGGCTGCCTGTAACCGCTCCTGGCCCGCCTGGTACTGCTTTACCAGCTGGTGCACTTTGCCCTCAATGGACTGGATTTGCTGAAGAGTAGATTGGTCAGACATCTTACTTCCGGATTACGGCTCCTAGTTGGTGCTCAAACTGTTGCATCAGGCGGCTCATGGTTGAATCAATCACTTTGTCAGTAAGCGTCTGGTTCTTGTCCTGCAGGGTGAAGCTGATGGCGATGGCTTTCTTGCCGCTCTCAATCTTATCACCCTCGTAGACGTCAAACACATTCACCTCCTGAAGCAATTTCCGCTCTACCCGCTGGGCCACCTGTTTGATTTGGTCAAAAGATACGGATTTTTCCACCACCAAGGACAAGTCGCGGCGCACTTCGGGGAATTTGGAAAGCTCCTCAAACACCAGCTTGTCTTTGTAGTTGCGCAACAAATAATCCCAATTCAGCTCAGCGTACCATACGGGCTCTTTCACGTCTACCTGCTTGCACACGCTGTCTTTCAGCAAACCGATGTGGCCCAAGGTCACATCGCCTTTCTGGTAGGTCACGCCGCCCGCCAGGTACGGGTGCTGGGTAGGCTGGGTGGTGAAGTTTGGCTGACGGCATAGCGTCAGGACCTGCTGCACCTGTCCGGCCAGATCATGGAAAGAAGCCTTAGCGGTAGCCTGCTGCCAGCTCTCCGCAGCCCGGTTGCCGGTCATGAACAAGGCCAGGTAGTTGTTCTCTTTGTATTTCTCGCCGTCTTTGCGGTAGGTTTTGCCAATCTCAAACACCTTCAAATCACGCTGACGGCGATTGATGTTGTGGCGTAGCACTTCCAGTCCAGAGTACACCAGGGTCAGGCGCATGGCATCCAGGTCCTCTGAGTTGTAGTTCAGGATAGGCACCAGCTCCGCGGGCGTGTTGCCCTCGGCGTCTTTGTAGTAGTTGGAATTGGTGAGCGAGTTGGTGATGGTCTCCAGGTAGCCGTTGGCCGCCAGCGCATCCGCAATGCGCTTGGTGATCACCTCGGGGTCCGGATTCGGGAATTTGGCCAGGAAGCTGGCGGCCAGGTTCTCACTCAGGTGAATGTTGTTGTAGCCGTAGATGCGCAGGACCTCTTCCACCACATCGGCCTCACGGGTCACGTCCACTTTGTAGGGTGGAATGTCCAGCAGCAGTTCCTCCGCCGTTTCTTCGGCCACTCCAATGCCCAGATCGGTTAAGATTTCCTTGATTCTGACTTCGCCGATGTGCTGCCCGATGAGCTGGTGCACGCGGGCGTAGCTCACCCGGATCTGCGTAGGCTGCACCGGGGTTGGGTATACATCCACAATGTCGGATGACACTTCGCCGCCCGCTACTTCCTGTATCAGCAACGCTGCCCGCTTCAAAGCCGTGAGGACCATGTTGGGATCAGTGCCGCGCTCATACCGGAACGAGGAATCGGTTTTGAGGCCGTGGGTCTGGGACGTTTTCCGGATTCCGGCCGGGGCGAAGTAAGCGCTTTCCAGGAAGATGTTCTGGGTCGCCTCAGTCACGCCCGCCTGCAAACCCCCGAAGACACCGGCCAGCACCATCGGCTCCTCGGCATTGCTGATGGTCAGGTCCTCGGCGCGCAAAGTGCGCTCCTCGCTGTCCAGCGTCGTGAACTTAGCGCCTTCTGTAGCGTTTTTCACGATGATTTTACCGCCCTTGATTTTCTCGGCATCAAACGCGTGCATGGGCTGGCCCAGCTCGTGCAGCACGTAATTGGTCACGTCCACCACGTTGTTGATAGGCGACAACCCGATGGCCCGAAGGCGCTGTTGCAGCCACTTAGGCGATTCCTGCACTTTGACGCCCGAAATGCTCACGCCCGCGTAACGGGGGCAAGCTGCTGTATTCTCCACTTCCACCGAGATGGGCAGATGGGTATTGGCTACGGTGAAACCGCTTACGTCTGGCAGTTGGTACGGGGTCTTGAGCAGGGCCTGCAGATCACGGGCGACGCCCAGGTGGGAGGCGGCATCGGCGCGGTTAGGCGTCAGGCCAATCTCGAACACCTCGTCAGAAGCCAACCCGAAGTACTGGGCTGCCGGGGTTCCGTTGGGCAAATCAGTGTCCAGCACCATAATGCCGGAGTGGTCCGTGCCCAGGCCAATTTCGTCCTCGGCGCAGATCATTCCCTCAGAAACCGCACCTCTGATTTTCGATTTCTTGATCTGGAAGGGCTCGCCGCCGGCAGGGTACAAGGTCGCGCCTACCGTGGCGATGATTACTTTCTGGCCCGCGGCTACGTTGGCCGCGCCGCACACGATGTGCTTGGGCTCGCCCTCGCCGGTATCTACCGTAGTCACGCTCAGTTTGTCGGCATCAGGGTGTTTGGCACAGGTGAGCACTTCGCCGATGACCATGCCTTTGAGGCCGCCGGGCACTACGTCTACGGTTTCAATGCCTTCTACCTCCAGACCGGCATCGGTGAGGAGCTTGCCCACTTCCAGGGCGGGTTTATCTATAGCAATTAAGGTTTTCAGCCAATCCAGTGATATGCGCATGGTGTTTCTACTCAGGGTGTGACAGGTGCGGCCACGCCGCTCCTACAGCCGTTTTGCGGCTACAATTTTCAAAATTACCAAAAACTGGCAAAGATGGACGTTCTAGGTGCCTTTTTTGTGGAACGGATGGGTTGCTGCGTCAGCGGAAAAGATTTCCCAGGGAGGTAGTTTCGGGCCGTTTTCGGAAAAACAGGCTCAAAACGCAACTGGCGGAGACCCTCGTAGAACCTTCGGACACTACAAGGTTGAGGGAGGGAAGGATAGGGCGGCGGTAAGCTTGAGAAACTCCCCTCCTAAGGTAGGAGGGGTGCCCGCAGGGCGGGGTGGTGAAAATGCCGAGAACGAAGTAGCAACTGGTACTCGCTGGAGATGCGCGGTTCGCTGCTATGCAGCGAGGGGAGTCTGGAGACTCCCCGTTATCTGTAGGCACGAGTCAGAGACTCGCGCCAGCGCATCTTTGAAATGCCCTTTTATTCACTCAGGACTCAAGACTCAGCACTCAGGACTCGCCAAGTTTACTTCGCAAACGTCTGCTCGCCGGCCGGAATCTTTGCTTTCAGGCGGTTCTCGGCGGGAGGCATGGGGCAGGCGAACTCGGGGTTGTAGGCGCAGAACGGGTTGTAGGCTTTGTTGAAATCCAGTACGATGGTTTGGCCATTGGGGATGGCGTCCAGGTAGCGGCCGCCGCCGTAGGTCTCAAAGCCGTTGGTCTGGTCCGTGAAGGGGATGAACAGGGTGTCTGACACGGAGCCGGCTTTCTGGAACAAGGTAACGGTGTGGGTCTGGCCGTCCAGCTCAAAGGAGGCTTTCCCTTTCACGAAGTACGGTTCCTGGGTTCCGGTGGTCATGGGCATGGCCACAGGCTCGGCGTGTTCCTCCGGCGTGAAGTCGGCGTTGATTTCAAAGTCACGGGTGGGGGCGTAGTACTTCAGTTTGTCAAAGGCCCGGCGCATGGAGTCGGGCAGCGGAGAGCGGGTGACGCTTCTGAACGTGAGGTCCTTGTTTTCGCGGTACTTGAGAACGGCCTGGGTGTAGCTCTCGTCATTGAAGAGCAGGTCTTTCACCAGATAACCCACAATGAGCAGCACGCCAATAAGAATGATGTATTTGAATCCTTTCATGAACTAAGACGGTTGAAGCCGCGAAGTTCGGAAAGAAATCAATATGTCAGCTACTACCAGACAATAGATGTGCCGGGGTGTTTCGTTTCAGGCCTGTTTTTCAAAAAAAGGCCCCTAAACAGAAAAGCAGCCACTTCGCAGCAGCTGCCCTCCAGGTGGCATAAAAACAATCAGCAATCAACAATCAGCAATCCTTAAAGAAGGTCTTCGTCCGCGAAGCTGTAGTAGCTGCTGTCGGTGAAGATGAGGTGGTCCAGGATGGGCAGGTCCAGAACTTTGCCGGCCTCCTGCAGTTTCTTGGTGAGGGAGATGTCGGCGGCGCTGGGTTTCAGTTGGCCCGAGGGGTGGTTGTGCACCAGAATGATGGCGCTGGCCAGGTTTTCCAGGGCGTGTTTGAAGATGAGCTTGGGATCGGCCACGGTGCCGGCCACGCCGCCGCTGCTGATCTGGATCTTCTTCATAATGGTGTTGGCCCTATTGAGCAGGATGATCCAGAACTCCTCGTGCGGCAAATCCAGCAGGTGCGGCCGGATGTAGTCATAAATATCCGTGGAGCAGGTGATGCGGGTTTTCACGGCGGGGGCGGCCTCTTTGCGTCTTCGGCCCAGTTCCAGCGCGCTCACAATGGAGATGGCCTTGGCTTCGCCGATGCCTTTGTGCTTCTGCAGTTCCTTGACGGTGAGGCGGGCCAGGGCATTCAGGTCGTTGTCTACGGCGTTCAGGATGAGTTTGGCGACATCCACCGCGCTCAGGCTGGGCGTGCCTGACCCGATCAGGATGCCGATCAACTCGGCATCAGAGAGGGCGGCGCGGCCTTTGAGCAGGAGTTTCTCACGCGGGCGGTCTTCCTCGGCCCAGGATTTAATGGAAAGCGGAGCGGGAGCGTACAGGGTAGACATACGTTTTGAGGCTGCTTTAGAGAAATAAGGCTAAAATTTCCTGTACAAGTTCAATGTGCTAGAAATAGTTCACCGCTCCCTCACAATTCCACGTACATCCTTCGTTAGTTGAAATTAGCTTTGTTTTCAGACTCCGCTTTTTAAAGATATATGACCAGATTAATCATTACGTTAGTACTTGTCTTACTTATAGATATTTACGTTTTCCAGGCCGTGCGCACGGTAGCGGCCGCTTGGGCACCGGGTGCCCGCAAAGCTGCCTATGTCATTTATTGGGCTATCAGCCTGTTTACCCTGGGCACGCTGCTGCTGGCCTTGCTCACGAGGGGCACGGCGCCCAACCCTACCCGCATGCAGGTGGCCAACGTGCTGTTCATCCTGTTCATCTCCAAGGTGGTGGTGGTGCTTTTCCTGTTCCTGGATGATCTGGTGCGCCTCACCCAGTGGATCTCCAACGCGGTGCGCGGGCCCGAGCAGCCCAAATTTGACGTATCGCGGCACCGGTTCATGAGCCAGTTGGCTTTGGTGATGGGCGCGTTGCCGTTTGCGGCGCTTATCTGGGGCATGGTGAAAGGCGCGTACTCGTACCAGGTGAAGAAAGTGACCATCAAGCTCCCCAACCTGCCACCGGCCTTTGACGGTTACCGGCTCCTGCAGATCACCGACATGCACTCGGGGAGTTTCCATTCCGGCGAGCCCCTGGAGGAAGCCGTGGCCCTTATCAACAAACAGGCCGCCGATGCGGTGGTGTTTACCGGTGACCTGGTGAACAACGTGGCCTCCGAGGTAGAACCCTACATTCCTACGCTGGCCAAGATCAAGGCCCGAGACGGCGTTTTCTCCATTCTGGGCAACCATGACTACGGTGATTACGTGGCCTGGGGCAGCCGCGAGGAGAAAATCCACAACCTGAATACCCTCAAGAACCACCACCGGCAGGCGGGCTGGGACCTGCTGCTCAACGAGCACCGGGTACTGGAGCGTGACGGGCAGCAGATTGCTCTGCTGGGCGTGGAGAACTGGGGACACCGCATGAATTTCCCCAAATACGGCATCATGTCCAAGGCCTACGCCGGTACCGAGAAATACCCGGTCAAGATTCTGCTCTCGCACGACCCCTCGCACTGGGACGGGGAAGTCAACGTCAAGTACCCCGACATCGACCTGATGCTGTCTGGGCACACGCACGGCATGCAGTTCGGCGTGAACATTCCCGGCTGGAAATGGAGCCCCGTGCAGTACGTCTACAAGCAGTGGTCGGGCTTGTACCAGAAAGGCCGGCAGTACCTTTACGTGAATGTGGGGCTGGGCTTCCTTGGCTACCACGGGCGCGTGGGCTTTTTGCCGGAGATTACCGTGTTTGAGTTTAAGCGCGCCTAAAAAGCTGCGGGTTATAAATTATTTTTTTGGCGTAAGTACAAATCCTGTTTTCCGGGTGATTTCGTTAAATCGGCCGGAAAACAGGATTTTGTCGTTTTATGGCCGATTTTTGGAATGTGGGGTAAAAGTGGTGAGCTGAGTTAAGTGCAATTCAGATAAAACCTGGGGCGCAGGGCTGCGTAAAAAAGCGGGAACAAGCTAAGTCTCTTGGCATCAGATGTTCCACTTAAGAATAAGACTATGAAAAAGCAGATGTTAATGTTGATGGTGGCTGGAGCCTTGGCTTTCTCCGCTTGCCGTGAAGACGCCGGTACCTCTACTGAAACGCAGGAAAACGATAGCGATACGCCAGACAACGCCGCCGGCGAGACCAACGACTCTTCTACGGTTTACAACTACGAGCAGGAGTCGCGCGAAAGAGCCAACCGCATGTCTACCCGCATCTCCGATGACCTGAAACTGGACGCCGCCACCCAAGCCCGCATCCGGACGGTGATGTACAACCGGGCCCGCATGATGAATGAGCTGGAGACCCGCTACAGCAGCACCAACCAGAGCGCCGGTCTGGCCGCCGACAGCGGCAGCACCCTGAGCGATGACATGCTGGTGGAAGATACCGATATGATGGACAGCGGGGCCGCCGTGCAAAGCTCCGGTTCCATGGAAGTGACCGGTTACCCAGAAGATTACCCAACCCAGTACTACAGCGAGATGGAATCCATCAACTCCAACGTAGACATGGAAGTGAAAGGCTTTTTAACGCCAGAGCAGTTTAAAATGTACGAGGCCAACCGTCAGAAATACTACAGCGGCGAGGCCAAATACAAAGCCCAGGACGGTTCCAAGCTGAAAGTAGACGGTGACGAAGCCAAACTGAAGGCCGGTGACACCAAGGTGAAAAGAGACGGCGATGAATCCAAACTCAAAACCGATAACGTCAAAGTGAAGAAAGAGCCCGGTGAGTCCAAGATCAAGACCGAAAACACCAAGATCAAACGCGAAAAGGACGAAGTCAAATACAAGTCCGGAGACACTAAAATAAAAATGGAGAACTAACCGTTCTCTCAGTATCTTTGAAAGGCTTGCCCATCAGAAAGGCAGGCCTTTTTCATTGCTACTGCCCTTCTGTAATCTATGAGTAAGCGTTTCTGCTTTATATTCCTCTTTTTGATAGGCCTGCTTGGCTGGCGGGATGCGTTGGCCCAAACCTCGGGGCATAGTATCTGGGTAAGCGGTCTGGTGTTGCGGGAAGATACCAAAAAGCCCATCCCCGGCGTGTCTGTGTACCTCAAGAGCACCGGGCAGGGACTTGCCACCAATGAGCAGGGAGCGTTCAGAATCAATATCTCACCATCCGATACCGTGGTTTTCCGGGCGCTCGGGTTTCGGGAGAAACTCTACGTGCCCTCGTTGCGCAGTGTCACCGAACTGCGGGTGAATATTCTCTTGCAGGAGGAGAGTGTGCAGCTAAAAGAAGTGCGCGTGTCGCCGCTGTCGCCGGAGAAAGTAGACCGCGTGCTCCGGAACATGAAACCGCGCCCCGCGCCGCCCAAGCCCCGCATGAACGTGACGGTGCCCCGCATCATCATTCCGCCCGGGCCACCCGCACCGCCAGACCTGATCACCAGCCCCCTGAGTTTCCTGTATGAGCAGTTCTCCAAGGAAGGGAAGCAGCGTAGCCGCCTGGCCAAACTCATGGAGGAGCGCGAGCGGCAAAAAGAACTGGAGCGCATCATGATGCGGCAAGACTCCATCCGGCAGGCCCGTTTGCGGTACAACCGCTTCTTCAGAGACACCACCAGTTTCTATGATCCGCGCTGGTAGAACCGCTCTCTGTCGGGCCCATAGGTCTTAAAATTTTGGTTACCTTTGTGCCTGATTCTTAAGACTGAATAACCAAGCGATAAGGTATGTATTTCAATAATGTGATAGAGGCCATTGGTAATACACCTCTGGTGAAGCTGAACAGCGTCACGGACGGGGTGAAGGCCACGGTATTGGCGAAAGTAGAATATTTCAACCCGGGCAACTCCGTGAAAGACCGCATGGCCCTGCGCATGGTGGAAGACGCCGAAAAAGCAGGCATCCTGAAGCCGGGCGGCACCATCATTGAAGGAACCTCGGGCAATACCGGCATGGGCCTGGCGCTGGCCGCCATCGCCAAAGGCTACAAGTGCATCTTCACCATGTCTGACAAGCAGAGCGCAGAGAAGATCAACATCCTGAAAGCGGTGGGAGCCGAGGTGGTGGTGTGCCCCACCAACGTAGCCCCTGAGCACCCCGATTCCTACTATTCCGTGGCCAAGCGCCTGAACCAGGAAATCCCCAACTCGTTTTACCCCAACCAGTACGACAACCTCTCCAACACCGCCGCCCACTATGACACTAGCGGCCCCGAGATCTGGAAACAGACCGACGGTAACATCACCTGCTTCGCCTCGGGCGTGGGCACGGGCGGTACCATCTGCGGCATCTCCAAATACCTGAAAGAGCAGAACGCCGGCATCAAGGTGGTGGGCATTGACACCTACGGCTCCGTGTTCAAGAAATACAAGGAGACCGGCATCTTTGACGAGGAGGAGATCTACCCGTACGCCACTGAGGGCATCGGGGAAGACATCCTGCCCAAGAACGTGAACTTCGACCTGATTGACACCTTCATCAAGGTAACCGACAAAGACGGCGCCCTCATGACCCGCCGCCTGGCCAAGGAAGAAGGTCTGTTTGTGGGCTGGTCCTGCGGATCGGCGGTATTCGGCGCGTTGGAGTACGCCAAAGAGCACCTCACCGAGAACGATACTCTGGTGGTGGTACTGCCCGACCACGGCACCCGCTACCTGGCCAAAATCTACAACGATGACTGGATGCGGGCGCAAGGCTACCTGGACTAAGCACCCCGGTTTACCGCCTGTTTTCTGAAAATAAGCCCTAAACGGCCACCCACTGCGGGTGGCCGTTTTCTTTGGCCGTGCGCCCCGTCTGGTGTTGCCCAGGTACAGCGTTGGCTGAGCTGGGGTAACTTTGTGCGGCCCCGGCCCGTTTGAAGCAACACTATACTTTCAACATTCAGGCAGTGCTTCTCTTGCAGATCCCTTCACGTACCCTCCCCACCACCCCAGCCGATGCTCCTGTAGCAGGAGGACTGGCTCTGATGGGCGAATTTTTGATAGTGACGGCCTATGTGCTGGTAGCGGGCTTTCTGTTTTACCTGGCCTTTCGGCGGGAAGACCGCGAGCGGAAGTGGGTCATGGCTTTGTTTGGCATGATCGCTTTAATGGGCGGGGCCGTGCACGGGCTTAACTTCTGGAACTACGGCGCCGGGGGGGAGACCTTCCATATTCTGCGGCTGGTGTTTGGGGCCGTGGCCTTGGTGGGGGCTTTCCTGCTGTTCAGGGCCATTACCGGTCTCATGGCCATTCCGGGGCTCCGGCAACTGCAGAAAGCCAACGAGGAACTACAGGAGCAGCTAAAGGAACGGGAAAATGCCCAACTGGAGCTGCGTGAAGCGCACCAGGCGCTGGAAGACCGTGTGCAGCGGAGCAGTGCCCAGGCCATTACCGCCAACCGGGAACTGGAGCGGCAGATCGAGAACCGCAAACGCGCCGAAAAACAGCTCATTTCCAAAAACTACGAGTTAATCAAGAAGAACGCCGACCTGGACGACTTTGTCTACTACGCCTCGCGCGACCTGAAAGGCCCCGTGCTCAACGTGGCCGGTCTGGTGGAAGCCATCCGGGAGGAGCTGCCGCCGGGGAACCCCGAGTTCGCCCAATTGTTTGACCGTCTGGATGACTCCGTCTCCAGCATCCACCGGAAACTGAACAACCTGGCCGAGGTCAGCCGCATCCAGAAACCCGTGGAAGACGCGCAGATGAGCATGGTCTCCTTTGACCATGTCTTGCAACAGGTGAAAGAGAACCTAGCAACGGTGATCCAAGCCGCGCAGGCCCACCTGCAGGCAGATTTCTCAGCAGCGCCCGCGGTTTATTTCTCCCGAGACAATCTTTACAGTCTGCTCCTCAACCTGATCTCCAACTCCATTAAATACCGTGAGCCTCAGCGCCCTTTGCTAATTTCCCTCTCCACCAGCCTCCAGGACCAGTACCTGGTTTTGAAGGTGCAAGACAACGGCATCGGGATTGATTTGGAACAGTATGGACAACATTTGTTTTCTTTGTTCCGGCGTTTCCATGATCACGTGGAGGGCAGCGGCGTTGGATTATACATTATTAAACGCGTCATGGACAACAACCGCGGCAAAGTGGAGGTGGAAAGCGTGCCCGGAGAAGGCACCACTTTCCTGCTGTATTTTGTGAACCATGACCAAGAGACCGGACCAAGGATATGAAAAAACTGAAGGGCATCATGCTCATCGATGACGATGATACGAACAATTTCCTGAACCAGCGCTTGCTGAACCGGATGCAGATCACCGAGAAGATCAAGGAATTCCGAAACGGCAAGCAGGCGTTTGACTTTCTGTACAACATCAGTGCCGGGCATTACGAGGTAACCTCGCCGGAATACTTCAAACCTGCGCTTATTCTGCTGGACATCAACATGCCCGTCATGAACGGTTTTGAGTTCCTCTCCCTGTTTGAGAAGCTGGACGCCGATTTCCGGAAAGACATTGTGCTGGCGCTCCTTTCCACCTCTGAACACAGCCAGGACACCGAGCGGGCCGCCGCCAGCAAGATCGCTTATATCACCAAGCCCCTCACCACCCAAAAAGTACAGGACCTGCTGGATGCCCATTTCCAGAATCAGGAAGCGTGAAGAGAGAAGGCAGTGTCAAGAGTAGCGCCGTGATAAAACCTGCGCAGAAGTTTACAGGAGCGTTTTTAGGCTGGTTTTCAGAAATCAACTCCAAAACGCTCTTTCTTTTTACCGGCGATCAAGGGTGAGAAGCGGGGCTAAAACTCGTACTTGAGGAAGATGTGCACCATCACGCTCACGCCTGCCAGCATCAGGCCAATGCCAATGAGCCGTTCAGAGGATTGCTGGGTAGGGGAGCTGTTCCCTTTGATGGTTTTGCCCAGCAAGGCGCCCAGCGCGAAGGCCAGCATCAGCGGCATGCTTTTGGTCCAGTCAATGTGCCCCAGCCAGTAATGCGACGAGATCCCCGACAGGCTGGTGATGATCAGGATAAACAAGGAAGTGGAGATGGCAATCTGCGACGGGATTTTAAACGCCCTGATCATGATGGGCGTCTGCAGAAAGCCCCCGCCAATGCCAAACAACCCCGCAATGGTGCCGGTGCACAACCCGAAGAATGCCATCAGCCCCCCGTTCAGCCGATACGCCAGGTGCTTGGGATGGTTCTTCCGGATGAAGGAGGTAGGCATCCGGTTGATGCGGTACATCATGCCACGCTGGCGTTTCTGCTCCTGTTTATGGGTGGCCAGCATGTAAACCCCTACCACCAGCACAAACAGAGAAAACAAAATCTGCATCTGGAGCACTGGCATGTAGGCCACCAGAAACGCCCCGATCAACGTACCCAGCATGGCCGGAAACTGCAGCAGCGAAGCCACCACGTAGTCAATGCTTTTCTCCCGGAAATTGAAGATGGAAGACACCAGCGCCGCCGGAAGCAGCGCCGTCATGGCCGTGCCAATAGCCAGCTCAATGGGGTACTGAAAGAACATGATCAGGATGGGAACCATGAACACCCCGCCGCCAAAACCAACCATGGTCCCGAAGGCGCTGACCATAATCCCCACCGCAAAAAGGAGTATATCTGTTACCAAGCCGTGTTTTCAGTAAGGATCATGTCAGAAAATGAAGAGCTGTTCAGGTAAAGGCGAACCCTTGCTGCTGCAGCGGGTTGCCGTTGGTGTTATACAAAGAAGCTTCTACCGCTTACTGCCCCGCAGAGGGATTGGTTGCTGACTCAAAAGCAAAAACTTTGCCAGTGGCAGTTCACATAAGAGGACTTCCCGAGGCGCAAAAGTCGTAAATTCTCGGTTCAACCCGTTTAGGGCTTCTTTCAGCTTCTTCCCCGGCGGGTTCTTTTCGGAAAGCCCGCCGGGGAAGGGGAAGTTTCAGTGCCGAATTATTTTCCGGTGAGGGTTTTGCTCGCTACATCCACAAACTGGAAATGCTGCCCGTCAAACAAGCCTTTGTCGCTGAGCTTTAAGGCGGGAATTACCAAAAGGGCCATAAACGACAAGGTCATGAACGGCGAGGTGAGGGTGCTGCCCAGCTCTTTGGCAGAACGGTCCAGTTTAGCGTACTGCTCGGCTACCCAATAGCCATCCTCCGGCGACATGATCCCGGCCACGGGCAGCGGAAGAACCATTTCCTGATCTCCGTTTACCGTTGATATGCCGCCTTTGGCTTCTATGAGCAGGTTCACGGCGCGGCACAGGCTGTCATCGTCTACGCCCACGGCAATGATGTTGTGGGAGTCATGCCCCACGCTGGAGGCAATGGCGCCGCGCTTCAGCCCGAAGTTCTTGATGAAGGCCAGGGCGGGCTCGGCGTTCTGGTAGCGGTTCACCACGGTCATCTTCAGAATATCCTGGGCCACGTCGCTTACAATTTGGCCGTCTTCCACTTTGGGGTCCAGTAGCAGCATTCCGGTGACCAGTTGCCCGTCATACGGCTCAATAACCCTGATCTTTACGGCTTCCTGCGCCGGGAACCGGAACTGTTGCGGGCTTTTAGCCTCCGCATGGAAATTGTTGACGATCTCGCTGGGCGTGAATTCAATCTTGCTCTGCCCGTTCTCTGCTACCAACTTGCCGTTGATGTAGGTTCTGAGCACCTTGAAGTTCTCCGGGTTGTCAATCACGATAAAATCGGCGGGATCTTTCTCTTGGAGCAGGCCTACTTCCAGTTTGTAGTGCTGCACCGGATTCACGCAGGCGGCCTGTAGCACGTGGAACAAATCATGCCCTTTGGCCAGTGACCGTTTCACCAGCTCATTGATGTGGCTTTCCACCAGGTTGTCGGGGTGCTTGTCATCGGAGCAGAACATGATTTTGTCCGGGTACTGGGCCAGCAGTTCTATCAGGGCTTCAAAGTTCTTCGCGGCGCTGCCTTCCCGGATCAGGATTTTCATGCCGGCGGCTATTTTGTCCAGGGCTTCCTCGGCGGTGAAACACTCGTGGTCGGTGGTCATGCCGGCGGCAGCGTAGGCCTGGGCTTCGGCACCCCGCAGGCCGGGCGCGTGGCCGTCTACCTGCTTATCGAATTTCTGGGCCAGGGTGATTTTCTGCATCACCAGATCATCGCCGTTCAGGACGCCGGGCCAGTTCATCATCTCGGCCAGGTACTTCACCTCGGGCCGCAGGAAAAGTTCTTCAATGTCCTCGGGGGTGATTTCGGCCCCGGCGGTTTCAAAAGGCGTGGCGGGCACGCAGGAAGGCGCCCCGAAGTAAAACTTGAACGGCACTTTTTTGGCATTGTCCAGCATGTACTCCACGCCTTTCAGCCCCAGTACGTTGCCAATCTCGTGCGGGTCTGAGACGGTGGCCACCGTGCCGTGCGGCACCGCCAGGCGCGCGAACTCAGAGGGCACCAGCATGGAGCTTTCCACGTGCACGTGCGCATCAATGAACCCCGGTAAAATATAGTGTGTTTCGGTGACAGGTTCCCGGATGATGCTGGTAATCTGGCCATCCATGATCTCCAGGGTGCCCTGGTAGATTTCCCGGTGCAGCACATCTATGATGTTGCCGCTCAATTTGTAGAATCTGGATGTAGCCATGGTATGTTTTTGAGGAGTTTTCAGAAAAATGACCGGGAAACAGAGGGGCCCGTAAAAACCCGTAGTGGTTCCGGCAGAATACGTATATCTTTGCAGTCAAAGTTAACGGTTTTGAGAAAGATTTTTTCCCTAGGGTTGCTGTGGTGCTTGCTGCTGGGGGCGGTAAGCCCGGCCTGTACGCGCAAGTCCACTTCGCTGAGCAAGAAAACCAAGAGTTTTCAGCGCCATCAGCGCTCGGGCAAGGGAATTCCCTGTCCCACCAAAGATTGCTAATGACTATTCACCCTAAGGCACTGGTATGAAGAAGATTGTAGTAGCCCTGGACGGGCACTCTTCGTGCGGTAAAAGCACCACCGCCAAGCAAGTGGCACAAGAACTAGGCTACGCGTACATAGACACCGGTGCCATGTACCGGGCCGTCACCCTTTATTTTCTGGAGCATTACGTAGACCTCACCAACCCTAAAAAGGTGCAGGAAGCGTTGAATAATATCGAAGTCACCTTCCACCGGAACCTGAAAACGGGCCGCAACGAGGTGTTCCTGAATGGCCTCAACGTAGAGGACGAGATCCGGAAGATGTACATCTCAGACAAGGTGAGCGAGGTGAGCGTACTGCCCGCCGTACGCCATGCCATGGTGGCCGAGCAGAAGAAAATGGGCAAGCGCCGCGGCATTGTGATGGATGGCCGTGACATTGGTACCGCCGTTTTCCCCGATGCCGAGGTGAAAGTCTTCATGACCGCCGATGTGGAGATCAGGGCCCGCCGCCGACAGCAGGAGCTGTTTGAGAAAAAACAGCTGGTGCCGTTCGATGAGATTGTGGAGAACCTGAAAAAGCGCGACCACATTGACTCTACCCGGGCTGAAAGCCCGCTGAAAATGGCCGATGACGCGCACCTGCTGGATACTTCCCACATCACCGTTGATGAGCAGGTGGATTTTGTCTTGGATTTAGTGGCCTCGGCGTTGCTGCAAAAAGAACTTGCCCAGTAAACCGGTTGTTAGAAGAAGAGAGCTGGCAGGCACTATGCATCAGAAACTATCTCTTACTTTTTGTCTTGCTACTTGTGTCTTGATACTTGAGTCGAAAAAATGAACGTAACCATTGACAAAAATTCGGGCTACTGTTTTGGGGTAGAGTTCGCCATTCAGATGGCGGAAGATGAGTTGGAAGAAGTAGCAGAGTTGTACTGCCTGGGTGACATTGTGCACAACAGCATGGAAGTACAGCGTTTATATAACAAAGGCCTGCGCATCATTGACCGGGAGCAGCTACAGGAACTCCACGACTGCAAAGTGCTCATCAGAGCCCACGGCGAACCGCCCGAGACCTATGAGACCGCCCTGCGCAACAACCTGGAGCTGATTGACGCCTCCTGCCCGGTGGTGCTCAAACTGCAGAACCGCGTGAAGCACGCCTATGACTCCATCAAAGCCCACAACGGCCAGATCGTTTTGTACGGCCAGCAAGGCCACGCCGAGGTGATTGGCCTGGCGGGCCAGACCGGCAATGAGGCCATTGTCATCACCACCGAGGAAGACCTGGACCAACTGGATTATACCCGGCCCATCACGCTGTTCAGCCAGACCACCAAAAGCACCAAAGGTTTCTACCGCATGAAGGAACTCATTGAGGAGCGGGTAGCGGCGGTGAAAGCCTCCGGCTTAGAGGTGTTTGACCTGGATGCGAATGACAGCATCTGCCGCCAGGTGTCTAACCGCGAGCCGCAACTGGACAAATTCGCGCAGCACCATGACGTGGTCATCTTTGTGAGCGGTAAGAAAAGCTCCAACGGCAAAGCTTTGTACGCAGTCTGCCAGCGGGTGAACCCCAGAAGCTATTTCGTGGAGAACGCCGAGGAACTAGACATGGCCTGGTTCAAAGACGCCACCTCCGTGGGCATCTGCGGCGCCACTTCCACGCCCATGTGGTTGATGCAGCAAGTAGCCGAGGCCATTCAGGCCCAGCACCCGGTGACGGTATAATTCGCACAACAAAATATTAGAGATTCAGTATATTTAAAAGCCCCGGAGACGGGGCTTTTTTACTATTTTCCTGTGTATGAAAAAAATCTTACGGTATTTCCTCAACGGTTTCCTGATTGTAGCGCCCATCTCGTTGACCATCTACATCATTGTGGCCACTATTAATTGGCTAGATGAGCTGTTCTGGTTGAGATACCCGGGTGTAGGGTTGCTGCTGATTGTGATGCTGGTCACGCTAGTGGGGTTTATCGGTTCCTCTTTCCTGGTGAAACCTTTCTTTGTGCTCACCGAGCGCATCATGAGCCGTCTGCCGCTGGTGAACATGATCTACTCTTCGCTCAAAGACCTCTTTGACGCGTTTGTGGGCGAAAACCAGAAGTTCAACCAACCGGTGCTGGTGAAAATGACGCAGTTCAATGATACCTACAAACTGGGTTTCGTGACGCAGTTATCCATGGAGGCCGTGAACATGCCAGATAAAGTGGCCGTGTATTTCCCGCACTCCTATAACTTTTCCGGGGAGTTGTTCCTGGTGGCCCGCGAGAACGTCACCTACCTGGAGATCCCTAGCAGTGAGGTCATGAAGTTTGTGGTGTCCGGCGGCGTATCCAAAATATAAAGGCTATTCGTTTACCCAATCCGTTTTAGGCCTGTTTTCCTGATTCTGGCCCTGGAACGCGCCAGCTGATAAAGCCGTTTTCCGCCTTGTTTTCTTAAAACAAGGCCGAAAGCGGCTTCTGCTTTTTAGCAGCACAAAGGGAGCCGGAACCGGGCTCAAACCTGGGAGAGCCGTTGCCCGCCACCATCCAAAAGCAGAAAAGTCGGCTGGGAATCCTATATTTAGCCGATCAAACCTTTGGCTGGCGCACAATCTTTGGAACGGCGTTTGTTCTTTTACTCCGGTTGCGTGGCCTCTGACTTAAAATTTCCCCTACATGAACCACTTCTTTGTTTTTCTGCTGAGCTCTCTTTCCATCTGCTCCCCCGCGCAAACTCCGCCCCAGGAAAAGACATCCCCAAACCGTACTGTTCAAACGGCCCAGCAGCCGCTTCGCCTGTCCTGGGAAGTCTTGGAAGAGAAACATCAGGGGAAGAACCAGACGCTTTCGGTGTTCACGATCAAGAATGCGGGTACCACCTCTTTGCCGGCCACCGGCTGGAGTCTGTACTTCCATAGCACGCCTTCGTTTAAGCCCACAGATGCGAACGCACCGGTGAAAACGGAGTCCATTAACGGCGATTTCCTCCGGATGGTGCCGACTGCTGCCTTCAAAGAGCTGGCTCCTGGCGCATCGCAGCGCATTGAGTTTGTCGCTGCCGGGCAGATTGTGAACGAGTCCAGAGCGCCCCGGGGCTTTTACCTGGTCTGGGACAAAGAACCTTCCAAAGGCCACACCATCGCAGATGTCCAGATCATCAAACCCGCCAGGAACATGGTGGGCTGGATTGAATCCAAAGACATTTACGTCCAGAACAGCGCCATTCAGGAGGTGGCCACCGAGAAACTCACCAAGGTGTTCCCTACGCCCGCGCAGTACAAAGAGACGGAGCAGCCTTTCGTGCTGACGGCTGCGGTGCCGGTGGTGACTGACAAAGCTTTCCAGAACGAGGCTGCTTTGCTGGCCGCACATTTGGGCACCATCTTCAGCGCCAAACCCGAGGTGAAGACCTCCGGAACCGGCAAAGCCATCCGGCTACAGAAGAAAAACGGGATGGGCCCTGAGGCCTATGAACTGCAGGTGACCTCGCAGGAGATTATTATCTCGGCCACTACGCCGGCCGGGGCTTTCTATGGCACGCAGTCATTGAAGACCCTAGTGCCGCCCGCGGCCTTGGCGAGCAAGCAGACCTCGGTGACGGTGCCCGGCGTGCAGGTGAAAGACGCGCCCCGGTTCGGGCATCGGGCGTTCATGCTGGACGTGGCCCGGAATTTCCACAAGAAAGAGCAAGTGCTGCGGGTGCTGGACATGATGGCCCTGTACAAGCTGAACGTCTTCCATTTCCACCTGAACGATGACGAGGGCTGGCGCGTTGAGATTCCGGGTTTGCCGGAGCTGACGCAGGTAGGTGGCCGCCGAGGGCATACCGTGGACGAGAAGAACTTCCTGCGCCCCGCCTATGGCTCTGGCCCGGAGGTGGACCAATCCAGCGGCAGCGGCTTCTACACCAAAGCTGATTTCGTGGAGATTCTGAAGTACGCCAAGGCGCGTCACATCAAGGTCATCCCCGAGGTGGAGACGCCCGGCCACGCCCGCGCCGCCATCAAATCTATGGATGCCCGTTACGACCGCCTGATGAAGGAAGGCAAAAAAGCCGAGGCTGAACAATACCTGCTCCGCGACCTGAACGATAAATCAGTGTACCGGTCGGTGCAGTATTTCAATGACAACGTGATCAACGTGGCCTTGCCATCGGCTTACCGTTTCCTGGAGAAAGTGACCGATGAGTTGCTGGCCATGTACAAAGAAGCCGGAGCGCCTATCCAGACCATCCACTTCGGCGGAGACGAGGTGCCCAACGGCGTGTGGGAAAAATCGCCGGAGGTGCAGAAACTGATGGCCAGCAACCCCAGCCTGAAGAACATAGATGACCTGTGGTACTACTTTTTCGGGAAGTTGAACACCATGCTGGAGAAACGGAAGCTCTACCTGTCGGGTTGGGAGGAAATCGGGCTGAGCAAGGTGCGCACCAACGGTCGCCTGAGCTATGTGGCCAACCCGCAGTTTGTGAAGGAGAATTTCCACGTGGATGTCTGGAACAACCAGGGCGCTAACCTGGATTTGCCGTACCGCATGGCCAACGCCGGCTACAAAGTGGTGCTCACCAACGTGTCGCATTTTTACCTGGATCTGGCTTACCAGAAGGAGTACGATGAAAAAGGCCTGTACTGGGGCGGTTTCCTGGATGTGGACAAGCCCTTCTATTTCATTCCCTATGATTACATGAAGAGCATCCGGGTAAACGATGACAACAAACCGCTGACCAATACCGCGGCCTTCGCGGGGAAAGAGCAACTGAAGCCCGCCGCCCGCGGCAACATTGTGGGGCTGCAGGCACCGCTCTGGAGCGAGACCATCACCTCCCCGGATCGGTTGGAGTACATGCTGTTGCCTAAGCTCCTGGGCCTCGCGGAACGAGCCTGGGCACCAGACCCGGTCTGGGCTACCAACCCAGAATCAGGGCAGAGCAAAGCCGCGTACCAGCAGGCCTGGTCTGAATTTGTGAACGTGCTGGGCAAACGCGAGCTGCCGCGCCTGAGCTATTATGCCGGAGGGTTCGGTTACCGCATCCCGCCGGTGGGCGCGCAGGTGCAGGACGGCAAAGTACTGGCCAACGTGCAGTTCCCGGGCATGACCATCCGGTACACCACCGACGGGTCAGAGCCTACCGCCACCAGCAAAGTCTATTCTGGGCCTGTTTTGGAAAAAGGAACCATAAAACTGGCCACCTTTGACGCCGCGGGCCGGGCCAGTAGAGTGACCACGGTAGAGAATAGACAGATTCCCCAGTAGGCTCTGGAATGGCAGATGCGGTGAAACCGGAGGGGCTTTCCTTCTATCAGAAAATACTCTTGGGGATAAGTGTAGGCTTGTATGCCGTCTCTTGTAATCGACTATCCCTGGGCTCATCCCGCAGATATGAACGCTGGGTGCAACTCCGGAGAGAAGGAATTTGCAACGGCGTTTTGGGGCTCTGTTTGGATAAAGGGGCTTAAAACAAAAAAGCCCCTCCGGGTGGGAGAGGCTTTCTGGCGGTTAGGAGAGGAATTAGTTATTGACTGATTTTTCTACGGCTCTGGCTGCTTTCTTGGCTTGTTTGTCGGCGTTGGCTCTGTTCCGTTGGGCTTTGGTCTCCATTCTGGAAGCTTGTTTGGCTTCTTTAGCAGCGTTGGAGGCATCTTTCTCGATCCGGTCGGCTTCCTTGGAGTTCTTTTTAGCGGTTTTCGCGTCAGACTGAGCGGCTTTCTTTTGGCTGTCTAAGTCAGACAGCCGCTTTTTGTCGCCCTGCGCTCTCTCTTTCAGAGAGTCCTGCTCCAGTTTCTGTTCCTGCTCGTTTTCGGTGGTTTGGGCAAAGGCCTGCGCCGCGAAAAAGGTGAACAGGCCCGTTAATAAGGTGAATAGTAAGTTCTTGGTTTTCATATATTTAGTTCGTTAGTTCTGTCTTTGGCTATACGGCTTCTCAGGTAAAACAACCGGATATATTTCTATATAGATATGCATTTGTTGACGAAGGCGGAAACGAATGGTAAATGCGGGCGGTTCTCAGGCGATAATCCGCCGAAATTAGAATTATTAGCTTGATTTCAAATAGCTTGGTCTCCGATGGCGGGTCTAGGTTCTGAGACATGAAATCCATTTCAGCCTGTTCCTCAGAATACTATTCCAGTACCTGGGATCTGACTCCTTACATCAGTTGTTTCACTCGTCATCGGGGGGTTTACGAAGGGCAAACGTGCGATCTACTGTTCGTTTGCGCCCCCTTTGTGAAAATGCCGTAGAAACCCAGAAGCCAGGCTACCTGCTTCTTTTCTGAATCAACCACCCGAAACCGTTCCAGAATCTGTGCCATTCATCCAGATAAAATCCTCCAAGCTGCATTACCGGGTCATGGGCCACGGCCCCAAGGCGCTGCTGGCGTTCCACGGGTACGGGCAGGAAGGGCATTACTATGACGCCATGGCCCGCACTTTGCAGCCAGAGTACACGGTGTTTTCCATCGATCTGTTTTTTCACGGCAAGAGCACGTTGAGCAAAGCCGATCAGCCGCTCTCCAAAAAGAAACTGCAGGCGTTCATCCAGGGGCTGTTGGAGAAAGAGCACATCGGGCGGTTCTCAGTGATGGCGTTCAGCATGGGCGGCAAGTTCGCGCTTACGGTGCTGGAGAAGTTCCACGGCCAAATGGAGGAACTGTACCTCATTGCCCCAGACGGCATCAAAACGCACCTGCTTTACAGCATTGCCACGTACCCCGGCTGGCTGCAGGGTTTGTTCAAGCGCATTGTGCTGCGGCCCACGCGGTTTTTTCAGACGCTCACCTGGCTGCAGCAGAAACGCTGGGTAGACCCCAGCCTGGTGAAGTTCGCCAATTGGCAGATGGACTCGCCCCAGAAGCGCCTGCGAGTGTACCGCAGCTGGACCGGCTTCAGCAAGCTGACCTTTGATACCCGCCAGATTGTGGCGCTCCTGAACCAGAGCAACATTGAAGTGAACATCTTCCTGGGCAAGTATGACCAGATTATTTCCCAGAAGCGCCTGCAGGTTTTTCTGAACGCCCTCCGGCGGCACAACCTGGTGGTCTTACAGACCGGGCACACCAACCTGCTCTACAGCGTGGCCACCTGGTTGCGGAACCACCCCGCCAAGACAGCGAACTGAAATTCTTTGCGTATACACCTCTGGAGGAGAATTCCGTTTTTCGCTTACTTTTGTCAAAAGTGGCCAGAAACGGAAGCTACGGCTCTGTTTTCCTCCGCCTCACCCGTACAATCTAAAACTATGAAACTTCCTTTACGACTTAAACTGGGGGCCAGTCTGCTGGTTCTGGTGGGCCAACTGTCCTGTTCCTCTAACTCGGGCAAGCCCGATGCCAACGAAGAAGGCGAGAGAACCTCCACCGCCGCCCAGGACACCGCCTCTGAGAACGTCACGGAGCAACCCGCCACCGATGCCGATCTGGCTAAGATCTCGCTGCCAGACGGTTTCCAGATCAGCTACTTCGCCCGCAACGTGGTCAATGCCCGCTCCATGGCGCTGGGGCCAGACGGCACCCTCTACGTAGGCTCCCGCGACAAAGGCAGCGTGTACGCCCTGCCAGATAAAAACAAAGACGGCAAAGCCGATGAAGTGATCACCATCGCCTCGGGGCTGAAGATGCCCAACGGGGTGGCGTTACGCAACGGATCGCTGTACGTAGCCGAGATCAGCCGCATCACGCGCTATGACAACATCGCCGAGAACCTGAAGAGCCCGCCCACACCGGCGGTAGTCTATGACAAATTCCCCACTGAGGAGCACCACGGCTGGAAATACATCGCCTTCGGGCCAGATGACAAGCTGTACGTGCCGGTGGGCGCGCCCTGTAACATCTGTGACCGCAAGGAACCGGTGTACGCCGCCATCAGCCGCATGAACCCAGACGGCTCCGGCCTGGAGGTGTTTGCCCACGGCGTGCGCAACACCGTAGGCTTTGACTGGCACCCCGGCACCAAAGAGCTTTGGTTCACCGACAACGGCCGCGACCTCATGGGCGACAACATGCCCCCGGATGAACTGAACCGTGCCCCCAAGAAAGGCATGCACTTCGGCTATCCGTACTGCCACGCCGGCGAGACCCTGGACCCCGAGTTCGGGAAAGGGAAGGACTGCGCGGATTACACCGCCCCGGTCCAGAAACTGAATCCGCACGGCGGAACCTTGGGCATGGAGTTCTACACCGGTACCATGTTCCCCGAGGCGTATAAAAACCAGATCTTCATTGCCGAGCACGGCTCCTGGAACCGCACCGAGAAGATCGGGTACCGCCTGAGCCTCTACCGCACCGATGCCCAGGGCAAAGGCAGCTTTGTGCCGTTTGCGGCGGGCTGGCTGCAGGACGGCAAGGAGTGGGGCCGCCCGGTAGACGTGGAGGTGATGCCAGACGGTTCGCTGCTGGTCTCAGATGACATGAACGATGCCATTTACCGCATCACCTACACCGGTAAATAAGGTTTGGTTTAGGGCCTGTTTTCCAAAAACGGCCCCAAAACGGTTAAGCTGTAAGGGTATGAAGAAAGACAAACCTGTTAAAAGCGTCATAGGCCGGCGGGAGATGGTAGATTTCCCCGCGCTGGAATTGTTTGACATTGAGGCCAAAGTGGATACCGGCGCGTATACGTCTTCTATTCATTGCAACAACATCCGGGAGGTGGATCTGCCGGACGGGAGGCGGGCCATTCACTTTGAGTTGCTGGACGCCAACCACCCCGGCTACAACCACAAGGCCTTTCAGTTCACCGAATTTGACCTGCGCTGCGTAAAAAGTTCGTTTGGCGATGTACAGGAACGCTACGTTATCCGTACCAAGGTGAAAATCCATGGCGAGGAAGTGGAGACCGAGTTCTCCCTCTCAGACCGGAGCGATCTCAAGTACCCGGTGCTTTTGGGGCGCACGCTGCTCCGGAAGCGCTTCGTGGTAGACGTCTCCAAGAAATACCTGTCGCTCAAGGCCAAAAACAAAACCAAGCAAAGAAATACCTCACCCAAGAACTCTCCGCTATGAAAATTGCGATTCTGTCTCGCGACCCTAAATTATATTCCACCCGCCGGTTGGTGGAAGCTGCCCAGCAACGGGGCCATGAGGCGGTGGTGCTGGACCACCTGCGCTGTGACCTGGTCATGGAGAAAGGTGATCCGCACATTCTGTACAAAGGGGAGTTGCTCACCGGCATAGACGCCATCATCCCGCGCATTGGGGCCTCCGTGACTTTTTACGGCACGGCCGTGGTGCGCCAGTTTGAGATGATGAAAGTGAAAAGCGTGGTAGCCTCCCAGTCCATCCTGCGCTCCCGCGACAAACTCCGCAGCCTTCAGATCATGGCCCGCGCCGGCCTGGGCATGCCTAAAACTGCGTTCACCAACTATTCCAAGCAAGTCAAGGAGCTGATCAAGGAAGTGGGTGGCGCGCCGCTGGTAATCAAATTGCTGGAAGGCACCCAGGGTCTGGGCGTGGTGTTGGCCGAGACCCAGAAAGCCGCCGAGTCTGTGATTGAGGCTTTCCACAACCTCAAGGCCCGCATCATTGTGCAGGAGTTCATCGCCGAAAGCAAAGGCGCCGACATTAGGGTGTTTGTGGTGAACGGCGAAGTAGTGGGTGCCATGAAACGGCAGGGCAAGGAAGGCGAGTTCAGGTCTAACCTGCACCGCGGCGGCAGCGCCAGCCTCATCAAACTCACCCGCGCCGAGAAAGCCGCCGCTCTCACGGCTGCCAAATCATTGGGGCTGGACGTGGCGGGCGTAGACATGCTGCAGTCCAAACGCGGACCGTTGATTCTGGAAGTGAACTCCTCGCCGGGGCTGGAAGGCATTGAGAAAGCCACCCAGCAAGACATCGCCGGAAAAATCATTGAATACATTGAGTTGTTGGTGAGCAAAGGCAAAGCCAAGAAACCTAAAAAGGCAAGTACCCCGGATGGCGGAGATGATCATCAATGATATTCCCATTTACGCCGGTGACCGGAAACTGATCAGGCTGAACATCTCCCGGCTGCCCAGCGGCACGGAGATCAACATCCCGATCCACGTGTTCCGGGCGCAGGAACCGGGGCCGGTGCTGCTGCTCATGGCGGGCATGCACGGCGATGAAGTGAACGGCGTGGAAATGATCCGGCGGATGATCCGGCGCGATCTGCTGCGGCCCTTGTGCGGCACCGTGCTGGCCATTCCCATTCTCAACATCTACGGTTTCCTGAATTTCTCCCGCGAAGTGCCCGATGGGAAAGACGTGAACCGAAGTTTCCCCGGCAACGCCAAAGGATCATTGGCCAGCCGCGTGGCCGCCCGTTTCACCAAAGAGATTCTGCCGCTGGTAGATTACGGCATCGATTTTCATACCGGGGGCCGAAGCAAATCCAATTTTCCGCAGATCAGGTGCCGCTTGGAAGACGGCGAGAGCGATACCCTGGCCCGGGCGTTTGGGGCACCCTTCGTCCTGAACTCCAATTACCGGCCCGGCTCCCTCCGGAAAGAAGCCTCCAACCTCGGGAAAACCATCATTGTGTACGAAACCGGCGAGTCTTTGCGGCTGGACGAACCTGGCATTATCCTGGGCCTGGAAGGTACCCGCCGGGTGATGCACCACCTGGGCATGGCCGCAGATTCGGTGCCGGCGTCGCAACCTTCCATCATTTGCCAAAGCACCACCTGGATCAGGGCTCCGCGCGCCGGGCTTTTCCGCAGTTTCGTGCGCAACGGGCAACAGGTGAACCGGGGCCAGCAGGTAGGCGCTGTTTCCGACCCCTACGGATACGCCACGCACCCCATCACCTCCCACGTCAGCGGGCACGTCGTTGGGCTGAATAACATGCCAGTGGTGAACCAGGGAGACGCCATTCTGCACATCGGCTACTAAGTACATGGATGTTTAAAGAGGAAGCGCCGCCTGTTTGGGTGTTTTGATTAGGTGATAAAAATCGATTTGTTGGCCCGGATGCTTTTGCCCTCTTTTCTGTAAAACAGCCTTTAAACGGAATGTTGTTTTTGCGCCGACGGTAAGGCATTACATTGGGCAAACGCAAGTCATACAAAACAGAAGGGCCACTCGTGCTAGCGAATGGCCCTTCTGTTTTGGGAGTGTTTTCCGGAAATGAGGGTGAAAACAGCCTTAGAAGATTTCTTTGGCCACGGCCACGGTCGCATCAGATTTACTCATGGTGTAGAAGTGCAGGCAGGGTACACCAAATTCCATCAGTTCCTTGCACTGCTGGATAGTCCAGTCAATGCCCACCTGTTTCACGTCTTTGGCGCTGGTGCAGGCGTCTACGGCGCTTACCAGGTCCTCGGGCAGGTCAATGTTGAAGTAGCGCGGCAGAATGCTCAGCTGGTTTCTGGTGGTGAGGGTTTTCAGGCCCGGAATGATGGGAACCGTGATGCCCGCCGCCCGGCACGCCTTCACGAAGTCAAAGAACTTCTGGTTGTCAAAGAACATCTGGGTGATGATGTAGTTGGCGCCCAGGTCTACTTTCTGCTTCAGGTATTTGAGGTCAGTAGACAAGTTGGGGGCCTCCATGTGCTTCTCGGGGTAACCGGCCACGCCGATGCAGAAATCAGTAGGCACGGGGTTTTCCATCTCCTCGTCTAGGTAATGGCCGTGGTTCAGGTCCACCACCTGTTTGATCAGGTCCGCCGCATACGAGTGCCCGTCTTTGTGCGGCCGGAAACCCGGCTCTGTCTTCACGGCATCACCGCGCAGCAAGAGCACGTTGTCGATGCCCAGGAAGTTGAGGTCCATCAAGGCGTTCTCGGTCTCTTCCCGGCTGAAGCCCCCACAGATGATGTGCGGCACCGCGTCTACGTGATACTTGTTCATGATGGCGGAGCAGATGCCCACCGTGCCCGGCCGCTTTCTAATGGTGATTTTCTCCAGCAACCCGTTCTCGCGCTCCTTGAACACATACTCCTCGCGGTGGTAGGTCACGTTGATGAACGGCGGCTTGAACTCCATCAAAGGGTCAATGCCCTGGTAAATGGACTGAATGCTGGTGCCCTTCACCGGCGGCAGAATCTCAAACGAGAAAAGGGTATTGGTGGCGTTCTGTAAGTGCTCAGTAACTTTCATTGAAGTTATGTATATCTCAGGCGTAAGCCTTGCTATTGCTTTTGTTTTGGCTCTCTCGTTTTGAAGAGGGCAAGGTGTTTTGAGGCAATTTGCCTCGATGGTTTCATATCTTACTTTTTTTTCCTTTCTCGTTCTCCCCATTTGTCATCCTGGAAGGATCTTGTGAACGAGCGGTAATAGCGCTTCTTTCACGCTTTTCTAGCTCGCCCACAAGTTCCTTTCAGGATGACAGAGGGAGAAGAGTGTTCTCCAAAAGAGAGGTTATCTCTTGAATAAGGAATTCCCTGTTTCGGGGCTGTTTTCATCAAACCAGTCCCGAAACAGAAAACCTAATAATTCAAATTCGGAGACAGCCAACGCTCAACTTCCTCCACGGTCATGCCTTTGCGCTGGGCGTAGTCTACCACCTGGTCTTTCTCAATCTTGCCCAACCCGAAGTATCGTGACTGTTTATGCGCGAAGTACATCCCAGACACAGCTGCGGTAGGGTACATGGCGAGGCTCTCGGTTAAGGTGATGCCCGTGTGTTTCTCCACGTCCAGCAACTGGAACAAAGTCGTTTTTTCAGTATGGTCCGGGCAGGCCGGATAGCCGGGCGCCGGACGGATGCCTTGGTATTTCTCTTTGATGAGTTCTTCGTTGGTGAGGCTTTCTTCCGGCTCATAGGCCCAAATCTCTTTGCGCACTATCTCATGCAACTTCTCGGCGAAGGCTTCGGCTAAGCGGTCAGCGAGGGCTTTAGCCATGATGCTGTGGTAATCGTCATGGTCGGCTTCAAACTGTTTTACCAGTTCATCCAGGCCAATGCCCGCCGTTACGGCAAAGCCTCCCGTGTAATCGGCTAATCCCGTTTCTTTAGGTGCTACAAAATCAGCCAGGGCGAGGTTAGGCACGTTGGGGCCTTTCTGGCCTTGCTGGCGAAGGGTACGGAAATGGGTCAAAATCTCGGTACGCGCTTCATCCGTGTAGATTTCCACGTCATCATCGCCCACTGAGTTGGCCGGAAACAAGCCCGCTACGCCGTTAGCAGTTAAAAGCTTCTCGTCTACAATTCGCTTGAGTAACGTTTGAGCATCGGCGTAGAGTTTGGTGGCTTCCGCGCCTACTACTGCGTCTTCCAGCAGTTTCGGGAATTTGCCGTGCAGCTCCCAGGCCTGAAAGAATGGGGTCCAGTCAATGTACGGCACCAGTTCTTCCAGCGGGAAGTTCTGGAATACCTGCACCCCGGTTTTGGCTGGGGTGTACACGTCTTCGGCTTTCCAGTCAATAGGCAGTTTGTTGGCGCGCGCCTGTGGTAGGGGCAGGTATTTCTTCTCTTTTTGGCGGCTCAGGTAGCCTTCGCGCATCTGGTCGTACTCCAGGCGGGTGTCTTGCGCGAACTTCTCTTTGTTCTCGGGGCTCAACAGGTTTCCTACCACGGGCACGCTGCGTGAGGCATCCAGTACGTGCACCACGGTGCCGTTGTAGGCTGGAGCAACTTTCACCGCGGTATGGGCGCGGGAAGTAGTGGCGCCGCCAATGAGCAGCGGGATGTTGAAGTTTTGCCGCTCCATTTCGCGGGCTACGTGCACCATTTCGTCTAGGGACGGGGTAATCAAACCACTCAGGCCAATCACGTCCACGTTGTGCTCGCGGGCAGCATCCAGAATTTTATCGGCGGGTGTCATCACACCCAGGTCAATTACTTCATAGTTGTTGCAGGCCAATACTACGCCCACAATGTTCTTCCCAATGTCGTGCACGTCACCTTTCACGGTCGCCATCAGGATTTTGCCATTAGTCTGGCGGGTGGAGGTGTCTCCGTTAGCAGCGGCGCGTACTTTTTCTTGCTCAATATAAGGTAGCAGATAGGCAACGGCTTTCTTCATCACGCGGGCGCTTTTTACTACCTGCGGCAGGAACATTTTGCCTTCACCAAACAAGTCACCTACCACGTTCATGCCATCCATCAACGGACCTTCAATCACCTCCAACGGTTTGCTAAATAGGTGACGGGCTTCTTCCACGTCCTGGTCGATGTACTCTACCAGTCCTTTTACCAAAGCATGCGTTAAACGCTTCTGCACCGGTTCCTGGCGCCAAGCCTCGTCGCGAACGACTTCCTTGCCTTTGTTTTTCACCGTCTCGGCGAATTCCACCAGGCGCTCGGTGGCGTCTGGGCGGCGGTTCAGCAGCACGTCTTCCACGCGCTCCAGCAGGTCCTTCGGGATTTCCTCGTAGACTTCCAGCATACCCGCGTTCACGATGCCCATGTCCAGCCCGGCTTTGATGGCGTAGTACAGGAACACCGAGTGCATGGCCTCGCGCACGGGGTCATTGCCCCGGAACGAGAAAGAGATATTACTCACTCCGCCGCTCACTTTAGCACCCGGAAGGTTCTGTTTAATCCAGCGGGTGGCGTTGATGAAGTCTACGGCGTAGTTGTTGTGCTCCTCCATGCCCGTGGCCACGGTGAGAATGTTGGGGTCAAAGATGATGTCCTCGGCGGGGAAGCCCACTTCTTTGGTCAGGATGTTATAGGCCCGTTCGCAGATCTGGATGCGGCGCTCGTAGTTGTCGGCTTGGCCTTCTTCGTCGAATGCCATCACTACCACGGCGGCACCGTAGCTGCGTACTTTGCGAGCCCGCTCCTTGAACGCTTCTTCGCCTTCTTTCAGCGAGATAGAGTTCACGATGGCTTTCCCCTGCACGCACTTCAGACCGGCCTCAATCACACTCCACTTGGAGGAGTCAATCATGATCGGCACCCGGGCGATGTCTGGTTCAGAGGCGATGAGGTTCAGGAACAAGGTCATGGCGGCCTCAGAGTCCAGCATGCCTTCATCCATGTTCACGTCAATAATTTGGGCCCCGTTCTCTACCTGCTGGCGGGCAATGGCCAAAGCCTCCTCGTACTGCTCATTCAAAATGAGACGGGCGAATTTCTTGGAACCGGTCACGTTGGTCCGCTCGCCAATGTTCACGAAGTTAGAACCTTCATACACGGTGAGCGGCTCCAAGCCTGAATAGGTAGGAACGGCGGGCAGTTGTGGTCTTGGACGTGGCGGATATTGTTTGGCAATCTCCGCAATGGCTTTGATGTGCGGCGGTGTAGTTCCGCAGCAACCACCCACAATGTTCACGAAGTTGTTGTCCAGGAAATCTTTGATGTGTTGGCCCATTTGCTCCGGCGTCTCGTCATAGGCCCCAAACGCGTTTGGCAGACCGGCATTTGGATACGCGCTGATATAGAACTTGGACGCCTTGCTCAAACTCTGCAAGTGTGGACGCAGCTGCTTTGCACCCAAAGCGCAGTTAAAGCCCACGCTCAACAGCGGCATGTGTGACACGGAGTACAAAAACGCCTCCACGGTTTGACCAGAAAGCGTACGACCGCTGGCATCGGTGATGGTACCGGATACCATGAGCGGAAGGCGTTTGCCCGTCTGTTGGCTGTATTGGTCAATGGCGAACAAAGCCGCCTTGGCATTCAAGGTGTCAAAAATGGTTTCCACCAACAGCAAATCCACGCCGCCGTCTACCAGCCCGCGCACCTGCTCCGTGTAGGCTTCTACCAGTTCATCATAGGTAATGGCGCGGTAGCCGGGATTGTTTACGTCTGGGGACAAAGACGCAGTACGGTTGGTGGGCCCGATGGCTCCGGCTACGAAGCGCGGCTTGTCTGGCGTTCTAGCGGTCCATTCATCGGCGGCTTCGCGGGCAATGCGGGCAGACTCGTAGTTCAGTTCGTACACCAAATCCTGCATGTCGTAATCGGCCATGGCAATGGAGGTGCCGCTGAAGGTGTTCGTCTCGGCAATGTCGGCGCCCGCCTCAAAGTAGAGGCTGTGAATTTCCTTAATGATGTGCGGTTGGGTGATAGAGAGCAAGTCGTTGTTGCCCTTCACGTCCAGGTGGTAGTCTTTGAAACGCTCGCCGCGGTAATCTTCCTCTTGGAGGTTGTACCGCTGGATCATGGTACCCATGGCACCGTCTAAGACTAAAATGCGTTTTTTTACTTCTTCCTCTATTGGGGTCATCTTCTCTGCAAACCAAAAGTTAGGTTGCGTCTCAAGAAAGGGCAGGAGGAAGTGGCGGGTAGGCGTGTAGGAATCTCCGTCACTCATCTCCCCCGTTGCAGCAGTGGCAGCGGGTAGGAAGTAGCACCCAACTGAATTGGGTTGCTAAGACATCACAGGGCCTAATCCCTCCGTCTTTCTTGATAAGCAGTAGCAAAGATACATGCTGCAATTGGATTCTGCAAATGTGCGAGGAATGGCGAAACGTAGAGCGGAAATAGCCAAAGCCACTCGGTGTTTTGAGGCTGTTTTCAGGAAATCGGCCCTAAAATGAAAAGGATGACACCGGAGTTTTCCTTGCGAACAAGAACGATAATTGCATTTAGGCTTCTTCCGCTTGCGGTATTTAGTCAAGTTTTTAAACGTTTTCCTGCGTGTCTCAGGTGGAAAGAAAGGGGAAAGATGGGCACGGCAGGTAAAGCAGCAAAGCCGATGCTCAGGTATGCACAGGAACGCAGGGGCAACGTTGGTGCCGAGGCATTAAAAAAAGAACCCGGACCTTCAGCAAAATCTGCCAAGAGTCCGGGTTCATCCTCTTTATAGGGAATGCTAGCTGAGCGCCAGGTTCTTTTCGGTAGGGCTTTCCACTTCGTAAGCGAGTTGCTGCTCCCGGTAAGCATGCCAGCCCAGTTTCTTTAACATGCGGTAGTGCGAACCCAAGGCTTTAGAGAAGGTGGGGCTTTCAATGTAAGGCAGGCCAAACTCAAAGGCGGTTTTCTTCACGATTTCCGAAATACCGGGATAATGGATGTGGCAGACTTTTGGGAACAGGTGGTGCTCAATCTGTTGGTTCAGGCCGCCCAGAAAGAAGCCCGCCAGTTTATTTTTGGTCGCAAAGTTGGCTGTGGTGCGCATCTGGTGATCGGCCCAGGCCTCTTCCATGTTCCCCTGAGCGTTGGGCTCCGGAAAATCAGTTCCTTCCACTACGTGGGCCAGCTGGAATACCAGCCCCATGACCAGCCCCTCGGCTAAGTGCAGCCCCAGGAAACCGATGATAAACTGCCACCAGGTAATGTCCAATACCACCAGCGGCAACACAATAAACAAGACGTAGTAAATGGCTTTGTACAAGAAAAGCTTGTAATATTCTTTTTTAGGGTGATTGGCCGTGTCCTGCTCCCCAATCTGTTTCTGGAAGAATTTGATGTAATCTTTCCGGAGCACCCAGGAGAGGGACGAGAGGCTGTACAGCCCGAAGGCGTAAATGTGCTGGAACCGCTGCACTTTGTTCACCTTCTCATTGGGGTCTACCCTGATGAGGCCTGGCGCCACCTCAATATCCTCATCGTGGCCGGGAATGTTGGTATAGGTGTGGTGTACCACGTTGTGCGTCAGGTTCCAGACGTAGGGGCTGGCTCCAATCAGGTTAAAGACAAAGCTGAATACCTTGTTCACTTTGCTGTTGGAGGACAGCGCCCCGTGAATGGCATCGTGGCACACGTTAAACCCGATAAAAGCACTGAAAACGCCCAGCAGCAACGCCAGCCCGAACATAGTCCAAACCCCAAACGCATTGGAGAGGATCAGGCCGTACAGGGCCAGTGCCCCAAGGAGGAAAAAAGCGGTTTTGCGCCACATGGCCGGCGTGGCGTGTTTTTCGCCGCCTTTTCCCTTGAGGTAAGCGTCTACGCGCAGGCGGGCGGTGGCATAAAATGTGGATTTATGCGTATTGGTGAATTTTAATTTCGATGACATGGAAATACTGTAAAAAGAAGGGAACCGCGAGAGGTGAGAATCAGCGGGACCTGCGCGGAGAGCGTTGGCGCAAATAAGAAAGAAGCTCTAAACCCCTTATTTAAAGGGATGTTTTCTGCTAACGTATAAAACACAATAAAAGTACCCTGAAATCCGTTTTTTTACGGATAAATAATCTGCCGCCCCTGCAAGAGGAGCCTCAGCGGATGCTTTTCGGCGAGAAGCTTCGTGGTGCTGGAGCCGGGTTTTAGCAAGCCATGGGCAAGGCTGCGGCAAGCCTGCGTTTTAGGCCTTCTTTCCTGAAAACAGGCCGGAAACGCCATCCTGCTAAAAAGAAAAAGCCTGCACAAGGCAGGCTCTTCTAGTAGGTTCGGGGAAGCATTAGAAGGTATAGCGCACGGTCAGAGCTCCGTCTCCATACAAGAAAAGTCCGTCTCGGTTGGTCTCGAAAAATGGCTTAAAATCAAGGCCCACTGATATCGGAATCTCCGTAATCTGATATTCCAAACCTACAATTCCATCTATCCCCACTGTGGTGAGGGTTCTGTTATATGATTCTACATAATGTTTGTTTGACGGCTTGTGGTAGTACCGGCCCCTGAAGACGCCCACGTGCGCCCCGCCGCCATAAAACCACTGCAGCCCCTCCACATTCAGGGCCGGGGCATGGAACTCAATCAAACCGGTTAGCTGAAAGCCCCGTCGGCCCCAGCCTGTTCCCAGAATACCTTCAAACGCGATGGCGTCCCGGAAGAAATATTTCCCGGAGATGCCCCCGGTCTGGCCGCCCACCCGCAGCCCTATGCCGCCCGTCTGGGCCTGGGCACTGTTCAGGTGGAACACGGAAAGCAATAAGATTCCCAGCCCAAAAATAAGATGTTTGTTTCTCATAGAAAAAAGATTCTTTGCAAAAGAAAGAAGCGTGTCACTTGCCCCTATAAAACTGCGCAGAACCCGGTATTATTTTACCTGTTGATAAAAACAGCGAACGGAAAGCAATAGCCCCATCCGTAAAACCGAGGCGCAAAGTTACGCTTTTTTGTAAGACTGCAGGTACGCCCCCCGCGAGGTACGCTGGCCCACGAGCCTGAAAAAGCTGATCTGGTGGTCTTTGTCTTTTTTTAAACCCCGCGCAAAAGGGTCTTTTTTCTGGCCGTGTTCCTCAAAATCGCGTACGTACTGCTCCCTAATCAGGTCGGCGGCGGGCAGCAGTTCAGCGGTGGTGATCTGCACCAGGCCGGTCTTTTCCCACAGTTTCCGCCACCAGGCTACCGAGTGGATGTAGTACCAGTACGCCTGAAAATCCTCCTGCAGAAATTCGGGCACCTGGTCAATGGTCTCAATCTCGTCTTTGAAGCAGACGTCCACAATACCAATGTAGCCCTCGGGTTTCAGGAAGCGGCAGATGTAGGGCAGGTACTTGTCATCGGTGCCAAAATAGGTGTACGAGTCGATGACCAGCACCACGTCAAAAAACTCCTCGGGGAAGGGCAGATTGCGGGCATCCAGCTGGAGCGGGAACACCTGGTTCTCCAGGTTCTCTTCCTGCACCCGGTTGTAGTTGGCCGAGGCCGAGATGGCTTCGTCTACGGCCCACACCTGCACGCCGTATTCCTTCGCCAGAAAGATGGAGCTGGCCGCTTTGCCGCAACCTAAATCCAGCACGCGCATCCCTTTCTTCAGGGGCAGGAGCGAAGTGATGCTCTCCAGGTTGAACAGCACGTTCTCGCCCATAGAATGCTCGCGCACCCATGTGGGGTCATACTGGGTACTGCGGGGGAAATGGTGGTTGATCTGGTGCTGGGCCGAGTCCATGGTGTCTGTTTCGTTTGCAGGCTGTACGCGGATGATAGCAAGAGGTTAACCCCAAACCGTTTTCCGTTTCAGGGCCCTTTTACCTAAAACGGCCTTAAAACAGAATGGTAGCGGCGCAAGTTGTGGCGGTTCACGCACGCAGGCAAAAGAGCCGGAATATGCGACGGGCCGGGTCAGACGCAAGGTGTTACGTCTATCGTGTTTTAGAGGCGTTTTCCGAAAATCGGCTTAAAAACAATCAGCAACCAACAATCATTAAGCGTATTGCTGCATCTGCTCAGAAGGGTGCACCAGCACACCGCCGCCGTCTTGCTTGGCGGCTTCCAGCATGGCTTTGGCCACGGTCTGGGCGTGGATGGCTTTGTATTTGCGCAGCGGACCGTTGAACAGGAAACCGGCGCCTTTCATGAAGACCTCGGCAGCTTTCTCCCCGAAACGCACCTCCTCCCGCTCGCCCAACAGCAGCGAAGGCTGGAAAATGTGTACGGCGGTAAACGGAAGTTTTTTGACGGCTTCCTCCATCTCGCCTTTCACCTGGTTGTAGAAAATGCGGGAGTGGGCATCGGCGCCCAGCGCCGACACCACCAGAAACTGCGTGGCGAAATGGGTGGACGTGAGTTTGGCCAGGTTCAGCACGTAAGTGTAGTCTACCTGCCGGAATTTCTCTTTTGAGCCTGCCTTCTTGATAGTAGTGCCTAAACAGCAATAAACGTCATCGGCGATGAGGCTGTGGCGGTGCTGCTCCAGGTTGTCAAAATCCACGATGATCTGCTGCAGCTTGGGGTGGTGGATGTCCAGCTTCTTGCGCCCCACCGAGATCACTTTATTGTAACGGGGGCTTTGGAGCAGGAGGTGTAGACAGTAATTGCCTACCAGCCCGCTGGCACCGGCAATAAGAGCTGCTTTGGCGGAAACCATATCTAGGATCTTGTTTTAAGGGCGCGTCTAAGAACCTGGTAGTCCAGGTAATATAATACCTTAACGGAGAAGCTATTCAATTGTTTGGCCTGCATGGTGTTGCCCAGATTCAGGAAATAACTGGCGCGCTCGGGCACGGCGCTGTCATAAATGGCGTTTTTCCAGACCACGCTCACCTCGCTGCCCGGCGCGAACCGCCAGCTATACACCAGGTCTATGTTGAAGGCGTTGAAATTGCGCGCATTGGCAGACGGCGAGGCGGGTTTGTATTCCAGCGGCGTGCCGTTGCCGTCTTCCTGCAGCAGAAAGTAGCGGTCAAACGTGGCGTTGGACCAGTAATGGCGCATGTTCAGGTTCAGGGCGGTGCGGGCGTTGAAAATGTAGGTGCCCGTGACGATGTTGTTGACGGTCTGTACCTTCCGGCGACCGAAGAAGATGCTGTCTGGCTGGGCTATTTTTCGTGCCTCATAAAGAGAATCATTGCCGGCAAAGCCAAAGTCGCGCGGGGCGTGATTGTAGCGGATGTTGTACACCAGTTGCAGGTGGTCATTCACGCGTACGCGCGGACTCAGCCCGATCCATTTGTCCAGCTGGCGGTACTCCGGGGACCAGTAGAACCCGAATTCCAGGTCCACGGCCAGTTTCTTCCGGTAGTCACTGGAGATGTAGGAGTTCACTTCCCAACCGGCCGGTTTGCGCCATTTCTGGTCAGGAACACCGTCCTGGTTGTAGGAGCGGGGCTCAAAGTAGTCGTAGCCGTCTTTGGGCAGCCAGACCAGGGTGTACCCAAAGGACAGGAAGTTCTTGGTGGTGGCGTTGGTTTCCAGGAAATAGGCCAATTGAGTGAACGCAGACGGTTTGTAGAGCATGCGGTGCTGCACGCCCAGCGCGTTGTAGGCGTTGTTCAGTTTCCAGAAGGGCTTATAGAAGTTGTAGGCCACGTAGGCATGCGTTTCGCGGGAGTTGTTGTTGTCCAGATAGCCCAGGTCGTTAATGTCATAGGTGTGGTTCTCCACGGTGTGCCGGGCGTTGAACTGGAAACTGCCGCTGGTCTTCCCAAAACTGGCCGAGTAAGCGTGACCCAGCTCCACGGCCTCGGTGCCTTGGGGGAGTTCGCCTTTGTTGTAGCGCTGGCTCAGGTTGCCGCTCAGGTTCAGGGTGTAGGAGTTCTTCTTATTGGTGAGCTTGGTCATGAACCCCGTCACGTTGGCGTTGTGGAAACCGGCCCCGCGGGTCACGTTGGTGTTGGTGAACGTCACAAACGAGCTGTTGGGCAAACTTTGGTCCAGCACCAGCACGTTGTAATTGGTCACCGGATCAGTCAGGACCTTGAACTCCTCATCGGTTAAACCGCTTTTCAAAGTGGCGTAGGTGTTGCGGGTCACGGCGTTGAAAATCCCGATGCCCAGGCCTTTGTTCGTTCTCCCGGAGAGTTTGGAGGCGTTGACCAGACTCGTTTTGGCGGGGTTTTCCAGAATCTCGGCCTTCTCCCCGTGCCGGGATTCGTCATAAGAAAGGTTGTTGAAGTTCATGGGCTGCGCCCCGATGCGGCGGGAGTAAAAGAGGCCCGCCTTGTTGAAGAGCTCGGTGCCCTCGGTGAAAAATTGCCGGTTTTCGTCAAAACGCACCTCAAACGGCGAGAGGTTGAGCACCTGCGCGTCTGACTGGGTCTGCCCGAAATCCGGCACCAAAGTCATGTCCAGGGTGAACGCGTCGTTGATGCCGTACTTGATGTCCATGCCGCCGTTGACGGTGGTCTTGAGGTCTTTCTTGCCGGGCTGGTCCTGCGGAAAATGATCGGCGTAGCCGGAAAGATAAGGCATGAGCGACAGCCGCAGGGGGGCTTTGAGGCCGGTGATGCCGTGCACCTCGCCAAACTGGTTCACCCAACCCTGGATGGAGCTGTCCACGAAATTCCAGAAGGCTTCCTCGCGGTAGCGGCGGGTAGAGCGCCAGAAGTTGATGCCCCAGGTCTGCACGTCTTTTTTAGGGAACCGGATGGCGGAGTACGGAATCCGGAGCTCCACGCTCCAGCCCTGCGGATGGCGCGCCACGGCACTTTGCCACACGGCGTCCCAAGTGGTCTCGTTCCCGTTGCTGGTGGCCTTGAAATCGGTCTGGACCCCGGCCGTGGAAACCTCAAACCCGAAGGCGTTCTGCTTGTCCTGGTACGTGTCAAAGTAGACCCCAAACATATCGGCGTTTACCTGGCCGCCGTCGCGTTGGCTTAGCTGGGACAGGATGGAGTCTGGGGCGGTGTCAAAGAGAATGGCCCCCACGTACACGGCCTCATCGTCATAGAGCACCCGCACCTCGGTGCGTTGTTTGGCCGGCGAGCCGTTGGCCGGGTTCATCTGGGTGAAACCGGTAGCGGGCGTTACCTGCTGCCAGATGTCCTCGTCGGGGAGGCCGTCCAGTTTGGGTGGGGTGGCGGTGCGGCCTGCGGTGATCTGCTTTGTTACTTTAGGGGTTTGGGCATGGGTGAAGAAGGTACTGCAAAGGCAAAGCAACAGCAGACAGACGTATTTCATAGAGCAATTGGAGACAAGGAGTGGGCCGTCAGATTAAGACTTATCCAAAAGACTAATGCCCTCCGGCAACAGTTGCACCTCTCCTCGTTTATATAAGGCCCCGATGGCTTTTTTGAACGTTTTTTTGCTCATACCCAGCGTCTGGTAGATCAGCTCAGGGGTGCTTTTATCCGTGAGCGGCAAGTGGCCCTGCTCGGCGCGCAGCCGCGCCAGGATGGTTTCAGAGGCTTCCAGCACCTCGTCATAGCCCTGTTTCTGCAAGCTTACGTCCAGTTTGTTGTCTTCCCGTACTTTCTTGAGGTAGCCCTGGGTGTACTCGCCGGGCTCCAGGCTGCGGAACACCTCGTTGCGGTACAGCATGCCCAGGTACTTGTTGTTCACGATGACCTGGAAACCCAGCGCTTTCTCCGGGCCAATCAGCAACTGCACTTCGTCGCCTTCTTCCAGGGTGATGGTATCATAGTTCAGGAAAGGTCCCAGTTTGGTGGAACCCACCAGCCGGTCCGAGTTTTCGTCCAGGTACACGTACACCAGGGCCCACTGGCCCACGTAGAGTGCATCGTGCTGGTTTTTGAACGGCACAAACAGATCCTTTTCCAGTCCCCATTCCATAAACGCCCCGAAATTGTTCACGTCCCGTACCTGCAGGCAGGCGAACTGGTCTACTTTGGCTTTGGGCTCCAGCGTGGTGGCAATGAGCCGGTCCTCTGAGTCGCGGTACACAAACACGGAGATCATGTCCCCGATGCGGGCCTCGGCCGGAACATATTTGCGGGGCAGCAACACATCGCCGTCATCAGAACCCAGGTAAAGCCCGTGTTCCACATCGCGCAGAATTTCCAGATAGTTGTAATCGCCTAGGTGTAACATGGGACGTCGTGTTTTTAAGAATAGGCAACAAATATATTGATTCTATCCGGCACCTATCCACGGTGAGGCAAAGTTTGTGCGCGGAAATCGTTTCGGGCCTCTTTTCCGGAAAACAGGCTCAAAACAGATATCTTTATAGGGGGCCGCTACCTGCTGCGCAGAACATAGAACACGTATGGCAACAGGAAAAGGCAAACCAGAAAAACCACCCAGATGCGTCCGGCCACCAAGTTATAATCCTGGAAAAGAAAGGCCCAAGATTTATTCGTAAAGCGTCCTAAAGAAAACTCAAACGCCACTGTCAATACCACCCAGACAAAACCTATGAGAAAGCTTTGTCTGGTACTCTGGATGTCCAATTTTGAATATACAAACCCTACATAGAGCGCGCAAAGAATAATTAGGGTGAGGGTTGACAACTGGTGCGCCCGTAAGTCACTAAACTGTTTTATAAGCACCAATTCCCTCAGCGTTGCATTGGCAAATGCAAGTACTATCATAGGGAGCCAAAGCAGGAAATGTTTAATGCCCATAGTTTGCTATTCACGAAGTTAACAGAAGAACAAAGATCGCCACCACGGCGGTGGTAAGCTGAATCTTGGAAACATCCCCAGTTATAGAAATTGGGATGCTTCTCCAGTGAAGAAAGATGATATCGCAAATGAAAGAAAATGCCCGTGTCACCGGATGCCACCTGGTCGTAAATATACCCGCAAAAAGTATCCAACCACCTGTGGAATGTTGTGTTTCATGAAATTGCCGTACATGCAAGTGAAGAGGCTCCTTGTTTTCCGTTTCAAGCCTGATTTCCTGAAAACAGCCCCAAAACGGAACTACCAGTACTGCGACGGAGAGTAAATGCTCCGGCGATTGCGCAACATGAGCCCCAGCACCAGTTCGTGCGAGCCGTAGCTCACCTGGTTGAGGCCCGAGGTGGTGAGATCGTAGGCGTACCCTAAGTGGAATTTCTGCTTGTACTGAAACCCGGCCATGAGCACCGCCGCATCGTGCAACCGATACGAGCCGCCTACCCAGAACTGATCACGCCAGTACACCTTGGTGTTCAGGTCCACCGAAAGCGGACTGGGCGAGGCGTATTTCACCACCACCGACGGCATCACGCTCAAATAACGGTTAAGGCCAATCCGATAGCCGCCGTGCCCGAAGAAGTGCCGCTGTTGTTTGGCCGGTATCGTAGAGCGGGTTTCCCGGAAACTGAAGGGCGTAGGCAATACCTGCGCCACCGAAGCACCCAGAAAGAACCTCGGGCTGTAGAGCAGCACGCCCACCCCAATGTTGGGCAGGAGCCGGTTGTATTCATCGGCGTTGAGCACCGGGTCTCCGGAACTGGCGAAGGTGAGCTGTTCGCGGTTGAGGCCAAACTGGGTCATGCCGACGGCCACCCCCGCCGCCAGTTTAAGTGAGGCGGTAAGAGGCTGATGGTAGGCGTACAGGAACTGGACCTCGGTGCGTTTGAGGCCCGCGGCTTTGTCGGCCTGCACCAGGAGCCCCACGCCGTGGTGCGGCCGCGTTTTCTGGGCGTTATTGCGGAACCCGGGCCGCCATTGGTTTTTGTACTTGCCCTTGACCGCGTTCCGGGGCCCAAACGTGGTGGGCGGACTCAGGTAATCCATGCGGGAGAGCGGCATGTGGGCACTCAGGTAATACGAGGTGGGCGCACCCTGCAAGCCAGACCATTGGTTCCGGTACCCGGCCCGCACGTCTAGGTAATTATCGGTGCCGCTCACGGCCGGGTTCAGGAGCAGCGGGTTGAGCATGTACTGACTGTAGTGCGGCACTTGCTGCGCCAGCCCCAACAGCGGGAGACAGAGCAGGAAAAGCAGGAGGTAGCTGTTCTTTCTCATAGGCTCTTGGCTTAGCGCAAAATGGTGAGGGGCCCCGTCATCTTCGGCCGACCATTGCTGGGGTCAATGATGTAGTAATAAGCGCCAATGGGCAAATCGCTGCCGTTTCGTTTCCCATCCCAGGGCGCGGGGTAGCCCCGGCTGGAGTAGACCTGCTGGCCCCATCGGTTATAAATCTCAATGCTGATGTGCGGGTAATCCTGAATGCCTTCCAGCACCCAGGTGTCATTGGAGCCGTCGCCGTTGGGCGAGAACGCCGTAGGAATGTTCAGGCGCTTGATAACCGTCACGGTCATGCTGTCCACGTTGGGGCACCCCGCGTCTGAGACGCTGCTCAGGTAGTATTTGGTGGTCACACTAGGCGAGGCCGTGGGGTTCTCCACCGTTAAACTGCTCAAGCCCGAGGCGGGGGACCAGGTGAGGCTGCCCTGGCCTTGGCCTTGTAACACCACGCTTTCGCCTTCCACTAGCAGAATGTCCCTGCCGGCATTTACTTGGGGGGTAGGCCGCAGTTGAATCTCTACCTCGTCGGTGGCATTGGCGCAGGGGCTGTTGCTCACCGTCCAGCGCAACACATAAGTGCCGCCCATGGTGCCCGAGAAAACAGCGGTAGGACTGGCCGGATTGCTGAAACTTCCGCCGGTGCCCTGCACAATGCTCCATTGGCCAGTGGCCGGGGCCGGTGTATTGGCCACCAGGGTAGCGGTCACCCCGCCGCAGATGAGTTGATCAGGCCCTGCTTGCGCCAGGGGCGCAGGAGAGATGGTAATAGTTTTCCGGATGGTTTGCGCGCAGCCCCGGTCAGTGGTAACGGTTAAGCTCACTGTGTAAGCGCCTTCCCGCGGGTAGTGATGGGTAGGATGCTGTGTGGCGGCGGTCGTGCCATCTCCAAAGTCCCAGGCCCACGAAGTGAGTTGCCCACCGGCCAGGCTGCTCATGTCCTGAAAGGAGACTGCGTCCCTCGTGCAGCCTATGGTAGGAGAGAAATCAGGCTTTGGAGTAGGGTACACGGTAACGGTGCTGGCAAACGTCTGCTCGCAGCCATTCGCGGCTTTCACGGCCAGAGAAACCGTGTACGTGCCGGGAGCGGCATATTGGTGGGTGGGGTTCACCTGCGTGGAGGTGGTGTTGTCGCCAAACGTCCAGGTGTAGGTGAGCGCGCCACTGCCGCGGGCCTGGGTGGTGTTGGTGAAGCTAACCGCCGTGCCTTCGCAGACGTTGGCCGTGGTGAAACTTGCCGCGGGGTTGGGCAGCACCACTACCGTTTTGGTGACCGACTCGGTGCAGACAATGCCGGACCATACGCTCAGCTTGACCTGATAGGTGCCGGGGGCAGTGTACAGGTGCATGGGGTCTGTCTCCTCAGAGGAAGTGCCGTCGCCAAAATCCCAGCGCCGCCGGATGATCTTCCCGAAGGCAATGCTGCTGGCATCCTGAAACTGGACTCCCTGCTCCTGGCAGAACGACGACGAGGTGAAGTCAGGAACCGGTACCGCCCCGCTGACAATGTAGGTGTGCGAGATACTGTCCTGGCACCCTTTGCCCGAGGTCACCACCAATTTCACGGTGTATTCCCCTTCTCTGGTGTACCGGTGCCGGGGTGCCTGGGCAGTAGACGTACTACCGTCCCCAAAGTCCCAGCGGTAGGTCATGGTGCCCGAGGCAAGAGTAGACTGGTTCTGGAAAGCGGCTTCGTCGCGTACGCACAGGTCCGGTAAGGTAAAGGCGGCCACCGGTTTGGGGTTGATGATCACCCGTTGCTGGGTAGAGTCCTGGCAACCCTGCTCGGCGGTGACCTTCAATTTTACGGTGTAGGTGCCTGGCTGCGCATAGGTGTGCTGCGGGTTTTGTGCCGCACTGCGGGGCGTGCCGTCACCGAAATCCCATTCCCATTGGATCAGTTTCCCTTGCGCCATCGTGGACTGGTCCTGAAACGCCAAGGCTGCTTTGTCACAGGTTTCCGGGGCGCTGAACCTGGCAATGGGTGGCGCAATAATGGTGACTTGCCGGGTAATTTCTGCCACACACTTGTTCTTGCTGGTAACGGTGAGGTGAACGGTATAGGTGCCGGGGCTTTTAAACCGATGCGCCGGATTTTGTTTCCGGGAGGTGCCGCCGTCTCCAAAATCCCATCGCCACTCGGTGATACTCTGGCCCGTGGTTATTTTGCTTTCGTCTCTGAACCGGGTACTGTCGTTTGCGCAGGGAACTTCATAGGAGAAACCGGCCTCAGGGTTGGGGTGAACCTCTACCTCAATAGAAGTAGAATCCTGAGAATCACAGTCATTTCCGTTTGACTTAGTGGTGACCAGAGAGACGTTGTACCGCCCCGTCTTGGGGAAAAGATGTGAGGGGTTCTGTTCCGTAGACGTGCTGCCATCGTCAAAATACCATTTCCAGGCCAACGGCTCGTAAATGGCAAACCCTTTGAACCGAATGGTGCGTCCCTCGCAAATACTGTCAGAAGCCACGGTGATGTTCTGGTTCAGGTTGGTCACGTTTGCCCCCGCTGAGTAGGCGTACGACTCATAGTTCCCCAATCCGTAGGCCAGGGCGTTGAAGCCGCTGTCGGCGGTAAGTGTGTGGTTACCGGAGGAAACGGTGTTCTGCGCGTAGGAGTAAGTGGGGTTTGCCGGGACGGGAGTGAACGAAACCGGCTGCCCATCTAACCGGAAGGTTCCAATATCAGCGGTTTTCATGGTCACATTAATAAAATGGCTGGAAATCTGAAATCGCGGGGAGGAGTACAGGGTGATGCTTTTAAGGGTTTGCTCCACTGGATTGATCAGCACCATGTCAGGGTCACTGGGGACTTCATCGCACCGTTGAGACTTCGTGTATTGCGTGACCTGCACCGGCTCCGAGGCGGTGATGTAGTTGGGCGCGCTGTTCTCAAATTCATGGTACTGACCCGTGTTTTTGGTGACCGAGCGGCCATTCACGGTAATGACGGTGTTGTCTTTGGAAGCCAGCACCCGGTAGATTTCGCCGGATTTGCGGCTTTTAAAAGGGGCGGTGATGAAGTTTTTGCCCCAGGCGCTCACCGGGTACAACTGCTGGTACAAATTGTCGCCGCTTAATGGAACTGGGCACGTGTACGGTTCGGGAACGGCCGTGTACGAACTCCCCGAGAAGACCGCAATTTTCTTGCAGCTGCCAATGCCTGACTCCACAGACTCAATCTTGGTGCCCGTTAAATCCTGTAAAGCGCGCACCTGATATACTTCGCCTTTCATCAGGGGCCGGGAGGGCGAAAACGTTCTTCCGGCCGGCTGCCCGCCCAGCGTAGCGGCCGTGGGCGTTATTTCAATGGTGGTGTTGTCCTCTAAGGCAACCACCATCAGTTGGGAGGTTGCCTGAGTCCCCTGCAACTGACTTTGGGTGTAGCTGACGGCGTAATACGAGCGGCCCAGCGTATTGGTGGGCAGCACCAGGGTTGCCCCAGACTTATTCAAATGATAGATATGGGAATAGACGACCACCGGTGCCTGGGCCGTCACATGGATGGCTTTCTGTTCGATGACCTCACTGCTGCCTACGTACGCTACTGCGGGGGTTACCGGAATGACAGTGACGGAGTTGGCGGTCACCTGGTGGGTGGAAGGGGCGCCCTGGCCTACGCTGACCTGAACCGTGGTAGTTACGTCTGAGGTGACGTACAGATTCATGCTGGAGATCCCCTGCGGTGGGTTGGGGCCTGACTCGTTCTGGATGTGTGCCATGTAGCCTATCCAAAAGTCCCGGCCCTTGTTGGAGGTGGTTTGGGCAGCCGCCATGAAAGACCATAGCAGCAGAAGGCCCAGGCAAATGCTTCTTGTTAAGTAGAGGTAAGCCTTCAATTTCCTATCGCATTTGAATTTTCAACCACGAGTACCATCTCTCTTCCAAAAGAAAGATGCAGGTTCTTTGGTAAGAACAAGATAAGCTTTTTAAAGTGATATGTTTTAAGCCTTCAAATGAAAAAGGAGGCTTAAAACGGAAAAAGGCGCAGGAACCTATCTGAACTCAGAGATAAGGGGCTGGGTAAAGCGCAGATCGTTGAAATCATAGTACTGCCGCGTGGTCTGGAAGAGCTTGAAGTCCTGAATGGAGCTGGTCTGAGGCAGCCGCGGATAGTAGCCCAGCAGTACCTGAATGGTATTGATCGGGAGGAATTCGTTCCGGAACCGTAGTCCTAAGCCAAAGCCGGTATAGGGCTTCTCCTTCAGCGGAGATTTGTTTGCCACGCTGGTAAGCCAGGCAAAGTCCGCAAACCCGATGATCGCCAACCGGAACCCCAGCAGTGTGAGCGGGGTGAAGAAGTTGGTCTCATAATTCAACACGAACTTACGGTATCCCCTGACTTCGCCTGAGCTAAAGCCCCGGATACCATCCTCCTGGTCAATGTCCAACGCAAACAGATCTGGGCGGCGGATGCCCAGGGAACTCCGGTTCCAGAGGAAGTGTCGCCAGCGCCAGTTTCTCAGGCGGTACAGCGGGGTGAAGTACAGCGCCTCAGACGTCAGCACGCCCTGTTCCCAGGAGTTCAGGTAGCGGTAGCTTCCGTACTCAATGCCGCCGTAGAGGTAACCGAAATTGGGCTGGTATTTCCCGAAAGCGCCTTTCAGCCCGAAGTACAGGCGGTTCTTGAGGGTGCCGTCTTCATACCCGGCGGTAAGGGCCAGCAGGGTGCCTGCCGGAATATCCTCGGTCCGGCCAAACCCGAAGAGGTACTGGTCAATGTAGTATTTCCTGAAACTGTACCCGAAAGCGGTCAGATACAGGCGGGCACTCTGGATGGTGGGGCCCCCGCCCTGCGTGTAGGAAATGTTCATGAACCGGCCTGCCGCAATAAAGCTGCCCGCATTGTCCTGGGCCAAGTCATAGGATTTCAGGCGGAACGCGCGTCCTAACCAGAAGTCCTGTACATTATAATGTAAGGGAACATGGTCGATGACCTGGTCTGGGTTGGCTTCTCCTTCGCCTTGCTGGTAGTAGTCGGGTTGCAGGGTCTGGTACCAGCCCGCCGAGGCGCCACCCGCGTATCTGGTGTTGGTGGTATAGAAATCCCTCCGGAAGCTAAGACTCTGCTGCTTATAATAATGGGTGTTCTGGTAGATGAGTTCTGCTGAGATGAAACTGCGGGAGATGTTCTGGATAAAGTAGCTGCCCAGAAACTGCCAGGGCTGCGGCTCAGACACCCCAATGCGGTAATTGGTCCTGATTTGGTGGCCCACGCCCATGAAATTGAGGTCACGCAAGCCTATCCTGGTACTTGAGGTGCTCGCAGAGCCCGAGGCGCTGATGCTGAACACATCCTTGGTGATAATCACAATGTCTACGCTGTCTCGGGTGGAGGTGGAGTCGTTCACAAACACCCGGGCATCCAGGAGGTAATCGGTTTGACGCAGCAAACGCTCAGACTCTGACAAATCCAACGGCTCCAGCAAATCACCTTCCTTGAACAGGATCTGGTTGCGGAGCAGGTTTCTTTTGGAGCGCATGTGCAGCGCGTTGCCCAGGCGTTCCAGGCTGTTGTCTGGCATGGCCAGCGTGTCATTGATGGAATAGCCAAAGGCGTCCAGGCGTTTGAAGTAGATGCTCCTGACCACCTTGTAATTGTGCTGCGCATTTGTCACCGGCAGCAGCGTGTTTTCAATGGGGCCTTCCACTCTCCTGGGTTTGAAGATCACCAGCGCCTTGACCGCGCGACCAAAAAGCGTCTTTTTCTGGCTGAGGCGCTTGAGCGACTGTAAGAACTCCTTGTTGTTGGTGGTGTCCTGCAGAAAAGGGGCCGGGTTGGGCGAGGTGGTGGGCGGAGTCACCTGGGCATGAGCACAAATGCAATGGAACCACCCTGCCATGGTGAATAGCAGTAGCAGTCGTGCATGCATCATAAATCTCGGGGCCGTCTTCATACCTAATACTCCATCCCTAAAATACGGCAAATTCTACTCAGAACAATATTGAGGGGTAAATGCTATTGTAATTAGCTTTATCAACACCCCTGTTGATAAGTTGTGGCTAAAAATATTAGTTTATTAGTCGCTTGTGCTGTATCTTGCTAACGTATTCAAGAACATAAAACGCATAGCACATGCACACTCCGCTTCTAGAAAAACTAAGTATTTTGGCAGACTCTGCAAAATATGACGTTTCCTGCTCTTCCAGCGGCGGTAAACGTAAGAACGAAGGGAAAGGGTTGGGAAACGCCGAGGGCATGGGCATTTGCCACAGCTATACCGAGGATGGCCGCTGCGTTTCTTTGCTAAAGATTCTGCTCACCAACTTCTGCATTTTTGACTGCGCCTACTGCGTGTCCCGCAAAAGCAATGACGTGAAACGCGCCGCTTTCACCGTGCAGGAGGTAGTAGACCTGACCATCAATTTCTACCGCCGTAACTACATTGAAGGGCTTTTTCTGAGCTCCGGCATCTTCAAGAACGCCGACTACACCATGGAACGGCTGGTGCGCGTAGCCAAAAAGCTGCGGCTGGAGCACAAATTTAACGGCTACATCCACCTGAAAACCATTCCGGGCGCGAGCGAAGAGCTGGTGAAAGAAGCCGGATTGTACGCCGATAGATTGAGCGTGAACATTGAGCTGCCTACGGAGAAAAGCCTACAGTCTCTGGCCCCCGAGAAGAACTTCAAAGAAGTGCTCACACCCATGGGCCACATCAAAGACCAACTGGTGCTGGTGAAAGAAGAGAAGAAGCTGTTCAAGTCTACGCCGGCCTTCGCGCCCGCCGGGCAAAGCACCCAGCTGATTGTAGGCGCCACTGCTGAGAGCGACCGCCAGATCCTGACCCTCGCCGATGGTCTGTACCAGAACTTCAACCTCAAGCGGGTGTATTACTCAGGTTACGTGCCAGTAGTGACCGATAGCCGCTTGCCCATCATCAGTACGCCGCCCATCATCCGGGAAAATAGACTCTACCAGGCCGATTGGCTCGTGCGGCTCTACGGTTTCGGGGTGAATGAACTGCTGGACGAACAGAACCCGCAGCTGGACCTGCAGATTGATCCCAAACTGGCCTGGGCCCTGCGCAACCGGCACGTGTTCCCGCTGGAGATCAACACCGCCGACTACGAGATGATCCTGCGGGTGCCGGGCATCGGGATTAAATCAGCGAAGAAGATAGTGGCCGCCCGCCGCTTTGCCCACCTCACGTGGGAGCACTTGCGCCAGATAGGCGTGGTGCTGAAACGGGCCAAGTATTTTATCACCTGCGGAGGGCGCAGTTTGGAGACGAAAGAATGGGACGAAGAAGCAATCCGGAGAAGAATCATTTTCGGGGAGAAGGGAAGCCGGGCCAACCTATGGGGCAGCCAACTGGATCTGTTCCAGCAAGCGGGCTGAAAAGCCGAAGAATCCGCAGCCTTTCACCCTATAGAAGAAAAAGAATTGTATTTGTAAAACCTCATAGATACCTACCCAATATGCCAACTTTAGCCAACCGCCAAACCGTAGCCCCTGTTTCGTTCCGTTGCAAACTGAGCACCCTGGTGCCGTACCTGCGCCAGTTGTCTGAGCAGCGCCGTGAAAACAACGGCCGCCGCAACTCCGTGCGCATCGCTTCTTAAATCACCCGTTGCCCATGCATTTCTATACCTATGACGGTTCCTTTGAAGGCCTCCTGACGGTGGTATTTGAAGCGTATGAGCGCAAAGAATGGCCCACCCAGATTGGCCGGGAAGGCGAGGCCCCGCCGGGCATTTTCGCTACCCACCACTTTGTGCCTACCCAGGAAGAAAAAGCCAAACGTGTGTGGGAGGGCCTGGGCAAGAAGCTGTCCAAAGCGGCCTGGGAGAACGTGTACAAAGCCTACCTCTGGGAGCAGCCCGGGTTTGAGATGCTCCTCTTCCAGTTCGTGCGCCTGGTTTTCACCAGCGGGAAGGAAGGAATAGAGGAAAACTTCGCTAATCCATGGGTGCAGAAAATGGCTGTGGTGGGCAAGCAGATGCACCGCGAGAAACACCGCATGGAAGCCTTCATCCGGTTTCAGCGCACGCAGGATGGCTTGTTTGTGGCGCCCATCAGCCCAGATTTCAACGTGCTGCCGCTGGTAGTACCGCATTTCGAGAAACGGTACGCCGACCAGACCTGGCTCATCTATGATGTGCACCGGCAGTACGGCGCCTACTATGATTTGGAGCGCGTGACCATTGTCTCACTAGAGGAAGCGCCCTTGGGCCTCCGGAAAGGGCAACTGTCCCCCGATATCCTGACTTCCGTGGAGCCCATGTACCAGCAGCTGTGGCAGGCCTACTTCGACCACGTGAACATCCCCGAACGGAAAAATAAGAAACTCCACCTCCGGCACATGCCCAAGCGCTACTGGAAATACCTCACCGAGAAAAAGCCCCGGGTACAGGCGCATCAACCTATCCAAAACAAGCAGGTGCCAACCAGCGTTATGCGGTTGAACCCAGGAAATATGTAGTTTTGTGCCCTTTTTCAGAAAACAAGCTCAAAACGGTACTCGCTTGGGGTTTGCTAATCAGGTGTATGCCAGTTCCATTAGAACTGTAGGGCTTTCCTCTGCGCAAAGCAGTAGTTTGATTCAAATCATTTTTCGAGGCTGCCGCCAGACGGAAGTGTCAAAGGGTAGGTCATGGAAGGTCCAATTTGGAAACTTGAACTATTAGAAAACAGTAACCCACCCCTGCCCCTCCGAGGAGGGGAGTTAAACGTTAAAAGGAAGGTTAATAAGGAGAAGTGGAGTAGAACTGTTTTCTATCAGGATGCAGTTTCCTGCGGCACTGTGATTCTTCACCCCGTCCGTAGGACGATGCAGGCGTTGCAGCAACTCTCCAACTTCTACACAGGAACGTGCGTCG
>NZ_JACOAF010000011.1 GCF_014269285.1 Rufibacter sediminis
AAAACCTATATAAACGTTTAGTTCTCCTCTCCCATTTCAAATATAGGAAATTGCACTCTCGCAGATGGGCAAATATAAAGGTATAAACGTCATCTCGGCCGACGGCCTTCGCCGTCGTTTATACTAGACCGAAATCTATGAGTAAAACAAGCACTCTGCGCTAAATTTTATCCAATCTGATCTCATAGGGGGTGCCTCTCTTTATAACCGCCACGATCTGGTGGAGGAGCTTGTTTCTCACCGCGTTCAGAACGCTCATCTTGCTCTTGCCCTCCGCCACTTTCCTGTCGAAATACGCCTTCATCTCCTGGTTGTAGCGCACGCTGTTGAGGGCGGCCATGTGCAGCACCTGCTTGAGGTTTTTGTTGGCGAACTTGGAGACACCCGCCTTGGCCATGATGCTCGTTCCGCTGCGGTATTCGAAGGGGGCCACCCCGCAGTAGCAGGCCAGTTTCCGTCCGTCATCCATCCTCGTAAAGCCTTGGGTGTAGACCAGCAGCGAGACGGCAAGCACCTTGCCCACACCCTTCACCGAGGTAAGCAGGTCATATTTACCCTTCAGGGCATCGTCCTTGGCGATGAACTCCTGCATCTTCTCCTCCACCTGCTCCATGCTCTTCTCCAGTCCCTGGACGGCTTTCTTGTTCACCTGTTCAAGTGTTTTGCCAGAGACGGGGTCCACCGCCAGCAGTTCCTTTATGGTGACCTTGATGCTCTGCAGCGCCTTCTGCAGCCTCGACCTGTTGGCTTGCAGGTCCTTGAGCCGCTCCAGCGTCACCCCGGAGAGATTCACGCACTTTGCCTGACTTTGGTGCAGCAGGGCATAGCGGGCGATCCGCTGCGCGTCCACCTTGTCGTCCTTTCCCCTGACCATGCCGATGCTCCTCTTTATCTGCAGGGCGCTCTCCATCCATACCCTGACCTCCCTGGCCAGCAGGTAATGCACCAGTTGCCTGGTGTAGAGGCCCGTGTGCTCCAGACAGCAGAGGGTCTCAGGCCCCGCCTCGCAGCCGTGCTGCTTGAGCCAGGCCTTCAGGCGCCTGAAGCCCGAGGGGTTGTTGTTGGTTTTGCGGCTTAGTTCTCTGCCGCCGGCGCAGCAGACCAGGCACACGTCCAGGCTGTCCTTGCTCACATCGACGCCCAGAATGAAGGCGGGCGCTTGGGAATGGGTAGGCTTTTCCATATCTTTTCATCAGGTTGTGCAGACGGCGGATCGAAACCTTTATCATGGGCCCTCAAGTCCCGAAAATCTATATGACCCTTGCCTGCGGGTTTACAAATAAGGCAGCCAGACTGAATCGGTCTGTAGGTTGATTTTTCGCCTGGTTAGCGAGTAGTGCGCTGGCTGCCCCTTCAGCTACAGTGAAGTTAAACCTGTGGCTGGTAATAAAGAACTGTGGTTGTGGGAAAATTTATATCGGGGCAATCTAAAGGTTGTCCCGGACGGACAGGGTCCATATGTCCCTGTCCCGGCGGCAGCCCAACCGGATATGGGGCGGGCGCTCCGGGGAGCGGTACTTGATGGCGTTGGAGAGCAGGTTGTAGACGATGCTGCGCAGGTTCTTCTCCGAAAGCGGGAAGTTCGGGCAGCCGGGTTCCTCCACCTCTATCCGAGCCCCGCTGCGCTGGATATCGAAGGCCAGGTCCAGCTCCAAACCGGAGATGATCGGCGCCAGCTCGGCGGGGCGTACGACCTCAGCGGACTCCTTCTGCAGCTTGGTGACTTCGGCGAGTTGGCCGATGGTCTGCTTGAAGCGTCCCACCGCCCCTCTGAGCATCCCCATGACCCGATGCGTGTCCTTTGTCCCCTGGCCGGCTGAGGCTAGGTTCTCCTCCAGCACGCCGAGCAGCCCCTCGATGTTGAGGATCGGGTTCCTCAGGTCATGGGAGGCCGCGTAGATGAAGTTGTCCAGGTCTGCGTTGATGTGCCGTAGCTGGTCGTTCAGCCTGCCGAGCTTGGCGTTGGACTCCACCAGGCTCCCGTTCGACTCCTGCAGCTCCCGGGCCAGGGACTGGTTACGTTGGTCACTCTCCTGCAGTTTCCGGTGCGCCTCCACCTGGGCGGTCACGTCGGTCACCAGGGTATAGCAGCCCAGCACCTCGCCGTCCCGCTCGTCGGGGACGTAGCTGGTGCGGATATGCCGGGTGAAGCCTTCCCGGTACGGCATGGTGGCCTCGAAATCCACCCGTTCCCCTGCCAATGCCCTGTGCAGGTACTCTTTCACCTTTCCGTAGGCCTGCTCCCCCACGACGTCGGTCACCCTCCTTCCCAGCAATTCCCCGGACTTGAGAGGGAACCAGCTCTCGTAGGCTTTGTTGGCGAAACGGTAGGTCTCCTGCTGGTCGAGGTAGCCGATGAGGACGGGTAGGGCGTCGGTGACCATCCGCAGCTGACGGGCGCTGTCCTCCGCCGCCTGGCGCCCCCTTGCCTGCTCCGTCACCTCGTGGGCGAAGACCAGCACCCCGTCGACTTCGCCTAGGCCGTTGCGGCGCGCCTGGTAGGTGAAGGAGAAGTACATCTGGTCCGGGGCATCCCCCTCATGGCGGGCAAGCAGGAGGGGCAGCTCGGCGTTCACGTAGGTCTCCCCCGTGCGGTACACGCGGGCGAGGATCTCGGGGACCTGCGATTGCGTCAGCTCAGGCAGGGCCTCCAGCAGCGGCTTGTCGAGCAGGGTGCGGCCGGGGAAGATCTGCTGGTAGGTGGGGTTTACCAACCGATACACGAGCAGGGGCCCTTCCAGGATACAGATCGCGCCCGGGGCCTGCATGAAGACCCGCTCCAGGTGCTCCCGCTCCCGGACGGCCTCCTGCCGGGCCTCCTCTGTCTCCCGCGTGCGCTGCCGCACCTGCTCTTCCAGCACTCTGTTCAGCTGCTGTTCCCTCTGCCTGGCCTGGACCTGGGCCGTCACCTCGTAGGCGAACACCAGGATGCCGGTGATCTGCCCGGAAGGGTCCCTCAGGGCCTGGTATACGAAGTTGTAGTAGTTCTCCCCCAGGGAATCCCCGGAGTTGACGTGATCGAGTCGCACGAGCATCTCCGGGGCATGGAAAGGCTCCCCTGTCCGGTAGACCCGGTCCAGAAGGTCGAAGATGGGCTGCCCCGCGAGTTCGGGCATCGCCTCCGCGATGTGTTTCCCCAGGAGCGGACGGTCCCCTACTAGGGCCTGGTAGGGCGGGTTGACGAATTTGAAGACGTGCGTGGGGCCGTAGAAGACGCACATGAGCGCCGCGGACTGCATGAAGATGCCGTATATGTCGTCGGCCTGCAGGTGCGCCTGCTGGGCTTGCGGGGCCTGGCGTCCCCTCTCCTGGTGTTTCACGGTAAAATCTTTAAGGATGGGTCTAGGGCTTGCGTAAAGAGGGGGGGTTACGGGGTAGCGGTAGCATGAATCTGTAAAAAATGCAAAGGTAAGCAAATCTTGGGCAAAGCTAAAGCCGCTCCTGCCTACCGGGCTATCAGAGCCAATGCAAAACGTAACAGTAGGTTAAATGTTCCAGAGAACGGTACTTCCCCGAGCCAAATTTTGGTATCCATTCCTAAAGGTCGGTTCAACGCTTCCCGGGCCTTACAGATCTTGGCCTAAACCATGGTCAACGCTGATTGCCGTGTTAACCCAGCGTTGACCACAGCCCTGGAGTGGAGCATTAAACTCATCTAGGGAGGCAACTGGACCAGCAGCGGCGATTCTCGCCTACAGGCCCTAGTGGGGCTATGTGCCGTAGATAGAAGGGTGTTTAGGGGCAAATGGGGTGTTCCAGGGGAAGTGGGGCATTCCAGGGGTATGGTTTGCGTTCACTGTTGCCTTGCCCTGGGGCTAACTGCAGTTGGAACCCCGCCTTAGGGAGTCCCTTGAAACGGCACCTCCGAAAGGCAGACTTGAGATAGTTGAGGTAAGCCCCAACCGCCTGTTCGCCTTGGATTACCCCGGAAGGTGGATGTAGGGGGTGTCCTGCCCGACGGGCAAGCCGCTCCTTGCCGCCTCCACGTCCGAGCAGAGGTTGTTGTGCAGGTGGCGGATGACGTAGGAGCCGGTGCTCAGCCTGTCCAGGAAGGAGCAGAGTTCCTCCAGCCGCAGCAGGTAGTCCCTGTCCTTGTCTGTGTCGGGCATGGAAACGGAGAGAAAGTCCTCGATTGCCGCCAGGTGCGGAAAGGCGGCCTTGTGCCTGGCGATAGCGGTCCTAAGCTTGGAGACGATGGTCCCGTAGTTGGCTTTGGCCCCTTGGGGTTCAACCGAGCCTTTCTGTGCGTACATAATGGTTAACTTTGAAGTTAATCCAGGGCGAACAGATACAAGCTACGGTACGAGTGGGCCAGAGACTAAGGGGTGAAAACACATGCCCGTATGTAAAGGCGAACTAGCTTTGGGCCATGCGAATGTGCCTGAAGGTACGCCAATAATCCGCAAATGGCCGGAAAATATACCAAAAAACCCAATAAGCTTTATTCCCCGTCTATCAGCACCACGAAGTACTCCGAGCAGAAAAGGTTGAGGGCGTACATGTACCCTTCATAGAAGCTGGCAAAGCGTTCCTCCGAAACGATTCCGTGCCTTGCCACGGAATACCGGCCCAGCCCCTGCTTAGAAGAGGCCACCTCTGCTTCTTGTGACCATCCAACCGCGTTCTCCATGTCCTTGAAAATGAATGGTGAACACAAAAATACCGCCAATCCAACGAATATCCCGCGGATGCAGGCGTATCGCGTGTTTAAACAGGGGAATACCCGATTTGTACGCATGAAACAGGCGGGCTTTGGGTGGTTCTTAGGCTCGCCCAGGCGCGCTTGTTCTGAAGAAGGCCTTCGTTCGTCTTTCAGGGCTTAAAACGTTTTTTCCGGGGTGGGCTTGGCCCTGCGCCTATTCCCCTTCCACCTCCAGCAACTGGAGCACGTGGTGCTCTGTGAACGGCTTTTCCAGGTGGGCACTGACCATATGGAAATACTCCGTCCTGGCTTTGCTGTAGGCGTTGTCCGTGTCGCCGGAAGAAAGCACGACGATTCTGGGGAGGGATTTGCCCGTGGCTTCCTGCCACTGCCCCAAACCCTGCAGAAGCTCAAAGCCGTTCGCATTCGGTTGGTGTAGATCAAGCAGGATCAGGCTGAACTCCTGCCGCCCCATCAATTCCAGGGCTTCCCTTTCGTTCTTGGCGAAGAATAGGCTTTCGGTCCGGTTCATCCGGTACATCACCCTTGAGAGGAGAAACCGTGCGGTGTCGTCGTTGTCAATGACAAGAATCTGACCAATGCTCATTGGTGTAGTAGGTTTGGGCTGTTGAAACAAATCGTTGATTCCAGCTTGGAAACCTACATTATACCCTGAAAAGTTCTGCAAGCAAAGCTTTTTCAAAGCCCCTCCGGCATCTTTCCGCAAAAGCCAAACCCTACCTGTGGCTTCTTACTTTAGAGGGGGGAGGTCTTGGTCCTTAATCTTTCAGGGATGATCTCTCCACGGCGAAATTGCCCTTTCAAAGTGGGTGAACCCGTAGCGGCAAGCGGTGTAATAGTGGTTGAGGTACCCAATAATTGCTCCGTCCTTGATTAAAACGAATTTCCCGGAGGGTAAAAGGGGGCTTTCGGGCTGTTCAACAGCACCGTCGGTGGGGGATAGGGAATTGGACATAAAGGGGGGGGGACAAGGCCCAAAGGTAAACAGAAATCTACTTTGTTGTGTCTGAGGTCTGACCAGAATTCTCAAAGGCAGCCCTTTAGGCGTTGCTCCCTCTGCAATGGACAAGCGCCAAGGCGCCTGCCCCCGACTATTCCAGAAGCCCAGGCTTGGTCGCAAAGAAAGCGCCCTGGTCGTCAGACGGGCTTCCCGGGCAATTTCCTGTCTCACCGCGGGCCTAAGCCATGTTCAATGTTCATTGCCGTGTCGGCTTCCTGGTCAAGCCCTTCCTAGCCGACCTGTCAAGGGACCGCCTCTCATGGGGACCTAGGTTTCCCTCTCCCTCCCGGGGGCTATGGTGAAACCCGCTGGGTGAGAGCGCGTAAACGAACTATTGTTCACTCAACCCATTCTAGGACAGCTGCCTCCTATCCGCTTGCGCTCTGGCGAGGCACGGCCTAGAACCTACGTCATATGAGAGGTTTCCTGGAAGGCCGCACACCCAAATGTGCGGCTTTTCTTATGTCCGCCTTTCTTCGTAATTTCGCATCCCCTTCCCCCCGAGCGGTTCAATCCTAAAACCCTGACAGAACACCTACCTCCGGGTGCTGAGAAACAGATATGAAGAAATTCAGAAAGGTCCTGTTGGTCGATGCCGACCCGATCAGTACTTATATCACCTCATCCATCATGGGAAGAGAAGGATTCGCGGAAGAGATCATCACCACCCGAAGCGGCGAGCAGGCCTACGAGATGCTCAAAGGCTGCACCTCCGGCAAGGCCGCCCACGACTGCCCCGACCTCATTTTCATCGATCCCATGCTGCCCGGCATGGACGGCTTTGAGTTGATGGAGGAGTACCGGAAACTGTCCCCGGCCCTGACCCCGAAGGTCGTCTTCCTGTCCGTCACCGGTGACCTACGGGCAATGAACCAGGACCAAAGGCTCGAAGCCGTAGACTTCCTAGTGAAGCCTCTCACCACGCAGGCCCTGGCCAACCTACTACCCAATTAAACAAAGGAAACCATGGAAGAGATACGGCCCCTGACCCACCTAGAGAAAAGGAAGATCATCTCCTCTACGGGCAGCTACGCCCTTGATTTCTACCCCTCAGCTAGCTTGGCCCGAATGGTGTTCCGGCGTCGCCCCTCGGACCTGGAGTACCAATCGGCCATCGCCAACTTCTTCGACTTACTGTTCAAGGAGGAGGTGCGATTGATGCTGTTCAACAATCTGAGCGCGGGGCTGATCTCACCCGAAAGCCAGGCGCTGAGCAGGTCCTATATCGAAAACCTGCTGCCCAAAAGCGCACTGCGGAAGATGGCCTGCGTGGTGGGGGGCGACTTCATCCAAAGACTGCTCATCTCCAACATGCACCGCGGGGCCGAGTCTCCCTACGACATGCGGTTCTTCGAATCAGAAGAGCAGGCCGTGGCGTGGCTGCTGCAGAGTGAAGGCTAGAAAACCCTGGCGCCGCGCATCCGTAGAGAGGAATGCTAGTTTAAGCTTTTAAGGCAGGCGACCCGGCGAACGGCGGGGTCGCCTGCCTTGCTTTCCAGCCGGTAGGAACCTAGCAAAGCCAGAGTCCCTCCCCGTCGTAAGCCCCCTCCAGGAACTCGCCCAGAGTTCGGGAAGTTGTCGCCTGATGGAAGGCGGCAACAACCGATTGTAGTCCCTCTTCTTTGCCCTAGAGTTGGGAATACCTGTCTTGATATTTGAGAGATATAGGCTGTGTCCTTCGCGACCTTGGTAAGGTTCACCTATCCATGCTCACCCTGAGTAAATGGGCTTGTAGAAGACTTTAGGCTACCTGGCTTATCTATGCCTCTTTCAAAAACTATGTCACCTAAGAGTGTAGCGGTTGTCAAAGAATTTATAATTATATAAATAGTCATAGTAAATTATTTATATAATTATAATATGTTAAAACATATATTTGTATTTTTACATGGCAATTAGACTTAATAATGGGTTTAGCTATATTCAAAATGTACCCATGAATACTCAATAAATACCGCTTATTAACTAAGATTTCATCATTTGCCGAGCCAAAGCCCCCGTTCGTCGAAAAAAAAGAACCTAAATACCTTCGAAAGAAGGTGTTTAGGAAAAATTGAATAATTTTGCGTCATCATCTTTAATGCAGTCTAGTTAGTAAAGCAACTCTCTTCGAATTGTCAAACTGTTTGATTGATATAGTAGATGGATTGGCCCTAAATTTCCAATTAAACCTTTTATATGGTGCGAACTCTACGACTCCTCACCTTTGCCTTGCTCCTGTTCCCGTTCACCATGTACGGGGAAGGGTCAAAGCAGTTAACGCCCAACGCTTCCACGGCAGCTTTAACCAGCACCCTCAACGACAGGGTTGGGTACCTGGCGCACGACGCGAACTTTCCAAGCGCCACCGGGGTAGCCATCACCTCCCTCAGTTTCCTGAAGCCTGCCGGGTTCAGCCGTAACGGGGCTACTTATTCCAAAGACCACCGCCTCTACATCCGGGTGAAGGCCGGGGAGACGCTTTACTACGGGGTGCGTCGGGCCGTCCATGACCAAACCACTGCCAACCAAGCAGACCTGACCATTACCCTCAGACGCACCAGTGTGGACGGCGTAGATGACGCTGGTTTCTCGCAAGCCAATACGTTAAGGGCGAACACCAACTCTACCAGAGACATGTTGCTGGTGGCAAACCAGAACGGGGTAATTGACAATGCCACCGAAGCGAACAACGGACCTAACCGCCCTGCCCGAGGGGCCTTTGCTGCCGTAACCAATGGGTATACGCCGCTCAGCATCACCAACACCACTGGGGTAGACCAAGATTACTATGTAGAGTTCACCCAGGTAGGAGAATCTGGCTGGACCGACGATGGACGCCGTTTCTCGGTGTATGACCTATGGGATTTCACGGTGATTGACGCAACCGGCGCCGAGAGACAGGGCCGGATGCGCGGCAAGCTGTGGTCTTTCTCTGCGGGCGGAGCAGACAACGTGTTCTCCAAAGACTTCAACATGTACCCCCTGATCCCAAGCGAGGACCAGGCCGGAAAATTCTTTGTAAAGAAAATCGAGCTGGCCGGCATAGCCCCGCAGAACTTCTTCCGGTTTGTGACCAACCGCTTCGGGTCCACTACGGCCGCGGGCACCACGGCAGAGGAAAGAAGAAAAAGCCAGAACAGCCAGATAGACTACCCGGAGCTTTTCAACTTCGTGAACAACCCGGATGAAAGCATCTGGCTCAGCGCGGCAGCTCCCACTTTCACCGTTTCCATCAACAACACTTGCAATCCCACTACTAATGGAGGGAAATCGACTTTCAACCTGAATACAACTGAGAGCAGCACGTTCATTGTCTTGATCAACCTGAATGGGGTGAATGGGTACCAACCAGGATCTGCCGACGTGTTGCTACAATCTTCGGGGGTCAAAGGCACCCGGGCGGTGGAATGGAACGGCTTGAACGGCCTCGGCCAAGTGGTGCCTAAAAACACCACGCTCAACTACTTCTTCCGGAACGGGAGCGCTCCGGTGCATTTCCCGGTGTGGGACGCGGAGAAAAACCTGGATGGTTTCCGGGTGCAGGATATACGGCCAATGGCCGGGTCCAACTATGACGGGCTCCTTTTCTGGGATGACACCAACCTGCCTACCTCATCGTTCCCAACTCCTCAGTCTGAACTGTTCGGGGTGGTTTCTTCCAGCGGGGTACACCGGTGGGGAACTTCCACCGCCGCCGCCGGTGACTTGAAAACGGTCAATACTTGGACCTACGGCTACACAGGCTCCAGCCAACAGTCTGCCACCTTCGCCTATGACTGTAGCGCAGAAGTGGCCGTCACCAACACTGCCTCCACAGCTCCTTACGCCATTGGTAAAGAATTTACTTACACCGTGACCGTCATCAACAACGGCCCGCTCCCCGCCTCCAACGTGGTGGTAACCGACCAGTTGGATGCCACAAAACTACAGTTCGTGAGCTCCTCAGATGCCGCTTACAACAGCACTACCGGTGCCTGGAACGTGGGAACCTTGGCGGTAGGAACATCCAAGACCTTAACTATTACGGCCAAGCCGCTGGCGATAGGTACCATCACCACCACTGCCTCCCAAACCCATACCGAAGCAGATAACGTGACTACCGACAACAGTGCCTCGGCTACTATCACCGTGCAACCATCCGCGGATATTGCAGTAACCAACACTGTTCCCAGAACCAGCTACTACAATGGAGAATTGGTGACCTATACCATCATGGCCCAGAACTTAGGCCCCAATGCTGCCACTGGAGTTACCATTACAGATAAGTTACCTACAGGACTAATCTTACAAGGAAGTACTCCAACGGGTTACGATGCCACTACCGGAGTCTGGACCGTGGGTAACCTCACCGTGAACGAGACAAAAACCATCACCCTGACTGCGAGAGCCTCTCAACAAGGAACGCATACCACTACGGCAACGGTAGGCAGCAGAACCGGCTACGAACTGGACCTGAACAGCAGCAACAACACCATGTCCAACACCATTACCGTTCTGCCTTCCGCGGACGTAGCGGTCACCAACACAGTTTCCAATGTCAATCCGGGGCAGGGAGACGCCATCACTTACACCGTTACAGCGGTAAACAACGGCCCTAGCAACGCCACTAATGTTTCAGTGGCGAACCAACTGCCGGCCGGGTTAACCATCACAGGCTATACGGCCAGCAACGGTACATTTGATGCCGCTACCGGTACCTGGACGGTGGGAACCATTGTCACGAACGGATCACAGACGCTGACCATCACGGCAAAACCTACCTTGACGGGGACCTTAGCCGTAACCTCCTCCCAGACCCACACAGAGTATGACGCTATAAGCACCAACAACACCGCCAGCACCACCATCACGGTGAAACCAACCGCCGATGTGGCCGTGACTAACGTGATTACCTCGCCCTTCAAAGCCACTTACGCCAATGGTGACGAGGTGACCTATACCGTAACCGTTAGCAACAATGGCCCAAGCACGGCTACCAATGTGGTGGTGACTGACCAGCTTCCGGCTTCTCTGACGTTGGTGAACAACTCCACCAGCACAGGTTCTTATAATCTGACCTCGGGAACCTGGTCTGTGGGAACCTTGGCCAACGGCGCCTCCGCCACCCTTACTTTGGTGGGGAAAGTAAACCAAAGTGCCATCATCACCACCACCGCTACGCAAACTCACACCGAGTACGACAACACCAACGGGAACAACAGCGCCTCCAATTCCATCACTTCCGGCACCGGCACCATCACCGCCGATATCCAGGTGACCACCGGTATGTCTGCCGGTCCGTATTACACCGGCAAGCCTATTACCCTGGGTGTGCGGGTAGACAACGTGGGTCCTGATGCGGCCACTGGCGTTTCTATCAACGCATTGATTCCGGCTGGTTTCACTTTGGTGAGCGCTACCCCTAAAGTAGGCACCTATGACGCCACAACCGGCATCTGGACCTTGGGCAACCTGGCGGCCGGAAGCTTTACCGGAATGAACCTGGTAGTAGTGCCCAACATTGACAATACCGTGACCACCGGCAAGGAGTATACCTTCACCGCCACGAAAAGAACAGGAAACGAGTCTGACACCAATACCGCCAACAACACTGCCTCCGCCACTTTCACGGTGCAGAAAGCGGCAGACCCAACGGTAAGCGTGGCAGTAACTGGCGATGTGAATGGTGTCTTCTACAAAGGCATCACGGAGGCTACCTTCACCTTGACCGTGACTAATAACGGCCCAGACAGAGCCACTAATCTGGTGGGATATGACACTCGCACCGGAACCATCGACATCACCTCCGCAGAGCTGGACAAGGGATATAACCCAACCACTGGTAAATGGATCATTCCTTCCCTGAACCCCGGCGAATCTGTGACCTTGGTGGTGAAAGGAATTCCCAACACCACCGGCCGCCTGAACCTGGGAGGAAACATTGCCTCCCTGGACCAGACCGATCTCAACCTGGAGAACAACAAAGCTGTTGCCTTGTTGAACGTAGTACCAGTGGCAGATCTGCAAGTGACCAACACTCCGGCGGGAGGGCCATATCATAACGGAAGATCTACTGGCTTTACTGTCACTGTGAAAAACAACAGCACAGACGCGGCCACAGGTGTGAAGATTGAGGATATCCTTCCTGCTAATCTACACTTTGAACAAGCTACCGCATCTGTAGGAATCTATGATGCTAAGTCGGGAATTTGGACCCTGGGCACAGATCTGCTTCCAGGCTCTACAGAAACACTGGTTATCATGGTGAAGCCCGCTTCCGGTACTAGCGTTTATACAACCACCGCCTCGGTGAAAACAGCCAATGAGTATGACAATAATACGGCCAACAACAGCGCCACCGCGCAAATTGCAACAGAGAAAACCGCTGATGTAGCTATAGCAAGTTCTATAGAAGTTGGGCCTTATTATGTAAATGGTCAGTACCTGGTCACCATCACGGCCACCAACAACGGACCAGACCCAGCTACTGGGGTAGTGGTGTCGGCACATGTTGCCCCTGGGGTAACTTTGGTGCCAGGCAGCGGTAAACAGTCAGATGGAACTACCATTGATGCAGCCACGGGTATCTGGACCATCGGTACCATCGGGGTGAATGAAACCAAGACCCTGACGTTCCTGGCTCAGCCTATCACCTCCGGAATCCTGAACAGCTACGGAGTGAAAACTGCCCAAGCTGAATTTGACCCTAACGGTGGCAACACTGCTAACGGCAACAACAGCACCGCGGTAGTATTTGAGGTTCAAGACCGCGAAGCCGCTGCCCAGGTGCTGCTCACCGACAGGCACATGTTCTTCTTCAACACCGGAGACCACATTGCTGAACTCACTGACCCAGATGGCCCAATCCAGAGTGCGGAAATCATCAACGGCTCTTTACCTGGCGGTGTGCGCCTGGGTAATGACGGGGCACTGGAAGTAGACAACAAGTTCAACCTGGTTCCGGGGACTTATACTTTGACCGTGAGAACCACCGATGCCACCGGCGGGGTAAGTGCAACCACTTTCACCTACGTGATCTCCGGCGACTGGGACAATGACGGCGTAGCCGATGTAGACGACCTGGATGATAACAATGACGGCATCATCACTGAACCGGGAGCCGTGAACCCAACCGCAGACGCTGACGGCGACGGCATCTACAACTACCTGGACACTGACTTTGTGCACCCGGTATACGGAGCCTTCAGAGACGTGAACCATGATGACATCCACGATGCGTTTGACATTGACCTGGACGGTCTGATCAGAGGATACGACATTGACATTGACGGAGACGGTATCCCGAATGCCATTGAGGCAAACGGCGGTGTGGCCCCTGCCGGTTACAACCCATTGACCGGAACCTTCACCGGACCAGTGAACCAATACGGCATTCCGCTGGCCGTACTGGATGCCAACGGAAACATGAAACTACCTAATACGGATACCGATGGCGACGGCCACCGTGATTTCCAGGACATTGACTCAGACAATGACGGTCTTCTGGACAACTTGGAAGCTCAGTCTACCTTCGGATATGTGGCCCGGACCGGGGCAGACAGTGACCGTGACGGTCTGGACAACGCCTATGATCCAACCTGCGGCTGCAGCACAAACGGAACCGCAGTAGCCCTTGTGAACACCGATGCAACGGACAAGCCTGACTACCTGGACACCAACAGCGACAATGACCAGTACGAAGACTACGTGGAGTCTCTGGACGATGACCAGGACGGCATCACCCTGGGTGACTACAAAACCCGCGCAGCCGCCTTCGAGGCCAAAACTGGATTGGGCTACTACACCACTTCGGACAGCAACAACAATGGCATTCCTAACTGGCTGGAGAGAGTGAACGGAACCTATGCCTTCCTCATCCCAAGCAACAAGTACTACCATGACACCGATCTGGACGGAATAGTAGACCTGTTTGACACAAGCAATGGAGGCGCAACCATTAACCAACCGTTAGTGTTACTCCCCGGCACCACAGACAAGTATGAGTACGCCGCACGCAGCAGCGCCCTGGCCACTCCACTTCCGGTGACGTTGATCAGCTTCACCGCCAAAGCCCAGAAAGAAGGCGTGCAACTGGTGTGGGCCACCGCCTCGGAGAAGGACAACAGCTTCTTCCAGGTGGAGCGCAGCGCAGATGGAAAGGATTTTGTGGCTATCGGTCAGGTGAAAGGCCTCGGTAACAGTAACGTGCTGGTCAGCTACTCCTTCAACGACGTGGCTACCCCTGAAGGTACCGTGTACTACCGCCTCAAGCAGGTGGACATTGACGGAAAGTTCGAGTACAGCAAAACCATCGCCGTGCAGACGAAAGGAATTGCTCCGGTTCAGGCAACCTTGAAGGCCTATCCGAACCCAACTGCTGATGCTGTAAACCTGGATCTAACCAAAGTAGCCACCGCACCGGTGACCATCAAGGTAATTGCCCTGGATGGGCGTCTTATGGAATCATTGGAGGTTACGGGCGGGTCGGTACAGAAAGTTGATCTAACCAAGGTCGCGGCAGGAACCTACCTGCTACAGATGACAGGCATAGACTTTGAGACCGTCACCCGCGTGGTGAAGCAATAACCTTAAAACCAAATCTGCAAAAAGGGAAGGGGCACTAAATGGCGCCCCTTCCCTTTTTGCATGTCCCTCCTATGATTATAGCCTTAAATCAGAAAAGAGGAGAAAAAACTAACCCCAGTTTTAGACCTATTTCCAACAAAGCTACCCTCATTCCCCAGATAGAACATGTCCCAGGTGTCTGTGGCCGTCCTCCACGACATGGCAGGCCCATAGTACCTCTTATGTCAAATCCCAAGAGCCTGCAACTTTACAAGACAAAACTCAGCCTTGCTAGCAATCCATGCTATTAGCCTCCTGGACAGAACAGGCATTATAGGCTAAGCAAATCTCCTCCGGCTGAACATAACCTTCGTTATGGACTTACAATCTTTGGCTGAACAATCTTTAACTGAAGGTAGACCCCACGGGTAAAGGAAGGTTAAGCATTGCCTGAGCATGCCCAGGAATTTCCCGCCCCGCTTGCGCACAGCAAGCGGGGATTGTTTTTTCCCCTATCTTCGGGCTATATATACAAGCAATGCCGTTCAGGAAAAAAGCAACGAGGAGTTAGAGCGGATCCTTTCCAGGGTCGAGGAACTGGGGGACGCGTACGGGGACAACGGCCAAGCCCTGGCCGACCACATGGGAGAGGCGCTACTGGTATTCGGCGGCCTGGCCAACCAGGGTTTCACCGAGGACCACCTCGACCACATCATCAACTATTGACGCTCGCGGGTGGAGTACGCGCTCTACCTGGTGGAGCGCGAGGAGCGGGAGGACGCGCTCCAACTCGCCAGGCAGACCCTGAGCTACTACCTCAAGAACAGCCAGCTGGGGGCCGGCAGCGAGGTGGGACTCTGACCCCTCGGAAAGGGTTTCCCCGGAAGATTTTCCCCAGATGCGCACAAACGAGAACCAATTCCTGTTGCTGGCCCTTCTGCTCCGGGAGGTCAGGGAGTACCAGTTGAAAAAAGCAAGCATGGAGGTGGCCGTTGCCCTATTGGACCAGATCAAGGGGACCGTTTCCATTATAGACTACGATAACCGACAGGAGGAAGTAGCCGTCCTGGTGCTGGCGACCCTGGAGAGCCTCTCCCTCGCCGGGACCCTGGCCCGCCGGGGACATGTCCCCAAGGCGTTCACCGGCACGAGGCTGGCCCTCCTCCACCTGCTCAGGAAAGCGGCCCTGTTCCGGCAGCCGTAGTCGGACCTCTCTTGCCCCAACCCGCCGGACGGCCTGTCTCGCCTATTCCTTGGGCAGCTCTATGTATAAGGTGGAACCTTTGCCCTCCTCGCTCTCGAACCGGATGCGGCCCCCGTGCCACTCCACGATGGTCTTGATGATGGACATGCCCAGCCCCGTACTCGGCTCCCCCCCGCAGGCCCGGCCTCCGGGCCCGGGTGAACTTCTCGAACAGTTCGTCCCTGTACCTGGCGGGGATGCCGACGCCGTCGTCCTGGACCATGATGAGCACGCAGCCGTCCTTCTCCTCCAGCCCGATGCTGATTACCCCGTCGTCCTGGGTGAACTTGATGGCGTTGGAGAAGAGGTTGTTGATGACCTGCGAGAACTTGTACTCGTCCACCTGGGCGTAGAATTTGTCGGCCGAGGAGGTGAACCGGATCTCCTTTTTAATGTCTCGCCCTCCCGTTACTGCTCGATGATGTCCCAGACCATCTTCCCCAGGTCCACCCGGCTCTTCTTCATCACCGTCTGGGAGGACTCCAGGAACTCCTGCTGCACGAACTCCCGGATCAGGCGCACGTTCCGGGCGCAGCTCTCGCGGATGATGCGGATGGTCTCGTTCACTTCCTCGTCCCCGTACCTCTCCGTGCTTTCCGAGAGAATCTCAGTGAGGGCGTGGATGTTATTCAACGGACCGGCCAGGTCGTGGGAGAGGATCTCCAGCACGGAGTCCTTCTTGGCGGCGAACTTCTGCATGTTGGCGACGCTCTCCTTCTGGGCGGTGATGTGGTCCACGATACCTGTTATGGTCTCTTTCCCCTGCGCCTCGGTGACCATGCGGGCTCACCGAGAGCCACCGCACGGATTTGTCGGGCAGCACGATGCGGAACTCGATCTCCTGCCGGATGATGCCCGCTGTTAGCTCCCGGTATTCTTTCGCCAAGTAGTCACGGTCGTCAGGGTGGACGGCCTCCCAGACGGTGGCCGGGTCGGTCAGGGCGCTTTCTCGCGTCCGGCCCCAGATATGGCTGAAGGCGGGGTTGAGGAAGGTGAGGCGGCAGGAATCCAGGTCATAGGAGAACAGCACCTTGCCGGTCTGGGCGGCAAGGGTCTTGAGGAGGTCGGAGTCATGGTGGTCGTGCATGGCGTCGGTACTCATTATTGTCATTCAGTATAGTTATATAGGGATATGGGTCTTTTAATCCGAAACCTCGGTGGGTGTTATGGATTGATCCGGAAAATCCGTCCCTTGGATTTGTACTTTCCTTTACCTGGGCGGGGAGGGTTTGGTCCAAAGTCGACTAGGGTTGATCCAGATAGGATCGTATCGCGTTTTCCATGGGACTTTCTAAAAACGGAGTAGAAGATTCCAACTTTCCCGGGGAAACCGAGTAAAAACGGGATAGCCTGTGTATTTATACAAATATTGCCAAAAACCTCGACTTCCCCCATGACGAGAACGATAGGAACCGTGCTGCTGGTGGACGACGACCCCACCGCCCTCTACATCGCCCGAAACGTGCTCAGGAGACTGGGCGTCGCCGAGCTGGTCCTCACAGCCCACAACGGGCAGGAGGCCCTCCAGCTGATCCGCAGCGCCTGCGCGGAGCCCAACCGGGCGGCCCTTTGCCCCAGGCTGATCCTGGTGGACGTGAAGATGCCCGTCATGGACGGGTTCGAGTTCGTCGGGGCGCTGGGGACCATGGAGTTCCCGGTGAGGCCCGTCGTCGCCATGCTCTCCTCCTCGCAAAACCCGCGGGACCTGCGGCAGGCGGACGGGCGGGGGGTGGACGCCTACCTGGCCAAACCCCTCACGGCCCAGTCGCTGGGGAGTTCCTAAGGAAGGCCTTCGAGGGGGCCGGCCTGTAGCCCTTCAGGTTGTCACCCCATCCGTCGATTACCTCACTTGAGGACAAGCCGTAACCCCACCGTAGAAAACGGCTCCCCACCGTGCTTGTACCGCTTTTTCAACCAACCGTAACCTATCCTGCCCATCGGCTGTTGTTTACTACCACCACCAGGCAGGGATGAAGAAAGCGGAGCATTTCAAAGGCGGGGTCAGGCAGGTTTCCCAGCGCCTGCCCCATAGGTCAAGGAGGCGCCGGGCCACCAGGCCCTACCTCGTGGTGTGGCATGGCCATGCGCTGGGGGAAAGGTTCGCCAGCGTCTACGAGGCCTACATGCACGCCCTGAACCGTTTCTGCTCGGAGGACTTCCTGGTAGAGAAAGAGGGAGGTTGATCACTTAACTATATCAACATTTGTTCAAGAGCGAGGAGGGGAAAGGTAATGCCTTTTTCATCGAGCTGCCCAAGCAGGAGGCAAGGAAGCCGGGCAGGCCTGGCCGTAGCGGGCAAGGGTCAGCTAGGGCTGCTGGAACAAGGCCTTTTTGGCAAGAAGGTTCATTAGGGCAAGTTTCAGAGAGGTAAACGCAGCGGCGACATGCCCCTGGTGTGCCAGACCCTCGGCGGCCGACAGGCTCTCCAAGGCGCCCAGCACCAAGGGGGATATCCCCTTCCGGTGTTCATCGTATTCTATAAGGGAGATGGCTTTCCTGGTCTGGTCCAGTAGGACCAGACCAGCTTGGGTATCTGCTTCTTTCAGGTGGTATTCTTTGGCCTCCTGGAGCAGGAGGTCCAGCAACAGAAATTGGTTCTCGTTCCGGCGCATCTTAGAATTTTCGTCCCGAGATAAACCTCAGTTCCCTTGTCAGAGTTCCACCCCGCTGCCGTTCTCCAGGTGGCTGTTCTTGAGATAGTACCTCAGGGTCTGCGTGGCGAGTTGGAGCGCGTCCTCCCGCTCCTCGCGCTCTGCCAGGTACAGCACATACTCCACCCGCGAGCGGCAGTAGCTGATGATGTGGTCCAGGTGGTCCTCCGTATGGCCGTGGTTCACCAGGCCACCGAATACCTCCAGGGCCTCCCGCATGTAGTCGGCCAGGGCCATGCCGTTGTCGCCCTGTACGCTCCCCAGACCCTCGACCTTGGCGAGGATTTGCGCTAACTCCCCGTTGCTCTTTTTCCTGAACTGCATTTGCTTGAGTATATCTTTCAAATATAGTGGAAAAGCCAACTGATTCCACCACTAGGCAACAGGCGGGGAATTTTTCCATAGGTCTCTCGGTTCCCCATCTACCCTCTTCCTTCCGTCACCTTAGCATACCATCTGCCAACCTATCCTTTAGGAAAAGAATATGGATAGGAAAAGAATATGGACCATAGGACCTCCACCGAGATTCTCCTTCGAAACTTAGTAGAAGTGAATGGCAAATTGGCGGTGTTGGCTCATAAGGCGAACCCGACCCTCCAGCAGATTGGAAGCCTGGTCAGGGAAGCGCAGGTCCAATTGGGCCTATTGGAGACAGCACACAGAGATCACCCCCCGCTGATTGCTGCGCAGGTAGGCCTCCTGGAGGCGATGATGCTCGCCTACAACCTCAGGCCTGGGGAAGCGCTCCAGACCGCCCAAAGCAACCTGCGCTCGTTTCTGGAGAGCATGAGTGGCATGCGCTAGTTAGTGTCAGCCTATAGTGCCGCTAGGCGGATGGCGCCCACAGGCCGGGCAGCCGGGGACCTGACCTGAGATCCAAGCTTATAACCACTATCATGTAAAACAGACCTGCTTTTCCCTTCTTATGCTTTATTGGGTATATGTAAAGCATTGCAAGTCGTTGCTCCACCGCCTCAAGGCCATCCAAATCTATAAGACGGCTACACAGGATAGATGCAGTTAGGAATCATTTTGTTCCAGCCTGGCTAACCCTTGTGCATGCGGGCCTAGGCGGATAAGGAAAAAGAACGCAACTGGATCTATGCCGCCAATGGTTGCGATCCGCACAAGTTACCCAAGCCGGAGTAACGTAGGCTGCTTAAGCTTGACTTTGACATTGGTAGTGTTCAGCTTTCTGGCGTCCCCGCTGTAGGATACCACCTCAAAAAGGTCTTAGAACTCCTTGATCAACCCTTGTTCAAAAAGCAGCTTCGCGATCCCGAACTTTCTGTTAAGTACATCTACCTCTTTCATGGGATGGGGATGGTAAAACAAGCTATTTTTAAAACCATAATAGACGGAACTTATAAGAAGTGATAGGTCTGCAAAATCAATCCTAAGAAAATGGAGGTGATAGACCTCCTGAGCACCGACCACTACCGGACCTCAATCCTCCGGTCCGCTGCCCGGTTTCGTGCCGCCATGGCCTACTCCGTTGCCGGTGACCGAGAGATGGTCCAGGTAAGGCTCCAGGTTACGCAGGGTTCGGAAACCCCGGACCTCTTTCCTTTCCCCATCATAGAGCACCTCCGCATAGAAGGTACCCATGTGGTACAGGTTGCCCCTTTCCGCGCAGGAGGTCAGGAACTCCCCCTCCCGGAAGACAGCTTCGGCCCGTCCCTCCTGCCCCAGCCGGAGGAAATCATACAAGGTAAGTGGCATCGTCTTTGTTTTTCAGTGGATACGGCTTTCCCGTATGCCCTATTGGGAGAAGAGTTTAAAGCTCCCCATCATCGGCAAAGGAGTAAAAAGAGTCTGCGGTCAGGATGATATGGTCCAACACGGCGATGTCCATCTGGGCGGCGGCCTCCCTCACCCGCTTGGTCAGGGCCTTGTCCACTGCGCTGGGCTGGGTATTGCCGCTCGGGTGGTTGTGGCCCAGGATGATCGCGCTGGCGCAGGAGAGTAGGGCAGCGGCCAGAATGAGCTTTATATCCACCACCGTACCTGAGACGCCCCCGGTCGAGACCCCGTACTCCCCTAGGACCCGGTTGTTGCGGTTGAGCAGCAACACCTTGAACTGCTCCACAAACTCCATTTTGTCAGATTCCCAGTTCTCCCGGAAAGCGGCGGCGCAGTCATCCGAGCAGGTGATTCTCCTTAATCCGGTGATAGGCTTCCCGACCCGATAGGAGAGTTCTATCTGCGGAACCCCCACCAGTTCTTCTTCTAACCTGCTGAGTTGTTCGCCTTTTGCGCTATCGAATTCCGCTAATAATGAAAGTTGCATAAGAGGTTCTTTTTGAGTGCTGTCCCTTAATCGGTCACGTATAATAATATATACGTTTCGTATAAAATCAAGATACATTATGTATCTATTTAATTATGCACATACGCACCGGGAGAGCCTCTTTTCTTCCCTTTTGTACTACGACTATTGTGATACTGGACTACAAGTTGCATTCCTGCCAATGATCTGTTTCGCCTAGGCCAGAATCGCCGGATGCCGTATGAGTAGCGGTCGGTTCGGCCAATTAGCGGCCAATTAGCGGTTGATTCGGCCAATTAGCGGCCGATTCACTTAGCCAGCAGATACTTTGAGCCCCTTCCCTTGCCGGTCTGCACCAGGATGCCTTTTCCGACGAGCTGCCGCAGCTCTTCGGTGGCCGTAGTCTTACCGATGCTGTTTATTTCCTGGTAGTGGGAATTGTCGATAAAGCCGTGTTCTTTCGCAAAGGAGACTGCCGTCAGCTGTCGGTCGCTGAGCCCCATTCTCCTCAGGTGTTCCTCGGTGAGTTGGTTCTTGGAGAGAATGATCAGGAATCCGCCGTCCTGCTCCTTCATCTCCGGCTCGGGGAGCGCGGCCTCCCGACAGGCTTCCATGATCTTGAGGGTACCCCTCCCCCAGGAATCGATGTACCCGCCTTTGAAGCAGACATCGGCGATCACCGGGTTCCTCGGCCGGGAAGGGTGCTGCCTTCTAAGGGCCTCCAGCGACAGTCCCTCCGGCAAGGTACCCTCATTCCAGATGCTGAACCGGTCATCGTACACCCTGATCTGCACCATGCTGCCCAGGTAACTCCGGTGTACCAGGGCATTCAGGAGCATCTCCCGGATGGCTGCCACGGGGTACTCCCCCTTCTCCACCCGCTGCAGCCCCTCGAACTCGATGGCCTTGGAGAGGAACTTTTGGTTAAGCTGCCCGGACACCTCGCCCAAAAGCCGGATGAGATTCCCCTCGGCCGTCTCCTGGAACCTCAGGTCCGCGTCGTCCTGGCCGAACCGGCCCATTTTGACCTGAATGTTAGGATAGAACCGGCCCGGGTCCCGGCCAAAAAGAAGGATGGCCGCCCGCTTCAGCCGTCCGTTCTCTGACAGCCGCAGCTTCTCCAGGAGCTCCGGCACACTGAGCCCCGACACATCGGGCAAACGGCCTGCCCTTTGGGCATCCTTCAGGAAGGTTCGGACGCTTTCCCCGTCGATATCCTCCAGCGTGGCGGCGGGTTCCAGCACATCGTCCCACGTCTTGCCCGATTTCTTCAACAGGAATTCTGTCAGGCTGTGGCCAGTCAGCTCCATTTTGGTGCTGCCGCTTCGGTAGTAGTACCTGCCCCGGAGGGAGATGGCGATGGAGTAGGGAGGGGTGATGATCTCGATGTAATGCTTTCCATCCCTCTCGTGGAGATTGACCTCCACCAGGATTCCCAGAAGGTCCTTGATCTTATGGGGGATGAGGTCCATCAGGTTCTTGAAGTCCGGCACGTGCACCACGTTCCCGCTGTCATCCACGCCGATGAAAATGGTGCCGCCTTGGGCGTTGGCAAACCCGGCTACCCATTTCAGGTAGTCATCGTGCCAGCTTTGCTTGTACTCGATATTATGCTGTTCCGGCATTATACAGTAGGTAGAACGTTCCTGATGGGTGAAATTACCCAAAAAATGGGAAACAATCCTTCTGCAAGTGCTAGGATGAACACCCCCTGGTTTACAGAGTTGACCCCCGTTAAATCCTAAGGAGGGCTATCGGTCTTTTCTTCGGAATCGGAACAGGTAGGAAAGGTAAAACTGGAATAGCCCGGGGGCAGCCCGGGCTATTCCAGTTTAGGGAATCTAGGCGGACAGCAGATGGGTTGGGTGGCCCAGTGCCTCCAGGACATCGTGCAGACCGGTCTGGCTCTGCGCCGGCACCCGGCAATCCATCACCTCTTCGATAAATGCGGTTATTTTCTCCAGGGGGCAATCACCCTTCATCCTGTACTGGGGAGAGGCGAGGAACTTCTCCCTTAACTCGGTGCTCTGCACCCTTACAATAAATCCTTCTTTCGTGTGCAGTACAATTTCATGGCTGTGATTCATGGCATTCGTGGTTACTCGGTTGGGGGGAAGCGTAGATGATTCTTACCAAGGTCAGGAAATCAACGTTGACGAGCTTTGCGAAGGCCTGCAGCTCGGATACCCGGAAGGTGCTGGTATCTTTTATCTTCGCCTGCAGCCGTACGGTATTCAGGCTGAGTTTTTTAGCGATATGGGAAACCGGGATGATCGCAACTACCTCCCCGAGGCTCTTTATCTTACCTTCCTCCAAGCCAATCTTCACCTTCACGTAGCGTAAGTCATCCTCAAAGTTTATCTCAGTTGTTTTCATCGGGGGCGTAATTGAAATCTTTGACAAAGCATCTAAAACTATGAAGCCCTGTCCTGCAAGTTCTGGTAGTGAGTGAAGCGCAATAGGTCAATTTAGTTAAGTAAAATACGAATCCCTCTGAATACCTGCAAACAAGCGGGACACGAAAGCCGAAAAAAAATATCCCCCCGAAAGAAGCCGGGATTTTCCGACCTCGGAAAACAACTTCCCATCGCATGACCAGGAATACCCTACTACACACAAAAGATAGAAGCAACAGACGACGGGAGGAGGCCCTGCCTGGTTTTACAACCGGTAACCCGTTCGTATACCGTTGCCGGCAGGGGAACCGTTCCAACAGTCACCTCCGGCACGAAAGTCATTTCCTTTACTGTTATATACGATACGTGCCAATAAATGACTACAAAAAGTACAGATATACGACACCCCGGTGAAGGGTTTATTCCGAAGGGTACGTTCGGCCAGCCTACCAATTAACAACTGCAAAAGAGGCAAGAGCCTGATCCTGGCGGCACTACCCGCCGGGAAAAAATCCAGATCGTTCGGTAACCGTATGATAGAACTTCAGGGGTTGGTATAAAGTTAAGGGGAATGCGATGGAGACAGTCAATACAATCATCTTCCTAAGCCTTACGATAGGGGTTATCTGCACCTTTCTACTCTGGCTCCATGACCGAAAGCCCTACCTGGGACAGGAGACCTATAAAGCCATCAGCGTCATCTCCTTTATCTTCAACATCACGGGTAGCTTCCTATGTTTAAGTGTCCTGCTCAACGGGGGGTGAAGCACTCTTGGCATGGGCAAAGGCGCAGTGCCCCTTAGGCCCTAGGGGTCGGTGGGGAGGCAATTTTTATCCCAGCCTGGGGCCCTTCGGTTTTTGGGTTGGCTCCTCCCCTAGTATCTGCCCTTGGGCAATTTTTTCCAATTGCAGAATAGATTGCCCGAACCGTTTGGCGTCTTGGAAGTCTTGGGAGGCGGGTGCCACCCCGGGGTGGTTCACAATTGCCTGGATGACGGTTTGGAAAGCATCTTTGTGCCGGGTGATTTGTTTTCCGTCAAATCGCACGGCATGGAACCGCTGCAGGAAAGCATCGATCGGTTCCATCCCCCTCAGCGCCGGGTACACCTCGGTCAACCGGAGGAAGGTAACGTCAAACTCCCGCTTCGCCTCCATTCGCAGGAGTTCCGGCGGTAAGGGGGCCGTGGGCGCGGCGGGGGTGCGGCGGAGCCGCTCGCCCTCCTGGGTGGGCACCGGACCGGTCACCGTGCGGAGCATGTTTCTCAGACCTTCAAGGTCCCTGCCTGGGGCCCCATGGACCCGAACCATGGCCAGATCCCGGCCGTGGTTGTAGTCCTCCTTGTTCTTCAGCTGGTTGAAATCAAGGCTGTATCCTGCCTGCAAAGCCAATTGGGTGAAGGCGCCCTGCAGGCTGCGGCCGTTGCCTTCCCGGAAGGGGTGGGTATAGTTGTACTGGTCAAGGTAGAAGGCGGCTCGGTCGATGAATCGGTCGAGAGGCAGGCCTTTCAGATAGTTTTCCTTTTCCAATTGCCTGGCCAAGGCCTCCAGGTTCCCGTCGATGTCAGGATAGGGGGCAAAAACCATGATTTCCCGGTTGCCCGTCGCATAGGTAGGCTTGTGCCCCTGGAACTGGCGGGCTGCCCTGGTTTCCCCTGCCCAGGGATAGATATCCCCGAAGGTAAACCGGTGGATCTGCTGGAAGTGGTCTCTGTCGAATTTGCCGCCCGGTACCCCTCCCCTTTGCTTAAGGTCCTCCACACTGGCCCACGCGATGTTGGCTTCCGCCTTCGACAGTGTGAAGGCATCGGTGATCCCTAATTTATTCAGGAGAACGCCTTGGCTGTCGGTAAATGCATCAGCCATCGGCTACTGGGAAGGGACAGAGCTGTACCGACGCTTCGTTTCGGCGATGATCCGTTCCTTTACCTCTGCCAGGGAAAGCTCCCCGTCCACGTAGCCTTGCATCAGATCGACCGCGAAACTATCGGGCATGGGGGCATTGGTCAGGATCCCCGCCAGGGAACTCAATGCGGACTTCTCCCTTGCGTTCCTGGCCTCCACCTGCTCCGGGGTCAATCCCGGGTGCGCTGGCTTGAATACGTCTAACAGCATACACCAAAGTAGTTTAAATAGGTAATATACGACAAAAAACCGGCCAAGTCAGATAGACAAGGTATACCTATAAAACCAAAGGGGAGCGAGGTTAATTCCTGTAAGCAAGCGGCGAGGCGTAAATCAGAACAATTAACTGAAAAGCTTGCCTCTCCCCGATCAGGAGAATGGAAGTTGCGGACCGGGCACGGTACCGCCCTGGGGCGGGAGTAGAACAAAGGGAAAAGAAAGGGCAAATTCAGGCCTTCGGGAAGGGTCTGCTTTTACAATTGTAAAACGGTTACAGGAGAAGTGGGGAAGGGGAAGGGGCAGATACCATTACCCACCCTTTCCCCACTTCCCTTATAGCGCCATCTCGGCGATGTGGTGAAAGGCTTTCTGGTCGGCCTTGAACCGCTCGTTAATACTCAAGGCCGATTTCCCATTGAACAGGGCATAGTTGGCGGCATTGTACAAAAGCCATAGGTTCGCTTCGGCCTGCAACTCCTTTTCCTCGAACCGCAACCGCTCCCCGGCCAAAGAAGCCAGTTTCTTCGGCAACCCCGCCTGGAGGATGACTTTCTGGACGTCTGCCTCCGTGGGGACGGGCACTTCCACCAATCTTTGGTAAATAGTGCCGGTGACCGAGTGGCGTTGGGCGGTGAAATTTTCCAGGATCTGGGCAAGGTGCTCTTTGAAAAACGTCAGGTTCAATCCTTTGTGGAGGAACGTCTCGGCCAGGATCCTTTCCTCTTTCCGGATCCGTTCGATCGTGACGTGCTCCTCATTTTCCTGCAAGGCATCCCGGTACTTTTTAGGTTGGCCGTTCGCGAGCCAATGAAAATACTCCTCATACCCCATAAACTCGTCGGCCCATCCCATCAGCCCGTTGGCGCAGATCTGCCGGTAATAGGAAACCTTTACTTTTTCCTCGTTGGTGGATTCAATGGAGGAGCCCTGAATGGTAAAGGGGCTTTTTCCGGTGTAGGAATTCGTGATGATCAGGTTCTTGTAGATGCGCTCGGGGCCTACGTTCAGGCTGTCCGGTAACACGATGTTGATCCCGAAATCCCCCAGCGGAGTAAAGCGGGCATCGAGGAGATACTCGGGGGCCACGCTGTTGACCACCTCCCGCAGCAACGCATTGGGGATCAAGGTGTATTCATCACTTTGCAAGGCAAAGACGTGCTGCGTGCCATCAGGCATAGCGCCCACGATCGCCCGTTGCCGGTCGGAGGGCAACAGCCTGTACGATTCGGGTAATAGAACCTGCAGTTTCTCTTCCCTAACCGGGAAACAGAGTTGTTCCCAGGAAGTTGATCTTTCGAGAGGTGCGCTTTGGGTTGTCATGGTCTTGGGGTTTTAAGTACAATTGGTAAACCGTTTCCTATACTATATATACGTTTTGTATAAAAATAAAGATACTTTACGTATGTATTTATTTACCCACAGCATCTTAGACCCCTAACTTTTCCCCCTTTGCTTTCTTTTGATTTCCCCCTGCTTATCAGCGTACTACCTAAATAAAAGCCAACCCCTACCTTGCTTTGTATCTGATTTGGAAGGATAGACCAGATAGATTCAGGGTTAGAAGCCTGGAGGAAAATCTGGGGAGCAGATTTGTCGTTATGACCGAAGCAAAGCGTCCGCTGGAAAGGGTTCGACCGGTAGGGAGCCTCCCCCTTCACAAAAAAACCAAACCCGTTTCCGGATCTGGTTTTCGCTGTTTGCCCAGCGGTGAGGTCTACCGTTTGTGGCTTACGCGGGAGATTTTCTCCTTGGTGTTCGCGGGGCCGTCTACTGGTTTATTCTTCCGCACTACTTCTTTGTTTTCCCGGTCCGATACTCCCTCCCCTTTCTTCTCCATCTGTAGAATCTGTTGGCTCTCCTCATTCTCTTTCCCCAACCCGAAGGTTTTCTGGAGCTGTTCGTAGCGCCCTGGCTGCAGAACCACGAACTTCAGATCGTCCTGCGTCAGCTTTTCCCCTGGGCTCTTTTTCAGGTCATTTCTATTGATGTCCGCCAGCAACTCCGGGTTTTTATGGATGGCTTTGATCAGCTTCAGATCCTCGTTATAGTCATTCAAGACGGCCTTCTCGATCTTTATATTTTTCTCCAACCCTGCCGCTGACACCAACGCCTGGTTGAACTGGTGGAGCGCGAAGAAAGTAGTCGGAATCTCCACGATAAATTGATTCCCGGTCAGGTTGAATTTGATTTTATCCTTCTCCAACTCGTTTTTGACGACGTTCCCGATTCCTTCCTTCCGGAGTTCCTCGTCGATTTGCGCATGGTACGGCTGCAGGGCCCGCATCAGCCGGTCGGCCAGCTCCACGAGAGCCCCAGGTTCTGTCTGGAGGCTGGAGAAAGCCAGCTTAAAGATGTTTTTGGGGTTTGCCAACCGTTGGGAGGGGAATTGTTCGGCAGCCAGTTCCCGCAGGAACATCAGATCGTAGTAGGCCCCTTTCTGGTCATTGTCATTGGCCGCCACGTACTTAAAATCAGGGCCCGTGTTGCCTTTGGCTTTCAGCTCCTTGATGGTTTGGATCTGGTGGCTGGTCAGGTTCCCCCCGTAGGAAACGAACAGGGTATTTTGCGGTTGCCGGAGTTCCCGGTAGCTTAGGGCGTCCACCGCACTTTCCACCAGCACGATCCGGTCCAGCTTTTGGGGCATGTTGGAGTGCCAGACCCCGTTGCTCCGGTCGGAGCCTTCCGCGTGGGCCTTGTAGTCCCTGTTTCGGATCTCCAGGCCCACCATCCGGGTGTCATGGGCCAAGTGGTAGGGAAACGCCACGTTGGTGTAGACGGGTCCCGGTTTGGCCGGATCCTGGTACTGCACATTGTAGATACGCCCGATGAATTCCGGTTTCTCCAGGGTTTCCAGGGAGATCCCCCTTTCCCGGAAGAAATCTTTTTTATAAAGTGGTTTGAGTTGGTAGTAGTCGATCAGAAAGGGATGCGCCTCGATGTTGTGGAGGGTTCCGGTATCCACCAACTGTCGGTTCCGCTGCCTGGCCGGTTCCGGCAGTTTAAGGTAATTGTACAGGATGGAATTCACGTTGGCGTTTTCGTTCCGGTTGCTGTTTTGCGGAAACAGGGTGCCCAGCCTCCTTTTCACGAAATGGATCAGGCTGCCTTTGTCCGTGTCATCCTCGGGGTTCCAATACCCTTGGTTCCCCGGGTTTGCCGGGTTGAGGATGATAATCCGGTCATTGGTTTGCGGGTTGAAGAAAACCGGGGTTCGGGAACCCTTTTTCACCTCATGGTGGTAACCGTTGGCAGTGGCCAGCTCGATGATGGAGATTTCCCGGCGGAAGTCCTCAAAGCTTTTGGCATCCGGGTATTTACTTCTGAAATCCTCCATAAGAATAGAGTAAGAATGGATAAAGGAAAGGGGGAAGTAGTCTAGACCGATCGTTTTCGCGCCGGGCAGGCAGCCCCAGCGCGGGTTACAGTTTTGGCCCCCTTCTTTTGGCAGCCTTCGGTTCCGGCTCCTGCTGCTGCTCTCTTTTCACGGGGTCGGTGTGCTTCACCGTTTCGGCTTTGTTCCCCTCTTTGTTGGCGGCCACGGGAATTTTATGTTCCGGTGGGAGGATTTGGTGGACCGAGGTGGCGGGCAAAGGGCGGAAAGAGAAACCCTTTTTGGCGGGATCGATTTGCACGGTGGCCGAAAACTCCTGGTTCTTCTCGTCTTTCATCCCGGCGATGGGGGTAGGCTTGCCTTGCTCCAGGGATTTCTTTTGCTCGTCGGTCAACAGGACCCCCTTCAACGTATTCGGGATCTTGATCCGGTCGGCCCGGACGGCCACCAGTTCCTGGGTATCCCGGTCTACCCCGATATAGGCTTGGAATTCCTTGTTGGTGGACCTATCGGTGAGGGTTACCTGTTTGTTCAGGTTTCCGCCTTCCTTCAGGTTTTGCCGGTCTTCGGGGGAAAACGCATAGCCCAGGTAGGTCTTGGGGATATCCAGGTGGGCCCGAACGCCATGGAACACAAAGGTCGGCTTTCCGGAGGGGTCTTCCGCCAACCGGAACTTTCCGTCGAGGGACACTTTCACGCCCCCTAAGTCCCCTTTCAGCCCTTGGAGCAGGGAGGTCTTTTCCCCATTCAGAAGCTTGGTTAGATTATCGGTTTTTTCCAACAGATCCTTCGTGAGACCTAGTTTCTCGGCATCTTTCCAATTGATGTCCTCCGGGTTGAATTTTGTTTTCTGCATGTCTAATGTTTTGTCATAGGATGGTTGGGCAGCCTTAGGCAGGCCCTCGTCGATCTCGGAAGATCCTACCGCATCATTCTTTACGAAGGAAACCATGTTCCTGAAATCCTGTCGTAACGTTGTCTTTGGACTACCGTCCTCCCCTTTGATCAAAAGGGCCATGTTACTAAGATTCTGCCGCCAGGTCAGCTTACCCGTGTCCTCCTCCGGGTATTGCCACCTATCCTTTTTCCCCTTCAACACAAAGGAGTTATTCCCTTCCGGGTCATGGGGTAGCTTTTCCAGCAGTTGTTGCTGCCTGTCGTCCGGAAGATAAACAAAGGCCCTTTCCGTGGGATCGGTCATCCCGGAGGTCCCGGTTTTGCCTTCCAGGGGTTTACCCCCTTTGGTCAGATCGGCTTTCACCTCCGGCCAGCGCTCCTTTATTTCCCGGGCCGCGGTACCGGGCGATTTGGAAACCGGTGCCGCCAACCCTTCTAAAGAATCGGAAGTACCGTAATTGTTTTTGAAATTAATAATAAAGTTACCCAGAAACCCTTTGTGGGGAATTATTTCAAAAACGGGGGCCTCCGCTTTCCTGGAGGAAGAGGGATTAGGGAGCCCTGTTTTTCCCTGGGGATCCTTCCCGAGGAGGTGGACCTCCCCCGTTTCTTTGCTCAAGGTGAAAAGGTGCTGGGGGGATTCCCCTGGGTGCTGAACGTTTCCCTCGGCTTTGTTAGGTTCCTCTTCCAGGCCGGATATCGCTTCCCTGCCCTTCGTCACCCCGCGTTCCCCGAGGTCCTTATTTCCTATCCCCATCAGGGGCGATGCTGTCGTTGCCATGGCTCTAATTTTTTAAGGTAAAAAAATCAACTGGCCGAAAGAAAGACACAAGTTATTCACCACATGAATAAACGGCCGTATTTTTTGCTGTTATAATTCATATTACGAATAATTTAAAAAATGGCATGACGTTTTACTTAAAATATGCTGCGTTCGCCTTGCTCGGGCTGGGGAAGCTGCAAGGTCAGGCCCAATCTTTCCCGGTTCCCCAGGATTCTTTGCCCTGGGAGAAGAAATCGGAGGCGGAAAAACGCCGGGCCTCCTTGCTTTGGCTGCGAAAAATGGCCCTGCAGGAAGAGATCACCCGCATAACGGAGGATCTATTAAGGCAATCGGCCACCTACGGCGAAGTGTTGCACCTCCTCCGGATCTCCCGGTTTGATGCCCGGCTCCTCCGGACGATTCCCAGCCTGGTGCCGCTCAAGCATTCGTCGGTTAAGGATTTCAGGGTTAGCTCCCGGTTCGGGTACCGGAAGCATCCGGTGAAGGACGCGGTTCTTTTCCATGGGGGGATTGACATACCGGCTCCGAACGGCACCCCGGTGTATGCCGTGGCTGATGCGGTTGTTTCCCAGTCCGTATCCCTCCATGCCTCGCTGGGGAACTTCGTGCAGCTGGACCATCGGAATGGGTTCTCCACGGTCTACGGCCATCTGCTCCGGTTTATCGTCTCCCCGGGACAACCCGTGCAGCAGGGACAGGTGGTGGGCTATGTGGGGCAGACGGGTCTGGGTACGGGGAATCACCTGCATTACATTGTCGTCAAAAACGGGCAGGCCCTGGACCCCCTGCCTTTCTGCTTTTTGATGTACGAGAAGTTCAGGGCGGAAGCAGGCACCCCCTATTCCAGACGCTCAAAATAAGAATCCAGGTTTTCCACCTTGTCTTCCGGCCTTAGCCGGGGGGAAAACATGGAATTGTCCTCCGCCAGAATATAATTCAGGTTGAAGTCCTGCTTCAGGTAGTAATTCAGGAGCACCAGCAGGTTTTCCACCGTTCCCCTGCCGGCGGATTCCAGCCGCTGGATGTTGCCTTGGTTTAAATCCAGCTCCTTGGCCAACCGCATCTGGGTTAGTTTCGGCTTGATGGACGTGCGGATCTCCAGCAGCCTCTTCCCGACGAGGGCCTGAAACGCTGCCGTATCCATGGGGACACCCGTATCGCCGGGCGGTATATGCTCTGATGCTTCCTCAATATGCTCCATTATGTTTGTTTAGATGCTGGTGCCGGGGCTTCTGCCGTTAACCTGGCAAGCTCCGCCCGGACGAGGTCTGCTATATCGGCTTTGATTTGCAGGTAGTTTTTTTGGATGATCTCCTCCATGCGGTCTCTCCCGGTTTCATCCGTGAAGTTAGTGATAACCGGGATTTCCTGGTACCTACGTTCCTCTTCCTGCACTGCCTTGACATCGATCTTGATTTTCCCGTGGAATACCTTTTGGGTGATTTCCTGGCCCATGTTATCCGCCACCGCCCCGACGAACATCCCCTGGGACAGGTTGGCGATCTTACTGGCCGGGATCATGCTGTCTAATTGGGTCGAGGTAGAGGAAGAGGTGGAATCCCGGCTGACGGAGACGCTTTGGCGCTTCTGCAGGATCCGGCCGAACCGCTCCGAGAGCTGCTTGGCGCTGTCCCCTACCACCTGTCCCGAGAAGATGTTCCCGATGGTGTTCTTGATGACCGTGGCCTCTGCCCGGCCGTAATCCCTTTCCAATTGGGAAAAGTCCTGGAACCCCAACAGGGTGCTCACCTTATTGCTTCTGGCGGTGGCAATCAGGTTATCCAGCCCTTTGAAGTAGATGGTCGGCAGCTCATCGATGATGACGGAGCTTTTCAGCTTGTGTTTCTGGTTGATCAGTTTGATGATCCGGGCATTGTACAGCCCCAGCGCTGCCCCGTAAATGGCTTGCCGGTCAGGGTTGTTGCCTACGCACAGGACTTTCGGGGCCTGGGGGTTATTCAGGTCCAGCGTGAAGTCATTGCCGCTCATGACCCAGTAGAGCTGTGGGGAGGCCAGCCGGGACAAGGGGATCCGGGCACTGGCGATCTGGCCTTCCAGCTGTTCCATGGCCCCTCCCTCGAAGGCGGAGACGAAGGGTTTGACATAGTTCTCTATCTCCGGGTAACTCCCCAGGATCGGGAAGATCTCCTCGTACTTCCGGCTCAGGAACTCGATGGCGTGGGGGAACGTACAGTACTTGCCGTTCTCGTACAGCCGCAGGAACCAAATGATGGCCGCCAGGAAGTTGATCGGGGATTCCACGAAAAACTCCCCCTGCTTCTCAATCCACTTCTTGTTCAGGTTGAGCATGATGGTATAGGAGCTCTCGTAGGCATCGATGATATCGCTCATCATGGAGGGCAGAAGCGGATTACACCGGTGGCTCTTGGCCGGGTTGTCGAAATTGATGACGTAAAAGGAGGGCTTCACGGGGTACTTGTCGTAGTTCCGCAGAAGGGTGTTGTAGGCGATGCGGGAGAGATCATCGAACTTATAGTCGTAGATGTACATGGCGAATCCCTTGGCGATGTGCTGCCGGATGAACTGGTTGACCACCGCGAAGGACTTACCGGAACCGGGCGTTCCGGTGACCCCGGTGGCCCGGAAGGGATTGACGACGTTGATCCACCCTTTTCTTTTTTTCCCCTTCCATTGGTACTCCGTGGGCAGGTTGACCGAAAACTCATTTTCCAGCAACCCCTCCTCTTGGGGAAACGATTCGTTTTCGGCATTGAAGATGTCCTGCATCAGGTCCAAGTGGAATAGCCGGGTCAGGTAATTCCCGCCCTTCAGCAGCAGCAGGTAGCCAAGGACCAGGGTACCGATGTAAAGAAGGGTAGGGAGGGCCAAAAGGGGGAAGAGACGCACCAGCAGGTCAGGGGCGAAAAACAGCAAGGAACCCAGAAGCACGTAGAAACCGATGCTTTTCCCGGAGACTTTCTCTGATTTGACGCCTTTGGTACCAAAGCAGGAGATTCCCAGCAGCAGGAGACCGGCCAGTTTGGAATAGAGGGGCTCGGAGAAAAAACCGCTTCCTTTCGCCAGCTTCAGCAAAACGGAATCCAGGAAAGGGACCGTCCAGCTGTTAGACTGAAAAGCGGAATAGCAAAACCAGTACACGTGGATCCCGAGTAATAAAATACTGAGGAACCGGGTGAAGTCCATCAGCTTGGATAAGGCTCTTTGATCTTCGTGCATCTGCTCAAAAAGGGTAAGGTCCAATCAAATTTCGGGGCAGTGAGTCGTGTTAGGTTCCGGGGAAGGTCAGCCCCAAGGCAAATATATAGATTCCGACTATATGTACGGCCCCACCCCGACGAGAAAAGGCGGGAAAAAGACCCCATTCTTCCAGAGGGTATACGGGCAAGCCCTATTCATGGGATGAATAATAATCACCAAGGGTCTACCACCGCGGGCGGCGGCGCCTTTTCCGCTTCTGCTCCGGCCGGTGTTCCTCCTTCTCCCCTTGCTCGTTCCCGAAGACGGCGGCGGCGAAATCACGGAAGAGAATCCCCAATCCCTCCAGCAAATGGGCCCCGTGCCTTGATTCCGGCCGGTAAAGGCGGATCAAGGCGGCATTCTGGCTGGGTTCCCGCAAGGTATCGGACGGGTATTCCGCGATTTCCTTTCGGATGAGGGGGATCAGATCGGTGGCTTGCCGATTCTCCGCCCCGGGGTCTTTCCGGCTTCGGGGCAGGGTTTCCGCCAGGCGTTGCTCTATTCGGTCCGCCAGCGGTTTATTTATCCTGTGAATCAAACGTAGGACGTCACGGGTAGCTTTCAAGTCATTCCGTTGGAGGGCTTGGCTCAGGGTGACCAGCACCCGGTACTTAGGGGAGACGGTGACTCCCCCGTTCTGCGATTCACGGAAGACGAGACGCTTGACACTGGCCTCGGTTTCCGGGCTGAATCCATGGGAGGTCAGCAGGTTGGTTAACATTGTTCCCGCTTTCACGAAGGTGCTCTCCGGCAGGGTATGGTACCCGAGCAGATACCCCCTCCTCTCCCCTCCCCTTCCGGTGATCGATTTGATGAGCAACCCGTTTTCCAGCAGATGGGAAAGGATCTGGGGGTAGCCCCCTCCTTTGTCCATGCCTTGGAAGACTTCGGCGGCATACTCCCGGTTGGCATGGCTCAACAGCAGATGCCGGTCCGCGTTGGTCAGGAAAGGCAGGAGGGGTGAACGGTCCAGCCCCCCGATCCGCTCCCCTAGCCGCAAAGTACCGTACTCCCGCTCTTCCGGAGCCTGGCTCATCATTTTAAGGATCTCCCGGTCGATCTTACGGAGCACCGGGATCTCCCTTTCGGACACCGTTAGTTTCCCTGGGGGGACCGGGACGCCCAGCAGGTGGGAAAGGGTCGTATTCGGCACGGTATACCCCACGGCGGGACTTTTAGAGGAGTGGATGAGCAGGTCCTCCCCTCTCTGCGAAAATGTAATGCGGAGGGCGTACAGGAAGCTTAGTTTTTGGCGCAGGGGCAATTCCCCGTTGGATTGGACATAGTGGAGCAGAGGCGGCGTATTCGCCCGGAAATACCCGTTCTCCTTTTCCTGCACCAGGGGCAATTGCCGTTGCCGGTATTCCATGAAATGGCGGACGGCCAACTCGGCCTGCTTCCCCTCCAGCTGGGGAACCTGTTTTTGTAATTGCAAAGCAAGGGCCCCTGTCAGCTGCGGCAAGGCTTTGATGAGGCTGCTTTCAAAGAAGTAGTTTTGGTCTGTTTTCCGGTAGCTATGGTAGATCCGCACCAGTTCCCGGTTCGCCTTCTGAAGTTCGGGACGGGCTAGGGTCGCCCCGGCAAACCGTTGGCCAAGAGTAGCGGCGGAATACGCGGAGCCCAGGGCTTGGCTATCCAGGACGGTCTTCGTGTGGGCGTCGATAAAGGTGAGGCCGGCCAGGCCCTTTTCTTTGCTCTCCCGGCAGACCACCTGTATCCCCTGCTCCTGTAGCCTTTCCTTGAAATGAGCCAACGTGAGGTAAGGATATGCGGTTAAAACGGCGGTTATCTTGCCGCAGAGGGTTGCCCGTACGTTGCTATCCCTAATCTTCCGCTCGTCCACGGTGAACTTGGCCGACAGGGCGGGCCAGCCCACCTCTTTCCCGATGCTGCTGGCTTTGATCCGGCTGCCTACCCTCTCCCCTGCCGGGTTTATGATCCCGTAAAACAATCCCAGCGTCTTGCTTGGATCGTTGGGGACGGTTACCTCCTCCACGGTCACGTGGTATTGGTTCAGCAGGGCTTTGTATTCCGCCAGGGAGGAAAACCGATACTCCCGGGCGGCGGAGCGCACCACGGAGGCAATGGCGCTTTTCGTGTCCGTCTTGCCGTACTCGATGGCGGGCACATCAATCGGCTCGAAGACATTTTTCCCTTTGCTTATCTTCTCGCCGGCGGGCACCAACCCGTATTTCGCCTCCAGGTCTTTCCGGATCTCTTCCGACCGGTAACGGTCCTGGCTGCTGGGGATGGCTTTGCCGTCCAGGCCGATGCTGACCGAGACGAGGTGCAGATGGGTCCGTTCAATGTCTTCGTGCTTGTAGATGAGGTAGGGTTGCTGGCCGTAGTTCATCCGCTCCAGGTACTCCCGGGCGATCTCCGTCAGCTGCTCGTCGCTGAGTCTGTCCTCCGGGTCTGGGTTCAGGGAAACATGGAAGGTCGGCTTCCCGATCTTCGGGTTCAGCCGGAGATAGGCCTGCAGCCCCTGGATCTTGTCCTGCAGCGTCAGCTCCTCCGGATCCTTGAGGTCATTGATCAACTGCGCGTACAAGACGCTGGAGTGCTCCTTCTCATTGTACTTGATCAGACCGACGATGTCTTTCCCTCTGATTATCCTTGCAACCATTTTTCCCTAAGCTGAAGTAGGATCGTGTGGAATTCGTTTTGGGCCTTCCCCAGTTGGGCGGTCAACTCCACCAGCTTGGCCACTTCAGGGGGGACGGGCCTCCCGTCGGTCAGGGAGTTTATCTTCTTGACGACCTGGTTATAGTTCGTCCCGATGGCCTTGATCTCCCGGACCAGGTGCTGCATTTCCGTGGCCAGCAGCACGTTCGTGCTGTCCCGCAGGGCGAGCTTCTGGTGGAACATGATGTCATGGTACATCTCGGATTTATGCCGGTAGGAGGATTGCCGGAACCAGTCGTCCAGTTTTTTGTAATCCTTCTCGGTGACCCGGAACTTGATTTCCTCGGAGGCTAGTTCCTGCGCAGGCTTGGGCTTACGCCCGCCCCTCCCCTTCTTTTTCTCGGCGGGTTTCTCTTCATTTTCCATGGGCGTGCTCTTTCATGACGACGGCGGCAAAGCGGTTTTCCTCCTGGCATTAGCGACCTCACTGGGAAACCATTTTAGTTTTTGTGGAACAAAAACATATCTTGCTTTTTGCTAACGCAAAACATACCACTTTATACTGGAATTGCAAAAGGATGGTTTAGTAGAATCTAGAAAGCGTGCGGGGAAACTGTTCCAACAGGGGCCTGAAAGCGACCTAAGTAAATAGCGATGTAAGTAATTAAGTGGTTATCTAACCATAGAAGTAAGTAGTTAGACAGATAGGTAAAGGGGTAGGTATCTAGGTAGGGGGGCAAGTAAACAATTGGGAAACAAAAGACTTATCTGTACCTTTGGGGAACCAAACGGGTAAGTAGACAAATAGACGTATAAGTAAATAAGTAGATAGATGCTTAACTAAATATATTGATAGCTATTTAGGGAATTACGTAAAAGGGTAATTAAGCAGGCGTCTATGTCGATAGCAAACCGTTTGCTTAGGTAGACAGATAAGTACATACTTACTTTGGTATTTATTTAACTAAGCATAAAGTCAAATAAGTAATCTGGCACTTAAGTTAAAAGATACATAAGTATAAAGAGAAACAAGTGGTTAGATAGGTAAGCAGATATACATATATCCCACAATCTACTCACCCACTTCTCCTAATATTTATTTAGACAACCACTTAAGCAGACAAGCAACCAAATACCTAGATAAACAACTAGACAGATGCCCATTTACTTACGTACTTATATAAGTAAATAAAGAAACAAGTAGGTCACCAAGCAAGTAAACTGATAACTAACTAAGCAAGTACTCAGATATACAAGTAGACAAACATCTAATCAACTACTTATGTATATTATTAGACAAATAAGTAATCATCAAACCAAGTATTTAAATATTTATCTTTATGCTTGCTTTGATAAGTAAGAATAAAGACATGCAAGCAACCACTTAGACAAACAGATAAGTAACCATTTATATAAGTAAATGTTTAGATAAGTACTTACACAACTAGATAATTAAGTAAGTAGACAAGTAATTATTTAGATAGGACAATAAGTAGACAAGCAAGTAGGAAAGTAAAGAGGCAGACAAGTAGTTAGATAGTTGGTCATCTAAGTAAATAGGCATATGGGTACTTAAGTAATTGCACAACTAAGTAGGAGGAAAATCAACGCCGATTAGGAATTACATAAGAGGCCACGCTAACAAGCAAGCATCCAAGTAAACAAACATCTACTTACTTGTCTAAATAGATATGTAAGTAGACGATTGAGTAAGTAGAAAAGCAAAAGACAATAATGACGAGAGAAACGAAATTTATTTCATTTTTTAACCAGAAGGGAGGGGTAGGGAAATCTACCCTGGAAATTTTGATGGCCAGCTACTGCCACAATGTGTTGGGATTGAAGGTAGCCATCCTGGATGCGGACTATCCCCAGCTGAACATCCATAAGCTAAGGGAAGATGAGATCAACATGGTGCGGCGGCATGAAGCCTACCAGGAAGCCTTTGCCGGCCTAGGCAGACCGGTTTACCCGATTGCGAACACCAACCCGGCCGAATCCGTGAAAGAGATGGATATCTTTCTGGAATTGGAAGCAGGGGAGGAGCCGTACGATATTGTGTTCGTGGATCTGCCGGGTACCATCAACACGCCCGGCGTGCTCCAAACCATCAGCCAACTGGATCACATTTTCATTCCTCTGATAGCGGATCAGCTCGTGATCAAAAGCAGCCTCGAATTCGGCTTACTGGTGAATGATAACCTGATCGGGAAACCGAACGTCAATCTGAAGTCCCTTCACTTCTTCTGGAACAATGTCGTCAAGTCGGAAAAGTCTCACCTGTACGAGGTGACGAACTCCCTTATCCGGGAGGCGGGCCTGCATTGCTTGGAAACCGTGATCGGCCAAAGCGTGAAATTCAGGAAACCTGAATTCAGGTCGACCATTTTCCCGATGCAACCCGCCCTGATTAAAGACACCAACATGGTCCCGTTGATTGAGGAAGTCTTAGCGCAAATCAATGTCTCCCCTAGATAACATAATAACCAAGATGGCAAAGAACAGAAAGAGCCCAGCATTTGATGAAAGTCTCCTGATTGGAAGCATAAGCGGTTTGAACAGAAACAAAGAAGCAGCGCCGCAACCGTCACCGGCTCCCCAGCAGCCAGCGGCCACCGAGCCCTTACCGCCGAAGGAGGTACCCCCGCTGGAAAACAAGGCTATACCGGAACCAGAGAAGAGAGAGGCACCGGCCAGCACCCCGGAGCCAGCCGAGGGGGAAAGCAAAGGAAAGAAAGAACCCAAACCGACCGCTACCGCCAAATCCCAGGGGAAGGGTTGGGAGTACGAGCGTTTCCTGCAAGGCACCCCGGGCCGCAAAGACGCCCGGGCGTACATCTCGGAAGCCCACCACAACAAAATAAGGAGGATCCTGGCCTTCACGGACAAGAAAATCGGCATCACCGATTACCTGGAGAATGTCCTGGAGGAGCACTTTGAGCGGCACGAAGCCCAGATCAAGGAACTATACGCAAAACACCTGGGAAGCTAACCTATCTTAGGCATTGCCAGGCAGAGGCTACCACGGGGGAAACCCCCGGGTAGCCTCTTTTTTTTCCAATTGTAAACCGGGGAACAAATGTAAAAATTGTTAAAAATATTTATCCCATAAATATTAATTACCGTATAGCTTCTAAAGTATTCATATTATAAATATATTGGCGACACTTACCGAAAGCTATCATCCTTAACCTGAAACCTGACGATCCGCGGCAGACAGCACGTTCACGAAACTATTCCAAGTACTTCATGGCGTAAGAACCGGCCGGAAGTGAGTTCGTTATCCCGGCCCTACAGGCCAAAATGTTACGATTATGTTTGAAAGCATTACCTGGGGACAATTCTGCTTTTTCGTGTTAGGCGCGGTCACCGTCTACTATCTCGGGGTAGGGGCGGTGTATTACCGGGCAGAGGTGCTGGCGATGCTCGGGAAGAAGCGGAAACCGGACGGCCTGGTTCCCGCCCCCGCCAATGCCCCGGTTCCGACATTCTCGGCGGTAGGCAGTACGCCCGATTATGGCCATAGCCTGTCCAACGTTTCTGCGCCGGGCACCTTTGAGGACACGAAGGCAGGGAATGCCTTTGAAGCGGAAGGGTTTGAAGGGCAGGATCAGGAAGAAGAATACCAGGAAGAGGAATACCAGGAAGAGGAATACCAGGAAGAGGAGTACCTGGAGGATGAATACCGAGAGGAAGAGTACCCGGTAGGGGAGGGGCTTTCAGAGGAAGAAGAGCTGCTTTTCGGGGAGGAGGTAGACCTGGAAAAACAATTTATCCCTTTCGAGGCGGCAGATTCCCCGGAAGTGGAAACGGGTGGGATTTCCGTGCAGGAGCTTAGCCGGACCGTAGAGCTTCTCCAGCAGGAGGATATTTCCGGCAGCGAAAAAGGGGAGCTGTCCAAAAACCTGGAATTGATCGAGGATACCCTGCTCCTCCAATCCCTCCTTTCCGGCAATGCCCGGGTTCGGGAAAAGCTGGATTCCCTGATCGGGGACAGGTGGCACGAAGCAGCCGAAGAGGAGACAGTGAAAGGGGAACAGGTGATCAAGGATTCCTTTGCCGATGTGGACGTGACCAAGCTGATGAATAAGATAGTGTAACCCTTCATTTTTTAACCCTCAAATCTCTAGAAACATGAAACGAGTAGCAACAAGACAGGTAGGATGGGCCGTGGCCGTGGTCACCCTGGTGGGGATCGCCCCGGAGGTATTTGCCCAGGGGAACGGCGCGGCCGGCATTGAGGCGGCCACGGCGGAGGTGACCAGCTATTTTGACCCGGCCACGAAACTGATGTATGCGGTAGGGGCGGTGCTGGGCCTGATCGGGGGGGTGAAGGTATACTCCAAATGGAACAGCGGCGATCCCGACACCCAGAAAGTGGCGGCGGGATGGTTTGGCAGCTGCATCTTCCTGGTGATCGTCGCGACGGTGCTGCGGTCGTTTTTCCTTTAGGCCCCTGTTCCCTTGTCCAGTTACCACATCAACAAAGGGATTAACAAGCCGGTCGAATTCAAGGGGTTGAAGGCGCAGTACCTGGTGTATTTCGCGGCCGGGCTGCTGGGCATCTTCCTGGCCTTCACCATCCTCTACATCCTCGGGGTCAACCTCTACGGGTGCACGGCCGTGGCCATCGGGGCGACCAGCCTGTTATTCCATTTTGTCTTCAAATGGAACCGGGTGTACGGCGAGCATGGGTTTATGAAAAACGCCGCGGCCCGCCGACGACCGAACTACCTGATCAACCAGGGGAAGTTCTTAAGAGTGTTACGGTATAAGAAAAAGCGATAGGATATGGGCATTGTATACAAGTCGGATACCCTCGAATCGAAACTGCCTTTGTACAAGGTGGAGCACGATTGTATCATCAACAAGTTTGCGGAGATCACGGTATGCTTCCGGGTGGACCTGAAGGAGATTTTCACCCTGTCCCAACCGGAATATGAAAGCCTGCACCAATCGTGGATCAAAGCCCTGCGGATCCTCCCGAACTACACCATCGTCCACAAGCAGGATTGGTTTGTGGAGGAAAGGTACCGCCCGGATTTCGGCCAAGAGAATGTAAGCTTCCTGGATCGGGCCTTTGAGCGCCATTTCAACGAACGCCCCTACCTGCACCATTACTGCTACCTTTTCCTGACTCTTTCCTACCCGGAGAAAGCCCGGAAAAACAGCCTATGGGGTTCCCTCGTGCGGGGAAAGCTCATCCCGAAGGAGATAGACTCGCCCCAGGTCCTCACTGCCTTTTTTGAAACGGTCAGCCAGTTCCAGCGCATCCTGACGGATAGCGGGGCGGTGGGCCTGGTCCGCCTGACGGAGCCGGAGATCCTGGGCTCGGCGGGGAAAGCGGGGATCATCGAAAAATACCTGGCCGTGAGCCAGGAAAACCAGCCTTTGTTGTCCGACCTTGATTTCTCCCAGGGCCTACAGATCGGGGCGAACCATTTCAACCTGTTCACCCTCTCCAACCTGGATGATTTGCCCGGCGCGGTCAGTACCGAGAAACGGTATGAGCGCCTTAGCACCGATAAGAGCAGCTGCCACCTGGGGTTTGCCTCCCCGGTGGGCTTGCTGCTGTCCTGCAACCATCTCTACAACCAATACCTCTTCCTCGACGACCACGCCGAGAACCTGCGGGAATTCGAGCGCAAGGCCCGCAACCTGAATTCCCTGGCCTTGTATAGCCGGGAGAACGCCGTCAACAAAGAGTGGTACGACCAGTATCTAAACGAGGCCCTCAGCTTCAACCAAACCTCGGTCCGGGCGCACTTCAACGTGCTGTTGTGGTCGGAAGACCCCGAACAGCTGAAAGAGTACCGCAACCTGACCTCGGCCGGGATTGCGGCCATGGACTGCAAGCCCCGCCTGAACACCAAGGACTTGCCTTCCCTGTTCTGGGCGGGAATTCCCGGGAATGCCTCCGATTGCCCCAGTGAGGAAACGTTTTACACGTTCCTGGAGCAAGCCTGCTGCTTTCTCAACCACGAGACCAACTACGTTTCCTCCAGCAGCCCGTTTGGGCTGAAAATGGTGGACCGCATGAGCGGTAAGCCCCTTCTGGTGGACATCTCCGATGAGCCGATGAAAAAAGGCTACACCACGAACCGGAACAAGTTCATCCTGGGCCCCTCGGGCTCCGGTAAATCCTTCTTCACCAACCACATGGTGAAGCAATACTATGAACAGGGGACCCATGTGCTGCTGGTCGACACCGGGAACTCCTATTTAGGGCTGTGCCACCTGGTCAACCGGCAAACGAAGGGACAGGATGGCGTGTACCTGACCTACACCGAGGAGAACCCCATCAGCTTCAACCCATTCTATACCGAGGACGGGCTGTTCGACATCGAAAAGAAGGAAAGCATCAAAACCTTGATCCTGACCCTCTGGAAAAAAGACACCGATATTCCTACCCGGGCCGAGGAGGTTGCCCTGTCCAACGCGGTGAACTACTACCTGGTGGCCCTGCGGGAAAGAACGGAGATCAAGCCCGGCTTCAACACGTTCTATGAGTTTGTGAACGGTGCCTACCGCAAGATTTTGGAGGAGAAGAAGGTAAGGGAAAAAGACTTTGACCTCGACAACTTCATCAATGTTCTGGCCCCCTATTACGAAGGAGGGGAATATGACTACCTACTCAACTCGGAGAAGGAGTTGGACCTCTTGAATAAGCGGTTCATCGTCTTTGAGCTGGATAACATCAAAGACCATAAGATTTTGTTCCCGGTGGTGACCCTGATCATCATGGAGACCTTTATCAACAAGATGCGCCGCCTGAAGGGGATCCGGAAAATGATCCTGATTGAGGAGGCCTGGAAAGCGATCGCCAAGGAAGGGATGGCCGAATACATCAAGTACCTCTTCAAGACCGTCCGTAAGTTCTTCGGGGAGGCCGTGGTCGTGACCCAGGAGGTGGACGACATCATCCATTCCCCCATCGTGAAAGACACCATCATCAACAACTCGGATTGTAAGATCCTGCTCGACCAGCGCAAGTACCTCAACAAGTTCGACCAGATCCAGAACCTGCTGGGCCTGTCCGAGAAGGAAAAAGAACAGGTGCTGTCCATCAACCTGGACAACAACCCCCGCCGCCGGTACAAAGAGGTGTGGATCGGGCTGGGAGGGGTCAAGAGCGCCGTGTATGCGACGGAGGTTTCCCAGGAGGAATATTTTACCTACACAACCGAGGAAACCGAAAAAGTAAAACTGCTGGAATTGGCGGAGCGGAAAGGGAACATGGAGGCAGCGATCACGGAAATGGCGAACCTCGCCCGAGCCAGTTAAGTAACTACCTGTATAACTTAACTTCTGGACCCATGAAAAAGCCCCAATTGCAAAAAGCCAAACGATATGTCGTAGGAATGGCCCTCTCTCTGCTGGCCGCCTGTTCCTCCCAACCCGAAACAGTGGGTACGACGACAGACCCTACCGCTGATACTAGCTCAGAGCCAAACAACGAAGGTTCCTCTGGCCCAAACCAGAAATTACCGATGGCAACTGATGATGCTGATAAATTTATTGGTGAATGGAAATCGGTACAAAGTGAGGGAAGAGATCATACCATAATAACACGCAACGGGGGAAACTTCCTGATTCAACAAGGTAAAAAAACGGTACCTGGGGTTTGGGATGAAGAAAACAACATCATTCGGATGAATGTAGGGATGCCCATGGACATCATGTACATCGAAAATGAAGATATGATTGTGTTTGGCAGTGGTGGCAAATACCGCCGGGTGTCGGAAAAATGACAACGTAATTCATAGAGGAAAAATTTAGAATGGAAGAAGTATGAAAAAGGTAATTTTCATGGGGGCGTTTTGGGCACTTTTAAATTTCACCGCCTCCGCGCAGTTTGTGGTGGCCGATCCGACGGCTTTCTCCCAACGGGCCCTGCAACAGATCACGAACATCACGGAACAGATTCAGCAGAAGCACGAACTGGTCCGGACGTTCAAGGAAACCTCCAAGATCTACAACCAGGGGAAAGAGTGGTACGATGGCCTGAAAAGGGTGAGCACGACCGTGGCGGAGTACCAGAAAATCTACGAAACCCTGCAACTCACCGCGGAGATCGTGGATCTGTACGGTACGAACATCAGCCGTTTCCGGATGGACAAAAACTTCTCCCCGGCGGAGGTTGCCTACATCACCGATGGATACGGCAAACTTTTGGCGGAAAGCTCCCGCCTGGTGGACGACCTGAACTTAGGGGCGAAGGCGAGCAGCCTGAGTTTGACCGACAAGGAACGGCTGGACATGATCAGCACGACCTTCGAGAAGGTACGGCAGCACAAGGCGCTGGTCCAGTATTACACCAACAAGAACATCTCCCTCTCCTACCTGCGCGCGAAAAAGAAAAACAATACCGAAGGAGTGCTGCGCTTATATGGCTTAGCACAGTAACGAAGAAAAGGATATCGGTATGAACAACGAATGGGTAAGCCTACACGAGATCCTCCGGCAGCTCTATGAGGAGATGTTGCCGCTGTGCGGTTCCCTGATCGGGGTGGCCCGGGGTATCGCCGGTTTAGGGGCGATCTTCTACATTGCCAACCGGGTGTGGCGCCACATGGCCAACAACGAGCCGATTGATTTTTACCCTTTGCTTCGGCCCTTCGTCATCGGCTGGTGCATCATGCTTTTCCCGTTGGTCATCGGGGCTTTGAATGGCATTATGAATCCTGTGGCCATGGCCACGGACGCCTTGGTAGACACCCAGAATGTTCAGGTACGGGAATTCCAGGAACAGTTAACCAAACTGGAGGAAGCAGGCATGAAAAAGGAGGGGAAAGGCTGGATGGTCGATGATGCAGAATTTGAAAAGAAATTAGAGGAATTAAACCCTATTGATGTAGGTGGGATGACCGGAATGTATACAGAACGGGCTATGTACCAGCTACAAACGAACGTAAGGGAATGGTTTAAAGAAGTCCTCATTGTGCTGTACGAAGCGGCAAGCCTGGTGCTGGATACCATCCGGACTTTTTTCCTGATCGTGATGGCGATCATCGGCCCGATCTCTTTCGGTTTGGCGGTTTTCGACGGTTTCCACGGCACCCTGACCAACTGGATAGCCCGGTACATCAATGTATTCCTCTGGCTACCGGTCGCTAATATCTTCGGGGCTATTATCTCCAAAATCAATGTACTCATGCTGCAGAAAGATATTGCGGACCTGAAGAGCGGCGGTGATTTTGATGCCACCAACACGGCGTACTTGGTCTTTCTGCTGATTGGGATTTTCGGGTATACCTGCGTTCCGACGGTGGCGGGGTGGATTGTGCAATCCTGCGGCGGCGGACGGTTTATGACCAGTATCACCCATGCCTCCTCCAGCGTGGTGGGAAGTGCCGGATCTGCGGCCGGAGCCGGGGCCGGGGCTATTGCCGGACGAAGTGTGACGGCCGCCAAGAATCTTGCGAATGCCCCCAGTCAGGTCATGGCCGGGTACCAAAAACTTTAAGGGAAGGGAAAAATATGCAATTTAAGAGTCTATCCAACCTGGAGACCAGCTTCAAACAGATGAGGCTGTTCCTCCTCATCTTCATCGGCCTGACCTTTTGCCTATCGGCCTATGTCGTGTACATGTCTTTCAGCTTCGCCAAGAAGTCCCGGGAGAAAATATACGTCCTGGACAATGGCAAATCCCTGATGTTGGCCATCTCCCAGGATATGAAGCAAAACCGGCCGGTGGAGGCCCGGGATCACGTCAAACGCTTCCATGAACTTTTCTTCACGTTGGCCCCCGACCAAAAGGCCATCGAGTACACCATCAACCAGGCCCTGTACCTGTGTGATGAGTCCGCCCAGGATGAATACGCCAACCTGAAGGAGGCCGGGTACTTCTCCAGCCTGATCGCGGGGAACGTGAGCCAGGAAATCAGAATCGATAGCGTGCTGACGGATTTCAACGAATATCCCTATACGGCCCGCTGCTATGCCACCCAGACCATTATCCGGTCCACCTCCGAGACCAAGCGCTCCCTGGTCTCCCAATGCCAGTTGCGCGATGTTTCCCGGAGTGACGATAACCCGCACGGTTTTCTGATGGAGAAATGGCGCGTCTTGGAGAACCGGGATTTACAGGTGACAGCCCGGTAGCTATGCAAAGTACCCCTTTGGATTGGGTGAAATCCCAATGGAAGACCCTCCAAGGATCCCTGGTCGGCTACCTGGAGCAAAAGGAAAGGGGCTTGACGCTCCGACGGAAGAAGGTTTACTTTTTCCTGTTTGTCTTTTCTTTCGGGGGCTTCTTCCTATACAGCTTGGTCTCCGGCTTGGCTGGGTTTGGCAGTATAGGATTCGGGGTGCCCCCCCTCAAACGCCCCCTTGTCAAACACCAGGCCCCACCGCCGGATTCCATTAAGTAAGAGAAACAAGGAGTCTTTGGCTGGTACATCCGAAGATTTCCCGGGCAATAGATCAGGAGTTGCCTGGACCTGCGTTGACGGAGGGTTTCTGTGTCCGGCAGAATCCAAGTGACCGCCTTTCTATTAGATGCCCAAGGCACGTGATATACATCTTACCTTTAATAACCCGACGTATGGATACCTCCTCAATTCAGCACTCTCCGGAATTCCTGCACAAGCGAAAAATGGCGGTGGTGCTGCCGGTGTTCGTAGTCCCGTTTCTGGGGATCATCTTTTTCCTTTTCGGCGGTGGCACCCCGGCAGCCAAGGCGACGCTGCAGGCCAGCGGGCTGAATACGGAAGTCCCGAAAGCCACCTTTAAAACCGCCATCAGTGACAAACTGACGGCCTACCAGCAGAAAGAAAAACAGGAGGCGGATGCGGAAAGGATGCGTTCCCTCGATGAGTACCATGTGAGCCCGGTTTCAGCTTCCCCTGGGTTGGATACCGGTGCCGTAGCTCCGGAAGCCAGTGGGCTGGCCTATTCCCCCGCGCCTCGCTCTGCTCCCCGGTCAACTCCCAGCTATGACCGCCGGGAGTACGAACACCTGACCGGCAAGGTAAACGACTTTTACCGAACCCCAGCCAATACTTCCTCCCTTTCGGAGGCGAAGATGAACCGGTTGTTGGAACTGATGGAAAAAGAACAAAACGGAAACCCAAACCCGGTAGACGTGGATAGAGAACTCCGAAACAACCAGTACCTGCAGTACCTCCAACGCACCCTGGCCAGCGGTCCCTTCACCGGGGAGAAGCCCGTACGGGCCAGGCAGGACACGGTCGTACGGAAACCGAAAAGGAAGCTGGTGGAGGTGGCTGGGCACCAACCCAAAGTGGCCAGCAGCCTGCCCCAGGGAAGGGGAGGGGAGGGGCAACCCAACAGGCAGCAGGGCAATTCCTTTTACTCGCTGGGCGGAAACAGCGGCCAGAGGGACGGCAATACCATCAGCGCCGTGATCCACAGTGACCAGACCTTGGTATCCGGCGCCACGGTGAAACTGCGCCTGTTGAACGATATCAAGCTGGAGGGGACGCTTATTCCCAAAAACACCTTTGTCTACGGGGTCGCCTCGGTCAAGAATGAGCGCCTGGATATTACGGTGGAGAACATCCGGCACGGCAAGGATATTCTGCCGGTAGCCATGAAGGTATACGACAACGACGGCCTGCCCGGGGTCTCCATCCCTGGTTCCCTGGACCGGGAAGCGGGCAAGCAGGCGATGGGCTCTATGGCCTCCAGCGGCAGCTATAACGTAACGATGGCGCAGGGGGTAGGCGAGCAGGTAGCCATGCAAGCTGCGCAGGGCGGGATAAACGGAGTGAAGGCCTTAGCCTCCAAAAAGGCGAGGCTGGAGAGGGTCCACGTAAAGGCCAATTACCGGGTATACCTGATCCCCGAGAATTTCTAATTCAAATGTTAAACCTTAGCATCGATGAAAAAGCATCTCTTTTCCCTTGGTATATTCCTTTTGGCGGGCGTATCGGCGCTGGCCCAGAACCGGCAGCCTTTCAAGGATACCCAGCTGCTGAAATCATTCTCCTTGGGAGTATCTTACGCCAAAACGGTCAACCTGATTTTCCCCAGCGGGGTGCACAGCGTGGACCTGGGCTCCGGCTCGGTGATTGCCGACAAGTTCTCCGGGGTGGAGAACGTCCTGCGGGTGAAAGCCAATACCAAGGGCTTCCCAGAGACCAACCTCTCGGTCATCACCAAGGATGGCCGATTCTACTCCTTTCACGTGCGTTACCAGGAGGAACCGGCCTCCCTTACCTATCAGATTGAAGGGGGAGACAATACCGGCACCACCGGCCCAGCTGTCCAGGCACAAGGGAAAGTAGCCCCGGCCATCTATCTGACAGCCTCCCTGAACACGGCACCCGTCTCGTTTGAATCGGCCCTCATGAACGAGGCGGAGCTGGCGTACTATAGCCATGAAATAGCGCAGCGAAGCGATTATATTTCCGGGATTGGCATGAATAAAAACAAGATCAACTTTGGGGTGGACGGGATTTATATCAAGAACAACGTCATGTTCTTCCCCATCACCGCCAAAAACAAAAGCAACATCAACTATGACATTGATTTCATCAAATTTTACGTCCGGGACAGAAAGCAGCGCAAGCGGACGGCGGTTCAGGAAACAGAGGTAACACCGATCTTTGTCTATCCCGAAGGGCAAAACACCATCGTGGGCCGATCCGAGCTGAAGCGGGTGTATTGCCTGGAGAAATTCACCATCCCGGATAAAAAGATGCTGGTCGTGGAGATGTACGAGAAGAACGGGGGCCGCGTGATGACCATGGAAGTGGGCAACCGGGAAATCGTCAAGGCTTCGCCCGTCAACTTCAACAAAAGGGAGTAACATCAGTTGATGCCCCTACAAAAATGGGTCAGCTCGATAAATGCGGTGGAAAAATTGGGTATGTCTGCAAGTCAGGATCATAAGAGTTTGGGACCGATTCCTTTGAGGACTCGCACTTTGCCTTCAGGCATGCTCTGGTGGAGGAAGCGAAGGAAAATATAGGCAAAGTTCATTCGGCTTCGGGAGCAATCCCTGCATCTCCACTCACATTAAAACAAAAACCCTGTAAATTAAAGATTTACGGGATTTTTGTTTTATTCCAGACACATATCGGACATATTTAAATATTCGATAGTCCTCGCCTCTTTTGTAATGGGGTTATATCAGACAGGATTAAGTAAATTAAGATCAGCTTAATCTTTGGGCTTAGTAGTTATAACCAGAGATGTTGTTTGGTTAGCGTAGTACTCCCTACATTATCTCAAATTTAAGGGCATAGTTTATTGTGTAGTAATGTGCTCCAAGGACTTTTGTCTCTTCTTATCTATTTGGCTTAGGTTTATCAACCTCCACAAAACTGATGGCGTATCCTCCGCCCGGTGCTACAAACTGCGACAGTTTGGATTTGCTGGTCACGTTCACTTTCCGGATGGTGTACGCCTGCGGATTGGTTTTGTAGTGGGCATTTTTGGCATCGGCGTAGATGGTGGCCACGTATTTTTTGCCTTTGTCCAGGAAATCCAGTTTGATGTTAGACGTACGGGCATTGTTTCCGCCCACGCTGCCCAGAAACCATTGGCCGGTGCCTTTGGCCTTGCGGGCTACCGTGATGTACTCGCCCGGTTCGGCCTCCAGGTACTTGCTGTCATCCCAATCAACGGCTACGTCTTTTATGAACTGGAACGCATCCAGGAAACGGTCATAGTTCTCGGGCAAATCGGCGGCCATCTGCAGCGGGCTGTACATGGTCAGGTACAAAGCCAATTGGTTGGCGATGGTGCTGTTCACGTGCGAGTTGTTGCCGGGGTTCAGCTTGCTCAGATCCATCTCGAAGATGCCAGGAGTATAGTCCATCGGACCGCCAATGAGGCGAGTGAAAGGAAGAACCGCTACGTGGTTGGGTTTGGAGCCCCCGAAAGACTGATACTCGGTACCACGAGCAGATTCATTACCAATCAGGTTTGGATACGTTCGTGCAATACCGGTGGGGCGCACTGCCTCGTGGGCGTTCACCATGATCTGGTAATCGGCGGCTTTCTCAATGGCGTGCTGGTAATGGTTCACAATCCATTGGCTATAGTGGTTCTCTCCTCGCGGCAGGATGTTGCCCACGTACCCGCTTTTAACCGCATCGTAGCCGTTGTCTTTCATGAACTGGTAGGCTTTGTCCATGTGGCGCTCATAGTTGCGCACCGAGGAAGAAGTCTCGTGGTGCATGATCATCTTTACGCCTTTCGACTTAGCATATGTAGCAATGCCCTTCACGTCAAAGTCCGGGTACGGTGTCACGAAATCGAACACATAGTCTTTGGAGTTCCCGAACCAGTCTTCCCAGCCTATGTTCCAGCCTTCCACCAGTACTGCGTCAAAGCCGTGCTTGGCTGCAAAGTCAATGTATTTCTTCACGTTGGCAGTGTTGGCACCGTGGGTCCCGTTGGGTTTGGCTTTGGTGTAATCACTGATGCCCAATTGTACCGATGGGTAATCATTGGTGTAAGACCAGGTGCTCTTGCCGGTGATCATCTCCCACCAGACACCCACGTATTTGGTAGGCTTGATCCATGACGTTTCTTTGATCTTGCTGGGCTCATTCAGGTTGTAAGTCATCTTGGAAGCCAGAATATCGCGGGCATCATCACTCACTATCACTGTGCGCCAAGGGGTGCTACGTGGGACCTGCATGTAGCCTTTGTCACCAACGGCATCAGGCGTAAGCCAGGACTCAAATACCATGTTCTTGTCGTCCAGGTTCAGGTGCATTACCGGGTAATCAATCAAGGCCGCCTCGTGCAGGTTAATGTACAGCCCGTCTGCCGATTTCATCAAAAGGGACGTTTGCACGCCGGTGGGCGAGAAAGTGGTCTGCGACAGGTTACTCGTCACGGCCTTGGCCATGATGCCCCTAATCTCAGAGAGCTTGGAGGTGGTGTAGTCATATTCCTGCGTGTCATAGTCGCCGGGAATCCAGAAGGCGGTATGGTCACCGGCCATGCCGAACTGCGTTCTCTCTTCCTTGATCACGAAATAGGTCAGGTTCTTCTGGGTAGGAAACTCATAGCGGAATCCCAGACCGTCATCAAATAACCGGAAGCGCACCAGCATTTGCCGGTCAGTGCCTTTCTGGTTGAGCGTCACGGCGAGCTCGTTGTAGTGGTTCCGGATGGTCTTCACTTCGCCCCACACGGGTGCCCAAGTCTCATCAAAATTGGTAGTCTGGTTGCTTACCAGTGTGAAATTGTTGTGCAGCGAAGATTGGAGATTCACGGCCTTCTGGTCCATGTTGGCATCGGAGCCCCCCGAGGCTGCCGCACCTTTGGTTATCAGCTCAAAACCTAGTTTGCTGGGCTTGATGACTTGCTTGCCTTTGTATGTAAGGGTATAAGTGGGGGAACCATTACCCAGTAGGGCAAACGTCATAGTGAACTTGCCGTTGGGGGATTTCAGGTCTTGGGCATTGGCTAAGCCCAAGAAACAAAGCATAAGGAGTGTTACTAAAGAAAATCTACGCATGTTCCAAAAAAAATTGATTGGTATTTTGATTCTATGGCAAACAGATCCACTGCTTGTTTTCAGGTTTTTTTCTGAAAACAAGAATAGAAACAGGCCGTTTGGTTTTAAAGATGTAATTATTAGGTCCCCTTTTTTATGGTCCTAATCCAATAAAAATTTTCTATTTTACCACCATAACTTTCCTAGTCAATTGCACATTGCCTTTTCCGGAAAAACGGATTAGGTAAATACCGTTTGGCAAAATTGAAGTGTCTACTGATAGTTCTTCCTTCCCGTTCAAGCTTAAGGTCGATACTGATTTCCCAAGCATAGTTAAAATCTGTATTTCTCCTGTCCTTTTGGGTACTCTAATGAACAGCCTGTCTTGAACAGGGTTCGGGTACACCCTCAAGTCAGTTTCAGTGCTCAGGTTCTCCCTAATGGAGGTTAGTACTTTTGGAGAAATGGAATAGGCCAGGGTAAGATCATTGAATGAAATATCAAACTGACCGCTCTGTGCAACACTGAAGGTTAAGTTTGGCTTGCCACCAGTACTAAGTTTGGCGGTGCCGGTCAAACCACTTGCATCTGCCCAATCATCTCCGGACCAGTTGTCCGTATTGGCGAATTTGAGTTCATGGTTACCGGCTGATATCTGCACGGCGCTGGCTTTCCAAACATCGTCCTCCAGAATCATTGGAGTGTTGCCCAAAGTCCAATTGTTGAAGGTGCCGCCCACAAACATTTTCTCTTGATGTTGGCCTTTGATAGCGTATGCCAAGGTCTGCTCATTGAAAGAAATAGTATACAGGCCGGCTTTAGCAATGGTAAATTTGATGTTGGGAGCCCCACCAGTTGTGAGAGAAGCTGTTCCGGTGAGGCCGGTTGCATTGCCCCAGTCGTTGCCTGACCAGTTGTTGGTGTTGGCAAACTTTAGTTCATGCTCCCCCGCAGTTAATTGCAGGTTGCGCACTTCCCATTGCCCATTGTTCCACTGCATTGGATTTAAGGTAAGATTCCAACTGCTGAAAGTACCGGCTACGAACATGTATTCTCCCCTGCAATTAACGGCATTCATGCCTCCGTCATAAACAGCCGAGGGATGGCTTACGTTGGTTACGCAGGCATTCACTTTCAGAACACCCGTAGCAGTTGCATTGGTAGTCAAGACCACTGTCCCTTGGGCATTAGTAGTTCCAGTCACAGTTTCAGTGAAAGATCCAGAAAACGACACGGAAACGGGAGCCTCGTTCACCGGATTGCCTTCTTTGTCTTGAATGATTACCATAGCGGTTCCTTTCATGACGCTTCCGGTGGTCGCCTGCGTGCCAGTGACCAAAGAGGCCACATGGACACTGGCTTCATCCTGAGGTACCGTGGTACCTGGAACTACTTTCAGGATTACGCAGCCATGGGCCGGAACGCTGGTAGAGTAGGAAGTCATACCACCTAAGTTGGAGTGGCTCCATAAATCCCTAACCTGAGCACTGCCAGTAATGCCCAGTGTGCTGAAGTTGATGCTCCTAGTCTTGCTGCTGGTCTCGCGGTTAAACAGGCCAATGATCCAGTCTCCGTTAGATAGTTGGCCGGTCCAAATTTGGCTGTTCTCCTGGGTTGGATCATTGGTGAGCGGCTTGCCTACAAACCCGTCCTGCCTAAGGGCCAGTAATTCTTTGTTCTGGTACAACCAAAGGTCTGGGCCAATGGTATTGTATTGGTCAGAAACCGTTACGGCTCCTCCAGAGATAATGCTGGCGGAAATCACGCTTTTCTTTTCATCGTTGCCTGAGAAAGTGTTAATCCTAAGGAAATCGGGGTCTAGAATAACCTTGTTGCGGCCCGCCAGATAAGACCAGTAGGTAAGTCCGTCCATGGCATTGGCGTACACTGACCAGCCCACGCGCTTCTCGCCCCGAGCGTTATCACTCCATTTCCACCATTTGCCCTCGCCGGTATCTTCGTTGATCCGGAACATGTGGCCGTATTGCACCTCTGCTTCAGCTTCATTGGTTAAGTGGGGCATTACCAAACTAAGGAACATGCCATTGGCATCAGCGGCTTCTTTCATCCATTTAAGGGCGGTCAGGTAATGCTCGCGCGGCCGACTAGGACCCACTCTGCCCAAGTAACGGTCTTGGCCGGTTTCGTACCAGGAGAGAAAATCTACTCGAAAGTATTTGATGCCCAAATCTGCGTAGTATTGGATGTACCCTTTCACGTATTCTTCAGCGCCTGGCCGATCTACCTGCACCCAAGGAAAATAGGCGTTTTCAGAGGAATTCTTCAGGCTGGAAACCAGAATGTTAGTTCCTTTTATTTTGGTAGTCTGGTCATTATCGGCTACGTGGACCCACAGCGGGTTGCCATACATTCCCAAGGTCATGCCACGCCCCTGCAAGTGGGTAGACCACCAGGCAAAGTCATGCTCCCATTTACTGGAGTGCGATTTCCGGTACCCGTTCTCATTTAGCTGTGTTACATCACCCCAGCCATCCATACAGATCATGTTGTAACCCAAGCTTTTCAGGTTGGCATCCACCCAATCCACATTGGCCATCAATACAGATTCAGGGATGTAATTTTCCTTCACCCCGTTCTGCTCTTTTACAATATGGTGCTCATACACGCTCCAGTATAAAGGACCTTTGTGTGGATTAGAAGGCATCTGACCAACTGCATCAATAGATAGCAACTGAAACATGAGGGCAAACACAAAGCCTGCGCCCTTTTTCCAAAGATTCTTCAAGTAAAGTTTATTCTCATGCATGTTCTGGTTGGCTAGTAGGTGAAGAAATGATTGTTGAGCAGTTGCCTTATCCTATTTGCTGATTTTGATCTCCTGGGATTTACCCGTATCCTGTAGTTTGATGAAGCAGATACCATTTTCTTTGTCCCAGGTCCAGGCAGCTTTGAAGTCATTCTCCATGCCCTCCTGAAGGGACTTCAACTTGCCTTTTTTTACTTTAGTAGTGCCAAGGATAACCGACTTAGGCTCTTGGCTTGTGTGCAGCTTGATCACCAGATTCCGGGTACCAGTAAGGGTATAACCTTTCTCTTCGCGTTCGTTCACGCGCACGCTCCAGTCCTGTTTACCGGTGGTGCTGGTAATTTTGGTTTTCGCGTAGATGTTTTTCAGGTAATTGTTGGTTTCGCCGTCGTCTTCATATAGTTCAAAAGAAGCAGTTTGGCCCTCGTTTGCCGGAAACACCTCTAAAATGATGGGGTAAGTGGGTTTCTCATGCAGGTACTGCATCAGGGGCATCATAGGGATAATGGAGCCTTTTTTCGCGAAGACCGGGGTTATGTCCAAGGGGGCATCATAGATGATCCATTGAGAGCCGTTGTAAACGGTTTTCCCATCCTTGAAATCTATCCATTGCCCCTCTGGCAGGTACACTTTCTTTGTCACGGCGCCCTTCTCCACTACCGGGGCTACCAAGAGTTCTTTCCCAAACATGAATTGGGCATCGGCTTTGAACGTTTCCACATCATTGGGGAACTCCAGAAGTAGAGCCCGCATGAGCGGAACACCGGTATCATGTGCCTCACGTCCATAGGTGTAGATGTAAGGAAATAGCTTATACTTTAACTCAATGGCTTCCTTAGATCTACGTTCCGCGTCTGGACCAAACAGCCAAGGCTCTACGGCAACGTTACCCTCATGATGCGCACGGCTCAGAGGATTAAACACGCCAAACTGCATCCAACGAGTGTAAAACTCTGCCATTGCAGGATAGTCTTTGATGTCGCCGCAATACCCCGAAATGTCACAGGCCCAGAACGGAATTAGGCCCATGCCCGCCGATAAACTCATGGGAATCTGGTTCGCTAATTGCCCCCATCCTTCCAACACATCACTGCCGTTACCGGAGTCACCGGACCAACCAAAAGTGTACCGCTGCAACCCGGCGTAGGCGGCCCGTGTCATCTGGAAAACCCGTTGATTGGGGTTATGCTTTTCAAATTGTTCTTTCACTACTTTGTCCCAAGTGAGGCCGTACACGTTGTGGATTTCCTCGTGCATGCCTAGATGGTGTTTCATGTAGAGGCGATCCACGGCATCTTCATTGGTCCAAGCAGGTTCACCCATGTCCGTCCAGAAACCTTTCACCCCGTCGGCCACCGGTTTTTGCTGGTAGGTACCCCACCAATCGGCCACGCCGGGTTTGGTGAAATCCACCACGCCGCAGTTACCACCCCACGGCCAAGGCATGTCATAGGATTTCCCGGTGCGGATATCGGTGGCGAAATAACCCAAAGAATCAGCCTCGCGCCATTGCTTCTTGTTTGCCTGGGAAATCACCGGATCTTGGGAGACAATCATCTTGAAACCATCAGCGGCCAAGTCTTTCACCATCTGTTTCGGATTCTGGTAACCGCGTCCCCACTCAAAATCCTGCAGGTTCTTGGTCCAGCCTATGTCCTGGTACATTATGTCGATGGGAATTTTGCGGGCGCGATATTCTTTGGCTATGTCACGTGTCATGTCTTCGCGGGTCATAAGACCCCGGCTCTGCGAGAACCCAAACGCCCACTTAGGCGGCATAATAGGCTTGCCTGTCAATTGGGTATAGCCCTCAATGATTTGCTTATAGTTATTGCCGAAGATGAAGTAATACAGCATCTCGCCTCCGGGTGCCTCAAAGGAAAAGTAGTCATTTGACTCGCTGCCAAGCTTGAATTCTGTCTTGTGGGTGTTGTCAAAGAAGATCCCATATTTGTAACTGCTTATGAAAAACGGAATGCTTTTGTAGAGTGGGTCCTGAGTGGGGCTATAGCATGGTTGGTCACTGTTCCACATTTTGTACGTCAATCCACGCTTGTTCAACGGACCCGATTTCTCCCCTAGGCCAAAAAACTGTTCATCAGCCTTCAATGATTTGTATGCCACCAGCCGGTCACCTTCTTTTACCAGCCCTCGGTCTTTGAAATCGCTGAGCAGCAGTTTCTGGTATTTATCAAAAATCTGGAGTTGAAACGGGTCTTTATTGACCCGGATACGCAGAAAATCAGTGAAGATCTCGTACACTGTCGCTTGTTCATTCACCTGCACGGTGCCCACGTCCTCTAGCTTTTCATTGATCACCGCAAAAGATGCATTGTTCCGTTGAAAAACGCCGGTAGGTTCATACCACACCTTTACCACGCCCCTGCTGCATAGCTCCAGCATGACTTTTTGGTTTTTTTGTGCGGTAAACACTACTTGGTTGCCGGTGATTTTATAAGAGGTGACCTTACCAGGACTTAGGGCTGTAGGTGCTGTTTGCCGGGCAAAAGCAAGACTGCTTAGAAGGAGAAATTGAAGAAAAATAAAATAGTATCTCATAGTGGTATAGAAACTCAGTTGGCAAAATGTGTTTTCAGGTTAGTTTCCGAAAGGAGGCGCAAATCAGTTTTTGCAGTAGTACAATCTGAGTGATGATAACTCATGCCAGTGATGGCATACTGCGCCATGGAATGGTGAATTGTAGAACCGGAAGATCAGAAATGGACAAGGAAGAGTTCTGCGGCCTCGTCAGAACCTCCCATGCTCTCTATTGTATCTTAATCAGGCGCATATAGTCTAACATGGCGCGGTTTACCTCTCCGTTCATGTTCTCGTTGGCAGGATCTAAGGCTAGGGTCAGTTCATGGCTGCCTTTCTCCAGTTTTACCTGCACTGCATTGGTAAAGCCCCAGTCTGACCATTCGTCTGTTCCCCTTTGCGGCAACACGATAGTGCCTAGGAGGCTATTGCCTTGCTTCAGGGTGCGGATGGCACATTTGTTTGAGGTATTGATAGGACCTTCACCGTTGGCGTACCGGAAGTCAATGGCATAGACGCCGCTTTCCGGCACCGACACCGTAAATACTGGGGCCGTGTTCTTCGTCTTGCTGATTTCCACAAACCCCTTTCCTGAGAAACCTTTATATGCTTGGGTAGCCTTGGCTAGGCTGGTCTCTGCTTCATGAATGATTTGCTTCCCGTTTGGCACTACCGTAATTGGCTCTGTCGCGAAGGACTCATGCCCTTTGGTGTCTACAGCAACCACCTGGTACTCGGCATATTCATTGGGATTTACTTTGAACAGGGTCTTGTCTGTTTCTTCCATCCGCTGACCATTCTTAAGTACCAGATATCGTTTCACACCCTCTGCGGCATTCCAGGAAAGCGTGGCGTTTGCGAAGGTTACGGAAGGAGCAGCCGGGGCAAACTCAACGGCCACCCGATTCACTTTGCCTTCCCCGAAAGGTTTGTTGGCTAATACTATCTTCACTTTGTGTAGCCCTGTCAGATTACCCGAAATCTCTGAGTTGGGCAACGGCTGATTGTCTATGGTAATGGATTGGATTTGGTCACCGTAGCCGTCCATTTCAATGTCCAGCACGGCATTGCGGTATTTGAAGTTGGTAAGCTGACGCTTACCGCCGAAGGCCTGCGGCACCACGGGATTAAATACCAGGCTATTGGCGCGGTACTCCATCCCAAAGAGGACTTTATAGGTCATGCTCAGGTTCCCGGCCAGACTCCAGAGCATGTTGCTGGAATTAATCTGGGTGCCAGCGTAGTCCCCGTTGGTGGCCACAAAGTTTTCTTTGTTGGTGAGCCATAAGGCGGCGGGACGGTAAATGGCACTCATACTCTCCACCAAAGCAGCCTCGTTCCCAGCTTTTGCGGCCGCCAAGGACCAGTATGACTGCACAAAGGGCCAGGTGGCGTTATTGTGGTACGGCGGAATGTTAGGAATCTGCGGATAGATGTTGGTGATCCCAAACGGAGTCACCGGGGTATTGGCCACAATCTGTTTCTGTTTACCTTTATCTGCGATGTCAAACAGCACGCTCAAGGCCTCTCCTAGTGCTTCTGCTTTGGGGGAAAGGGTCAGGTAGTTTCTTCCGTAAAGATATTGTCCGTAGTAGCCTTTTTCGGGCATCCAGAGGTAGTCATTGATACCCTGCTTCACTTTATGGGCAATCCCCTGGTATCTGGCCGCAGTCGGGGCATCTTGCAGCAAACCCGCCATTTCTGCCAGAATTTTATTGGCTTGGTAGAAAACCGCGTTAGTACCCAAGTTCTCCGAAGCGTAAATGTCCACGGGCTGCATCCACTCAGGGTATGTCTGCTCCCTCCAATCTAGGAAAGAGGACTCGCCCCGGAACAAGCCCGTTTTAGGGTCATACACGTTCTTCAAATCATCTTCCATAGTGTTTTTGATGATTTGATACGATTCCTGAAGCCACGCTTGGTCACCGGTCACTTTGTACAGTTCCCAAGCGGCTACGGCCCAAACAATGCGGTCTGAAGATGCTGGATACGCGCCGCCTGTACCAGTGTCTTGGATAATACGCCCGTTTTTCACCTTACGCATAAGGCTGTACTGGGCAACCTTGGGCTGTAGGGCCGCCATAGAAAGAATAATACTGTAGCTAATGTCACGTGTCCAGACACCCGCCCATTCTTTCCCGGTTCTGAACGTGCTGTCTGGCTCCACGGCATTGATCATCTCTTCTAGGGCTTGGTTGTACAAGGCATCCAAGACAGGATAGTCTGATCTGTACTGTGGAAAAGCGGAGGTATTGTGGGTCATCTTCCAGGTAGAGGCAGTGATGGTTTCATCCTTAGATGGGTTCAAAACCAAATCCAGTTCATAGATGCCGTCTTTGTCTGCATCTTTCAGTTCCAGGTTCTTGTAATTGTGCAGGTTGTCAAAGTCCCAGGTCAGGGGAGCCGTTCCCCCGGCCACAAAAACACCCTTGAAGTCTTCTTTGTAAATTTTGTCGCCGTTGAAAGCTGTATAGAAGCCTTTTTTGGAAAACGCCTCTAAAACAGGGCGCATGTCCAGTCGGATTTTCAGTTTGGTATTGGGGGCCAGGTAAGTATTGGCCGGGATTTTGGAGCCGATGGTATTCTGCGTTCCGAAGACGATCAAAGGTGTTTCACAGCCACCATTTTCTGAGATACAGGCAAAGGAATGGTCCCTGCCAGACAGCATCTCATTGTCCTTGCCATTGATGCTAAACTTGAATTTCAGCTCAGGGCTTAGGAACTCCTTGGCCATGCTCTTGTAATTGGAAACTAGTTCTGTAGGGGAAAGTACTTTCGCCTCAAACTGGCCCTGAACAACCCGGTTAGGGTAAATGGTGTACTGTTCTGATTGGTAAATGGGCTGCTCTTGCACAACCGGCGTTGCAGTTGCAACAGGACTGTTTCCTTTTTGTGTTTGGCATGCACAAAATAAAAGGAGAGACAGCGCTAGGCTTAATTGTACAGGTTTGTTGCTCATGGCGGTTAGCAGGTAAAACTTTTGGAAGAGATTATTTAGGCACAAGTGGCCCCGGGTGATAAGCCACGCCGGACTCATCACTTCATTTTAAGCGTTCAGATGGACTGATATTTTATAGAGAGGTAATCTGTTTTAGAACTGTTTTTAATAAAACAGCTCTAAAACGAGAACTACCAAGAACAAGAGATTGCCATCGATAGCAACCCAAGTACTTAGGTTTAAAATTTAATATACTACCACAATCATGCTCCAATACTGTAGTTCCGGTAGCGTAAAGCTGACACTGTTACCGTTCTGAGCAAAGTTCAGTGACCTGGAAGTGCCGCCAATGTTATCGGGTGATGCGCACCATACTTTCTTCACTGTACCTGAGGCCGTGAATGTTAGCTTGGAATCCTTTACCTGAAGGGGTGCCGTCTGGATGCCTGTGTTGTCTCTCCAGTTCTGGGTTTTGGCATTTTTGAAGTTGATCAGGTGGATGACTTGACTAGTGCCTACCTGCTTGCCAACCGCCGCTACTGCTCCTGTGGAGGCTGGCCAGTTGGTTATGCTCATCTTGCCATCAGTAGAGGAGAGCGTCACATTGTTGAACGTACCGCCATCGCGCAGCAAGTTTTGGTAGGCCACCAGAAAGTCATAGTAGTTGACCATGGCATTTTTAAGATCCTGCTTCATCACCAGATTGCTGTTAGGGAAGTACTCGTTGGCAAGCATGTGTTCTCCTAGTTCCAGGTGGGAACCGCCAAACGCGAAGATTACGGCATTAGTCATTAGGACCGAGGGCGTATTAAAGAAGCCTGCGTTCTTAGACAAATCGTAGTTCACATAGGCCGCCAGTACGGTATTCTTGGTGTTGTTGCTAAGAGTGTTGTTCTGCTTGATTAGGTTCGCTAGATCATTATAGGTGTCAAACGGGCTCCAGACCTCGGTATAAAGGAAATCTGCATTAGATTCTGCTATCCCTTGTTGTCCGTATTGAGCTACTGCGTTTAGAACGGCGTATTTGTTTGGCGACTCAGCTTTTACCGCATTGATAAACGGCTTAAAGGTAGAAGCTAGATTTAATGCAGTTCCATCGTATTTGAAAGTAGTGCCTCTGTTGCCTAGTTGGTCCATGTGAAAACCATCAAACGCCAGGGCCTGGTACACTTTCTTATTTTGGTTGATTAGGTACTGCTGCCAGCCGGTATTGGAAGGGTCTAGCAGGTAGATGTTACTTAGGAACGGAGAGCCAAGCGGATGGAAATCTCTGTTAGTGCGGGTGTTGTCTTTGTACACAAACCATTCCCTACTCACGCCATCTGCTTCGGCGTTATCCCAAGCCCCATAGATCAAGTTGTACTGCATGGCTTTCATATTGAAGCCATGAGCGCTGCTGATGTATTTTTCAACGGTGTTGAAGTAGATATCACGGTTGATGATGTCTTTCCACGTATTGGCCGGGGTGGAGCCATTCATTGGGAGCGGCATATGATGTTTGTTGTGCCAGTCATAGAATTGGATACCGTTGATGTGGTGCCGGTTCAGATTGGTGGTAACTGCCTTTATTTCTTCATTATTCAACTGAGGAAACTTAGACACAAATCCGTACCGCGGGAACTTGATCCAGTCTGAGGAAACATCTATCCCTATAGTGGCATGTATAGTTTCTGTGTCATTGGCAGTGCTAAACACCTCGGCCAGATAGCCCCTGAAATCTGTGGTGGGTGCTTTCCAGGTCCAGGTACCAGCCGTTACCGATGCTTCACTTACCACTTGGTCCAGGTATTTGTATCTGACTTTTACGTTGGCGGGTAACCTGGAGAAATCTACCGTAAAAGTAATGTCACTGCCAGGTGCATAGGCTGCTTTATCAGTGGAGATAGCTACGTTACCGTACGCCGGAGTACCAGAGTTTGCCGGAACTTCAACGGGTGTGGGGTCAGCATCACTATTGCTTTCTTTGCAACCAAATCCTGTTGACAGCACAAGCAAACAAGACCAAAAAAGTTTAGATGTCATAATATGGTAATTTGATGCCGGCCTTCCTACTGGAGGAAAGACCGGTGTCATGTAAGTAAGGAAAGACTATTGTTTTTCAAATTTGATGGTCTCGTGCAATACATCAATGGTGATCTTGTAGTTGCCGGCCTGTGCAGCAGAGATTTTCCATTTGTTATCTGGCTGACCACCCGGTACAAATTTCATCTCTGTGCCGGTAACATCTTCGTTGGCAGTTATGGGCATATAGTAATCGCCACTGAAGTCTTTCTGCAGCGGGAACTTAAACTCTCCCGCTTTAAGCGCACCGGTGTAAGTGAAAATATTGGGGTTGGCGGCATCACTAACCAGCAGCGTGGCATTGCCTATATCCCACCCGTTTGGAGTAGCGTCCCCTACAAACCAGATTTGGGTAGGAGGGGTGAACGGCTTGATGTCAATCTTCATGGTTTCCAGATCCAGCTTTATCTTGTAAGCCCCTGGCGTAGTGATTTTCCACTTCAGGTCTGGGCTGCCGCCTCTCACGAGTTGAACTCCTGTCAGAGACAAATCCTGATAATTGGTTAAGGGCATATAGAAGTCAGTTCCCCAGTTGCCGGTGGAGGTTGGAAACTTAAATTCACCGGCTTTCAGCACTTCATTGTAGGTGAACACGTACGGGTTTGACCGATCTACCCGCAGCTTATTGGGGTTGTCAATGTTCCAACCGTTTGGCGTAGCATCCCCCACTATCCAGAGTTCTGAGTAAGGTGGCGCAGAGCCTTCTTCAATGGAGATGGTCTTATCCAGAAGACTAATAGAGATACTATACAGTCCTGGGGTTGTAATGGTGAATTGGTTATCTGGCTCACTGTCTGAGGTGCGATAAACCAACAAGTTTTCCGTAGCACCTTTGTTGTAAGAAGGCAGAAAAGCACCTTTGGTAGTGATGAACTTAAAAGACCCGGCTTTAAGCCTGCCCTGCCAGCTAAATCTGCCTGGGGAGGAGGGATTCAACGTTAGGGGGGTGGCATTATCGGCACTCCAGCCATTTGGTGTGGCGTCACCAATCAAGTACAAGGTGGTAGAGACTGGTTGGTAAGGAGTCACTTTCAACGTGGTACTAGTGGAGTCTGATAAATCTGTGCCGGAAACTTTAGAAACTACTTTAGCTTCTATTGTGGTCTCCACTCCAGGGGTAAGATTTAGGCCTAGCAAAAGATCATTAAATTCTTTAACACTGTACTTCTTCTGGAAGCTGGCTTTGCCCATATCGGCTACCACAGCGTTCTGGAAATTGTTTCCTTGCCGGTCCAGGTAAAGGGTATAGGAAATTGAATTGTTGGTGCCATAGTTAGAGCCGGTAGTCCAATTGAAGGCCACGGCTTCACTGGCTGCTATGGTTTCCTGCAGGACCACGCTCTCCTTGCTGGTAGAAAGGGCTAGGGGTGCATTTACACCTTGGTCAAACTCGTCGTAAATATCGGTTTTACAAGAGACCCCTAATAAGGTGACCAGTAGTAGCAGCACGGCAGAGAACCAGCTTGCTCTTTTAGGAAGGATTAAAATATTTTCCATATCTGTCTATGAGAATAAATAGGCCAAAGGTTAGTAACCAGGGTTTTGAACAAGGTTAGGGTTTGCCGTTACTTCCTGCTGCGGGATAGGCATAAGCATGTGCTTGGTGCTGGCGTTTGTCTTGCCTAGGGAGTGCAGGTAAGGCACAAAATACTGTCCATTGTCATACCGGATGATGTCAAACCACTGTTGCCCCTCAAAGGCCAGTTCAACACGACGCTCTTTTCTGATGGCCGTCCTCAGAGTAGCCTGATTAAGTCCGGTGATATTTGGCAGTCCTGCTCTCAGGCGTACCCGGTTCAAAGGACCTCCGCTGTTAATGTTGATTGCCGGGGCCTGTGCTTCTGTCGTTCTACCCAATTCATTAAGGGCCTCGGCTTGCATCAAGAGAACATCGGCATAGCGCAAAACAGGGAAGTTGGCTGGGTTGGTGTTGTATTCCGGGGAGACAGACTTAGGCACCAGGAATTTGCGCAGGTTATAGCCCGTCACGGAGTATGATTTCTTGTACACCTGCCCGTCAAAATCAGGGCCGCCTTCATACAGTATGGTTTTGTCTTTTCTTAGATCACCCGCCTCATACTGGTTCACGAACTCCTGGGTAGGCTGGTTCCAGCCATAGCCCCCCGCTACCATGTTGGCGTTTCTAGGCCCCGTGAAGGTGCTCACCCAGGAGGCCATCTGCTCATTGCCGCCAAAGAAATCAGCGGTGTTCACTTTGCCAGCGTACTGTACCTCAAAAAGGGATTCAGGTCCGTTTTCAGTTAAAGGGTTGAAATTGGTACTGTAGTCCGGATTCAAGGTGTATCCCAGAGCGGTCACTTGCTCGCACAATTCCACGGTTTTGGCATAATCGCCTAACGTCAGGTACACCTTGGCCAATAAGCCAGTGGCAGAACCTTTAGATGCACGTCCGATATCGGCGCCGGAGTACGTTTCTCTTGTTGGCAATAATTCAATGGCCTCGGTTAAATCTTGAACAATCTGGGCATATACCTGCTCTTTAGGTGTACGCGAAGGATAAAGATATTCTTGGGTTGGAGTATCGGGAGCATCGGTGATCAAAGGAACGTCCCCAAACGCCCTAACCAGAATAAAGTAGTAGAGACCTCTCAAGAACTTGGCCTCACCCAGTATGCGGTTCTTCAAGCCTTCCTCCATTTCAATGGCTGGTACGTATTTCAAAACCACATTGGCCCGCAGGATTCCGGGGGAAGGACCCCGCCATAAGTCTAGGGCGGCCTCGTTGGCGGTGGTCAGCACAAAGTTGGAGACATCCTGCGTCCCGATCCCATCGGTACCGCCCCCAGCTCCCACAATGCTGTTACCCGCCCAGATGTCTGATCCCCAAATCTGGAAATTGTACAGCTTGGGCCACATCAAGGGCTGGTAAGCACCATTAATGGCCGCAATGGCATCTTTCTCTGTTTTGTAGAAATTCTGCGGGTTAATAGTGTCTAAGGGGGTTCTGTCTAGGTAATCTTCGCAGCTTCCAAGCCCCAAGGTGAGCAATAGGGCCGCCGTATATTTTATAAATGATTTCATGCTCGTTCGTTTAAAGGATTAAAAACCAATGTTGATGCCAGCACTCAGGGTTCTGGACAATGGATACACACTCAGGTCTACCCCGCTGGTACCCACTTCTGGGTCAAACCCGGTGTAATCTGTGAAGGTGAACAGGTTCTGTCCCGATACATAGATTCTGGCGGAACTCATTTTCACCTTTTGAGTAAGGCTTTGCGGCAGGGTATAACCCAGGGTCACGTTTTTTACCCGCAGGTAAGAACCGTCTTCAATAAAGCGGGTAGAGTTTCTGGTGTTCTTGTTTGGGTCGTTGAAAACCGCCCGTGGCATGGTGGTACTGGGATTAGACTCGGTCCAGCGGCCTAGGACGGCCGTGGTCTGGTTCTGCGCCACCGCCATGCCTTCCTGGAAGATTCTGTTGGCGTTGAAAATGTCATTGCCTTCCACCCCTTGCAGGAACAGAGTAAAATCAAATCCTTTCCAAGCCACGGTGTTGTTCATGGCAAAGGTGAACCGTGGGTTAGGGTCGCCAATGTAGGTGCGGTCCGCATCAGTGATCTGGCCGTCGTTATTGATGTCCAGGAACTTGACATCCCCAGGGGCGGTGCTGTTGAATGGGTCAGCGCCTTGCTGCTGGCGGGCATAGTTGTCTACTTCTTCTTGGGTTTGGAAAATTCCATTCATAATGAAGCCGTAGAACGAGTTGATAGGGTAGCCCACTTTTTGACGGTTAATCTGCCCGATACCCCCGTACAAAGGCACATCGCCGTTCAGGTTCAGAACCTCGTTCTGGTTGATGGAGAAGTTGAAGTTCGTACTCCAATCTATTGCGCCGGTCAGGTTCTGGGTATTTACAGCAAACTCAAGCCCTTTATTCCGGACCTTCCCGAAGTTGATACTCGGCACAAAGATGTCTGAATACCCAGTGGTTACAGGCACGTTCATAGGCACCAACATGTCATTGGTATTTTTCAGGTAAGCATCTACCGTCACGTTTATTCTGCCATTTAAGAAAGCAAGGTCTAAACCGATATTAGACTGCTCCACTTCTTCCCAGCGTACGTCTGCGTTTGGCAGCACCACTGGTACCACTGAGTTTACCACAGTGTTGTTGAATGTTGCTTCCCCAATGGTTAATCGGGAGGCATAAGCATAGTTGCCAATGTTCTGGTTACCGGTAATACCGTAACCTACCCTTAATGATAAATCACTTAACCAACCTATTTCTTTCAAGAAGCTTTCTTCTGAGATCCGCCACTTAGCCGAGGCAGACGGGAAGGTACCATAGCGGTTGTTAGGCCCGAAGCGGCTGCTGCCATCGCGGCGGATGTTGGCGGTAAGTAAATATTTGTCATTATAGTTGTAGTTCACCCGCCCTAAAAGCGAGAACAGGGCCCAATCACTGGCGTTTCCGCCGGAAGGAAGAGTTAAAGTGGCATTGTCCAGCTGCTGGGCATCATCACTGATGAAGTCCTGACCGGCGGCATTGATTTGGTCATAGCGGTTGTCCTGGGCGCTAGTTCCTGCCAGAATGGTAAGATGGTGCTTGTCCCCAAATGTGGCATTATAGGTAAGGTAATTGTCCCAAAGTTTGGTGATGCTTTTGTTAGATCCCTGATAAAGGTTGCTAAACTCATTGGCAATAGGTTTCCAAGCATATTGCGGCGACCAACTTCTGCTGTCCCAAAAGGCAGCTTGAATACCTAGTGTAGTTTTGAACGTTAACTGCGGCAGAATAAGGAACTCTCCGCTAAGGTTGCCTAATACATTGTAACCGGTTGTAGTATTGTCATTGATGAGCGCTTGGCCTATGGGGTTGCGCACATCGCCATACCAGCTGCTTTGGCCTTCCGGGCCAGACCAAGTGCCATCAGGGTTGTAGATCGGCTGAACCGGCAGGGCTGCCATGGCATTCCTGATATCTATGGACCCACTGCTTTTTTTGTCATGGCTCAATAACAGATTATTGGAAAGTTTAAACCACTTGACAAAATTATTTTCGCTGTTGAGGGTTAAGGTGTACCGTTTGTACCGGTTATTGATCACAATCCCTTGTTGGTCTGTGTAGGTACCAGATGCATAGTAGTTAGACTTCTCGGTACCACCTGAGTAAGAAAGAGAATAGTTCTGCTGCGGTGCCGATTGGAAGTATTCACCTAACCAATCTGTATTGGTAGTAATTGCCGCAGGATCAGCATAGGCCGGGTTCTGAAGCTGACCATTATTAGCCATAATCTCATTGTGCAAAGCAGCAAATTGGGCAGAGTTCAACATCTCCACCATATTAGTGGCTTGCTGTACGGCCGTATATGCTTTAAATTCCAGACGTCCTTTGTCAGTACCTCTTCTGGTGGTAATCTGTACTACCCCATTGGCACCTCTTGAGCCATAGATAGCAGTAGCAGAGGCATCTTTCAGGATGTCCATGGTGGCAATGTCATCTGGGTTGATGGCATTCAGCGGAAGGTCAGTGGGTACGCCATCGATCACAATGAGGGGATCACTGTTCCCAATAGTACCAGTACCTCTTACTCTAATAGTTACGTTGCTGCCCGGAGCCCCTGAACCCACTACCTGTACCCCGGCGGCGCGTCCCTGCAAGGCCTGACCCGCATCTGGTACCGGAAGTGACCGGGTTTCTTCCATGTTCACCGAGGAAACAGAACCAGTTATTTCCCTTCTGTTTTGGGTACCGTAACCAACTACCACTACTTCATCCAAGGCTTTGGCGTCGTCCCGCAGGACTACCTCTATTCTAGATTGCGAAGTAACGGACACTTCCTGCGTCACGAACCCTATGTACGTAAACACCAACGTTCCACCAGTTTCTGGTACAGAAAGGCTGAAGCTCCCTGTACCATCAGTGGAGGCTCCTATAGTGGTGCCCTTCACTACTACTGAAACCCCGGGAAGCCCAGTACCGGTAGCGTCTTTTACTGTTCCAGACACAGAGCGGCTACTTTGAGCCAGAGTGGGTACAGCCATCAGAAGAAAGCCTAATAGTACAGCCATCTGGCGGTATCCGTAGGACCAGGATCCATTCCTGCAAAATGCACTTGCCACAAAAGAACCGAGCTTTGGCGGCCATTGAGTTAAAAGTTTGGTCATATAGGTGTGAAGTAGATTATGTTATTTATTCAAAATTGTCATTTTGTTAATTCTGAGGCTTGGATACTCACAAAGGAGAAACAGAAATGAGGCAAGGGAGGAGTGTACTTACTTCCTGTTGACAAATTTGAGATTCTTATCAGCCAACTAGAAGAAAGTGAAATAGAAAGTAACTATTTTCAAAGGTATACTGTATTTAACTAGTTAATTACTAATCAATTAAATACTATAGTCACCCTTTTAAGTGAAAGGAAAAAGTAAATGATTTATAGTTTGGCGAGGCTACTTGCTGTTGATTTTTAGAACATTCTTAACTTTTTGGACCTAGATTTAGGCTCTTCTGGGGAAGCATTGCCAGCGCATTGGTTTTAACAAAATCTCAAAAAATACATTTTGTCAGCAAAAGGAATCAGTATGTACCAAAACTCCAAGAGGTTCTCAGCTGACAGCTTGGAACTGGGTAAAAAAGGGGTTGTGGTCTAGAAGGTATGATGTTGGAGTAGGTATGGCAGCAAGGGTGTTGACAGGAAGTTATGTGCGAGATAACTATCCAGGTAAACTGCCCCTACTGCCACAGTCTGAAGGTAGTAAGAAACGGGGTAAAGCGCACGGGCAGGCAGAACTTTCTGTGCCGTGCTTGCGGCAGGCAGTTCCAGCATGGGTACCGCAAAGCAGGATGCCGACCTGAGGTGAAGGGCCTGGTGCTGCGGATGCTGGTCAGAAACTCGGGCATCCGGGACATTGAAAAGGTGACCGGCGTACACTGGCAGACCGTGCTCAGGTGGCTCAGGCAGAAGGCGGACAGCCTGCAGGTAATCCCCCGGCTCCGGCATTACGGCCAGGTGCAGATAGACGAGGTGTGGACGTTTGTGGGGCAGAGGAAGAAGTGCAAAAGATGGTTCTTAAACGCCTACGCGCCCGAAACGGACGAGGTGTTGGCCTGGAGCTGGGGAAACCGCGGCCAGCACACAGTCGCAAAGCTATACAAGCAGTTGCAGGCGCTGGACATCGGAAGGTTCTGCACCGATGACTGGCCGGCTTTCACCAAAGTACTGCCAAAAGAAAAGCACATGGTTGGAAAGGAATCCACCAGAAACATTGAAGGCGTGAACCTGTGCCTGAGAACTAGAAACAGAAGATTGGTCAGAAAAACGGCCTGCTTCTCTAAAAAAACAGAATCATCACAGTGCTATGAAGCTAGTATTCTATTACCGAAACCATCATACATTATAGACCACAACCAAAAAAGCAAACCCCTTTTCGGGCTCTTTTCAAAAAAAGAGTCCGAAAAGGGGTTTGCTTTTTTGGTTTGGGGTGGTTTCAGAGATTCTCTAGCCCAGTCTAAAAGGCCTTTATCTCCATGATTTTCTCCTCAAAGTTATCATTAGGCAAGATAGACCGGTTCTTGACTTTGGTTTTGTAGTTGTAGATGGTTCTCACGGAGTAGTCTAGGAATTGAGCCACCTGCTCGTGGTCTGTAATGCCCAAGCGCAGGAGCGCAAAGATTCTGAGTTCAATGTTGAGGGAATTCTTGTCTCTGAGCCTGATTTTGTCTTCCTCCTTGAAATAGGAGTTGAAAGTGGAGACGAAGTTAGGGAACAGTTTCAGGAAGGTCTGATCAAAACTCTGGAACAGCAACTCGCGCTCGTTCTGCACATTGATGCTCTTCATGGCATGACCTATCTCGTCATACTTCTTAGCCATGAGTTTGCGGTCAATGGACTTCTTGAACTTGTCTATCTTGTCCAGGTACGTGGATTGGAAGTTGAACGAGTAGCCAATGTACTCCTCCTTAATCACGTTTGCCTCAACCAACTTATCATTGGTTTCACGCAGTTGGTCATAGGCATCAGTCAGGGTCTGCTTGGCTTTCACCAACTCATCATTCGTTTTCTGCAACTTGTCAAACGCCTCGGTAAGGGTTCGCTTTGTCTCTCGCAGCTGTTTCAATTGCCGGAAGATGATGTAGGCGAAGACCAGCACCAACAAGGACAATACGGTAACCACGATGGCGTAGACGTAAAGCCGTTGGCGCTGCCCTTCCACCGTAATCAGACGCTCGCCCTCAATAATAGGCAGAATGGCTGCTACCTGAATAGTGCGTTGTTTGGCCCCGTAAAAGGTGGCATCTTTCAAAGCCTGTTTGATGTACTCATAGGCTCTTACCTCATCGCCGGTTTTGTAGAGGAACTCCGCAAGGGTCATGAGCGCCACACCTTCTTTCACCGAGCCTTTCAGGTCGGCTATGGCGGCCTTGGCCATCATTTCAATGGCTTTTTCCTTGTCACCTTTGTTGTAGTAGATATTGCCCAGGGAGTTTGCCGCCATGGCATATTGGTTTAGCGAGGGGTGGAACCTGTCTAGAATGGTCTGAAAGTAGTCACGCGCCTCGTCTGGTTTCCCAGCTATCTCCGATCGCATCCCATTCAGGGCATGGAACCGCAGATCACTGCCGGTGAGCATTGCTAAGGCGGAGTCTACATAGGCTTCACCTTTGTTCCTGTAGCGTGCGGAATAGTAGGTATCTTGTGTATAGCCAGACAAGTCGTAGTACGCCCGTGACTTAAGGGCGTAGTAGTCTACCTTGATACTGTCAGGCATATTCACCATCCTAATGGTCTCCAGTGAATCCAGCGCCTCATTGTACATGCCGGAAGAAACTAGGATAAAGCTCAGCTTCAGCTTAGCATGCGTAATCTTGACAGGATCGTTCAGGTCTCTGGCTACTTCCTGCAGTTTTAGCGCATACGCAAAAGCCGAATCATATTTGAAGGCTCTATACTGATATACCAGTTTATCATAGAGAGCAAATTGATGAAGTGGTGAAGTGGTCTCCTTAAGGCTCTTTTTGAGCCTATTGAGTTGATTGTTCTTTTGATCTATGTACCTGTTATTATTTTTTATTGTGTTAGTTAGATCATTGAGTAAGCTATCAGTACTCGATGACGACAAAACAACTAATGGAGTTGATAGAAAAAAGAAAAATAAGGATAATACAACATACCAACTCTTCATGAATACTGACGAACGGAGTGATTTTATAGGATAACAAAGGGTAATTGTAAAGTTAGTAAATACTCCCTCAACAAGTAGTATCTGGGCTTCTTCTTTGGGTGCTTGGTATTTATGGGGTGGGGGTATGTTGACCAGATTGGAACGCCTTGGATCAGACTGGGTAGGTCCGTTTTTTCATGCGGAGGGTTGATTCATCCATGCAGCAAGTGGCTATGGAAATCTGAAATTGCGACTACCAATCAAATCCATGTAATCTGCTGCAGACTCTCATATGGTCGGTGGATTTATTACTGGTTCGGCATCGCAGTACTACCTGCACTTTCCGCACTAATGGTTCGCTTGGCCTTCATAACCGTGTTGGGTGAGACGGCGCATAAGGTGGTGATTTGCCTGATGGAGCACCTGCCCTCCCTGAGGTACTCCACCACTTTCCTGTTCTCCTGCAGTAACCTCTCCGCGCTCTTCATCGAACCCTTGGGTCTGGCGATGTGCCTTGCCTGGCGCTTTGCCTCCTGTTGGCCCGAGATAATCCTCTTTACGGTGGACTCGCGCTCCATCTCCGCCAAATCGGCCAGGTTGCCCAGCACCATCATGGTGACATTGTCTTCCTTTCTTTTGTGGTCCAGCGAGCGTAGGTTCCTGTTCACCACGTGGGTGCAGACGCCTGATTCGGCTAGTTCCAGGATGAGGCTGCGCACGTCCATGGTGTCCCTCCCCAGTCGTGACAGCTCCAGGCAGACCACCTCCGTGATTTCGCCTTTTCTGGCCATCTCTAGCACCTTCTCCATGCCGGGGCGTGTGTATGTTCCTGGTGCCGGAGACCGCCTCACAGGCAGTGTAGGCTACCTGGAAGCCCTGCCCTAAAGCATACTCCGTGAGTTCCGTCAGTTGGCGGTCGGTGTTCTGTTTTGCGGTGGATACCCGCAGACACAGGGCTGCTTTCATGTAAGTGGGAAGGATTATTGACCCCAAGCCCAAATATAGTAATCGTATCAATAAAAGCTATAGCTTCTTGTGACACAGAAACAGGCATAGATTTCTGCCTATTGCAGAGCCTTGAGCGGGGTGATTTTGGATATACTTATTTTGACACACCTTCAGGCAAATTTGACTTCACTTAGCTCAGCATGAAGCAACAGGAATACCGATAGGGCTGCGCCCGCCCACATCCGCAAAAGGCAATTAGAAGAGGGTGGCAATGCCACAAAGCGCCTTGGGAAAGTACACAGATAAACCTGTATACAAAGCGAGCCCTATTTTAGTAGGGGAGAGGCTTCAAATCAATCGGTGCAGTTTGGCAGAAGTAGTCTCAAGGCCTACTTTTTTCAAGATCCCCAAGACCTCTGCTTCTGACTTAGGTGGGTTCTTCAGGAAGGACACCTGGGTACGGAACGCTCTTAAGCCCTTATCCGGATCCAAGTCAATTAAATTAGCGATAAAGTAATCAGGGTGCTGCGCCTCCATGTCAAACCGGCGCAGATACTCACTTGGGAAGTCCTTCAGGTTGGCGGTTATAATCACATCCGCATGGCACCGGACTGCCGCCGCCACGACATGCCGGTCGCCCTCATCAGGCAGCGCGATCGAGCCGGTCAGATCCTCATACCCTTCCACCGAGGCATCAGGAAAGGAGTTATTCATGACATTAGGCACTCTCTCCAATTGTTCCCTACTAAGATCAGGACGATTCAACAGAAGGTTTCTGATCCATTCCTCATGGATTTGATACGTCCACTTGGGGGTATATAGACCAACACTGGCCAAGTGGAGCAACAAGTCCCTGATAGGGGCAGGATAAAGTACGCAAGCATCCAGTAGGGCAATGAACTTCGGGGAATGGATCATTCGTAGCCCAGGTTCAGTTCCTGTGCCTGCTGCGCCAGGAATTGCAGGTTCCTGCTTCTGCGTTCCTCCAGTTCTGCTTCATACTTCAGCAGATCCTCCAGCAGGACCCTGCGGTGGCTCCCGACTTTCTTGAAAGGGATAGCGCCTTGCTCCAGCAGCTTGACGACATGGGGCCTGGACACGTTCAACATGTCCGCCGCCTGCTGGGTAGTCACCTCCGCCTCCGAGGGGATCAGGGAGATAGCCTTTCCCTCTGCCATGTTCGACAGGATGAAGGAAAGCAACTCCAGCGCCTTCCGGGGGAGGGAGATAGATTCCCCACTTTCCTGTATCAGGATTTTGATAACGTCTGCGGACTCCCGTTCAGCGATTGCCCTTTTGAACCCCATAAGAGAGTCAAAAGCCAATTTCTGGTCTTGTCGGGTCGGTTTTTCAATTAATGCTTCCATATCGGTACCTATCTCGTTTAAAGATACCAAATAAACGAAATAAACGAAACAAAAGTTTTGTTTGATTAGGCCATATTACTTGGGTCGGCTGAGAGCCCCACCCACATCACTATGTTGGGCTGGAGGGAATTGAAGGTCCGTATGAAAATCTTTGTAAAATGGTTATATTGGAAGCAGATATAAAAGGGAAGGCATGACCTATATTCTGGTGCAGGAGGATGGGGAGAAACAGCTTTCTGGACTCCAACCAAAGTGCCAATAACTAGATGTCCTCCCTATACACAGTAGCTGAGCGAAATAAAAACAAATAAGATTAAGAAAGTCCTAGAGAGGATATATATCTATATAGATATATATCCTCTACTACTGCAAACTATCATAATCCTTTAACCTGTGGGTGAAATATTCAAGCATCAAGCAAAACCTAGTATTAGTATTATATCCAATAAATTCACTCCAGCAATATGAGGTGCAGTAAAGTGTTTTATTTTGCATTAGTGATATTCACGTTCCTAGCAAGTTCATGCCTTGGTCAAAAGGCAGCAAATGACGAGGATTCAATTTTTCGCTTTAACATTGTTGTAAAGCCAGGAAGTTATCTGTTCCATGAAAGCGAACATTTCCCAGACCCCATGATGCCAACCTTAAACCTGAGAATTTCATCCCCGATGAGTATTTTGCCAAAACGGCTAAAAGCATTAAAATAAACGCTGCGAATACTAAATATGGAGCTTATATCATAACTCCGCAATCTGAATATATCTACCTTAAAATCAATGGCAAAAGGGGGTGGTTGAAAACGGGTATCCCCATTGATGCTTCCAGATTGAGTATGCTCCGCAATTCAATTCGGGCTGATAGTTTCAAGAGGAACTCTGTTACCAATCATAAATTAGGATTCGAATATCAATATTTACATGTCATTCCTTTCCGAAACCAGGACTATGCACTACTTTTTGATACATTCTCCTATTACGTGGTTGATTTAAAGAATCGGAAAATAGCATGGAATGCGGGTGGATGTGAATCTGTCCGGATAAACTATAAAACGGACAATGTAACCTGTTATGGAGACTTGATGAGTGGAAACACTACCCATGATTACAATGGAAACAAGATTAAAGAGGTCTTGTCTTTAAAGGACATTGCCTTTATAGACAGTAAGCTTTTAGAGGACTTTGAGGTAAAGCCGGGATCCAAACAAGCCAAGTTCGTGGTTAGGTACATGACAGCCATGTACAGGATGGATGAGAAAAGCTACATAGCCTTCATGGACTCAGTTGAAAGACTGGGTGTGCCGCTTATCAGCCTCTTCCCACCCAAGAAAACCCACCCTCCGACAGCTGCCCAGATAATCTCGAGGGCTATCGTCCAAAACAATATCGCCCCGATAGATTCCATCCTCAAAAGGGGAGTCTCCGTTGATTCCGTTATCAGCTTTTCAGCAAAAGGCAACCCGTCCGAGAGACTCTCGATTCTCAGTGCGGCTGCCTCGGAAAACAAGGTATCCATCATGGAATTCCTGTTGCGGAAAGGGGCCAATATTCATAAACCGGACCATAATAAGAAGACACCTATCTGCTTTGTGAAATCAGCGGAGGCGTTTGATTTACTGTTTGCCCACGGGGCTTCATTAGGCAAGATAGATTATTGGGAACATAAAAAAAGAAACATCTACCCTTCCGAATACCTGTACAACAAAAAAGAGATAACCGACCTAATCCTTGACAAAGCCCCCGCTATCCTTTTCAAAGATTTTGAGTTCTACGATTTGATGCTATACTCTTTCGTGCGGAACAGCGATTCCACCAGTATAAAAAAACTGTTGCAAAGGGGCGCTCCCTTGAATAAGCCCGACAAACCAGGGGGATATTCATCCATCATGGAAGAAGGGCAACCATTGTTTTATGCGGAAAGCCCTGCCATGTTCAGATTCCTGATAAATAATGGATCTACTCTAAAAAACTTAAACAGCCACGGCGTTGACGCGCATTATAAAACCTTTGGCTGGGGTGATATTGGCTTAGTTGAGTGGGTTGAGGCAAAAGGCTTGCCCATCCAAAAGCCCAACAACCCTTATTTTGTCTTTCAGAAAGACATAGCGTTCATCCGTTATTTACTTAATAGGGGGATTTCCATCAACTCGACCGACAACTATGGTAATACAGCCTTGATAAGGGCAAAGCATTTTGACAACAACCCAGCCTTAGTGGACTTTCTTTTAGAAAATGGTGCAGATAAAAACATACTTAATAAGAAGGGTGGAAGCTTCTATAATGGTCGCATTGCAAAGGATAGATAAAGGGCAATAGCAATAATACAGCAAGAAAGTTTGTTTGTAATTCAAAAATACTACGCCTAACAAAGGCTGAAAAGCATTAAAGCACTTTTTGACCCAACCGCCAGGTGTCATTAAATAAATCATAAATATTATGATGGTAAATATTATTAATTGGATTAGGCCAAAAATAAATGTTTGCTGTTTATCACTGTTTCTTATCGTTTTAATAGGATGCCAAACTCAAGGTAACTCCAACAAAACAGAAATCCTTGAAATTACAAAACCAAGCAACACTCAAGAAAGCGAATCAGAAAACAGCCTTGAGGCAACTGAAAGCAAGGCGTATGTTGCCCCAAAGGATGCACCAAATCAATGACAACAGAAGTTCAGTATTCATATCGGCGTCAGAAAGCTACCCTTTAAGTGAGCATCCCGACTCTTTAGCTATCCCAGACATTTCAGAGAAGAAGACAGAAGACCTATCATATTTTGTCCTAAATAGAAAGTATAGAGAAAGATTCTACCATAGGACCAGGATTTCAAAAAGCGACAGTTTATTCATCTATGACTATGAGGGAAATAACTTTTTGGTACTCCCACTCACTGAGTTAAAAGTTGTAGCCGTCCTTAGCCCTTATATCAGCCCTTAGGAAGGAGATTTGTCACAAGCCGCTTATATGATTGGCTTTGAGGCAGATGCCAAGGCATTGTCAAAATTCAAAGATTTTTACTTCCATCATACAGTGGCATACATCGGTAAAGAAGATCCGTTTGTCAAAGGGCAAATGAAACCCATTACCTGGGGAAAAATCAACCCTGGGAACTTTCCGAAGATAAAGATGAAAGCTGAAGACAATAAATCTACAATAGACAAAAGAATAGGAGATGCTTATGTATTCGAAAATGACAGCTTGCACTACTTTATCCAAGACTACCTGGGTGATGAGATGAATTCTGCAAGGCGCCTTGTGGTACTACATGCAAGGACAAAAGCATTAGTTTATGAGGAGTTCTTTTTTGAAGAAGACGGAGTTGAGCTTGCCAGGCTTAACTATAGCAAAGAAAGTTATAACAGTATTTACCAATGGACGGGAAATCTCTTCAAGGCCAAACCACCTGTGGTTTTAGGGTTTACCTCAATTTCATTTGGATGCCCTTATATATCTTTCTTGGATAAAAATGAAAAAAGCATCTACATCAGTTGTGACAATAGGCACTAAAATAGCAAACGCCCAATCGGGTAACCAGCCGTGGGCAATATTCCCCACGGTGAGCATCCCAAACCACCGAACGCCCAGGCCGGGTATCCGGCGGTTCGTCAAGGGCTATACAGTCGCCCTTTACCCCGACCATGGGAAAGGCACAGGCGGGGGTATTATAACCAATGATAACCAGCGGTATAGTCAAGGAAGGCCAAAGAACTAACAGGCACTATGGGCATGGTTATCTGGTAAAAGGCATTCTCTTAACGCTTACCACAGGCTGCCTATACCTTCTGGCCTCATAAACAGGGATTACGGTCGCTTGCCTGTCGGTGACTTCCCGGTACGTCTTCCTAACTACGACGGCCACGATTTTCACGGTCACATTGATGTCATACCAATCGTTGTCGTTGTGCAATCCCACATAGAACGTGCCCTGCAGGGGCGCCTCGCGCCTGCCATACCCGGAGACCCCGTTCCCCTTGTCAAAATACCGGAACTCCTTATTGTCATAGGACTGGAGAAAGGCCTGGGCACTGGCGGGATCCCGCATGAAATAGTAGTGCACGTTGCTCCCCGCGTTCCCCGTTGGCAGAAAGCTAAACTGTCGTAGGGCCAAGCCGACGACCGGGTTACCTGAAAGATGCGCCACCCCCCCGAGCGCCTGAAGGTACTTCCGTTTATTGGCCTCAAAGGCCAGGTGCCCTTCCTGGCCTACCCCGATCCAATAAGCCCAGGAGACAACCTCCGAAGTCTCAAAGGGAGTTATCCTGTCCTTAGGCAAGGAAAAGGAAATCAGGGACTCGCTTGGTTTTCCCATGGTCAGGAGGGCGGCCACCTGCTCGCTTTTGCAGACCAGCTCCTGTGCGATGGTGTCTACCCTGGCTATCTCCCTTTTCTTGACAGCGTGGAAGGTGGTGTCGTAGCGCACCAGCTCCTGCTTGGCCGAAAGGGTGTAGGACGTGTCAGCAACCTCCCGCCAGGCAACCTCCGGGTTGAAACCCGCCGTTTCCTCAGTGGCCGGTCTCCGGCTAATCCTAACGTTGCACACTCTGCTGGCCAGGGAGGAGTTGGTGAAACGGAACAGGTACACCGCGCGCCTGTTGACCTTTACGGCTTTGGTGACGCTGTTCACCTGAAGCCCGGAATATCGGACGTTAGAGGGGTATTCCACGACCTCGACCTGCTTTAAGCCTTTCCTGGAAGGATCGGAAAATTCAAAGATGAGCTCGTCCCCGGCCTCAAACCCATAGTACACCTCCCGGGTCTCCCGGGAAGGCACATTCAGGGCCAGCTCCGCCACCTCAACGGGTGCTACCTCGGCCTTGGCAAAATGGAATAAAAACGATAATATTATAAAATTCAGGAATAGGTGCTTCACTTGAACGGTCTCTGCTTATTTGATGCATTATTTCGCAATGATACATTATATCTTAAACAGAATATATATTAAAAGATAGTATTTTTGGCAGAGGCCGGAATCTTTCCACGGAAGACCAGGCACTCAAAAACTACCCTTTTCCCCCATCCTAACCGCAAAAGGCTCTTTCCAGCAAAACGTACATGCCCCTTACCCCACAAGCCGCCACTGACCAGTTCATCTCCCGTTGGAAAGCCTCCGGTGCCTCCGAGCGGGCCAATTACCAACTTTTCCTTTCCGAGCTTTGCGAACTGCTGGGCGTGGAGAAGCCCAGGCCTGCCTCGGACAAGGTGCACGAGGCCACCTACACCTTTGAGCGGCCCGTGGTCTTCGATGACGGGGAGGGAAGGACCAGCACCAACTTCATAGACCTCTACAAGAAAGACTGCTTTGTGCTGGAGGCCAAGCAGGGCGCCGACAAAGCCACCGTCACCGAGGGCGATTTACTAGGGCTGGAGAAGGTAAAAACCAAGACCGGCACCGCCACCCGTGACACCCGCACCTGGGAGCGCGAGATGAAGAAGGCCAAGGAGCAAGCCCTGCGCTACGCAAGGTCACTGCCTACGACCGAAGGATGGCCTCCGTTCCTGGCCGTGGTGGATGTAGGTTACTGCATAGACCTGTACGCCGACTTCGCGCGGCAGGGCAAGACCTACGTGCCGTTCCCGGATCCGATCAGTTACCGCATTACTTTAGAAGAACTACATAAACCCGAGGTGCGGGAGCGCCTGCGCCTGCTCTTCACCGAGCCGCTGGAGCTGGACCCCAGCCGCCGTGCCGCCCGCGTGACCCGGCAGTTGGCCGAGCGGCTGGCTAAGCTGGCAAGCTCGCTGGAAGGGGCCGGACACACGCCTGAGCAGGTGGCCGGTTTCTTGATGCGCTGCCTGTTCACCATGTTCGCTGAGGATGTGCAGCTGCTCCCGGACCAGTCTTTCACTAAGCTGTTGATAGACTACCGCCAGAACCTGCAGCACTTCCCGGACGCGCTTAGGGCTTTGTGGCAGAGCATGGACCGGGGAGGCTTTGACCCCGCGCTGCGCACTACTATTCCGCAGTTCAACGGCTATCTGTTCAAGAACCCCGAGGCGCTGCCTGTTACGGCGGCGCAGCTGGAGTTGCTAATCCAGGCCGCCGAGGCCGGTTGGGCGGACGTGGAGCCCGCCATCTTCGGGACGCTTTTGGAGCGGGCCCTGCAACCACGGGAGCGCCACAAGTTGGGTGCCCATTACACCCCGCGCGCCTACGTGGAGCGGCTGGTCATGCCCACCGTTATTGAGCCGCTCCGTGAGGAATGGGAGGCCGCCCGCACGGCATCGGCTATCCTGGAGGACAACGGGGACGAGACCGGGGCCCGCAAGGAGATTGAGAACTTCCACAGAAGGCTGTGCTCTGTGCGGGTGCTGGACCCAGCCTGCGGAAGCGGCAACTTTCTGTACGTCACCCTGGAGCACCTTAAGCGGCTGGAAGGTGAGGTCACTGAGTACCTGGCGCACTTCCCGGGGCAGCAGACCCTGGATATGACGGGCGGCTATACTGTTACCCCGCAGCAGCTGTTGGGACTGGAGGTGAACCCGCGTGCCGCCGCCATCGCAGACGTGGTGCTCTGGATCGGTTACCTGCAGTGGCACTTCCGGGCGCACGGCAACGCCCAGCGCCTGAGCAACCCCATCCTGCGCGAGTACGGCAACATTAAACAGCAGGACGCGGTGCTGAGCTATTCCGGGTGCCTGCCTAGGCTGGACAAAAACGGACAGCCTGTTACCCGCTGGGATGGCCACAGCACCAAAGCGCACCCGGTCACCAGGCAGGAGGTGCCCGACGAGACCGCCCGCACTGTGGTCTACGACTACCTCAACCCCAAGCCCGCCTCTTGGCCCGAAGCCGATTTCGTAGTAGGCAATCCTCCTTTTATTGGAGCAAAGAAGATGCGGGAGACGTTAGGCGATGGCTATACAGAGGCTATAAGAAAAGCCTATAGGAATGTAGTCCCTGAGAGTGCAGATTTCGTGATGTATTGGTGGCATAAAGCCGCTGAAATTGTGCGTGCTGATAAAGCGGAGCGATTCGGATTTATTACCACAAATAGCATCAAGCAGACCTTTAATAGACGTGTGATTGAAGCTCAAATGCAGGCAAATCCTCCATTGTCAATTACGCTTGCCATACCTGACCATCCTTGGGTAGATAGCGCTGATGGAGCGGCTGTCGAAATTGCTATGACTGCTGCTGAAAAAGGAGAGACAATAGGCAGATTTTTAACTGTAGCATCTGAAGCTAAACTTGATGGGGTTGAGGTGCATGTTACCTTTACTGAGAGGGATGGGAAAATTCAAGCTGATTTATCAGTTGGAGCTGCTTTAACTTCTACAGTACCTTTAAAGGCTAATGAAAAAATCAGTAGTCCTGGTGTAAAGCTACATGGCTCTGGTTTTATTGTTACTCAAGAACAAGCTTCAAGTATTGGACTAGGAAGTAATAAAGGCCTTGAAACTTATATAAAGACATATCGAAATGGGAGGGACCTCACAGATAAGCCTAGAGGAGTAAAAATTATAGATTTATTTGGTCTGTCAAGTGAGGAAGTAAAAGGTAGGTTTCCAGAAGTTTATCAATGGTTGCTTGAAAGGGTTAAACCTGAACGAGATGCCAAAGGAAATACAAAGGATGGTGCGGCCTATGCTAAACTATGGTGGCTTTTTGGAAAACCAAGAACAGAATTGAGAAAGACACTTGAAGGTTTAGACCGTTTTATTGCTACTGTAGTTACTGCAAAGCACAGAGTATTTCAATTCTTAACTTCAGAAGTTCTTCCAGATGACGCATTAATAAATTTTGCAAGTAATGATAGTTTCGTTTTAGGTGTATTGTCTAGTCATACTCACGTTGTTTGGACAATTGCTACTGGAAGTAATCTAGGCGGAAATACACCTAGATACATTAAATCTGCCTGCTTTGAAACTTTCCCTTTTCCCGCCGCTACCGAGGCGCAAAAAGAGCAAATCCGCCACCTTGCCGAGCAGCTGGATGCGCACCGCAAGCATCGGCAGGCCCTGCACCCCACGCTCACTATCACAGACATGTACAACGTGCTGGAAAAGCTGAAGAGCGGCAAGGCCCTGACGGACAAAGAGCAGAAAACGCATGAGCAGGGACTGGTGAGCATTCTGCTGCAACTGCACCTAGAACTGGACGTCGCTGTGGCCGATGCCTACGGCTGGCCCGCCTACCTTTCTGAGGAAGAGATTCTGGAACGGCTAGTGGTCCTAAACAAAGAGCGCGCCCAAGAGGAAGCCCGTGGCCTTATCAGGTGGCTTCGCCCAGAATACCAGAACCCGCAGGGCAACCAGCAGGCAGATATAGGCATAGAAACCACAGCCAAAACAGTTAAAACTTCTGCTAAAGAGGTGTTGACCTGGCCCAAGACACTGGCCGAGCAGGCGCAAGCCGTACAGCGTGCCCTGCAGCTGCATGAGCGTCCCGCTACGGCACAGGACTTAGCCCAGCAGTTCAAGCCCGTGCCTAAAGCCCAGCACCCAAAGCGCCTGCAATCAATTGACAATCTCCTGCAAACCCTTCATGGACTGGGCTTGCTGCGCAAGACGGAACAGGACCAGTATGTGAGATAAGGTTAAGCACTTGAAAAGACTATCATTTTTAGTACTTTAGCTACTAACTATAAAAATATTAGCAGATTTCTCTGTCAAAGCAAAGGGAGCAAAATTGGTAAATCAGTTATAAAAGCAGCAATGGCCAAAATCGGATTTGTCAGCGAGTCAGGATCCCATGGGTTCGGCATCGATACCCCGGAAGATACCCACTTCTCCATAACAGTTGTGCTGGTGGAGGAGGAAAAGAGAAGGGAAATAGAGAAGGAATTCATCCAGATCCGGGAGCAATATTTTCCGGACGGGAACATGCCGACACCCGGCACAGAAGTTGGCCAAACTCGCCGCAGCGAACTCATCGCGGGATTGCAGCGGGAGATCATCCGGCAGCTGGCCCCGGCCGTCGCCGCCTCCCGCCTGAGGAAAGTGGCCCGCATCATCTCGCAGGACGAGGGTAACCGCGCGATGTTCGGGGAGGAGGTCCGGGAGCTGAGGAACAGGTACCGGGCGAGCGTGGAGGTGCGGCAGTTCCGGACCTACGGCGAGGCCGCCAACTGGATTGCCGCCATCCGGGCCTGAGGGGAAGCGGCCCTGTCCCTTCCGCACCAGGTTAGCGGGGATCGCGCCCCGGCCGTGTAAAGGCAAGCTAGCCTTGTGAAGCGCTTACCAGGGATACGCCAATAAACCGCCGGAGGCTGGAATCGCCCCGCAGGGAAGAGAGGGAACGGCCTACTCCTCACCCTCTTTTCTCACCAGGAATTCGGATGAACCGTATTTGCCCAGGCCGTGCTGGCAGGCAGAGTAGAAGCTATCGAAACTACCCTCCACAACCCCTTGCCTGAGCAGCAGAAAGCATCCAGTGGGCTTCTTGCTGCCTTTCTCCGTCTTGCTTATGCTCTCCTTGGGTTTTATTGGAAGCTTTTCCATCGCAGGGTTTTGGTGACACAGGATATACGCACAGCCAAAACCGTACAAACACTTACTTTGTTTTGGTGTTTGTACGGCTAGCCCGCTTTTTACCGGTCCTGTGGCTGTGGTTTATCCCCCGTGGAATTACCTTTCCCGAAATGGGTGAATCCGCCGCGGCAAGCGGTGTGGTGGTTGTTGAAATATCCTACAGCCACTCCTTCCTTAACCACAACGGATTTCCCGGAGGGCAAGAGGGTGCTTGCCGGCTTATGGCCGGCAAGGCTGTTGCGGGGAAGAATTGGACATACTGGGGGAGTAGGAACCAAAGGGAAAAGAAACTTGCCTTATTGTGTTTAATGTTTTGATAACATAATTAAACAGAACCCTACAGGCGTCGTTTTCCCTAGGGGCAACTGTGTCCCGGCGGCATCGGCCAAAAACTTTTCACGTCGTAGTCCCTGATGGTCCCCGCCAGTACCCTCATGTTTTCCGCCTCCGAGAGGTGATATTGCCTAAAAAACAGCCACCTGGAGAATGGCAGCAGGGGGGAACCCTGACCTCCCCGCCGAAACCCTTCCCTCCACTCAGGCCAGGAGCCAAGCCAGGGCCTCCCGCTCGGAGGAGAAGCAGTCCAGCTGGTAAGGGTGCCTGCCCTGGTGGTGCATGTCGGAGATGATCATCCGCTGGATGAGGTTGCCCCCCGTCACGGAGGCCATCCTCCGCAGCGCGCTCTTGGGCAGCAGGTTCTCGATGTAGAAACGGCTCCAGACCTTCTCCTCCTGGGAGATGAACCCCGCCTTGAGGTTGTTGAACAGCATCAGGCGGAACCCGCGCTTTAGGACCTGGTCGCAGAAATGGGAGATGGCGGCCTGGTACTCCACGCCCGTGGGCCTCTTTGTGAACTCCAGGCGGCCTAGGCTGAGTGCGGGGGAGTATTGCAGCACATAGCTGTCGGAGGAGGCCAGCACCTCCATGTCCTGCAGTTCCGCCGGCGTTGCGTCTTTCATGGTAGTCTTTCCAGTGTCTTGGTCTGAATCTCGGTTTCGGTGGCGCTTGGCTTGTGCGAGGCTTGCCCGGGGGGCTGCAAATGTAGCGATTTCAAGATGGTTAATACCATATATCAAGTATCACCCACCAACAGAAATTTACCCAGGGCCATAGTCACATCGGGTATGTTCCCGGGTACTGCCTTCGGGAAAACTATCCGCAAACCGGCGGCGAGGTGGAACTCTGTCAAGGAAAGAGGGGTTTTCTCGGGACGACAATTATGAGATGCGCAGGAACGAGAACCAATTTTTGTTGCTGGGCCTCCTGCTTAGGGAGGCCAAAGAATATCAGTCGGGGGAAGCGAGCCGCGGGAGGTTGGTTGGCCTGCTGGACCAGGTCAGGAAAACCATCTCCACCATTCACTTCGATACTCACCATGGGGAGACAGCCCTTTTGGTGTCGGGGGTTCTGGAGAGCCTGTCGGTCGCCGAAGGCCTGGCACACCAGGGGAAAGACGCCCAGGCCTTCACGGTCACAAGGTTCGCCCTGGGGAATCTTCTTGCCAAAGAGGCCTTGTTCCAGAAGCCGTAGCCGGCCCTGTCCTTCCAAAAATGAAAGGGGAAGGCAGAATCTTCATTTCCACAATCATGGCCAGGTAGAAGCTACAAATGGCTATTTGCCTATGGTTGTCTACCCAGTCTAGGCAAACCCTTTTCCATTGGGAGAGTTACCCGCCCTGCCAGGGAAGGCGTTGCGGGAAATTCCGGGGAAAACACGGCGCGCTGGATGTTCCCCTACCTGCGTGCCATGTTTCTAAGAACCAATACAGGTGAGATTGGGCCGCCTGAATGGCTTCTCTTGGTTCAAAGGGCGGTAACGGGGAACAATGCTTTTAGGGGGTCTATCCGAATGATTGGCAGGTGAGGGTGATTCCTGATGGTTTTTTCCTCTCGTCCTTGGGATTGTAAAGGCTGTCGGCAAGAGAGGTATAAATACCCCAGGTATTCGTACCCACCCGGTTTATCCGGAAAAACCAGGAACCGGCAATACTTGATTCTCCGGCTGGGATGCCTTCACGGTTCCCGTTGTTTTCCAGGGGCTGACCAGCCTTAGCTCCCTTGCGATGCGCCTTTGACTGTAGAGGTGGGGCATTGCCCTTGCACCCTCCCTCACCGAAGAACGGGTGAGGGAGGGTGCAAGGGCATCAAGGATCTGCCAGGGATTTCCCTTCTACTTCACGACCAGGATGGCCGGGCCGAATTCCTCGAAGTGGATGGCCTGCGGCTCCACCCCTTTGGCCCGCAGGTACTCGAAATGCTTCTTGATGAACACCCCCGGCCCGCAGATATAGTAGTCCGCCCCGGGCACGATGGCGTCTTTCACTTTGTTTAGGTCCACGTACCCCTCGTAGTGATCGTCTTCCGTTTCCTTTTCGATCCGGTCATAGAAGGTATGCACGGACATCGCACCATGGCTTCTGCTCAGCTCCCGAACCGTGTCCCGGAAGGCGTGCACGGCGTAGCCCCGGCAGCCGTGTACCCAGGTGATTGGCCTGGCCATTCCCTTGCCAGACTGGATAAGGTATTCCAGCATGCCCATGAAAGGGGTTAGTCCCACACCCCCGCTGATGAAGACCAATGGGGTGGGTTTGCTTAGGTCAAGGGTGAAATCACCGGCCGGTGGGGTCACCTCGACGATATCCCCCTCCTGGATACGGGTATGCAGCAGGTGGCTGACGAAGCCCTCGGGACGTTCACGGTTCCCCTGCTCTTTTTTCACGGAGATCCGGTAGTACTCCCCGTTCGGGGCGCAGGAGAGGCTGTACTGCCTGGGTTGGAACACCTTCAGCTTGGGCACGAACAGGCGGACGCTGATGTACTGGCCGGGCAGGAAATCCGCCACTTTGCCCCCGTCGGATGGGTATAGGTAAAAGGAGGTGATTTCCTCCGACTCTTTTACTTTCCGCTGGACTGAGAACGGGCGCCACCCGCTCCACCCGCCCTCTTTGGCCACGGTGGCGCTGTAAAGTCCCGCCTCCGCGCCGATCATGAGGTCGGCCAGCTGCCCGTAGGCGGCACCCCAGGCTTCTAGCAGCGCCGGGCTCGCCGCCTCTCCCAGCACCTCCCCGATGGAGGCCAGCAGGTGCTTGCCCACGATGGCGTACTGTTCCGGCCTTATGTCCAGGCTCACGTGCTTGTTGGCGATCCTGCTTACCGCCTGGGCCAGCACCGACGGGTTGTCGATGTGCTCGGCGTAGGCCAGCACGGACATGGCCAGGGCGGTGGGCTGGGCGCCGGTCCGCTGGTTGGCGCTGTTGAATACGTTCCTCAGCTCTGGGTTGTGGGTGAGCATGCGGTCGTAGAAGTAGGTGGTCAGCGCCACGCCGTGCTCCCTCAGGATGGGGACCGTTCCCCTTACCAATTCTTTCTGCTCTGTCGTCATCTCATTGAATTATAGTTATATAATGGTTATCCTTTTTCCTGGGGAGTAAATTTAAGCACCAGATAATAAAGGACAAAAATATCTTTTATTATTTTCCTATCTTTGCCCTGAAGCTATGGCTATATTCTCGAAGACGTGTGAGTATGCGATCCGCGCGGTGTTCTTCCTCGCGCACCGGTCAGCCCAGGGCGGCAGGGTCGGGATCAAGGAAATTGCCGCCGGCATCGGCTCGCCGGAGCTTTACCTGGCCAAGATCCTGCAGGAGCTGGGCCGAAGGGGTCTGGTCAGTTCGGCGAAGGGTCCCAACGGAGGGTTTTACCTGGATGCGGCCTCGCTGTCCAGGCCCCTGAGCGACATCGTGGAGGCGGTGGACGGCGACGGGATCTTCCGCGGGTGCGCGCTGGGGCTCAAGCAGTGCTCCGAGACCAATCCCTGTCCGCTGCACAGCCAGTTCAAGGCCATCAGGGACCAGATCCACCACTTGCTGCACCGAACGACCATCGGGGAGTTCAACGAGGAACTGGTCCAGGGCCTGCTTTCCCTGAAGAAATAGTTTTTGCCTGCCGTGGCGGGAGGAGGTAGATACTCCTAGCTGATTTCCCTTGGATATGGATAAATCTTCAGCAAATAGGGATTCTTTGCTGAACACGAGCCTGAACAGCAGCGCGGCTCTGGTACTTCGGGAGTAGGAGAGACCTACTCCCCCTCTAGTTCCTCTTTAAATGCTTTGCTAACTAAAGCGTAGGTGAAATGTCTGCCCGATTAACTCCTTGCAAAAGAAAACTATAAGAGAAGGAGGGAGCCTTTTGAAAACAGGAGCTATGCAGGAAGGTTTTCTCTGATAGCGTAAGTCATCCGGCTACTCACTTCACTCCTTGGGCAGCTCGATGTAAAAAGTGGAGCCTTTCCCCTCCTCGCTCTCGAACCGGATGGTGCCTCCGTGCCACTCCACGATGGTCTTGATGATGGACATGCCCAGCCCCGTGCTGGGCTCACCCCGCAGCCCCGGCCTCCGGGCCCGGGTGAACTTCTCGAACAGCTCATCCTGGTACTGCACGGGGATGCCGACCCCGTCGTCCTGCACCGTGATCAGCACGCACTCCTCCTTTTCCTCCAAGACGATGGCGATTACCCCCTCGTCCTCGGTGAACTTGATGGCGTTGGAGAGCAGGTTATTGATGACTTGGGAGAACTTGTACTGGTCCACCTGGGCATAGAGTTTCTCCGTTTGGCAGGAGAAGCGGATCTGCTTTTGGATATGGCCCTCGCCCTCCCGGTACTGGCCGATGATCTCCGAGACCATGGCCACCAGGTCCACCCGGCCCTTCTTCATGACCGTCTGGGAAGACTCCAGGAACTCCTGCTGCACGAACTCCCGGATGAGGCGCACGTTGCGGGCGCTCGAGTCGCCGATAAGGGAGACAATCTTATTTACCTCCTCGTTTCCGTACGCCGCGGTGGTCTCGGCCAGCATGGCGGCCGGCGAGTGGATGTTATGGAGCGGCCCTGCCAGGTCGTGGGAGAGGATCTCCAGCACGGAGTCCTTCTTGGCGACGTACTTCTGCAGGCTGCCGATGTTCTCCTTCTGGGCCGTGATGTCGTCCACAAACCCCTCGATCACCTTTCCGCCCCGCGCCCCTGTGATCAGGTGGGGGTTCAGCAGGAGCCACCGCACGGACTTGTCGGGCAGCACGAGGCGGAACTCCAGGTCCTCCTTCATGATGCCGGCCACCAGCTCGTCGTACTCCTTGGCTAGGAAATCGCGGTCATCGGGATGGACGGCCTCCCACACGGTGGCGGGGTCGGCCAGCGCGCTTTCCCGGGTCCTTTGCCAGATCCGGCCGTAGGCGGCGTTGAGGGAGATGAAGGTGGCTGCGTCCACGTCATAGGAAAATAGCACCTTCCGGGTCGCGCTGATCAGGTTCCCAAATACTTCATATTCGGCGTCTTGTTCCATCTACTTACTGTATATGTGTTCTCGTTATATATCAAATTTAAAATATGATTGCGCACGGGAAACCCCAGGTGCGGCAAACGGACCTTATCCCAACTCCGGAACCTGGCGGGTTTCTACAGGAAAACGCCCGTAAAACTCCCCTCCACCCGGCACCAACCCAACAGAACCCAAGGGCAAGCCGCCTAACCCCTTCACGAGATAAGTTAGGCTGACCCGGTAACCTTTGCCCGCTCAGCTTTGTTCCTTGCCGAGAAATTTTTTATTTAAAGCGTCCGTGCCCTTTATAGCCTTGACCAGCGTGGCAACTCTTTGGGGATTGGCACGTACCTAGACCGTGCAAAATAAAACTACCTATGGAAAGGGCAAGGGAGCGTCAATGGCGCGATCCCTGCCCTCCAAATTTTAGGGTTTACCATAGGTTTATTGTTACTCTCCGGGGCGCAGGGCGGCACTGGCCCCGGGAAATAGGTAGCCGGGGTGGTTAAAGGGTGAAGATTAATCTCTGTCACTTCAGGAAAAACGGCTTGGGCCTGATGAAGGGCTACGGGCCCCCCGCTCTCCTACTGTTTGGGGATCTCCAGGTGGAAGGTGGAGCCCACCCCCTCTTGGCTCTCGAACCAAATGCGGCCTCCGTGCAGCTCCACGATGTTGCGGATGATGGACATGCCCATGCCCACGCTCTTCTCGCCCCGGATCCCGGGCCGCCTGGCCTTGGTGAACTTGTCGAACAGGATGGGGTGCATTGCCTCGGGGATGCCCACGCCGTCGTCGGAGACGGCCAGGTAGGCGGAACTCCCCTGGTCCTCCACCTTTACGGTGATGGTGCCATCGTCCTGGGTGAACTTGATGGCGTTGGAGATCAGGTTGTTCATCACCTGGAGAAACTTCATCTCATCAAGGTACAGGTAGACCGGGGTACCAGGCACCTGGGTAACGAACCGCTTGGCGACCATCCCGCCGTTTTGCTCGTAATCCTCCATCATGGTCTTTATCCGTTCCACGAGGTCGATCCGCTCCCTGTGGAGTTCCACCTGGGAGGACTCCAGGAATTCGTTGTTCACGAAGTCGCGGATCATGTCGGAGCCCCGCTGGGCATTTGACTCGATGAGCCCGAGCGCGTGGAGAAGCTCTTCCTCGTTCCTCTCACCCGGCATCCGCAGCAGGGCGGCAAGCCCTTGGATCAGGGTGAAAGGCGCGGCCAGGTCATGGGAGAGTATCTCCAGCGTGGCATTCTTCTTGGCGTTGAACTTGAGGATGTTGTGGTGGTACTCCCGGCGCTTGGTGAAATCCTCGGCGAAGCCGGCTATAAAAGTACCGCTTTCCTCCTTGAACAGCTCGCATGAGAGGCAAAGCCAACGGGTCTCGCCTCCCGGGAGGGTGATGCGGAACTCCGCCGTGCGCTTTCCCCCCTCCCCGAGCAGATCCCGGTATTGCCCTTTGACGAAGCCAAGGTCCTCGTGGTGGACGGCGGGGAGCAAACGCTCCGGGGCCTCTAGGCAGGGCACCTGGGACATGCCCCAAATCTGCTGAAAGGCAGGGTTGAGGTAGGGAAAACGCCTTCCCTCCACGTGGTAGACGAAGTACGCCTGCCCGTAGCTTGCGGCTACGCGTTCCAGCAGGGGGAAGTAGGGGGAATGGTTGGCCAAGGTCATGGGGTATTAGGCTGGGTTGGTGTCAGGCGCTGGGTTGATGCCCGCCGAATTTCCTGGCAAGCAGCTTTTCCAGCGACTCCCGGGAGAGGGGCTTGGCGAGGTATTCGGTTACGCCGAGGCTGCTGGCCCGCTCCCGGTCCCGAGGGTTCTGGGAGGTGGTCAGCAGGGCCACTTCCGGGGCGGGACTGAGCCCCAGGCGACCAAACTCCGCCAAGAATTCGTACCCGTTCATAACGGGCATGCTGATGTCCAGCAGGATAAGCTGGGGGCAGGGTGGGTCGCCTTGGCCCAAGGCCCCGCAGCTCTGATGGAGCAGGGCCAGGGCCTCCCTCCCGTTTGCCGCGGCGAGCACCCGTTCCGCCGCCTGGGCCCTTTGGATGATCGCCTTGTTTAGGAAGAGCACCGCGGGGTCATCGTCCACCAGCAGGATGCATTTCAGTTTCTCCATGGTTCGAAAGGTTGGGTGGCGGTAAACTCATAAGCGGGCGGGGGTAAGTTCATAGGCATTACCGAAATTAAAGGCGTACGGTTGCGGGTCTTACGACTTGCTTTTAAAGTCATTTATGCTATGAAGGTTAGGGCCGCCTAGCCCAACCGGCTTGAACCTGCCCGCGACGGAGCAGGTTCAAGCCTTCCCTCCGCAGGTGAAGAGGCCCAGCCAAAACCGTTGTCGCAGAGGGGCGATTCCCGCTACCTCAACTCACCCGTACCGCACCCGGAAGAACAGCACGTAACACTTCTGCAAGACAGTTGGGAGGATATGGCGGGCATCGTCAAGAGGCGGCAGTACAAGGAAGATAGGGTGATCTTTCGGCTTATTATCTTTTCCTTGGCCCTCTTTGGGCAAATCATCATAGCCGTAGCCAGTGTTCAGTTCCAAGAATATTGTTATCCTTTTTTACTTATACTGGGTCTTTTCCCAAATTCAATTTTGCGATCGGATAAGCGATTCAGGGGCTGAGTTTCTGACCGGACGCTTTGAGCATTCCTTCCTTTCAGAGATTGTCTGCCCTGCATTAGGAAGAATATAGCTTGAGCCTATTGTAGATGGCCCCCTCCGGATGGAAGAGGATCTCCGCCATCACGAACGCCGTGAAGACCTTCTCAAAACCGGTTGGGTAGAGCTTTACCGAGTCCGGCTGGAAGAGGGTGTCCGGCTGCCCCAGAAGCGGGGGGCAACCCAACTCCAGGAACCACCGGAACCTTTCCCGGGACACCACCACCTTCGAACCTCTCGCCATACCGTTACCTGTTTCCCCGCATAAAGGGCGAATGCTCAGGATTAGTTCCGGATTCACCCGGTCACGCAATCCTTTGACGCCCACCGGCACCCCACCGCTGAAGTCCCAGCCATTGGGACGCCTTGCCTTCCGGGGCAAACCATCAAGGCCCGCGTCAAGTATAAGGGCCAACCAACCGTAAACCATGCCATATGGAATCAACCTACACCAAAACATTGTACGCGGTATTGCGGAACCTCAAAGAAAACGCCGGGAGGGCCAGGCGGGTGGGGGACATCCTGGCCGAGCTCTCCATCCCTGACCCCACCGGTCAGCTGGCCTCCCAGATCGACGGGGACCTGTACCGGAAGGGGTTCGTGGCGGACACCGAGCAGGAGGGGATCATGATCATCGGAAGGGGGGAGCGGGCGCTGGCCGGTTACGGGGGATAGCCCAGGGCAACCCAGGTAAGGGAGGGAGGACCGCGACCTATACAGGTGCCGCATTTTCCGCGGCTTCGCCTTAATACCCCTAACTGAGCCCTTGATGGGTTTCCTTCCGCACCAAAAAATCGGTGCTGGGGAAGAAGAGGAGGAGACCGTGCTGGAAGGCCTCGTAGAAGGAGGGGAAGGGTCCGTAGGCGCCCCCTTTCCTTTCCAGGAAGTAGCGGACGGGAGGCCTGCCGAACCTGGCCAGCTCCTCAGCCCTTCTCCGGCAGTACCTGGGGTATCTCGGTGGTTTTTCCATCGCCAACTGTAGAGCAGGTTCTGTGGGGCATACGGTTTTTACGCGCAAACGGCCAAATTGAAGGCGTGGTGCGCCGTTCGCTTTTTCTTGCCCACCCCAGGATAACGCCTATCTTTAGCCTAGAATTGTTTCCCTGTTTAACTGATGAAAGGGAGGGCGGGTATCCGCCCTCTTTTTCTCCCTCCCTGCCCTTTTAAACCAGGGGGCAAAAGCGAAAGGCGGCCACCCTAGAAGGATAGCCGCCCCATAAGCCTTACTTCTCCACTACTTAGATTACGGTGGAGCGGTCATTGCCAAGGTCAATACCCAACCCGGTACCCGATGTATCCGGGGCTCCGGTATTCAGTCTGTCAACGTCCACCTCGGTGGAGCGCAGTGTTTCCCTGATTACCTCTTCGCGTTCCTCCACGTCTTTTTCCAACGAGACCTCTTCCACCACACGGGCTTCTTTGCTCACCACCGGTACCTCGGCGTGCTGGGTCAGTTCAATCTCACCCTCCTGGAAGGTGTTGAGGTCGCTCGCGGTGGCAGGACGGTCCACGGGGGTTCTTTCCACTACCACCCGCTCTTCGCGCAGACGGACGTGTTCCTCTACCGGGCGTTCCACCATGCGGCTACTTACGTGCACGCCGCCAGTCTCTACCTCCCGCTTGCCCACCTCCAGGTTTTCCTCAATGATTGGGATGACGGTGCCGCCTTCCACCGAGTTGTTTGTCTGGGTGCCTGCGTAGCCGTTGTCTGTAGACGAAGTGCGGCGGCGGGTAAAGCCACGGTCAGAGAAAAGCTCATGGTTGTAGAAATCATCTTGATTTCGGTCAGAATGATGGCCGGTAAGGGCGGCGGCGGCCCCAAGTCCCCCGAAGATGGACCGGATGGAGGTCTCGTGCTCCTGGTCTATGCTTCCCTTGTGGTAAGTGGGCAGGGAGCGGAGCTGTTCGGCCGTAACGGAGGGCAGGATCACATCATCCTCAGATTCATGCAAATCGGCGATGCCGATGGGGATGAGCACATCACGGGGTTCCAGGTCCAGGGTGCTGCCCTCCAGGTCCACCACCATGTAGCGTACCTTGCGCGACTGCACGTCAAAGATGAGCTCGTCCACCTCCCCAATGGTTTGGCCCTGGGGATCTTTCACGGTCCAGCCTTTGATATTGGGTTGGTGGTCTGCTATTTCGTAGTCACTGCCGCTCAACTCCTGCAGGCGGTTAGCTTGGCTGTAATGGTTGTCTCTTTCCATGGTGATTAAAGTTTTAGATGCTGTTGATTCAATCGGTCTCAAAGCCCGGTAAGGCTGGGCGGAGCTTTTATTGCTCAGGTCTGCGGGCTACTATCTCCACCCTGCGGTTTTGCTGGCGTCCTTCTTCCGTGGCGTTGGAGGCCACCGGGCGGGATTCGCCTACCGGGTGCAGGGATACGTTGTCCTGTGTGATGTTCCCGTTCTGCACCAGCCAGGACTGCACGGCCTGGGCCCGTTGCTCGGCCAGTTCCTTGTTGTAAGAGGCGCTGCCCTGGGCATCGGTGTAGCCGTAGATGCGTACCTGCCCGCCGTTGAAGCGTTTGCCCATGGAGGCGGCAATCTGCCGCAGTTTCTCGGTGCCCTGCGGCTGGATGGTGCTTTGGTCGCTCCCGAACAGGATGGTCTCGTCCAGGCTGTACACGGCGTACCCGTCAGTTCCGCGCACCTCAATGTCCTGGTCGGTGATCTCGTCGTAATTGGCGTCCGGGGCATCGAGGTCAATGCCGTCCCAGGCGTTTGAGACAGCGGCGGCACCGGTGGCGGCTGCACCCGCCACGGCATCGCCGGACTCAGAGACGGCCGAGGTGGCGCTGTCTGCCTCATCCCTCGTGCTGCCGCAGCTGCGCATCAGGAAGAACAATAGGGCAAGTGCAATCAAAGCCATCAGAAGCCAAAGCCACCAAGGCTTACTGGTTTTAGGTTGAACGTCTAAATCAGCCATAGTTTTATTTTGTTTAGGTAAATGGGACTGGGAAATTTCTGCCTCCATAAAAGAAGGCAGTACAAAAGCGGCTATCCAAAATGAATAGCCGCCCTACTTGCTCTTATAGTTACAAACTACAGCGCGGTGCTACGGTCATTGTCCAGGTCAGTGCCTAGGCCGGTTCCCGTGCTGCCGGTGCCGTAGTTAGTACCCGTGGTGTTGGTAGTGCCTGTGCGGGTGGTCAGGTTCTCCACGTCCACCTCGGTGGAGCGCAACGTTTCCCTGACCACTTCGTCACGTTCCTCTACTTCTTTGCCCAGAGACACCTCTTCCACCACGCGGGCTTCTTTGTTGACCACCGGTACCTCGGCGCGCTCGGCCATCTCAATCTCGCCTTCCCTGAACCCGGCGAAATCGGCCTCGGTGGCCGGGCGGTTCACCGCGTGGCGTTCTACCCTCACGTGCTCGGAGCGCAGGCGCAGGTGTTCCTCCACCGGCCGCTCCACGATCCTGCTGCGCAGGCGGGCCCCGCCGGTCTCCACCTCGCGCTTGCCCACCTGCAGGTTCTCTTCGATGATGGGGATGGTGGTATTCCCGGTGTGGGTGCCGGCGCCGGCTGTCTGGGAATTCCCGCGGTAACCGTATTCGGTGGCGCGCTGGTCCACGTCCACGGAGCCGTACTGGTCCAGGATTGCGGCCGCCCTGCGGGCCTCCTCGTCCGAGCGGGCGTGCACGGTGACGATGCAGTCCGAGTGGCGGGCCACGTGGGAGTAGGTGCTCGCGCGCTCGTCGTCATCGCTGAACAGGGACCGGAAGAACCCCCCGACGCTGTCGCTGGCGTCATGGTCGGTAGTGGTGGAGCCGGTGGCGCTGCCGTATGACGCGCCGGCCGTGGAACCGGAGGGACTTGAGCTGGAGACGTCGATGTTGCCCTCGCTGATGCCTAGGTCCTTCAATTCCCTTACCGCCTGCTGGGCCTCCGCCGAGCTGTCGAAAATACCTATTACTGTCTGTGCCATAGTTTTGGTGTTTGTGTATGGTTTATGGAAATAACCGTGGTTTGGAAATCCTCGCCACTGTTGTTTTGACTGTTATAGATAAACGTTGCGGTAAATACTTGGTTTCTTTTTTGTACGAAATAAAGGAAGTTTGTACTTTCCCTGAATTTTACACGTGAGGTCTGCTAGACAACCAAGTGTCTATTTTGTTTTGGGGAATGACAGAAAACTGGTCGGAGATATATTTTGCAACTTGCGGAAATGGAAGCACTCATAGATTATCTACTCCAATTCGGACAACTAAACCAACAACAGGTTGACTTGGTTAAGAGTAAGGCCAGAGTGGTAGACCTTAAAAAGGACGGCTACTTTTCAGAGGCGGGAAAAATCGCCAATCAAGTCGCGTTTGTCTCTGACGGTATTCTGAGGGTTTGCTACTACAACAACAGGGGCGAAGAGATCACCAGGTATTTTATCGATGAACACAACTTTGCGGTTGACCTGAACAGCTTCTCCACCCAGATTCCCTCCTCGGAATACATACAGGCCATCACGGACTGCAGACTCATCGTATTCTCATCGGAGGCACTGAGGGAACTTTCTCTGACCATCATAGGCTGGGACGGCATTATCAACAAGATAACTTCAAAATCCCTGGTCGAAAAGGTGAACCGAATCAGTCCAATGTTGGCGGAGGACGCTAAAACAAGGTATCTCAGCTTTCTGGAAAAATTCCCCCATCTCGCCAACCGTATCCCGCTCTCATTGCTTGCCTCCTATCTGGGAATCACACAGTCTTCGTTGAGCAGGATTAGGAGGAATATCTGATTGCCGCTTTTTGCCAAATGGCAAGTGTTGCCGATTCTTTGGTTACGAGTTTTGCGACCTAACCAAAAAGAAACACGATGACAACATTCTGGATTACACTTGCGCTTACGGCATTCTCCTGTGGATTGGCCTTCGCCCAAAGCAACGGGGAATTCCCCCAGACAAAAGTGACGGCAACCATTAACGCCCCCCTGGATAGTGCCTTCAATTACATCGTGCCCGTGGACTTGGCCCATATCTTCAAACGGTACGGGCGATTGCCGGCAATCGTAAGAACCGACGAGAAGGAAAAATGGATCAGAGCAGGAATGAGCAGGACTGTCTTTTTCGAAGACGGTTCCACCTCAAAGGAAAGCCTTCTGACGGTTGTGCCCCATACCTCGTTTTCCTACAGGATAGAAAGTTTCACCTCCCAACTGCGTTTTTTAGCAGAGAGAATCGAAGGCGATTGGGTTTTCACAGACCTTGGTGACGGGCAGGTGAAAGTTGAATGGACCTATAGGGTTGTCCCTAAGAATTCCATTACCCGTGGAATAATCAAGCTGCTGCTGCTAGAGGATATAAACGGCTTGCTCAGGAATGCCCTGGCGACACTGAAAGACGACTTGGAAAGCGGACGGTACAAGAATGCCAGCCGCTAACACCGTCTGCACCCCCTCACCTCAGGTATCTGTGTTTCATGCTGTGATATCCGTCCTTTCCCCGGCCTCCCATCCGCCATCTCCGTAAGGTAACTTAAACGCAAAAAAAATGAGCATTTTAAAAGAAAAAGTAATCCTGGTTACCGGCGCTTCCCGGGGAATCGGCGCCACCATCGCCCGGAAACTGGCCGTTGCCGGGGCCAGGGTAATCGTAAACTACGCGGGTAGCCAGCAGGCGGCCGAACGACTGGTTTCCGAGATAGAACAACAAGGCGGGGAGGCCATGGCCGTCCAGGCCGATGTCAGTAAGGCGGACCAGGTCAGAGACCTGTTCGATGCCGGCATTGCCAGGTATGGCAAGATAGATGTGCTGGTAAACAATGCCGGTATCATGGTCACCAAACGCATCCAGGACACCACGGACGAAGACTTCACCCGTCAGTTCGAGACCAATGTGAGGGGGACGTTCAATACCCTGCGGGAAGCGGCCACCCGCTTGCAGGACAATGGCAGCATCATCAACTTCTCTACCTCGGTAAACCGCCTCATGCTGCCTACCTACGGCACGTATGTAGCGACCAAGGCCGCGGTGGAGCAACTAACCCGGGTGTTCTCCAAGGAAGTGGGCCATCGGGGAATCAATGTAAACTCGGTGTCGCCGGGCCCGACGAATACCGAACTTTTCACCAAAGGCAAACCGCAGGAGGTAATGGACCGCCTGGCTTCCCTCTCCGCCTTCAACCGCATCGGGGAACCGGAGGATATTGCGCAGATAGTATTGTTTTTAGCCAGCGACGAGGCCAAATGGATCAGCGCCCAGAACATCGGGGTGAATGGCGGCATGGCCTGAGCCCCGGTATGAAACCCCTACCCTCATTTTGCGCCACAGAACCATGAACAGCTTAGAAAACAAAGGGGCCGTGGGAAGTGGAAGAGGTGGCAAATGTCGCTGAGCTCTTCCTCAGCGAACTTTCTTTTTTGTTTCCGGTCATCACCTGCCTGTGAATGGCGCGGCTTCCGATTGGGCCATGATGGGGCGGCATCAGAGGTGGGGATACAGCGGAAAAGGCCTGGATCTGCTAGGCCTTCTTCGCTGTATCCCTTTGTTTCATGGGTCAAAGCCTTGAACATGTGCCTTCCCGGCCATTATGTGAACCACATCAGCAGCAAGAACCGAAGGGTTGGCTTCGTTTTCTTACAATTCCCACCCGGGTGTACCGTGTAGTTTTGCCTGGCAATCAAGAATAACATAAACGGTTAACACGTAAGGAAATGGCATTACACACCTTGTTGGGGGCGAACGGCACCATCGCGAACGCATTGATCCCGGTACTGAAAGAAAATAAGGAAACCATACGCCTGGTCTCCAGGAACCCAAAACCAGTGGCGGGGACTGCGACATTCGCCGCCGATCTGTTGGACCGGGAGGCTGTTTGCCGGGCGGTGGCAGGCTCCGACGTGGTTTACCTGCTGATCGGCCTCGCCTACGATCACCGGGTATGGCGGCGCGACTGGCCTGTGATCATGCGGAATGTGATAGTTGCCTGCCAGCAGGCGGACGCCAAGCTGATTTTCTTCGACGACGTGTACATGTACGGGAAAGTCAAGGGAGGGATGACGGAGGAGACACCCTACCGACCCTGCAGCAGGAAAGGGAGAGTAAGGGAGGAGGTGGCCCGGATGCTGGAAGAGGCGATAAAGGTCGGTTCCATCCAGGCTATCATCGCCAGGGCCGTCGATTTCTACGGTCCCGGGGTTACCGATAAAAGTGCGCCGGGCGTGTATGTTTTCTCCAACCTGGCAAAAGGCAGGAAAGCCCAATGGCCGATCAATGCCGACGTCCCCCGCTCCTTCAGCTATACGCCGGATGCCGCCAAAGCGCTCTACCTGCTGGCCACCCACGGGCATGCCTTCGGACAGACCTGGCATCTGCCCTCGGTACAGCCGGCGCTGACGGGACGGGAGTTCACGGCGCTCGCGGCCAAAGCCATGCAGGCCCCAGGCAAGGTCTCAGTCCTCCCCAAATGGCTTCTGGGGATAATCGGGCTGTTCAACCCTTTCATGAGAGAGGCCTACGAGATGAACTACCAGGACGAGTTTGCCTTCCGCTTTGATTCCTCCAAGTTCGAGAAAGCCTTCGGCTTCACGCCTACCCCCTATGAGGTAGGGATAAAGGCAACGGCCGACTGGTATTTACGGCAGGATCGAAGTCCCGCTAAAACAACCGCCATCGCTTCCTTACCCACATGAGGTTCCTGTTGCCCAAGACACCGCATGAGGGGAAGCACCATTGCCGAACTATTTCGTACCTTACTGCCTTTTGCCTTGCTTCCGGAGATGGGGAAATCTTAGAACCCCAATGTATGGGTCACCACTCCGTCGGCAGGCAGTTCCTGTTTTGCGAATCTAATTCTCTATGGAAAATAAGTCCGGATCTAGCAGCTTCCGAATGGCCGTACCCGCCGAATTCGAAGAGGTGTTCACGCATTTCTATATATCGGGGAATAATACCGGGGAAACCATCCACAAGACGTTCCTGCCTTCCTTCCAGACCATGATGGTCTTCAGCTTTGGCAGCGAGGTGTCTTTCCGCTCAGATATGGGAAACCGGATACAAGTCGGCAAATGCATTATCCTGGGTCCCGTAAAGCAATCCTTCGGCTATGAGATGCCCTCCGGTGCCGAGATATTGGTGGCCAACTTCAGGGATGATGCCTTCTACCGCTTTTTCGGGCAATTACCCTCGGCTGGCCAAACCCCCATCGAGCCGGACGGTCTGCATAGGGGTAACTGTTTCACTGAACTTTGGTACCTACTGAAAGGCATTGACCCTGACGGCCGTGTCCCATTGATATTGGATTTCTGCAGACCCTACCTGAAGGATAGGGAATCCGCCTTTGGGGAAATAATGCCTTACAGGGATGCTTCCGCCGCATTCAACCCTATCAAAGTGATCGCGAAGGCAACAAAGCAGAGTGAGAGGACCATCCAACTCAACCACAGGAAGTATCTGGGCTATACCGCTAAGGAGATCAGCCGCTACCGGCGTTTTTTAAAAGCCGTTGACCTCTTACAAAATGACCTTGCCCGAGCCAATTGGTTTGAGATCATAGACGCTTGCGGCTATTATGACCAAAGCCAGCTGATCCACGATTTTAAGCATTATCTGCACCTATCCCCTAAGCAATACCTTAAGTTCCATCAGGATGTCTGCCGGTGACTCGTCCTGAAATCAAAGGATAGGGCGAGCACAGTTAAATAAGCATGGCAACTGAAGTTCCTCAGTAGACAGATATCTCTTATCTTAAGTTTGCTTCAGCAAACAAGCCCCTTACTTAAAAGGTACTTAATAAGTCCTTCCTGAAATCTGGGCTGGAATGTATAGACCTTTGCTATGCAGGGGCATTTGATGAATTAACTGGTGATCTCTTCGGAGAATCCCGTACAGAAAAAATCTTAATCATGAAATACGTTCTCCTCTGCATGTCCCATCCAATGGGTCCATAAGCTGGGCTCTAGGGAGAGACTTCCTGGATTCCCTCGTCCTGCCGCAGGGCACGCAGAAACTCCATATGCCTGTCTGAGAACGGCTTGGGCAGATACCCCTTTATACGGTGATGAGGTACCTCTAGGAAGGTGTGACGCACGGAGGAGGTCACCACCACTACTTTGGGGAGGTCCGCCCCCCTTCTTTCCTGGAGCCGGTCCAGCTCGCGTAGGAACTCGGCGCCCTCCATGAAAGGGGAATTGATCTCCAGGAGAATCAAGTCAAACACTTCCCTTTCGAGTAAATCCAAGGCCGCTTTGCCGTGCTTGGCAAAGCTTAGCTGCCCGGTGCCCCCGTTCCGGGACATAACCCTTTCGACAAGAAAACAGGATATTTCATCATAGTCTATAACCAGGACCTTGCCAAGGCTCATTTTAGTGGGGTGGGGTTTCGGGTGAGTCTGCGAAAGCAACCTGTCTTAGGCGGAGAAAGTTCAATATATATAGAATAATTATATTTAGGAGTGAACATCTTTATAGCGTCGTTCGTTGGGACAGCGCCTCTGTCCCATGTCGCCGGAGAACTGACGCTGCATTGGGCTTTTCAGTGCAGAACAATGGCCGGAACCTTCAGGGGGCAACTTTTTTCAGGACGAGTCAGGCGTAAAACAGGTGCGGTCGGCAGGGGAGGCGGGAGGAGTCCAGAAAACGAGCGTTTATTGATCTCATCTTTAATGGGACTCGTGCCATGACATGTTGGCCGATCTGTTGCCGTTGCTTATTCAAGCTGGCCGGTACAGGGGCATACAGCCTGGCTGGAGAACCGATCCCACCCGCGGCGGCAAGAAAGGGGATCGGCCGCCACCGGGATTCCTTCCGTCGGCGGGAGAACGCGCGCCTTCCCGGGCCGCGGCGGGTAAGGACCGTTTACGGAAGGGAGAAAAAAGGAAGGAGGTTGCGCTGGGCTGGTGCGGGAATCCTGTAGTGCTTTCTTCCTCTTCCCGTATCTAAGGGCCTCTAGAGACCCTGCACCACTTGGTTTACTCAAATCAGCCTGGAAGCAACGCTGTCTTCCCAACCCGCCTCAATTACTATAACACTGGTTTCATTGGCTGGTTTCCTGAAGACGAATTTGGATGAAATCTACCAAGTAAACGTCATAGGAGCCTAATTAATACTGTATGCAGGCGACTGTGGCGAAGATAAAGGAATAGCGAGGAGGAGTCATCCTGACTTGGCCTCCATTGCTTTGCATGTAGGCATCCCCGACCGTTTTGCCTACTCCATGAGCAAGGGCGCCATTTATGCCACGACAATGTCTGTTGCGAAGAACCATCTGACAGCTAACCTCAGATGCAACAGCGTGTCCCCAGCCCGGGTACACCCCCCTTTAAACGCTATATAAGTCGTGCCGTTTTATCCTAAATCAGGCGTCAGCAAAACAAAAAAGTCACTAAAACGTTTAAACAAAATCAAAATAAATTAAGCATTTATGAAAAAACTACTTGTTCTTCTACTCGGAGCCTTTGCTTTTGCCTGCGGCAATACTGAAAACAACGCTGAAAACTCAAACCTCGATAGCAAAATTTCGGATGAGAGCGTAGAGATAGGATCTGGTGATAATAGAAACCCGCAGGTAGAGTATGAGTCAGATACCTCCAAAGACCTTGAAGTAGACACCGTTTCATCAGCCGCAGAAATTAACCAGCGGCAGCAGTAAAGGGTACCGTGGCAGGGATAGCCCAAAGCCATGGTGCAGAAACGAAATTAAATTTCTTGAGAAAAGGTCGAAGTTATCTGTCCAACAGGCATTCTTCCCATCATTTTTAGTAGGGTGCCCGGTTCAATCTATTCCTACGAGCCTTTCCCTTCTATATTTTCCCTATCACGGACAAGCCAATAAAGGATTATGACATAAAACAGACAATGGCCTACTTGAACAGAGGTCATATCTTCTCCATGTCAATTGACGGCAAAGTGTTTTCTGTCCTTTGTGAATACTGATTCAGAATTCGTTTGGTCTCAGAAGCCTTGAAACCACTTCTGGTGAATGTTGCCTGTATCCTTTCCTTTGAAGTATGAAATGAAATACAATAAAATCATGATTGAAGTCATTAATAAAAGAGATACATGTCTCTTATTTTTCTTTTAATAAATTTTACTTTTGTTTCATAATTCACACCACAACCATTTACCCCAAACCTCATGAAAAAACAATTCAGCAGCATCGTAAACACAATCAAGTCTCCCCTGCGGATGCAGGTGGTAGTCATTATGTGTGCCGCTCTTTTTTCCGGTTGCTCTTCTGAGCAGAAGGAAACCGCCAGCAAACCCGAGTATACTCTGCACGAGGACGCCGTAGCGGAAGCCGAAAAAGAGGCGGCGGATAACGGATTTGGCGTTGGTCCCGTGAAAAACGTGGAGGTGGGGACTGAGATAGACCAGGCGCTCGCCACTTCCGGCAAAGCCATCTTTGACGGCAAATGTACTGCCTGCCACCAACTGAGTGACCAGAAAGTAGTGGGCCCGGGTCTGGCGGGGGTAACGGAGCGCCGCAAGCCGGAGTGGATCATGAACATGATCGTCAACCCCGAGGAAATGACCAAGAAAGACCCTACGGCTAAGAAGCTGTTGGCTGAGCACCTGACCCAGATGACTAACCAGAATGTTACCGAGTCCGATGCCCGGGCCATTTTGGAGTACCTGAGACAGAATGACAGCAAAAGCTAGTAGATATTACAACTAATAATCATGGAAACACGAATCAATAAATTTAAGAGTATTGTCCCTAAAGTCGGCCTGTTGGTGGCGCTGGCAGCGGGGACCTTGCTGCAAAGCTGTAACAGCTCTGGCAAGGGTGAGGATGCCAATATCAAAGAAAGTGCCGTTGCCGCAGATGCCGCCACGGCGGTGTATGTGGCACCGGGCAAACACGATGAGCTGTACTCCTTCCTGTCCGGCGGATTCAACGGCCAGGTGGCGGTTTACGGTATCCCTTCGGGCAGGCTGCTCAAGGTAATCCCGGTTTTTAGCCAATTTGCTGAGAACGGCTACGGTTATAACGAAGAGACCAGGCCTATGCTGATGACCTCGCACGGGTTTGTGCCCTGGGACGACCTCCACCACCCCAAGCTTTCCCGCGCCAACGGGACCACAGATGGCCGCTGGCTGTTTGTGAACGGGAACAACACGCCCCGCGTGGCCCGGGTAGACCTGACCACGTTTGAGACCGTGGAGATGATGGAGATCCCGAACTCCGCGGGTAACCACTGTTCGCCCTACCCCACCAACAACAACGAGTACGTTATTGCCGGTACCCGCTTCAGTGTGCCGCTTGACATGAAGGGGGGGACAGGAGATGCAAGCCTGTCAGAGTATAAAGACAAGTTCAGGGGTTCTATCTCCTTTATCAAGGTTGACAAAGAGCATGGTGACATGGAACTGGATTTCCAGGTACTAGTGCCCGGCTTTGACTACGATTTAGCCAACGGCGGTAAGGGCCCCTCAGGCGACTGGGTGTTCTTTACCACCTACAACTCAGAGAAGTCTGGTACTTTAAAGGAACTGGGGGCCTCGCAGAACGACCGCGACTACCTGGCGGCCATTAACTGGAAATTGGCGGCCCAGTATGCCGCTGAGGGCAAGGCGCACGAAATGCCAGCCAACTACTACCACAACAAGATGGACCACGGCACGCATAGGGTCAATTCTACCGTAAAGAAAAAGGTGCGTTACCTGCTTCCGGAAGAGTGCCCGGGCATGATGTACCTGATTCCGGCGCCTAAATCGCCGCACGGCATTGACGTAGACCCTAGTGGCGAGTACATGGTAGTAAACGGTAAACTGGCTTCTTCACTGCCGGTGTTCTCTTTCACTAAAATGCAGAAAGCCATCCAGAACAAAGACTTTGACGGGGAGGTGAACGGTATTCCGGTGTTCAAGTATGAGTCTGTGCTGCACGCTGAGGTGAAAGAGCCGGGCTTAGGGCCCTTGCACACTGAGTTTGACGGCAAAGGCAATGCCTATTCCACCATGTTCGTTTCTTCTGAAGTAGTGAAATGGAGCCTTGAAGACTTCAAGGTGAAAGACAGAATTCCGGTGTATTACTCTCCCGGCCACTTAATGATTCCAGGGGGTGACACCAAGGAGCCTTACGGCAAGTACCTGATTGCCATGAACAAGGTCACCAAAGACCGCTACCTGCCCACCGGCCCAGAGTTGCTGCACTCCGCCCAGCTCATAGACATCAGCGGGGATAAGATGAAACTGCTCCTGGACTTCCCTACTCTGGCCGAACCGCACTACGCGCAGGGCATTGCCGCCAATAAGATAGCGCCTAACAGCGTCAAGTTCTTCAAGCTGGATCAAAACAAGCACCCCCAAGCCGTCAAGAACGAGAAAGACGTGAGCGTGACCCGCCAAGGCAGAACGGTGAAGGTGAACATGACCTCCATTAGAAGCCACTTCACGCCAGATAACATTGAAGGGGTACAGGTAGGTGACACGGTGATTTTCCACGTCACCAACCTGGAGCAGGACTGGGACGTACCGCACGGCTTCGCCATCATGGGAAATAACAACGCAGAGACCCTGATCATGCCGGGCTCCACCCAGTCCCTGAGGTGGGTACCCAAGCAGGAAGGTGTTTTCCCTTTCTACTGTACAGACTTCTGCTCTGCGCTGCACCAGGAAATGCAAGGCTACGTGCGGGTTTCCAAGAGAGGGTCTAACGTACCTATCAAATTCTCTACCGGCGTGAAAAAGCCGGCACCCCCTGCTACCGCTTATATAGGTAAATAATTTCTTTAAATTGAAAAAGACAGCGGAGGCTTCTAAAAAGACTCTGCTGTCTTTTCTATTTCACCATAACGTAAAACGGATGAAGGCATACCACAAAGGATTAATGGTTCTCGCGGCCTTGTCGCCGGGCCTGTTGTTTCTCTTCCCTATGTGGAAGATCTACCTGAAAGCCCCCCAATACCCCGAAGGGCTGGAATTGCACATCTGGGTCAATAAACTGGCCGGTAGTTCTGAGTCAGTGCTCCAGAACTTCAACATCCTCAACCATTACATTGGCATGGCGCCCATTCACGCAGAATCGTTTGCCGAGCTCAAAATCATGCCCTACATTGTGGTTTTTCTTGTGGTATTAGGCCTGGTAGCGGCCTTTCTAGGGAAAAGAAAACTAGTGCTGGGCTGGGTGATTCTGCTGATGGCAGGCGGGGCCGTAGGGTTAGTGGACTTTTACCTGTGGTTGCACGAGTTCGGAACCAACCTGAACCCCCAGGCCCCTATCAAAGTACCAAATATGACCTACATACCGCCTATGCTGGGAAGAAAGCAACTCCTCAACTTTGAAGCTTTGTCTTTGCCCGCTTGGGGCAGTCTGGGTGTTTTGCTGGGGGTCTTATTTTCCTGTTTGGCCTATTATCTAAGTTCCAGGCCTAAAGCGGCCTAGAAATAAAGCCCCTGTCTCATGAAACGAATCTTATCCTTCACCTATGGCTGGGTGGTGCCAGCCGTCCTGTTGCTGACGGCTTGCTCAACGGAGCCCAAGCCGGTTCCTTACGGCAACGCCAACTGCACGCATTGCAACATGACCATTACAGATGTGCGGTACGGGGCAGAGTTGGTGAATGACAAAGGCAAGCCTTATTTTTTTGACGCAGTTGAATGCCTGGCGGCCTATGTCAACAGCAAGCCGGAAGAAGGCCAGAAAGCCTCTTTTCTGATGGTAACGGACTTTTCTAACCCCACAGAGCTCATAAATGTAAACAGGGCCCACTTTGTGCGGAGCGCAGCCTTGCCCAGCCCCATGGGCATGAACCTGTTGGCCGTTTCTACCCCAGAGGCCGCCAAGAAAATACAGCAGGAGCAGGGCGCAGAACTGCTCACCTGGGATCAGGTGCTGGCAATCGTGAAAAATGATGAGAAACACCACTAAAAGTTTGCTAACGGTAGTCAGTGTCCTGCTGCCGTTGGTACTGGCGCAAAGCGCGGCAGGGGCCACCCTAACGGTGTGCAGGACCTGTGCCCTTACGTCTGTGAAGCAGACGGTGCAACAGGCCCAGCCCGGCGATACCGTGCTGGTGAACGGCGGCGTGTACCAGGAATCCAGGATAGAGATAAACAAGCCGCTCACCCTCATGGGGAAAAACAACCCGGTCATTGACGGCAACTTCACGGGGCAGCTCATTGGCGTGACCGCCGACAATGTGACCATCCAAGGGTTCACCCTCAAAAACGTGGCCACCAGCTATACCAGGGACGATGCCGCCATCAGGGTGTTTGAGCGCATCAATATCAAAATACTGGACAACACCATCCTGAAAACCTACTTCGCGATCTACCTGCAAAACTCTGACAGGATCGTGATCAAGGGGAATAAGGTCATAGGAGAGAACAAGGGCAAGAACGAATCTTCCCTGGGCAACGCCATTCACCTGTACTACACAGACAACGTGGAGATAAGCGGCAACAACGTGCAGGGCCACCGTGACGGCATCTACCTGGAAGTGGTGAAGAACAGCCAGGTACACCACAACACAAGCCACCAGAACATGCGCTACGGCATGCACTTCATGTTCTCAGACGGCAACACCTATACCTACAATACCTTCCGGAACAACGGGGCCGGCGTGGCTGTGATGTATACCACCCACGTGAGAATGGTGCACAACACCTTTGAAGACAACTGGGGCGCCGCCTCTTACGGTCTCCTGCTGAGGGACATCAGCAACAGTGTCATCCGCCACAACACCTTCCGGCGCAACACCACCGCCATTCATATGGAAGGCTCCAGCCAGCTGGACATAAAAAACAACGATTTTGAGCGCAACGGCTGGGCCGTCAAGCTGATGACCACCTGTAGGGAGGACACTTTCCGGCTGAACAATTTCACCGGGAACTCCTTTGACGTGAGCACCAACGGCACCATTCAGGAAAACCACTTTGAGCAAAACTACTGGGACAAGTACACCGGATATGACCTGAACAAAGACCAGCAGGGCGATGTGCCCTACCGCCCCCTAAGTTTGTTCTCCATGCTGGTGGAGCGGGTGCCGCCGGCGGTGATGTTTATGCGCAGCTTTATGGTGAACCTGCTGGACAACCTAGAGAAAGTGCTGCCGAGCATCACCCCCGAACAACTGGTTGACGGACAACCGCTGATGAAGAAGATAAACCATGATAACGATAGAAAATTTGTGCAAGTCCTACGGTAAACTGCAGGTGCTCAAAAACGTGAGCCTTGAGTTTGCCGCAGGCAAAGTAGTGTCTATCATAGGCCCCAACGGGGCAGGCAAAACCACCCTGGGCAAGTGCCTTCTGGGCATGGCCCTGCCCAACAGCGGTGACATCAGGCTGAACGGCGAAAGCGTGCTGAACAAACACGCCTACCGCCGCCAGATCGGGTACATGCCCCAGATTGGGCGCTACCCAGAGAATATGAAGATCAGGCAGGTGATAGAGATGGTGCGGGACATACGCAAAGACGGCAAGGTGGTGGATGAGGAGCTGATTGGCCTGTATGGCCTACCGGATATGTACGAGAAGCGCATGGGTGCCCTCTCTGGCGGCACCAAGCAGAAAGTGAGTGCGGCGCTGGCGTTCATGTTTGACCCGCAGGTGCTGCTCCTGGACGAGCCCACCGCTGGCCTGGACCCCATCTCCGCCGAGATCCTGAAAGGCAAGATCCTGAAGGAGAAGAAGAAAGGTAAGCTGATCCTCATCACCTCGCACATCATGAGCGAGGTGGAGGAAGTGGCCGACGAGGTGCTGTGCCTGGTGGACGGAAGCGTGAAATTCCACGAGACCATCGCCCGCCTGAAGCAGCAGACCAACGAGGAGCGCCTGAGCCGGGCCATTGCCAAAATCATGAACGGGGAGAACTAAGCCATGGGCAAGATCATAAAGTACGTACTCTACGACATCGTCAAAAGTAAAATCATCATCGCCTATACCCTGTTTCTGCTGTTGCTCTCCATTGGGTTGTTCAACCTGGGCGGCAGCCCAGACAAAGGCCTCCTCAGTCTGCTGAACCTGGTGCTGCTCACGGTGCCGCTCATCAGCATTGTGTTTGCCACTACCCACTTTTACAACTCCTATGAGTTCATAGAACTGCTGGTGGCCCAGCCCATAGACCGCCGGAAGATTTTCCTGAGTGAGTACTTAGGCGTGGCTTTCGCGCTCTCGGCCGCTTTTCTGGTGGGCGTTGGCATTCCGGTGCTGCTTTTTGGGGCTAGTCTCACGGGGGTATACCTGGTGCTGACGGGAGTTTTTATCACCTTCATCTTTGTGGCGATGGCTTTTCTGGCATCAGTGATTACGCGCGACAAGGCCAAAGGTATAGGTATCGCCTTGATGCTTTGGTTTTACTTCGCCCTTATTTATGACGGTATTGTGCTGTTCATTCTGTATACTTTCGGCGATTACCCTTTGGAGCATGCCACGTTGGCGATGACAGCCCTGAACCCGGTAGACTTGGGTCGCATCTTGGTGTTGCTGAACCTGGATGTCTCCGCTCTGATGGGTTATACGGGTGCTTTGTACAAGAGTATTTTGGGTAGTCTTTGGGGTATTTCCCTCGCGTTTGGGTTGCTGGTGGTGTGGGTGTTGGCCCCTTTGCTCTGGGCCAAGAGAATATTCTCCAGAAAAGACCTGTAAGTAAAAGAATAGTCTAATAATTTCTATTTTAGGCCTGATTTGGCCAAAATAGGCCTAAAACAGAAGGTATTAGTAGAAAGTATAGGATATTTAAGTCTACACTTTCTAGTCTACACTTTCTAGTCTACACTTTCTAGTCTACACTTTTTACTTTTTACTTAGCGTAAATCTTCATCTGAGCCTTTGAAACCTATGTGCTGTTTTTTTGGCTTTTTTCCGGAAACCAGACCAAAAACGTGAGCTCTGTTAACAGTGCACGGGAAAGGAGAGAAGAACGTTCAAAGTTTTCCTAAATTTGGAGGGCACTTATCCAGATTAATGACAGGATTTAGATTGATGGATGTCATTTTATATCGGCCCGAATTCCGTTACACTTGCTTAAAAACGGATGCGCTCATTAAGGATATCAGCCTTCTTATATAAGGGCCAATTTGTATTATATGCTCAACCCTTCCCCATGAAGAATTTATGTGTATTCCTCGTAACAACTTGCCTGCTGGCATCTTGCTCTTCCCAAGACGCTCCCGTTACTAACCCCGAAACCGCTCCCGTTACTAACCCCGAAACCGCCCACACCGCCCATGCAGAGCCCGCAACCACCCATGGCCTTGCGCTGAACGGGGAAGAGCGCTGGCAAGCCGACGAGGCCACCAAGGCGAACCTACGGCAGTTGCAGGACCTGATGCGTCAACACCAGCAACTGACCGAAACCAACTCGTTGGCAGCATTAAATGAACTGGGACAGAGCTTACAACTTGGGTTTAAGGCCGTGTTTGCCGACTGCCAAATGAAAGGTCCGGAGCACGACATGCTGCACACGTACCTGATGCCCATCTTGGCGGATGTAAAAGTGCTGAGTGGCAACGACCTGCCAGCCGCCGCAAAGTCCCGCGACCGCCTGGCCCTGCACCTGAGCCAATACCAGACCTATTTTCAATGACCGTTGTTTATTCTGGTGGTGGTGGCTTTCGGCTGTCTTTGTGGCCTTGGTGGTTTTCCGGCCGAGGAGCAAAAATACTCTGTCAGTTCTGGCTGCCCAGAGGGCAGTGCTGAGGCTGTTGGTTTCTCCCTCCTAAGAAAACATCGAAAGCCATTTCAATAACCTAGACAAAACCGACAAAGTCTTTAACTTAGGCAGAATCAGACCTGGAATTTTTTGTAGTGTTTTCAGGAAAAGAGGCCTAAAACGGCTTCCGCTCCTGAAAACAGCTTTGTGTGGAAATGCTCTCTTATTTATTTACCAATTCTTCGTGGGCCGGAATGTTTTTAGATACGTCTTCGTCATCTTCCAAGGAGTGCCCAGTTTTCAGGCCGATGATAAACCAGGCCAGGGCACCTGCGCCCACCGCGAAAATAGTGTCCCCGATAACGCGCAGCCACCGCAGGATTTCCATGGTGTCCGTCTGCATGAATTCCATTGAGCGGGCGTACCAGAGGCCATATTTTACGCTGGCCCAGGTTTGCATTAGCCCGATGGGCAGCACACTGATGAGGACCATGAGGGCCAGGCCAATGTTGATGGACCAGAACGCAAAACTGATGACCCCGTCTTTCCAGCGTCTTCGGCTGGACAAACCTTTCAATACAAACAGCATCAGCCCAATGCCCAGCACCCCGTACACCCCGAACAACGCGGTGTGGGCGTGTACCGGCGTGGTGTTCAGACCTTGCATGTAGTACAGCGCAATGGGCGGGTTGATCAGGAAGCCGAACACGCCCGCGCCCACCAGGTTCCAGAACGCCACGGCAATAAAGCAGTAGATGGGCCATTTGTAAGCTTTGATCCAGGTGGTGGAGCGGCTGATGGTGAAGTTATGGTAAGCCTCAAACCCAATGAGCACCAGCGGCACTACTTCCAGGGCGCTGAACGTGGCCCCCAAGGCCATCACCGAAGTGGGCGTTCCGGAGAAATACAGATGGTGGAACGTACCGATAATGCCCCCAAACAGGAAGATGATGGTGGAGAAAAGCACGGTGGCAGTCGCCATTTTTGTTTCCAGCAAGCCCATCCGCACGAACAGGAACGCAATGACCACGGTAGCGAATACTTCAAAGAAGCCCTCTACCCACAGGTGCACCACCCACCAGCGCCAGTATTCGGCAATTGCTAAGTTGGTGTGCTGGCCCCACATAAGGCCTGCGGCCCAGAACAGGGCGATGGCCGCCGAGGAGATGAGGAACATGCCCAGCAAATGCCGACCTTCGGCATCACTTTTAAAGGCGGGCCAAATGGCGCGTACCATCAAAAAAAGCCACAGGAACAATCCTATCAGCAAGAAAATTTGCCAGAAGCGGCCCATGTCAACGTATTCATAGCCTTGGTGTCCAAACCAGAAGTTCTTCCCGTAACCTAGTTTCTGCATAACACCGAACCACTGCCCGGCCAGCGAACCCGCCACAATAATGAGCAAGCAAATGAACAGGAAATTTACCCCCAGCCGCTGGTATTTCGGCTCATTGCCCGAAACGGCTGGGGCAATATACAAGCCGGTAGCCAGCCAGGAAGTGGCAATCCAGAAGATCCCCAGTTGCACGTGCCAGGTGCGGGTAATGGAGTAGGGCAGGAAATCGGAGAGCGGGAAGCCGTACAGGGCCTGGCCCTCCACGCCATAGTGGGCCGTAACTACCCCAAAGGAAATCTGCACGACAATGAGCGCGGTTACAATCCAGAAGTATTTAAGGGTTGCCCGCATAGAGGGCGTGGCCTGCAAACCCAGCAAGGGGTCTTCCTTGGGGAGCCTGCTGTGGTCCAGTTCTTCTTCTTTATGCGAGGCATAATAAAAGGCCAGCAGCCCAATGCCCGAGATGAGCACGATTACGCTGAAACCAGTCCAGATGAGGAGGTCCGCGCTGGGGCGGTTTCCTACTAACTCCTCGGCGGGCCAGTTATTCGTGTAGGTGATATCCTGACCAGGACGTTCGGTTACGCAAGCCCAGGTCGCCCAGAAGAAGAAGGCGTTCAGCTTGCGCATGCGCTCTGGGTCTTCCACCGTGTTGTTTTTCATGGCGTAGGCATCGCGGTATTCCGCCAGGGCCGGGTCGTTCATGAACAGGCCGGTGTAATGCCCACTTACCCCGGCAATGGCCTCGGCGCGGAGGTCGGAGATGGTAAGTGTACCGGTGGCGGGATCATAGCCGTTAGCCCTGATCTGCTTCTGCAAGCGGGCCTGTAGCATGGCTTTCGTTTCCTCGTCCAGGGCATCAAAGTTGGTGCCTTTGGCTTCCTGGGCCCAGCGGTCTAAGAAGAACATGGCTTCTTTGTGGAGCCAATCTGCGGTCCAGTCGGGGGCGGTATAGGCACCGTGGCCCCAGATGGAGCCCAGTTCCTGCCCACCCGTAGATTGCCACACGTTTTGCCCATCCATAATATCTTGGGCAGTAAAGATGGTTTGGCCTGAGGCCGTGACCACCCTTTCTGGAATGGGCGGTGCCTGGCGGTAAATTTCAGAACCATAGTAGCCGAGAACGGCAAAGGACCCCACAATAACGACAATGAATCCAATCCAGAGTTTTTTGTATTTCATGATTATTAGTTTTAGTAAAAAAATATGCGCGAAGCCTGTAGAGAAAAAATTGGCTTAGTAGTAGAACTAATGCCTTGATACTTAAGAGTAAACGCCGTTTTGCCATTCTTTCTAACCAAAGATGATGGAAAATTTTGACATCCATAAAGTTGAATTGGAACTTCAGAACCAGTGAAATAATTGTTCGATTATGTGCTCAAATATCTTTTGCCTGAATTTGAAGGAAAATGATAAATGTCATAAATAAAAGAGATGAATGTCTTTTATTACTTTTTTGCCATTACGTTAGTTTTGTGTGATAGCTGTGCTCTGGAAAGCAGATGGATAAGAATAATATATCAGCGGCAGCAAAAGGAGGGGTTCTGAGCCTTTCGTCGAAGCGCAACTGGTTTTTGGTGGCGCTGGCGAACCTGGTGGTGGTGGCTTTTCTGGGGCTTCTGCTGCGGTATATGTTTGTGGGCTCGGTATTTTGGGTAAATTATAAGTATCTGCTCCACGCGCATTCGCACGTGGCTTTGCTGGGTTGGCTTTATGCTGCCCTTTTTGTGGCGTTGCTGGTTTCCTTTTTGCCGGAAGAGCTGCGCAACAAGCCCACCTACACCTGGCAATTCTGGCTCTCACAGGGCGCGGTACTGGGTATGTTGGTGAGTTTCCCGATACAGGGCTACGCGCCGGCCTCCATTACCTTTTCCACAGCGCACCTGCTGCTGAGTTACTGGTTTATCTACCAATTTCTAAAGGATGCCAAAACCGCCAGAGTTAGCCAAGGGAAACACCGCTTTTCCTTTCGGCTGGTCAAGGCGGCCTTATTTTTTCTGGCACTTTCTTCGTTAGGTCCTTTGGCCATGGCACCCATCATGGCCACCGGCCATAGCGGCAGCGAAATGTACTACAACGCCATCTATTTTTATTTGCATTTCCAATACAACGGATGGTTTGTGTTTGCCGTGCTGGGGCTGTTGTTCTGGCTGCTGGAGCACCATAGTATTACCTTTCCTCTTAAAACTGCCCTTGCTTTTTTTAAGCTGATGTTCTGGGCCTGCTCGCCAGCTTACCTGCTCTCCGTCCTTTGGACGAAGCCCAATAGCTTTGTATTTCTGTTAGCGGGAGCAGCGGCCTTGGTGCAGTTGGTGGCGCTGGCCCTGCTGTTGCAAATGCTCTGGCCCGCCCGCGGGCGGATGTTAAACTTGTTTGGAAATTGGGGCCGCGGTTTGCTGGTTCTGGCCAGCTTGGCCTTTGTGCTTAAAACCGGAATGCAGTTACTTACTGCCTTTCCGTACATGGCCGAACTGGCCGTTAATTTCCGGTTATTTATTATTGGCTACCTGCACCTGGTGCTGATAGGTTGCATCAGCCTATTTGTCTTTGCTTTTTTCGCGAAGCTGGGTTGGATTAGTTTTAAGAGGAGCTTGAGCCGCTGGGGCATGGGCTTGTTTCTCTCAGCCTTTATTCTGACGGAAGCGCTCCTTTTCCTGCAGGGTACCTTTTTCTGGTTAAACCTGGGGCCCATTCCTGGCTATTATCTGCTTTTGTTCGGGATAAGCATTTTGTTGCCGCTCGGCATTTTGCTCTTTTTCCTGGCCCAGCTAGGGGAAGAGCCGAAGATGGTGGACCACCAGGAGGTGCCCGCAAGGTGCGCACTTGCATGGGCAAAGGGAGCGGCATTTAAAGTTGAATACCTCTAGACCAATTGTTTATAGTCTTGTTTCTGAAAAGCAGCCCTAAAACGGAGCAACATGATAAAAGTCATAGTAGAAACTAACGCCCATCATCGTAATGAACTTGCCTTTCCAGTACATTTGAGCAAAATAACAGCCAGAACCTAAAGCTAACTTCTTGAGAGGAGAAGTTTTTTTTATTGGAATCAACGCAATCCAATAAAAGACATTTTTGTCTTTTATTATAAAATATTACTTCACGATTTACTAACAGCTTTAAATTTTACCACTATGCCAACTACAGAAACCATAGAAGTATTAGATGTTACCATGCTGGAACCTCGCATGAAACACCCCACTATTTTTGAGTGGTTTGATGCATTGAAAGGCGGTGAGGCCTTCATCATCCACAACGACCACGACCCGAAACCGCTGTATTACCAATTGCTGGGCGAGCGGGGCAACATCTTCAAATGGGAGTACCTGGAGCAGGGCCCCGAGGTTTGGGAAGTGAAAATTGCCAAACTGACACCCTCAGAGGAAGAAAGCATAGGCGAACTGGTGGCCAAAGATTTTCGGAAGGCCCAGGTTTTTAAAAAATACGGTATAGACTTCTGCTGCGGCGGCAAGAAATCGGTAGCCCAGGTGTGTGAGGAGAAGGGCCTTGACCCAGCGGTGGTAGAGCACGAGCTGAAGGCCTTGCCAGAGGCGTCGGCCGGGGTCCAAACGGATTTTGCGAGTTGGGATTTGTCTTTTTTAGCTGATTACATTGTCAACATCCACCACAAATACGTGCGCGAAGCTATTCCAGCGCTAAATGAGTACACTTCTAAAATTGCCCGCGTGCACGGAGCCAACCATCCTGAACTGCTGCAGGTGGCCAAACATTTCACCAACGTGGCCAACGAGCTGGAAAGCCACATGCCAAAAGAAGAGCGCGTGCTGTTTCCGTTCATTAAGCAACTGAACGAGGCCAAGCAGAATGGCGGAAAGCTGGACCGCCCGGGCTTCGGGAGCATCCAGAATCCTATTAACATGATGGAAATGGAGCATGAGGCCGCCGGCGGCGAATTGGAAGCCATCCGCGAACTTACAGACAACTTTACCCTACCCGCCGATGCCTGCGCTACCTATCAAGTTGCTTTCTCCAAGCTGCAGGAGTTTGAAGATGACCTGCACCGCCACATCCACCTGGAAAACAACATCCTGTTTCCCAAAGCTTTGGAGCTAGAGAAAGAGATTTTAAACTAAAGAAAAGGGCAGGCCCAACATGGGCCTGCCCACAATACCAATAATGGGATTATCCCACCAAACCCATGGAACAGGGAACCACTCCCTTAAAACGAGATAAGAATTTGGTCCCGCTATCCAGAGAGCACCATTTTGGGCTGCTGTTCTGCTGGAAACTCAGGCAAGGCCTCAAAAATAAAACCGACTTGAACGCCATGCAGGGCTACGTGAAGTATTTTTGGAACCAGATTCTTTTTCCGCATTGCCAGGAAGAGGAGTGGCTTTTGCAGCGGTTTTTAGTGCCCAATGATATTCTGCGGGTAAGAATAGAAGAAGAGCACCGCCACCTGCATTGGGTGGTGGATTCAATCTGCGACGGAAAGCGCCTGGTGCCGGAGCAATTCCAGACCCTGGAACAATACCTGGTGTCACATATCCGTTGGGAAGAACGCGAGCTGTTCCCGTACCTGCAAAAGGTAGTGCCCCAGGAAGACCTGGAAGAAGCCGGCAAACTCATGGAGCAGCACCACCAGACAGAAACCAAGGTCGATAATTTTACCCCTGAATTCTGGAAGGAGTAGGGGCAACCACAAGGGCTTGTCCCTAACGCTGCCATGGCTGTTTTTCGTCCTGTTTTCTTAAAACAGCTCGAAAACGCCGCCACCTCTTCCCTTCACTTAAGCCGCAAGCCAGCCATGGAAATTGCCCCCGCCACCAAAATCTCGGCCCTCATAAAAGCGAACCCGGCAGCCATTGAGGCCATTGCCGGCATCAACAAGCACTTTGAGAAACTGCGCAACCCCGTGCTGCGGAAAATTCTGGCGGCCCGCGTCACCATTGCCGATGCTGCCCGCTTGGGCGGCTGTGACGTGGATATGTTTTTTGAAAAACTCGCACCGCTGGGGTTTACGGTAAAGCAGCAGCAGGAAACCAAACCAGAACCGAAAGTCACATACGTAGTCCCTGTTTTTCCGCTGTTTTTGGAAAAACTTCCCCAAAACGCCTTTCTACACCTGGATGTACGCGAGGCTATTGCCTCGGGCCACGACCCGTTTCTGGAAATTATGCAGGCGGTTAACCAGGTAAGAGAAGACACCGTGCTGGTGCTCCTCAACACCTTTGAGCCTACGCCGCTCATCCAGATACTGCAGAAAAAAGGCTTTGCCTGCTTTTCCGAGGAAAAAGGCGAAGATTTAGTGTACACTTATTTTTGGCGGGAAAGCGAAAAAAGGCCGGAAAACGCTCCGGCCGGAACGGCTGTCCAACCTAGTGCGGCCTTTGAGCAACTGCTTCAGAAATACCAGGGCCGGTTACACCACCTGGACGTCCGCCAGTTGGAAATGCCCCAGCCCATGGTGGCCATTCTGGAAGAGTTGGAGAAGTTGCCGCCCGGCAAAGCGTTGCACGTAACCCACCGGCGGGTGCCCCAGTTCCTGCTTCCACAGTTGCAGGAAAGAGGCTTTGCCATCGCTATCCAAGAGCAAAATGCCGCCGAAGTACATTTACTCATTTACAAAGAAACCTGACCATGCCTGTCGCCAGCTTATCCAATTCGCCCAGTAAGTGGGTGGTGCTGCCGCATTATGGGTTTGCCGCCTGCTCGTTTCTGATCTTGAGCGTACTGCTCCTTTTCTCCACCGATGCCTTCAGCGGACATTACTTTCACCCCAAGCTCCTTACCCTCACCCACGTAGCTGTATTGGGTTGGGCCACCATGCTCATTTTCGGGGCGTTGTACCAATTGCTGCCCGTGGTGCTGGAGTGCAAATTGTACAGCGAGCGGTTGGCGTATTACACCTTCGGCTTACTCGCCGTGGGCACTGTTCTGCTGGCTTGGTCTTTCTGGTACTTCCAACTGGGGGCTGTGCTGCACGTGGCCGGTTGCTGTCTGTTTGTGTCGTTCCTGCTGTTTACCATCAACGTACTCCAGACGGCGCGCCAAGCCCCTAAGTGGACCATAGAAGCCGATTTTATAGCTACTTCGGCCATTTGGCTCTTATTGACTGGCTTTCTGGGCCTTTTGATGGCGGTGAATTTTACCAACCCGTTGCTGCCCCATGACCACCTGCAGTACCTTAAGCTGCACGCGCACATGGGCATGGTCGGTTGGTTTCTGCTGTTGGTAATTGGGGTAGGCGCTAAGCTTATTCCTATGTTCCTGTTGGCCCACCCCAAAGACACTTTTAAGCTAAACTGGGCCTACAACCTCATCAACGGTGGGCTCGTGCTTTTCCTTTTCGACGGGCTTTTCTTCCGTTCGCCGCTGGTGCCGCTGTATGCCGGCTTGGTGGTAGGTGGCGTGCTGCTTTTCCTGCTGTACCTGCACGATGCCAAAAGCCAGGCTCAGCGCAAAGATTTGGATTTGGGTATGCAACAGACGCTGGTGGCCCTGGGGTTGCTGGTGCTGCCTTTGGTGCTGGTATTTGTGGTGAGCGTGGACTTGGGTCTGCCGCCAGCGGTGCTGTCTTCGCTTTACCTGGTGTATGGCCTTTCGGTTTTTCTGGGCTTTGTCACCGCGCTTATTCTGGGGCAGACGTTCAAAACTTTACCTTTTATTGTTTGGATGCACGCCTACCAGCGCCACGTGGGCCGCTACAAAACCCCGCTGCCCAAAGACCTGTACCACCAGGGCCTGCTCCGCTGGCAGAACAGCAGTTACCTGTTGGGGTACGCCGTGTTAGTGGCGGGCATTCTGCTACGTGAACAGACGGTTATTTTAACTGGTAGTTTGATTTTTTGCCTGGCGGCGATTCTGTATACCGTTAATGTGTTTCGGATGCTCCTGCACAAAGTACATGATTTAAAACCTTTTACCTATGGAAACGCAAACGCCTGATACCGGACAACTTGTACTGGATACTTTGAAAAACATCATAGACCCTGAAATAGGCATAAACATTGTAGACCTGGGGCTTGTTTACCAAGTATCGCTTGACAAACAGGTGCTGGGAGTAGACCTTACCCTCACCACACCGGGCTGCCCCATGAGCGGGACTATTGAAACCGCTGTGGTGCAAATTCTGGAAAACAGGTTCCCCGAATACCAGGTGCAGGTGCAGTTGGTGTGGTCGCCCATGTGGACGACGGACATGATTACTGATGAAGGAAGGCGGCAACTGGACCGAATGTAGTAACTTTACCGCCTTTCAGGAATAGAGAAAGGAAAGGATAAAGAGCACAGATGCTGTCTAAAACCACAGAGTATGCCCTTCGGGCAATTGTTTACATTGCCATTCAGCAGGAGCACGGAGATAAAATAGGCATTAGAGAGCTAGCCAAGGAGCTGGAGTTGCCCAGCCCTTTTATGGGTAAGATTCTGCAGGACCTGGTGCGCAAAGGAGTGATAGCCTCGGCGAAGGGACCGAATGGTGGCTATTTCCTGCACCGGCCCGCTTCAGATATTACCATTCTGGAAATAGTGCGCACCATAGAAGGACTGGAAGCTTTTAAGAAATGCGGCATGGGCATGAAGCATTGTTCTGACACCCATCCCTGTCCCCTCCATTACGACCTCAAAGCCAACCGCGACCATCTGCTAAAAATTTTTAGTGCCAACACTATGCAGACATTGGTAGACGGCATTAATTCAGGGAGGTCTTATATAACCAACGTGCAGGAGGTCAGCTAAAATAGTATTGATTTCTATAGCTATTTTTTCAGAAAACTAAGGCTTGCTAGCAGAGGGGATCTGCTAAAATTTAACATTTTTTAACTAAGTTGTCAAACCTAAGCGAGATAGAAGACGCAGTAAAGCACCACGATGTAGGCTTGTGCGCACTAGGCGATGGGATTGTAGGTAAAGGAAGGGCATTGGGGAGCAAGGAACATGGTTGATACCATGAATAATGCAGGGCTTCAAAGGTTGAATTGCTTATTGACGCTAGGTTTGGGGAAAGCTATGAGTAGTAGAATTGAGGATTAAGTAGTGGTGCGCAAGGGAAAAGTGAACTTTATCGGAGGTCTTCTCCTGAAATAGGTTGACAGTTTGCAAACAAACTATCCCTATGGAAGACCACATTCGAGAACTACTCAGCCGTTATCAGTATAGCGATGAAGTCAAAGAGGCCGCAGCCTTTCGCGTACTTTTTGGCGGTGAAGATGCCAAGCAAATTATGCAGGAACTTGGCATTCACAGTGTCAAAACTGTTCATCATTGGGTGGCTGACTATCAGCAAAAGATTGAGCAAGGGCTTATATCTTTACCACCCATGAATGAGAAGCAAAAGCAAAACCCGGGATCCCTAAAGCAGCGAAACAAACAGCCGGGGAAAGCCCTGGAGGAGGCTAACCTCATGATCTTGGCCCTGCACACCATGATTGAGATGGCTGAGAAGGACCTGATGATCCCGATCCGAAAAAAGTCTGGTACCAGACGGTCTTGACCCTACAGCATAAGGGAACAGCAAAGGTAAGTGTCGGTAATCTCTGCCGATTGCTACAGTAAAAGCCGTCAAGCATTTCATCAGCGAAGGGTATTTCTGTATCAGCGTGCTGCCCAGGCTATGCTGGCATTGGACCAGGTCACTGCCATCAGAAGGGAGATTCCCGGCTTAGGGACCAAGAAGCTGTATCTTCTGCTGCGAGAGCCCCTGCAGAAAAGCGGCATTACAATGGGCAGGGACCGGCTGCATAAATTGTTCCGGGAACACCGTCTGCTCATCCGCCATAAAAGGTCTGTGCCCAAGACCACTCATTCTAACCATCTTCTAAGAAAGTATCCTAACCTAATTAAGCAGCTCCCTGTCTTGGAAACCGAGCAAGTCTGGGTATGTGATATGACCTACATCTATGTGGGCTTTGACTTTAACTACCCGTCTCTAATTACCGATGCCTATTCAAAGAAGATTGTAGGTTACTGCCTGCATCAGTTCCTGAGCACGGAAGGTTGCTTGAAAGCCTTGGAAATGGCACTTGCCACGCGCACTAAACAAGATTGCAGGCTTATTCATCATTCTGACCGGGGCGTGCAGTACTGCAGCTTTGAATATGTAAAGAGGCTAAGGGCAGCCGACATTGCGATTAGCATGACTGATAGTGGAGAGGCGTCCGAGAATCAAATTGCCGAACGGGTGAATGGTATCTTAAAGCATGAGTTTAGGCTTAACCAGGTGTTCAAAACACATATGGAGGCTCTGCTGGCTGTAGAAAAGGGTATCCGCAACTACAACACTCTTCGCCCTCACATGAGCTGTAGTTACTTAACCCCTTCACAGGCTCATCAGGTGGAAGAGCCTTTAGTGAAGGAGCGGAAGAGTAAGTCATCGGTCAGTGGAGCTGACGTTCTGTGAGCTAACAAGCTGTGGACTTGTGGTTACCGAATAAAAAGCGTCAAGCTAATATAGTACTCAGCTAGATATCAAAGAGCAAATCAATACATTTGACAAGCTATAGCAGTATTAATTTTCTAAATTTATTATCAACTCAAAATCGTCAACTTTTCTGTACAACTCTATTTTAAGTAGCTAAAAAAGAACCTTTTGAGAAGAGCTTTTCAAGTTCACTCTGATTTAGTTTAAGCGCATAGATACGTTTTTCCACCTGCCTTAACCTAGTCCTTCTGCTTTTTTCGTTGCTTACCTTTATCTCGTTTTTCTGGTACGGTTCTGCTTTGGTTACCATGTTCCAGATAATGACAGCTAGCTTTCTTGCTGTTGCCGTGATAGCAGCTATCCTTCCTTTCCTGAAGGCTATTCTCTTGAAAAAGGGGGTGAGTTCATGGTCCTTCTGGTTGCCAATTGAATTAGCAGCCTGACGAAGCGCTATTGCCAAAAATGATTTACCTGATGGTGTGCGGCTGCTGATAATGCGGCCGCCACTTATCTTATTGTTTGGAACCAAGCGCAGCCAGCTGGCAAAGCTCTTGGCGGTTGGGAACCTGTGCAGATCCCTTCCCATCGTCGTCAGCAAGCACAGAACAGTACCGTGGCTGATCCCGGAGATAGCAAGAAGGTCAGTCTTGAAGTACTGGTAGGCTATCCTGGGGATATTGAACTCAGGGGCATTTTTACTGCTCTTCTTTTTGCTTTGCCTCAAGGCCTTCTCTTCGGGTTCGGATATTGAAACCTGCGGCGCATGTTTCATCAGAGCACTCTCAATCGCCTGGTCACACTCCCTAAGGGCCTCCTCATAGAGCCTGTAGAAGTGCAGGCACGCCTTCAGTTCAAACAGCAGCTCTTCCCGCCAGGAGCCATGGAGCGCCTCGGCGATCTGCTGCTTGGACTTTTTCATCCTCACATCCACCAGCGAGGCAAGGTGCTGCGGATCCCGGTTCCCTGCCAGAATCGCCTCTATGATGGCCAGCCCTGACTTGCCGGTAATGTCACGGATGGCCACGTCCAGCCTGATGTTCATCAGCCGGAGTGCCTTTTGCATTTTGTGCGTGTACCTGGATATCTGCTCCACCAGATGCTGCCTATGGTAATAGTAGGTGCGTAGCTCCTGGAGCGTGTCGCTCAGCAGAAAGCTGCCCGACAATAGCCCAAGGGAGTGCAGTTTCTGAATCCACATACAGTCAAGCACATCCGTTTTGCGTCCCTGCACATTTTTTGTCTGGCTTCCCCCGACAAGCAGCACCTCAAACCCGGCTTTCTGAAGCGCGTTGAAAAGCGTTTGCCAGTAGGTCCCCGTGCTTTCCATGGCGACAGATCTGATTCCCGAGTCATGCAAGTGCTGAATAAGCTCCTCCTGGTCTTTGGTGCAAATCCCAAAGGAGCGGACATTCTCCCTGACTTGGTCTGTGGCAACGAAATAGCTGCGGGATCCCACGTCTATGCCGGCAGCGTGTGGGTTGACGATTTGAAGTGGCAGTGCTTTTCCCATGGCGTTTCTTTTTTATTTTGAGATAGTCTCAGGGAATGTATTTCATGATTAAGATTTTTTCTGTACGGGATTCTCCGAAGAGATCACCAGTTAATTCACCAAATGCCCCTGCATAGCAAAGGCCTATACATTCCAGCCCAGATTTCAGGAAGGACTTATTAAGTACCATTTAAGTAAGGGGCTTGTTTGCTGAAGCAAACTTAAGATAAGAGATATCTGTCTACTGAGGAACTTCAGTTGCCATGCTTATTTAACAGTGCTCGCTCTATCCTTTGATTTCAGGACGAGTCATTATCTTTCCGGGAACTGCAATCCATCTCAAATAACGGCCGTTTCTGTAAGACTTAAGGACTTTAGTTGTTTCGGTTCAAACTTTTGCCTCACTTTGCCATCTCATCAATCAAATATGCTTTTCAGTTATTGAGATGGGTAAATGATACACTAATGCTTGATTATACAAACCCTTGTGTTTAGGATGACTAACCAAATATGAGTTGAGATGAGTGCCTAAGGGAGGGTAGAGTCGAAAGGCTGATAAGGCAGTATCGATTCAATCTACATCGGAAAGAGAATCAAGAAAGGTTAGGCAGAATTCATTATTTAACATAATGTAATTTATAAGACATTAATAATAAGTTGATTCTCAATTACTTGCGTTAATTATTATGTTAACTAATTTTTGAGAATATATACATCTTGTAAGTTTAACCTGGTTAACTAATCAGAATTCTACCTCATCTTTCCTTTTGATGAAGTACCTTTCCAATTGTAAAACTAACCGATCTCCCGTCAGTGAATTGATCCATTCATTTATTTGCAGGGATACAAAACTCTTATAAACAGCGTATTGTGTAAAGCTGGGGACAAAAAAGCAACTTTCGATAATCCCTTCCAGTGGGTTTAGGGACAAAAAGGCAACATTCGCCTGGAGAAAGGTTGTTTTCCGTGCTTTCTTTGGAGATAAGGCTCCCAAAATAGGCCAATGACGGCTTTTTTCGCCTTTTTTTCCCTTTCCTTTAATAATTTATCTGATTTTAGGTACGCTAAAAGAGTAATAGATTATAGTTGTTAAATAGTAGATAAGTAGTACGACCTGTAACTAGTTGATTTATAATTTCTTATTCCTGTTTTTAGGGACAAAAAGGCAACATTTTAGGGACAAGAAAGCAACATTCGGGAGACGAAAAGGCAACATTGCGGGGGCAAAAAGGCAACATTCCGGCTCTTCTTATGGCTTTGGGGGACCAAAAGGCAACATTCCCTCCTGTAGGGTCGCCTTGGGGACCAAAAAGCAACACTTTATGGTACTAGCTGCCTAGGGGACAATTAGGCAACATATTATTTTACGGGGTGCCCGGGGACGAAAAGGCAACATTTGGGCTCTTACCCCTCCTCCAGGGGACAAAAAGGCAACATTCCTTCCTTTCCAAGTGCTTTGGGGGACAAAAAAGCAACATTCAACCGTTCCTGGTGGCGGATTCGCCGGAAAAGAGAAGGGTTGGGCAGGCTCTGGCCAGCTCTTAGACGATGGCCATAGCCTGCTTTCGAAGGGATTATCAGCACTGAGGGACAAAAAGGCAACTTTTCCAATTAGGAAACCCCGTTCTTTCCAGGGAAGGGAAAGGAAGCCTACTCGAGCATGATCGCTTCCGTCTCCACATCCTCGCTTTCGAAAAAGGCCGCTACCTCGTTCTGGAGGGCTTTCAGCACGTAATCGGCCACATGCTTCACCTTGGCCGTGTCGATGGCCCCAGTCAGCATGGCGGCTTTGGTGTGGAGCGGGTTGATGGTCTCCTCGTTGAGGATCGCGTACAGCGCCTTCAGATGGTGGTCCTTGAATTGGTGGTGCGTCTTGCACCAGTTGATCAGCTGGTCGCTTTTCGCATCGTAGATCTTCCGCTCCTGCTCGGTCATGATCTTGATGATCTTGAAGTTGAGGTGGGTGACCTCTTTCCCTTTTTTCTCCACCTCCGCCATTTCAAACCAGCAATCCGCCTTCTCAAACAGCTCGTCGTAGGCCGGCTTGATCACCCGCTTGTACAGGTCTTTGTACTCGGCATACCGGTCTCCGATGCCCAGCATTTTCCTAAAGTCCGCATACGGGATCCGCAGGCCCCCCTTCCGCTTCCAGCTGCTGATGAGGATGTAGATCCGGAACGTATACTTGTTGTTGGACTGGTTCACGATCTCGTACATGAACTTGGACCAGCCTGGTTTGGTGTCCAGGAGATACTTGGCGATGGGTTTCTCGATCTCGATGATGACTTCCCGGGAGTATTTCTCCTTCGGAATGTAGGCCGTGAACAGGCCCTTGACCACCCAGTACTCTTTGCCCGATTCCGGGTCCCGGGCATCCAGCTCCACGGGAATGGCGGCGATTTTGCGCATCGCCATCTTGAGTTCGTTGTATTTATCGGGGGTTACCCCGAATTTCTTGATGGGGATGGTCAGGCGGATGCTGTCGCCCTTGCTGCGCTGGAACAGGTTCAGTTGCTCTACCTCCTTGCCTTGGATCACCTCTTCCATGTGGCCCTGCAATTCCACCAGGATCGACAGGAAGACCCGGAGCTGCAGGACGGTGAAGTCATACCCCATCTTGGTGACCTTGTTGGGCTGCTTGATCCAGGTCATGGTATCCGGCAGTTTCACCACCCCCGTCCTTTTGTTGCCCTTGCCTTTCTTATCAACTGTTGACATATGCCGTGCCCTTTGTGTTGGTGGTAGACTTTTCCCAGCCCTTGATTTCGATTCCCTCCAGCCGGAGGTATTTGTAGATGGTGGCGGTGCTGCGGATCTGCAGCGCCTCCTGGATCTCCGTGATGGTGCTGCCCGCCTTGTAAAGCTTGGACGCGCTGGAGGCCTTCCGTTTGGCCTTCTCTGACAAGCCGGGGGTGCGCCCCCCCTTTCTTCCCCGGGCCCGGGCCGAGGCGAGGCCTGGGGAGGTGTCCTCCTTGATCCAGTCAGCCTGCAGCTCGGCCAGGGAGGCGAACATGCGGAAGATGAAGCGACCCATGCTGGAGCTGGTGTCGATGGCGTCCGTCAGGCTCACCAGGTCAATGCCCCTTTCCTCCAGCTCCCCCATCAGCTTGATGAGGTGGTTGAAGTTCCTCCCCAAACGGTTGAGTTTGTAGATGACCAACTGGTCCCCTTTCCTCAGCACTTTCAGCAGCTGGGTCAGCTCGGGCCGGTCTGCCTTGCGCCCGGTGACCTTCTCCTGGAAGATCTGCTCACAGCCGTATTTCTCCAGGGCATCTACCTGCCGGTCCAACTTTTGGTCTACCGTGGAGACGCGTGCGTACCCTATCTTTGCCATTTTTCAAGAAACTCAATAAAGTCCCAATATATGAAATTTGTTTAAACAAAAGGCAATCCTGAAAGGAAAAACCGGGGTTTGCGGTGGGGTCAGGGGAAGAACCGGATTTTCATTTATACGATCGTTTAAATGAAAACAGAAAAGGCTTGAAAGAAGGAAAGGGAAAGAATCTCCTTGGTATCCGACACCAGCCAAGCCTATGCCGTTTTGCCTAAGGAGGGCCAGGAAAGGTGGCATAGGCCAACTGATCCCCTACCTTTCCATGTACTGCTGCCAGTTGACGATGAGTACCTTCTCCTCCTCCAGCAGCAGGTAGCCGTAGTCGTAGCAGAAGTGGTAGGTATTTCCCTTCTGGGTGCGGTAGAGATGGGTAAAGTAGCGGAAATCGAAGCCCGCCTGCAGCAGCACCTCTCGCCGGAGGGTGGTCTTCCCCTCCGGGCTCAATCGCTCCAGTATCTGCCGGTTCCGCCGGAGCGTATTGTTCACCTCCCGCATCAGGCGCTCTGCCTGGTCCTCCAGCTTCCTCCTGTTCCCGGACCTTGCGCGACACTGGTCAGAGCAGAACCGCTTGTCCGCCCTGCCCGCAATAGGCTCCCCGCAATGGCCGCATTGTTTGCCGATTTCACCCATAGCTGTGTATTATTCGGTTATATCCGCTTATATCCGAATTATCCGGATACATACGGACATATACGGATAGTTTACGGCTAAGTCTTCCAAAGGCACTACCTTGGGTTTTTCAGCCAAATAACTATGTACCAGCCTACTGCCTCCGCTCCTGTCCTGTACCTCAACCCCCTGGAACACGGGGGCAAGGAGTTCATCCGGATCTGGCACAAGCCCGACCCGCGCCTCACGAGGAGGCTTAAGGAGAGCGGAGCGGCCAAATACAGCAAGACCTACAAGTGCTTCGTGGCGCACAGGACCCCGCAGGCAATCGAGCGGCTGCACCATGCTTTCCAGGGGATCGCCCTGGTGGACACCCGCTACCTGAACCGACCCAGGCGGCTCAGGCCGGACCTGGGGGCTGTGGTGAGAGGCGAAAACCGGCAATCTGAGCCGCTGGGAAAGCTGCCGGACCTGCCGGTGGTGCGCCTCCAGCCCATGCTGCACCAAGGGAGAGAGGTGCTGCAGGTAAGTTTTGCCTATGACGCCAGTGTATACAGGAAACTAAAGGAAGGTGGTTTCTGCAAGTGGCTGGCAGAGGAGAGGTGCTTTTCCCTGGGGACAGGCTCGGGGGAGATGCACCGGCTCCTAGACTGCCTGGAGGGGACAGCGCAGGTCTGGCTGGCGGGGACGGTGAAGGTGCGGGACATGGCCGTGCTGCGGAGGCTCTGGGAGCAGACCTATGGCAAGCAGGTAGGCTATATTGCTTGCCCGCTGCCTTACCTAGAGAAGCTCCAGCTGCTCAACTACTCTATGAGCACCATCCGTACCTACCACTCCCTGCTGGTGCGCTTCTCTAACGCTCACCGAGAGCAGGGACTAGAGTCAATCAACGACTTTGCGGCAGAGGAGGTAAACCGCTACCATAGGCAGATGGTGCAGAGCCAGGCGTACTCCTTCTCCCTCGTCAACCAGAGCATTAACGCGGTGAAGTTCTACTTCGTGCGTGTGCTGGGCAGGCATGGGCTGGACCTGACGCAGGTGGAGCGGCCCCAGAAGGCCGAAAGGCTGCCCACGGTGCTGAGCAAGGCGGAGGTGGCCAGGATACTCTCGGCCACCCAGAACCTGAAGCACCGCTGCCTTCTGCAGCTACTCTACGCGGGTGGGCTGCGTATCGGCGAGGTCATCAACCTGAAGGTTTCGGACGTGCAGTCGGACAGGAACCTGCTGCTGATAAGGGGCGGCAAGGGAAAGAAGGACCGTACCACGCTGCTCTCCAAAAGGCTGCTGGAGAGCCTGAGGACCTACTACCGGGAGTACCGGCCGAAGGTGTGGCTCTTCGAGGGGCAGCAGGGCGGGCAGTACACGGCAGAGAGCATCCGCAGCGTGTTCAACGCGTGCCTGCAGAGGTCCGGGGTGGAAAGAAAGGTGACGCCCCACTCGCTGCGGCACTCCTTCGCCACGCATCTCTTAGAGCAGGGAACCAACCTGCGCTACATCCAGACACTGCTGGGCCACCGTTCAAGCAAGACCACCGAAATCTACACCCACATCACCAGCCACGGGCTGGAGGGCATTGTGAGTCCGCTTGACAATCTTTGAAAAACAACTATATTGTGGGTATGGAATCAGGGAATACGAAGTACGGGCATCTGGTGCAAAACGGCTGTAGAAACTGTTAACCGGACTCCAACCAAAGTGCCAATAACCGTAGGTGTTCCTTTTATCCAATAGTTGGCAGAAATATAAATTAAAAATATAAATGGAAACTAAAGATTATTACTATTTAAAAGAAGAAGAACAAGTTGGCCCTGTTAAGTTGACTGACTTAAAGATTGCTGAACTTACTCCGAATGACTTTATTTGGTTTGAAGATTTAGATGGATGGATGAAAATTAAGGATATTCCTGAATTAAGTATCCTTTTTAAACCTAAAACGCCACCACCTCCTCCGAAAGTAGAAAATTTGAATAAAACTGAAATCAGCGGAGAAATACTAGTAAAAAAAGAAAAGATAAAAAATGAAACTATTGAAGCTATCAAGCCAACCAATAAAGCCTTACATACCTTCTTGATTTGGGCAGGTATTCATTTTTTTGCCTTGATAACTTCTTACAGCGAAGTTGATATATTTAATGTGTCTAAACCAAGAACAGATAAGTTTTGGCCTTTCGTTGAATATATTGAAAAAGAGAAATACTGGGAGTGGACATCGACGCCTCCTCCAGGACAAATTGCTGTAGGAGGCTATGGGGAATGGAGAGAAGAAACAGATTTTAATGGCATATTCTATAACTATGATTGGTCTGAATTTTTGGTTTTTGTAGGCGGAGCTTTATTCTTTTACTTACTATCAAAATTATCAGATAAAAATGATAAAAATACTTCTGCCAACATTGTATAAAAATCATGCTACGGCCGACGGCCTTACACGTTTTTTATACTAACCGTTAGCTCCAATTGTAAATTATAAGATAAATGGGTAGAAAGTGGGTACTTGTTTTTCTAGTTTCAGCTAGTCTCATATTTGCCTATGTGATAGCGGACCAATGGATAACACTAAAAGAATTCCCCGAAATCGTCTTAAACTATTCTAAGTACAAGAACAGTATCACAGCGAAATTCGAAAATTCACTAGAAAAATTCATCGGACAATGTGTCTTTTATCTTTTAGGCATTTCAATCTTAATCAGCGCGATTGCCTCTTATATTAGAAGAAAAGAACTTACCAGAACAATGGTAAGATGTTGCGTTTTATATTTCTTAGTCTTTGTCGCTCTTGAGTTGCCTCTGTACGGCTGGGATATTGGCTGGGAAACAGTTCACGGACACTCTTTCTGGCAAGGCTTTCACATTCATTGAGAACATTCAAAATATATCAAAAATAAAAACAACTGGAGCTAACACTGTGTTCTATGGTAAAAGCAACAAAAAGCGCATAATTTTTCCAAGAACCCCTTCCAATCCACCCACTTAACTCTGCAGGCACACGTAGGGCATGTTCCGCTCGATGACGGCGAACATGCGGCTGACGATCTTGTTC
>NZ_JACOAF010000012.1 GCF_014269285.1 Rufibacter sediminis
CGGTCTGCCCGCGTTTGTCACTTTTCTCCTGGATGAGAAAAGTAACCAAAAGAATCATGAAGAAAAGAAACTCGCTGACGCTCAGACAATCTTTTCTTCAGTAAAAGGTACCACCTGGCAGCCGTCCTCAGTTTCATAGGGAGCGTAGGGCATTGCTGCTGGTGACGTTCGTGCGTGTGCTATCTCAACACTGGGCTACGCATGCGGCCCAGCGCCGAGACAGCGCAATGGCTGAGTAGGGTTTGGAGCCGCTGCAATGCCTGTATTGTCCTGCGGACGGGAAAAAGTAAAATAGTTGGTGGGAGAATTCTCCTCCTGGGAGGGGTGAGGTGGGTTCTGTTTCAAGGCTGATTTCTGAAAAGCAGGCCGAGAAAGCAGCAAGAGCAAAAGCTCCCCTCCTAATTTAGGAGGGGCTGGGGGTGGTTACATCTTTGCCCTCCTTTTCTGAAAACAGCCTTGAAACAGACGGGCTTCTGCTTAACGAATACCTTTTAAAGCGGCGTGCATCTATGAATTTAGACTGAATCTGTATTACCCCAAATGGCCGGGTTTGAAGAACCAATAATGGCTTTTACCGGTATATTTGAGTTAAGGCGCTTACGCAAAGCAGAGCCTGCATAACAGAGATACTTACCATGAAAGATTTATTGAGACTGCGTACCTCTCTTTCAGAGGAAATTGAGACGCTCTTAAACGAACAGATAAAAGTAGAAGCCCATTCCTCGGCCACGTATTTAGCCATGTCTAGCTGGTGCAACCGCCAGGGTTTTGATTACAGCGCCGATTACTTCATGAAACAGTCACACGAAGAGCGCGAGCACATGCTTAAGCTTTTCAACTTTGTGAGTGATTTGGGCGGCCATTCCATCTCGCCGGAAGTGGTGAACATTCCGCAGGAGTTCGATTCTTTCCGTGATGTGTTTGAAAAGGCGCTGCAACAGGAGATTTTTGTGACCCAGCAATTCAACCGCCTGGCCGACCAATGCATGAAGTCCCGCGATTTCATGACGTTCCAGTTTCTGCAGTGGTTCCTGAAAGAGCAGGTAGAGGAGGAGTATGTCGCCCGCCGCGCCCTGGAACTGTTTGACGTGATTGGCGAAGAAGGCACCGGGCGTTGGGAGATTGACAAAAACGTGCGTAAAATCAAGTACGACAACGACGGCGAATAACCTTTCCCAAAAACTTCTAGTTTAAAAAAGAACCCCTCACGCCTGTAAGCCTGAGGGGTTCTTCGTTTATTTGCCCAGCACCTGCTCCCGGAAAACCTCCAGAATCTGAGATTCGGTCATGTCATGCAGCCAGAGGTTCTGGGGCTGGATGCTGAAAATAGGGCCGTGTTTGCAGCGGTCGGTACAATCGGTTTTGATGATTTCCACTTCGTCTTTCAGGCCAGCCATCTTCAGCTGGTCGCGCATGGTTTTGCGGATCTCTTTGCCGCCGCGTTTCTGGCATTTGCCGCTGCCGCAAGCGTAAATCACTTGGCGCGGGTTGGTTGGGTATTTGCTCATAACTGCGTGAATGCTCTCTCTTGGGTTGTACGGAAGGCAGCCAGATTAGCTGTCTTTCCCGCCTTGGCCACTTGCGTGCGTCTGTTTTTGAGCCCGTTTCTGAAAAACAGCCTCAAAACAAACCAGCTGAAACGTTAGTCTTCGTAGGCGTTGCGTTGCCGCTGTGCTTTATAGAGCTGCCAGATGTAGAGCAAAATGCCCAGGGCCAGAAACCCGTAGATGGAGTAGGCCAGCACCCCGCTGTTTTCCTTGGCGACAAGGTCTTTGCCTAGGAAGAACGTGAGGTTTTTGGCAGGAGCCGTTAAGCCGTACAGTTTCCGGACGCCGCCGTTCTCCAGCACATCTTCGCGGTTGCTGTACTCCACGCGCAGCCGGTCGCCGGGCTTGATGGCGGACCTGAAGGCAGCGGTGTCAAAGTTGGCCTCCTCTTGGCCCGAAAGCTCAAACCGCTCAGCGAATTCCTTGAGCCAGATGCCGTAGTCTCGCTCGCCTTCGGGCGTTTTCTTGAAAGAGTAATTGATAAAGGTTCCTTCCTTCACCACCAGATCCTGCGCCTGCTTCACCTTCTGGGTGAGGTTCTTGAAAATAAGAAGGCCCAACCCCACAATGATCAGGAGAATGGCCGGCATGAACTGCCCCGATATAGGCAAAGGGAAAGTAGGAACGCCTAAGGTGCGTCTACTGCGTGCTGACATAGTATGTTTGAAATAAGATAAAGTTCTAAAAGTATTAAAACTATGCCGGGAATAGAAGAGTTCGTTTTTCCGGGAAGTTCCTGCGCCTACTTTCCAGAGAAACGAAAGTAACCTGCCGAGCCACGTTTTAGGCCCGAAATCCTAAAAACAAGCCCAAAACAGAAGCCACGGAGCCGCGCTAAAACGAGACATTGTTCAAACGACCTTCCCTGATTTGGATGACTTTACCGGAAAACGCACTGTAAACATCCAACTCGAAATTCGCGGAGAAGCGTCTTTGCCCCAGGTCAAACGCCGTGACGGTGAACGTTCCCGTGTGCTGCGGACCGGTGGAGAAAATGCCGGGCGTATTGGCGGGGTGGCGGCCCAGGTACTGGAGCGCCCCATTACTGCCAGCCCCGCTCCCGGGCGTGTTGTCTAAGTTGTAGTACAGGGTAGATTGCTGTTGCAGAAGGTAACTGCCCGTGCCGCGTACGTCCCAGATGTCCAGGTGAAGGCTTTTGATGGAGTCATTGCAGCTATCGGTGCCCCTAATGACCAACCGCCCGTTGCCCGCGTCATACGTCACTTCCAGGTTGTTCTTGGGCAAGGTGGGCGTGGGGATTTTGCTTCCCTCCAGATTGGTGCAGGCGGTAAAAGCCCGTCCGTTTATCTGGGCGGTCATGGCCGGGTCTTCCAGGAATTCATCTCCACAACCGGTAAAAATAACGCAAGAACAAAAAAGGAAGAGGGTGAAAATAAAACGCATGGGCAGCAAGTAAAATCCAGACAACGAGCGGAGGAAGGTCAGTAGAGAGACAGGGAAAAAGCCGGTTTCCCCTATGGGCGGAGAGGAAACCGGGTCATTTCAGAATCTCCACCCAGCCTTTGGCGGTGTTGCCGTCGGTGTCTTTCAGGATGTAGAAATACGTGCCTTCTGAGAGGTCGCCGCCATCCCACTTCTGGTTGTAGATTTTCTGCTGGAAAATCTGTTTTCCCCATAAGTTGTAGACAATGATCTCGGTGGGCAAGCAACTGAAATGCTGCACGAAGGTGTCGTTCTTGCCATCGCCGTTCGGGGTGAAAATGTTGGGGATGAACGGAGGCTTCACCACTACTTCGCCTACTTCCAGTATTTCCTGACAGCCGTTCCCGTACGTGGCCACCAGCGTGACCTGATAATTGCCCGGCGTCTGGTACAGGTGCCGAGGGGCTGTCTCATTAGATTGGGTTCCGTCGCCAAACTGCCAGGTAAAGCTGCTGGCGTTGGTGGTGCCGTTGGCAAAAGTGGCGTTGAACGGCGCGTAACCCGAGATGTCAGGATTATCTGCGCAGGCATTTGCCAGATGGGCTTCCATGGAAGGAGGGGGGAGTACGGTTATTTTCCTGGTCCCCGTAGCCGGACAGGGCTGCGTAATGGAATACGTCACATTGACGGAGCCAGAGAAACCCGCCGGTGGGGTGAACATACCAGAAGATGAGATGTTAGGGCCGCTCCAGGTGCCGCCCGCTATGTTAGCCCGTAACTGAAAAGGCACCATGCTGCCCGGGCATAGCGTGGTGTCAGGGCCCAGGTTAAGGGTAGAGGAAATCACTTCTACGGTTTGGGTCACAGCGCCACAACTCCCGTTCAGGCCATCGTTTATGTAGGTAATCACGTGTTTGCCCACGCCAGCGGTAGCCGGGGTGAAAGTGGCCCCTGATACGCCTTTGCCGGAGAAAACGCCCCCTGCCGGAGAAGCCGTCAACGGTACTACTGCCGTGGAGTTGACGCAGAAGATAGTATCTGGCATGGTAAGCGTGTGCGGCTCCGGCGGAAGCACCTTCAGGATCATGGTATTGGCAATGGAGCAGGCCCCAGTGCCGGTAACGGTATACGTGAGCGTGCGGTCGCCTATCAGGGCAGGAGCGGGGGTGAAGTAATACCGGCCACCGATCATAGTGACGCCATCACCGGACCATACGCCGCCACTGGGCGAGCCCTCCATCCTAAGCGCGGGACCCTCTACGCAGATTTCCTGATCTGGGCCGGCATCTGCCCGCAGCTCTTCCGCGAAGTCAAACTTAAAGGCGGCGTTGTTGCAGTTGAGGCTGTTGTTGATTCTGGAGTAGTAATTCGCCCCGGGCGGAAAGGGGAAATTGGACCTTCCCTGGCAGCCGCCACACACCGCCTGGTAAACATAGCCTTTCTTATCGAAGCGGCTGGTGCCGCCGTCTACGTGTTCGTAGCTTCCACCGGATATGCCCTGGTACCCGCCAAAAAAAGTGGCGTAGAGGAGTTGGCTCGCATCTGTGCCCAATTGCATGAGGTAGAAATCGCCGCCATCGGTAACGGTCTGGGCCGCTCCCGGGGTGGTAGGCAGTCCGTTGACCGTTCCGTTGCCGTAGACGCCCGCGTTGTTGGTGCCGCCCCAGCCCGAGATATAAATCCGTTGGCAGTCATCTACCAGAAAAGCGGTGGGCGAAATATCAATGGTGTTTCGGCCGGAGCCAAAAGCGGTAGACCAGACCGTGGTGGACAAGTCATTGCTCAGCTTGTGCAGAAACTGCCGCCCGTTGTTGTTGCGGTAGGTGCCCCTGGTCACAGGGTAATCGCCTAAGGTCTGGCCAAACAGATACACGCTGTTGGCGGCGTCTAATTGGAGGAAATACGTTTGGTCATAGGCCGGAGTGCCCATGAAGGTGGCTCCCATAATGGCCGTGCCGGTGTTGTTAATCTTGAGCACAAAGCCATCGGTGTTTCCGCCCGAGATAGGTTTCATGCCGTTGGCGGTGCCGGGCAGTGACGCACTGGTGGTTCCGCCGCAGACGTACACCTGCCGGTTCTGGTCTAACTGAATGGAATACGCAGCGTCAATGCCGGCTCCACCGTAATAGCTGGCCCAGAGCACCTGGCTCAGGTCTGGGGAAAGTTTGCAGACCACTGCGTCATGGGTGCCGCCGTGCTGTTGCGACCGAAACCCGTTCCGGGCCGGAAAGTCAGCGGAGGAGGTGTTGGAGGCGATGTAGATGTTGCCGTTTGGGTCTGTAATGATGTCGCCGCGGTACTGGTCTCCGTAGTTTTGCACCAGCGATGGGGTGGTAGGGGTAGGGAGCTTGGATAGAAGCCCGTCGTTGTGGGTGCCGCCTAAAAACGTGGAAGCCAGCAATGCGTCTCCGTTGCTGCTGAGGCGGGTGATGACCAGATCAGATCCGAAATCATACACGGGGTTTCCTCCGGAGCCCAACGGAGAAATGGACTCTCCGCCTTTGAAGTTGCGGCTGACTGCGTTCACAGAGGTGGGGTAATCTGCTGAACTGGTCGTGCCCAGCACAATGAGCTCATCTGCGGCGTTCACCACCAGGCTGTGCGGTGTCTCGGTGCTTGCGCCTCCAATATAGGTGGCGTAGAGCCGGGCCGCCGGGCCAATCGCTTTGGTGTCGTATTTGATGATGGCTATGTCCCAGTTGCCGTTGAAATTCTCATCGAACGCGCCCGTGGTCACCGGATACCCGATGCTGGAGACAATTCCTCCGGAATACATGTTGCCCTGGCTGTCATAGGTGGCGGTGTAGCCCCAGTTGTCGGCGGTGGAGCCGGTGAAGGAGGAGAATTCCACGACTGGGTCAATCACTAGCGGGAGCTGTTGGTCATAGCCATCGGGAAACTGAAAGGAAAGGCGCTGGCCGTTGAGTTGGTACTGGCACTTTACTTCCACGCGTTGGTTCTGCACCAGTTGATACGCCACCGGTTTGTGCTCGGTGAGGTGACCCACCGAGGTTTCCACGCGCAGGTTGCCGTTCTCTAAAGACAGGTTGGCGCCGGTGTAGTTGAGTTTGATCTGGGCAGGAGATGCGCCGGGCGCAACGTGGAGGTCATATTTCAGCTGGCCTCCCTGTTCATACAAGGCCATGTCTACGCCCTTGTAGAGGCTCTTGTATTGCACCTGCCGGAAGCCCCGGGCGCCTTTTCCCCACTTTTTGGGGTCCTTGCCAAGGTAGTAGTTCCGGGTGCCAGGGGTTATTTCCTGCCCCTGCAAAGCCGGCGCGGCGTTCGCATTTTCAAACGTGACGGAATAGGCATGGCTTCTGATCCGCTTGGAGGCGGAAGTGGTCCGTTGCGTGGCCGCGTCTGCTTCCGGTGAGTGGCCGTGTTGGCTAACCGCCGTTGGGTCGCGCAGGACATAGACAAAACCGGTAGGCTGCAGAAACATTTTGCCGCCCGCAATGTCTGCCGCGTACGACACCTGTTTAGGCCATTGCCCCTCGTTCTCCACAAACTCCAGCGTGCGGGAGTCTGGGGCGGAATTGCGGGCGGAAACTACCGCGGGCGCGGGCGTAGGGGCAACAGGTGCGGGCGCTGGACTGGCAGTTCCCAGAAAGAATTCCAGCAGGGTCCAGAAGGCAGAAAAGACAAATAGGGGAGCAGGCAGGGTCATCGTCAGAAATTGAAACTTCTGACTAAAATAAGCTAAATTTTCCTATAAATCTGCTGCTGGCCGCCGCTTGTTTTAAGGAGGATTTCAAAAAAAGAGGCAGAAAACCCAATTACCAGCCCATCCTCTGTTTTAAGGAATCAATATGCCCCACGTGGTGCTCGCCGTGCCAGGCGTACATGCCCGCCGCCTGAAACAAATAGACCTCGCCGCTCTCAGGATGGTAAAAGGAACGGTGCCATTCTTCCATGCAGAGCGAGCGGAGCAGGATGATCCAGCGCTGGTGCAGCGCCTCCAGGAGTTGCAGCGAAAGGGCCGGGTCTGCCCAGTGAGCATCGTGCAGGTACGCCCAGGGAGACTCCTGGTACGGTTTAATCACGGGAATATCCTCGGTGAGGGCCAGCCGGAAGCGGGTGTAGGCATTGATGTGGCTATCGGCGACGTGGTGCACTACCTGGCGCAGGGTCCAGCCGCCGGGGCGATAGGGGGTGTCCAGCTGCTCGTCTGACAGCGGATGCACCGCCGCCCGCAATTTGGCCGGCAGGGCCTCCAGGCTGGTGAGGGATTGTTTGACAAATGCAGACCCGTACAGAGGCGGGGCCTCATATCGTCCCAGGGGGTAGCGTAAAAGTTCCAGGGGTAAAGTTGATGTTTCCATGCAGATACAGAACTAGTCTTAACAAATCTAACGAAATGCACCGTTCTTGGCTGCGTTTTTGGCCTCTATTTTTGAAACTGCCCCCAAACAAGTCTGCCTCAGGCGCTTTATAAAGGCCGGGCGGAACGGTCATTCCTTTGAAACCCTGTAGCAGTACTGACTTCTGATCAATGTTGTGGTAACGTCTTTCCGGCGGTATTATCCTGTTCAGGAAATTGCTGCACAGAACAGCGGGTGTTGTTTTGCCTTCCGGCCAGGAAATTTTCACGACTAATAGAATGAACATCGCAAAGAAGGGCGGGGCGGGCGTAAAGCCGATGGCAGCGTTGATCTTGGCGGCACGGGACTGCGTACGGAATGAAAGTGTACCGCTGGCGCAACAATGTCTGGGCGCCAACGGTTGTAGGACAGGTGCTGTTTTCGCATTGGTTTGCTGAAAACAGGCCCAAAACGCAATTGCTTTTCCCATGCCTGAGTTACCCGAGGTAGAAACGTACCGCCGCTTTATTGACGAGACCAGCTTGTACCTGCCCATTGCCGACGTAGACGTGCAAGACCCCAAACGGCAGCTGACCGTAGACCTGGACGAGTTCAGGAGAACTTTGCGCGGAGATCAGTTTACCGGCACCCAGCGCGTGGGCAAACAGCTTTTTCTTTTGACGGCGAAGGGAACAGTGGTGACCATGCACTTCGGGATGACCGGTGACGTGGCTTTCTACCGCGATGACGCCGATACGCCACGCTTCGCCCGGGCCGTGTTTCACTTTGAAAACGGTTTCCGGTTTGCGTTCATTGACTCCCGGAAGTTTGGCCGAATCGGCTTGGCCCCGAGTGTGGACGCGTTCCGGCGGCAGAAGAAACTCGGTCCTGATGCGCTCACCCTCTCCACCGAAGAACTCACGCAAGGGCTGGCCAAAAAGAAATCGGCGATCAAGCCCCTGCTGCTGGACCAGCGCATTGCCCCCGGCGTGGGCAACTGGATTGCCGATGAAGTTTTGTTTCAGGCCCAGCTGGAGCCGGAACGCCCCGCCGACTCCCTACAGCCCGCCGAAATTGACCGACTGGCCACGGCCATCCGGGAGGTGCTGGAAACCGCCATCGCCGCCGAGGCCATCTACCGCGATTTCCCCTCGCACTACCTCATCCATGCCCGCGAATGGGACGACGCACCCGCCTCGGCCACCAAAGACGCCCATTTGCACTGCCCCCGGTGCCAGACCCTCATCCAGAAGAAGTACGTGGGTGGCCGCGCCACCTATTTTTGCCCAACTTGCCAGGTCTAAAGCCAAAGTGCTCTGGATTGCTCACGGTTCGTAAAGCGAGTAAAAGCAGGACATGGTTGTTCTATCCTGTTCTCTGAATATAGTATATTCAGTAGCGCAGTTACGGTTATCTGTTGATTTCGGCGAAAAACTGTATGTTTAGGCTAAGCTATAGGGCGCATAAGCGTAAGAGTGCGTTTATACGATAGTTATGCACAAGCTAAAAAAATAGAAAAATGTATAGAGATACTTGGACCAACTGTTATTCCTCAATTTGCTCAATTAGCTTTTTTAATCAGTTAAACCAAAAAATAGGATCTGGTACAGGATTTAAGGTCAACAATTTCTTAGTAACCAATAATCATGTATTTCAAGCCTCAGGTGCTTCATCAGTAGAATTAAGATTTGTGAATATTGATGGAAATTCTACAAAGTTTTCCAAAATCTTAAGTTATCAAGAATTCCAAGGTCGGCTTCAAACAGGTATGCCTGAACATTCTTGGGACTTTGCAATTCTTTCATTAAATGATACGGAATTTTCTACAATACCATCTTTAACACTTTCTGATTCTTCAAAAATCCAGATTGGAGGTAAAATAGCAGTTTTAGGGTTTCAGTTTGATCAAACAAACTTATCTATAAAACAGGGCCTCTTATCATCTAAATATACCAAAGCAGGAGTCAAATACATGCAGATTGACGCAAGCGTGAATCATGGAAATTCAGGCGGGCCACTCATTAATGTTGACAACAATCGGGTAGTGGGAATTGTGACAAGAAAACATACTGGACTTACTAACGCATTCGATGATTTGATCAAAACATTTGACAACAATATAAAAGTACTGAATGTTGCGAAAGGAATGATGTCAATGAGTGGAGTTGACCCTGTTGAAGCTTTAATAGTAAGTCAAAATCAGATGAAAATCACATCAAAAGAGATACAGCGTTCATCGAATGTTGGTATTGGTTTGGCATATGAACTTGACCAAATCAAGGACTTCTTTGATCACTTATAAAAAGCCAGTGCATAACAAGGTGCATAAGCCATGCTACGGCTTCAGCCTCGCACGTCTCATGCACGAGACCGTTGAGCTTAATTTAGATTATGAGATTAGATATAGTCCAAAAGGGTTCCAAATATACTTTTTATAAAAAGGGCGTTGAAGAGCCTATGTATAAAGGTCGCTACCGTTCTTTTTTCTTTAAATCTGGATACACAGAAGTATTTAACCCAGCAGGTGAAGTAGCGGCATCTGTAAGAATTGGGAACAGTATTTGGTTTCCAGGTCTAAATCGGACGTCTAAGGCAACTTATATCATCGATTTTACTGAGCAATCAACTATAATAGAAATCACAGTTAAAAATTATTCAAAAGGTTACTGGGAATTTGAATATCAAAACCATCAATACGCTTTTTATCGACATAGAGGACATAAAAGGTCTCTCTTCAAAAATGAAAAGCAGGTAGCTCGATACGACAAGAGAGCGGTTAACCTGTTTGAAAATGACCGTGCGTATGTGGTTGCGAACAGTGATGAGGATGAATTACTTCTCCTATGTCTATTCTTAGCATATGATATGGGTGAATATAATGATGCTGACATTTCTTTAGATTTTGGACAAGTATTGGAAGGAGTTAAGAAGATTGACCATGATTGGCAGCCATGGAAATAGAAAAACTAAGCTCAATAACACCTAAAAAGCAGTAGACGATTTTTAGCCAAGACGTTAGCGGCAATAAGAATATCAATTCATTTACTTAAACCACAACCAGTAAGAAGGATACTTATTGCTGAGATTTGGATACTTATTGCCAATCTTTTGTGCCGAATTTTGCCTTGTACTAAAAATAAAAAAAATGGACAGCGCAAAAGCATGGTTTATTACCGGAGCATCTAAAGGATTAGGATTGGCTCTAACAAAATTGGTTTTGGCAAAAGGTGACAAAGTAGTGGCAACTTCCCGGAACACAGAAAGTTTAAGTAAAAGCATAGGCGAAAACAACGAAAATTTCTTGCCCCTGCAGGTAGATATTACTTCTGATGCCGAAGTAAAAGATGCCGTAAACCGCAGTATTGAAAAATTCGGGAAGCTAGATGTGGTAGTAAACAACGCCGGGTATTCGTTGGTAGGCAGCATGGAAGAAGTAACGGATGAAGAGTTCCGGAAAACCATGGATGTCAACTTATTCGGGACGGTGAATGTAATAAGGGCGGTAATGCCTTACCTTAGGAAACAGCAATCCGGGCACATTATTAATATTTCTTCCAATGCCGGTTATGTTGGGTATGCTAATGCGGCCAGTTACAATGCCGCAAAATTTGCCGTTATTGGCCTATCCGAAGCCTTGCACCTGGAGGCCCAGCCCTTTAACGTAAAAGTAACCGTAGTGGCGCCCGGCCAGTTCCGCACTAATTTTATGGACGAAGGCTCTTTAACCTTTACTAAAAACAAAATAGATGTTTACAAAGTAGCCGAGGCCGAAGCCATGTGGCGCAGCTTTAGTGGTCAGCAAATGGGCGACCCCGAAAAGCTGGTAAATATTTTGTATGATATTACCCAACTACCTACTCCGCCCCTACACCTGTTATTAGGGCCAGATACGTATGAACTGATAACCAATCATAGAGCCCAGGAGAAACAGGAAATAGAAACCTGGAAGCACTTAACTTTATCAACTAATTTCGATTAAGGCAAAAGCGGGCTATTTTGTCCCGCTTTTTTAATTTTATGATATGAAAAGAACCGGAAATTTACCTCATCCTATAAAATCTATTGCGGAACTGCACCGACTTTTGGAAATTGAAAAACCAAAACATCCTTTAATTAGTGTCATCGACTTTAGTAAGATATCCTGCTATTCTAACGAAAAGCTTAAAAGCGTAAGTTACCATTTTTACTGCATTGCCTTAAAGAAGAACTTTGCCGGAAAAATGCGATATGGCCAGAATTACTATGATTTTGACGAAGGTGTGATGACATTCTTCTCCCCCAATCAAATCATAACCACTGATTTTGACCCGGGCTTAAAGTTAGAAGGCTGGTGGCTCGTACTGCACCCGGATTTTATCAGGGGTTACCCCTTAGCACAAAGGCTGAATACGTATAACTTTTTTTCCTACGCAGTAAACGAGGCCTTGTATGTGTCAGAAAGTGAAGAAATAGTAGTTGATACAATTATGCAGGGCATTCACAAAGAATATAACACCTCTATTGATGGTTTTAGCCAGGATATAATTGTGTCGCAAATAGAATTACTGCTGAATCATTGCAACCGGTTTTATCATCGGCAATTTATTACGCGTAAAACCGCCAGTAACGAACTTTTGGTAAAATTGGAAACTATTCTGGCTGATTATTTCAGCAGTGAAAAATTGCAGCAGTCAGGCCTGCCCACGGTGCAGGATATTGCCGACCAGTTGCATTTGTCACCTAATTATTTAAGCGATATGCTCCGGACGCTTACCGGGCAAAGTACGCAGCAACATATTTATGACCGCTTAATCGAAAAAGCCAAGGAAATGCTGGTGTCTACCAATTTGTCTGTAGGCGAAATAGCTTTTCAGTTTGGCTTTGAGTACCCGCAATCTTTTCATAAATTATTTAAAAGAAAAACCAACTTTTCGCCTTTAGAGTACCGGCAGTCCTTTAATTAAATCCTGCTTCCGCTAACACAAGCTAAACGCCAGTCGGGTTGTATCCAGATAGAAATCTGTCACTTTTTTTACCGATAATTAGCAAGCAAATATAAAGCAAGTAAACTTTCCCAATCGCCGCTTAGCCACAGTACGTTATAGGCTGTTGTCAAGCGATACTGGACTCATTTGAGTAAATTGCAATCATGAAATTTAAAATCGCATTTATAGGTCTGGCAAGTTGGCTGCTGGCCATTTGCAGTGTAAACGCCCAACAGCCGGGCAACAAAGTAAAAGTGGTTGGGCAAATGAAGAATGTGATGTGGAAAGGGCAACTTCATGGCAACATACACCTTGACACCATCGCCGATAAGAAGAAGCTATACGGGCTGGGGCCGGTTGAGTATTTAGCGGGCGAAATTCTGATCATTGACGGCAAAGCCTACAAATCTACCGTGGTGTCTGATACGAAAATGAAAGTGGAAGAAACCTATGACATCAAAGCGCCCTTTTTTGGTTATGCAAACATCGCCAAATGGAGAGAGCAGACCTTGCCTGACAGCATTCAGACGATGCAACAGCTTGAACGGTACCTTGATAAAGTTACCAAGACATCGCCGAGGCCCTTTATGTTTAAGCTTTCAGGAACAGTGGCAGAGGCCACAATCCATGTCGTGAATTTGCCGAAAGGTTCAAAGGTTAGTTCGCCCGATGAAGCACACCAAGGGCAGAAAAATTATGGACTGAAAAACAAATCATCAGACATCATCGGCTTTTTCTCCACCCAGCACAAGGCCATTTTAACGCACCATGACACGTTCTTGCATATGCACTTAATAACAGATGACCGACAGCAAATGGGGCATTTAGACCAAGTGCTTTTTAAGAAAGGCACAGTTAAGCTGTATTTGCCGGCAGAATGAAAGAATAAGGAAGGTGTGAAACGGGCTTAGAAAAGACCATAGGTAGTGCCGGCTAGGCGTATATATAGTTTGCTATATATTGATCTTCCGCATGGGGATCAATGATGGAAATCGTCCCTCATGCCAAATCCGAAATCCTCATGGGTAATGCTCTTTTTTAATGATAGATTCCTGGAAATAGGCTTTGTATAACTTACACTCATGGAGCAGTTGATTGAATTTATTTTGCAGTTTGGAAGCCTGGGCCAACAACAGATTGACCTCATTAAAGAAAAGGCCATAGAGAGACAATTGCCAAAAGGCGACTACTTTTCTGAAGCAGGAAGAATTCCCGCCCAGGTTGGTTTCCTGGTGGAGGGGGTGATGCGGGGATACTATTACAATAGCAAAGGGGAAGAAATTACCCGCTGCTTTATCAGTGAGAATAGCCTAGTGGTTGATTACATGAATTTTGAGGCGAATACAGCCTCCTCAGAATACCTGCAGGCCAGTACTGCTTGCAGGCTCATGGTGTTTTCCAAACCGAACTGGGAAGAGCTTTCCCGGGCTATTGTGGGTTGGGACAACATGAAAAATAAGATGGTTCAACTGTGTATGTTCCAGAAATCCAGAAAAGGCCCGGTGATTTCACAAGATGCCACTACCCGCTACCTGGAATTTATAGCCAATTACCCATCGCTGATGAATCGTGTCCCGTTGGCCTACATTGCTTCCTATTTGGGCGTAACCCAACAGTCTTTGAGTAGAATCAGAAAAAGCATCCGCTAAACCACTATTTACCATTTGGTAAACGATTCCATTTCTTGACGAGACAATTTTGCGTGTCAACTTAACGAAAGCAAGAAATGAAATCAGTGTTAATTACCGGAGCCAACAAAGGCATTGGCCTGGAAACCGCGAAACAACTTGTGAGAGAAGGACTGTTTGTTTATGTAGGCAGTAGAGATATTGAAAAAGGGAGAGAAGTTGTACAGGAAATAAACGCTCAGGGCTTTGAAAATGTCAAAGCGATTGAATTAGACGTCACCAATCCCGCCACGCTGGCAGCTGCTAAGAAGGTGATAGAAGAGGAGCGGGGGCATCTGGATGTGCTGATCAACAATGCCGGCATCAGTGGAATGGTGCCCCAAAGCGCTCAGGAGACAGGCATTGATCAGTATAAAGAAGTCTTTGCCGTTAATGTATATGGCGTTGTAAGCGTTACCCAAACCTTTCTGGGGCTGTTGCAGAAATCGGGGGAGCCCAGAATTGTAAATGTAAGTACCAGCGTGGGCTCCCTGACGCTCCAGAGCAACCCGGCCTGGCCTCCGTATGACTATGCCAAGTATGCGGTGTATGCAGCTTCAAAGTCTGCCATGAACATGTACACGGTCCATCTGGCGTATGAGTTGCGCGGCACCGCTTTCAAAGTGAATGCCGTTTGCCCAGGCTACACCAAAACTGATTTCACGAACTATATGGGAGGTGACGTGGAGGAAGCCGGAAAACGCATCGTAAAATACGCCCTGATTGACCAAAACGGCCCCACTGGCAAATTCTTCAGCGAAGAAAGCAATCCGGAAACCGGCGAGATTCCCTGGTAAGAAAAGCCGCTCCCCACAAAGTGCTGCCACAAAAGGGCTGACGAGGTTCATTCATCGTCAGCCCTTTTGTGTATCTTCCTGTTAGATTGATCGCCTGTGTTTTGAAGCAGCACTGCGGCAATGCTTTTCTCCTGGATGCCTGAGAAGAAGTAACCGGTGACCATTGCCTCTGCTGCACCAAACCGAAAACTGTATCCTTAACCTTGCACCTGCTCAACATGAATGTACCACAGCAACTCGCCCAACACGTCAGGGAAGTTTTTTTTGGAGGGAATTGGACAGAATCTGCCTTGAAGGAGCATGTCACTGACGTCACCTGGCAGCAAGCCACCGCCCGCGTGGGCTCCCTGAATACCATTGCGGCCCTGGTGTACCACTCCCATTACTATATAAGTGCCCTGCTGCAGGTCTTGAGGGCAGAGCCGCTCACCGCCCGCGACAAAGACAGTTTTGAGCACCCGCCCATCCACTCGGCGGAAGCCTGGGAAAGTTTGTTGGCGAACGTGTGGGAAGAGACCGAGGCCGCGGCGCTCCTGATTGAGCAGCTGCCGGAAGCCAAACTCTGGGAAACTTTTGTGGAGGAGAAATACGGAACCTACTACCGGAACATCCAGGGCATTATTGAACACACGCATTACCATCTGGGGCAGATTGTCTTATTGAAAAAGCTGTTGCCCCAGACGGCAGAAACGAGCTCAAGCCCCGCGCTCTCCTGAAGTGCCAACCCCGTCTGGATGCTCTCCCTTCAAGCGACGGCACCTGCGGGCTCGTCTCAAAGCAGCAAGGCAAAAGGGGATGCTTTGGCATAGAACCCGTCATGACAACAGCCCGCCTGTACTTTTGCGTTTAAAGAGCAAAAAACGAAAATGACCGGCGAAACAGATTTAGCTAAAATGCTCAGGACCTTGGAGCCCAGGCTGAACCCAGGGGCGTATGTCTTCTGCGTTGTGCAAGACATGGCAGAGCTCGACCTGGCGGAAGTCCTCATGATGTTCCGGGAAGGCGAGGGGACCACCGTCATCTTGAAGAAAGATGTCGCCGATCGTCTCCAACTGGCGTACTCCTTCATTGCTGCCTGGATTACTCTGTCCGTGCATTCGTCGCTGGAGGCGGTGGGTTTAACGGCCGTTTTTTCAAAAACACTGGCAAAACACGGGATCAGCTGCAACGTGGTGGCCGCCTATTACCACGATCATATTTTTGTAAACCAGCAGCACGCCGCCGAAGCCATGCGGGTGCTCACCGGGCTGTCGACTGGAAATGCGAATTCAGATGAACTTTCGTCAGTTTCATAGCAAAGTAAGCAAGCAAAGAAGTGTTGTTTTAAATATTTGCTAAGTAAAAAGTAAAAACTTTGCGAATATTTATTTGAATTAAGAATTTTACTACGATATTTGGTAATCGTAACTCTTAAATTCAAGTATTGTGTGTGGAATTGTTTGTGCTTTTGATTTAAAGGAACCTGCTGAAGCATTACGGCCTCAGTTACTGGAGATGGCTAAATGTATACGGCACCGTGGTCCGGACTGGAGTGGGATTTTCAGTAGCGAGAAGGCCATTCTGGCGCATGAGCGCCTGGCCATCGTGGACCCTACCTCCGGGAAACAGCCGTTGTTCAGCGAAGATGGTAAGTTGGTGCTGGCCGCCAACGGAGAAATCTACAACCATTTAGAACTCAGAGAAAAACTCACCATTGACTATAATTTCCAGACCAGATCAGACTGTGAAGTCATTCTGGCGCTATATAAAGAGAAAGGAAGCAAATTCTTAGACGACCTCAACGGCATTTTCGGGTTTGCCCTCTATGACCTGGAGAATGACGCCTACCTGATTGCCCGGGACCACATGGGTATTATTCCGCTGTACATTGGCTGGGACGCGAACGGTACCTTCTACGTGGCCTCAGAACTGAAAGCCCTGGAAGGCAAGTGCGCCAGAATTGAGCTTTTCCCGCCGGGTCATTACCTGTCCAGCCAGGAAGAGGGTTTCCAGAAATGGTATGACCGCGAGTGGCGCGAATATGAGAACGTAGCCCAGAACGAAACCAGCATTCAGGAACTGCGCGAAGCCCTGGAAGCCGCCGTGCACCGCCAGTTGATGAGCGATGTGCCCTACGGCGTGCTGCTCTCCGGCGGCCTGGATTCCTCCATCACCTCGGCCATCGCCAAAAAATACGCCGAGAAACGGATAGAGAGCAACGACAAAGAAGCCGCCTGGTGGCCGCAGTTGCACTCGTTCGCCATCGGGTTGGAAGGCTCTCCGGATTTGGCCGCCGCCCAGAAAGTGGCCGATCATTTGGGTACCGTGCACCACGAGATAAAATTCACCATCCAGGAGGGCATTGACGCCATCAAAGACGTGATCTACCACCTGGAGACGTACGATGTCACCACCGTGCGGGCCTCTACGCCCATGTACCTCATGGCGCGTGCCATTAAGTCCATGGGCATTAAAATGGTGCTTTCCGGCGAGGGTTCCGATGAGATCTTTGGCGGCTACCTGTACTTCCATAAAGCGCCCAACGCCCGCGAGTTCCACGAAGAAACCGTCCGGAAACTGGACAAATTGCACATGTATGACTGCCTGCGCGCGAACAAATCACTGTGTGCCTGGGGCATTGAAGGGCGCGTGCCATTCCTGGACAAAGAGTTCATGGACGTGGCCATGCGCATCAACCCGCAGGACAAGATGATCAACGGCGAACGCATGGAGAAATGGGTGCTGCGCAAAGCGTTTGAAGACTACCTGCCCGCCAGCGTGGCCTGGCGCCAGAAAGAGCAGTTCTCAGACGGCGTGGGCTACAACTGGATTGACACGCTCAAGGCCATGGTCAACACCAAGGTGAGCGATGAGCAACTGGCCAACGCCAGCGAGTACTTCCCTATTCAGCCGCCGTCCAGCAAAGAGGAGTTCTACTACCGTTCCATCTTCTCCAAACACTTCCCCAGCGATGCCGCCGCGCTATCCGTACCATCAGTGCCGTCGGTAGCATGCAGCACGCCTATTGCCCTGGAGTGGGACGAGTCCTTCAAGAACATGAACGACCCCTCTGGCCGGGCCGTCGCCAACGTCCATGCCGATGCTTATCAAAAGGCGGAAGTAGCGCAATAAGCAACGGAGCTGATGTAAGCAAAATGGAAACGCCACCCACTACACACGTGGGTGGCGTTTCTCGTTTACAGAAGTAAGGAAGCCGTGAAAAGATAACTGAAACAGCATTCCTTGCCGAGCTATTTTAGGCCTGTTTTTCAGGAAACAGCCCGAAAAGGAATAGCCTCCCCCAACGCTTAAACTCGTTCAACAGCTACGGAAGGTGTCTCTGAAGAGAATGCCGTTTATAAGTCATTCTCAGCTTTGAGCACCGCGCCGCGAAAGCACCTCCTTCACCGAAGCCCAGCGGAGATCTGGATAGCGGGCGTTGTCCAGGGGCTGCAACTTCGGAAGGCCGCTGAACATGTTGCGCAGGTACTGCATGCCTTGCCAGGGCGGGAACACCTCCTTCGGCTGTGGGAAAAGGGCGCGCGTCACCTTGATGAGGGTGTCAAGTCTACCAAGGCTGCCGGCCCGCAGCAGACGGAAGTTTTTGCCGGTCACTTCAGAGGCAATGTCCTTCAGGCCGCTCGCGCTCACCACCTCGCCGGCAATGCGGAGGTAGCGGGGAGCGGCGGCATCCAGGGCGGCAGCGGCGGTAAAATGGGCGGTGTCTTCAATGGTGGTAAAATCCAGAGGTTGGTGCGCATTGCCCCAGTAGACCACCCGCTTCATCGGAAACAGCACCACGGGCGCGGCTCCCACCAGCAAATCAGTGAACATGCCGTTCAAAACCGAGGTGGCCGCAATGGGCGCCTGGTTCAGGCGCTCGGCAAACTCCCGCCGGAGATCCAGATTGCGGTTGGTGCCTTGGGGGAGCTTGGTGAAATCGATGGAGAAATCGGAGGGAATGAAGCGGGGAACTCCGGCCTCCACGGCCGCCTGCAACAACAAGGTTTGAGCGTCTACAATCACTTCCCGCAGCCCGGAGAGCGCCGAGATCACGCAGGTTCCGCCAGCACAAACTTCCCGCAACGCGGCGGCGTTCTGGAAATCCACTTCCACCACCGAGGCTCCCAGGTTCCGCAAGCCAGTGCTTTTCTCTGCCGCCGTTCCGGGCCGGACCATCGCCCGCACGTGCGCTCCCCGCTGAACAAGGGCCCGGACAATTCGGCCGCCAAGGTCACCGGTGGCTCCGGCTACAATAATGGTGGGTTTCTCAAGGGATGCGTTTTGTTCAGGAGCCATGGCGTCGTTTTCTTTTACCCTTAACCACTAGACGGGACAAATGTTGAAGGAACAACCTGCCGGAGGAAGGTAAATACCTTTTCCCTTGCGATGTGTGCTCTCCAGCAAGCCGAAAGGTGCCTCCCTCTGGATGATGGATGAGCCCGCAGCAAGACCAAAGTGCTCTCCTTCGGCTCACGCAACAGGTTCGTCTTCTTTTCCGATCGATAAAAAAATACTTGTCCATTTTTCGGTTGCCAGCCGGTGTGGGATGGGCGTTCTTTGAAGAAAAAAGCCCTGGTTTTCAGAAATCAGGCTTAAAATGGAAGAAGTCGTTCATGCTATTTTTTACCCTATGTTGGTCACGAACAGAAAAGACGTAGATAAATACTACAAAGCCCTGGTGGCGAAAGATGAGCAGTTCATCGGCATCTTTTACGTGGGCGTGAAAACTACCGGTATCTTCTGTATTGCCACGTGCCGCGCGCGCAAACCCAAACCCGAGAACGTGGAGTTTTACACCGAGGCGCGCGAACTGCTGCAAAACGGGTATCGGCCGTGCAAAGTCTGTAAGCCCACGGAGCACGCGCACCAGCCGCCGCCCGAGGTGCTGGCCGCCCTGCAGCTGGTGAAGGAAAACCCCAAACAGAAAATCCAGGACTATCATTTCCGGGAGCAGGGCCTGGCCCCGGAGAAAATCAGGAGATGGTTTAAGAAGCACCACGGCATCACCTTCCAAGCCTACCAACGCATGACCAGAATCAATACCGCCTTCCAGGAACTGAAAACCGGCAAAAACGTGACCGACTCCGCCTTTGACTCAGGTTATGAGTCCTTGAGCGGTTTTGGCTATACTTTCAAAAAACTGCTCGGAAACTCCCCTGACGAGATCAAAGACCAAACCATCATCCTGATGACCCGGCTCACCACGCCGCTGGGCCCCATGTACGCCTGCGCCACCCCGCAAGGAATCTGCCTCCTGGAGTTCACCGATAGAAGAATGCTGGAAACTGAGTTCCGGGATCTGCAGAAACGGTTAAACGCCACTATTCTGGCCGGCGAAAATGACCACCTGCTCCAATTGAAAACTGAGGTGGCCGAGTATTTTGCGGGCACCAGAAAAACGTTTACGGTGCCGTTGAACGCCCCGGGCACGGCGTTTCAGCAGAAGGTGTGGCACGTGCTGCACGACATTCCCTACGGGGAAACCTGCTCGTACCAAGGCCAGGCCGAAAAGCTGGACATGCCCAAGGCGGTTCGGGCGGTAGCCTCGGCCAACGGCCACAACCGCATCTCCATTATCATCCCGTGCCACCGCGTCATTGGCAAGAACAACCAGTTAACAGGCTACGGCGGCGGCCTGGAACGGAAGAAATGGCTGCTGGACCATGAACGGAAACATGCGCTCTCTCAGCCGGAATAAGAAGGAATTGTTTGCGAGGACCTAAAATGAATCGTCCCGTTTAGGGCCTGTTTTCAGAAAACAGGCCCTAAACGGGACGATTCATTTTACTATAGTATTTTAGAACGGATACCCGATGGCCAGGTTCAGCACGCCTGTCCCGAAGAGGCCGGATTTAGGTCGGCCGCCGTTGGGGTACGTAGGGTCGCGGAGCGGGTACGCCAGATCCACCCTGATCACGAAGAACTGCACATCTACCCGTAGACCTGCTCCCGCGCCAATGGCCAGTTCGCTCATGAAGTTACCGCTGAACTTACCGCCAGGCCGGGTGGGGTCTTCGTTCACGAGCCAGATGTTACCGGCATCCGCAAAGACCGCGCCTTTCAGGTACGGGTCCATGAGCGGGAAGCGGAACTCCGCGTTGGCCTCCAGCCGGATGTCGCCGGTCTGGTCAAAGTAGGAGAAGCTTTGGGAGACCTCGTTGCCGGGCTCCTGTAACGCTCTTGGATTATACACCCCTGGGCCAAGGCTGCGGGCCGGGAACGCCCGGATACTGTTGGGCCCGCCAATGCCGTATTGTTTAATGTACGGCAACACACTGGAGTTTCCGTAAGGCAAACCATAGCCGCCCAGCAGGCGGGTGGCCAGCACCAGCTTCTCGGTGAGGTTGAAGTAATAGCGGGTTTCCAGGTCAAACTTGGCGTACTGTGACAAGGCCTGCCCGCGAAACGTGTTAGGGTTTTCCGGATCGGCGGGTCGTTTGTTTTTCACCCGGTAAAAGAGTCCCCACAAGCCGCCCGAAAAATCCAGCCCGGGGCTGATATATAACTGGTGTTTGCGGCCGGCAATGCCCAGGGTATTGTACACTAACCGGTAATTGCCGCCAATGATGAGCTGCTGGTCAAAGGCCCGGGCCAGGAACGGACGCTGGGCCAGTTCCTTCTCAAACGCGGGCGTTGGGTTCATCAGCCGCGAGTACTGCACCTGCACCGGGTTGAGCTGGATCTCGGTGGTAGCGTACTGCCGCCACGAGTACCCGTACTCAAAGTTGAAGGAGTTCTGCTGAAAGAATTCCTTCCGATTGATAAACCGGAAACCGAGCGCAAACCGCGTTCTGGGCTGGTACATGCTGCTGGCAATCCGGATGTTGAACGGCGAGATGATGCGGGGCACGTGCATCTCGGCATCGGCCCCCACCTCCGTGGAGGTAAGGCCGGAGCGGGCGCTGTCTCCGCTGATCTGTGACTCAAAAGAACCCACCAGGTTGATGAGCAGGAGTTCGGCGCCCCGCAACGCATTCCGGTTCCGGAAACTGACCGTTATACCCGGCCCCGCGTATCCGTTGGATTTCTGCACGGTCTGTACCTCCGCCCGGATGGACTTTTTCTTGGCCTGGGTTAAGAGGATGTCGGCATTCAGGCGGCCGCTCAACCCAACGGAATCCAGCGGGGTGAACCTGACCTCGGCAAACTTGAAGGTGCCCAGATCCATAAGGCGGTTGACGGTCTGCAGGTGGTGCTTGCGGCTGTAAAGGTCTCCGTTTTCCACAAACACGGCGTTCAGAATGGTTTTCGCCTTGAAGGTTTCCTCGTCTGGGTAGTATTTGTAATCACGGTACTGGACCGGGGCCTCACTGTCGCCCAGGGTGTCTCCTAAAGAGAAATCTGTATAGATGCTGACCTGCTGGTACCGGTACGGGATCAACGCTTTATCCGGGGCAGTGTCCTTGATGCGCACGTAGATGTTCACCTTGTTGTTGAGGGTGCTGTCTACGTGGTAAATCAGGTAACTTTCGTCAAAGAAGAAAAAGCCTTTCTCCTTCAGAATCTCATTCACCCGCAGGCGCTCGGCAATCAGTTTCTCCAGGTTATACGGATCATTCACCTTCAGCAAGCTTTGGGGCTCCGTTTCCCGGATGGCCATGGAAAGGCTGTCGTTCCCCTGCGGAAACTGGATCTGCTGTATGGTATACTGGCGGCCCACGGTAGCCTCATAATGTACCGTGGCCATTTTGCGCTTGCTGGTAGTGTCAAGGGTGTGCGCCAGCGTGGGGGAAAAATACCCGTTGTTATACAGGCGGTTGATCATGTTGGCCTGCACCCGGTCTGGGTGGGCCTCGCTCAACAGCACCGGCGGCTCTCCCAGCCGAGTCTTGATCCAGTTGGCGATGCCTTTGCGTTCCCGGTTTCCGCCCATGGCGTTGTAAATCCAGAGCTTGGGACGCATGCCCAGAAAAGAGGTATTGGGCTGCGGCCGAATGGCGGCGTTCAGCTCCGGTTCCAACGCTTTGGTGTTGGTCTCCGGCACCGGTGACGTTACTTTGATGTCACCGCCAATGTAGAGATAATCTCCCTGGGGTACGCTTTTGGTGCTGCTGCAACCCGCCAGAAAGGCCAGGAGAAACAACAGGGATACGCTCCTGGAGAAGGAGGAGGCAGAGAAGGTCACGTGTCTTAAAAGCGATATCATTTATTTTGCTTTGCCAGTATTTCTAAAGAGGTCTGCGAGGCTGTCATACTCCCGCACGAACAGCAGGGAAACACCGGTGCGTATTAATTGTCCATCCAGGAATCCTTCGTAGGAGTTGTTCCGGAAAGCCCGCAAGCGCAGTCGTCCGTCCTGGGTCACCGAGTATTCCACAGAGACGTCGCCCGCGAAGGCATTGCTGCCGGAGTTGGTATTGCCGGAGCTGCCCTGGTCATTGCCCCCACCCAACGGAATGTCCGTCCCAAAACTTACGGTTAACCGGTCGTTGAGGAGCTGGCGGCGCATGGCCACGTTCAGGTCGGTGCGGCTCTGGGCATCACCGGACGAATAATCATCATAGGTGTTCAAGCCTAACTCCAAGCCCAGGCTACCCAGGTACTGACCCGTCAGGTTGTTGAGCTGATCAGAGAGCACCTTGCTGGCGCTGCCGCGCAAAGCACTGTTGATGCCACCTCCGCCCGAGGAAGCCAGTGGGTCCTGCGCCATGAACCTTCCCAGCACCAGCAGGGAGAAGACCTGTTTGGTGCGTTCCGCTTCCTGGGTAGGCTGGCTGAGTTGATCCAGGCGGGCATCCACCTCGGCCACCATGGCGCCTTTGGCTTTCTCGTCCAGTTCAATGTTGAACGAGATGGCAGGGCGCATGATCTCGCCTTTCATGTTCAGGCGTACGTCAAACGGCAGTTTCTGACGGAACTGGCCCGCCGACCCGGCATCTACCCCGGAGGTCTGGCTCTGGATGAGTTCCAGCGGAGCGGCGTCTATGTTGTAAATGGCCGTGATATTGGCATCTGCCTCCAGCATGTCACCGGTCCAGACAATATAACTGGCCGGGTCAAACTCAAACTCGCGTTTCACCAGTTCATAGAGGTTTAGGGAGTAACGGCCTTCCGTGACGTCATAGCGGCCCGTTAAGGTGATGTTTTCCGTCACGTCATAGCCCACGCGTAAGTTCGCCTCGCCTCTGATAGTCAGGTTATCGCCAGATTCAGGGTCCATCAACACTGTGATAGGGGTTTCATCGGTCAGGGTCAACGTCATGTCCATTTCGATGCCCTGGATTTCGGTCTCCAGCGTGTCTATGTCTTTGGGGCGGTTGATGCGGCGGTTGCGCGCGCTGTCTACGTCCACAAAGACCACAATGCCCTCTCGGTTCACGCCCACTTCTTCCTGCGGCATCACATAAGTGAGGGCAGAATTAGGGGCCACGGTCACGTTGGTGGTAATGACCGGCACATTCAGGTCACCGGTGATGCGGGTGTCGCTGTCCAGGAACACGCGGCCGTAATAGAGCGGGTTGTCAGCGGCGGTGCTGTTCATGACCATGAAATCATCGGTGGTGGCCCGCAGGTCGAACCGGTAATCCAGGAAGTTGGAGGTCAGGATGGAGCCGTTCACGGTAGCGCGGTTGTTCAGGGAATCCAGCATCACAAACTCATTGAACTGGATGCCCTGGTTGTTCACGGTTAACCGCTCATCAGGTACCCGGAACGTAGAATTCAGCATGGCGATGTTGAAGGTAGCGTCTCTGAACTGCAGATCACCGGTCATCTGAGGGGCCTCCAGGGTTCCCCTGATCGCCACGTTGCCCAGCAAATTACCGCCCATGTTTTTGACCATGCCAGCCGTGAAAGGTTGCAGCGAGGCCAGGTTCAGTTGGCCCATGTCCAGATCAAACGACATGGGTTTTCCTTCAGAGGTCAGGTAGTAGCCCGCCAAGGTCACGTTGTTGCCATACCCCGAGAGGCGGGCCGTCATGTTGTAGCGGTTGGCGGTAGGATTGCTGGCTTGCAGGGTTAAATCACCTACCGGGAAGGTCTGGTATTCCAACCCGGTCAGACCCATGTCTGCCGTAAAGCTCATGTTGCCCGTAATGTCATTGACGGTGGCCGTTCCGTTGAGGGTACCGGCTACCAGACTGTCCTGATCCAGGAACGCGCGGGCCAGGTACCCGATGTCCAGATCGGTGATGTTCACGTTGAGGGGCGAGTTGGGGTTCTGCGGATTCTGGCTTTGCAGCGCCAGCGACATAGGACCGTTGGACAGGCGCAGGGCATCGGCCACCACCGCTCCAGAGGACGTGTAGTAGCGTACGTAGTTGTTCGCAGATACTTCCCATTTATCGCGGTTAATCAGCAAATCAGGGTCAAAACGTACTTCCAGCGCATTTTGCAGTTGCTGTAACCGCACACCTAACGCCGTCTGGTCCTCGCCGGCCTCGTTCTGGATCGCGGCCCGCGTGGCCACAATGTTGTTCTGCACGTTGCCTCCCAGCACAATGTTCTCAATTTTCAAGGTGTCTTGCCGAACACGCTCGGCCCGCACGGCATAGTTCAGTTGTGTTGGGTTAGAGCTCATTTCCAGCCTCATGGAATCAAGGCGGGTAGTGGTGTAACGCAGGCGCGGTACATTAGCCACCAGTTGCAGGTTAGCCGTCTGGCTGTTGTAGTTGCCGTACAGCGTATCCAGGCGCAGGCGGGTCAGGCCGGGAACAAACGCCTGGAACACCCTAGGCTTGTGCAAGGCCATGTTAAAGGAGAACTGCCGGTTGCGGGCGCTGGGTTTGTAAGGGCCGTTCCCCAGGTCATAGTACCGACTGATGTGGTTCATGAGCTCCGGCCCGATGTCGCCCAGCCCGATGTTTCCGTTCAGGTTCGCGGTAAGCACGTCAGACAGGATCCGCAACTCGCTACGGTTAGGCTGCTGGGTGATGTACACGGCCAACGAGTCAAACTTAAGCGGACGGTTGTTGCTGGTAAGGGCCGTGTTGCGGGCAATGATGGAGCCGTTCAGGCTGTTGGCATCACCGCCGCGTATGTTCGCAACAATATCGCCGCGCAGGCGCAGGTCCTCAGAATAGAGTTTTAAGGCCTGGAAATCCACCGCGCGCAGGTTGGCCGTCATGGCAATGTCTGGTTGGGCGCCGCGCAGGTTCACCGTGCCGTTCAGGGCGAAGTCCAGGTTCTGGTCCTGGGTGCTGTTGGCTTTGATGGCGTAGCGGTTGCGGTTGGCGTCCACGTTAAACCCGATGTTGTGGTAGTTGTACCCGCCGTACTCAAAGCTCTGCACGGTGCCGTTGATCTTGGCCACCATGGTCTCGGGCGTGATGCCGGTGCCGTTGATGTTGGCCACCAGGGAAGCCTTGCCCAAGGTTGGGTCTTGCATTAAGCGGCCCAGGTCAAAGCGCAGGAGGCGCACATTTCCTTTGATGCGTTCCTGACCGGCGGTGCGGCCCGGGGTCATGTCAATCTTGGCGATGGCGTTCCCGAAGGTGGTGCGCACGGTAGCGTCTACGTCAAAGGCGGTCATGGTCCCACTGAACGATCCTTCCACGTCCATGGACGGCGGCAGGGTGATGTTAGCCGGCAGCGTGCCCGCCGGAAGCAGGGATTTCACGTCGGCGGCGGTGGTATGAAAACGGTTGATCTGGAGGTTGGCCGCCAGGTTGTCTGGGTTGGGTAAGCCCCGGATACGACCGCTCAAAGCCAGATCGGTGTTGCGCCAGCCGCTCACGCGCACGTTGCTCAGGAGCAGGTTGTCCATGCGGCCGTTGACGAGGCCGCTCAGGCGCACGGTCTGGTTCAGGTTGCCCGCCAGCGGCGGTTGGCTCACCAGCGAAGGTTGCAGCAAGGCGATGTCCCGGAACCCGATGTAGGTATTCTGCAAATCAGCGGATAAGGTGAGCTTGCTCAGGTCATCGGCGGCGGTTTCCAGCGACGGGTAGCCTACTTTCAAACGGCGCGCGATGCGGCTGTGTCCCGTTTCCAGCACCAAATCTGAAAGTTCGGTCTGAACCGAGTCAAACAAAATACCGGCGGTGAATTGCTTTACCTCAAAGCCGCTTTTTTCCTGGAACGTGAGTTGGTCCAGTTGGGCGGTGGTGCGGTTGGTGCTGAAGAAAAGATCAGAAAGCTGGATGTTCAGGTTGCGGGCCAGGAGGTGGTTGTAGTCCATGCCCCGGGCTTGTTTGGGCGCGTCATAGTTGTCAAAGGCGGCGTCTACCTCGGTCACGTTCAGTTTGTCCAGCGTCACCACCCAGTTCACGGGCTCGCCGGTAGTTTTGGAAACGGCTTCCTCAATGGCTTCCACGGCCTCTTTCGGGTTCACCACGCGGTACTCGGCGGGCATTTCGGCGTTTTGGGAATAAGCCAGGGTGCTGTTGTGCAGCTCCAGGTTGCTCAGGTCAATGCGCGAGTTGATGAGGTCGATGTTGTCAGAAGCTAGGCGGGCCTGGCCCAGGTTTACGTCAATGTACTGCTTGGCCACGCCGTTGCGGTATTTCAGTTTCACGCGGTCCAGCGCCACCGTCTTGAGCCCGAACTGCATGGTCAGGGGCTCAGATTCGCCTTCGGGCGGAACTTTGGTCTGCACCATGTCCACGTAGGTGTCGCGCAGCGTGATGTCGCCGATGCGGTAAATTTCCTTGGTGAGGTCCAGCTCGTCCATCTTCACGTTGAGGTTGCCCACGCGGGTGCGCACGTTCTGGCCGTTCACCTCGTCGCGGTACGTGAGGAAGATGTTCTTGAAGTCAATGGTGCCGATGTCATAGACAAAACCGGCGCTGGTAGTGTCCTGCACGGTGGTGTCGGTGGGTGTGGCGAAGGCCTCCAGGATGTAGTCAAAGTTCGAGACGCTGTCGGGCAGGGTACGGTAGAGGTGCGCGGTGGCGTTCTCCAGTTCCAGGGACTTGAGCGCCACTTTTGACTTGAGGATGCCCAGAATGTCCAGATTGGCGGCCAAACGCTCAGAATACCAGAGCGTGTCGCCTTTCTGGTCTTCCAGGTACACGCCCTCCAGCAGGATGTCTTTCCGGAAATCGCTGCGGAACTTACCGATGCGGACTTCCGTCCCGATCTTATTCTGCAGGTAATTCTCGGCCTTGCTGGCGGCAAAGTCCTGCACCTTGGGTATCTGGAGGGCTACAAGCAACAGCACCACCAATACCAACACCCCGCCAATGATCCAGAGGAGCACGGCCAGCGTTTTAAGCGTATATCTTTTTACAGTATGCGTAGACAAAATGAAGAAGGTAGCAATTTTAGGAGATGCTACTTGTACTCAAGATATATAGCTGTGGTTACATATAGACTGGCTAAAGAATAGGATTAAACCACTTTTTAGGGCCTTTTTTCCAAAAGAAGCCCCAAAACACCACAATTTTTCTTCAGGCCAACCTTCTGGCCGGCTTGCCCTGGCAGCGCATCTTTACCTTGAAGCCGCCCTTGCGTATGTTTTAGAAAAATAACCTGATGAGTACTTCGCCTGCCCCGCCGGAAACACCCGAAAAACACGCCCTGAACCAGGAACGCCGACAGCTTCTCCGGCGCCTGCAACATGCCCTGGAGGGGCCCATGATCTTCCTGGGATTTGTGTGGCTGGTCTTGCTGGTGGTGGAGCTGATCTGGGGTTTGGGGTCAATGCTGCAGCTGCTCAACTATGCCATCTGGGTGATCTTTATCCTGGATTTTGCCCTGCGGTTTACCCTGGCCCCGGAGAAAGGCGATTTCCTGAAAGCGAATTGGCTCACCGCTATTTCCCTGGCGGTGCCGGCCTTGCGGGTCTTCCGGGTCACGCGGTTTGTGCGGGTTTTCAGGACCGTACGCGCGGTGCGGGGCATCCGGCTGGTGCGGGTTTTGAGTTCCTTAAACCGGGGCATGAAAAGCCTGGGCGCCACCATGGGCCGCCGGGGCTTCGGGTACATGCTGGCGCTCTCGCTGGCGGTGTTGTTTTCCGGCGCGGCCGGCATGTACGCGTTCGAGAACGAGGTGGAAGGCGGGATCTCGTCCTACGGCGAAGCTCTTTGGTGGACGGCCATGATCCTGATCTCGCTGGGCAGTGAGTACTGGCCCAAAACCCCCGAAGGCCGCGCCCTGTGTTTTGTGCTGGCGTTGTACGGATTTGCGGTATTTGGGTATTTCACGGCCTTGTTGGCCAGTTTCTTCCTGGACCAGGATGCCGCCAGCAACACCTCGGCAACCGCCGGTGCCACTCAGATTGAACAGCTGCACTTGGAAGTGAAGCTGTTGCGGAAAGAATTACAGGCGGTGCTAGCGCTGCGGCAAAACGCTGATTTTGGAGTTCCACTTGAAAAACCAAAGGCTGATAAGGATAATGACAAGGGAGTGGGCAATGTTGCAGAGGGAACGTAGTTGAACCTACCACCTTCAAGGCAGGAGATTCAATCCAACGTGATTGCCTGCCATTGCTGATTCAGCGAACGTTCTATTGAGGCTCTCGCCTCATGGAAGTTGCAAACTTCCGGTCATTATAGGCCCAAGTCACAGACTTGAACCATGTTTTCACCTTTAAGGGAGAAAGGAACGCGTGTGACCGGCAAGTGTAAACATCCCCCTTCGCCCCCTTCAAAGGGGGAGTCTCCGCTTTAGAGGGCAGGAGTCCATTGCAACTTTCCCCAGTTCCAGTCTTTCCCGAGCGCGCCTCGCTTTTGGCCATGGAAAGGCAAAACTAAGCGCAAAAGACTTCTCAGGCCGAAAGGACAGTGCGAGAGGGGAAGACGGGGCCTCGCGGCCGTGAGCGCACGGAGGGAAACCATGCAACAACCCAGTATAAGGGCACCGCATCCGCCAGCCACGGCAAACTGCCTGCACCAGCCTAAGGCACTAGACGCAAGAAAGACAATTATCTTTCATTGCAACTCTGATCTGTTTTGACCAGCCGGCGGGTGTCAAAACCCAGTTCGCGGGCTTTTTGGGACAAACGGGCGAAAATCGCGGAATCAAGCTGCGGGGCGCGGGACAAGATCCAGAGGTAGTCGCGGTCTGGGGTGCCCACCAGTGCGTGGGAGTAATCATCGGCCAGGGCCAGAATCCAGTAATCGCCCCGGAAGGGCCAGAAGAACTGCACGCGGAGTTTGGCGTTGTGGCTGCCTTCCACCGGAAACGCCTTGCCTACCACGCCATCTTCTTTGCCGGCAGGGCTGCCTTTGCGGCAGGTGTTGCGCACTTCCACGTAGCCTTCCTTGGGCGTGTACTCCGCGAAGGTGCAGTGGCAGCCTTTCTCAAAACGTTGGGGGAACGCCGCTATCTCGTACCATTTGCCGGCATAGCGTTGCAGGTCTACCGAGGCGACGGTGGGTAAGGGAGCGTTTTTGGGTTTCAGGGCCAGGTACAAAGCTCCGGCGGTCAGCAACCCGGCACCCAGGCCGGTAAAGATTAGTGGTTTTTTCATGGCAGAAGACGTAAAGGTTACTCCGTTTCCCAGTAGGGCTGCAGGTGAAGCAGATGGGAAGCGGAGCAAGGACTTTTACGTCGCTGCTTAGTGAAGGGGTTTGCGCATCTGGTAATGCTGCACTTCTCCGAAGAGTAAATGCGTGGGAAACTCTTCGGTGAAGCCGTTGCGCTTGTAGAAGTTGCGGGCGTACTCGCGGGCCTGCACAATCAGGTCCTGGGCACCCAGCTTGCGGGCTTCTTCTTCCACCGCCTGCAGAAGCCGGCGGCCTACCTGTTTGTTCTGGTACTTGGGGGCCACGGCCAGAAACCGAAGCTGGGCTTCCTGATCTGATTCCAGGTGCACGCGACATCCTCCCATGATTTCGCCGGTATTCTCGTCAAGAGCCATTAAATGAATGGCCTGGTCGTCATCCTCGGCGCGCTCGCTGCCTATGGGTTGGTGCCAAGGCTTGCGTAACATTTCGTAACGTAAACGGTAATACTGCTCAAACTCGTGAAAGGTAGAGGGCTGAATAATTTGCATGACTGCGTTTTTAAGCTCTTTTCCGTAAAATTCCGCTAAACTAGTAACTTTGTTCGGCATCCGGCAATAAAACCGTATAAATACCCAATCATTTTCTAATAAAATCCTCTTATGCCTTCATTCGATATCGTGAGCAAGGTTGATCCGCAGACGCTGGACAACGCCATCAACACCGTGAAAAAAGAGATTCAGACGCGCTTTGATTTCCGGGACTCCAAAGGCAGCCTGGAGCTGGACAAGAAAACCAACATCGTGCACATCGTCACCGAGAACGACATGCGCCTGCGCCAGATCGAGGATATCATCCTGAGCAAGATTGTGAAGCAGCAGATAGATGCCACGGCCCTGGATTTCAGCAACGAGGCGTTCCCCAGCGGCCCGATGATCAAGAAAGACGTGAAAGTGCGCGCCGGCATTGACAAAGAGGACGCCAAGAAGATTGTGAAGCTCATCAAAGACAGCAAACTCAAAGTGACGCCCGCCATCATGGACGACCAGGTGCGCGTGACCGCCAAGAAGATTGATGACCTGCAGGACGTGATTGCGATGCTGCGCCGCGCCGAGCTGGGCATTCCGCTGCAGTTCGTGAACATGAAGTCGTAGCCCAGGCGGCTCTCCGTAATAATACCTAAAAAGGAGGCCGGGCCGCTGCCTGGCTTAACTCCGCCGGAAACACTGCGTTTAAATCTCTTGAATTCTGCTACCCAGCGCCCAATCCACTACCTGATTCTGTAAAACTATGTTTGACGTATTCTCCAGCCCAGATGTCTGGCTAAGCCTCCTCACCCTTACCTTCATGGAAGTAGTGCTGGGGATTGACAATATTGTGTTCATCTCCATTGTGGTGGCGCGGTTGCCCAAAGCCCAGCAGGCGCGGGGGCGCACCATCGGGTTAATGCTGGCCCTGGTGTTCCGGATTATCCTCCTGATGTTCATCAGCCACATTGTGAACGCGAACCAACCGCTCTTCACCTGGAACCTGCCCTGGATGGACGAGCCGTTCAATGTCTCCTGGCGCGATATTATTCTCTTTGGCGGGGGCTTGTTTTTGCTGGCCAAGAGTACCACCGAGATCCACAACAAGCTGGAGGGCGAGGAAGAACACCATAGTGCCGCCGGCGGAACCGCCACCATGGGCAAGATTCTGGTGCAGATTGTGATGGTGGACATTGTATTCTCCTTTGACTCTATCTTAACCGCTGTTGGTCTGGTAGACCATGTGATTGTGATGATTGTGGCCGTGATCATCTCCATGGGCATCATGCTGGCCTTCGCCAAGTACGTGAGCGATTTCGTGAACGACCACCCCACCGTGAAGATGCTGGCCCTGTCCTTCCTGATCATGATTGGAGTGATGCTGGTGGTGGAAGCCCTGCACGCCCACATCCCGAAAGGCTACATCTACTTTGCCATGTTCTTCTCGCTGCTGGTAGAGATGCTGAACATGAAGCTCCGCAAGAAAACCGAGCCGGTGCAGTTGCGCCAGAGTGAGATCAAAACGGAAGACATCACCGTGCAAGGCCGTTAAGGGCCTGCTTTCCACAAAAGTGCTAAAAACAAAAGCGGGAGCCTGTGAAGGTTCCCGCTTTTGTTTTTAGGCGGTTTATCAAGGGGACAGCTTTCTTAAGGGTTCCGCTTCGCTGAAAGGATGAAAAATTTTCATAAAACGGTTTAGCTAAATAATTTTCCGTAATGATGGCTGTTTTGAGGCTGTTTTGGCCAAAACAAGCTGAAAAGGCCGTTTTCGCGAGTTTTACGCCCGACGCACCGTGGTGGCGAGCTACTCCAGGGGCAAGCTGGAGTAGCCCTTTTTTCCGGGCAGGGGAGGCGGGGTGCTTGCTTTTGCTGTTTTTAAATTTTATTATTAAAAGTCCGTTTTGTTGATACTATATCAATGGAAGGGCAAGGAATGGCGATGCCGTTGTCATTGCTCCATTCCTGAAAAGCCAAATTCCTTTATGCCAACTAAGCAAACAACCTTCCTCTATGGCCGATAATCGTTACGATGCCATTGTCATTGGTTCCGGGATTTCGGGCGGCTGGGCTGCCAAAGAACTCACCGAAAAGGGCCTCAAAACCATCCTGCTGGAGCGGGGCAGAAACATAGAACACGTCAAGGATTACGTGAACGCGAACAAGCATCCCTGGGAACTGCCGCACCGCGGGGGCCGCACGCAGGAGATGATTGAGAATTACCCGGTCCTCAAACGCGACTACACCCTCAATGAAGCCAACCTGGACTATTGGGTGAACGAAAAGGAAAGCCCCTACATAGAAAGCAAACGCTTTGACTGGTACCGGGGCTACCACGTAGGAGGCCGTTCCCTCATGTGGGGCCGCCAGAGTTACCGCCTGAGCGACCTTGATTTTGAGGCCAACGCCAAAGACGGCATCGCCGTGGACTGGCCCATCCGCTACAAAGACCTGGCGCCCTGGTACAGCTACGTAGAGAAGTTCTCGGGCATCAGCGGTTCCAAAGACAACATTCCGCATCTGCCCGACGGCGAGTTCCTGCCGCCCATGGAGCTGAACTGTGTGGAGAAAGACGTGGCCGCCCGCCTCAAGACGCATTACAAAGGAAACCGCCACCTCATCATCGGCCGCACGGCCAACCTCACGGCGGCGCATAACAACCGCACCAATTGCCAGTACCGCAACAAGTGCTGGTTGGGTTGCCCGTTTGGCGCATACTTCAGCACGCAGTCGGCTACGCTGCCCGCCGCCATGGCCACGGGTAACTTAACGCTTCGGCCGCATTCCATTGTGACCAAAATCCTGTATGACAAAGACACCAAGAAAGCCAGAGGTGTAGAGGTGCTGGATGCGGAGACCAACCAGACGTATGAGTATCTGGCCAAAGTGGTGTTCCTGAATGCCTCTACGCTGAACTCCACCTGGGTTTTGATGAACTCGGCCACCGATGTATGGGAAGGCGGGCTGGGCAGCAGCAGCGGGCAGTTGGGCCACAACCTCATGGACCACCACTTCAGGGCCGGGGCCAAAGGCGAGGCGGAAGGCTACGATGACAAATATTATTATGGCCGACGGCCGAACGGCATCTATATCCCGCGGTTCCGGAACGTGAACGGCGACAAGCGCGACTACATCCGGGGTTTCGGGTACCAGGGCAGCGCCAGCCGCTCCGGTTGGGGCCGGGAGATTGCCGAGTTGGGCATCGGGGCTCAGTTGAAAGACGCCATGACCGAGCCCGGCGCCTGGACCATGGGCCTTACCGGTTTCGGGGAGACGCTGCCGTACCACGAGAACATGGTGAAACTGGACAAGAACAAGAAAGACAAATGGGGCCTGCCGGTGCTGGACATTTCCTGCGAGATAAAGGAAAACGAGCATAAAATGCGCCAAGACATGGCCAATGACGCGAAGGAAATGCTGGAGATTGCCGGTCTCAAGAACGTGGAAACCTACGATGCCGGCTACGCTATGGGCCAGGGCATCCATGAGATGGGCACCGCCCGCATGGGCCGCGATCCTAAGTCCTCGGTCCTGAACCAGTATAACCAGGTGTGGGATGCGCCTAACGTGTACGTGACCGATGGCGCGGCCATGACCTCGGCGGGTTGCCAGAACCCATCGCTTACCTACATGGCCCTCACCGCCCGCGCCGTGGACCATGCCGTTAGTGAGTTGAAGAAAATGAACATCTGATTTCCCTCAAGCTACCCCCTCATGACCGAAGAAGAAAAAAAATCCGCCCCGCAGGACAGCACCAGAAGGCAGTTCCTGAAAACCGGAGCCCTGGCCGCGGCCGGATTCATGATTGTGCCCCGCTACGTGCTGGGCGGCAAAGGCTACACCGCCCCCAGTGACCGGCTCCGGATAGCCGCCGTGGGCGTGGGCGGCAAAGGCGAAAGCGACATCAAGAGTTTCCATGACAGCGGCAAAGCCGATATCGCCTTTCTATGCGACGTAGACGACACCCGCGCCGCCAAGTCCCGGGAACGGTTCCCCAAAGCCAAGTACTACAGAGACTGGCGCGAGATGTTCGATAAAGAGGCAAAGAACTTTGATGCCGTCTCGGTCTCCACGCCTGACCATAACCACGCCGTGACCACCATGGCCGCCATGCAACTGGGCAAGCACGTGTATGTGCAGAAACCGCTCACGCATGACATCTATGAGGCCCGCATGCTCACCGATGCCGCCAAACGCTACAAGGTAGTCACGCAAATGGGCAACCAGGGCGCCTCCGGCGATGGCGTGCGCCAGATGCGCGAGTGGTATGACTCTGGGGCCATTGGTAAGGTGCACACCATTTACAGCTGGACCAATCGGCCGGTTTGGCCGCAGGGCATCCAATGGCCAGCCACCAAAGCCGAGGTACCTAAAGACCTGGATTGGGATCTATGGTTAGGCACCGCACCCTACAAAGACTACGTGAACAAACTGGTGCCCTTCAACTGGCGCGGCTGGTGGGACTACGGCACCGGCGCCCTGGGTGACATGGGTTGCCACCTGATTGAAGCTCCGTTCCGGGTACTGGATTTGCAGTATGCCACTGATGTGCAGGCCAGCGTAGGCAGCGTGTATGTAGACGAGTTCAAGCGCGGCTACTTCCCCGAGAGCTGCCCGCCTTCCAGCCACGTGACCCTGACGTTCCCTAAAACCGATAAAACCAAAGGCCCAGTGACCCTACACTGGATGGATGGCGGTATTCAGCCAGAACGTCCCGAGGAACTCGGTCCCAATGAGGTATTTGGCGATGGCGGCAACGGAACGCTCTTCGTGGGCACCAAAGGCAAGATGATGTGCAGCACCTACGGGGCAGACCCGCGCCTGTTGCCTACTTCCCGCACCCATAACGTGAATCCCAAGCACCGGCTAGCCAGAGTACCCGGCGGGGCCGAAGGCCATTATGCGCAGTGGGTGGAAGCCTGTCTGGCCGGATACGGCAAGATGGAGGTAAGTTCTCCGTTCGAGATTGCCGGTCCGCTCACCGAGGCTTTGCTCATGGCCAACCTCGCCATCAGAGGCATTGATGTGCGCAAACCCAATGCCGCCGGCAACGGCTTCGATTACCCCGGCCGCGGCGTGAAACTGCTCTGGGACAACCAGAACATGCGCGTCACCAACTTTGACGAAGTCAACCAATTCGTGAAACGCGACTACCGCGCCGGCTGGACGTTGGGCGTGTAAGTATATGAAGTTGGTGCTTTCCGTCTCCTGCAACGTGGGATAGAAGAGGAGTACCATCAGTTTAGACAATGTTTTTAGAAAACAGGCCATAAATGGTTTAAGATGAATAGAAGAGAAGCGATTGCCGCTATTGGCTGGATGATGGGCGGTACCATGATTGGTGCCGAGTTCCTGGTTTCCTGCACCAATAGTTCCCCCAAAGTCAACAAGCTGTTTGACCAGGACCAGGTGACGTTGTTAGACGAGGTAGGGGAGACCATCATTCCTACCACCAGCTCGCCCGGCGCGAAAGCCGCCAAAATAGGTACCTTCATGGCTACCATGGTGCAGGATTGCTACACCCCTGAAGACCAGAAAATCTTCCTGAAAGGCATTTCCCAACTGGATGACGCCAGCAAAAAGAAATTCAACAAGAAGTTCCTGGAAGCCAGCGCACAGGAGCGCACGGCCCTGCTCAACCAACTGGACCAAGACCAGAAGAACCACCAGAAAAACAAAAAAGCCGAGGAGCCTAACCACTACTTCCGGATGATGAAGGAGCTCACGTTGCTGGGCTATTTCACCTCAGAGGTGGGAGCCACGCAGGCCCTGCGCTACCTTCCGGTGCCCGGCCGTTTTGACGGCTGCATGCCGTATAAAAAAGGCGATAAGGCCTGGGCTACCTAAGCGGCGGCGTTGCGCGGCGAACTGGCCTTCAGGTGCGCGCTGGGTGGAAGCGTAAACCCGTGGACATAAGTTTTTGCCCGAAGGAAAAATCATCCAGATAAAATGCCATATTTAGGCAGTTTTTCTAAAAACGATGCTAAAACAGACCTCGCCGCTGCACCAAGTTGTCCGGTAGAGATCTGTTGGCGGGTCTCTATTTCAGATTGTCATCAAACCTAAAACCATAGAATTACGCGTACCCACTATGAAAAAATTTTTCCTTCTAGTAAGCTGCTGCGCTTTCATGGCAGCCTGTAACAGCAATTCGTCCACCAACGAAGGGGCCGTGGAAAGCTCCAGCGCTGATTCTTCTTCCGCCGCGAACATGAGTGCCGCCAGCCGGCAATCTGATGCAGACACCAGCAGCCTCAACATCGGGACGGACCGTACCGCCGGAGCCGGCGTTAGCCCGCACGCGAACGGCGAGAAATTGATCGCCCAGTCAGATTGCACCGGTTGCCATAGAATAGACGAGAAACTGGTAGGTCCGGCGTACCAGGCCGTGGCCGACAAATACGAGAACAACGAAAAAGACACGGACTATCTGGCGGGCAAGATCATCCAGGGCGGCAAAGGCGTTTGGGGCGAAATCCCGATGACACCGCATCCTAACTTAAGTGAAGACGAAGCCAAGCAAATGGCTCAATATATCCTTTCACTCAAAAAATAAAACGGCTATGGCTCTCCGCAAGATCATCCCACTTCTGGCCCTCGGTGCGTTCAGCGCCTGCACGTCTACCTCCCTCAAATCTACCATGGACAACAACCAATCTGGGGGCACTTTTGCAGAAACGGCCTTTAAACCGCTCTTCGACGGCAAAACTACCACCGGCTGGCACACCTACGGGCAAACCGCCGCGGGCAAAGCCTGGAAAGTAGACAACGGTACCCTGCACCTGGACGCCGCCAACAAACAAAACTGGCAGAAGGGCGACGGCGGAGATCTTGTGACGCAAGAAAGCTACGACAATTTCCACTTGAAGCTGGACTGGAAAATAGCGGCCAAGGGCAACAGCGGCATCATCTTGTTTGTGCAGGACGATGCCGCCAAATACCCCAACACCTGGAACACCGGCCCCGAGGTGCAGGTGCTGGACAATAACGGCCACCCCGATGCCAAAATCCACAAGCACCGCGCCGGTGATTTATACGACCTGATTGCCAGCAGCCCCGAGACGGTGAAGCCCGCCGGTGAGTGGAACCAGGTGGAAATCATCAGCAACAAAGGCCAGTTGGAGATCATCCAGAACGGGGTGAAAGTGGTTGCCACTACTCTGTGGGACGATAACTGGAAGAAGATGGTGGCCGGAAGCAAGTTCAAAGACATGGCGGATTTCGGGGCATTCAAATCCGGGAAGATCGCCTTGCAGGACCACGGAGACGATGTCTGGTACCGAAACATTCTAATCAAGCGGCTGTAGAACCGTCGTTTTGCCCATGAGCCAACCTCCAGCTTCAACTTGCCTTCGCTTACCCCACCTGCTATGCCAGACAAAAACAGAAGAATCGCCATCAAAGGAATATTGGCCACTACCGCAGCTTTGACCGCCACCGGCTCTTTGTCCTGTTTTGCCCAAAACGAGCCCAAAACGGAAACTACCTATGAACTGAAAGGCAACATCAACCACTCGGTGTGTCGCTGGTGCTTCAATGAGTTGTCGGTGGAGGAACTCTGCGTGGCCGCCCAGGGAATGGGCCTGAAAGGCATTGACTTGGTGGGACCCAAAGACTGGCCTACGCTTAAGAAACACGGGCTGATTTCCACCATGTGCAACGGCGCGGAGATCAGCCTCACCGAAGGGTTTAACCACCCGCAGTACCACGCCACGTTGATTAAGAATTACTCAGACATGATCCCGCTGGTAGCCAAAGCAGGGTACACCAACCTGATCTGCTTCAGCGGAAACCGCAACGGCCTGGATGATGAAACGGGTTTAAAGAACTCGGTGGAAGGTCTGAAAAAGCTGCTGCCGCTGGCCGAGAAGCACAAAGTAGTGCTGGTGATGGAGTTGTTGAACAGCAAAGTCAACCACCCAGACTACCAATGCGACCGTACCGCCTGGGGTGCCGAGCTGGCCAAGCGCCTGGGCTCCGAAAACTTCAAGCTGCTCTATGACATCTACCACATGCAGGTAGACGAAGGCAACGTGATCCAGACCATCCGGGAGAACCACCAGTACATCGCACATTACCACACCGCCGGGGTGCCGGGCCGCCACGAGATTGATGACACCCAGGAGTTGAATTATCCGGCCATTATGCGCGCCATCAAAGCCACGGGTTTTAAGGGCTTCGTGGCGCAGGAATTCATTCCGCAGGCCAAAGACAAACTCGCGTCCCTGAGAAAAGCCGTCCAGATCTGCGATGTCTGAGGGCTTTCCCTTTAACCGAACCCAACTAACCGTTCACCTACCTAAACCGAAATGAACAACAGAAGATCTTTTTTACAGAAGCTCGGGTTACTGTCAGCCGGAGTGGCCTTCGCGCCCTCGTTGCTGACTTCCTGTGATTCTTCCAGCCAGAACACCACCACCACTGCCTCTACGGAGGGAACTGACACCTCCGCCACCTCCACAAGCACCGGAGACACGGGCTTGAGTGACATCGGGATCCAACTCTACACCCTGCGGGAAGTGCTACCCCAGGATGTGAAAGGCGTGATCGGGAAAGTGGCGCAGGCCGGGTACAATGATGTGGAAACCTATGGGTATTCCGTAGACAAAGGCTACTGGGGCTTAGAACCCACCGCTTTCAAAGAACTGCTCACGGCCAATAACCTGCTTTCTACCAGCGGTCACTACGAGTTTGGCCAGTACATGAAAGACGGCAACACTGATATTGTGAAACGCTACATTGAGGCCGGCAACATTGTGGGCCACAAATACATCACGGTGCCGTACCTGGGCGAAGAGCTGAGAAACAGCGCCGATGCCTACAAAAACATCGCTGACAAGGTGAACAAGGCTGCCGAGCTCTGCAAAGCCGCCGGACTGAAGCTGGCCTACCACAACCATGACTTCGAGTTCAAGCAATACGGTGACACCACCGGCTATGACATCCTGCTGAAGGAAACCGATCCGGCGCTGGTCAGCTTCGAGGCCGATTTGTTCTGGATGGAAAAAGCGGGCCGTAAGCCGGTAGACCTGTTCAGCCAGCACAAAGGCCGCTTTGTGATGTGGCACGTGAAAGACATGGACAAAGCCAAGCCTGACCTGAACACCGAAGTTGGCAACGGTACCATCGACTACAAAGCCATTTTCGCCCAAGCCAAAGCCTCCGGCGTTGACCGCATCTTCGTGGAGCAGGAAAACTTCGCCGCCGGCATGGACCCCTTCCAAAGCATCAAACAAAGCCGCGACTACGTGAAAAATACCCTACTCGTGTAAGCCGCGGACTACCTATTGTCAAAACCGTTTCGGGCCTGTTTTACCAAAAGCAGGCCCGAAACGCGTTTACAGGTTCCTGTTCAGTTTCTTAAGAGTTCTTTTGCTTCGAAAGTAGATTGACTAACAAACCCGAGTTGAGGCTGTTGCCGCACGGCAGTTGCAAACTGCCGGCCATTTTGGGTCCAAGTCACAGACTTGAACCATGTGCTTCTTCTATCACGTCCGCAGGACGATGAAGGCATTGCAGCAGCACAAGCAGCCATAAGTCCATCTGCGCTTCCCCAGCGGAGGGCCGCCTGCGTAGCCCGAGGCAAGGGGAAGCGCAAGCAGTAACGGCTCCAGCAGCAATGGCCTTAGCTCCCTATGAAACAGAAGGCTTTTACCCGGTGGTACCAACTGAAGCCCCGCCTGTTTGAGCGTCAGCGAGTTCGGGGCTTCTTGATTCTTTTGGTTACTTTTCTCATCCAGGAGAAAAGTGACAAACGCGGGCAGACCGCGACTCCAGCCTTAAGGCTTGGTAGGAAAGAGGTGGAGAGCAAAAGCAGATAGCTAACTTGAGCGGCAGTCATGGTCGTTGGTGAGAACACCAACAACGGGGGGGTGGCTGGTCACTAATCAGTGTTAGCTCAACAAGAAGAAAAGGCACGGAAATAAATCCACGCCATAGAAGCAAATGCGTTTTAAGCCTGTTTTCTCAAAACAGCCCCAAAACGCATTTACCCCGGTGCAGCTCAGCAACCTATCAAAACAATCCTTATCTTCACAAATCCCAAACTATCACCCAACTAACCCCTTTATTATGAAGCAGTTTTTTGCCAACCATATGCCTGGCTGGAGGAAACCCGTATTGCTGCTTTGCACCCTGGGGCTGTTCGTGGAGCCTTCGCTGGCCCAGAACGCACCTGCCCCGGCAAAGAAAGACAGCCCCAAAAAAGAAGAGAAAAAAGACCTGCCGTTGGAAGCGGGCCGCACCATTGACATCAACACGAAGGAAGGTTCTTGGCTCGCGCTGGACGTACACCCGGCGGGCGGACAGCTTATCTTCAGCATGCTGGGCGATTTGTATTTGCTGCCGATGGCCGGGGGCAAAGCCGAGCAGTTGACCGAAGGCATGGCCCTGGATGTGCAGCCGCGTTTCAGCCCGGACGGCAAGTCCATCGTGTTCCTCTCAGACCGCGACGGAAACGACAACGTGTGGGTGATGGACCTGGCTACCAAGAAAACCCGCCAAATCAGCAAAAGCAAAAACGAGAACTTTCAGGCTGCTGAGTGGACGCCCGATGGCGAATACCTGGTGGTGTCGCAAGGCCGCCGGAACCTGAAACTGCACCTGTATCACAAAGACAGCGGGAGCGGAACACAGTTGATCAAAACGCCTGAGACCCTGAAAACCGTGGAGCCGGCGTTTGGCAAAGACCCGCGCTATATCTGGTATTCGCGCCGCACCGGAGGCTGGAACTACAACGCGCAGTTGCCGCAGTACCAATTGGCCACGCTGGACCGCGAAACCGGCGAAACCGATACCCGCACCTCGCGCTACGGTTCGGCATTCTCGCCTACCTTGTCGCCGGATGGCACGATGCTGGTCTACGGAACCCGCCACAACAACGAAACCGGCCTGATTGTGCAGAACCTGAAATCCGGCGATGAGAAGTGGCTGGCGTATCCGGTGCAGCGCGATGAGCAGGAGTCCATCGCGCCGCTGGGCGTGTTGCCGGCCATGTCGTTCACGCCAGACAGCAAAGAGTTGGTGGCCTCGTACGGCGGAAAAATCTACCGCATTCCGGTGAGCGGCGGTGCGGCCAAGGAAATTCCGTTCGAGGTGAATACCAAAATCGCCATCGGGCCTAAGCTGGAGTTCAAGTACCCCATCAGCGATGACAAAACCATGAAGGTGACGCAAATCCGCGATGCGGCTATGTCGCCGGACGGCAAACGTCTGGCCTTTACCGCGCTGGACCGTCTGTACATCACTGATTACCCGAATGGTACGCCAAAACGCGTGACCACCAATGATTTCACCGAAGCGCAACCTGCCTGGTCACCGGACGGCAAGAGCTTGGCGTTTGTGACCTGGCAGGAGAAAACCGGGGGTGCCATCTACAAAGTAGCGGCTACCGGCAAAGGCAAACCAGAGAAGTTGACCGTGGAGAACTCCGTTTTCCAGGAGCCGGTGTGGTCACCCAAAGGTGACAAAATCGTGTTCGTGAAAGGCTCGGCGCAGACTTACCGTGAATCGGCGGGACCGGGCGCGTTTGACGCGCGGCAGACCATTAACTGGATTTCTTCTAAAGGCGGCGCCAGCACGTTCGTGACCAAAGCCAACCTGGGCGCGAACCCGCACTTCGTGCAAGGCGATGACCGCATTTACCTGTACAGCTCCTCTGACGGCTTGATTTCTATCCGGTGGGACGGCACCGACAAGAAGCCGTACGTGAAAGTAAAAGGCATCACCACCTTCGGGTCGTTCGCCGACATGCTGGAGGAGGAGATGAGCCACAACACGCACGTGAACGAGCGCGAGCCGCAGCAACAGGCTTCTACCGCTACTACTATTATCAAAGCTCCGAAGGGCGACAAAGCGCTAGCTCTCATCAACAACGAGATTTACGTGGTGACCATCCCGTTTGTAGGCGGCGAAACGCCCACCATCTCCGTGGCCGATATCGCCAGTTCGCAGTTCCCAAGCTGGAAACTCACCGACATCGGCGGTCAATTCCCGAGCTGGTCAGCCGATGGGAAAAGCGTGTACTGGTCCATCGGGAACGCTTTCTTCGCCTATAACATGGACCAAGCCTTCGCGAAGAAACGTGAACTGGAAGCCGCCGAGGAGCTGAAGAAAGACGCCAAGCCCGCCACCGAAGTGAAGAAAGACAGCACCGGCGCCAAAGAAGCCGTGAAGATTGAAGGCTACAAGCCGGTGGAAACCAGAATTGCGATCACTGTGCCGCGTGACATCCCGACGGGAAATATCTTGTTACAAGGAGCCCGCATTATCACCATGAACGGCGACGAGGTAATTGAGAACGGCGATATTCTGATTCAGGACAACCGCATCAAAGCGGTAGGAGCCTCCGGTACGCTGACCGTTCCGCAGAACGCTACGGTCATGGATGTGAAAGGCAAAACCATTACGCCGGGCTTCGTAGACACCCACGCGCACATGTGGCCGCGTTGGGGCGTGCACTCCAACCAGGTCTGGATTTACGCCGCGAACTTAGCCTACGGCGTGACCACCACCCGCGACCCGCAAACCGCCACTACCGACGTGTTGACCTACTCAGATATGGTGGAAACCGGCAAGATGATCGGGCCGCGCGTGTACTCCACGGGTCCGGGCGTTGGGTACTGGTCCTATAACCTGAAAAGCTTAGACCATGCCAAGAGCGTGCTGAAGCAGTACTCTGATTACTACAACACCAAGACCATCAAAATGTATTTGGTGGGGAACCGCCAGCACCGTCAGTGGATTATCATGGCGGCCAAGGAACAAGGCCTGATGCCTACCACCGAAGGCGGTCTGGACTTCAAACTGAATCTGACTGAGATTCTGGACGGCTACCCGGGCCATGAGCACTCGTACCCCATCTATCCGCTGTACAAAGACGTGCTGGAGTTTGTGTCTAAGTCGCAGATTGCCTACACGCCAACTTTGCTGGTTTCCTACGGCGGTCCCTGGGCCGAGAACTATTACTATGCCACGGAAAATGTAATCGGGGATAAAAAGCTTAACTACTTCACTCCAAAAGTGGAGTTAGACGAGAAAGCCCGACGCAGAGGAGGTTGGTTCTCTAAAGAAGAGCACATCTTTGACCGTCACGCGCAGTTTGTGAACAGACTGGTGAAAGACGGTGGTTTGGCTGGTGTGGGTTCGCATGGTCAGTTGCAAGGCTTAGGGTACCACTGGGAACTCTGGTCTATCCAATCCGGGGGCATGAAGAACCTGGATGCCTTGAAAGTAGCCACCATTTTAGGCGCGAAATCTTTGGGCTTAGACGGTGACTTAGGCTCCATCCAGAACGGTAAACTGGCCGATTTGGTCATCATGGACCAGAACCCGCTGGAGAACATCCGGAACACCAACTCCATCAAATACGTGATGCGGAACGGTCGTCTGTACGATGCCAACACCCTGGATGAACTGGCCCCCACCAAGAAGAAAGCGCCGGACTTTGACTGGCACAGCGCGCTTCCGCTGGGTGTGCCCGGAGTGCAGGAATAATTCTGAAATACGGTTGAAGAAGGCCTTCCTTGCTAAGCAGGGGAGGCCTTTCTGTTTTGAGGCAGTTTTTAAGAAATCGGGCCAAAAACAGCATCGGTCTCGTATCATAGAACTTCTGCCATAGCGGAGAAGTAAAACAAGGACATCTTACAACCTTCACTACTCAGAAATGAAATTAGCTGGAAATACTGTCTTGATCACCGGGGGAGGCTCCGGGATTGGCCTTGCCATTGCCGAACGCTTTCTGAACGCCGGCAGCACCGTGATCATCTGCGGCCGCCGCGCCGATAAGCTCAACGAAGTGAAAGCCCGATATCCCCAGATCCACACCATTGCCTGTGACGTGGCCCGGGAAGCCGACCGCATTGCCCTGCTGGAGTGGACCACCACCGAGTTTCCGGCGTTGAATGTGCTGGTGAACAATGCCGGTATTCAACGGCGGGTGAATCTGGTGGACGAGCAGGAGGAGTGGAGCCAGACGCAGCAGGAAATCGCCATTAACTTAGAAGCGCCCATCCATCTGAGCAGCCTGTTTGTGCCCCACCTGAAGCAACAGCCGCACGCCGCTATCGTGAACGTGACCTCGGGGCTGGCGTTTACGCCGGGTGTTTTCGCGCCGGTGTACTGCGCCACCAAAGCGGCCCTGCATTCTTTCACCATGTCCCTGCGTTATCTGCTTTCCAAAACGAGCGTGGAAGTGGTGGAGATTGTGCCACCCGCCGTGAACACCGATCTGGGCGGAACCGGATTGCATAACTTCGGCGCTCCTTTAGATGAGTTCGCTGACTCCGTGATGCAACGCATTGACAACGGTGAACTGGAAGTGGGATTCGGGACCTCAGAGGTGAGAAGGAAAGCCTCCCGCGAAGAGAACGATGCCCTCTTCCTGGAGATGAATTCCCGCTGGGCGTAAGGTGTGTTTTGGACCTGTTTTCCTGAAATCGGGCCTAAAATACCTTTTTGCATACGTGCTTGTATTATTCCTTGGATGGGTCCGGGCGGTGGAAGATTTGAGGTAAGTAACTGGCTTTTAAGGTTTAATTTCTGTAACTTCAAAGCAGGCGAAGCCTTGTTTCTCTCTTCTGTTCTTTCTGACGGAAGGGTGTTCTCCTGTAAGTGCTTTCCCTTTCTATTGTTCACTCCTTAAATTTTCCGGAAAGATGAGATGGGTATATAGTGTGAAACATAAAACAAGAGCCGCGTTGCTGTTGGCGGCGGTAATGCTGCTGGTACTGGCCAAGAACACCCTGGATAGCAACACGGTGACCAAACTGGGTACTTCCTTCACCAGCGTGTACGAAGACCGGCTGCTGGTGGAAAGTTACATTTATCAGCTGTCGGGGCACTTGTACCAGAAGAAAATGCTGATGGACAATGCCTTCTACGCCGGCACTGACGGCCTTTTGTCAGCGAAACTAAGCAAGACCAACTCGGCTATCAGCACCCTCCTGACAGACTATGCCAAAACCGAGTTGACCGCAGACGAGGCCCGGTACCTGCGGGCCTTCCAACAGAACCACCTGGCGCTCCAAACTTTGGAGAACCAGTATCTGCGGCATTTAACCGGAAGCCGGGAGATGGTGGGAGAGAAGCAGCAGATGGACGCCCAGTTTCAGGAAGCCACCGGGTATTTAAACCAGCTCTCCCACATCCAGGTGGCCGAGGGCAAGCGGCTGAACGATTCATCCAAGCAGATGATGGCCGGGTCTGCCCTGCTCACGCAGGTAGAGTTGGTTTTGATCGTCGTGATTGGGGTTATGATTCAGATGCTGGTGTTCGCCTCCAAATCGAAGTTCTCTAAGTTTCCTCAGAACCCTATGTTGAACTGAGAAAGCAAACTTGTTGCCTTTGTTCCGTTTAAGGGGCAGGATCTCGCCTCAAATTTCACCTTAAAAACCAAAAACGGCTATGAAACACTCGATCTATATTTTGGCCATCGCTTCTTTGTGCTGCGGAATGGGATGTTCCAAAAGCAAAGACGAAACCGCTGCGGGCACTACTGCCGGGCAGAACACCACTTTGCCGGGAACTACCTCCGCTAGCAGCCCGGCGCCAGCAGTTACCACTCAGCCCGCTACCACCACTACCACCCCGGCTGTGACGGCCGGCTTAAATCCGGCTCACGGGCAACCCGGCCATCGGTGCGATATTCAGGTGGGCGCGCCTTTGAACTCCCCTCCGGGGGTAACCGCCAATTCCGGCGCAGCGTCTACTCCTGCGGCAAGGCCTGCGGGCTTACCTCCGGCTCCGGTGTTGCCGGTTGGTCCGCCGGTGGTTACTGCCCAGGGCATGAACCCGCCCCACGGGCAGCCCGGGCATGACTGCAGCATTGCGGTGGGAGCTCCGTTAAAGAAATAGCAGTAAAAAAGCGCAGCCATCCACTGCGCTTTTTTACTGCTATTTCTGGGCTGTTTTTCTTAAAACGGCCTTAAAACGGAGGGCCGGAACTTGGTTTGACGTTCTCGTTTCAGGTAAACATTCTCCGGAATCCTGTTAGGCTTTTTGTCCATCAGGGGTTCACAATAGAAGATTACTTCCTCTTATTCTTGCCGGCCTTCCGCACCTCCTAAGACAGGCAATTACTTCTTAGGCCAGGAATCGGTCCGGAAGCTGGAAGCGGGCAGGCCGTTCTTGCCGAAGAGATTGGGAACTGCGGTGTTGTTCCAGCCAAACCGAACGGCCACCGGCTTCTTCACTTCTTTGGCACTCACCACAATGGTTTTGCCGTCTATCCGGGCTTGGGCGGGCACGAACTTCTGGTCTTCGCCGGCGATCTCGAAATGGGTGAGTTCTTTGCCTTTGGCCACCAGGCCTTGATCCGCGTGATCAAAGGACAGCCTGATTTTGTCTTTTTCCACTCTCATCTCGCGGTACAAAGGGCCGGAGAAAGGCACGTCTTTTTGGCCGTAGGTTTTGTTCAGCGCCCAAGCCGCCAGGCGCTTGCCCACGTCCAGTTTGTTTCTGGGGTGGATGTCGTCTACGTTGCCCACGTCGCTGATCACGGCCATGCCGGTGTTGGGTACGCGCAGGGTTTTCAGCTGGGCCTCGGCTAAACGCGGCCACTCTTCGGCCCCGCCGTACTTGTAGGGCGCAATCTGGACGTAGTAGAAGGGAAACTCGTTCTGCCAGGCGGTGCGCCAATCCTGGATGAGGGTAGGCAGCAGTTGGGCGTACACCTCCGGGGCATCTACGTTGGATTCGCCCTGGTACCACAGGGCACCCGCCAGCCGGAAAGGGATCAGCGGCGCGATCATGGCGTTGTAAGCCTTGGCCGACTGTACCGGACCATACTCCACTTCTTTGCGTTTTGCAGCCGATTCTGCCAAAACCGGGTTAGAAGCCAGGGCGGGCGCACTGAACCAGATCTCAATGGGCGTGCCGCCCCAGCTGCTGTTGATCAGCCCCACGGGAACTTTCAGGTTCTGGTGAAGCTCCCGCCCGAAGAAGTAGCCCACGGAGCTGAAATGTTTCATGGTCTCGGGCGTGCAGACTACCCACTGGCCCTGGACATCCAGTTGCGGGGCATCGGCGGTGCGCTTCAACACCTGGAAAAACCGGATGGACGGGTAGTTGGCTTCTTTGACGTGCTGCTCGGCGTTGTCTATGCCCGCGTTGGCGTTCCAGTCCATGTTGGATTGGCCCGAGCACAGCCACACTTCGCCCAGCAACACGTCTTCCAGCACAATTGTATTATAACCTTTCACCGTCACCGTCTGCGGAACGCTGGTCCCGGAGGTCTGTAGCTTCACCGACCATTGCGCCAGGTTGTTGACTTTGGTTTTTACGGGTTGGTTGTTCCAGCTTCCGGTCACGGTGACTTCCTCGCCGGTGTTGCCCCAGCCCCAGATGGTAACCTCGGCATTGCGCTGCAGCACCATGTGATTCCCGAGAATGGCCGGCAGCGAGACGGCTCCCGCCGAGGAGGTTGCCCCGGTCAGCAGCAGGAGTAGTAAAAGTTTTCCGAATGATTTTAGATGCATGTTCTCTGAACTAAAGCGTGAAGGATGGAATCAGAAGCTTGTACGGTTTTCTTAGCTTCCATTGAAACGCGTTTAGGGCCTGATTTCCAGAAAACAGGCCCTAAACGAAAGATAGCTATTATTCTGACAGCACTAACAGCACCACGTCATGGGCCGGTACGGTGGTCTCGAAGGCTTTCTTGGTGGTGCCTTGGCTTTTCTTCGCCCAGACGTTCCGGATTTTGTAGGTGGTTTTGCCGCCGTCCAGTTGCCTTTTGGCTACCTCATCGTTGATCACGTTCTTTTTCCAGTCGAAGTCTACTTTCTGCGGATTCTTGGCGCGGTTCAGGAACGCCACGGCCCACTTGCCGCCATCCAGCGGTTTCACCCAGGTCTCCAGGCTGTCTTTCACGGTATGCCGCAGGCCCTGCACGCCCAGTTTGTCCTGGTTGATGGCCAGCACTTCTTTATCGGTGAGGATGGCTACGGTCTCCTTGCTCATCTTACGCAGGTCATTCCCGGCAATCAAAGGCGCGGCAATCATGCTCCACATGGTGAAGTGGGCGCGGTCTTCGTTCACCGCCATGCCGTTGCCTACTTCCAGCATGTCGGGGTCGTTCCAGTGGCCGGGGCCGGCGTACTGGCGCAGGCCGTCCTGCTTGTCCAGAATCTGCATCACCCCGAAGGATTTCCAGGTGCCGTGGTCTTCCACGCAGTCAAAGCAGTTGTAGATGTCGCCGGTGGTGCGCCAGAGGTGGCCTACGGTTGGTCCCCATTCCCAGGGCTTGTCATTGCCCCACTCGCAGATGCTGAGCACCATGGGTCTTCCGGCTTTCCGCAAGGCGGCGGTGATGGTTTTGTAGGCGCCTTCGGCTTTCAGGCCCTCGGTGTTGCACCAGTCGTATTTCAGGTAATCGATACCCCATTTAGCGTACATCTGGGCATCCTGGAACTCGTAGCCACGGCTACCGGGGCGGCCGCCGCAGGTCTGGGAACCGGCATCGGAGTAAATGCCCAGCTTCAGGCCTTTGGAATGCACGTAATCGGCTAGCGCTTTCATGCCCGAGGGAAAACGTTTGGGATCGGCGTGGATGAAGCCCAGGCTGTCGCGGTCGCCGTGCCAGCAATCGTCAATGTTGATGTACTCGTAGCCGGCGGCCTTCATGCCCGAGCTGACCATGGCATCGGCAGTTTCCCGGATCAGCTTCTCGTCTACGTTGCAGGCGAATTTGTTCCAGCTGTTCCAGCCCATGGGCGGCGTCATGGCCAGGCCTTCATACTTCTTGTAGTTCTGCGCATAGTTGTTTCCCTGGCTGAACGCCGTTACGGAAAGCGCGAGGGCCGCGAAGGAGAGCAGTAGTTTTTTCATGAGGTTCTGTGGAGATAGGTTAGGGGTAGCGTGTTTGGAGGTAAGGTTCTGTTTTGGTTTCGTGCGTTCAAGGGGTGTTTTAGCGAAATCAGGCTTGAAACGACCGCTGGTGAATAGACAAGCTGTCGGGTTTTATTTCTGCACCACTACTTTCAGGGAGATTTGTTCGGTTCCTTTCTGGATGGAAAGCACATACATGCCGGCCGGAAGCTGCTGCACCGGAATCTGGACCTGATTGATCCCACTTCGCAGCTGTTGGGCTACTTCCAGTACCTTGGCGCCGGTGGCGGAAAACAGCGTAAATCTAGCCGACAAGGGTGAGGTGCTCGTGGTTCTAATGGTGAAGAATTCCTCTGAAACCGGATTGGGATACACCATGAGTGGGCCGAGTTCCTTTTCCAGCGCGCTGCCGGTCACGGCGCCGGAGGTGCGCCAGTTGGGCAATTCATCCAGGGTAATCACATCCGGGTCGTTGAAGACGGCGTGGAGGAGCGAGGTAGGCTGTTTTCTGGTGTAGTCAGCGCCGGGCCACACGGCAAACCAGGACCACCACGTCCCGAAGGTCCGGATATACTCTGAGTTGGGGAGGTTGCCGGTCTCGGAGAGCGTGACCAGTTTCTTGCCTTTGAACAGCGCCTGTAGCTCGGTCCACTGACCACTCAGGTTAGAAGCCACGGCGGTGTTTTCGTAGATGTCAATGCCCACTACGTCCACGAACGCGTCGCCGGGGTACCACTCCGGTTTGCCTCGTTCGGCGGTGTACACCCAGATGAGGTGGTGCAGGTTGTGGTGGTTCGTCAACCGATCATACATCACTTGCCACAGTTCTTTAAACGCCGGAGCTCCCTGCGCCCCCCACCAGAACCAGCCGCCGGCCGCTTCGTGCAAAGGCCGCCATAGCACGGGAATGTCCTGCGCCTGGAATTTCTTCAGTTCCACGGCAATGGCATCAATGTCGCGGAGCAGGAGTTGGTAGTTGGCGCTGTTTTTATCGGCTAGCGCGGCGGCAAAGTTGAAGGTGGTGGCCCGCGTGTAGAAACCGCTCCACCAGAGTTTGTCCGGGTTTTGGTTGATCAGATCGGTGGGAGCGTTCCAGTGCCACATCAGGCTGACAATGCCGCGGCCCTGGTCTTTTTTAGCCCATTGGATGGCTTTCTCGGAGAAACCCGCGGGGTTGGCTCCGTACTGAATGCGCGAAGGGGAGTACTCAATGAGGTCAAAGGAACCAATGGCTGGGTCTTTGCCCGTATGCGTGCGAACGTAGCTAATTTCTTGGAAATCATTGGTTTCCTGCTGGGCCGCCAGCACCTTGGTGCCGTAGATATCCACCAGATACGAAAACAGATTTTTGGTGGAAGCCGTCGCGTTGGCGTCCACTAAGGTCTTGGGCGGTTTGGCCGGTAACGGAATGGTGGCTGGAGACAGGTTAATATAGTCAATGAGGTAATAGCCCCAGCCGCCGCCCAAGGTGATGGACGTATTCCCCGCCGGAAGCAGGAACTTGCCGCCTTGCGCTGTGCCGTACCCTGTGATGGCAGGTAACATTCCCTCAGATCGGCTCCCGTTCACGTCCAGCACGTAGCCCTTCTCGCCGGAAGGCGTGGCGTAGCGGATGGTCAGGTCATAAATGCCCGCCGTGGGGATGTTCACCGTGAACCGCACGTTTTTGGCGAAGGAGTTGTCAAACCCCTGCACGTACCCGCCACCTGAAAAACCCGCCAAAGCGGTGCCTACCGTCACTCCGGTGCGGGTGGCATTTTCGGCCTCCAGCTTGATGTCAGCGGCTTGGGTGCCGGAGAACGATGCCAGAAAAAACATCAGCCCCAGCCAGGCAACGCAGGCCTGCCCAGAAAATGTAGAACGCAACGGTAGACGTGATTTCATTTCAAGGAGGTTGGGGTGGTGGTGAATAGGTAAATGCTTTTCCAGTTCAGATCTAATGCGCCAGCTGGAGGTGCCCGCCTGTTTTAAGGCTGATTTTCAGAAACAAGGCTTAAAACAGGCGGGCACCTTTTGGCAGGTAGGCTCTAAGAAGGCGTGAGTGCTTTCCTGCATCTATGGATGATCTCCAGGCAGGCACGGGCGTTGTGGTACGGGCATTTCCAGAAACCCACCTTGTCTTCCTTGCGCATGAGCGTGTAGTCATCGTGTACGCCCCAGTGCCACTCGCCGCGCTCCAGGTCTAGGAGGTGGGTCTGGGCGAACTTCCAGGAGTTAAGGGACCGGTGCAGGAACTCTTCCGAGCCCGTCAGCTGGTAGGCGTTGAAGAACCCCACCATCGCCTCGGCGCTCACCCACCACTCGCGGTGTTTGTCACAGTGGTTCCCGTCCAGGTTGAGCTCGTGGTAGAGGCTGCCGTCTGGGAGCAGGGCCTCGGCCGTGGCGTGGGCCATGGTGAGCGCCACTTCCTTCACTTGTGCGAGCAGGGCCTCGTCACCCAGTACCTCGGCGGCTTCCTGCAAGAGCCAGGAGGCTTCGATGTCGTGCCCGTAGGACACCAGGTTGGCGGTGGAGGTCCAGTCCCGGGTGAAGAACAGGTGCAGGTGGCCGGTGGAAAGGTCGATGATCCTGGCGAGAAACACCTCGATCAACCCTCGGAGCTGCCTCTCCAGCCCAGGGTCCGGCCAGATGCGGTACAGGTTGGCGTAGGCCTCCAGAATATGCAGGTGCGTATTCATGGTCTTGGGGTCGTTGCGGTCTTTCTCGCTCAGGCGCAGGTCCTCCAGCAATTCCCCTTCCCGGCTGAAAGCCTCCAGGTAGCCGCCCTGCTCCGGATCGAAGCTGTATTGCTCTATCCAGCGGAAAAGCGCCTGACTTATTTCCAGGGCCTGCGGGTGCTGGGTGGCCCGGTAGTACTCGCTCATGCCGTAGATAGTGAACGCCAGCGCGTAGATCTGCTTGCGGGTGTTCAGCGGCTGGCCCTGGGCGTCCACCATCCAGTAGATACCGCCGTGCACGGTATCCAGGAAGGAGGTGGTCAGGTAGTCAAAGGCGCGGGTGGCGATCTCCAGGTGCGTTTTATGCCCCGTTTCCCGAAAAGCCGCCGAAAACGTCCACAGGATGCGGGCGTTCAGGATGCCGCCCTTCGGCGCCTCGGGATTCACGTTGCCGACATTGTCCATCTGCCCCACGAAGCCGCCGTGCCGGTGGTCCAGGGTGTGCTCCGCCCAGAATCCCAGGATTCTCTCCAGTTCGGCGGCCATCTCCTGTTTATAGGCGGAGAGCTGCGACGCAGAAGACGTTTTGGAAACCGGAACCATCAATTCGCGCCGTTGAACTCAGGGGCCATCACGTGCTTCTTCGCGTGGATGTAGGCCTGGTTTCGGTCTACCAATTGGTTGATCTGCTCCACCGAGGCAGCGGAGCGGAAACCGTCGGCCGGGGTGTTGAGCACGTAGTCCAGCAGTTGGTCTACGGTGGAGGTGGCCACGTGCATTCTGGTGTCCGAGGAGGCGTAGTAGATGAACACGGTGCCGTCCTCGTTCAGGATCCAGCCGTTGGCGAAGGTCACGTTGGACACGTCGCCCACCCGTTCCTCCCCCTCCGGGGCGATGAAGTGCCCGCCCGGTTTCGCGATGACTTTAGACGGGTCCTGAAGATCGGTCAGGAATAGATAAAGCACGTACCGCAGGCCCGCCGCCGTGTTGCGGACGCCGTGCGCCAGGTGCAGCCAGCCTTTCCCGGTTTTGAGCGGAGCCGGGCCCTGGCCGTTCTTCACCTCGTACACGGTGTGGTAGGTTTTCGGGTCCACGATGAACTCCTCGTCCACCACGGCGTTCTCCATGGAGTCGGTGAGGCCCCAGCCGATGCCGCCGCGGCTGCCCGCCTCAATGAAGCTGTCCTGCGGACGGGTGTAGAGCGCGTATTTGCCGTTGATGAACTCGGGGTGCAAGACCACGTTGCGCTGCTGCGCCGAGGTGGATTTCAGGTCGGGCAGGCGTTCCCAGGAAATCAGGTCGCGGGTACGCGCGATGCCGCACTGCGCCACCGCCGAGGACTCGTCGCCGGGCTGGGCCTCCGGGTCTTTGCGCTCGGTGCAGAACAGGCCGTAGATCCAGCCGTCCTCGTGCCGGACCACGCGCATGTCGTACACGTTCACGTCCGGGTCCTGGGTCTCGGGCATGGTGATGGGCTTCTCCCAGAACTGGAAGTTGTCGATGCCGTTGGGGCTCTCGGCCACTGCGAAGAACGATTTCCGGTCGTTGCCCTCCACCCGCACCACCAGCAGGTACTTGCCGTTCAGCTTGATGGCCCCGGCGTTGAAGGCCGCGTTCACGCCGATGCGCTCCATGAAGTAGGGGTTGGTCTCGGGGTTGAGGTCATAGCGCCAGGTGATGGGCGCGTGCTGATTGGTGAGCACCGGGAATTTATATCGGTCATAAATGCCGTTGCCAAGCGGCTGCTTTTCGTTTTTTCTGGTGATCAGGGCCGCGTGGAACTGCTCTACGGCCTGCTGTCTTTTTTGGAAGGAGTTTTCCATGTGATTTTGGGAAAAGATGAAGAAAACGGCCTGCTAACGCCGTCTATAACTTATGAAACAGAAACTAATTTACGCTTGAGGGTGGAGGCCACGGTGCTGCCGTCCTCGGGCAGCCGGTCCCACCAGGTTTTCTTCAGAATAAGGGTGCACACGAGCACGAGGCCGAAGGCCACCGCCAGTTCGGTGTACATGGTCAGGATGAGGTAGATGGGGAGCAGCGTCAGGCTCATCTGCCACACCACGCCAATGACCACGTTGAACATGTCCAGTTTGAAGTTCTTGTTCTCCGTGAAGGAAGGGTCTTGGGCTTTCACCTGCTCAGCCACGGGTTTCCAGAAGCCCCACGGCCGCACGTTCCTGTAGAAGGCTTTCAGGGTCTCGGGGTCCGTGGGCGGGGCCATGTACGTCCCGATGATACTGCCGGCCAGCGAAATGAGTAGAAGCCACGGGAAGTAGTAGAGGTCCAGGCCCTCGGTGAAGTACGGGAACACGAGCGCGGCCACAATGCCCACCAGCATGCCCCAGAAGAACCCGTTGCCGTTGAAGCGCCACCAGTACCACTTCAGCACGTTCGCCGAGATGTAGCCGCCGTACAGGCCGGCCACAATCCACTGCAGAAGGCTATTCACATCTTTCGCGAAGAAGCCCAGGGCCATGCTCACCAGCACCACCACGATGCCGGTGGCGTAGTTCATGCGGTTCACCGTGGTGTTCGTGGCCTTCGGGTTCACGTATCTCAGGTACACGTCGTTCACCAGGTAGGCCTGCGCCGCGTTCAGCGTTCCCGCAAACGTCCCGATGAAGGCGGCCAGCAGCCCGGCCAGAATCAGACCCATGACGCCCGTGGGCGCGAACCGCTGGATGGCAGCCGGTAGGATCCGCTCAAAGTCAATCCCGCTCGCGGACTCTAGGTTCAGCTGGTCGTAGTTGAGGATGGCTAGCACCGTGAAGCCCATGATCATGAGGTAGCGCGTGGGGATGAGCACCACTGACACGAAGGCGCTCATCTTGGCGGCATCCTGCGGCGAGCGGGCCGAGAGGATCTTCTGCATGTCATAGCTGGGCGTGGGCCCGGCCAAACTGGCCAGAATCCCCTTGAAGAGCATCAGGGAGAAGAAGGTCCCGAAGAGCGAGTACCCGTCTGACTGGATCTTGGCGTTCACGTCATCAATGATGCCGGTCCAGTCCATGTTGAGCGTGGCCCCGAAGAAAGGCGTCTTCCATTCCGCCGGCACGTTGAGCGGGGTGGTGTCCAGGTTGTTCATGGCCATGATGGCCACCACCACCGAGGCCGCCGTCATGATGGCGTACTGCAGCACATCGGCCCACACGATGCTGGCCATGCCGCCCAGGATGGAGTAGAACACCGCGAAGAAGGTGAAGAGCATGCCGTAAAAGTGGGGCACGAACTCCGGCGAAACGGTGAACGGCACGTACGGCTGCACCACGGCCCACGGCACGAAGATCTCCACGAACTTGCCCAGCCCGATGAACCCGTACGCCAGAAAGCCCAGGCAGCTCAAAAGGGCGAACGCCACCACAATGGCGTGTGACTTGTTGGAGTCCCGGCCCCGGCCGAAGCGGGTGAGCATCCACTCCGCGCCGGTGGTCACGTTGGAGCGGCGGAGCCAGGCGGCCAGGAACATCATCAGGAAGATCTGGTTGAAGGACGGCCACAGCCAGGGGATCCAGATGCTCTTGAGCCCGTAGACGAAGCCCAGCATCACCATCCACATGGTGCCGGAGATGTCGAACATGCCCGAGGCGTTGGAAAGGCCCAGCGCGTACCAGGGCAGGGTGTTGCCGCCCAGCATGTACGCCTCCTTGTTGGCCTTGGCCCGGTTCTGCAAGACAAGCCCGATGGCCGCTACCGACACGAGGTAGAGGAAAATAATGCCGATGTCCAGTGCGCTTAGTTTCATGGAAGTGCCGTAATGGTTTTGTTTGGGTTGGTGGGTAAGGGGCGGTGGTAAAGCGTATAGGTGTTTTGGGTGAGCTACTTTTTTGCTCCCAACTTGTCCTGGGGAACCGGGGCGTACAGACGTTCCCGGGCTACTTTGTCCAGGAAGAATACGTTGGGGTTTTGGTAAAACACCTTAAAATCGTCGGCGCTTTTCTGCCCCGGGTAGGGGGCGTAAAAGTGGTCAGGGCGGGCGTTGCGCCACACCATCACGTAAGACAACCCTGCGTTTTGGACAATGGGCGCCAGGATGCTGGTCCACCAGTTGGCGATGGGCAAGGTTTCCAGGCCGGTTTCGCTCAGGGTCCAGACCTTGTTTTTCTCCTGGCCAATCTGGCGCAGGGTCTCCACCATCTGGCGGGTTTCTTTGAGGAAGTTCTGGTTGGCCTGGGCTAATTGCGCCGGATCAGCGGGTGGACGGTGGTAGATGTCAAAGCCGACAATGTCCACGTAGTCATCGCCGGGATAACGTTCCAGGTAATCTTCGCGGGAGGTGAACCGGTCAGTGGAGTAGGCGAAGAGCAGGTTGTTGGCTTTTTTCTTGCGCAGGTAATCCACGGTGAAGCGCCACATCTGCTTGTATTCCTCGGGAGAACAGTGATTGCGGCCCCACCAGAACCAGCTGCCGGTGTGCTCATGAAACGGCCGGAACACCACAGGGATCAGCTCGCCGTTGGGGCCTTTCAGGCTTTTCATGAAACTGGCTAACCCGTCTAGCCAGGACGTATAGCGTTTCAGGGCTTTTTTGTCTTTGAACAGGTGCTGGATGGTGGAATCGGCGGCGTCCCAGCTGGTTTTTGACGGATCTACCGGGTTGTTCAGGTGCCAGCTAAAGGTGTTCAATCCGCCCTTGGCGTACAACTGCTGCGCATATTCCCGCATTTTCTGGAAAGGGACGCTGTCCAGGTTCATGGGCTTACCTAGCTCCAGATGGCCAAGTTCCCAGCCCACCACCGCCGGGTATTCCCCTACTACCTCTTTCACATCAGAGCGGCCGGGTTCATACTTCCAGCCTACGCCATACGCCAGCGCGTCCTGGTGCCCGAACATAATGCCCTTTTGGGAGAGCCGCTTCAGGTTGGCATACAGGTTCCGGGTTTCGGCCGTCGCTTTCCGGGTAATGGGAAGCATCTGTGCCCAAGCGGAGAGATGGGTGAGCGCCAGAAACAGGAAAGCCAGTAGAAATCTATGCATGGGTTCTGTTTTAAAAAAATGCCGGAAAGGTATTCGCCGCAAGCTGGGTAACAGGAGCAACGCCTCGGCGCGCTGTTTCTGCGTGGCTCCTGGTCTGCTCTGGTGGACTCACTAAAAAGCCAAGTTGGTGTGCTTTGCTTTCGTTGTTTCTCCACGTCTTGAACAGATCATCAGGCTACTCTACAAAACTAGGTAGTTTTCCTGCAGGCTTGTAGTACTATTTTATCGTTTTCTTGAAGAAATAGAAAGTTCTTTAGGGCAGAAGGAAGCGCAGGCGGTTTGTTTAGCCTGTGGTATAGTTTTTTAACCAGTGACCGAGAAATTAGGTAATCTTGGGTTTTGGAGCTGTTTTTGCAAAAGAAGGATTAAATAAAAGCGTTTAGCTGGGAAGAAGAGCCTCTGATTCTATCCCTGCCCGCCAGAAAGAGGAAGAGTGGGAGGTAAAAGGAGCGTTTTGAGCTTTCAGGACACGAGGGTGCACCAATTAACGGCGGAAAACTGGTATTTTTTTAACCAGATCGTAAAAAGTAAATCCAGATTCTGTAACTTCACAGAGTAAATCAGATGTTATGAGTGCTATCTACCGTGAGATTACCCCGTTAACCCAGAACGATTGCTTTACCCTTTTCTCCCGGGTGAAAGAGGAATTTAACTTTCCGCTCCACTACCACGAAGACTTCGAGCTGAACTTCATTTACAACGCGGCCGGTGCCAAGCGGGTGGTAGGCGACCACGTAGAGATTATTGACGATCTGGAGTTGGTGTTGGTGGGCAGCAATCTGCCGCACGGCTGGTTTACGCACCAGTGCAAGAGCAAAGACATTGTGGAGATCACCATCCAGTTCCACAAAGATCTGCTGGACGAGAAGTTTCTGCGCCGCAACCAGCTGAGCTTTATCAGGGCTTTGTTGGAGCGGGCCAGCAAAGGCATCTCGTTTTCCCGCGAGATCAAGGAGGCGTTCCGGCCGCGGCTGGAGCAACTGACCCAGAAAGGCGGTTTTGACTCGGTGCTGGAGCTGATTTCCATTCTGCACGATTTGTCGGTGTCGCGCAACATGCGCACGCTCTCCAACAGCACCTTCACCTCAGACCAGTTCAACTACTACAGCCGCCGCATTGAGAAAGCCTTTGAGTACATGCAGACGTACTATGACAAAGACGTTTCTCTCGCCGATGTCGCCAAAGTGGTGAACATGCCCGAGGTCTCTTTCAGCCGATTTATCAAAAAACGCACGGGAAAAACCTTCATCGAGAGCCTGAACGAAATCCGGTTGGGGCACGCCTCCCGCATGCTCATTGACACCACCGAGACCATCTCAGAGGTGTCGTTCAAGTGCGGCTTCAACAATCTGTCGTACTTCAACCGCATTTTCCGGCGCAAGAACGGGTGCACGCCCAAGGAATTCCGGCAGAACTACTCCGGCTCGCGGGTGTTCATCTAAGCGGAAGGTTGCCCCGGGCTAGTTCGTTTTAGGGCCGATTTCCAGAAAATGGCCCTAAAACATCGCTTGTAGGAAAAAATATTGGACAGAGAGAAGCCCGGCGGGGCAGGATTCGTTCTCAGGAACCATCCTGCCCCGCCGGGCTTCTCTTCTGCTCTCCGTTTCGGGCCTGTTTTCAGAAAACAGGCCCGAAACGGAAATGAAACCGACTTGTGCGACTTACTGCAGCGTGGCTACCGTTTTCAGGTCGCCTACCATCAGGTCGAAGGCGCCGGGCTCGGTCACCCATTTGCCGGCCTCGTTCACAAACGCCAGGTCTTTGGCCGAGAGGGTAAAGCTCACTTCCTTCTCCTCGCCGGGTTGCAGCGTCACTTTGGAGAAAGCGCGCAGGCGTTTGGCGCTCGGCGTGATGCTAGCGTACTGGTCATGGCTGTAGAGTTCCACGGTTTTTTTGCCCGCCCGGCGGCCCGTGTTTTTCACTTTCACGGTCACCTTCAGGTTGTCATTGTTCCCGAACGTGGTTTTGTCTACGCGCAGGTCCGAGAAGGCGAAGCTGGAGTAGCTCAGCCCGTGCCCGAACGGCCACTGCGGATTGAACCCGCGGTTACCGGCGGCGTTGGGGATGTCTTCCCGGATGATCTCGGTGCCTTTGTGGTCATAGGTGAGCACGTCGCCGGAGAAGCGCGGATAAGTGAACGGCAGCACGCCGTCTGGGTTGTAGTCGCCAAACAGCACATCGGCAATGGCCGCTGCCCCAAACGTAGCCGGACGGTACGCCATCACGATGGCATCGGCCAGCGGCTCTATTGCGGATAACACGCGCGGTCTGCCTTCCAGCAGCACGATGATCACGGGTTTGCCGGTGGCTTTGGCGGCGCGTACCAGCGCCAGTTGGTTTTCCTCCAGGTCCAGGTCGTCAATAACGCCGGGGCTCTCGGCGTAGGCTTTCTCACCCAGGCACAGCACAATGGCCTGGGCCTGCGCGGCGTCTTTCCTCAGCTGGGCCACGTTGTAGTTGGCGGCGGCGTTGAAATCTGCCACGGATCGGGAAATCACGCGGTCTTTGCCGATCTCGGCCATTAGTCCCTGCACCACCGTTTTGGCCTTGGCCGGATACTGCGACTCATCGGTTCCCTGCCAGATGTAGGACCAGCTGCCGTGCAGGGCCGCCAGGGTGTTGGCGGTTGGCCCGGCCACCAGGATTTTCGCTGTTTTCTGGAGCGGCAGCACCTGGTTGTTGTTTTTGAGCAGCGTGATGCTTTCCAGCGCCGACTGCAGCGATACCTGGTCGAACTCAGCTTTGTGGATGGTGTTTTTCAGGGCGGCTTTCGGGCGGACCTGCTCAAACAAGCCCAGTTTTTTCTTGAGGGCCAGAATGCGGCGCACCGAGGTGTTGATGCGCTCCTCTGAGATGGTTCCTTCCTTCACCAAGGCTACCAAATGGTCATAGAACGATAAATCAGTGGGCACCATGCTCATGTCCAGGCCGGCTTCTACGGCCATGCGCACGGCTTCTTTGGGCGTGGCGGCTACTTTGTGGCGGGTGTGCAGCCTGATCACGTCTTCCCAGTCAGAGACGGCCACGCCTTCAAAGCCCAGCTCGTTCCGCAGGATCTCGGTCAGGTAGTACTTGCTGCCGTGCACGGGCACGCCGTTGATCTCGCCGGAGTTGATCATGACGGTGGAGGCGCCAGCTTCCACGGCCGCTTTGAACGGCGGCATGAAAATCTCGCGCAGCATCTGCTCCGGAATGTAGGACGGCGTGCGGTCTTTGCCGGTAGACGGGTAGGAGTAGCCTAAAAAGTGCTTCATGCAGGAAGCCACCGAGAAATCCTGTCCCTTGCCGTTCTGCTCGTAGCCTCTGATGGCGGCGCTTCCCATGGTTTTCACCACAAACACGTCTTCGCCGAAGGTTTCCTCAAAGCGGGGCCAAAGCGGCTGACGGCCCACATCCAACACCGGGTCAAAGTTCCACGGAATACCGGCGGCTCTGGTTTCCAGGGCGGTGATCTGGGCCAGGCGGTTCACCAGCTCGGGGTTGCGGGTGGCGGCCATGCCTATGTTGTGCGGGTACAGGGTAGTGCCAGCCAGATAATTGTTCCCGTGGATGGCGTCAATGCCGTAGATCACCGGAATCTTCAGGCGGGTCCGGTCGGTCACGTCATGGATGGCGTTCAGGACGGTGTGCCACTCGTCAATGGTGTACGCCCGGCCTTTCACGTTCAGGATGGAGCCCACGTGGTGGCTCACCAGCACCTGGCGCAGCTTGGCGGTGTCTACGGTGGCCGCTTCGCTGTCTTTCAGGATGAGGTCAATGGTGAGCTGCGTCATCTGGCCTACTTTCTCCTCCACGGTCATTTTGGAAAGCAGGTCTTCCAGTTGCTGGTCGCGGGCCTGGTTAGCCGGGGCCGTACTGGTGGCGGCAGCCATGGAAACTTCTGGTTTGGCAGACTGGCTTGTCTGGGTAGAGCTGCAAGCCTGCAGCCCCAGAACCAGCGCCATCGCCATCGGGGCGAAGTATTTCATTGTATTCGGTTGGTTTTTGAGGTTGGGTTGAATTCCTGCTACGGAGAGCCCAAAACAGGAGGGATACAAGTATAAAGCATCTTTCTGAGGAGACCTGCGGCAACCCATCGTTCTTAACAAATGGACCACTAAAAGGAAACATTTGATACTTTGGAGGTGCTGCCAAAGCCGCTGCCTTTGAGAATGCCGCCGCCGGTTGTTCTTTCAGTTGATTGCCATTCTCGTTCTTGCCGGAGTAAGCTGACTGTTTTTGTTGCCAAAGTGTTAACTTTAGGGAGTTGGAATTTGAAAATGGGTAACTGCTGTTTTAAGGCAGGTTTTCGAAAAGCGGCTCCAAAACAGCGGCGTTGGCGGAGGTGCCTGTGAGAGGCGGCGGGGGAGAAGAAGGGATGAAATGTTACCTCCTGTACTCGCGTTCCCGTCGGCCTTGGAGAAGTGCGTTTCAGGCCTCTTTTCAGAAAGCAGGCTTAAAGCGGAAAGTGCTTCCCCGGGTTTCTTAAAAGAACGGATAATAAAGAAGGAATAACGCAGGATTCGGGAGCAAACCCGTCACTTCTGGTGTTCAGAGTAAAATTTCACCACACGTCATGCATGGGAATTCATAGATGGGTAGTAGTTGCGCTGATTTTCCTGGGTTCGGTGGCTCGGGTGCAGGCGCAGTCACCGGAGCAAATCAGGTTTTCGCTCATTGACATCAACCACGGGTTGTCCAGCAACCAGGTGAAATGTTTCCTGAAAGATAGCCGCGGCTACTTATGGGTAGGCACCATTTCCGGCGGCCTCAACCGCTACGACGGCTACAAGCTCAAGGTCTACAAGTACGTGTCCAATGACACCACTTCGCTCCTCAGCAACGACGTCACCAAGTTGCTGGAAGGCCCTGACGGCAGAATCTGGGTGCAGACGCTGCAGGGAAACTGTGTCTTTGATCCCGTGACGGAGCAGTTCTTCCGGAACCAACAGGCGCTTCTGCAGCAATATAAACTGCCGGCCAACAGCGTGGTGGAAGACATCCTGAAAGACAGAGCCGGCAATTTCTGGTTTGTGGTGGCCGGTCAGGGGCTGGTCAAATACAACCCGCGCACCCGCAGTTCCCTTCACCTCCGGCACGCGTTCTCCACCAAGAGCAGCCTCAGCACCAATACCATCTCGGCCATCGGGCAGACCACCCACGGCGATATCTGGCTGGTGCACCAGAACGGGATTCTGGAGAAGCTGGACGCCAGGACTCTGAAAATTACCGAGCGCAACGACGATATCTACCGGAAGTACAGCCAGGAAACCCAGCAATACGCCCTCACCATTGACTCTCATGATGACGCGTGGCTGTACGTGCGCGAAAAGGAAAGCGGCGTCTATCATTACTCCAGTGCCCTGAAAACGCTGGAGCATTTCCATAAGGGCTCGGCCCGTGTGTCCTTGAACAATAACCTGGTGCGGGGCATCATAGAGGCCGAGCCGGGGGAAATCTGGATTGGGACGGACCACGGCGGCATTAATGTGCTGGATAAGAAAACGTTCACGGTCAGGTACATCCGCCACAACAAAGAAGAGGCGCAGAGCTTGGTGCACAATAGCATCAATGCCCTGTACAAAGACAACGAGGGCATCATCTGGATTGGGACGTTCAAGAAAGGCATCAATTACTACCATCCCAACCTCATCCGGTTTCCGCAGGTTCGGCACCAGGCGGCGGTGCCCGGCAGTCTGCCCTATGATGATGTGAACGCCTTCGCCGAAGACGAGAAGGGTAACCTCTGGATCGGGACCAACGGCGCCGGGCTGCTGTACCTGAACCGGGCCACCGGCGTGTACACCCGCTTTACCCACAACCCCGCTGATGTCGGTAGCCTCTCCAATGATGTGATTGTGAGCTTGCTTTTGGACCGGAATAAGAACCTGTGGGTGGGCACCTACCTGGGCGGCCTTTCCCGTTTTGACGGCCAAAAATTCATCCATTACAAAAACGAGCCGGGCAACCCCAACAGTTTGTCTGACAACAGCATCTGGGAGTTGTTTGAAGACTCCAAAGGCAATATCTGGATAGGGACGCTGCGGGGCGGCCTGGAACTGTTTGACCCCCAGCAGAACAGATTTGTGCATTCCAGTGTGGGAACCGGGAAGTTCCCCATCCACTGCAATTATATCTCCTCCATTGCCGAGGACCAGCAGGGTAACCTGTGGGTAGGCGGCGGGTACGGGCTGGATGTGTTCCACAAGGAAACCGGCAAGGGGGCTTTTTTCCTGCACGATCCCAAAAATCCGAAAAGCCTTGTCAGCAACATCATCACCTCCATTCACCGCGACCGCCGCAACCAACTCTGGATTGGCACCACCGAAGGGCTGGACCTGTACAATGAACGGGACAATTCCTTTACCCATTTCACCACCAAAGACGGACTGCCCAACAACACCGTCACCACCATTCTGGAAGACAAAGACGGACATCTGTGGGTGAGTACCCACAACGGCGTGTCCAACGTGATGGTGCAGAAAAAAGGCACGGGCTACCAGTATGAATTCCGGAACTATGATGAACTGGACGGGCTGCAGGGCAAAGCCTTCAATGAAAACGCCGCCCTCAGAACGCGTAAAGGAGAGCTGATCTTTGGCGGGTCCAACGGGTTCAACCTCTTCAATCCGGGCAGTATCCAGAAAAACAAGGTGGCGCCCCAAGTTGTGTTCACTGATTTTCAGCTGTTCAACAAGAGCCTGGAAGCCAACCAACCAGTCAACGGGCGGGTTATTCTAACCAAATCGATCACCCACACCCCGCAAATTACCCTGGAGCATGATGAGAACGTGTTTTCCATTGAGTTTGCCGCCCTCAACTTCATTCACTCAGAGAAGAACCGCTACCGGTACCGCTTAGAGGGCTTTGACAAGGAATGGCATACCGTGGGCAACAATGACCGCAAAGTCACCTATACCAACCTGGACCCGGGCGTGTACCAATTCACCGTCATGGCCGCCAACAATGACGGCGCCTGGACCAAGACTCCGGCCAAGCTGCAAATCACCGTTTTAGCGCCGTTTTGGCGAACGCCCTGGGCATTCCTTTTCTATGTGCTGGTGGCGTTGGTAGGGCTGGTGGTGATCCGGCGGCTGGAGCTTCGGAAAGCGGCGACCCGGTTTGAGCGGGAGCAGGAAAAGCGCGAGGCCCGTCAGTTGCATGAGCTGGACATCATGAAAATCAAGTTCTTCACTAACGTGAGCCACGAGTTCAGAACGCCCCTGACTTTGATTCTGGCCCCGCTGGAGAGGCTGCTGAAATCTACCGCAGATCCAGAGCTGCACCTCCAGTACCAGATGATCCACAAGAACGCCCGGCGGCTCCTGAACATGGTGAACCAGCTATTGGATTTCAAGAAGATGGATGTGGCGGATATCCGGCTTTCTTTGTCTGAAGGGAATGTGGTGGCCTTTGTGCAGGAAACCGTGCACTCCTTCAGTGACCTCTCCGATAAAAAGAGCATCTCTCTGGCGTTCCATTCCAGCGTGCCGGAGCTGTTCACTTCCTTTGACAAAGACAAACTGGAGAAGATTCTGTTCAACCTGCTTTCCAACGCCTTCAAGTTCACGCCGGAGCACGGCCGCATTCTGGTGGAACTGGACTGCCACCAGAATGACTCTTCCTCGGCGGGAATCAAGATTCTGGAGATCAAAGTGAAGGATACCGGTATCGGCATTGCGAAGGAAAACCAGAAAAAGATCTTTGAACGCTTCTTCCGGGACACCGTGCCCAACCACCTCATGAACCAGGGCAGTGGCATTGGGTTGGCCTTGGCGCAGGAGTTCGTGCACCTGCACGGCGGAGTCATTACCGTGGACAGTGCGCCTAGCCAGGGAAGTTGCTTTACGGTGACCCTGCCAGTGAAAGAAGTTGTCATGGAGAATGCTGCGGAAGTAGGGGCAGAAAAGCCCGGGCAGGAGGAGGCACCGGAAACCACGCCGGCCAAGCGGGCTGCGGTGGTTTCGGCAGACGGCAAGCCGGTGGTGTTGGTGGCTGAAGACAACGAGGATTTCAGGTTCTACCTTAAAGACAGCCTGAAAGAGCATTTTACCGTGCTGGAAGCCAAAGACGGCAAAGAAGGCTGGCAGAAAGCCCTGTTCCATCTCCCCGATCTGATTGTAAGCGACCTGATGATGCCGGAGCTGGACGGGATGGAATTCTGCCAGAAGATCAAAGCCGATCCCAGAACATCGCAGATCCCGTTTGTGCTGCTCACCGCCCACGCCTCAGACGAGAAAAAACTGAAAGGGCTGGACGTAGGAGCCAACGATTACCTGACCAAACCCTTCAACTTTGACATGTTGCTGTCCAGAATCAGAAACCTGATTTCTCAGCGGGAACTGTTGCAGAAGGTTTTCGAGAAGAAGATAAGCGTGCAGGCCAGCCCGCAGGAGATTGTGTCACTGGACGATAAATTCATCCGGAAAGCCATGCAGTATGTAGAAGACAACCTGAGCAACCCAGACCTGTCCGTGGAGGAGATGAGCCGGGAGCTGGGCGTGAGCCGCGTGCACCTGTATAAAAAGATGATGGCCATTGCCGGGCAGTCGCCGGTAGAGTTCATCCGGAAGATACGCTTGCAGCATGCGGCCCAGTTTCTGGAAAAGAGCCAGTTAACGGTGGCCGAGGTGGCTTACAAAGTAGGGTTTAACAACCGGAAGTACTTCACCAAATACTTCAAGGAAGAATACAACATCCTGCCCTCGCAGTACGCAAAACACAAAGAAGCCGAGAAAAGAGAAGTAGAGTAGAAAACTAGGCTGAAAACAGCCGGCGGTGAGGTTTTTCAGAACTAAAGTAACGGGAAAGAAAGGCGCGGGTACGCTGGGTTAACATCAAAGACGGACATTTGAAACATTTGGTATCCCTGGGTGCCGCCCGCGTTCCCTACCTTCGTTCACCAGAACTTCCTAAACAGAGCTGCCAGCTCAGTTATGGAACTGGTGGAAAAAGCGAGTCGTCCAAAGGTGCCGTTTATCGGGCCTGTAAATCTTCATACCCCATGCATACGTTCTACAAAGCACTCAGCGGAGCTCTGCTCTGCCTTTCCTTTTCCTGCACCCAGGCGCAGCCGTCAGGCCAAGCTTCCAAGGCCTCGTCTGGCGCTGAGCGCATCCGCCTGAATCAGGTGGGTTTTTACCCAAATGCCGCCAAAGTAGCCGTAGTGGTGGGAGAGGGGAACGCCACCAAATTCTTCCTGAAAACCGCCGATGGCGCAAAAACCCTCTACACGGGACAACTGACAGACGCCAAGCTCACCGAACTCTCCAAAAAGCCCACCCGAGTAGCAGACTTCAGCGGCTTTAGCGCCAGCGGGAGCTATGTGCTGGAAGTGCCGGGAGTGGGCCAGTCGTACCCGTTTGAGATAAAGCCCCAGGTGCACCAGGATGTGGCGGCCGCGGCTATCAAAGGATTTTACTTTCAGCGGACGGCCATTGAGCTGCCCCAGAAGTATGCCGGAAAATGGCACCGGCCGGCCGGTCACCCAGACACCAACGTGCTGGTCCATCCTTCCGCCGCCTCGGCGCAGCGCCCGGTGGGTACGATGATTTCGGCCCCGCGCGGTTGGTACGATGCCGGAGACTATAACAAGTACATCGTGAACAGCGGCATCACCATGGGAACGCTGCTGTCGGCGTACGAAGAATTTCCGCAGTTCTACCAGAACCAGAAACTGAACATCCCTGAGAGCGACAACCAAGTGCCGGATCTCCTGGACGAGTCTCTGTGGAACCTGCGGTGGATGCTGACCATGCAGGACCCTTCTGACGGCGGCGTGTACCACAAGCTGACCAACCCGGTTTTTGACGGGATGATCATGCCCGATAAAGCAACCACCCCGCGGTACGTGGTGCAGAAAGGAACCGGTGCCGCGTTGAACTTCGCGGCGGTGATGGCGCAGGCCAGCCGGGTGTACAAGAACTTCTCCAAAGATTTCCCGGGTTTGTCAGACTCCTGCCTCTCCGCTGCCACCAGGGCCTGGGAGTGGGCGCAGAAAAACCCCAACGTGGCCTATGACCAGGACGCCATCAACAAAAGTTTTGACCCCGATGTGACCACCGGTGCCTACGGCGATAAGGACTTCAGCGACGAGTTCCTGTGGGCCGCCGCCGAGCTGTACACCACTACTCAGCAGGATAGCTATTACAAAGCCGTGAACATGCTGCCCGATGCGAAGATGCCGCTGCCCAGCTGGGCGCAGGTGCGTCTGTTAGGCTACTATACCTTGCTCCGGCACAGAGACCAGAAGGGAGCCGCCCAGAAAGATCTGCCGGAGATCCGGAAACGATTGCTTCAGTTCACCGATGCCATGGTGGCCGGGGCAACGGCGGGCGCTTACCGCACCGTGATGGGCCGGGTGAAAGAAGACTACGTCTGGGGAAGCTCCTCGGTAGCCGCAAACCAGGGCGTGGCGCTGGTGCAGGCCTATCACCTCACCGGAAACAAAAAGTACCTGCAGGCTGCCCTTTCCAACCTGGACTATCTGCTGGGCCGCAACGCCGTGGGCTACTCTTTTGTGACGGGTTTCGGGGAGAAGTCCACTATGCGCCCGCACCACCGTCCCTCCATTGCCGATGACGTGGCGGAACCGATTCCGGGTCTGTTATCCGGCGGTACCAACGGCAACGCCGACAAGCAGGACAAATGCGAAGGCTACACCGCCACCTCGCCTGACGAGATGTACCTGGATGCCGACTGCTCTTACGCCTCCAACGAGATCGCCATCAACTGGAATGCCCCGCTTGTGTACCTGGCCGGAGCCTTGGAAGCCTTGCAGCAACAGGCAGGCTTCGCGGCCAAAAACACGAAATAGCCTGGAAATTGTTTTACGCGTGAATTGATAAGGGCCACAGAAAGTGCTACCCGCGTCAGTTTACGCGTAAATTCTGCTAAATTGTTTTATTAGGCTGGAAATAGACATTTCTGCTGATAATTATTTGTAATTTCTGCCGATAAAACAGTATACTTGATGATTCTATTGACAGAAAGCCGCCACCAGGGCAAGGGTGTGGTTCTGAGGGTAGGAGAGAACACTGGTGTTGTGCGGTTTATGGCCTGTTTCGGGAAAACACCCCTAAAACAGGTTGCCTCCAGAAAAAGCATTTCTGAAACAATACGGCAGTCTCTTCCTTGATCACCTTCTGAAACATCCTGGTTCTTGGCCGCCTGCCTCTGCTGATCAGAACCGAATACGTTAATCCCTCACCAAACAAACCAAACACTATGGCAGGAATATCCAGCAGCGCGGCCTCGGCCCCGGCGGCTACCCAGACAGATGCCGCCCCGTGCAAGAGTTACACGGGCGCTTTGATGGTGGTGACGATGCTCTTCTTCATGTGGGGCTTCATCACGTGCATGAACGACATCCTCATCCC
>NZ_JACOAF010000013.1 GCF_014269285.1 Rufibacter sediminis
GTGATCTCATAACGACGCATAGGCTTTTTGATACTCTAACAACTGCCAGGAAAAATAATTCTACAATTGTCAACGCGCCCTAAAACTATCTATACTTTTTGGGTGTAGCATGCCGGAACATAGCAGCCACTATCAACCTTTAAAGAAAACGTGGTTAAAGAAGGATTGCATCTCAGCCGCATACTTCACCCCATACCTAGCGAAAGTCGCCCTCGTTGCCGCATCCGGTTTCCAATCGAAAAAGGCATGCCCGGCACCCTCCACTTGGATATATTGCACCGGCTGCCCAGCCGCTTTCAGCGCATCCACATACCGCTGCACCATGGCATGGGGTACTATCTGATCCTCGGTACCCCGTACCATAAAGTGCGGAAGGGCGCGTTCGCTTACGTTAGGCACATGCTTCAATGGGGAGATGGCGTCCCAATACGCTTGGTCGGTTTGCTCCAGTAATTCTTTGAAATCAGACGCATCGGAGGCGCCATAACTGGGGGCCACGGCCCTGATCGCGCTGGTGATCTCGATCTTCACCTCGTCAACTGATTTGCCCTTCGGCAGGTAGGTGGGCATGTATTGGTAAACCCCATTGCTTGCCCCGAAGCCACCTGCGCCGATGAGAGGGCTTAGCGTTGCCGCAGCCTCCGCTAGATGCCCGCCAGCGCTGTCGCCGGTAACCCCTATGCGGTTTGGATCGCCGCCATACCACGCGGCATGTTCTTGGATATGGGCGATGGCCCCAAAGACATCCTCTATCAGGCTATGCATGTAGGTGGGCCGGGGTTCCCCGTCAAGTTTGTTTATCCAGCGGTAATCAATGCTGATCACCACGTACTTGCCGCCTTTCACCAGTTCGCGGGCCAGACCTCGCATGATATCCTCGTTGTTGGAAGACCAGCCGCCCCCGTGTATGATCACGATGATGGGAAGCTTCTTGGCGCCTTTGGGTGAATAGACATCGTACTTCAGGGGCTTCACCCCGGGCTTTGCACAAACTACGTCTTGGGTTACCTTGATGTCCTTCACCAGCGAACGCGGCACAAAGGTTGCCCCGACCACCATGTCCTTGGTGACCGTGATCTTCATCTCGTGCGAAAAACTTTCGTGACTCGTCGTGCCCCAGATGCCTCCTTTTACCGTGTAGTACACCGCATCCAGGCTGAACCCGGAGGCTGGCTTGGCTTTGACCGTCAAGACCGTGCCCGCCGACACTTTGCCGTCTGCCGGAAGTTTGGGAGTGATTGTATAAGACCCGCTCTCAGCCGGAACAGGCGTTACCGTGAAAGTTTCCGCGAGGGATTCTTCAACTTTCGGGAACAATAAGGCGGCAGCGGAATTCGTGCTGAAAACAAATAATACGGCAACCAAGGCGACCATCATGGCTAGCAGCTTGCAGATTGGTCTATTCATAAACCTAAGTTTCAAATGTTCAGGATTTTACTTTTAGGCAATTTCGCCTCCCTCTTCTTTCATGAAAGTTTTATTCCAGTTCAAACGTGACGGTGACATCCCTTGATCCCAACGCAGCCGCAAGCCCCTCCGGGTCATTGACGCGGCCCAGCCTGGTATAGCTGTAGGGAGTGGGGAAAGTTTTGTAGAAAAGCACCAGGGTTCTGGAGCCGTACAGCATCAGGTCGCCGTTCTTGATGGTGCCGGGATTGGCCGCGTTGGTCGGTAAGCCGGCAGAGAAATCATAGTACTTCTCATTGCTGTTCAGGTCGCGCATGTTGATGGTCAGCGGCAGCAAGGCCTTGAAGGCGGTTGCCGAAGCATTGTCATACAGCGTGGCCGTGAAGGTACTGGTACCGAAACTTATCTTCATCTTACTTCCTCTTGGGTTAAGGGTGTCGTTTCCGTTCGTGTTTCCTGCTCCAGGAATGCTGGTCTGTGAAGGATCTTCAACGCAGGAGGCAAAACCTGCGGAAAGGAATAGTAGGGAGAAAATGATAACCAGTGATAACTTCATCGCATTTATGGTTTAAAAGCCTCTTTATTAATTGATGCTGCATTGTCAACGCTGCTACCTGTAGCGGATAGCTGATCTTTCATCTACCCGCCTGTATGGGAACTCTCTTCAGAACCTTGCAGGGATTTGGTGTATTCTTTTTACAGAAACAGAGTACAATCCTAGTCATGGTTAATATTCCACCCGCGACTGTTGCAGCGCATCATAGCGATCACCCACAACACCTATCTTCTCTATTTTGCCTTCTATCTCCTTTATCTCGGCTGCGGTTAAGACAAAGTCAGCAGCTCGTAGATCTTCCTCCAAATGCGAGAGCTTGGTGGTACCAGGCAAAGGAACTATAAAAGGGTATTTAGAAAGCATACAGCTAAGGCATATCTGAGAGGAAGTCATGCCCCTTGTCTTGCCGAACTCATTCAGCGCCTCTACAATCCGGATGTTTGATCGTAATGCCTCCGGTTGGAACCGAGGCCATGCACCCCTAATGTCATTCGTTTTCAAATCAGAGTATTCGGTCAAGTTGCCACCCAGCAAACCGCGGCATAGCGGACTATAGGCGACAAACCCTATCTCCAGTTCCTGCAAAGTGGAAAAGATGAAATTTTCGGGCAGTCTGGTCATAAAGGAATACTCGCTTTGCACAGCCGTAACAGGGCAGACGGCGTGTGCCTTTCTGATGGTCTCTGCTTTTGCTTCACTGAGGCCAAAGTGCAGCACCTTTCCGGCTTTTATAAGGTCCTTTACGGCACCTGCAACTTCTTCAATGGGCACGTTGGGATCAACCCGGTGCTGATAGAACAGGTCAATGCGGTCGGTTTTGAGGCGCTTGAGTGATTGGTCCACCACCTTACGGATGTGCTCTGGTCTACTGTTCAAGCCATTTTTACCCTCAATATCAAAACCAAACTTGGTGGAGATGGCAACTTTGTTGCGGATGGGTGCAAGTGCCTCTCCGACTAATTCTTCGTTAACATAGGGCCCATATACCTCGGCGGTATCGAAAAAGTTGCAGCCACGTTCCGCAGCATCCCTGATTAGTTTGACCATGCTCTTATGGTCGGGATGGGTCCCGCGGCCGGTGTGCATACCCATGCAGCCCAACTGAATGGCCGACACCTCAAGCGGATTCTTCTTTGAGCCTAAAGTCCGTTTCTTGGTTAAGATGGTACCAAGGCCTCTTTTCTTCTCCATATCCCGTGAGGCAGTGGCATAACTATTGACGGGTCCTGCAGCTAGTGCCCCTATACCCAACAAGGTTGCGGCCTTCAGGAAGTCCCTCCGTATTGACGCATCTGGGTTTTTATTACCTGACTGATCACCTTTATTCTTTTCCATCGCTTTTATCTTTTCGTGAAACACCTAAGCTTTGCCGATCACCCTCTACTCGGAACGGCTGATTGATCCTTTTTAAGGAGTTTATTTAGAACTGCCGTATTCTTCATCCGAGACAGGATGCAACCACTGCACAATGCCTTTCTCTGTGTTTGGGATGATGTACATCTGCTGCATGCCCTTTTCAGGGCTAGCCCCGTGCCAATGGGTCACATTGGGCGGGCATTTTACCACATCGCCTTTTTTGAGGGTTTGCCTGGGCTGGCCCTTTACCTGGTGGAATCCCTCCCCGTCGGTGATAATCAGGATCTGACCGGCCGGATGGGTGTGCCAATTGCTTCTGGCCCCGGGCTCAAAATAGACGTTGCCCACGAGCGTGTTATACACAGAATCATTGGCAACCAGGCCTGTATTCCAGGCTTTGCCGGTGAAGTTTTCCGCCGGCCCTGCCTCGCCTTTAGGGAAGATGGCTTGGGTTTCACCGTTTTCGGTATTGTTTGGAGCCTGATTATTGCAGCTAACGGTGAAAAGTGCTGCCAAAGCAATGGCGACTAGAGGCGCTGCTGTCCTAATTCTGAATAGGTTCATATCTTGAGAGTTTGGATTCCGTTGGCCAGCTATGGCATTGGCGGGGCTAAAAATTTCGGTGACTACTAATCAATACAGACCTAGCTTTGATACAGGCCTGCTACTGGCTTACAGTTCCTGGGCGGTCGGCCGGAAAAGGATCTCGTTGATATCGACATCTGCTGGTTGGCTGATGGCAAAGGCAACCAGCCTGGCAAAGGCGTCGGGGGTAACCCCAACCTGTCCTACGTAGCTTTGGTTTGCCTCTTTAATGTCATTTTCGCTGATGTGCTCGAGAAGCTCCGTCTTCACGGCGCCTGGGGAGATGATGGTAGTGCGGATGTTGTAAGGCTTCACCTCTTGGCGTAGCCCCTCAGACAAGGCACGCACGCCAAACTTGGTCGCTGAGTAAACCGCGGAGCCATGGAAAATCAAGTGGCCGGCCACCGAAGAGACATTGATAATATGGCCGGACTTCTGCTCCTCCATGTGGGGAAGCGCGGCAGCGATGCCGTAGAGTACCCCTTTCAGGTTGACATCTATCATTTGGTCCCACTCATCCACATTCAGGCGCTCAAGCGGTGAGAGCGGCATGATGCCTGCGTTATTGAGAACCACATCAACCCGGCCAAACTGCTCCACGGCCGCATCCACTAGGTTTTGCACCTGCTCACGCTTTGTGACGTCAGTGGTTATGGCGATGGCCCTGCCACCATTCCCGTTGATTTCCTCCGCTAATACTTCTATGCGCTCACCACGCCGGGCCCCTAGTGCCACGGCTGCACCCATTGCCGATAGGTGGCGGGCAGTTTCCTGGCCCAAGCCACTGCTTGCCCCTGTGATGACGATTACTTTTCCTTCGATGTTATTCATGGTTTTAGATTCGGTTTGTGATAAAAGTTAACTGGCTAGGTCAAATGCGGACAGCTGCATTTTAGGTTCAGTTTGGTTGATTCGGCTGCAAAACGCTTCCTGGCTGAAAGCTCTTCCTGAAGAAGGTTTCCAGCTTGTCAAATGGTATCTTATCCAGCCTGTCGTACAGGTCCACGTGGTCTGCCTTCGGTACAATCACCAACTCCTTCGGTCCCGGAGCCATTTTATAGACATCCTCAGAGTAATAACGGGAGTGGGCATTCTCACCCGCAATCAGCATGATGGGGCGGGGAGAAATCATCTCGATGTTCGCGGCCATTGGGAAGTTGAAGAAGGACATGGGGGTGGTAGCGGTCCAAGCAGTGGTGGAGTTGATGGACCTGGGGTGGAAACCGCGTTTTGTGCGGTAATAATCGAAAAAGGAGGCTAAAACAGGGTCTGGATTCTTTGGAAGCGCTTCCGGAAGCACCCGGGTACCTTTTACGATGTTGCCGTTCTCGTCAAACGGAACTTCGTGTAAGCCTAAAGCATGTTTTCCGCTTTCTGCATCTGCCCAACGCTGCTGGCTCAGGTACTCAATCACCTTCTTGCGCTGCTCCGTCGTATAGCTGTCTTTGTGGCTGCGGCTCATGCTGCGGGACATATCGTACATGGAGGCAGTGGCAACGGCCTTGATCCGGCTGTCGCTGGTGGCGGCCGTAAGTGCCATCCCGCTCAAACCGCATATGCCCACCACCCCAATCCGGTTGCGGTCTACCGAGGGTAACAAGCCGATATAGTCCAAGGCTGCGCTGAAGTCTTCGGTGAAAATATCAGGCGAGGCCACGTTCCGCACCTCTCCGCCGCTTTCGCCGGTGAAGGAGGGGTCGAACGCCAAGGTCACGAATCCTCTGGCCGCCAACTCGTTTGCGTACAACCCCGAAGATTGCTCTTTTACCGCCCCAAACGGACCGCTCAAAATAAGGGCAGGCAGTTTTTGATTTGTGGCACTTCTTGGCGTATACAAATCACCTTTAACGGTGATCCCGAAACGGTTCTTGAAGGTTACTTCCTTTCGGGTAACTTTATTGCTTAATTGAAAGGTATACTGGTCTTTATTATTCGCTTTTGATTTTGAAGTCTGGCTAAATGCTTGCCCGCTGATAATTAGGCTAAGCATAACTATTATGATTTTTCTCATTGCTTTAGTAGCTTATATTGTCTTGATGATTTTCGCAGGGATTCCCCCCACAACGGTATTATCCGGCACATCCTTAGAAACCACGGCACCTGCCGCTACCACAGAATTTTCTCCAATGGTTACCCCTTGCAGAATGGTTGCGCTGGCACCAATCCAAGCATTTTTCTTAATGTGAATTGGTTTAGGGACGAGTGATTGCCTGCTGCCAGTAGGAATAGGATGCCCCTCTGTTAATAGGCTGACCTTAGGGGCAATCATCACATTGTCTTCAATGGTAATGCCCCCCAAGTCCAGGAAAGTACAATCAAAGTTGATGAACACTTTTTTACCGATTCGGGTGTTCTTTCCATAATTGATTTGAAAAGGAGGGAAAACAGCTGTGCTGGGATCTACCTCAGTACCAGTTATTTCGCTGAGCAGCTTTCTTATTTTTCCAGGATCTGCTTCCGTGTTCATCTGGATGAGCAGTAGTCGGGTTTCATCACAGGCATGGATGATCCTGTAGTAATCCGGATCATTGAATGGGACAGCTTCGCCGTTTAGCAGCCTTTGAAAGATATCACTGTGTTGTGGCTCCATTTTCCTATAATTAATGATGATGCAAATATCGCAAGGCTTGTTGTTCCATTTGTTACACATCTTGCGTATATAGTGTCAAAAACCACGCATTGCTATGCGTACTAGATTAGAATTGAAATGACTGAAGGAAAGGAAGATATAGTTGTTTTACTTGAAGCAGTAGGTTATGTGCAGTTTCCTGAAGACTATCTGCAGCGTTATCAAACCCATATATTCTGTCACCGAGGATATATGAGCTTTGTCTTCAATGATATTCCCTACAGATGCAAAGCCGGGGAATTTGTGTTTTGGTTTGCTGACAGCAAGGTGACGAATCTGGCTTTTTCCAAGAACTTCAAAGCGACCGCTTTATTTGTGGAAAGAGATTTTCTGAACGACAATATTCCAGACCTAAGTTGGAGTATTGATGTTTTGTTGCATTCAAAGGAAAACCCTGTTTTGCACCTGAATGATCAAAACGATAATCAAAGAGTGATTTCAAATTTCAAACTCCTGCACAAAAGATCTTTGGAGCGAGAACACCATTTTTACAATGAAGTCTTGAAGTTGCAAATGCAGCTGTTTATTCTTGAGATGTGGCACACTTTCGCCAATGAATATGAACATCGCAGGCGCACATTGGAAAGCGGGTCAATCTATGAGCACTTTATGCTGTTGGTGCAGGAGCATTGCATGAAAGAGCGGGAGGTTCAGTTTTACGCCAACCGCCTTCACATCACCGCTAAGCATTTGAATTTTGTTTGCAAGCAGAACACGGGGTTTACCGCGTCAGAATGGGTGCATCGTTTTGCAAGGGAAAGGGTTATCCTTATCTTGCAGAACAAGAACCTGAACATTGCTGAGGTCGCCGATGAAATGAACTTCTCAAGCCGGTCTTTTTTCACCCGGTATGTGAAAAAAGTGTTGGGAGTCACCCCGAGGGAATACAGGGAACGCTTAGGGTAAAAAAGAGAGATATGCTATAGAGCAATCTTGGCTTTTCAGCTTGAGTACAACTACAGTGCATGGTACCCCAGTTCCTGGCTCATTCGTTGGAATCCCTTATACTGCTTTCCATCACCCTTTAGCACAACTTCCGCACCCATACCTAATTGATGACAAAAAGCAGATAACCTATCTACATGAAATAGACCCTTTTGAATAAACTAGGGCTTCATAGACTTTACCGAAGACTACTAGAAGAAGTAAATTTTCGTAGCTTATAATGGACCTTATGTAAAGCTTAGAAGGCTACTCTTAGTCCCTAATTTCAATTACATAAAACAGTCCTAATTTAAAAAGTCAAACCTCCTCACTCCTATTGTAAATAGTCACCCAAGGCTATTAGATCACTGTAGAAAAAGTTCGATAATTCACTCCTACGGTCTACAGAGTAAAAAAAGCCGCTTCAGGAAACTGGAGCGGCTTTTTAGTTAGGTAAAATCAACAAATACCCCTTTGGCTAATTTAGTTGTTTATAAGACGGCAAACGTATCAACCATTCTAAGCTGTTTTGGGAACTTTCGCATTACCTTGCATTTAAGCGTAGCCTTGTTGCCAAGGAATGGATGCCGATATGTGAAAAAAGGAAAAGAAAATACCCAAGCGTGAGCACACATCATAGACTGGACCTGATATTAAGAGATGCATCGTCTTATAAACTTTTCTCACTCACATTAGACAGCATCGTCAAAAACTGACAAAAAGCAGAAACAAGAAAGCTCTCATTTGGTGACTCCTAGGAGCTGAAGCTCCAAAAAGTGCATGTTATTGATGCGTCAGACCTGTTCCCCACATCAAATCAACGTATTTTCTTTCAAAGCAATGTGGTTGTGTACCTGTTTTTTAAAATGTTCAGGTGTTTGAGCTGTGTGCTGCTTAAAAAAGCGACTGAAGTATGGGTACTCCTTAAACTCAAGTAGGTATGCTATTTCTTTAAGCGTATGATCACTGTGTATAATCTGTCTTTTTGCCTCAAGAATAACCCTGTCATGAATTAATTGTAGTCCTGTCTTTTGTAGCTTTTCTTTTAGTATCTGATTTAAACGCTTCGGGCTAACACCTATCTTATCGGCATAAAAGTCTGTGTTCCTGATCAGCAAATAGTTCTCCTCCAACAAAAGCATAAACTCATATACTCTTTTCTGATTGACATCCTGTGTAGTGAATACATGCTCTTTGATCCGGATAATATTCAGAAGAAAAGCTTTGAGCAAAGACTGAATGATTAGCAAGCTATAATCTTCTTTTTGATACTCCTCTTCCATCAGGTCATACACCTTACAAAGCTGGTCCGACAGTTCCTCACTAACCTTCAGGAAGGAATATTCTCCCTGGAAGTTGAATATCTTGAAAACATCAAGTGAGAACTCCTTTGCCTCTTCATCCAGCAAGTCTCTTTTAAAGGATAACAGAACACCTTTCTTCCCAGCCTTGTTTAACTGATGTACCCGGTAGGGCGGCAGCAAATAAATCCAGTGTCCCTTCTCTGGTTGACCTTCATCCTTTAAAGCATGTAAGGGGTATTCATTCTTTAGCCAGACCACTTCAAAGAAATCTTTTCTACCAGGGTCATTCAAATAGCTGGGCGGGCAGTTGGCAAGGTTTCTTATATAGATAAGTGAATTATTCAGCCCATGCGTTTCTTTTCCTTCTATCATAAAATCTACTTATCAATCTACGCTACTTTATCTTATCCGCAACACCAGCGATGACGGAACGACCAACCGGGCCTTACAGTCACGAAAAAATTGTATGATGCTGCAAAAATACAGTTTCATTTTCTAAAATAAGATTTTGGTACCTGCCGCGGTAGAGATGCCACTGGCACAGTTTCTAAATTGTCCAACACAATGCGCTGATTGTATAAGACCAGCCTTTCTTCTCGGCCCTACCTTTGCAACAGCTTTAAGGAAGAGCTTTATGGCGAAAATTTTATGCGAAATCTCGCTGTAGCAAGTATAATTTTAAGCCTACCATAACATGTTACAGACAAAGAGCCAGGACATAGCAGCTTCTCTGCAGGCGAATGTGGCGCTTATATTGGAAGAAAACCGAAAGCTGGCTGATAGAATCCAATACAGTGAAGTAGCTACCATCATTCCCTTCATACAAGGTGCTGAACGGATTTTCTTAGTGGGTGCAGGACGTTCCGGACTTGCCTTGCAATCAGCGGCCATGCGCCTCATGCACCTTGGCCTTTCTGTTTTTGTGGTCGGAGAAACAATAACTCCAGCCATAAGGGAGGGAGATTTGCTTCTGGCCGCCTCTGGATCCGGCACGACAAGTTCTATAGTGAAAGCGGCAGAAAAAGCGGTTGCTGCCGGGGCCAAAGTTGTAGCACTCTCTACTACAGCTGCCTCGCCCTTGGCAATGCTGGCAGCGCATGCAATAATTGTTCCGGCCGCACAGAAAGAAGACCATGGCACCACCGTTTCAGAGCAATATGCTGGCAGCTTGTTTGAGCAGGCCATCCTTGTCCTAACAGATGCCGTCTTCCAAACTTTATGGAGCTTAGACAAAACGCCTGCTGAGGAACTCTGGAAGCGGCATGCGAACCTTGAATAACCAAAGTAAAAACCCAAAAGAAGAATCTTTTACATTAACGAAACATAACAATGGCCAAATTACAAGTAGCAATAGATTTATTAACGACAGCCGACGCTTTGGCGCTTGCCGAAAAAGTAGCTCCGTATATTGATATCATTGAACTGGGAACACCTTTGATCAAGAGTGAAGGTCTGGCAGTGATTACAGCAATGAAAGAAGCTTTCCCAAATAAAATCGTTTTCGCAGATTTCAAAACAGCGGATGCTGGTGCCCTTGAAGCAGAAATGGCTTTCAAAGCTGGCGCAGACTTAGTTACAGTGCTGGCTACAACTGGTAATGCAACCATAGCAGGAGCTGTTAAAGCTGCTAAACAATATGGTAAAGGAGTAGTGGTTGACACCATTGGAGAGACCGACCGCGTGAAGCGTGCGCAGGAAGTAACAGCGTTAGGCGTTGAGTTTGTAGAACTGCACGCAGGTCTTGACGAGCAGGCACAACCGGGTTACTCAATCCAGGTGTTGATTGATGAAGCGGCTCGTGTTGGCGTACCCGTATCTATCGCAGGTGGGGTAAACATAAACAACATTGCAGCTGTAAAACAAGCAGGTGTTAAGGTTGTAGTAGCGGGAGCATCGATTTACAGTTCCGCTGACCCAGCAGCAGCTGCTAAAGCTCTTCGTGAAGCACTTGATGCCGCTTGATAAAAACTTAATTAACAAGTCAATCACAGGGCTGCAGAGGCTGTCAATTACACGGTGTAATTTTCACTGTCCTATTCAAACACTTCCCAAAGCATCCAAATCTATGTGGATATAGTTTAACACTTCAATTCTACCAACTAAAACGCACAAAAAGCCGCTTCAGTAAACTGGAGCGGCTTTTTTCATTTTCATCGGATAGGTGTATACAGGCTTATTCTAAAATCAGCACCCCGCTACTGGCCGAATGATGCTATGTCTTAAATCATGGAGGAGTCGCTTTCAACTATTACCTCCTTTTCCCCAATGACAAACAGGTGGTGTCAGTGGTCAATGTAGCTGACAGACTGTCGTCTAACGCACAGCCTAAATAACGGGAAACTCTGTGAAGGTCATCCTAAGCTCCCCTGAAAACATGCATAGAAAACAATAAGCCCCAAGTCAGGTTATATGGACTAAAGGTCATCTCGTTTGCGTAGAGTACAAGACAAGGGACTAGGCCGAGCTACTATGAAAAATATCAGAACACTGGCGGTATTGAATGCTTTGTTTTTTCTGCTGCATTTTGTGCCGTCGCAGTTGACGCAACTGAAACTATTCAATAATCAAACCATTGGGGATGTGTCAGACAAGTACCCGGCGCTGTTTACTCCAGCAGGTTTAACCTTCTCTATCTGGGGTGTGATCTACCTTGCGCTGACGGCCTTCTGCATCTATCATTTAATTAAGGCCTATAAGGAGCCGGCTGAGCATGAGGCCAACCGAGACCTACAAAAAGCAGGATACCTCTTCATGCTCAACAATCTGGCAACGGGCGCCTGGACCCTGGCTTGGGTGCATGAGTGGCTGGTAGTCTCAGGGCTGCTTATATTCATCCAACTGGCGACCTTGTTGGTGATACACCTGCGGCTCGGGATATTCAACAATGGTCGGTCTGCCGCCTCCCGATGGTTCACCCAGGTGCCGCTGAGTCTCTATTTCGGCTGGATCATTATCGCTTCCGTTGCCAATGTAAGCTCGGTCTTGGTAGGGTTAGAATGGAACGGCTTGGGACTTACTGCCGGACTCTGGACGACCATCATGATCATCGTTGCCACCATCATTGTCGCCTTTGTGGTCTTTAGCAGAACTAATCCTGTTGTGGGTTTAGTTGGTATTTGGGCGCTCTACGGCATTATTCTAAAGCACCAAGGCTTGGGCGCGGAAGAAAGTCCTCAGCTTATCACTACAGCCTGGATTTGTTTGGCGGTGCTGGCGCTGACAGTAGTATTCGTCTTCTTCAGAAATGCAACACGCAAAAACCGCTTGCAGCAGCAGGCGTAGACATCCCCCTTAACAGAATTGAATACACTTTTCCTACGAATCATTGATTCAGTCAAACCTTCACTTTTTTAGGAACACCTCAACTGTCGTAAATTTTCTGATTGGGAAGACCAAAGGAAATAGCTCTTTCTGATTCAATAATTTAGAAGCGCACCTACCTGTTTTTGGGCTCATTTCCTTAAAACAGGCATAAAACAGAGAAGGCCTTCCGCTCTCAAAATGTAAATTCATCCCGCCACGCATCTATCCTAGCCTCGGCTTCCCGCAATTCTCCAGGTCACCTGGGGCGGAACACCCGTAGAGGCGTGGACCAGCCGGGAACAGTTGCTTTCCTCCTCACTCACCCGCCAAAGAATCCTGCAGAACGATTCAGTGACAGTCGGGCACTTCTTCAAAGACAGCCTGGATCTAGTCCGTTTTTGGGAGATTGTGTACAATCCGAAGTACAAACGATCAAACCATCCCGCCAGCAGGTTTGATGTTTCTACCTGGCCGGAGGTTACCATGCCCGCCACTCTAAAGCATATGGACATGCCCTCCTTTGAAGGAATGGTTTGGTTGCGCAAAACCATTTCCGTTCCGGTGAACATGACCGGCAAGGAGCTAAGCATTCACCTGGGTCACCCGGAGATGAACTATTCCCTTTATTTCAACGGAAAGGAAATCAGCAGGAATGTCTGGAACGCAAGCCCCACCCACCACTACCGTATTCCGGTCCGTATTGTAAAAAGAGGCCAAAACGCACTTACCCTCCGGATGGCCTCCTGGGGGTGGCGGCGGCTTCAATCCTCCGGCAGAAGAAATGTTCCTGACGGACGGCACCACACGCATCAGCCTGGCCGGCGGTTGGAAATACCAGAAAGGGCTGGAACCTTCCATCCCCAAGATCCGCAACAAAGCCCGCCTTCTCTTGTTCTTCTCTCACCAGTAGAATTGGCCTCGTTTTATGAAAGTACCGCAAAAACGTATTTTCAGGAGGCAGAATGCAGGTGTTAAGTTTTCTAATTACCTGCGCCACTCAAAAGCTAACAGCCTACTTACTACGTGCTGGTCTTAAGCAAACAATATTTTTTATTAAAATTTTAAAATTGAAACTAAAAATATTACATTAGAGATATCATCCAGTCTAAACTTTAGGGGAAATGGCGAAGGGAATCGTATTCCTGCTGTGCATGCTAGTAGCTGTGTTATCAGCTAATGGGCAGGATTTGATTACCCGCACCGATGGGGTGGTCTTAAAGGCCACTCAGCTGGAAATCACCCCCAACCTGGTACGGTTTAGACTATTTGAATCTTCGGATACTTTGGTTTATCAGATCAGTCTGACAGACGTAAGATCCATCCAAAAGGAGGATGGCTCTGTACAGACCTTCGCTGCCATTGCTTCTCCCTCTATGGTCCTAGTTGGAAAAGCGTCATTTAATTATGAGACGGACCTTGGTCAAAACATCTTCTTTTTCCATGCTTTTGACCTGATTTACAACAACCTGACTTTTGCCTACGAGCGCATCTTTCCAGCTGGCAAACTTGGCCTGAAGATTCCAGTCACATTTGGTCTCTCCAGGAATTCAGATCAGTACTTCGGCTCATTTCGGGAGAATACGGTTTTCGGAACGGGAGTGGAATTAAAGGTGTACCCCGCAGGACAAGGCAGATTCCGCTATTTTCTGAGCCCGGCAGTTCACCTGAGTACTTTCAGGATTTCCTATTACGCTAACTGGGGACTTGCCGAAGAAAGTACAGCCTCTCTGTATTCTGCCGCAGTAAAGGCCGGAGGATATTACCAGTTCAGTAAAAGGTTTCTTTTCTCAGCAGATTTAGGCATCGGGTATCGGTTTTTCAACCATTCTGGCACTACTGATGAGTACTATATCTACACAAATGAAGTATTTGTTCCTGCCAACATACACATTGGGTTCCGTTTTTAGCCACCATTCCCATGACAAAAAGAAAGGATGCTATTCTGCCAATTCTTCTGCTGTTCCGGCAGCAACTCTTCCAGCGGATTCTGTCGGGGCTGCTGCTCCTCTCCTTTCTGCCGCTGGCCATCAGCTGTAATTATTACCGTTTAAAGGAAGAAAACGCCGTCTCACAGGAGAAATTGGCCAGCTTGCCCAATTACAAGCGGTTTATTCTCCGGCAAGGAGATAACGCGCTAGAATTAAAAGAGATAGCCTTACAGGAAAACACCTTAACCGGAACCGTGCACCCCATCCCGGTGGAATTAATGCCGTTTATAGATAAAAAACCCGGCTCCACCTACCGGTACAAGAAAATCAATGAAGGCGTCGCCCTGAACATTGTCCATCTCTACGTGAACGAGTATGCCCAATCAGACAACAAAGTCTCTATTCCGGTTTCCTCCATCAAACGGATTGATGTCTCCGACAAAGACACGGGTGCCACCATCGCCTCGCACGTGTTAGGCTCCATAGGTATTGCAGCCGGGGCTTTTGCGCTTATCTCCATTATTGCCGTCCTGTTAAAGAGTTCCTGCCCTTTTATCTACGTGAAGGACGGCACCGGCTATCATTTTGTGGGAGAAGCGTACGGAGGAGCCATCTTCGCTCCTTTGGAACGGGATGACTATATGCCCCTGCCTACCCCTGCCTCGTCGGCTAAACAGGTACAGGTCAAAATAACCAATGAATTAAAAGAACGTCAGTACACCAACTTAGCTGAATTGCTGGTGGTTGAGCATGCCCCTGGGGTGCAGGTTCTCCTGGATCAACAGGGAAACGCCCACTCTCTGCAACAGGTTATCCCCCCCCATACCGTAATGGCATCTGACGGAAGAGAGTACACTTCGCTTTTAGCTTCGCAGGACTCTGCTGTGTGGTCGTTCAATGATGCTGCCCCGAAGATGAATTTTGTGGATTTACAGTTTAAAAAACCATCAGGAAGCCAAACCGGCAAACTGCTGCTGTATGCGCAGAACTCGCTTTGGCTGGACTATCTCTATGATGAATTTACCAAACAATTCAAAGGCATTTACAACCACTGGGCCGAAAAACAGAAAGACGTGCCTGCTTCCGAATTATACCAATGGCAAAGAGAGCAGGGAATACCGCTGCTGGTGGAGGTGAAAACGGCAAAAGGCTGGAAAACGGTGGACCGCATACACCCAGTGGGTCCGCTGGCCAGCCGAGATCTGGTAGTTTCTATTCCTCTGGCAGAAGTACCGGGTGAAAACGTACAGGTGCGGTTATCCTGCGGTTTTATGTTCTGGGAGATTGACCGAGCCGGAATGGACTTCACCTCAAACCAGACCATGACTATGCAGAAAATCGCCGCAGCGCAGGCCTATGAGAAATCAGGGCAAAACGTACGCTCCCTGCTCGCCACCTCTGACTCCAGTTACCTGCACCAGTTCTCAGTGGGAGACGCCGTAGCGCTTACTTTCCTGTTACCTGAAAAAGGAAAAGGGAACGTTCAGGCCACCTTTTTGCACACCCGAGGGTATTATGAGCACATCAGGGAATATAGCGGAATCCCGAACCTGGTTTCGCTTAGGGCTTTTGAGAAGCCCGGGCATTTCTACCTGTTTTCCCGCCAACGGTATACCCAATTAGCCGAAGAAAACAACTTCCCTAACCTACTCACAGCCCATGCCACTACTCGCTAAAAACAAAAGTCAGAAAGCTGTCGATGAGGATTTCCAACTTCCTGTTTTACAAGACGCGGGTCCCTCCCTTCGGAAAGGGAAACAAATCAACTCCGTGGTCTTAAATCGTTGGCAGAGTTTCTGGGCGATGGGACGCATCAGGTGGCACTTGTTTCTGCTTATTGCAGGCCGCCTTCATCATCCGCTGAAAGCCATGCAAGCCATGCGCACGTTGATTCAAACGAGGCGAAAGTTCCTGGGAGATTCCGCTTTAAGTAAAGTAGTCAAGGTAGGTGAACGCTATTACTATGAATACAATACTCCGGGCTGGCCCTCTCAGGCCTTTGATGCGTATCATTTAGCCGAGTTAAGCAGGATAGCTCCCATCCAGGAAAAGCCTTTTTACCTGAAGAACGTCATTGTAGCGGTCACCAAAAAATGTGCGCTGCGTTGTGAGCATTGCTTTGAGTGGGATGCTCTGAATGGAAAAGAAACGCTTACGGTGGCAAACCTCCAGAAAATTGTACAGCAGTTTCAGGACTTGGGGGTAGGTCAGCTTCAATTCTCCGGAGGCGAACCCCTGCTCAGGATGCCGGCCTTATTAACTCTCCTCAAAACCGCCCAACCCTCTACCGATTTTTGGGTGCTCACCTCCGGTCATTTGTTGACACTGGCAAATGCGCAGTCGCTTAAAGAAGCAGGGCTCACCGGAGTGACCATTAGCCTTGACCACGTTGATCCTAAGATTCACAATCAATTCAGAGGATTTGCCGCAGCCTATGACTGGGTGGTAGAAGCGGCGAACAATGCCCATCAGGTCGGGTTAGTGGTAGCTCTATCCCTATGCGCCACTAAAAGCTTTATTTCAGAGGAAAACTTGTTCCGCTATGCTGAACTAGCCCGTCAACTGGGTGCGGCCTTTATCCAGGTACTGGAGCCAAGACCTGTTGGGCATTATACAGGCCAGGAAGTAGCTATCACGATTGAGCAGCAGAAACTCCTGGAAGAGTTTTACACGAATCTGAACTACCACCCAGCTTTTCAGCACCTACCCATGGTGGTGTACTATGATTTTCAACGCCGAAGGGCCGGTTGCGCCGCCGCCGCTGACAGGCATGTGTATGTGGATACGGATGGCCGACTCCATGCTTGCCCCTTTTGCCAAAAACCGACTGGTAAGTTCCAAATCAACGATTTCCAAGCAACTTTAGCTTCTCTTCGCCTTGGTGGGTGCCCGGTGGTATAAGCCTCCAAGCAAGATAAACCCTATAGCAACTAGCTTTTCAACTTTTTCTGTTTACCTGTCTATTAAGTAAGAAAAGGCATGTTACTCGATACTTCATCTCATTTTTTAGAATAGATAAGTTTAAAATGCCTTTCATATCTTGTCATTCTCATGCCCATTGTGATATACTACTTTTTAGTATACCTTTTTAAACACATCATCTATACTTAATAAGCAATATTATATTTAAAATAAGTAACTAAATATTATAGCAAACTTTGGAACTATATACCAGCCCGTAGTTGTAGTGGCATAAAGAAGGCTCTAAAATATAAATCAAATTATTTTACTTATGATTTTTATACTATATTACAGCGTATTTAGATCAGAAACAATTATTGCATCTTGTTTCTGAGCATAAGTATCCCCTCCTTTTACCTCCCCCTTTAATACTACTTACTAAGTACCAGAATTTTATTCTTTGGTATTTGCTGCCAAAAGACTAATTTATAACTAAACTACTTTAGAACAGCTTGTTACTTCATCATAGTTAAAAGCTAGCTGGATGCACAAAGTCAGCTTTCAACCCGCTTATATTATTCTTCAACCCTTAATCTATGTTATCAAACGAAAATAAATTCAAAAATTTCTTATTATCATTAAATTCAAACCGTCCTTATTAAGATCTCATCAACCTCTCTCACTTTAACGAAATCATATGAACGTACATTTACTTGCAATTGCAAAGTCAAACGCCAGGCGCTATGGCATTTTGCTTTGCCTATTAATTTTAGGCACAGTTGGCGCCTTTGCGTTAGGAGATGCCTATGTAGACGCGGGCTTACCTGCTCCCACATTTACTTCTGACAAGGAAGATTATTATCCTGGGGATACTGCCCACATAACAGGCACTGGTTGGAAACTTGATCAAAAATTACGAGTTGAGTTTAAAGAAGAGCCAGACTATCCCGATTTCCATATCTATAATGTTACCGTCAATGAAGATGGTACTTGGAAAATCGACTACCCAATTGAAGAAAGGCATTTAGGAGTAAAATTTACAGCTGTTGCAGTAGGCGAACAGACCGGCTTTAGTGCCACCCATATTTTTACTGATGCACCAAGAATCACAAATCTGACTTATGGTACTCAAAGTTGTTTTAATCCTACGACAAACACTATTACTATACCTGTAAATGTTACAGGAAGCAAGGCTAATGCAAACTCTTCAAATATAACAGCAAACTTATGTGTGAATCAAGGATTACCTTCTGGCGTAACAGCTTCTTTTTCACCATCAACCTTAACATTTAATTCAACGAACGAAACTACCCTAACTTCTACTCTTACACTTACCTTTCCCTCAGGAAGTTCATTCACCGACTTTGATGTTAGAGTAAGGGCATACGCTATTGGTTCTTGTACTGGAAATGGTGGAGATAATTTCCAAAGAACATCTACAATAACTTATAAAATTGCCCCTTCATTTACTGCTTGCCCGGCTAATATCACTACCGGTACTGCTACCGGCGTTTGTAATGCCCAGGTAAATTATTCGGCAACAGCAAGTGGTACTCCGGCACCCACCTATACGTATGCATTTAGTGGCGCAACTACTGGTACAGGCAACGGTACAGGTAGTGGCTCTACCTTCAATAGAGGAACTACGAATGTTATCGTAACAGCAACAAATTCATGTGGTTCAACTACCTGTACATTCACGGTAACTGTGGAGGACAGAGAGAATCCAACAATTGCGGCACCCGCAAATGTAATAGTGGGTGCAGATGCAGGTTCTTGTTCAGCTACCAATATCGCACTTGGCACACCTACTACTCGTGACAACTGTTCAGTGGCTAACGTAAGCAACAACGCTCCTACCACTTTCCCAATAGGTACCACAACAGTGACCTACACTGTAACTGATGGCGCTGGTCGTACGGCAACTGCTAACCAAACTGTAACCGTAGAAGATAGAGAAAACCCAATAGTTACAGCGGCTACCGATCAGACCTCCGGCACGGATGAGGGCACCTGCACCGCAACAATCGCAATTCCGGATGCCACCTTCACCGACAATTGCACCGGCGCCCAGTTAAGATGGGCTATGAAGGGCGCAACCACAGGCAATGGACAAGGACAAGTAGGAACATATACTTTCAACCAGGGAGAAACCACCATCACGTATACTGCAACAGACGCAGCTGGAAATTCTTCCACTGACCAATTGTTAGTTACAGTGACAGATGATGAGGCCCCGGTGCTGACCGCGCCCGCCGCCGTGCAGGTAGCAGCCAACGCGCAGTGCCAGGCCACCGGCGTAACCCTTGGCACCGCTACAACCACCGACAACTGCTCGGCTAATGTCACCGTGACCAACAACGCCCCCACCACCTTCCCGCTCGGCGAGACCACCGTCACCTACACCGCCGTTGACGCGGCCGGAAACACCGCCACCGCCACCCAAACCGTGACCGTAGTAGACGAGACCGCTCCGGTGCTGATAGCCGCCGCAAACCAGAATGTCCTTATTGGAGAAGCTTGCACAGTAACCATCCCCGATGTTAGAGGCAAAGCCACTGACAACTGCTCTGGAGGTATCCAGATAACTCAGTCTCCAGCCGCTGGCAGCAAGGTTGCAACTACTGACGGACAAACCATCCCTGTACTAGTAACAGCTCTGGATGCCGCTGGCAACCAATCAGAGGCAACGGTAACGTTAACAGCTCAGGATGAAACAGCTCCGGTTCTTGCATGTCCATCAAACCAGATCAAAACAAATAATCCAGGAACCTGTTCGTACACCACAGTAGGCACTGAGTTTGATCCTATCTCTAGTGACAATTGTGGGGTTGTTTCAAGAACCAATGATTATAACAACTCCGCAACCTTAGCTGGAGCAACCTTCACAGGAACAACAACAGTTACCTGGACCGCTACAGATGCGGCTGGCAATGTCTCAACCTGCTCTTTTGAAATCAAAGTTGACAATGCAGCACCAGTTCTTTCCCCACTTACTGGTCCAACTGTTCCGGTTGCGGTGGGTACACCAGTTAGTTTTTCAGCTACTTCTACTGATAATAACTTAGCGTCAGGAACCTTTACTTTCAGTAGTGATGGGGTAACTTACAGTAACCCACAACCAGCAACAATTACGAACGGAAAAGTTTCTGGCACATTCACTCTCCCTACAGGTGTCTATAAGGTAAAATTATTAGTGACCGATGCTTGTGGTTTGACGGCAGAAGTTGAGTTGGGAGGTTTTGTGGTGGTCTATGATCCTAACGGAGGCTTTGTAACAGGTGGAGGCTGGATCTATTCCAGTCCTGGCAGCTTGCCAAGCAAACCGCTTGCACATGGCACCGCTAACTTTGGGTTTAATGCCAAGTACAAAACTGGTAAAAACAATGTTGCGGAAGTAGACGGCAGTACAAACTTCCAATTCCAGGAAGGAGACTTCCACTTTAAGAGCTCACAACACGATGCCATGTCACTGGTGATCTCTGGTCGTAAAGCAACGTATCGCGGAACGGGTACGGTTAACGGTAGTGGAGTTTACAACTTCATGGTTACCGTGATAGATGGAAATCTTACCGGAGGCGATGGTTTTGATTACTTCCGCATCAAAATCTGGGGAGCTGGTTCTTCCACTAACGTAGTCTACGACAATGAACTTGGAGAAGTAGAAAACGCCGACGCCACCACAAAAATTGGGAGTGGTTCCATCGTGATCCATAAACCTGCCCAGACTTCTAGCAAGTCCTCCAGCGCTGTTGCTGTAACAGAATTACCGGTGAGTACCGAAGCAAAGCTCACCTCCTACCCTAACCCGCTCACGGATGAGGCTACAGTCGAATTCAGTGTAGATCAGGAGGAGGAGTACAGCCTGGACATCTATGATATGAAAGGTGCTCTGGTGAAAAACCTGCGGAAAGGAAAAGCCATGGCTGGTGAGACTGTGCAAGCCAAATGGGATGCCAGAACCACCAACGTTGGGGTGTACATTATCCGGTTGTCCACGAGCAACAAGGTAAAAACGGTACGGGTAGTGCGTCGCTAACCGTTCAGTACACAACAAAAAGCCCCATACTTCTAGGAGTATGGGGCTTTTTTATCGTCCGTTTTAAGCTTCTGTTTCTAAAAAGACACCAAAAAGGAAAGCCACTGAGAAGCAATGTCTCAGTGGCTTTTTTGTTATTCAGGAGAGGAAAGTTTCTCAGGCTCCATCGGGCAGCGGCATCACAGAGAGGTACGGTTCAATGACGTCCATGTAGGAGACGGCCTTGTGAAAAGTACCTACTACTTCTACGCCCTGTTTGGTCCACACTTCCAGAAACGTGTTCTCAAAAGGGTGCAGGGTGATGGACCATCCTTTGAAATGCCGAAGCGCCAGGGCTTCCCCTTTCTGCGCCAATAACTCTGCCTGTACCCAAGGGGGAAGTTTTCGGAAAAGCGAATGTTCTAACATGGTCCATTTTCAAACTGAGGTTCCTCCTCATAAGGCTTCCCCATACAATTAAGTTTCATGCCGCAAACAGAGTAATCTGTTTTAAAAGCGTTTTTCCAAAAGTAGGCAGAAAACGAGTTCTCAGGTGCCTACTCGTCGAATTTGCCTAAACGGCCCTGCTCAAAATCCTCGATGGCTTGCAGCAACTCCTGGTTGGTGTTCATCACGAAAGGCCCGTAGGTAGCCAGCGGTTCTTCAATGGGCTCGCCGGCCAATACCAGCAAAGTAGTGTCCTCTTCAAACGTGAGTTCTATTCCCTCAGCATCCCAGCCAAATACAATCAACTGCTTTGTGCGCGTGGGTCGGTTGCCATGCAGAAGCACGGCCCCCTGCACCACATAGATTCCGGTGTTGTAGTGGGCGGGCAGGGAAAGTTGAAGTTTCGCGCCCTTTGGTTGCCAGACATCCAGCAGGGTGATGGGCGAAAAGGTTTCGGCGGGACCGCTGACGCCTTCGTAGGTGCCGGCCACCACCCGGATGCGCCCTTCGGCCGCAGCAGTGGAAATAACCGGGATGTCGTCTTTCCGGAGCTCCTGGTAATGGGCGGGGGCCATCTTATCCTTTCGGGGCACGTTCACCCACAGCTGAATCAGTTCCAGCACGCCGCCTTGTTTGGCGAACTCCTGCTCATGCCGCTCCTCGTGCAGCAGTCCGGCCCCGGCGGTCATCCACTGCACATCGCCCGGGCCAATTTTACCGCTGTAGCCGGCCGTGTCCCGGTGAGACAGATAGCCCTGATACATCAGGGTGACGGTTTCAAAACCCCGGTGCGGGTGCGGATCGGCCCCCAATGGCTCATCGGTGGGGTGCACCGGCATGGGGCCGGTATGGTCCAGGAGCAGGAACGGACTCAACTGCCTGATTCTGGAGCCTGGCATGGGGCTGGTGACGTCAAACCCCTCGCCTACCTGTTTCTTGACTCCGTCGATGACCTGGAATATTCTTCGATTCATGCGCTTGAACTACTGATGGCACTTCTATTTACCGCTGCTGTTTTAGGGCCGTTTTCCGAAAAACGGCCCTAAAACGCTTCTCTTATCTGTTATCCGTTGATAAACACCGGGTGGATCATGTTCTCGAAGGAATAGATCTCGTCCCATTTCTGCTGATTGATCAACTTGCGTTCCTGCACCACAATCTGATGAATGGATTTGCCGGTGGCCAGCGCCTCTTTGGCAATGGAGGCGGACGTTTCGTAGCCTAAGATTGGGTTGAGCGCCGTCACAATGCCGATGCTGCGCATCACTTCCTCGCGGCAGACTTCCACGTTGGCCGTGATGCCGTCTATGCACCGGGTGCGCAGCGTAGTGATGGCATTGATCATGTAATTCATGGACGTGAACAAACTGAACGCGATGACCGGCTCCATGACATTGAGCTGCAACTGACCCGCCTCGGCGGCCATGGAAATGGTGACATCGGCCCCCATCACGTAAAAAGCGGTCTGGTTCACCACCTCGGGGATCACGGGGTTCACCTTGCCGGGCATGATGGAGGAACCCGGCTGCATGGGCGGCAACTTGATCTCGTTGAGACCGGCGCGCGGCCCCGATGACAGAAGGCGCAGATCGTTGCAGATTTTGGAGATTTTGAGCGCACTCCGCTTCAGCATCCCGGACACCAGTACGTAGGAACCCATGTCTGAGGTGGCTTCAATCAGATCAGGAGCCAGGGTGATGGGCAGTTTGGTGATCTGGGCCAGGTACCTGGTACACAGCTGCGGGTAGCCCTGCGGCGCGTTGATGCTGGTCCCGATGGCGGTGGCGCCCATGTTGCACTCGGTGAGTTTCTGCTGGGCCTCGCGCAGGTGCTTGATGTCATCGTTGATGGTGGTGGCGAAGGCGTGGAATTCCTGGCCCAGCGTCATGGGCACGGCATCCTGCAACTGGGTGCGGCCCATTTTAAGCACGTTTTTGAATTCCTCGGTCTTTTTCAGAAACGAATCCCGCAAATCGGCCAGGGCCTGGAGGTAGATGTCCACCTTCAGGTGCACCGCCATCATGATGGCCGTGGGATAGGTGTCATTGGTGGACTGGGAGCAGTTGACGTGGTTATTGGGGTGCAGGAACTCGTACTGGCCTTTCTGGTGGCCCAGATATTCTAACCCGATGTTGGCGATGACCTCGTTGGCGTTCATGTTCACCGAGGTGCCCGCGCCGCCCTGGATCAGGTCCGTGACAAACTGGTCGCGGTACTTGCCGGCAATGAGCTGGTCGCAGGCAAAGATGATGGCTTCGGCTATTTTCTTGTCCAGCACGCCCAGATCGCGGTTGGCCATGGCGGCGGCTTTCTTCACGTAGCCGAAAGCCACAATGAACAGCGGCTCAGACGCATTGGTGATGCCCGTGATGTTGAAGTTCTCAAGCGCCCTGAGCGTCTGCACGCCGTAGTAGGCCGTGTTGGGGATTTCTTTCTCGCCCAGAAAATCGTGTTCAATTCTGAAGGTTGCGTTCATGCAAAGTGGCTTTGGTAACAAGTGTTGGGACCTTGGTTACTGTACCCCTTTTCAGGACACTTTGTTTTCTTCGGGGGAGATTCGCCCGCTACTCATAGAGCGGGGCAGCAATTCTGTTCTTCCCGTTTTATGCCTCTTTTTACCAAAACGAGCTTAAAACAGAAACGACTATCGGGTTTACACCTTCACGAATTTCACCTTGATGATGGTGGTGAGGTAATCATAGATCTCGGTGACTTCTTTGTCATAGAGAAACATGTTGTAATAGTCTGCCTCTACTTTGCTCACCCGGCAACCGTTATCTACCATCTGGAAAACTACCTCTCTGATGCGCAGCGGGTGGCCCGCCAGGTTGAGCATACAGGTGGCATCCTGGGCCTCTACCAACAGGAAGAGGTGGTGCAGGGCATCTTCTTCGTACTGAGTGGATTCCGTCATTTTGTATTATTTGTATCTAACCTCACCGCCTCTAACGACGGCACAGGTGCCATTTATACGCATATTTAAAGAAAACTGCTCAGACCGATGCCTTTTTAGGTTTGCTCACCAGGTACACGCCCCCGAAAATCATGGCGGCGTACAGGGCTTTCTGCCACGTAAACAGGTCCTTGCCCAGACTCACGGCAATGAGGATGGCGAACACCGGCTGCAGGTAAATGTACACCCCCACCAGCGCCGGACTGGCGTATTTCATGGCCCAGATGTTCAAGAGGTACGCCAGAATGGTCATCCCGATGATCACAAACGCAATGGCTCCCCAGATGGACGCCGGCATGTGGGCGTAGTCTGGTTCCAGCGCCTGCCGCCACCCGAAGGGAATCACCCCAATGGAACCGGCCAGAAACACCCGGCTCACCACCGTTATTGCATTATAGCGTTGCATGAGTGGTTTCACCAGCACCAGAAACGCCCCAAAACACGCCGCGTTGAGTAGAATGAGCAAATCGCCCAGGAGGTGCCCCTGCGCATTGCCCGCCTTCCCCGAGATCAGCAGCATGGCACCCAGGCCGGCCAGCAGAATGCCCACCATCCTGAAAATCTGAATCCGTTCTTTAAGCAGATAGGCAGACAAAAGCACCACCACCACCGGAGATACCGTCTGGATGAGCGACGCATTAATGGGCGAGGTCAGGTTCAGGCCGCTGAAGAACGAGAGCTGGTTCAGCGTGATCCCGAACAAGCCGCAGAGGCAAATCCGGAACCAGTCGCTTCTGCTCTGGACTTTTTCCTTCACCACCCACAGAGACAAGCTCCCAAACACCAGCACCGCACTCACCACCCTGATCACAATCAACCCAAATGGCTGCACGTAAGCGGGCATGATTTCCTTCGCGATGCTATAATTGGCCCCGTAGATGAGCGCCACCAGAAACAAGGCGCCGTGCACCTGTACTTGTCTGTTCATGGCCGCAAAGGTAGGCAACAACCCTGAGCATCGCCCCACCCCGGCTTCCGTTTTGGGGCCAGTTTCCGGAAACCAGGCCCAAAACCCACCAGGCAAACTATTCCTCCCGAAGTGGGTGATACCTCGCAGCAGCCTTTTGGTTCCAACATCCACCTCGGAACAGCTATACTATTTCTCACCGTGAAAACGAATGAAAGCCCTCAGAAAATGGTTTTCCCTATAGCGGGTTACGTGTTTTTACTGTTACCTTTGCATGCCTGTTCCAATCAGCCCCGTGGGTGAGAAAACAGGCACCGGAAGCTTTGAAACACGTGCTTTCCGTCTTAAAGCCCTTTAAAATGAGTGATGCGATAAAACATGAGTGCGGGATTGCCTTGGTCCGCCTCCGCAAACCCCTTGAATACTACACCGAAAAATACGGCACTCCCATGTACGGCATCCAGAAGATGTACCTGCTCATGGAGAAGCAGCACAACCGCGGCCAGGACGGTGCCGGTTTTGCCAGTATTAAAATCAATGCCACGCCCGGCACCGAGTACATTGCCCGGTATAGATCGGTGAAAACCAAGGCGATTGATGCTATCTTCGGGAAAATAAGCGAGAAATACGGCAAGCTGAAACGAAAGTACCCCGAGGAAGCGAAGAATGTACAGTGGCTCAGAGAGAATCTCCCCTTCATGGGCGATGTGTATCTGGGCCATTTGCGTTACGGTACCCACGGGCTGAACAGCGTGGACAACTGCCACCCCATGGTACGCGAGAACAACTGGCGCAACAGAAGCCTGGCCGTGGCCGGTAACTTCAACATGACCAACGTAGACGAGCTCTTCAACGTGCTTACTGACCTGGGCCAGCACCCGCGCCAGAAGATTGACACCGTAACCGTATTGGAGAAAATAGGCCACTTCCTGGACGAGGAAAACCAGCGCCTGTTTGACTACTTCAAACCGGACCACAACAACGAGGAAATCACCGCCCTCATTGAGGAGAACCTAGACCTGCAACGCGTGTTGCGCCGGGCCTGCAAAGACTTTGACGGCGGCTACGCCATGGCGGGCCTCACCGGTTACGGCGCTTCGTTCGTCGTGCGTGACCCCTCGGGCATTCGGCCGGCGTATTATTACATGGATGACGAGGTAGTAGTGGTCGCCTCCGAGAAACCGGCCATCAAAACCGCTTTCGGGATTGAGTACAGCCAGATCAAGGAGATCTCCCCCGGGTACGCCCTCATCGTGGACAAAAACGGCGACGCTTCTGAGAAAGAGGTGTTGCCCGCCCTGGAGAAGAAATCCTGCAGCTTTGAGCGCATCTACTTCTCCCGCGGCAATGACCCCGAGATCTACCAGGAGCGTAAAATGCTGGGCAAACTGCTGAGCCCGCAGGTGCTCAAGGCCGTTGATTATGACCTGGAGAACACCGTTTTCTCCTACATCCCCAATACCGCCGAGACTTCTTTCCTGGGCATGATGGAAGGCGTGGAAGATTACCTGCGCTCTTACCGCCGGAAGGCCATTCAGGAAGCCAACGGAGATCAGGAAAAGCTGGATAATATCTTGTCTTTCCGGCCCCGCATTGAGAAACTGGTCATCAAAGACGCCAAACTGCGTACCTTCATCACCGACAATGACTCCCGCGATGACCTGGTGGCCCACGTGTATGACACCACCTATGAAGTGGTGAAGAAAGGCATTGACACCGTAGTAGTGATTGATGACTCCATTGTACGCGGCACCACCCTGGAGAAAAGCATCATCAAAATGCTGGACCGCCTGGGGCCCAAGAAAATCATCATCGTGTCCTGCGCCCCGCAGATCCGCTACCCCGACTGCTACGGCATTGACATGTCCAAGATGAAGGAGTTTGTGGCGTTCCGGGCCATGATGGGCTTGTTGAAAGACGGACAACAGGAAGGATTAGCGCGCCAGGTGTACCAAAACTGCCAGCAGGCTCTGGCCTCCGGCGAAGCCAGGGAGAAGAACTTCGTGCAGGAATTGTACGCTCAGTTCACCCCCGAGCAGATCAGCGGCAAAGTGGCGCAGATTGTGAAATCATCCAACGTACGCGCCGAGGTGGAGGTCATTTTCCAGACGGTAGAGAATCTGCACGAAGCCTGCCCCAACCACTTGGGCGACTGGTATTTCACCGGTAACTTCCCAACCCCCGGCGGCATGAAGGTGGTAAACCGAGCCTTCGTGAACTTCATGGAAAACAAAGAAGGACGCGCTTATTAATGTGCTGATTTTCTAATGTGCTGATGTGCTAATTAGAGATTAATTTAACTAAAAAGAGAGGTCCGATTCAAGTTGAATCGGACCTCTCTTTTTGTCGTTTTCTGCCTGTTTTCTGGAAATCAGGTGGAAAACGGCTTACAGCTTTACAAAACGCTGCTGAATCAATTGACCTGCGTTTTGAATGCGCAGGATGTAATTACCCGCCTGCAACTGTTGGATTGAGATGTTGGGCGTTCCTCCTTCCAGCGTGGGTTTAATCTGGTCTACCTTTCTGCCTTGCATGTCCAGAATCTCCACCACGGCAGCGGCGTCTAAGGAAATATTGCCTAAGTACAGGTAATCATGGCTCGGGTTCGGATAGAGGGAGATCTGCATGGTGGCAGCTTTGCCGGTTTGCACCGCTACCACCTGGCTGTACTCAAAGCCGCCATCCAGATCCACCTGCTTGATGCGGTAATAAGTAGTGGCCGGAGCTGGTGATGCATGCAGGAATTCATAGTGACGCTCGGTGGAACTGTTGCCACTCCCGGCTACTTTGCCAACATAGGTGAAGTTCTTTCCGTCTACCGAGGTCTCCACCTCAAAACGGTCATTGTCTTTCTCTGAGGCAGTCGCCCACTGCACCTGAACCTGCTGGCCTTTCCGCTGGGCTTTCACGTAGCGCCAAGTCACTGGCAGCACCGTCTCTGAATTGGCGATTGCCAATTGCCCGAAGGAGGTCATGAAATTACGCTGGGCATATCCGCTGGCTACCGTGCGGCCTTCTTTGTTAGGGGCATCCAGGGAACCGCCTCCGGTACTCCAGTCTTGGGCGCTGGTGGAGTTGATGGGTCGGAGCACCAAGGCAAACTTATTATCAGAAAGATTGCTGAACCCCTGCAAGAAAGCTTTCGCGGTGAAGGTGCCCGAGGCGGGCTTCGTATTGGGCTCTACATACCAAACGCCTTCTGGTGCCAGGCTCGTGTAGCTGGAACTGCCTTCCGCCACGAACATTTCTGCCTCCTGATGGTGCACCAACGGTCTGAAACTTACCGCTATGCTCTGGAAGCCATTTCCGCTTAAACCTATAGAAGTGATTTCCAGTTTGCGACTCCCGCTTGTATTGCCAACCGGATACAGGTAAGAACCACTGCTGCCTACGGCCCTTCTCAAAGTACCTTGGATGTAAAAAGTGGCATCCGTGATTTGCAATGCCGCCGCAACCTGGTTCAGGAGGGAGAGTTCATGGGCATCGGTTTTGAAGTAGCCACTTTTGTGCGTGAAAACATGAGTTACATTTACTGTTTTAGATAAAGTGACCCCACCGCCTACTTTCGCCAACAACAGATTGGCAACGGTAGAGGGCAAGGCATCGCCCGTGACCATCTCGGAGTTTCCTATGAATCCATAGCTGGCCAAGGGAGAGAAAGCCCGGGTTCCGCTTACCCGCACGTTGCCGTCCATAGTGCCTGATCCGGTTTGCTTGATCCCCTGTGCTGATCCATACAGCAAGGTGGCGCCTGCTTCTAGCACAAAGTTTCCTACACCGCCGACTGATCGGTTACTGGCGATCTGCAGCACTGCGGGTGCCTTCACTGTGAGGGTGCCGGCTACGTCAAAGTTGGCAGAAAACAAATGGTTACCTGTTTCATTTAAGGTGTTGGCTTCCGCCGCCGTTAAAAGCAGGTGATGGTAGGTGATCTTTTGAGAGTTGCCGTAAACTCCTCTAATGCTCTGGTTCTGGCCGTTGGTAGATCCGTAGAATTCGATGGTTCCTCCAGTCAAGGCGTAAGGACTGTTTTTGCCGGTCAGTTCAGGCAGTGAACCACTTGTTTTACTCATTCTCAACAGACCTCCGGTCATGGTTAATCCGCCGTCACCCTTCAGTGATTTGTTGCCGAGGTCCAGAATAGCATTGGGGAGAATGGTCAGGTTCTGGTTGATGGCAACGGTGGTAGAGATAGATTTAGCCGTCACCCCGAGTTCGTTGATACCGCTGATGATTACCTGATGGTAAGGATAATTGGTGCCCCCTCTCAAGGTCTGGTTTCCGTTCCCGGCAAATTCAACTGCTCCGCCAGTCAATTCATAGTTTCCGGTCAGCTGAGGCACCACGCTGTTCAGCACACTGGTTTGAAAGGTCCCGCCGCTCATCACCAGCTTCCCCGATCCGGTTACATCGCCCGAGGGAGTTGCCACCAAGGTTCCCTGCTTTATCTCCAATCTTCCTCCCTGCGGAGAGATAGCCGTATTGCTGGAGATACCAAGATTGCTGGTAATGGTAACTGAAGTGGGGTTATCAATGATGATGATTTTACCGCTGGCGGTCGCCAGAAACGCATTGCCCGTTTGCTGCGGTGTCTTCCCGGCAAAGATGAAGGTCGCCAGCTGGTTGATGCTTCTGCGGCTATCCGTGACCTGCACGTTCCCGGCGGCGCCTGTGCTGTTGAGACCTTGGGCGCTGGTAAGGTACAACGTGCCGCCCTGGTGCAAGGTAAAGTATCCTTGGCCCTGCACCTGAAACCCATTGTTCCCCGCATCCATCCCAAAATCAAGAGCACCGCCGTTTTCAATGGACAAGGTACCGGCGTACACTGAGTTGATCGGGTTGAGTCTTACGTGCTGAGCCAAGCGCACCATGGCCCCACTTTTCACCGTCAGCGAAACGTGGTTCACTGGTCCGGCAGCCTGAAGCGTTTGCCAGGCCGTTCCCGTGAACCTGATACCGCTGGCAGCAGTGCTGACGCTGCTACTGTTATTGATCATGGAAGAAGCATCGGTGATTAAATTTCCTTTCAGGTCAATGGCGGAGATCGCCGAAGATGTAGAAGTCTGGTTAAGGGTCAGGGTGGCGTTTTGCAAACTTAGATTACCCGCAATGGTCAACGTACCAGTACCAGCGCCTTGGTTTTGCACGAAATACGTTCCTCCCACCAGTGATACTTCCTGCCCCAACTGAAGGGACTGATTGGCTGCGGCTAAAAAAGACAAGGAGGAAGTACTGGGGAGTTGAGCGCTGAACGATTGAGCCACTGGTGCAGAAGAATCCGTTAACTGCCACTGCGCGCCGGAAGCAACTGGAGCGATAGTAAGCCTCCCGAACCAATAGCCATGATTCTGAATGGAAAGCTGGCTACCGCTCAACAAAGGTTCATTGGCGACTGCAGCTTCAATTTTCACCTCAGAGGAGGCGTCTATTTCCTCTGAACCGGCCCAGATCAAAGCAGAGGCTTTATACCCGGCAGACCTGATGATCAATCTGGCATTTGGGTGTAGTTGCAGTAAACCCCGGTTCTCGATTTCTCCTTCCTGCACCACTTCCGCCGCAGTGCCCACGATCAATTTGCCGGTAGTTACTAAAGATGCGCCGGCCGGTACGGTTACGCTCTTTTGAGCAGCGATGAACAGGTTCGCAACCTGCAAAGTACCTGAGAGTTGGAGAGGATGCTCAACATACAGAGTAGAAGAAGTAGCCAACGGATAAGTAGCCGTTTCCCAGGTACCCAGAGAGGTAAATTGCTCCAAGGTAACACTTCCCTCCTGTTGGCTCAGGATACCTCCCGAAGCAGTTCGATAATCTCCGACGGCATAGGTGTTAGTTCCCTGTGCATTAGCGGCAGAAACCTGGAAGATGGTGAACGCCCAAAACAACATCCACACGTGAAAAGCACTGGGTTTTCTTGAGGTAATACGTGCAACAGCCATTCTAATCTTGCTTATAATATTTAATAAATTATTTGATAGTTTCTATTATTGAAAAGACAAACCGCAATGGATAATCAGAAGTTCAACCCACTTTATGGACTAGCATGGAGGAGGTGACCCCATATAAGGATGTAAATAAAAAACGTAAAAGGACTGAGTTCACAAAGAGGCTTCTATTCTGCTTAAAGCCTCTTTTCAGAAAACAAGCCTTAAAATGTTTCTATTTAGAATTTTTTATTTTTTGTAATATTTTTTAGTTAACCATATAACTATCAACAGAAGCAGATGATCTTGAACAGCCACTCTGCATTGAATAATCCTGCATAGGGAAATAAGAGGGAAGCGACTAACCTAAACTGCTTCTTCAGATTTGCCGCTCTTTTGAGAAAATGGGTTTAAAACGCCTTTCTAAACTCAACTATATGATTAAGTTCTATCCGTATAAACTCACGCAGCAACCGGTAAATTTTTGTTGTTATCTAATCTGTCGTACATTTAGAGCGAAAATATTTACCTGGCAGGCCCGCCTTTTTCACCCTTTACTTCGTAGGTCTGGCAATGTTTTTTAAGCAGCAGAGATTTAACCGCTTTGTTGTCCCCCTTTAACTTACTTATTGCCTAAGCAGAGATTGCCCTATGGAGAAAAAGCAAGCGCCCATCAGTTTTACCATTGAGAAAAATTATGACTCAGAGTTTTGCGGCAGTATTCCGCTGCATTTGGTAAACCTGATTCAACCGCACGGGGTCTTACTGGCCCTTGATCCTCAAGACCTCCAGATTGTGCAGGTAAGTGAGAATGTGGAGAAGGTGCTGGGCGTTTCCGTGGCCGATTTCCTAAATCAACCCATTTCCAAGTTTCTGCCGACACACCAGTGGGAAGACATCCAGCAGAAGGTAAACGGCAAGGGCAAACAGGAGAAGATTCCGTTCAGCATCACGTTTCTGGTACAAGGCAAGGAAACCAACCTCACGGCGCTGGTGCACCCCAAAGAAGAGTACGTGCTCATTGAACTGGAAGACAACCAGGATACCTCGTCCAAAGACTCGTTCCTGAAGCTATACCAGCAGATCAAGTACTTAACGTCGCTGATTAAACAGGCGGGCAGCACCAAGGAGATTGCGCAGATCACGGTAGAGGAAATCAAGAAACTGACGGGTTTTGACCGTGTGCTGGCTTACCAGTTTGACCCGCAGTGGAACGGCATTGTGATTGGTCAAGCCAAAGAAGAGGACATGGATGATTACATGGACCTCCGCTTTCCGGCCTCTGATGTGCCCAAGCAGTCTAGGGACCTGTATTTCAGTAACCCCTACCGCCTCATCCCCACCCGTGATTACACGCCGGTAAAACTGATGCCGCTCATCAACCCGCTCTCGCAGCGGTTCACGGATCTTTCAGACTGCAACCTGAGAAGCGTGGCCACCGTGCACCTGGAGTACTTGGCCAACTTGCAGATCATGGCTTCCATGTCGCTGCCGCTCATCATAGACAACCAACTGTGGGGCTTGATCTCCTGCCACCATAAAACGCCTATTAACCCCAGCTACGAGCTCAGATCGGCGCTGGAGTTACTCTCCGGCATTGTCTCCGGGCAACTGGCGGCCAAGGAACGGGAGAACACCATCGCACTCAAGGCGCAGCTGCGGGGCATTCACGCCCAGTTGCTGGAGCAACTCTATACCATCCCCACTTTGGCCGAGGGCCTGCTTTCCGGCACCCCCAATATCCAAGATTTGCTAAACCTTTCGGGCGCGGCCGTGTTCTTTGAAGGCGACGTGTGGACGAGTGGCGAAGTGCCAGAGGCTTCAGACCTGAAGGAATTGGTGTATTGGCTTCGGCGCAACCGGACCGAGAAACTTTTCGTCACTGATACCCTGCCGCACCAGTACATGCGGGCCCGGGACTACAAAGGAGTGGCCAGCGGGTTGATTGCGCTGCCCATCAACGCTGAGCAGGGAGAATACATTCTGGGGTTCCGGCCCGAGGTGTTGCAAACCATCAGCTGGGGCGGTGACCCCAACCAGGCCATCCAGATGGAGGCTGACGGGAAAACCTACCACCCGCGCAACTCCTTTGCCACTTACCAGGAAACGGTGAAGCAAACATCACTGCCGTGGCTGGAAGAGCAAATTGAGGCCGCCGAAACATTACGCAGTGCTGTCTTGGAAAAAATCATCAAGGAAAGATATTGAGGTCTGCCCTTCTGCGTTTTCTTCTAGACAGGTTATAATTTGATTGCCTATGGTAAGTGTGAAACAGCCAGATCATCTTCCTAAAACAGACCATTACCTGATTGGGATTGGTGCGTCAGCGGGCGGGTTGGAGGCAATTCATAAACTGTTCGACCATTTCCCCAATAATTCCAGCTTCTCCTTCGTCATCATCCAGCACCTGTCACCGGACCATAAAAGTCTGATGGCCGAGCTGCTGTCCAAGCACACCCAGATGCGGGTGCAGGAAGCCGAGAATGACATGGTGACCCGGCCTAACTGCATCTACGTGCTGCCCAGCGGTAAGCAGCTGACGGTGAAGAGAGGTCGCCTGAAACTGGTGGACCAGATCAGAACGCGGGAACCCAACTTCGCCATTGATGTCTTCTTTGACTCCCTGGCCAAAGACCGGGGCAAGTACGCCATCGGGATTGTGCTATCCGGCACGGGAACGGATGGGACCAAAGGCGTGAAGATGATCAAGGCGGCGGGCGGCATGGTGATGGTGCAGGACCCGGTCACGGCCAAGTTTGACGGCATGCCGCGCAGCGCCATTGAAACCGGAGCCGTAGATTTCGTTTTCTCCCCGGAGCGCATGCCCCACGAGATCCTGGAGTTTACAAGACAAATTCCGCTGGTGCAAACCTTGATTGAAAACAACAATAGCAACATAGAAGATGACGCGGTTCTGGAGGAAATCCTGGACCTGATCTGTACCCATACCCAAACCAATTTCAAGAGCTACAAACAGGGCACCATCTACCGCCGCATCAAAAAGCGGATGGATCTGCTCAAGGTGGAAACCCTGCCCGATTACCTGACTTACATCCATGAAAACCCGGCCGAGATCAAGCAGCTCTGCCAGGAATTCCTGATTGGCGTGACCCGCTTCTTCCGGGACCCCGAGGCGTTCGATTTCTTGGAGCAGGAGGTGATTCCGCAGATCATCAGCAACACCCCGGAAGGCGAAACCATCAAGGTGTGGGTGGCCGCCTGTAGCACCGGCGAGGAAGTGTATTCCATTGCCATGCTGTTTCAGGAGTGTTTTGAGAAAATGGGCCGCGAAACGCTGGTGAAACTTTTCGCCACGGACGTGGACCAACGCGCCATCCGGCAGGCATCAAAAGGCGTGTACCCAACCTCCATCAGCAAAGATGTGAATGAGAAGCGGCTGCAAGCGTTCTTCCATCATAAAAACAACAAGTACACCATCAAGGAAGACCTCCGTAAGCTGGTGGTGTTCGCGCAGCACGATCTGCAGAAAGACCCGCCGTTCAGCCGCATTGACCTCATCACCTGCCGCAACATGCTCATCTACCTCAACCCTGATTTGCAGCGGAAGGTGATGTCCGTGTTTCCGTATGCCTTGAAACTGAACGGATATCTGTTCCTGGGCCCCAGTGAGCACATCGGGGATCTGAAGAACTTTTTCGCGGAGAAGAACCGGAAGTGGAAATTCTTCCAGAAGGTGAAGGAAAGCAAGGGCATCCAGCAGTCGTACGGCGTGAGCCACCATACTCCCGTCCACTCAGAAGACGCGCTGCCCACTTTCCGCAATGCCCAGGCGCTGCGCTACAACGAGCTGTTCCTGGATGCCGTGGCCGAGGACCTCAAAATGGCCGGGCTCTACATTGATGACAATTACCAGCTCCTGCACGGCATAGGCGATTTCAACCGTTTCCTAAAACTCCCCGAGAAGCGTTTACAGCTCAATTTGCTGAAAATGGTCTCAAAAGAGCTGGCGGTCACCCTGAGCGTTGACATCCGGAAGGTACTGAAAAGCAAGAAAACCGCTTCGCGGCAGGTGGTGGTGAAAAACGGGACCAAAAGCCAGTTGGTGCAGCTCACGGTGAAACCCATCACGGTGGAACAAGACGCGCCCAAGGTGCTGCTGGTGCTGCTGCAGGAAATGGGCAAGGCCATCCCGTCGCTCAAGACGCTGCAACCCGAACTGGTCTCTGACGCAGACACCGAGTATTTCCATCAGCTCACCGTTTTGGAGGCCGAATTGAAGGAAGCCCGCGAAAGCCTGCACCTGACCGTGCAGGACCTGAGCACCTCCAACGAAGAACTGCAGTCCACCAATGAGGAGCTCATGTCTTCAAACGAGGAACTGCAAAGCTCCAACGAAGAGATGCAGTCGCTCAATGAGGAGCTGCACACCGTGAACTCAGAGCATCAGCTCAAGATCAAGGAACTGCAGGAACTGAACGAAGACTTGGACAATTACATGCGGAGCTCCAACATCGGGCAGCTTTTCCTGGACCACCATTTGGTCATCCGCAAGTTCACGCCTACGGTCATGCAGTTGATCAACATCATTGACATAGACCTGGGCCGGCCCATCCACCACCTCTCCCACAACCTGCGCTATACCAGCTGGCTGGAAGACATCAAGAAGGTGAACAATACCTCCGTGGAGCTAGAACAGGAAGTGGAGACCTTGGACGGCAAATACTTTTTGATGCGCATCATCCCCTACCTGAAACACGACGGCAACAAAGACGGCGTGGTGCTCAGTTTCGTGGAGGTGACCACGCTGAAGGTGCTGAGCAACGTGGTGCAGGGCGTGCTGAACAGCTCCCTGAACAACATCATGGCCTTCCAAGCGGTCCGGAACAAAGAACAGGAGATCATTGATTTCAAGTGGACCCTGTTGAACAAACAGGCCGAGCAATTGATTGGCAAACCGCAGAGCGATCTCCTGCACCAGAGCATTCAGCCCGAGATGTCGTTCCTGAAGAAATCTGGTTTGTTCAAGAAACTGGTGCAGACCGTGGAAACCGGGCAGCCGCTGCACATTGAACAGAACCTGGAACTGAACGGCACCCGCGGCTGGTACGAGATTGCCGCCGCCAAGATGGGCGACGGCCTTACCCTCACCATGGCCGACACCACCGAGAAACGTGTGGGCGAAGAGAAAATCCTGCTGGCGTATGAGGAAATTAAACGCGCCGAGGAGGACCTGATCAAGCTGAACGGCCAACTGGAGATCAGGGTGGCAGACCGCACCCAGGAACTGTCTGAGAGCCAAGAACGCTTCCGGCTGGTCTCCAAAGCCACCAATGACGTGGTCTGGGACTGGAACCTCATCTCCAATGAGCTGTGGTGGAGCGACACCCTGGAACCCATCCTGGGTTATGACCCCGAGGAAATGGGCAAGGGGATTAACGCCTGGTTTAACAAAATCTACCCCGAAGACAAACCGCGCGTCATCAAGGGAATTAACGAGGCCATCAACACCGGCCAGGACCAGTGGGTGGAGGAATTCAAGCTGCTGCGCGCCGATGGCTCATACGCTGCCATCTACAACCGGGCCTACATCCTGCACAACGAATACGGCGTGCCGCACCGCGTGCTGGGGTCTTTCATTGACATCTCTGACCTGAAAGACACCCAGCTGAAGCTGAAAGAAACCAATACGCACCTGCTCCGGGTGATTGATGACCTGGACAACTTCGTGTACACGGCTTCGCATGACCTCAAAGCGCCCATCCATAACATTGAAGCGCTGCTGCGGGAACTGCAACTGGAGCTTCCGTCTGAGAAATCTGACCTGGCCGATGTGCAGCAGATCATGGACATGATGCAGGGCGCCATTGAGCGTTTCAAGAAAACGATTGGCAACCTCACCGAGATCACCAAGCTCCAGAACGACCACAGCACCGACGTGTCCACCATTGATCTGGCCCGGTTGGTGAAGGATGTGACCCTGGACCTGGAGCCCATGATTAAAGCAGCGGATGCCCAACTGATTGTGGAGGTGTCCAAGTGCCCTACCCTCTCCTTTTCAGAGAAAAACCTGCGCAGCATTGTCTACAACCTGATCTCCAACGCCGTGAAGTACCGCTCCCCAGACCGGACTCCGGTGGTCTCCCTGCATTGCGAGACACAGGACGATTTCATAGCGCTAAAAGTACAGGACAATGGCTTGGGACTGACCGAAGAGCAAATGGAGCACTTGTTTTCCATGTTCCAGCGCTTCCATGACCACGTTGAAGGTTCGGGCGTGGGATTGTACATGGTGAAAAAGATCATGAACAACGCCGGAGGCGAGGTAAAAGTAGAAAGCCAGGTGGGCGAAGGCACCACCTTTACCATTCTGTTCAAGAGATGACCTTCATCGTTTCTCTTATAAAGCGGGAGGGTGTTTAGGGGCTGTTTTCCGGAAAACAGCCCCTAAACACCCTCCCGCTTATTATGCCCCTGCTA
>NZ_JACOAF010000014.1 GCF_014269285.1 Rufibacter sediminis
GGGATGAGGATGTCGTTCATGCACGTGATGAAGCCCCACATGAAGAAGAGCATCGTCACCACCATCAAAGCGCCCGTGTAACTCTTGCCCGGGGCGGCGTCTGTCTGGGTATACCTGCCATGGTTCGTTTGTATTGATTTGTGAAAGGAATGTTTTGGTAGTTAACCTAACATAATGCGTACTCCCTTTGGAAGCATGCAAAAAAAGTAGAATGCACTAACTCAGATTAGCCTTGGAGACCTGGAGCACGTTGTGGGAATGAATGATTCTTACATCTTCCAAGGTATGGCAAAGCCCCAGAGCGCTGAAAAGAGGCCGCGAAAATAAAATTGGCCCAATATCCTTTCTCCGTAAGAAGAATTACTTTTTTACAGTGGTTGCGCCAGAGTAGGCCTTATGGCACCTGATTCATGCATCACGGGAAAACGCGTTGACAGTTAGAAATAGAATCACACTATTCCAAAATTGTAAGAAGAAAGAAATATGGCGGTAGAGTTACCGCCCATAATCATCTTGAACCCTTACAATATCTTCTTCGTCTGAGGGCAAACGAATGTCTGTGTGCTGCCATATTTCTGATAAGACGCCCCAGCCGCTTAAGCCCACCAACCTATGGCGTTCTCCCTGTTTTAAGGTAATAATGCTACCGGGCTCCAGCACTTTTACTTCCCCTTCCTCGTCGGTGTCACTTACTACCACACCTACCTTTCCTTCCACTACTTTCCAGATTTCTGCCCGCCGGTGATGGTACTGCCACGATAGCCTTTTCTGGGGGGCTACCACCAATATCTTGGGGCTGAGCTTACCTGATATCTTTAAATCATCAATGTTTATGCCGTCAAAGTAGACATTGGCAAATTGCTGGGCCTGGTCTTCTCGTATCACAAAGAAACCGCCCCAAGGTCTGGTCATGTCTTTATTTGCAATATCAAAGCCTTGCTGCTGTAACGTCTGTTCAATCTGATGAAAAAGGTTCTCCTTTTCTGTAGTAACCATTTTACTAGTTTTTCTTTAGGTTAAAATTGTATATCGCTCTTTACTACTTCCTTAATGAGGGGAAAGCCAAACTAAGTCGATTTTCTGTTTTAAGTCTGTTCTTAGAAAAACAGGCTTAGAACAGAAACATGTTGTATCTGCCAAAAAGGGCAGGTGATCCAGTACCAGTGGCTACCTAGAGTTCTGTAAAAGCTATTGTAAGATGCTTTATAATTCCCTGATCCAGATGTTGCGGTAAGCGACGGGGTTGCCATGGTCCTGTAAACTGATAGGGGCTTTGCCGTGCGCATTGTACTGCGGCAACCCTATGTATTCGGTAGTACCTTTTATTCCTACGTTGTTCTGTACCACCACGCCATTGTGCAACACCGTGACCCTGGCTGGTGAAAAGAGAGACCCGTCTTCTTTGAAGCGAGGCGCGGTGTAAATAATGTCATAGACATTCCACTCGGCAGGTTTGCTCATGGCATTCACCAGCGGGCGGTGCTGTTTGTAAATACTGGCGGCTTGTCCGTTAGAGTAGGTGCGGTTTTGGTAAGAATCCAGAATCTGCACCTCGTATCTGTCCTGCAGGAAAATGCCGCTGTTGCCTCGCCCCTGGCTGCTGCCTTTTACCTCATCTGGCGCGCTCCATTCAAGGTGCAGCTGAAAATCCCCAAATTCTTTTTTGGTAGTGATGTCTCCTTTGCCCACGGTAAAGGCTCCGTTTTTGACTGCCCATTTCGCCTCAGCTCCGTCTGCTTTTGCCTTCCACTCAGCTAAATATTTGCCGTTGAACAGTACAATTGCGTCTGAAGGGGCGGCATTATTCAACCCCGGGGTCACTACCCGAGGCTCCGGTTCCCAGAATTCGGTCATCTCTGGGGTCATTTTAGGCGGCTTGGGCACCTCTTGGGCAAAGGCATTCTCCTGGGTTAGAAACCCGGCAGCTACAATTGCTAACGCCCAGGTAAAAGTCTGTTTCCTGTTCATGAAGATCTCTAAGTTTCAATTGGCAGCTGCATTCAGCGAATGAGGCTTTTTAACAGCCTGTATGGAGTTTTCTACTTCTGGCTTACAGGAGGAAAAAGCGAGGTAGTGCTTTCTGTTTTAAGGCTGTCATGAAGAAAATCCCTCCGAAACAGAAAGCACTTACCCTGTCTTCATCGGGCTGGAATGTAAATCAGAAGCAAATCAGAAAGCTCTAGACAGGCTTTTTATTTCAGTGTGTTAATCCAGGCCGCAATTTTAAGGGCTTCGCTTTTGGTAACCTGCGGCATAGGCGGCATAGGTGTAAATCCTGGCCAGTTTTCAGGTTTAGGGTTATGAATAAGTTCTACTATCTGCTGATTCGTGTACTTGCGTTTGGCAACGTCTCTGAAGGAGGGACCTACCAGCTTCTTATCGGTGTTGTGGCAAGCCAAACACGTATTTTTAGTTAACAGGGGCTTTACATCATTAAATGTAAACACCACATTGGCAGCTGGCTTGGCCTTTGGCGCAGAAGCTTTGGCAGGTACAGTGCCGGTAGCCTTGGCCTTCGCAGCCGGGGCTTTCGCTTTCGCCACCTTTGGCTTAGGAGCCGCCGCAGAGTTTCTTGTGCTCGTCTCGTTCAAAGAAAGCTTTGTGCCGGCCGGAATATGGTTGAGCGTGTAGTAGGCATCTGGATGCACCAGGGTATAGGCGTTTTCTTTAGCCCGCACGCCTTCCAGCTGAAGATGGTGAATGTAGCCTTCTCGCAGATCACCCACCACCAGCCGTAGGTTCATACCATCTTCTGAGACTTTCACACCTTTTACCGGCAGTTTCTTTTTGTTAACGATGGGGCTACCGTACACCGGATGGTATTTGTAACTGAAACTTTCTACTGCATAGGAGGCCAGATCTTCCGCTGATTTTTTATCTATCGGGGTGGTGAAGGCTACCTCAAACCCATCGGGCATGGCTTTAACGGTGGTCATCTCAAACGGAACCCTTTTGTTCCAGACTAAGCGCTGCAACCCTTCACTTGCCTCGCCGGCGGCTCCCCACCCCCGGGCGGTTTCCCCTACGAACAGCGATTTATCATGTGCCCAGGCCATGCGTAAAACGCCTGACTGGAAGCCGCTTCTAAAGTCAAAGGCCACCCCCTGGTACTCGCCGTTTACCTTCTCCAGTACTACCCGCATGATCTTGCTCTGTCCCTGGTCTCCCACCAGATATTGCCCCTCAAAAGGCCCGAAGTGGCCGACTGGTATTTCCAAAATCTCAGTGTTAGAGATCCCTAAAATTCCGTGTGGAAGCCAGACGGCAGGTAATTGCAGCCCCGGAAGCTTCTTTTGCACGTCATGTAAGGTAACTACTGGTTCATTCTGGATATTCTCTGGTTTAACATATTCCCCTTTCTCGTTTTTCTTATCACGTGGGTCAACGATGGCGTACACTTGTGACTGATTGATCTTAACCGGTGAATTAGGTTGCCCTGACCACTTTAACCCAGCGGGGTGCCCGGCAAAAGCTCCTTTTTTCAGGTGCCACAGACCACCTGACCCTACCCAGTCTCCCTGGTTTTCAGTATAGAACATTTCACCGTTTATCATGCCTAAGCCAGCCGGTGAGCGCATGCCGGCGGCCCAGGGCTCCATCTTTCCATCTTCGGTGATGTGTAGCGTCCAGCCGCGCCAAGGCACCATACTTCTACCTTCCCACCAGGGTTCGGTGAATCCAATGTTGGTGGTAACAAAGAAGGAGCCATCTGGGGCTATCTTAGGCCCGAAGCTGTACTCATGGTAATTGCCGGATATGGGCCACGCATATATGGTCTCATATAGATCTGCTTTGCCATCATTGTTGGTATCCACTAATTTGGTGAGTTCGCCGCGTTGGGCGCAGTAAAGGGCACCGTCTTTGTAGGCCAGCCCCAGCACTTCGTGCAGGCCGGAGGCAAATTTTATAAAGTGTGGCTTGGCACTGGTGGGGTTTTCTACCACAAAGACGTCTCCCCGCCTGGTAGAGATGCCCAAGCTGCCGTTAGGCAATACCGTCAAACCACCTACTTCCAACAGCGTACCTTCAGGTGAAGGAACCCGCATGATCTTAAAGAAGTCCTCTTCCTTGGGTGACTCCTGCGCGACAGACACGTTACCTAAGCCCACTGACAAGACACCGGCTAAAAGCATGTGCTGCAACAATTTTTTTCCTGCTTTATTCATCAGTTGATTGCTTTAGAAATCAAAAAAGAAGGGTATACACCAGTTTAGAGCGCACGGGCACGATGAGTTCCTGACGGCCGTTTACCGTTCTGATGATTGGTTTAGCCCCAGCCAGGTCATCCAGGCGCACATAATAGGCTTTGTCATCTACCAAGTACATGCCTTTGCCTGCGTCTTCAATTTTTTCTCCATCTATTACACGGGCGTACAATCCGGTGGCAGAACTCTGAATGTTCAGTTCCCGCTGCAGTCCTCTTCCGCTCTCAATGATCCGGAAGGCATCTTGCACGGTGGTTCCGTGCACCCTATACCGAAAGGTGGGCTCCGCATTCTGGTTCAGGCTGTACCCCTTGGGGATGAAATTGCTGCCAGTGGTATCAGTAACCCAAGCGGACTGTTCTGTAGCTAAGGCGGCCAGGGTAAGGGTAGGTTTCCCGAACTGTTTAATTGAACCTAATGCTTTGGAAGAACCATCGCCCCGTTCATGCCACATGGGGGTAGCGTCTAAGAAATCACCGCGCCACAGCTGCACCAAGGCACCATGGTCTAAGTCATAGGTGTAATGCAATTGATTTGCGCTCCCCACTGATACTGCGTGGGTGACCCGGTGCTGACCGGGCAGGTCCATGAAGCTCCGCAAAACAGGTCGTTCCTGGGCAGACACGATGATAGGATCTGCATCCACATCGGGCACCAGTTCTTTTTCGCTTATCAGAAACTCCCGTACTCCAGGCCCGCTAACCCGAAGCGCCAAAACCGGTTTCTCCCAATCCATGTATTTAGAATACAATAACTCAAAAGGGAATTCACCAGCCGGCAGGGTTACGGTTCCTTTTCCCTCCCAGGTTTTGAAAGGCACTACGTCCTGATTGTTTACCCTGATTGACCCTGAGCCGCCACGGGCGAAGAGGTTGAACGTATACTCGCCTGGTTCTTTTACTTCTAAGGTGCCATTATACCTGACCAGGTATTGTTTTGTACCGGTTTTCAGGTTGGAAGTAAGGATATTGGAGGTTCCCTGTGGGCCTTCTGCCTCGGGCGGAATGCTATCATACACGGGTTGCCGCTCATACCTTCCCTGGTAAATTTTGTACGTAAGATTTTTCAGCTCTGGTTGGGCTTTGCTGTAGTGGGTCACTTTCATATTCCGGAAGGCCACGGCCCCGTGGTCGCCCTGTAACCGGATAGGCCCGGTGGGTTTTTCATCGTTGCTGATGCTTCCTCTGGTGGGGCCGAACAACTCCACGTTCTCTTGAATAGTGACGCCGTTCAGCTCTAGGCGAAGTATTTTGGCATTCGCAGTCTTTTTACCGCTGGCATCAAACTGCGGGGCCTGAAAAGAGATTTTCAGATGCTGCCAAAGGCCGGGGGCGCGACCTACGTTCTGGCGGGGCGCATACCCCTGGAATCCTTTCTGACCCTCCGGCCGGCTTTCGTCCCAGCGTTCGTAAATTCCTCCCAAGCTACCGGCCGTGCGGTTGGTAGAGCCCCAGCCATCCAGTAACTGCACCTCATACCGGCCTTGCAGGTAAATACCTGAGTTAGAACCCTTGGCCATCATGAAATCCAATTCCAGGTCTACATTGCCGTGCTCAAAGGTGGTGAACAGGTCCTGACCCTTGTTCTTCTTAGTAGGCATGTTCACGAGTACCCCGTCTCCTTTACTTTGGGTCAATTTATTTTCCTCAGCCAGATCAGCAGACACATTGCCCGCTATCTGCCAGGATTTGCCGGGGTTCTGGAAAGATGAAAGGTCTTGCAGCGGAATAGCAGTGGTTTGCCCATAGGCCAGGGCAGAAATAGCCAGGCAAGTTATTACCGCAACAGTTCGCGCTTTCCATGTAAAAAGGAATTTGGATAGGTGTAACATTAGCCAATAATTGTTTTATAATATGATGATGCTACAGTTAGCTGTTCAAATAATTGTTTCCCCAACGCAGGGCGAGCAGTTTATTAGCCAGTTGCGTTTTTACTGCTTTGTGTTTTGGACCAGTTTTTTTAAAACCAGTCCCAAAACACGTTTATAACTTATGCCACGCCTTCTCCGCATAACTTCTGATGGTCAAACATTTCAGTCAGAAACTGAGGAATCTCAGATGCGATTTTCCTGCATTCCTAAAAGAAGGAAAGGAAAGATGTTCATAGGAATACTTACTGGGCGCTACTTTTTACTTGCTTTTTGTGCCTGCTTTCCGCTGAGCTTTTCCGCCAGCAGTTTCATGAAGTAACCACCTACCACAGAGCGTGCCTGGAAACCTGTTTTTTTGCCGTCTGTGGTTTCATGCCAGTCGCTGAGGGGAACTCTGGATGAGGTCTCGTTTGCGTATTTCCAGACGGGTGATATGATGGCTTTGAAATCAGCGGGGTTATCTGCCAGGGTGGCCGTCCAGATAATCCAGTCAGACTTGGTGTAAGTCTTGCGGCTGTCCAGCGGGAGGCCGTAGGTGCCCTGCTTCTTGAGGTAATATTTTACCTCCGTTTCCCGCACAGTTTTCGGGAAAATGTTTAAATCCAAAATAGTATCCCAAGCCAGGTTGTACTTCTGGCTCCAGGTGCCTGGCTTCTCAAACGCCAGGGTGTAGTGGTCACCGTCCTGGGCCAGCTTCATCCAGTTCTGCGCCATCTCCTGGGCTACGTCTTTGTATTGTTTGGCCACGTCTGGTTTGCCCAGCATGCCCGCCAGCATGCCATAAGAAGCCAAGGCTTCAATGGCTTTGACCGACAAGTTTGCGTTGCGGGCCAGGTGCCCAGCGAAATCGTCGGTTGACAATTGGTTCTCGGGGTCAAAGCCGCTTTTTTTCAAGAATTCGGCCCAGGTGGTCAAGGTAGCCCAGTGTTTTTTGGCGTACTCGGCGTTGCCCTCTGCCTTGGCAATGGCTGCGGTCAAAATAAGCATATTACCGGCTTCCTCCACGGGCATGTCCTCGCCATACGTCTGGCCGTTGGCAAACGGGTAGTTTCCTAAGTCATGCGCGGGGTAGGGTTTCTTCCATTTTCCGCTTTCACTGTAGTAGAAGATGCCGTTCAGCATGCCTTTCAACAGCTCCGGGTTATAGAGCAGAAACAAAGGTGCCGAAGGGTACGTTACGTCCACCGTATTAATGTACCCACCGCTGTAATTCTCTTTAGACAGGAACAACGTTTCACCAGTGGGGCTTTTCACCAACGTGTGGGCGGCGATGGCTTGTCTGTAGGCCAACTCACATAAATCAGCGTATTCTTTTCCGCCCGCTTTCTCGGCGGCCTGGTACATCTGCCTGTCAAAAGCCTGGCACTGCTGCATGATTTTGCTGTAGTCCGTAGAAGCTTGGGCCAGCTGCTTCTCCATGGTGGCCGAGGCGTTGTTTTTCCACCAAGGCTTCAGGTTCTGTCCGAAAAACTGCACCGAGTATACTTCATCATACCCCAGCAGGAAGACCTGCTCTTTGGCGCTGGCCCCCACTTTGCCGAAGGGCAGAATGGTGCTCAGTACCAGGTTTCTGCTTTGTTGGGTGTTTTCAGGATTGCCCAACGAGGCCGAAAGGAACGGCGTCAGTTCTTTGCCGACCGGCGAAATGTATTGAATGGCTTTGGCGGCAGTGGGCACGGCTACATAGAAATATCCCCAATCTATGCGCTCTTTCTCCCACTTCTCCCGGAACATGGGTTGTTCTTTGGTGCCAGTTTTAAGGATGGACAGCTTCTCGGCGGTGTATTCCTGGCTCATGACTTCCTGCTCCGGCGTGTTCACCGCTAGGTCTGACGAGGCTCCTAAATACACCTGCACCTCATGGCTTGCTTTGTCATTTGATGCTGCTTTCACGCTCACGTAGGTCACCGGCCGGGCCAGCACCTCCAGGTTGTTCAGCAGGAGCGGCGAGGTGAAGGTGGCGGTCACGTCTACTTTGCCGCAGGTGAATTGATAGATGGTCTGGGTGGCGTTGAGTTCTACGCTCTTCTGCACGGCAGGCGCAACCTTGGCGTAGGCGTTGGAGGCTACCTCCCGCACCAAGCCGGCATCCAGCAAACGCCCCCCGGCGGTATTGGCGACGTGGATGGCCAATACGTTCCCCTCTTTCTTCAGCTTTTTAGCAATGTCGGCCGAAATGGGAATGTACTGGTACTGGTGGGCCCAGCCAGACAGGCGGTAGATTTCCTCGCCGTTCAGGTACACCTCCACGTCATCGTCGTGGCGCAGCTTCAGGTACAGGTTCCCGGTACCTGAATCGTTCAGGGAGAAGGTTCTCCGCACCCAAAGGTTACTGCTTTCCCAGAGGGTTTTGGCGCGGGCCTTGTCATCCCCGAACGGGGCAGGCCCATTTTTCCAGGAGGCCGCGCTAAACTGCGGGTTCATCCAACCGGCGCCGGGCTCGGTTTCGGTATAGGTGAACGAATACGAGGACTCATCGGCGGCAGCCACCACTGACTGGTATACTTTCGGCTCTTTACCCAAGAATTGATACACCTGCCCGTCTACCTTCACCATGCCAAGCAAGGAAGCATTCTGACCAGACCAGTGGGTGGTGGGCGATTTCGCTAACTCGTCCCCGAAGGACCAGACACTGAAATAGGTATTATGGGTGATTAACGGATACGCGGGGGCTCTGAGGTTTTGCGCGGTGAGCAGCACCTTAGGCAACCATACCAGAATCAAAAACAAACAGATTCTTTTCATAAACGCATAGATGATGTTATGGAGTTGTAAGTAAGCTCGTTGCTTGGTGAGGTCACCTCGATCTTGTGTTCAATCAAGCGGGGCATTGCTTCCTTGCTATTGGTCCTGCAGAGGGGCGGCTAAAAAAGGATTCGGGGTGCCATTAATTCTCTTTTGGGCCCGCTTTCCTGAAAATAGACCCAAAAGAGAATCAATGGCTTCAGCCGGGCAGCCTTAGGGGCTTCTCCTTACTCTGCCTGGCCATTTAAGGCCTCCTCCTTTTCCAACAGGCTTTCCTGCCAGGAGCTGGCGGCCCCAATGAGCGCAGACTTCTCGCCTAATTCAGCCACCCTAATTTGAATAGGCAAGGCTGCTTTCCGCAGGTGCCGCATCAACTCTCCAGAGAAAAGCGGGTAAGCGTTGGAGATGTTACCGCCAATCACCAGCACGTCTGCAGTTGGGGGGTGCACCGCCGTTTCTATAAACTGCCCCAGGTTTTGCCCAAACTCATCAAATACCCGTTGGGCCACTGCATCCTTTGAAGCCACGTCAGCGATTTCCTTCACGCCTTTTACCCGCTGACCCGTTAGTTCCTGGTAGCGGCCCACAAACCAGCGCGTAGACAAATACTCTTCAGCGATACCGGATTTGAAGGGCGCATTCCAGAGGTCTGCGTCTTTCACCTGGCCGTGGTGGCACCAGGCCGATCCCAGTCCTGTCCCCAACGTAAGCCCCAGTACCCGCCCCTCGCCCTGGGCGGCCCCGCAGAATACCTCGCCCAGCAGAAAGCAAGCGGCATCATTCAGGAACCTGATATCGGCGGTTGGTATGGAAAGCTGTTCTGCCAGCAACTCTTTCACATTTAGGTTGTAGAGGATGTCATACTTGTTCTGGTCTTTGATAAGGGATACTCCCTTGGTATAGTCAAAGGGCCCGGGCATGGCAATGCCTATTTTGCTTGCGTGTGCCCCGTTGAACCTTCGGGTTTGCTGAATTACCTCGCACCAGTTAGTGATGATCTCGGTGACGGTACTCTGTGTGTCTATCTCTTTCCGCAGATAGCTTCCGGCAACCAAGGTGCTCGTTTCTATATTGATTAGGGCGGCAGAGATATGCGTGCCTCCTACATCAATTCCCACTACAGTTGAATGATCCATAAATGATAAGCTTGTTACTTGTTAAAGCGATAGGCCTGTGTTCAGCCCCTTCTACCCACACTCTTCTATTTTTTACTTATAAGGGCTACCCAGCCTCCACCTTTGGCTAAGCTTGCCGTGATGGTGGTATTTTTGGTAACCGTTGTTTTTTCTGTTTTAAAATCCTCGGCGTTGCGGTCAGCGTTTATCCCATCTTTCCAGACCTGCATGGTGTAGTCGCCTTCCCCCAGAAAAGAAAGCTGGAAGCTCAAGTCCCGTTGGCTCCAATCTGTCATGCCGCCTATGTACCAGTCGCCGTTCTTCGCTTTCCTGGTCAGCAGCACGTACTCTCCTACCTTGCCCTGCAGCGGAATCGTCTGCTCCCACTCGGTAGGCACCTTGCTCAGGAACTCCATGGCCTCAGGTTGCTTGTAGTAGTGGGTAGGATTATCGGCCAGCATTTGGAGGGGGCTCTCGTACACCACGTACATGGCCAGCTGGTGCACCCTGGTGCCCATGCTCATGGGCTTGGACCAAACCGGTTTCCACATGTTTTTCTGGGCGTTCAGCATAGCCCCCGGTGTATAATCCATGGGGCCGGCGGCCATTCTGATAAACGGAATGGTGACATTATGCTCTGGGTTGACAATGTCGCTCCCTTTGTTCTGCTCCAGGCCAAGTACCCCTTCATAGGAGATCACGTTGGGATAGGTGCGGTAAAGTCCGGTAGGCTTGTAGGCACCATGGAAGTCAACGAGCATCTTTCTTTTGGCGGCCGCCTCAGATACTCGGGTGTAGTACCTGACCATTTCCTGGTCGTCTCGCTGCATGAAATCTACCTTTATGCCTTTGATGCCCCACTTGGCAAATTGGTCTAAGGTGGGCTCCAGCTTTGCACCGTCCAGGGCGAGCCAGTTTGCCCACAGCACCAGGCTCACCTTTTTCTGTTGGGCGTAGGCAGACAACTCTGCTATGTTAATGCCGGGCATCTGCTTGAGTAGGTCCCGGGTGTCGCTCCAGCCTTCATCCAGTATCACGTACTCCAGCCCGAATTTAGAAGCGAAGTCTATGTAGTACTTGTAAGTGTCATTGTTGACGCCTGCTTTAAAGTCTACTCCGGTGATGTTGTTGTCGTTCCACCAGTCCCACTGTACCTTCCCCGGCTTTACCCAACTGAAATCTCCGGTAGAGGGGCTGGCCAGTTGGTACACTAGTTGGTTCACCAGCAGCTCCGCGTCATTCCGGGCCACCATGATGATGCGCCAGGGAAACGGCTGCGGGTTGCTCACAGTGGCAATGTAGTTCTCCCGTTCCACCACCCGCATGTTTCGGTCTCCGTCTAGCTGGGTCTTTTTGGGGTAATAGGGAAAGACACCTTTCACGCCGCCCGTTCCGTCTCCTCTTAACCACATTCCCGCATAGTCTAGCAGGTCTGCCTCCGTTACCAATAGCCGCATGTTCTGGACGCTGAACAGGGCAGGTAAGCTGGCGAGGTGTTGGGCATTGATGCTGTCTGGTGAAAATTGGCGGTAAGCGCGTTCATTGTGGGAAAAGAACCCGTCTTCCTGCGGGTACCAGGCCTTTTCCGCCTGGTTCAGTTTAAAGGAAGCTACCTCAGCGGTTATCTCAGAAGGTCCTTTTCTTGTGGTGACCCAACGCCAGGCGGCCCCGTTGTTATATACCCGCCACTCCAGTGACAGGCCGTGGGCAAAAACAAGGCGCAGTTCGTTGAAGTTATCTTGGACCTCTTTCCCTTTTTGCCACACCACCGGGTGTAGCACCTGATCTACCGACCGCTTGCTGGTTTTGGCAACTTTCCAGTTCTTCCCTTTCCCAAAATCAGTTTCCAGATGTAAGACCGAAGGGTTCACCAGTTGTTTGCCGTCGGCAATGATGGTATAGTAAAGGCTGTCTGACAGGGTCAATTTGACCTCTGTCCTTTTGTCTGGTGAAAGAAGGCTATACTGCTGGGCGTGCACCGCCACGGCCGTCCAGAGAAAAAGAACCACAAAAATGCTTTGCCTTACCATATCAGATTGTTCATTTCCATTCAGTTGAATCTCTTTGAAACGGTTTCAAGCCTGTTTCATCAAAAACCCCTCAAAAACAGTATTTGGTACTTTGTTCGTTTGTGCCTGCCCCTTCCAGTTGAAGCTGTTTTAAACAGGTACCTAATAACTTCTTTCTGTTTCGGAACCCTTTTTTCAAAAACAGGCCTGTAACAGAAAGTAGTTATTAGGTTATGCTTTTAAGGTATCCTTGTCATGCCGAGGTAGATTGTACTTAGCAGATGGGTAAGAAAAGGCTGCCTCAGTTGCCTGTCACCACCCTTAACTCACCGCCGTTCCTGAACAAATCATGGGATACGAAATACCCTTTCTGTGCCTGGCCATTCACCAGAATAGATTTTAGGGCTCTGTCTTTCCCTGCTTTCTGAATCAGCACCTGCTTGCCATTGGGCATGGTCCAACGCACTTCATCAAAAATGGGCACGGTGACCAGGTATCGGTCATCAGCAGGGGAAAAGGGATATACCCCCAACGCATTGAAGACATACCAAGACGACATCTCCCCGGAGTCATCCATGCCACACAAGGCCAGACCGTTTTCCCCAATGCCGTACAGCTCCTCCATGATGCGGTCAAGCATGTGCTGGGATTTCTCAGGCTTGTTGATGAAGTAGTAGGAGAACGGGGCCTCATGGTCGGGCTGGTTTCCGTGGCAGTATTGCCCAATCATGCTTTCCACGTTCCGGGCAATGTAATTAGGGTTCCAGGGCAGGGTAAACAGGGAGTCTAACTTGGCCTCAAACGGTTTGGCTCCGCCATACATAGAAATAAGTCCGGGCATGTCGTGCAGGGCGAAAAACGAGAGCTGCCAGGCATTGGCTTCGCGGTACATGTACTCGTAATACGGGTACTGCGGGTTGAAATTCTGAATCCAGTCCCCGTTGGCCAAGCGGCCCCGCATGAACCTGGTCTTTGGGTCGAACACGTTCCGGTAGTTCTGCGACCGCTTCATGAGCACCCGGTAGTTGGCCGTGTCACCCAGGGCCTTGGCCAGTTGGGCTAGAGAATAATCGTCGTAGGCATACTCCAGCGTCTTGGACACCCCAGCTTTGCCCTTGGTTTCTACGTGCGGGTTGGCTATATCAGGATCAGAGATGAACCCTTTCTGGATGTACTCTTCAATGTAAGGCCTCGCACCGCCTTTTACGTTGGCGTTGCGCAGAAGCAGGTTATAGGTGGCTTTCACATCAAAGCCGTCTAACCCGCGGGCATAGGATCCGGCAATAAAAGGTGCGGCGTGGTCACCGTGGAAAAAGGTAGGAATGAAACCGGTTCTCTCCCCCACGTCTTTGAGCGACTTTATCACATCTACCGCTACCTCAGGAGAAACAATGCCTAACAAAATGAGGTTGTTACGGTACGTGTCCCAGAGGGAAGGCTCGGTGTAGTACTTGAAATCGGCTTTCGCTTTATTGCCTTTGGCATCCGTATATTCTCCATTGGTGTCACTGCGGAGGGCAGGCCAGAGAAAAGACCGGTACAAGGACGTGTAGAATAATTCTCTCTGTTTATCTGTGCCTCCTTTTACCTGTATTTTTGAGAGCAGGGTCTCCCAGGTGGCATCGGCTTCTTTTCTTATGGCTTGAAATGTTTTATCTCCTATCTCGCTTTCAAGATTCTGTTTCGCGTTTTCTACGCTCACAAAAGAGAGGCCTATTTTCATGTCCACCACTGACTTCCCTCCATCTTTCAGGTGTAGAATAGCCAGGCCCTTTCGGGTATTCTCACCTCTCTTCTCCAAGCTGCTCAGCTCTGTGCTAAGGGTTGCGTAGAAGTAGATCTTTTCTCCTACATCCTGGTGCCCCTGCACAGCATTCTTGCCTACCTGCTGAATGCTCCATTGCCTTACGTGATTGTTGGCTTTGGACAGATCAAACACAATGCTGCGCTCTTTGCTGGACGGATAGGTGTACTGGTGATATCCGGCTCTGAGGGTCGAGGTAAGGTCTACCTGCACCTGATAATCTTGCAGCAGTACTCCGTAATAGCCTGGTGAGGCACTTTCCTGGGCATGGCTGTAGCGGGAGTAAAACGACTCTTTGCCTTGGGTAGGCCCAGTGACAGGCAGAACGGGGATGTTGCAAAGGTTCCAATGTCCTTTGTTGGTATGGGTAAAGGAATAGATAAGTGTGTCTTCATATTCATACCCTGCCCCAGACCCATATTCGGTCATAGGGCTTAACTGCACCATGGCATTAGGAAGGGAACTACCCGGATACACCAGCCCAGCCCACACCCGCCAGTCTTTGGGAGGGGTATAGCCAATTATTTTTGGATCCAACAAAGGAGCCGTACCAATAAAGGTATTTACATACCGGGTATAGGTAGAGTTTTCATTTTTGCTGACTAGCGTTTCTGATTGTTTAATCGTTTTAGCACAAGAAAAAACAAACAGCAGTATCAGCAGAGATAGCGCATATCGTAACGTATTCATCAAATAACTCTAATTAACAAGGTGCGGTGTACATGATTTGGGAACAAGCACCCCTTATTTTTAGCTGGAAAACTTCATTCAAAAGACTTATATCCCTATCAGGTTCAGGGAATAACACAGCAAGGTTTCTCCTCTGGCTCTCCGCCTACCAAATTGGAATTAATATCCTTAGGGGCAGAGAGCCATTTCCTATCATTAAAATAAACGAAAGGAGGAGCAAACCATTGACAGAATCAGTCAGGTATACTTCTATGCCAGAAGCTTAGGGGTTTCCTGATAGGTCTTCCAGAGTAACTCGCCAAAAAGCGTATTGGCCCAAGCAAACCAAGAGCGAGTAAATTTAGTGGGGTCGTCTTTGTGGAAAGTTTCATGCATGAAGCCAGTGCCGCCGTGCGTATTTTTCAGCATTGTGATACACGTTTTGATTTCATCATTGCTTGTGCTAGTAAGCGCCCTCATAATGATGGCCATTGGCCATATCATGTCTTTGCCAACATGAGGCCCTCCCACTCCCTCTCCGGCTGTTCCTTTGTAGTAAAAAGGGTTATTCTCAGACAAGATAAATTTGCGGGTATTCTGATAGATGGGATCGGAGGTTGCCATGGCCCCTAAGTAGGGTAGGGAAAGGAGGCTAGGTACGTTGGCGTCATCCATTAAGTAATGATTCCCAAATCCATCTACCTCAAAAGCATACAACTTGCCATGTTTGGGATGATCTATGATGGCATGGGCCTTGAGGGCTGCCTCTACTTCTGCCGCCAACGCGAGCATGGCCGCAGAAGTGTTCTGATCTTTGGCAATCTTTTCCATCATCTCAGCGCCTTGCCTTAAGCTTATCACAGCAAAGAAGTTAGATGGCACCAGAAAGGAGTATACTGTGGCATCATCACTGGGCCTAAAGGAGGAGCATATCAAACCCACTGGGTTAACAGGATTACCATACCCGGCCATTGACAGCGTGTCGGTCGCAAACTGGGTGGTGCGCTGAAATTTATAGGGACCAAGGTCCTGCTTGCGTTGCTGTTCCTTGAAGGTTGCCAACGTCAGTTTTACGGCTTGCTGCCACTCGTTGCCAAATGGAGAAGTATCGCCTGTGGTTTTCCAGTACTGATAGGCCAGTCTGATAGGGTAGCACAAAGAATCAATCTCCCATTTACGCTCATGTACCCCAGGCTTCATGGCAGTATGATCAGATTTCCATTCTCCTACCTTATTGTCATCGCCGTAAAAGGCATTGGCATAAGGGTCTTTTAAAACACAACGGGTTTGCCGGTTTATTACTCCAGCAATTAGCTGCTTTAGCTTTTCATCTTTGGGTGCGAATGGCAGATAAGGCCACACCTGGGCTGAGCTATCCCGCAGCCACATGGCATCTATGTCCCCGGTGATGACATAGGTATCCGGTTTGCCGTCTACTATTTTATGCGTTACTGTTGTGTCAAGGGTGCTGGGGAAACAGTTCTGAAACATCCAGCTCAGCTCCTTATCCTTTACCTTTTTGGAAAACTCCGCAATGGCGTTTTCCACTGATTTACTTTGGAAGTTACGTTTTGCCGCCGGTACCCGTACTACCGGGAAGTCTGCTGAGGCAAACACCAACTGGGGGTTTAAAAGGATACCGGCACCTAACAGGGCTGAACTATTGATAAATGTTCTTCTGTTCATTTCGTTTGAAAACTTAAATAAAATCTTGAGGGAAGAGAAGTATCAAAAGAGCTTAGGTCCTGCCCTTCTGATACTTCTAACATTGTGGCTTCTGATTTAATCTAACAGGTTCAATTCATCTAATCTTGCTAATGCCTCCATCAGCATTACACCAGATAATTGGGTAGAAAAATCAGTAGATTCTCCAGGCATATTCCTCCAATCAGGACTTATCATAAGCGAGGGCCTACGGATACCTGTGGAGTAAAGGGTCTCACCGTTGTACTTCAGAAAATTTATGTATTTGGCTTTTTCTGCTTGCGGCACATTAGGTTGTTCAATCAAATTAGCCATGTATCTCACCAGGATTCCTTTGAAAAGGCCGCCGTCACCTTGGTTTTCACTTCTGAGAATGCCTCCGGGCGAAAGCTCAGTACTATTGATGACAGTATTGGCCGTGCGTACTGCATCAGTCAGGTATGACTGCTCACCGGTAGCCTTGTGCAGTTCCTGTCCCGCCCCAATAAAGACTCCTTGGTTATAGGTAAAAATCCAGCTCTTATCAATCTCCCCATTACCGGTTCTATTGATTCCATCCCAAACAATGCCGGTTGCAGGATCAACCAAGGTTGACTTCAGCCAAGTGTAGAGGGTTTTGGCCAAGTCAAGGTCCTCCTGCTTCTTCTGCAGTTGATACAGCCTTGAGGCCAAAATAATGGCTGGGGCATTGGCGGGGGTATTCTTGTAATCCAACTGGGTTTTCTTCCAGGCAATACCTCCGCCCTGGTTCGCATTCAAACCAGTTTTAATGTCTTGCCACAGTAAGGTGGTTGCCTCCAAAAAAGCGGGATCTTTGGTGGCATCGTACGCCCGAAGGCTGGAGAGGGCAAGCCACTCCATGTCATCATAGAACTCGTTGGGCAAGCCTCCGTTGTTTTTGTCTTTGATTCCGCTCAGCAGGGATTTCATACGCTGAACATAAACCGCATCATCGGTACGTAGGTAAGCATCTACCAGCGCATCCAGGGCGTGGGCATTCCACCAGTAGTTGAAATTGGTATTGCCGGTATTGTTCTGAACAAAATACTTGGCATCGGCGGAGAGGAATGTACTGTAGGTTTTATCCTGCAGCGAATCTGCGGTGGCCGCCCAATTGTACACCACCACTTCAGAGTCACGGTCATACAGCGGGAAGGGCTCATCTTCACAGGAGCTGAAAACCCCTAACACGGCCATCAAGCCAATGCACAGTATGCGTTGAAAATTCATCGTTTTCATAAAAAGAGGCTTAAAACGTGAGGAACTTCCCCAACCCTTCTCCGGCACTACAGAACCAGGATTGGGGAAGAACCAAGATTTATTTCACAGTGACAGAATGGGTATATTGAGTAGCCCCCGCACTGAAATCCACTTTGATATCAGCGTTCTTGCGGTCAGCGTTCTCATTGAACTTAAATGCGAAATCATAGCGTGAGTTGTCTACTGGAACCATATACCAATAGGAGGACTGCGTGCTGCTGCTTGGCCGGCTATTGTCTCTGTTTTGACTTCCAAACCATTCCATAGCTTCTACCCCAGCCTGATCCAGCACCGTGAATCTGAATTTATAACGTTCATCTCTACCCCAGCTTTCCTGAAAGAACTCTACCGGGGCATTTTTGATTTCCCAGGTACCTTTACCTGTATAAGGCAGTTCATACCAGATCTTGTTCTCTGCAGAGAACCATAAACCTACCGACTTGATCTCAGTAAATTCTGCGGTGGCGCTATTCAGGTTCAACCGTATCCGGTAGATTTTCTGATCACCTGTCACCGTAGTAGTGCCACCCTCCACCATCTTCCCGTCTTGAATGGAGAAAGTGAGAGGATTGCCTGAGTTACCACCAGTAAACTTGTAGGTCCCCGCTTTTAAAGCGGTATAAATCTCAAATTCACCGGCTTTGGTTTGTTTAAAGGGGATGGCATCGCCCAAGGTCTCCCCTGCCTCTGTGGCAGAACCTGTTAAGTACAAAGCGGAAGGAATCTCTGAAAAACCAGCAGGGCGTTCCAACTCCACCGTGTGCGAAATAGAAGGCTTTTTGACATTGATACCTTTAGAAGAAAAAACCGTCCATTTGATCTTCCCAATTTCCTGCGAGGCAATACCAGCCATCTTAGCGATCTGATTCAAAGTGCCATAGCTCATGGTAAGGGAGTTCCCCATTCCATTATCATCTGATTTGACGCTATAGACGGGATCGGAAAAATCGCCTGATTCTTTATCGAAAACTACTTCGTAGAAAACCAGCCCATTGTCTTCCGCCATGGCAGGAGCCCACTCGAAAACGGTGCTCCCGGAGGCTGGCTCCAGCTTAATAAACTTATTGTTCTCCGGTGTGAATAGGTTGGTTACCTCAGTCACCTGGGTGTGATCGAGTTCTTTGTCATCGTCGCAGCTTGCTAAAAAGAACAAGGCGGCTACCCAAGTGCATAAGCGAAGGATATATAGATTTCTCATATTCAAAAATGCTAGAAGGTTAAATTTATAAGGTGTTACCAATTAGGGTTTTGAGTCAAATTTGGGTTCACAGCTCTCTCAGACCGGGGGATAGGCCAGAGATAGTGTTTGTTTGGATCAAACGTTCTTTGGTTGACTCTGATGTAGCCATTATCCACCGAAGCAGGGCCAAACCTGGCTCCGTGTGCCCAGCCATTCAATACTTGCTCTGCTATTCTCCATCTTCTGATATCGAAGATGCGGTTATTTTCAAGGGCGAATTCTATGCGGCGCTCATTTCTAATGAGGCTTCTCATTGCATCTGAGCCCAAAGCCGTATAGTTCAAGGCCTCTGGATTTGTAAAGCCCGCGCGTTCCCGGATAGGCCTGATCGTCTGGTTCCATACTCCTTCATTCATTTGCCCCAATTCATGTTTGGCTTCTGCGTACATTAACAGAACATCAGCATAGCGGATCATGATCAAATTCAGACCTGACAGAAAGTTGGGGCCAGAAGTGGGGTCATAGTACTTGCGGAAGTAGTAACCGGTAGGTGAACTAACTCCTCCGGGCCTATACTCATCTGGTTTTGCATCAGACGGATCCGTTCCTGGTCTGGTATAAACGGTTACTGTAGAGCCATCAAGCTTAGTCCAGGTAGAATTGTGGTAAGCAATGGTGGCCGCAAGCCGAGGATCGCGATTGGCATAAGGATTTGTCTCCTCAAATCCAGACCCGGCTTCCCTAATCATTTTACCGTTCTCCGTGAGATAGCTGTCCACCAGTTCCTGAGTAGGGGCAAGATTATTTAATCTAGCACCTGCTATTATTGGAGCCATGTCAAAATAATGACTATACGCCCTGAATTGCGGCACAAACTGGAGGTCTAGGATTACCTCGTTGTTGTTCTCGTTTTGCGGTAAAAATAAACCTTGATAAGACGGAAAAAGGCTATAAGTACCATTGCTACCATTCATTAAAGACTCACAGGTAGTTACCACGTCCTCCCATCTTCCTTCATATAACAATGTCCTGCCTTTTAAAGCAATAGCTGCGCCTTTGGTAATTCTACCCTTATCTGCGGCAGCATATGCCGTGTTTACTGGTAAAGCATCTGCAATTTGAGTTAACTCATTCAGCACAAACTCCAATACTAGCGGACGCGGAGTTCTTGCAATAGATCTTGATTCCTCAATGCTTATGTCACGATCAAAAAGCGGCACCGCCCCATACCAGGTCATCAATTTGAAATAATGAAATGCCCTGATAAAACGAGCCTCGGCCTTCATTCTTTCTCTTAAAACCGGGTCCATGTTTTCAACCCTGTCCACATTTTCTAAAAAAATGTGACAAGTCTTGATGCCCGCATAATGGTAGTTCCATTGATCAATTATTCTTCCAAGTGATGCATCATAGGTGCCTGCGGCCAGAGAAGCAACTCCGTTTTGGTCTCCCCTTCCACTATAGGCATTGTCAGTCGCGCCTTCATTGTAGAAATAATAATCGCTACGGTACATCTGAGAATAGGCAGTGTTGAGGACACTCAATGCCTTTTCTGTAGTAGTCCAATAGTTGGCATCCGTAAAGCGACTTTCTGGGTATAATTCTAAATCTTTACATGCTGTAAAGGAAATTAGAAAAAACCCTACAACGTAAATGGTTAATTTTGAAAATCTATTCATGCGTTTCATCAAGTTAGAAAGTAACATCAAGACCAAAGCCGTAATACACTGGGGTAGGATACGCCCTTCCGCTATTTGCTCCGCTGTTGAGGAGGTTACTATTAAATTCTGTGACCTCCGGATCAATGAATTTTAGCTTAGAAAGCGTAAATAAGTTTTGACCAGAGAAATACGCTCTCATGGACTTCATGCCTATTTTACCAATCAGGGAAGGTGGAAGCGTATACCCTATTTGCACGTTCTTCAATCTTGCATAAGAAGCATCATAAAGATACATGTCAGAACCTCTTCTAAAGTTGTTTTCAATTGATTGGCTTCCTGCCGCTGCTAGTCTTGGATATCTGGCATTAGGGTTCTGGGGCGTCCAGAAATCTAGTTGATGCTGGTACATTACCTGAGAATAATTAAAGTGGAACGGTTCTACTAATTCTCCTCTAATGAAGGTACTTCTCTTGCCGACTCCTTGGAAGAAAAGACTCAAGTCAAAGCCTTTTACCCGTAAATTATAGGTAGCCCCAAAAGTGTAACGGGGGAAAGGATTGCCCAGCACAAACAAGTCATTATCATCAATAACATTGTCGCCGTTTGCATCAACGTATCTATTGTCTCCTGGCGACAGATTTAACCCAGCCGGCCTAGGTCCTCTTTCAATTTCTTCAAGGTTCTGGAAATAACCGTCACGCAGAAAGCCTACATATGAATTATAAGGTAATCCGTTTCTACGGACTCTCTGCATCTCATCCGCACGATATAAGTCTTGTCCTCCCTCAATGAAAAGTACTTTGTTTTTAGTATCTCCCAGATTAAAAGAGAAAGAATGTTCAAAAATAGAGTGGGTGAGCCGGTAATTAACATTAATCTCCCAGCCTTGGTTTTTGAATTTGCCGGCATTGTAGTTTGGTATATTTGCACCAAAAATCCCTGGAATAACAGGCGGAACTAACATGTCTCTGGTAACTCTGTCAAAGTAGTCTAAAGACACTGTTAGTGCATTGTTCAAGAAGCCTGCATCTATCCCCACATTAAAGGTTGCCCCAGATTCCCATCTAACGTCTCGGTTAGCAAAGGTAAATCCAGTACCTCCAACCCCTCTGTTATTGAAGCCATAAGCATTTTGAAAAGTATATAAGGTATTTAAGTATTCGTAATTTCCAATAGCCTGATTACCTAAAATACCATAAGAGCCTCTTACTTTTAAGTCTCCTACTTTATCTCTATACCCAGAAAAAAAGTTTTCCTCACTTATGCGGTAACCTGCTGAGATGGACGGGAAAAAGCCCCATCGGTTGCTTTTATGAAATTTTGAAGATCCATCAAATCTAAAATTGAATTCTCCAAAATATTTGTCTCTAAAGGAGTAAGAAGCCCGGCCAAAAACAGAATTTAAGCTAGTTTCTGCTAATCTTTCATGTGAGTTATAAGAACCAGTGCTTATCACGGTTTCCGTTGTGGGCGTACCTAATTCGGGATCAGTTAAGGTTCTAAATAAACCAACACTCCGGTTGGTCTCATTTTCATTAGAAACGCCTACCAATACATTAGTGATATGGTCTTGATTGAAGGTTTTGTTAAACTCAGTTATTAATTGCGTGTTAAGCGCAATATGCCTACTGGTTTCATCATTGGTATTACGGTTTGCGCCGTACGTACCACCCGGGAAATAATCTACCTGCATGGTTCTCGCAAACTGGTTATTTGAGAAAACGCTTCCCCCAAAGACCCCTCTTATTTTAAGGAAATCAGTTACTTTAAATTCTGCATTAATATTGCCGAGTATGTTGTCATTTTCATACTTTCTAAACCCACCTTGCTCCAATACACCCAATGGGTTATATTCAGAAAGAACATCATTGGTCAAATAACGCCCTTGATCATCTTTAAGTCTATAATAGGTAGGTACTCTTCCCGCATCCACTATAAGGAATTGAGTTGAATTAGAGTGGTCTTTAATTTCACTACGCGTGTAGGCTAGGTTACTGGTTAATTTTAACCTACCATATTCATTTGCAAGATTTACCCGGTAATTGTAACGGGTGTGACCATAATTAGGCCCAACCAAATTACTTCTTTGGTCTGACACCCCAGCAGATACCAAATAAGTTGAGTTCTCACCCCCTCCGGAAATGGAAAGATTATGGTTCTGCTGTAAGGCGTTTTTAAGAATAGAATTCAAAAACCATTCATTATCTCCTTCTTCCTGAATTCTCCTAATATCATCAGGCCCATAAATAGGCGGCAATCCTGCATTCACCGCGGCTTGGCTTCTAAGGAGAGCATTCTCGTACCCCTTTACCGGCTTGTATAACACCCTAGGCTCTTGTATACCTACCAAGGCATTGTAAGACAAAGTAGGACGGGTATTTTTTTTACCTCCTTTGGTGGTAATCAACAATACACCATTAGCGGCTCTTGAGCCATAGATAGCGGCACTTCCGGCATCCTTTAATATCGAAACACTTTCAATATCCTGCGGATTCAGCAAATTGATATCTCCGCCTATAATTCCATCAATTACTACAAGCGGAGAATTGCCGTTTATAGTGTTGATTCCTCTAATGTTGATATTAGGGGATTGGCCCGGCTCATAGCTTGTTTGCTGAATAATAAGGTTAGGAGAGGCGCCCTGTAAGGCTTGCGTGGTATTCATGGCTGGTCTTCCCTCAATCACAGCAGAGGACACCTGGTCTACAGCACCCACTACGCTCACACGGCGCTGCGTTCCATACCCTACCACTACCACTTCCTCCAAGGCCTGACCATCCTCTTGTAAAGTAATGTTGATGGTAGCCCTATTGTTGATAGGCGCTTCCTGTGGTTTAAATCCGATGTAAGAAAATACCAGGACCCCATTTTCCTGCCCAGTTGGCACATTTATGGAGTATCTTCCATTTACATCAGTGGAAACTCCAATGCCAGCTACTCCTTTCAATACAACGGATACGCCAGGCAACCCCTCACCTTTGGCATCCTTTACTTCACCGGTTACCGTGATATCTACCCGGGTCTGGTCTCTTTTTGATTGGAACGACGTAGGAGCAGATGCTTGCGGCACAATGGGGATGACAACATACGTGTTCTTGTCTACCTTCTCTGCCTTCAGGTTATACGGTTTCAGCACGCGCTCTATATCCTGGATTACGTTGCCACTTATAGGCTTCAGTAAACGCTCTTCTGCCTTTATTTTAGAAAACAACTCACTGTCATAATTGAAATTGACCTTGTAATAGTCTCCTAACTCCTTTAGTACTTTAGAAAGCGAAACAATTCTTTGCTCACTAACACCAAGGTTGCTTGGGGCTGACCTCCGGAGGGATGCCATTGGTTGGGCAGATACCTGCAAGCCTAGCATTAGCAGCACAGGTATAAGCAAATTTGATTTGCTAAAAGGTTTTACCATATTAAAATGAGTAGATTTTAGTTAGTAAAGGTTGTATCATACATCTTATAAATTGCCTTTTATAGGGGGGATTATCGAAACTCCAGTTTATGGCCTGTCTTTATAACTTTTAGATCAAACAACTTCTCCAGTGCAATGAAAAGCACCTCGACGTTATCATGTGGAACAGAACCAGTAAACCGCCTGTCCACTAATTCCTTATTGGAAAAGGTCACTTCAAATCCGTAAACATCTTCCAAGACGCGGGCAACCTCTATTAGAGGGGCGTCTTCAAACATGAGTTTATTGTGCTGAAACGCTTCATAAATCTCCAGATGCGCTGGTTTCTCTTTTGTTATTAGTGCCTGCGTATCATTTTGCCCGTTCCATGTCGCTAACTCGCCTGGTTTTAGGGTTTCCTGCTTTATCGTTGAAGTATAGAGGCCCAACAAAATATCATCAGTTACCGAAAAATTTACTTTGCCTTCGCTTAACACTACCCTACAGACATGTGATCGTTGCGTAGCCGTAAATTGTGTACCTAATACTTCAATGCTGACATTATCTTGTAAGAGCACTTTAAACTTCTGGTCATTTTCTTGATGGCTCACTTTGAAAAAGGCCTCCCCTTTTAAACTCACTTTCCTAGTTGATTCTGAATTCCACGGCTTTTCAAAGCTCAAAATAGAATTTGCGTTCAAGACCACCTCTGATCCATCAGGTAAGACAACCCTTTTTACTTGGCCGTGCCTTGTGGCATATTGTACCGTCTCTCTCTGCTCTCTTATCCCAAAGTAATAAAGGGCAACACTAACCATTATCAAACCAATCAGGCTGGCAGCTAATCTCGATGCCTCTTTCCAAATAGGATAAGCCCTTCTACCAAGTGCTTCTGTTCCAGAATTTTCCGAAACAGCAACCCTATGTTGAATTTTACTCCAAACCTCCGCTTTCTCAAGAGGGAGCCATGTTCTCTCGTTCTGGTAAACCATGGCACGCACCACAGCTTTAGCCTGCTCTATTTGTTCAACCTTTTCAGGGTTTGCTTTTATGAAAGCCTCCCAATAGAGTGTATCACTATCATCTTTACCTAAAGCCCAATTACAAAAGCGTGGATCTAATACAAAATCGTGTAAAGTCAGGTAGCCTTCCATCTAAAATTATTGGGTATCGTCCTTCAAAGTAAGAAAGGAGCATTCAAGGCAAAGTGACCCATGGAAGTAGATGTATTTTTGTTATTTTTTTAGAAACGCCTTAATCCTCGATTCCTTTTTTATAGAAAAGGTCTAAAAAAACAAACTCCTATTGCCATTGTGGCAAGTTATTGCGTTAACCTTACGGAGTTCTTCTAGTGGGTGAATAGGTTGAATCCGGTGCTCATGAGCACTACTTACTGCCTTAGGACAGAAAAAACTCAGCTCCGCCAATAAAAAGGGCAGGAAGCAGTGAGCCAAACTGTAGCTCTTGTTTGCGGAATTTCAAACGTTGGTTATTGCTCTGGAAGACAAAGGTGGAGCTGGAAGTGATAGTAGTAGCAGAAGAACTGCGAAAGCTTTCTTGAAGAATGTCAATTGCCCTATACATTAGTTTGTATACTGCCCTGGGGGTAATTTCTAATAACGTAGCTATCTCCGCAAATTCCATGTTTTGATAGAACCGGAGGTAAACAGCCTCCCTTTGCCGCTCTGACAACTGTTCTACTGCTCGCTCTAAAAGTACATGGAAATGTTTTTCGTCTTCAGCCTCTATCAATCTATCATCTGAAGGGTTCTCCACTTGTGCCACTCCCTCAGTTTCTCTGTAAATAGAATTCTTTGCTGCTTCTTTAACTTTGACAGCTATTTCTCTGCGTAAAGCTCTAAAAAGGTAAAACTTTATAGATGTTGTGGGGCTTAACATATGCCGTCTATTCCAAATTGTCACGAAAAGATCTTGCAGGCAATCTTTCACTAACTCTTTGTCAGGGTGCAACCGATATCCATAATTGTACAGGATATCAGAAAAGGCCGCAAAAATTTGTGAAAAAGCTTCTTCATCCCCTACCCTGAATCTATCCCACAACTCAGATTCTTCCTCTATTAATTGCGATTTTCCCATAGGTTAAACGTTTTACCTGTAATTATATGGAAAATCTGCAAAATTTTAAACGCTTTGTTTCTTTATTTTTATTATGCACTCTAATCACATAAAACGTACCTAGCGATACTTCAGATGCTTAGCACTGGAATATTCTGTAGTGCAAGTGCCTTTGAAACCATCATTCTCTTGAAAGGATCAGCTTTAACAAACCTATAAGTCCCGTAGTACAGGGTAGAATTTCAATCTGTTTGACGAAGCACTGAAGACATGCCAACTCATTTAGCCATGAACCACTTCTACTAAACTTATCAGAAACGTCATCATCCATAACTTCATCTAATCTACAACGAGCCAACTATCTCAAAACATCAAGCACACACAGAAGTTCTTATGTATAAACATGGAAACACATTACTGATTCATCGTTATTTTTCAATTTACAGAGGCAAAATACAACGAATTCCAAATTGGCCATAAGTAAACCGCTGCTAGTAAATCAATGCTCAAAAAGAACTTTTGGCTGGAATGAATATAATTTAAAGTAAAGTTATTATATAGGCTTGCTAAGATCTTCAGCAGAACCTGATTAGCGCGAGCAAATAGAAAAGCCTTAAACGTTCCTCTCTAACATCCTCAACTCTATATAGGAGATGTGCACTTACTCAGATGTGCACATTGGTGGCATTTGCTAATCTAGTAGAATCAACCAGTGCAACTGAAAAGTGGTTTGCAACAGGCCTGGTCAAGCACGGGTATCCAATAGATGAAATAAGGGCATTTCTAAATTTCACTACCTTGATTTATTCAGAGCACGTAAAATATTGTAGATACTAAGATCTATGATTCAATAGAGACCTTCAAAGAAGGCTTATACTTTTTTAAGATAGCACTGATATAATTCACCAAAGGATCAATACCACTTTAGATCTTGAAACCCGTTTTCAGCTAGGCCAACTTTGGTGTAAAATCTTCAGTTAGCTGATGCCCATAGATCGTATTTTTCAAAACACATTAGAAAAATACAATTGTAAACAATCAAGAACATCTTTGAATCAGATGCCGTGAGTGACCGAAAGAGTAACAGGTTATACTTGTTCTCAAACCTACACTTTGAAATAGAAGCATTTTTTAATCGGGTACTGTCTACCCATACGCAAGAATATGATCCGATGATTTCAGTTATAGAACTAGTTTCTAAAATAGGCCTATAACTGAAATCATCGGATCATAAAGCTTCCCAGCTTAAGCTACAGTTAAGCCTTTTTAGATTCTGAATCAAAATACAGACGTCCTCCAACTATTTTATGGGAAACATCAGTTGGAGGACGTCTTTTCTGAACTCGCTTATAAATTATGTCTGAGAAAAAGGAAGTGACGGACTTGATAAATCATATCTATCAAAAGCTTGTCACAGTATGTTAAAAGCATATAAGAAGCTCTTCTGTTTATGATCTGAATTCAGCAAAATAAGCCAAAAACAGTTTCATAACAGAAGAGCTCTTTTATAGAATACATTGCTTCTTCGTAGACTTTAAGAAGAGCTTATAGACATCATACATGCCACATCTTTATTTAATAACGTTAGGAGGAGGCATAATACCCCAAGTTTCATTGGCCTGATTCCCCATTACAAATTCCAGCTTACCGCCTGCCATCAGCTCATCTAGATACATCCAGCTATTGGTCAAAGGCTTTCCATTAAAAGTGGCAGATTGAATGTACACGTTGGTGGCAGAGTTGTTTTTAGCTTCAATGACCAGCTTCTTTTGGTTGCCCAATGTGATGGTAGATTTGTCAAACAAGGGGCTACCTATTTGTATGATAGGACGGGCATCGGTGAAGCCTTTTACATCAAACAAACCTAGTGAGGCCATCACGTACCAAGACCCTAGCTGACCCTGGTCTTCATCTTGCCCATAACCGTAGCCATGCACGCCTTCTGTCCCATAAAACTCATTGCAGATGTCCCTGGTCCATTTCTGGGTGAGCCAAGGCTTGCCAGAAAAGTTGAAGAGCCAGCTTATATGCAGGTTGGGCTGGTTTCCGTGGTTGTAGATGGCGTTGATACCCGCAAAGGCATCTATGGTTTTGCCGCCACCAAAGGCGTTCTTCTGAGACTCAGTGAAAATATTATTTAACCTGGTGTTGAACTCATCTTTACCCACGGCAGTGATTAAAGCATCGGGGTTCTGAGGAACAAAGAAAGTATACTGGATGGCATTGCCTTCCTGGAACCCTCTCCAGGCTTCATAGGGGTCAAACGGTGTGATAAAATTGCCCTTTAAGTCTTTTGGTTGTATCAGTTTAGACTGCGGGTTAAACAGATTCTTCCAGCCTTCTGAGTACTTCATCAGCTTTTGGTAATCTGCTGTTTTGCCCATAGACTTAGCCATTTGGGCCGCTGCGTAGGCACTATAGGCGTATTCCATGGTGTGCGAAGCAGAAAAGGTAGACCCTGTGGAATCTGTGATGAAAACGTTACCGCCGCCTATAAAGGGACTGTAGCCGCGCTCTACAAAGGCCTTTACATCCATTTTCCCAGAGCCTTCTTTCCTGTTTTTATAGCCCATTTCATTCTCATACACTGCTTTGTAGGCCAGCTCTGTGTCATAATCTCTGATACCGGCATTGTATGCGGCCGCTACGGCCAGGCCTACCATATTGGTACCTACCCCAGAAACGAAATTGCTATTGGCTATCCCGTCACCAAACCAGCCTCTTTCTTTGTACACTTGTAATTGGGTATGCACAAAGTCATTGTAATGCTGCGGGTATGCTAAAGTCCATAATTGTGTCAGGTTCCAGTAGCCTCCCCAGATCGCATCTGTGTTCATGAAATTGTAGCTGAAGCTCCCCTTTGCATCGCGGGGTAATTGCCCAATGGCACCGTCGTGCCGCGGGAAAGAACCGTTCACGTCGCTGGCCACACCCCGGCCTAAAAGCGCATGGTATAAACCGGTATAGAACTTGGTTTTACTTTTCTCATCAGCGCTTTCTACATCCAGCTTGTTTAACTCTTCCCGCCACGCTTTCTGGGCCTGTTCCTTGGCTTTGTCAAAAGACAGCTTCTCGCCTTCGGTGGCCAGGTTTAATTTGGCATTCTGCGTAGACGTATAAGACAGCCCTACCTTTATTTCAATGGCTTCCTGGTCTTTGGTGCTGTACTCCAGGAAAAGTCCGGCTCCTTTGCCCTTCGCTGAGTTGGAAGAAGCCTGTATTCCTTTCTCTGTGAAGGAACCTACCCGCAGAGGCTTCTTGCTGACTTCTCCGTAGAAATACATAAACACTTTTCCTTCGGGGTCATATTTTTTCACATATTTAGGGTAGGTCTCTACAAAGCCCTCAAAATGTGTATCGTCAATCATTTTAACGGAGGCATCTGTAATCCAGCCGCTTTCGCCTTGCACGTTTCCTATATCAAAAATAATTCTTGATTGCTCGTTTTGGGGAAAAGTATACCGGTGAAACCCAACGCGTTTGGTAGCGGTCAGCTCGGCGGTAATCTTATGCTCATCTAAGAGAACTTTGTAGTAGCCGGGTTGCGCCAGCTCGTTTTTTCTGTCAAATTCCGACCGGTAGCCACTAGCGCTGTTTTCCAGTTCACCGGGTTTTACTTTTAGCTCTCCGGCCGTGGGCATAAAGCTGATTCCGCCCACCTGCCACTCATGGAAATGCACAAAACCTTCAATGGAGGTATGCCGGGTGTCATAGCCCACGGCTTCCCAGCCATCTTTATTTCCGTAATGCCCGTTGGTAGAAGGGGCTAACTTGGCCATGCCATACGGCACTGCGGCCGGAGTATAGAAAAACCAGCGACTGTGGGCCGTACCTATGTTAGGGTCAACGTACCTAAGTACATCTTTCTGACTAAGTTCATCTTTCTCATTCTTGGTGACAGCACAGGAGCCTATCCCAAGAGATAACATTAGCAGAGATGATTGTAGAATGAGGTTTCGTATTTTCATTTGAACGGATTATTGGTATTTACTTATATTTTAAAAGAAGCACCTGAACTCTTTGCATTCAGTCCTAATCAACCGCTGCTGTGTTTAGCAGAGCGACCTCTACTATGATGTTTGGCATAGAAGGTTTTCAGCACTTCGAAATGCAGGTTTAAATTATACTATACCCCAAAGGGGGGGCACTGTTGAAAATGAAAAAGGTGCCTAAAACAGCAAAGCGGTGCCAGTAGCCTTATGGACATCCTTATTGAGCAGCCCTCATACTCTGTATTTCCTCTAAAGATTTCCCTTTCGTTTCTGGCACCATTTTCAGGACTCCCCAGAAAGCGCCCAAACAGAAAAATGCGTAAAACCAGAAGGTACCTGAAGCTCCTAATGATGCCAAAAGAAGGGGCGTAACCTGACCTACTATGGTGTCTGCTATCCACATGGCCATGATACTGAGCTCCATGGCTCTCCCCCTTATTTTATTGGGGAAGATTTCTGCCGCAATCACAAATTTCAAAGGGACTATGAAGAATGCGAAACAGGCCCAAAACACGATAATGGATAGCAAGAGGAAGAACCCAGTACTACCGGCCAGTAAACAACAGACTTAAAGTAGCACCTACTGAACCAACTAAATAGAGAGGCCTGCGTCCTAATTTGTCTTCTTCCAGCACATAGATTTCTATTCTTTGTTTGTTTCTCTGCTTATAATATCAAAGGATTATAGTTCTGCTGCTTTAGTGGGTTTGCTGTTGCCCCTTCCCTTTTCGCCTGGTACCCGGGTGCGTCGGGTCTTTACCGGTTTTCTGGGGCACAAGTGAATACATACCAGGAGCCAAGTCCGAAATGTTGATCTTACTGCCTTGCACTTGCCTAGTAAACACTTGCCGGCCCACCAGATTAGGAACTAGTACCTGACTACCTTCCACTTCTTTGCTTGACGATAGGTCAATCTCGCCGGCGGTTAGGTTGGGAAACAACCTAAAGCCCGAGGCTTTCACACGGTTCATGTTAAAACCTAAAGGCTCTGAAGTAACACGAAGCGTGTTGAGGCTTTGCGCTAAGTTCACCAGTGAGTCTGACACGCCCACCCGTTTGCCGTCTAAGGGAGCGTAAATTTCCAAGCTGGACTTTAGTACGCTGTCAGCTACCAGGCGGTATATTTCTTCCCGGGTCATACCAGCCCGGTGAAACGTCCAGTTCCTAAACTTAGCTTGCTTTGGCTCACTGTTGCCGCTTAGCTTGAATTGTGTAGGGATGAGTTTTTCGCTTAAAGAGCCGGCCTGTACGCTGTCTATGTAAAGGATGGTCTCACCGCGGGCATAATAATGGGTAAGGCTGATTTTATGCCACTTGCCATCATGCACGTTTCCTGTGCTTGTCACTCTGCCGGTTTTAGGAGACCGATACATAACTTTTCCGGAAGCATCGGTAGAGATAACGCCAACGCCACCACCTGCCTCTGTTATTCTCATCAAGGCCTGTGCTTTTGAGGCTTTAAAAGACACGGTACTAGTAAAAGAGTGCACTACGTTTTCAGGCGTAAATACAAGGGATTTGCTGCCCTTCGCCTTACTAGAAGCCAGCGTTATGTGAGACCCTTCTACTTTCTTTGGCTGGGGCTTGTTTGCAGCCAGCGCATCAAAAAGCGACGGTACTAATGTATAGGCCATCTCTGCGTGACCCGCATCATTAGGGTGCAGTGCATCATCCCAGAAACCGGTGGCCCAACGGCCAGCCCCGTCGTCTACTGCTCCTAATAAGTTCACACTAGGCACATCCCAGGAATGAATAAGAAGGTTCATCTGCTGGATAAAGGCGTAGTCTGTGGCGTTGTAGTCGTTGCGGGTGTAGTTGTTGGTGATAACCGGAACCATGCCCTTGTCGCGGGCCTGTCTAATCAATTGCTGCAGGTTGGTACTGAACTGGTCAAAACGTGGCTGCCCGAATTCATGTATTCCCTCATTTCCCAAGGCCAACGCATATATGACGTACTTGGCTTTCTGCGGCAGCAAATCAGATTGCCATCGGTTCATTACTCGCACGGTGTTATCGCCGGGCACCGAGATATTGGTCGTTTGCCAGTCCAGTCCCAGTTGCTGAGTACTTCTGGCCCGCAAAATATTGGTATATAGGCTTGTGTAACCTACCCTGTTGGTGGCTCCCGTCCCGTGTGGTACAGACGAACCGAAATACACAATCTTCAGTTCATTCAAGGGCTCATACGACTGCAGCGACAAGCCATCTAAGAAAACCTCACCTACCGTGGCTCTGGTAGCGTTACTCCAGACCAGACTCCCGTTGATATAGGTGGTCTTGGAAATCTCCAGATTGTTGATCCAGTTGGCATCTGCCAGCAAGATATCTGAAGGGGTTATTGAGTTGTTATTTCCGCTATAATTATTGTTCCCTATGGCGCTGCCTATGGTTTGCTGTGAAACTGTGCTCACCGTTCTGCCCAAGAGTTTGTTTTGGGTTACGCGGTTGTCCTTTGCCTGTCTGCTCCCGAAGGAATGGAAAGCATAGCGATTATTCGCGGCAAAACCACCCATCCTAAGCCGACCTAAACCGTTAGCACCTTCTAAGGAAAAACAATCTTGGGTAGCGGCGGCTATCGCATACTCCTCCAACAGCGCATTTGATGGGGCCAGCAGCCCTCCGTTTTGAATGCCATTGGTCAGAAAGCCAGATACTACTTTCCCATAAATGCCGCTGGGCTGATTTTGTTTGTCTGTTAGGTTAAAGATATCTTCCCCAGCGGTGGAATTGAGCACGTTGTTCCAGTAATTACCGATAACATCTGGGCTTGGCGTGATGTTGTCATTGTTGACCTCACTGGGTTTGAAGTCAACCAACATAGGCCGAAGCGCTTGGCTGTGAGTGGTTAACCCTGATAGAATAACCAACAACACCAGGAGTAGCTTTCTTCCCATAAGCTCTTATATGATTTAGACATCTAAGACTAACTGTTACTATTTCTAAAATCCTAGGTTTTAATGAACATCTGCCCTACTATTCGCCCCTAAAGCAAAACCTTTATCTAGCGTAAGTCATTGAGGTTACCCTAGAATTTTCATCAGCAAAGAGAGTAATTGCAGATTCACATTTCAATAGCTTTGCGTTAACATAAATTTGAATGAATCTAAAAGACTACATCGGAGCCGTATGATAAGGAAAACCTTTTCCATTTCGGAATCTTGGCTCTAACACACAACCTCGTAGGGCTGTCTTTTAGATGAAACCGTCTAATGAATCCTCCTTAAGGGAGTAAAGAAGAAATTAAGCCAAAGTGCCCCATGCACTGAAAATTATTTCTAATTATTTATAAAGAATTATGACTTATAAGTTAGATTCTAAATAAATGCTGGGCAGTGGTTTAAAAGGTATGATGGGATAAAAGCTGGCAGCGAAGGGTTTAAGGAGATGAGGTGTGCGAGATTCTCACCAAGATAAACTGCCCCCACTGCCAGAGCAGTAAGGTAGCAAGGAACGGAAAGGAAAAGAATGGAAATCAGAACTTGCTGTGCCGGCATTGCGGCTTCTGGAGCGTAACGGTGGTGTCCGGGATATCGGGGAGTTGCTCGGGGAAAGCAGGGAGTGCATTCTGTACAACCTGTGCCGGCAGGGAAACAGGCTCCGTATTCACCCGGCCTGCAAGCATTACAAATGCTGTCCAAATAGACGAAGCATGGGGCTTTGTCGGCAAACGCAGGAAAGGTAAATATTGGTTGCCTTATGCCTACAGCCCGGAAACAGACGAAATACTGGCCTATGAAAGTACCGCCTCCGGAAAAGCACACCATCGGCAAGGGCCTGCACTAAAAACAGAGAGGGTGTCAATACGTGTATCAGGGCCAGCAACAGAAGGCTTGTGAGAAAAACCACCTGCTTCTCCAAAATGAAAGAAAACCATCTGGCTGCTTTAAACATCATGTTTTGCTACCGTAATAGTCAGAAAGACAAGCATCATACTTTTTAAACAACTACCAATCATTCAAATGCCACCAATAGCTTGAGTAGAACCACATCCATGGATTAGCATAAAAAGCGCTTTGGACCTGTTTTTCCAAAAACAGGCCCAAAGCGCTTTCGCCGTACTACAAGTAAAAAGGAAGCTCAAAACAGAAACGAGGTGCTATCGTCTTACTTCTGTTTTAAGCTTCCTTTTTGAAAAAGCCGGGTAAAGTACCTGACGCGTTTATTATCACAAAACGGGCGGCTCTCCTGCAAAAAGGAGCACTGCTTGCCTTCTTATTTACGGTTGAGTCCCTTTATTCCCTCATGGGTGGGAGTTACCTGTTTGATGCTGCCATCTGGGTTGAACTCCATACGGTCAATGGCGACTTCACGGTTAAAGCCGGCGGCATCGCCCATGGTGATGCCTTTGGGGTAGTTGAACCGATGGTACACAATGTACCACTCGTCTTTGCCGGGCACCTGAATTACGGAGTTGTGGCCCGTGCCGTAAATTCCCGAGGCCGGGTCTTTGGCGATGACCAGGTTGTTGGCCGGAACGGTGATCTTGCCCAGCGGCGAGGAAGAAGTCCCGTACCGAACGCGGTAGTTCTCGCTGCGGGTATCGTCTTCAGACCAGAGGAAGTAGTAAGTCCCGTTGCGGTAGAGCACGTGGGTTCCTTCCCGGAACGTTTTGTCCGGGGTCATGACTTTGGTAGTACCGGGCTTGAGAGACACCATATCGGCGTTTAGTTCGGCACCGGCCATGTAGCCGTTGCCCCAGTACAGGTAACTTTTGCCGGTTTTCGGGTCGGTGAACACATCGGGGTCAATCTGCTGGCCGCCGGTCACGCCTTTGGGCAACGCATCCACCAACGGTTTCCCGGAATCCACGAACGGACCGGTAGGACTGTCAGAAACTGCTACGCCAACTTTCTGGGCGGCGGTGAAGTAGAAAAAGTACTTGTACTGACCGTTGATTTTTTTCTCGATGATGGCCGGGGCCCAGGCGTTCCGTTTTCCCCAGCTCACGTCCTTGGGCAGATCCAGAATCACGCCTTCGTCTTTCCAGTTTACCAAATCCTCAGAAGAAAAGGCCTTGAAATACGTGCCCGACCAACCGGTGAAACCATCGCTGGTGGGGTACAGGTAATACTTGCCGTTTTTCTCAGAATAAATGATGTCCGGATCGGCGTAATAGCCTTCCAGCACGGTGTTATGGTCTTCGCGCGCGGTAACCGCAAACGTCTGCGGCTCTTTCCCCTTGATCTCCACGGTGTAGTTTACGGCCCCTTTGGTGAAATCGGCCGCAGAACGGGAGACTTTTACCCCCGGCAAAGAAACAAACCCCGGATCGAAAGCGCTGAGGTCGGTGCCCGGTTTAACCGGCAGATGCAGGGTTCTTTTCGCGGAGTCCAGGAAGAGGTTATTTTTCTTCAACTCCTTGGCCTGCGCCGAAAGCAACACCTCGCCGGCCGGCAACCACTGGCGCACCAGGGCCTCAGATTCCTGGGCGGTGATGGGAATGACCGTGCCGTGGCGCGGATGGAAGTTCATGGTTACGTCGTTGTCCACTACCGTGAAGTTCTGCAGGTCTGTGGTTTTGGTGAACTGGTACTTGCCTTTGGTGTACACGTCGTACATCAGGATATACCCTTCTTCGTCTATCAGCTTGAACACGCCCGCTCCCTCTACCGGGTCTTTGGTCTGCTGCACGTAGCGGTCCTGCAAAACGTAGCCGCCAGTCAGCTTATCAGACACGGCGATCTTGATGCCCGAACCCTCGCCCTCGGTTTTGAAGAACAGGTGGTACTTACCGTCTTTCAGCACAATATCACCGTCAATGGCCGCCCCGTTGGTGGGGCTGAAGTACAGTTGCTTGGGCTCAGACTCCAGATCGGTGAAATCCGGATTGGCGTAGGCGTAGTAGATCTTATCCGGGTCATCGCCGTGCTTCATGGAAAAGTAAACCATGTACTTTTTGGCCTCGGGGTCATAGATGGTCTGCGGAGCCCACACGCGCAGCAGTTTCTCGTTCCCTGCGAACCTTTTCTGGATGTTCACCACGCTGGAAGTCCAGTTGATGAGGTCCGTGGATTTGAGCAGCACCATGGCCCGGTTGGAACTCCAGCCGTTCGCCGATACCATGTCCGTCACCACCATGTAGAAGGTTTTGCCATCGGCACCGCGCAGGATATGCGGATCGCGCACGCCGCCGGTGGAGCTGATCTGGGCCGAATTGAGGATAGGCTGGTTCCCGTTGAGCGCCCGGAAATTGTAGCCGTCCTGGCTGATGGCGAACCGGATGGACTCCTCGGCTTTGCTGTTGCCGGTGAAGTAGGTGAAAAGATACGCGCTGAATTTCTCCTGAGGAGCTTTTTCCTCGGTACGGGTGCTTTTTCGGCCCGATTCAGAAGTGGTGCCCACCTGCGGGGAGCAGGCCGAGGAAAACAGTCCCAAGGCAAGGCAGAAAGCGGCGCATTTCATAGGCAGGTTTCTGGAAAGTGGTTTGTTCATAGCTGATGATTGAAATCTAACGTAGCGGCGCAGTTGGGTCAGAAGTACCTCTGCCGGGGCAGCGCGGTTTTTAAGCCGTTTTCAGGAAAAGACTCCCAAAACAGCACAGTTTGCTTTTTATGCTATATCCCTGGCAAGGAGACTGACACGCCTCCTTTCCAGGGATTTGAGAACTGTTCATTCTGCCTTACAGCTTGAACGGGCTGCTCTTGAGGTAAATGCGGTACTCTTTCACCATGCCGCCGGTGTTCTTGTCTGAGCGGGGCAGGTAACGCAGGCCTTTCACGGTCACGTTTTCGCCCAGGTCAAGCACCAGGTGGTGCGGATGTTTGGGCTTGTCTCCGGAGTACTGCGTGTGCCAGAACGTGGATTCCTGCTGGTCGTACACCTTGTCGGCGGCGTTGTTGGAGGCGGTCACCTCTTCACTGTCGGCGTAGATGGCTTTCCATTTGAGGCGCGACACCGGGTTTCCTTTCTCATCCACCAGTTCCAGCTCCGCGATGGAGGTGTACGGGTCATCGGATTTCTGCGAGCTCAGCGCCTCAAAACAGAGGTAGCGGCCCTGCACGGCTTTGTCGAATTTCACCTCCTGCCAGGCGCTGCCCGCCGGGAACGATCCCGTGGCTACCGGCTTCTCCCCGGTTAGGCTCAGCTCCTGCCCTTTGGCCCGGTGCAGCAGCGACTCATCGGCCCGAAGCTGGTCCAGAATCGGTTCCTTCAACCCGGCAATGGTGGTGCCCTCGGGTTTGTCCACGTCCAGCACAATCACCTCGTTGCGGCCTTTCTTGAGCCAGACGCCCGGCACGAACAAGGTCTGTTGCGGCCCGATTTTCCAGAAACGGCCCAGATTCTTCCCATTTACCCACACCATGCCTTTGCCCCATTTGCTCACATCCAGGAACGAATCGCCGGTTTCCTTCAGGTCAAACGAACCGCGGTACCAGGCCGGGCCGTTCGCGTCTCCCTTCGTGAACTTCGCTTTCTTCTGGAATTCATAATCCACCGGAAAATTGTAGACCAGCCAGTTTTTGAGCTCGGTGGTCTGCTTGCCATCGGTGAACTCCACTTTCTCGGTGATGCCTTTGCGGTCGATGATGGCTTTCCCGTAATTCACGCGGCCGGTCGCTTCTATCAGAATATCCAGCTGCGCGTTTCCTTTAAAGGCCGGCAGCGTGACGGTGTTATCGCCGCGGCGGCGGTCCAGCTTGCCAATGGATTTGCCGTTCAGGAACACGTTGGCCCAGTCATGCACCTCGGTGATCAGTAGTTTTCGGCCGGAGGCCGAGGCGGGCAATGTGGTGCGGTACAGGATGCGGCCCCAGCCCTGGTCAAAGTTCTCCATGGGCTGAATGCGCTCGGTCTTTTTAGCCGCGGGCAGGTTGGCGAACAAAGCCGCACTCTCGGTCAGGTTGAACGCGGGGATTTCGATGATGGACTTGGCGGCCGGGATCTCGCCCAGCGTTTCGCCTTCCTGCAGGTAGTTTTTGAGCAGATCGCGCACGGCAAAGAACTTTTCGGTGGTGTTGCCCTGCTCGCCTACCGGCGCGTTGTAGTCATAGGAAGTAGCCATGGCCGAGTAGGGTGGCGCGTTGGCCCCGCCCCACTGCCCGAAGGTGGTGCCGCCGTGGGCCATGTACAGACTGAAGGAAATCCGGCGGTCCATCATGTCTTTCAAACTCCCGATGAAGCTGCTCACCGAGCGGGTCTCGTGCGGACGGCCCCAATGGTCAAACCAACCGGACCAGTACTCGCTGCACATCAAGGGCGCGGTGGGGTTCAGTTCCTGGAATTTCTTGAAGGCCTCGTCAACGTTGGTACCCGCCCCAAAGTTGAGCGTGGTGGCCACGCCGTCCAGTTTGTATTTGTTGAAGTTGGAAGGCCAGTCACACCGGAAAAGCTGCGCTTTGTCAAAACCGGCCTCGCGCACGGCATCGCGGGTGGCTTCCATGTAGGCCTGCTCATCCCCGAAGGTAGCGTACTCGTTTTCTACCTGCACCATCAGGATATTGCCGCCGTTCTGGATCTGCAGCGGGGCCAGTTGTTTGGCCGCCTCTTTCAGGAACAGTTTGGTGCGGTCCATGAAGTACGGGTCTTGCAGGGTGCGTACCTGGGCGTCCTGTTTCTTGAGGAGCCACCAGGGCAGGCCGCCCATGTCCCACTCGGCACACACGTAGGGGCCGGGCCGCACAATGCAGTACATGCCGTTTTTCTGGGCCAGTTTCACAAACTCGGCTACATCGTTCTGGCCTTTGAAATCATACTGGCCCGGCTGCTGCTCGTGCAGGTTCCAGAACAGGTAGATGCAGATGGTGTTCATGCCCATGGCCTTGCTGAGCTTAATGCGGTGCTCCCAGTACTCGCGCGGAATGCGGGGATAATGCAACTCGGCGGCTCTGATCACGAAGGGTTTGCCGTTGAGCAGGAACTCCTTGTTGCCAACGGTAAAGGTGCCGGGCTTTCCGGTGAGCTGCTGCGCTTGCCCGGTTAAGCTGAGCAGTAGCATAAAAATCAAAAATAAAATTCTGGGCCTGGGTTGCTTCATTTTCACGTAAACTACTAGGGTAAAGGGTAAACTTCTGATGCGGGTGTCAATGCTCGTTCTTTTATCAGAAGTGTCTGGCGCATCCTGCAGGCACTTCCGGGGTACTTCACTGCTACTTCGGGTCCATTTTGCTGGTACAGCCCACAACTTGTCTCGCCGGTTTTAGGTCTCTTTTCTGGAAAACACCCTTAAAACGGGAGGGCCTCGTCTTCCGGGAAAGTGCTAGTCTAATCTTTTGATCATAATGTCTTTAAACTCAATTCCCTGGCCCTCGCTCTGCAACCCGATGTACCCCTCTGTCAGGGGCTTGCCATCTTGCTTCACGGCCGGGTCATAGTTGTTGGCTACTCCGCCGCCAATCTGCGGACGGGTGTATTGCAGCACCGTGTCGCCGTTGATGAGGTGAGTCACCAGGGAATCGCCCAGCACAATCAGCTCGGCCTTCACCCACTGATCCCACGGGTAAGTAGCCGAGGTTGAGTTGATGCAGTGCCGGTCATCTATTTTGCCCGCGTACACCACATCGGTACCCGGGGAGCACATGTTGCCGGTGGGGCGGGGTTTTCCGTCTCCCGCATCGGCTAGCAACTGAAACTCCACGGAGATAGGCCAATCCTGCTCTTTCAGGATGGACTGCGGACTCTGGGAATGGAACATGATGCCGCTGTTGCGGTAGGTGTAGGAAGGCGCATCTTTCAGCCACTGGTTTGTGAAGCGGTACTCCCATTTCAAGTGGAAAGAGGAAAACGGGGTTTTGTAAAACAGGTGTCCATAGCGCTCATTAAAAGTTTGATAATCATCATAGTTCACCTGCAACACGCCGTCCTTCACCCGGAACGTCTGGGCGTAATTGTCTCCCACTTCATGGTGGTGAATTTTCACGATCCAGTCCTTGAGGTCTTTGCCGTTGAAGAGTTGTTTCCAGCCGCTTTCCTGCTTGCCTGTTTTGTGCTGGGAAGCGGGTGAACAGGAAACCACGGCCAGCAACAAAATTGCCACGAACATGGCCTTGCAAATCACTCGTACCTCTTTTGTCTGGTTCATGCCTATTTTACTAAAAACACGATCAAAGCCCCAATCGGGTAGCTTTCAAATTTTAGAGCCTTCTTACTTTTTCTGGTACACCCGCACGTAGTCTACCTCATATTTTCGGGGGAAAGCCGTGCGGGCCGGGTCTCCGCCGTTCTCGCCAATGGCCAGGTTCAACAAAAGGTAATGCGGCTGGTGAAATGGGTTGAAACCGTCTGGGTTCAGGGTTTTGGTGAGGTCGATTTCGTTCAGCAACTCACCGTCCAGGTAGAGTTTGATGGAAGCCTCGATCCAGTCCATTTTCCAGAGGTGGAACTTCTGCGCCCACTCCGGGTCTTTGGCCAGAAAGTGCGAAAACGGAACCTTGGCACCGTCCCACACGGCGCGCCGGTTTGCATCGGACCAGGCCGCATTGGCCAGAATGGTGGGCTGATGATCCACGCGGTAAAATTCCATTAGGTCAATCTCGCCATTGGCGGGCCAGTTCCTGGAAACGCCCAAGGTCCAGATGGCGGGCCACATGCCCAGAGCGGTGTCTATTTTGGCCCTGATTTCAAAAACTCCGTACTGAAACGATTTCTTGTTCAAGGTGTGGAGACTGGCCGAGGTGTATTCCGCGAATTCGCGGTGGTGCCGCCAGTCCTGGTGACCCGCCTCAAACCTGGGGTTCGCCAGCTTCTCGCGTCTTCCTTCTATCACGAGCACTCCTTTGGAACAGGTGGCATTCTGGGGCTGGTACCACTGCAGTTCCCGGTTGCGCACAAACCCGAGTTCATAGCCCCAACTGGTGCTGTCCGGCTGGCCTTTCCCGTTGAATTCATCGTGCCAGACCAGCGTATAACCGGGCATCCCAGCCGGCGGCTGAACATCTGGCCGATAGGCAAATTGCCGCTGGCTGCAGGCAAACTGCCCCAGCGCCAATATACTTAAAAGAAGTCCGCACCATTTGTTCATCTGCTCCCGAGTTCTAATTTCCTGATAAGACCGATTGAGCCTCTTCCTGTTTTGAAGGTGTTTTGGGAATTTCGGCCCTAAAACGCACTTGCCAAACTATTCTGTTTACACTGCCTCTTCCTACTCAAAGCGAACCGTTTTGGCGGCTCCTTTCCGAAAAGAGACCGTAAACGTCTTTCCGTCAGCCGCCGAAGCTATTTTCTTCACGGGCACCAACTCGTCATCGGTCCATTTCTCCCCAGATTTCTTCCAGAGCATGAGGGTGGCGTACGCTTCTTTCTTCTGCTCTGGCCGGAACTGATCAGTGGCGTTGATAACGGTGCTTTCCTTGCTCACGGGGTGCAGCCCGGTGGCGTTGACGGTCTCCAGCCCGTCCCAGCCGCTGAGGGTCACCATGGCCAGTTGGTACTCACCGTTGTCAATGATCTGCACTTGGTGGCCTTTCACTTTCTTGGTTTCTTTTCTGATCGCAGATTTCAACCGGGGCAAGGCGTAATGGCCCAGCCGCAGCGGAGCGGCCTGCGTGCTGGTGTTCAGGTCAAGGCGCAGGATGCCGTTAGGCAGCGGAATGTCGGCGAGGTTCAGTTTGATTTGATCGTTGGTTTCCAGCACCGCATCGCGGTAGTAGATGCCGTTTTCAAACTTCTTGAAGGTGAAGAGCCGCAGGGCTTCCCACTCGTTTTTCTGGTTTTTGATCACGTAGTTCATGGCTACCTCGCCGTTAGGACCATCAGCTTGCCACGGGAAAGCGCTGTTGTAGGAAAGGCGATTGTAGTTCTCGGTGGACCGGAACAGTTGCCAGTCTTTAGCGACTGTTTCATGACACCAGGCCCGTACCTCGGCGGCGCCAATGTTGGGGTAATCGGTGATGAGAATCTTGGAGCCTTCCTGAAATTTGTGGTACACGTTGCCTTTGGCCAATTCTTTCTCCCAGGCACCTTCGTTCTCTTCGGCGGTCCAGAACGGATTGCCCTCCGGCACCAGCAAACCCAGGAACGCTTTGCCCATCCAGAACACGCTGGCGCGGGCGCTGTAGATCTGCACGGCTGGTTCAAAGGCCCCGTAAAAACCCAGGGTGGGGATTTGGTCTGAAGCCATAAAATCTGGATTTTGCAGGAACTGGAGCATGGCACCGGAGGCGATCCGGCGCATCCAGCCGTAGTTGGTATCTGGTTTCTGGGCCAAGCCCATGAGCGGGAACGGCACCACGGCGGCAAAGCGGTAGGCGATGCTGCGGCCCCACATGATCATCTGCCCGTCGCGGCTGAACAGGTACGGGTAATTGTCGCGGAGGTCGTTGAAGTTGGCCTGGAACTTGGCGGCGTACGCGGGGTAATGCTTCTTCCCGAAGAACTCTGACCACAGGGGTCCATACATCTGGAAGGCCCACATGCTGTAGTAGTCATAGGCGGGGCTGTCATTGTACCAGCCCTGGCCCCGGTACTGCTCCAGCGACTTGTCCAGGTACTCCAGCATCAGCTTCTCGTTCACCTGATAGCCCTGCTCCTTGAAGAAACTCAGCACGAAAATGTTGAAGAAGCGCCAGTTAGAGCCAATGGTGGGACCATCGCCGTAGCTGAGCATGGTCTTGGAGAGCGCTTCTTTCTGCGGGGCGGTCAGCGGTTTCCAGAGCACATCGGGCGCGTAGAAAAGCGACACGGCCAAGCCGCCGAACTCCACCAGAATCTGGCTCGGGCCGCCGTCCTTCGCGCGCGGTTTCACGTAAGTGGGGCTGCTGGGTTCCGTCAGTTTCACCAGCTGGCGGCGGTAATAATCGGCGACTTTGATGCCGTTGATTTCCAGGTTGGGGTTTTCCTTGAGCAGCGGAACGGCCACAAACAGGGTGCGGCAGAGGCCTTCCAGCATTTCGGTGGGCGTGTGTACGCCGTCGCGCGGATAGCTTTTGCCCGGCTGTTTGGGGAACACCATGGGGTCTTCCACCGTCTTCACGTACTGGAAAGCGCCCGTCAACAGATACTGCGCCGCGTCCAGCCAGTGCTGGCGGGTCATGCCCGTGTGGGGGCTCACCTTGAAATCTGGGTTGACCACCTGAAAGACGTTCTTGCCAGTTTCTGCTGGGGCATTTGGCTGCGTTTGGGCCCGCAACAGGGAACCGGAAAACAAGAACACCACCAGCAAAAGAACACGTACACGATACTTCATGGGAGCGAAAGAAACGTTAGAAATTGAGGGAAGACCGCGCCGGAGGCTCCGGCAACACCTTTCCCGTTTATGCACTAAAATAGCAAAACTGCCCCTAAACTGGTTTTAAGCCGATTTCGCAAAAACGCTTCTAAAACCGCCTTCTTAGGTTGTTCTTAATCCAGCAGACGGTACATCTCAGAAGCGGCCAGCAGGAACGCCCCTACCCCGAAACCGGTGGTGGAGTTCACGTCCACTACCTGCCCCGGAATGGCTCTCTCCCCAATGGGCTGCACGTAGCCAAGTTTTCCGTTGGGCTGAAGCGCGGTGTTAGTCAGATAATGGTAACCTTTGGCCGCCACGGGCAGGTATTCCTTTTTGTCCAGCAGGCCGTTGTTGATGCCCCACAGAAAGCCGTAGGTAAAGAAGGCAGTACCGCTGGTCTCCGGTCCGGGCGCGTGCGCCGGGTCTAAAATACTTCTGGTCCAGTAGCCTTCGGGCTGCTGCGAGCGGGCGATGGCGGTGGCCATGTCTTTGAAGCGCTGCTCGTATTCTTTGCGGTGCGGGTCTTTTTTGGGCAGATCCTGCAATACCTTGGCTAAACCGGCAAACACCCAGCCATCGCCGCGGGCCCAGAAATCTTTTTTGCCGTTGGCGCTTTTGTGTTTGGGGTAGACGTACTTGGCATCGCGGTAGTAGAGTTTTTCCTCGGCGTCATACATGATGGAGTTGGCGTAGGTCAGGTACTCGTGCAGCTTCTCCAGATACTGTTTGTTGCCGGTTACACGGTACAGTTTGGTCATGACGGGCATCACCATATAGAGGCCATCGGCCCACCACCAGTAATCGTTTCTGGGCGTGCTCATCTGGTACTCCATGACCTCGCGGGCCCGGGCGATTTTGCGGTCGTCCTTCGCGCCATCCAGGCAGTACAGGTCAATATAGGTCTGGAAGCAGATCTGCCAGTCTCCGAAGAGCACGTAGTCGTCTTTCTCTCCGTAGCTGTATTTCCAGTCGGCTTTGTTCGTGGACTTAGCGCCCATCCACTGGTTTTTCTCGGCCCAGGCCTCTGAGTACTGGCGGTAGGCTTCGTTTTTAGTGACTTTGTAGGCTTCCATGTTGCCAGTGTGGTAAGCGGCCACATCCCAGAAGGCCCAACCTAGCGTGGGGTTGGAGTTTTGCCAGTAGGTGTTTGCTTTGTTCAGGTGTTCCAACACCTCCTTTTCAGATTTAGGCAACAGCGGGTGTTTTGGTTTGGCGACGGCACTTGTTGCCCAGAAACTGAGCAGCAGCAGGAAGGTACAATAGGCTTTCTTCTGAATCATGTTTACGTCAATGCGGGGAGGCCCCAGTTTATAGGTTCTTTTCGGAAAACAGGCCGAAAACGGCTCATTAGAATTTCGGCTTCCATTCTATCACCTGAATGGGCTGCGGCGGGATGGTGGCCCGGCCTTCGCCGTCAACCTGTTCCACTTTCTGCACAAACAGGTTCAGGATCTGCTTTTCCTTCCAAAGCTCGGTGTCATAGGTGGGCTCCCAGGAACCCAGCGAACCAGGCGTTAAATCCAGGATAGTCCATTTGGGGTCGGACAGTTTGTTGATGATGAGTGCCGAGGCTTTGCTGCCTCTTTCCTCATCCCGGAAGATCATCAGCACCGAGGCCTTGGCACCGGCATTTTTCACCATGATCTGGGGCCGGGCGATGGGAATGCGTTTGGTGCCTACCCCGCTCAGACTGAAAGGCGTCTTCCGGAAATCCAGCTCCAGCTTTTGCCAGGTTTTGCCGTCATGGTACACCAGGTGGTACTGCGGAATGGTGGAGCCCGCCTCCCGCCAGTACGTGGCAATAAAGGGATTCCCTTGCTCATCGGCGGCCATGGAGGTCTGGTTGATCAGCTCGCTGTTCTGCGGAATGGCCAGGGCTTTCTCGGCGGTGGCTTCGGTGATAGGCAGGGTGTACTTTTCGCCGGTAGATTTCTCCCAGGTCTTTCCGCCGTCCAGAGATCGGGCGTAAGCCAGGTCATGGTTACTGGCTACATCAGGGCTCTCGCGCCACACCCAGGACACGTGCAGGGTGCCGTTCTTGTCCAGGTAAGCCTGCCAATAGGCGTTGCGTTTCCCTTCGCCGTTGATGAGGTTGCTGTGCAGTTGCGTCCATTGCTGGGTGCCGGTGTCATAGGAATTGATGACCAGATTGCCCTGGCCCGAGCCGCCATCGCGGTAGAAGAACATGAGGTTGCCGCTGGGTAGCCGGTAGAACTCGGGGTACGAGATTACTTTTTCGCGCTGGCCTGTCATGGGCATTTTCTCCGTCATCTGCAGGGAGCCGGGGCTCACGCTGCGGGCGTAGTTCAAGGGGTTATTGTGGTGATCCCAAGAAAGATGCAGGAAACCGTTGCCGTCTACCATGAGACTGATGGTATTGTGGGCATCGGCGGCGTTTCCAGTGAAGTTGGTCTTCTGGATTTCCCAGGTAGCGGCCCCGCTTTTGCGCTTGGCCAGCATCACCGAACGGTCGGCCCCGTACCAGGCCGTGTATTGAGTTCCTTTAAACGTCACCAGCGAATTTTTCCGGAAGGCCACCACGTTCACCGAGTTGTTCGCCCAGCCATCTGCGACGTGGGTGATGGTGGGTTCAGAAGCCGAAGAAGCACCTCCGGTTCTGGAAGTGCTACAGGAAAGGGAACTCAGCGACAAGGCGAAGGCGAGTATGCCATACGCGAGCTTGCTGAAGGTTGAAGGGGGATAAACCATGTTACGCTGATGAACTTGTAAATCAGAAATAATTGGCCGGGCGGAAGCCAGTTAACTACCTCAAGGCTGCTTTGTCTTTTTAGTGGATGCTTTCGTTTCTTTGCCCTGTTTGTCAAACACGCTCAAATCCCACGCATCCTGCCACCTTAAAATTGGTTTCTCGTCTTCAAACAGAAGCGGTAGCCACACGTAGCGGCCGTCAATGGGGTTCTTGGGTCGCCAACGGTCGGCCATGAAGATGAAGGCGTTTTTCTTGCCTTGCACCGGCAAAATGTAGGTACTCTGCGATTCAAACGTCAGGTCGGCTCCCTCGCCCACGCACGGATTTCCCAGGGATTTCCAAGGCCCCATGATGGACTCTGCCACGAAGGACCGCGCCGCGTTGGGGTCCCAGCCGGTGCAGCCCGAGGTGATCATGTAATACTTGCCGTTGCGCTTGCAGATAGCTGGGGCCTCATTGTGCCCGGCTGGTGCCAGCACGCTCCACTTTCCGGTAAAAGACAGGTAATCGTCTGACAGTTCTGAGATGTGCAGCGTCAGGTTTTCCTCCGAGGAATGGATGTGATAGGCTTTTCCGTAATCGTCCACAAACACGGTCATATCGCGGGCCATCTGCCCTTGCTGGAAATCGCGCCGGATAAAAAGGCCGTCCTGTACTTCTTTGGTCCATTCCGGGGTCCACCATTTCAGGTTGGTCTCGTCTACTTTCTTGGCTTGGAGACTTGACGGCACATTGATAGGCCACACCCCGGCATTCGGCCGATAAGATTTAAGGTACGTGAAAGGTCCGGTGGGGCTATCACTGGTGGCTACGCCGGTACGGGCGGCTTCGTAGCCTTTGCCTTTCAGCTCCAGGTGAAACCACATCACAAACTTTTTGGTCTTGGCGTTGTAGACCACTTTGGGCCGTTCAATCACGCAACCTTTGATGATCTCAGAAGTGCTGTCGTTTTCCTCTACTTTCAAGACAATGTCTTCATTTTTCCAGGAAGTGAGGTCTTTGGAAGAGTAGGCCCCTACCCCAAACAGGGTACTATTTCCCCCTCGGCCCGCGGTCTTGTGTTCCCCGAACCAGTAGTAAATGCCTTTGTGGAAAAGGATTCCGCCGCCGTGCGCATTGATGTGTTTGCCATCCGTATCGGGCCAGATTTCACCCGGCTTGATAAGGGCAGCGCTTCCCTCCTTTTGCTGCGCTGGCAGGGAAATACACCCCGCCAGCAGCAGTAAAAGGAGAAGGAATCCTTCCAACCTTCTCATTTCTTAGACAGTTTAGAGGTTTCTTTGGTGATGGGCCTGATCAGGTAGCTGTAGGTGTATTTTTTCTCGGTCAGGCGGTACGGTTCATGCGGCAAGCGGCCCCAGCTGTCATCGCCGCCCAGCCCGCGCTGCTTCAGGTCGATGTGCAGGTTCACCACATCGCTTTCTTTCAGATCTACCGGGTGGCGGTTGATCTTCTTAGGACCTTCATCAATGTCCTCGGCGCGGTAGTTCAGGGCCGTGAAGTTGATGGGCTGGATTCCTTCCACCATGATTCCGTTGCCGGCGTTGTTGGTGAGTTCCACCCAGCGCACATCGGTTTTGTTTCCGCTTTCCTGCGGACGGATGTACAGCTGGTAGTACTGGTTTTCCACTTTGTCTGAGTACACACCCACCAGAGAAGAGGCTTTGCGGTCACTGTAGTTTTCCCATGGGCCACGGCCGTAGTACTGCAGGTTGTCGTACTTTTTCTCCAGTTCCATCCGCATCCCGAAACGCGGCAGCTCCGGCATTTCCTTCCCGGTCAAGTCCATAGAGGCGGTCACCTGTACGGCCCCGTCGTTCTGGATAAGGTAATCAACCGTGTACGGGATCTTCTTGTCAGTCAGCTCATAGGTCACTTTGATGGGCTGGCCGGTGGCCGACTTCTTTCCAACTTCCACGTTCACCAGTTTCATCTCCTGGTGGGCATTGCGCCAGGCCCCTAGTTTTTCCGGCATGTTGTTCCCGAAGTCATTGTCTGTGGCGGCGCGCCAGAAGTAAGGCTCCGGGAATTTCTCTACCGCTTTCTGGCCGTTTTTGCTAAAAGAGGTCAATTTCCCGGTGGTCAGGTCAAACTCCCCGGAGATGCTGCCAGAAGTGAAGTTCAGCTTGTCTTTCTTCGTCTTGATTTTGAGTTTTCCTTCCGATGATACTTTGGTGAAGTAACCATTCTGATTTACCGCGAACTGGTCACGGGCTACTTCATGGCCGGCTGGCACAAACGCGTTGGCGTTTTTGGTGTAAGCAAATACGTTCACGAAGTATTCCTCGCCGGGTTGGGCGGTAAACGCCGGCAATGGCAAGGTCACTTCTTTCTGTTGCAGCGGAGCGGCCGTCACGGCGAAATCACCTTCTTTCTGCACCACGCCATTTTTGATGAGCTGCCACTTGAAAGTGATTTGGTTCAGATCAGTAAAGCCGTATTGGTTTGTTACGTTCAGGATGCCTTTCTGCGCGTCTTTGGCGCTAAACTGCACGCCGGAGTACACTTTCTTCACCTCGTTGAGACCGGGTTTAGGCGTGCGGTTGGCAGATACCACGCCGTTGGCGCAGAAGTTCTCATCGTTGTATAAATGATCGCTGCCCAGGTCTCCGCCGTAGGCCCAGAACACCTCTCCTTTGTCGTTCTTGGTTTTGATGCCCTGGTCTACCCAGTCCCAGATGAAACCACCCTGCATGTGCTTGCTGCTGTTGATGATGTCCCAGTACTCCTGGAAGTTCCCGTTGCTGTTGCCCATGGCGTGCGAATACTCGCACATGATGTACGGACGCTCTTTCTTGGCCGCGGCGTAAGATTTCATGTCTTTGATGCCCGGGTACATAGGTCCCACGATATCGGTGTTCCAGTCTTCGCCGGCTTGCTCAAACATCACCAGGCGCGAGGCGTCACGACCTTTGATCCACTTGTAGGCGTCATGGAAAACAGGCCCGTTGCCGCACTCATTGCCCATGCTCCAGATGATCACCGAGGCGTGGTTTTTGTCACGTTCCAATAGGCGCTCAATGCGATCTAGGTGCGCGGGAGCCCACTCCGGCAGATAAGCCGGGTGCTTGCTTTTATCGAATCTTCCTTGCCACTCCGCGCCCATGCCGTGCGTCTCGATGTTGGCTTCGTCTACCAGGTACAGGCCGTACTCATCGCATAGTTTGTACCACAGCGGATCATTGGGGTAATGGCTGGTGCGCACGGCGTTGATGTTGTAGAGCTTCATCAGCTCAATGTCTTTCACCATGGATTCGCGGGTTACCGCGCGGCCGTGCACATCGTCGTGCTCATGGCGGTTCACGCCTTTGATCAGAATCGGCACGCCGTTCACCAACATCTGGGAGTTTTTCAGCTCCACTTTCCGGAACCCTACTTTGCTTCCAGTCACACCAATGGGTTTTCCGTTGGCATCTTTTAAGGTGATCACGGCATCATACAGGTTGGGGTGCTCGGCGTTCCAGGTGAGTACGTTGTTGATGGTGCCGTTGAATTTGAGCTGCAGTTTACCGGTTCCTTTGGTGCTGATGCTCTTTTCCTGGGAGAACGTTTTCGCGTTGTTTTTGTCAAACAACTCCAAAAGCACGGAAGCTTTCTCCATGGTTTTGCCGGAGAACTTACGCAGATCTACCTCAGCCGAGAACACCCCATTCTTGTAGGTATTGTCCAGATCAGGCTTCAGGAAGAAATCCCACACGGTTACTTTGGGCAGCGCCTGCAGGTACACGTTGCGCTCCAAACCGCTCAAACGCCAGAAATCCTGGTCTTCCAGGTAGCTGCCATCGTGCCAGCGGAACACCTGCACCGCCAGCTGGTTTTCGCCTGCTTTCAGGAAACGGGTCACGTTAAACTCGGCCGGTGATTTGGAGGCTTTGGTCATGCCCACTTCCTGGCCATTCACAAACACCCGCCCATACCCAGAGATGGAACCGAAGTTCAACATCACTTCCTGGCCGTTCCAGGCGGCAGGCACGGTGAAGCTCCGGCGATACGTGCCTACGGGATTGTACTTTTGGTCAATGTAAGGCGGCTTGGCCGGGAAAGGGTAGCGCACATTGGTATAGATAGGAATGTCAAACCCCTGCAGTTCCCAGTTGGAGGGCACCTGGATGTTGGCCCATTTGCTGTCATCGAACCCCGGTTTGTAGAAATCCATGGGGCGTTCAGCCACTGATTTCACCAGGCTGAATTTCCAGGTTCCGTTGAGGGACTGGTGATAAGGCGAGGTGTTATAGTCGTTTTTACGAGCGTCTGCCGCATTGGCGTAGAGCATGAAATCCACGTGGGGCTTTTCTTTGTTGCGCTCGTACACCTTGGGGTTTTCCCATTCATTGACTCCTTGCCGTGCCACCACCAACTGTGACAGCAAGAAGCAACATAGGGTGAGTAACTTTCGCGTGCGTATCATGTAAACTTTATAAATAAATAATAAAAAGGTACTTCAATCTAAGGATTTCTCCTTTGTATAGAGCCTCAGTAAGTGCCGAATGGACAGTTTCCCCGGGCTTTATTTCGGAGGCTTTTTCATTTAACTGATGCCGAACCGGCTCCGCCTGACATTCCGTTTTGGGCCTGTTTTACCGAAAGCTCCACTATTTGGGGAGTCAGCCCCGGCGACTGGATGGTCACTTTGACTTTGCCGGGTTTCTGCGTGGCCTGCAAGTAGGCCAACAGTTTGCCGTGCAAGACTTTTCGTTTCTCAGATTTGTAGTTCTCGTGGGCGGTATGGCTTCCGTTTTCCATGCCTAGAAGTTGGGCTGGCCCTTCTATGGTGACCGTCATTTCATTGTCAGCGCCGTACACCAGGTTGCCGTTTTTGTCTACCACGTTGATTTCTACATGGGCTACTCCTTTCCGGGCCAGGGCTTTTTTGTCCAGGTTCGCTTTGATGGCAACTGGCGCACCGGCGGTGATTAACTCGTGGCGGCTTACCTCTTTTCCGTTTTTATAGGCTTTGGCCATCAGTTCGCCGGGCGCATACACCATGTCCCAGTAGAGCACGCGTTGGGCACTTTGGGCCAGGGACTTCCTGCCCAGCGATTTGCCGTTCAGGAAAAGCTCTGCTTCGTCGGCGTTGGTGAAACAACTCACCCGCACGCTGTCATTCGCCTTCCAGTTCCAGGTGGGGTCTGCCCTTCTGTGGCTCCAGATGCCTTTGTCTTCCGTCTTGGGCACGGCCGAAGTGCCTATGTACACCATCGGTTTGTCTGACCAGAGGCTTTGCCGGAAGAAATACTCGGGTTTCTTGAACCCGGCCAGGTCCAGCAGACCGGCGCCGTTGCTGCGGCTGGGCCATTTACCAGCCTCGCCCATGTAGTCAATGCCAGTCCATAGGTACTGCGCCGAAATGTAGGCGTTGGTATCCACGGCGGCCCAGGCATTCAGGCGCATGCCGTTTTCACTGCCGTAAATGACTCTATCCGGGTATTTGGCGTGGTCCTCGGGGTAGCGGTGCTCCTGGTAATTGTAGCCTACAATGTCCAGTACTTTGGGGTAATCGGTGAAGTTAGACATCACTACCCCGGCCAAAGCGGCGGTGATGGGCCGCGAGGTATCATACTTCTTCGCGACCTCCACCAAGTGCCTGGACAACTCACTCAAACGGCTGGCCGGTGGGTTGTTGGGCTGGTAGCCTTTGCCGTAGATCTGCGGGTTATTGCCGGTATTCAGCACCTCATGGGAGTACGGGTCATTGGGGTAATCAATCTCATTACCGATGCTCCACATGAAAATGGAGGGCCGGTTGCGGTTCCGCAGGATCATATCGGCTAGGTCCCGGTCAGCCCATTCTTTGAAGTGCTCGTGGTAGCCGTCTTTGCCGGGAGTGCCTACGTTCCAGCCGGCAATCCATTTGTTTTTACCGGTTTCCCACTCGTCAAAGGCCTCATCCTGCACTAGGAAGCCCAGTTTGTCACAAAGGTCATAAATGTAATCGGCGTGTGGGTTGTGGCTCATGCGCAGGGAATTAACGCCACCTTCTTTGAGCGTGATCAGTCTTCTTTCCCACACTTCCTCGGGCACGGCTGTTCCCAGGGCACCGGCATCGTCATGGATGCAGACACCTTTCAGCTTCATGCTTTTGCCGTTTAAGGAGAAACCTTTGTTAGCATCGAAAGCAAAACTTCTAAAACCAACGGATTCTGTTACCTCATCGGTTTTCTTGCCATTCACCAGCAAAGAAACTCTCAACTGATATAAGTTGGGCTGCTCCACTGACCAGAGTTTAGGGTTTTTCACCTGGAAGGACAAGGCCGCCTCTGCTTCTTTTCCCTGCCCTACGTTTACTTGTTTCTGGGCCTGATTTACTACTTTGCCCTGCTTGTCCAGGAGCTCGGTTTTCACCTGAACCTCTACCGCTTTGGGGGACGTATTGGTCACGGAAACCGTCACCTGGGACAAGGCGCTGGCCGCAGACACTTCTGGCGTGGTGAACGCTACTCCCCATAAACTGACATGCACCGGCTGCACCGCCACCAGATAGACATTCCGGTTGATGCCAGAACCCGTATACCACCTAGAATCCGCAAACTGCCGGTGATCTACTTTCACCGAGACAACGTTCTTCCCAGTTTTATTCAGGTAATTGGTAATCTCGTACTGGAAAGGCGTAAAGCCATTGGGTCTTTTGCCCAAGTGGTGCCCATTGATCCAGACCTCGCTGTTTTTGTACACGCCGTCAAAATACAAGAAGAGTTTTTTGTTCTGCTGTTCCGGGGCTACGGTAAACGTCTTTCTGTACCACCCAATACCGCCCGGCAAGTACCCGGTGGCACTCGCCCATTCCTGGCTGAAAGGCCCTTCAATGCTCCAGTCATGCGGCAAGTCCAGGCTTCGCCAATTGGCATCCGCAAAATCGGCTTTCTCCGCATTGGCTGCGTCGCCTTTGTAGAACTTCCAGTTGTCATTGAAAAGCGCCTTCGTGCGGGCCTGTTGCGCCACGCCGGGTTGCGCGTAGCTGATCAACAGGGTTGTCAGTAAGAAAAGTAAAAATCTATTTTTCATCCAGATCAAATTATGCGATTCAACTAATGAATTTACTTCTTTGGTTTCTCTCTCTTCTCCTCGCCGGTTTCACTTATCTCCTGTTAGCGTTTTGAGGGTATTTTTGAAAAAAGGCCTTTAAAACGATTCTGTTCCATTAAAGCTGAAGGTCTGCCACAAAGGTGATTACGGAACGGGGAGCCACTGTTATTTCCTTATTTCCTTGCAGGGGACTGCCCGGCGTGAGATTCTCTTTGTCTGAGGTTACATAGGGGATGATGTTGCGTATTGTGGCTCCCTTCACCTCCATGTTCATCTGAACAGGAAGAATGCTGGGGTTAACCGCCACCATGATGAGTTTCTTTTGCTGGGTATCCAGGTAAGCCGAGGCTAGCAAAGCGTCATTTTCGTCTTTGCGGTCACCTGCTACCTGCAAATCCACGCGCTCTGCCCCGGGACGGATGAAGCGGCTGTAGTTCCCCAAGGCCCAGAGCATCTTGCTTTCATAGAAATTACCATCGGTCTTATTCTGGTCGATGTAAATGAGGCCGTCTTTGTAGTTGTAGGGCGAGATGGCTAGCCACCATTGCCAGGCCGTGGCATTGGCCACCACCAGGTCGTTATGGATAACGCGGGCCAGGTAAATGGCCGGATCAATGCCCAGGACACGCTTATTCCCGTCTATTTCGCCGGCGTTATCGCCCAAAATGCAGTACTCCGATTGCCAGAACTCCAGACCGGGTACCGTGGCCACTTTGCTGGCCAGTTGTTTCCGGCTGGCTACGGCTTGGCCCGCAGGGGACGTGGTGAAATAGCTGTGCCCGGAGATCACCTTGCTGACATGGGGCAAATCTGCCACGTAATGGGGGGAGTTTTTGGAGAAGAAAGCATCAATCTGGTTTCCCCGGTTGGGTTTATCCGCTTCCTGGTAGAGATAGTCAATTTTGCCCGCCTCAGCGATGTCTATTTTGGTGGTCAGGTTTCTTCTGGCCAATGAGGTATTGAGGGCCCGTACAATCCCGGCCACCTCCGCATTCATGAAGGGGGTTCCCTCCTGCCCGCCATCGCTCCAGTCCCACTGCGGCTCGTTCACCGGACTGATGTAGTTGAACGTGACCCCGTGCACTCTCTCTACTCCCTGGATGACATCAGCCAGGTAATCAGAAAAAGCCTCGTACCTGGCTGGGGCCAGATTAGGAGTTCCGTTGGAGGCAAATGCTTTCCCGTTGCGGGTTAGATTCACCGTAGGGCTGTTGGGAAAAGCCAGAAACTTGCTGACTCCCCGCGCCTGGGCGGCTTTCAGAAACCAAACCTGCCCGGCTTGCCGCTGCCAATTGTAGCTCCCGTCATTGTCCAGGAACGACTCAGCCCGCCGCCACTCATCTTTGATGCCGCTCTGTTCTCCCTGTTGGCTGCTTCCCGCCCCTATGTTAAACCGCCACAAAGACAACCCGATGCCTTTGGGTTGCCCATTGGCGTCTAGCTGAGTACTAAAAAGCAGGTCCGCGATGGCATTCTTCTTGTTTTCAGGCCAATTTCCCACAAACTGGCATGACCAGGCGTCTGAGGCCGCAAAGTTGTCTATCCGCTGGAATTTCCGGGAGATGTCAATGGTGGCTGTCACTCTCACGGCAGGCGTGGTAGACGGGGCATCTCCCTTTACCGCACTGGAACCCTCCTCAGAACACCCAACGAGTGCCAAGAGAACCACCAGGAAATGGGAAAGCGGTAGGGAAAATTTATTTTTGCCCCGAAGAATTGGTCTTAGCATAAGTAAGTTCCTGTTGGTTTGACTAGGAGCGAAAAAACTCCCATGGCGCTTTGTACACCATGGGAGATCAATGACTTAAAGACTAGTATCCTGGGTTCTGCTCTAACTTTCCTCCGGATGCCTGTATCTCTGCTCTAGGAATGGGTAGCCAGTAATGCTTGTTCTGGAAGCTACGTCCTTCCAGCGCTACCTTGCGGTTGAACACGAAGTTGGTGCCCTGTTTGGTGATCTCCATGCCATAAGCAGGCACGTTCTCAGTTTGCTCCGCGATCAGCCACCGACGGACATCGTAGAAGCGGTGCTCCTCATAAGCCAGTTCCACCTGACGTTCGTGCCGTATCCGCTCGCGCATCTCAGCCTGGGAGAGCCCGGCTGGCAATGCCGGCATACTTACCTCAGGACGTTGTCTGATCAGATTGATGGCTTCGTACACCGTGGCATCTGGCCCCACAGCCTCATTTTGCGCCTCTGCGTAGTTTAGCAGAATTTCAGCATAGCGGAAATAAATCCAGGGCTGGCGACCGGCCACGTTCCAAGGGTTCTGGATGGGGTTGGTTTCATCCATGAACTTACGCAGGTAATAGCCCGTCTGGGAAGTGTTCCAGTTAGATGGACCGTCTTTGCTGTCTTTCCCGCCGGGCGTGAACGTTTCAACCGCTCTTCCGCGGTACGGGGCACCATTGTACAGGATGGTGGCGTAGAAACGGGGATCTCTGTCTGCATAAGGGTTCTGCGGATTATAGCCTGACGTTTGATCTGAGATCATTTTGCCATTGGACATTTCATAGGCATCTACCATGTTCTGCAAAGGGGCGTTTCCTCCCCAGCCATCGTACCCGTTAGGTCCGTTGGCAATCTCCAGGGCCGTGTGCCGGGAGTTCAGGTTGTAGTACCGGGCAAAGATGATCTCGGGGCTATTGCCTTCCTCCGCAATAAACATGTTGGCGTATTGCGGGTCAATTCTATACTTGTTTAACGCCATCACCTCTTTAGCCGCAGTAGCTGCGTCTTGCCAGGTAACCTGACTTCCGTTCTGTTTGTACAGCGGGCTGGCAGCATACAGCAATAACCTTGACTTTAACGCCAGGGCTGCTCCTTTGGTAGCTCTCCCCTTTTGCCAAGTGTTGCTGTTATCAGTAGGTAATCCGGCAACGGCTTCATCCAATTGAGCAATGACATACGCAATGCTCTCCTGCATGCTGGCACGGGTAAAGAGGGCAGGATCTGTTAAATCTTCATTCAACTGGGTTACTCTGTCTCCCACCAACACTACTCGTCCGTAGTTCCGGATCAAGTCATGGTACCGGAAAGCTCTGATAAACTTCAGTTCTGCCATCAGCAGATCCTTATGAGCCTGGCTCATCACCACCTTCTCACTGTTAGTTAAGGCATAATTCACCTCCCGGATGCTCCGGTAGCTTCTTCCCCACAGCGACCCGGCAATGCCTGTGTTCTCCGGGGCCAGCTGCCCACGCTGGATAAGCCAGGTATTGTCATCACTTCTATAAATGGATTCATCGGTCAGGGAAGACCATAAGGCATATTCCCAGCCTCTCCCAAACCCGGGTGGCACACCGTCTGCTTCTTTGTCCTGAAGCCGGGCACCAAGGTAACGGTTGATTACAAATGCCTCAAAGAGCACTGAATCTCCCACAATAGCTTCATCTGATACCCTATCGGTAGGCGTCACTTCTAGGAAATCTTCTTTACAGGAGCTTATGCACATTGCCATTCCTAGGGCAAATGCAGTAAATATTTTCAGTTTCATGATGTGCTTGGTATTAGAATTTGACATTTACCCCCAGGTTGATGATTCTTTGCTGCGGGTAGAATTGAGCGTTTCCTGAACTGGTTTCCGGGTCAAAATCTTTCACCTTGGTGAAAGTGGCCAGGTTAAAGGCATTGGCAAACACCCGTACATTCTCAATCTTGATTCTTGACAAAAGCTGGGACGGCAGGTTGTAGCCTAACTCCACGTTCTTCAATCTTAAGAAAGCCGTGTTATAGAACCAGAAGTCACTTGGGAATAGCCCCCCGCTCACCGCAGATCCGGTACGGGTGTCTACACGTGGGTAAGATCCGTTAGGGTTGGAAGGACTCCATCTGTTGTCGGCCCAGGTGCTGAAGTAATTTCCGCTTAATCCTACATCTGGCAACACATACTGTCTCACCTTCGCCTGTCCTTGGAAAAGGATGGATAGATCAAAGCCTTTGTACTCAGCCCCAAGGTTTAACCCGTACATGATTTGCGGAATATTCCCTAAGTCGGTTCTTACCTGGTCATCGGCGGTGATTTTGCCGTCTTTGTTGAAATCTTCGTAGATCAGATCACCCAGCTTGGCCCCGGATGGATGAGGGTATCTGTCCAGGTCTTCCTGCGTCCGGAAGATGCCAATGGAACGGTACAGCAAGGAAGTATTCATCGGGCCACCGGTCTGTCTTTGATAGTCAAGGATGCTAGGTGCCTCGTCTATGAATACGATCTTGTTTTTGGCATAAGTGATGTTCCCGGAGATGTTGTATCTAAAATCACCCGCGTTTTTGTCAAAGCCCAGGGTGGCCTCAATCCCATTGTTATCTACCCGGCCAATGTTCTCAGAAGGCACCAGTGCATCAGATCCATGCGGATTGACAATCCCGGTTGTGTTGGGCACTGAAGCGTTTCTGTTGGCCAGGATATCTTTCCGCTTCTGCTGGAAATAGATGAACTCGAAATTGAAGTTGTTCAGGAAGATACCGCTTACCCCTACATCTGTTTTCTGGGCTACCTCCCAAGTAATGTTCGGGTTGGCTAGCTTCACCAGGTTCAGGCCCGGGTACACTTCCCCGCCAATCACATACTGGTTACCAAAGGTATAGTTATTCATGAACTGGTTAGAGCCTACGTTATCGTTGCCTAGCTCACCGTAAGAAGCCCGAAGTTTCAATTCATTCATGAACGGCAAGCTGTTCTTGAACCAACCTTCTTCAGAGATTCTCCAGCCCAGGGAAAGACCTGGAAAATATCCCCAACGGCTGTTTTTAGGGAAGTTAGCGGAGCCATCGGCCCGCATCTGCAACTCTGCCAGGTACTTTTCTTTGTAATTGTAGGCAACCCGGCCCAGGTAGCTTCTTCTGGTGAAGATCCAGCTCCAGCCTGCGTTGCTCCTGTCATTAGGGCCGGTACCCCCTTGGGATAATTCCGGTGTCAGGATAGTAGGAAAGTTTCTTCTTCCGGCTTCCAGATGCTCCAGATTGTTTTCACTCTGCTCATACCCCACAAAGGCATTGATGCCGTGGTCACCAAAATGACGCTCAAAGTTCAATTTGATGTTGGCGGTGAGCAGCCCAGTATTCTCCTGGATCTGGGACAGGGAAGCTTTGGGTTCTCCTACAGTAACAGGCTTGTAGGTGTCATTGCCTTCATAAGAATACACTAGGTAAGGCTTCACAAAGGATTTGGTGAAGCTCTGGCCTCTGTCAACGGAGTAGAATCCGTCTACGGACAGTCCTTCTAAAAACGCGAAGTCATATCTGGCTCTCAAGATTCCGTTGAAGGTAAGTCGTTGGTTTTTGTTTAAGCCCGCGGCATCCGTCACGATCATGACCGGGTTGATACCACCTTCCACTCCTTGGGAAGGCATGCCGTTAGGATAACGGGCCGGGATGAACGGATAGGCTCTGTACGTCTGCCAGAAAATGCCGCCTGCGCCAAACTGCGGAAACTGTCTGTCTTCCTGCCGCCCAGACAACGACAAACCTACACTGAACCGGTCCGTGATGTTCGCATCCAGATTGGTTCTGAAGTTGTACTGCTTGTACTTAGTGGCGCCATCTTTGTAAAGCGCATCCTGATAAACGGTACCCAACGAGGCAAAGTACTTCACGTTCTCCGTTCCTCCATTTACCGACAGGTTCTGTCTGTTCTGGAGCGCTACTGAATTCAGCACCTCGTCCAGCCAATTGGTATTAGGGTAGTTCAAAGGATCTGACCCGTTTCTGAACAGCTCAATCTCCTCAGGGGTGTAGCGCTGATTTAAGCCGCCCGCGGTGTTATTGTAGTAGTCAATCTCGTTAAGGATAGATGCGTAGGTGGCCGCATCGGCGAACTTAGGCAAGCGGGTTGGGGAAGAAAATCCCTGGTTGAAGTTGTAAGACACGGTGGGCTTGCCGGTGGTCCCCCTTTTGGTGGTCACCAGGATTACGCCGTTTGCGGCCCGGTTTCCGTAAACTGCCGCCGAAGCGTCTTTCAATACGGTGATGCTCTCAATGTCATTGGGATCTAAGCGGTCTAAGCCGCCAATCTGGCCCGGCACCCCGTCCACCACAATCAGGACATCATTGTTCCCGGTAGTGGCCAATCCCCGCACTCTTATCTCGGCACCGTCATACCCGGGCTCACCGCCTCGGTTGTTGATGATCACCCCAGAAACCCGCCCCGCCAGTGAATTGGACACGTTAGGCTGCGGGCTGCGGTTAATGGCAGCCCCCTGCACTTCAGAGATAGAACCGGTCACGGTGGCTTTCTTCTGCACGCCGTAGCCCACTACCACCACCTCATCTAAGGTTTTGGCATCGGTCTTCAAGGAAACGTTGATGGTGGTCCGGTTCCCGATGGCCACTTCCTGCGTTTCATAGCTGATGAAGGAGAACACGAGCGTTCCCTCACCGGAAGGAGTCTGGATGGTGTAGGAACCGTCGGCATCGGTGGGGGCAGCGGTGGAGGTACCTTTTAGCAGGACGGTCACGCCGGGCAAACCGGTACCGGTCTCATCGGTCACTTTCCCTTTCACGGTATGCCCTTGAGCAAGGACTACCGCCACTTGAAAGAGCAATAGAGGCAGCACCAATAGGTACCTCATTGTTTTGAGTAAAGTATGTTGCATTGGGAAGAATGGGTTAGTTTGACAATACCTTAAGCGTATTCGTGAAAGGCAAAAGTAGAGAGTACTACTTATCGGCAGCACACCTGCTCTCCTGCTTTTCTATGTCAAAGAAACTGCATCCTTCCTCATTATAGAGGTGGCAAACTATTATTTAAACAGGGGTATATGTGTATTTTTATCAAAAACACCCCTGTGCATCAGCACATCTCTGCTGTTTTTATAAATTCTGACGGAGTGCATCCAAACTCTTTGGAGAAGCACTGCCTGAAGTACTTATCATCGTTGAAGCCCACTTGGCTGGCCACTTCAAACACTTTGTACTTGCCGGTTTTCAAAAGCCTGGCCGATTCCTGAAGGCGCAAGGTGCGTAAGTACTCCACCGGCGAGGCGCCGGTCAACAGTTTGATCTTTTTATACGCCAGAGACCGGCTCATATTTAAGGCGGCGGCCAGGTCGTTCACATTAAATTCAGAGTTGTCCAGGTTCTCTTTCAGGATATCGTAAATGCGTTTCAGGAATTGCTCATCCAGCGAGTTGGCCTCCTTCTCGGGCGGTTGGGGCTGCGGGCTGTTGATGTTGAAAAGGTTGAGGTAAAATTTCTTGAGCTTTTCCTGAGACTCCAGAAGGTTCTTAATTTTCAACTGTAACAGCTCAGGGCTGAAGGGCTTGGTTAGATAAGCGTCTGCCCCGGTGTCCAGGCCTTCTTTGTGATGGGCAAAAGCGGTCCGGGCCGTCAGCAGAACTACCGGAATATGACTGGTCCGGATGTTGGACTTCAGTTCCCGGCACAATTCCATCCCATCCATCACGGGCATTTTCACGTCACTGATGATGATGTTAGGATGATGGGCCAAAGCCAGTTCCAGCCCCTCCTGACCGTTAACAGCCTCCAACACGTGGAAATGCTCACTGAGATAGTATTTCAGGAGGTTCCTGATTTCTTCCTCGTCTTCTACGATCAGAATCTTGCGCTGTCCTTTTTTAGGCTGATTTCCCAAATCCAGCCCCAAAACGTCTTCAAAGGACGAGACCTCCTGGAGTCTGTTTTCCGGCAGCGGGATAGGGGCTTGATGATTGACGAAAGAAGCAGCGTTTAGGTGCTCTTTTCCCAAAGGAAGCTTAAAACCAAACGTAGCGCCGGCCCCTTCCTGACTTTGGACAAAGATGTGCCCCTTGTGCAACAAGACGAGCCGCTTGGCCAGGGCCAGCCCCAACCCTGAACTCATGGGCGTTACCGGATCTCCCTGGAAGAACCAGTCAAAGAGGTGTTTCTGCTGGTTGGCGGGAACGCCCATGCCGTTGTCTTTCACCTCAACGGTGACGAAACCAGCCCCTGCCGTATTTTCTACGGTAAGCGTCACGGAGATGCTGTTTCCCTTACCTAGATACTTGAACGCATTGGAAAGCAGGTTACTCAACACCATCTCTACCTTTTCCCGGTCAAACCAGACCAGCACCGGCGCGTCCGGGACTTCCAGCCGGTAATCCACCTGCTTTTTATAGGCCAGTTCCTGGAAAGTGATGTAGGTTTCTGTCACGAAGCTCACCATGTCTTCCTGCTGTACTTTCAGGACCATGCTACCTGCTTCGGCTTTGCGGTAGTCCAGCAGTTTGTTGATCAGGGCGAGTAACTTGTGGGCGTTCCGGTACACCATCTGCAGTTTCTTACCGGTCTCGGGCGCGCTTTCCTTGTTGATCATGTCCTCCAAAGGGCCCAGCATCAAGGTAAGCGGAGTTCTGAACTCGTGCGACACTTCGGTGAAAAAGCTGAGCCTTTCCCGGGCAATCCTCCGCTCTTTGCGGCTCTGCGCCTTGGCCACCATCAACTTCCGTCTGAGTTTCCTCTGCCGGGACAGGAAGCTGTAAACCCCGTACCCCATTGCCAATAGCAGCACCAGGTACAGGCAATAGGCCAGGGGCGTTCTCCAGAAGGGCGGCAATACCTCTACCCTGATGGAGGTAAACTCCTCTTCCCAGGCGTTCTCCTGGCTGGAGGCTTTCACTTGAAACGTGTACGTGCCCGGGCTCAGGTACCGGTACGTAGCGGAGCGCTGCTGCCCCACATAGTTCCATTCCTTGTCAAACCCTTCCAACTTATAGGCATAGTTATTCTTGGCGGGATGGGCATAATCCAGCGCCCCGAACTCAATTGTGAACACGGACTGATCGGGTCGTAAGACCAGGCTCTGGTTTTCCTCGATCAATTGTTCCTGCTCCTGGGGGCTACCCGGCTTATTGAAAAGCTGCAGCCCCGTAATCAGCACTTTAGGGGCAGAGGCGGTTTCCTTGATCTGGCCCGGATAGAACAGGTTCAGCCCTTTGGTGCCGCCAAACCCTATAAGGCCTTCCTGCCGGTTCACCAGCACAGACCCCGGATTGAACTGCCCGCTCTGCAAGCCATCAGAAATGCCGTAGTTGTGCAGTTTACCGGTCTGTAAGTCAAGCTTGGTTAATCCTCGGTTGGTACTTACCCAGATGTTCCCATGCACATCAGAATGAATGGCGTAAACGGTGTTGTTGGCCAAGCCATTCTTTTCACTGAATTGCTTTATCTTTTTATTAGCCAGGTTGTACTGGAACAAGCCATCTTCCTCGGTCCCGATCCAGAGGTTCTGCTTCTGATCCACGAAAAGAGCCAGCACCACCTCGCTGGAAGGGTCCCGCTGGCTGCCACCGGTGTAGGAATACTTTTTATAGATCCGTTTATCAGGAAAATAACAGCTCAGTCCGCCGCCATACGTGCCAATCCAGAGTCGGCCTTCTTTATCCTCGGCCATGGCCCTTACATCATTGGACGTTATGCCGCTGTTACCGGTGTTAAAATTCTGAAAACTGCGATTTTGCGGGTTGAGCAGACTCAAGCCGCCTCCGTTGGTCCCTACCCACAGATTGCGCTTTGAATCCTGGAAAAGAACCCGGACATCGTTCCCGCCCAAAGAAGTGGCATTGCCCGGATCGTGCTGAAAGTTCAGAAAAGAATCGGCCTCTTTCCGGTAAAGGAACAGGCCTTTGGAATATGAACCGAACCACAGATTCTGCTCAGCATCACGCAGGGCGCTGAGAATGGCATTGTCTTTCAGGCCTTTTTCTGGCTGGGAGCTGGCATAATGGCTGAGGATTTTGCCGGTTTTATCGCACTTGTAGATTCCGTTGCCATCTGTGCCGAGCCAGAAAGCCCCTTCATGGTCGGTGGTGATGCCGTAGTAACGGATCTCGTTTTGGGCCTGTTTTCCTGAAATCTCCTGCGAAAGCCGGAATTTGATAAACTTCTCCTTTTCTCGGGCCACCATTCTGATGCCATCGCCGTAGGTGCCCACCCACATGTTGTGGTCCTTATCCTCAAACAAGGCCTGTACAGAGCGTTGGGTAAGCGAGCGCCCATCTTTGCCCTGCACCTCAGTAAACAAGATATCCTCCGGAGAATCGTTTCTCAGCTTCCGTAAGTCCACCTGATACACCCCGCCGTCTTGCAGGCCCACCCACAGCATTCCTTTGCTATCTTCCAGCACAGACAACACAATGTTGCTGTCTCGGAAGTACCTTCTTCCCGAGAAAGGGATAAGGTGATTTCTGTTTCGGGAATACAGATACAGGCCCGTTGACGTACCCAGCCATATATTACCGGAGCGGTCTCCATAGATGCAGGTCACATTGGACTTTGCGACGATCCCCTGGTTAGGAAGCGTAATCTTCCCCAGGATAACCCCCTCTTTCACGCGGTACACGTTGATTCCGGCGTCCTGGGTTCCAACCCACAGCCAGCCTTTGCGGTCTTCATACACGCTGATGATCTTATCACTGGACAAGCCGGGTAAATTCTCCTTGCGGTACGCCGTAAACAGGTTCTTCTTTCTGTGGTAGTAAGAAATTCCCGCTCTATAGGAAGCTACCCACAGATCTCCGGATGGTGATTCTGCAATGTCTGTGATATCATCTCCCGCGATTGTGGCTTTTGCCTGAGGAGTGTAGCTGTAATGAGAGAAGGCCTCCCCTTTCGCATTGAAACGGTTCAACCCGTGGCGCGAGGACACCCACACAATTCCTTTGGAATCAGTGAACACCTTCCGGATGAAGTTACCCGTCAGGCTATTTTTGCGGGCAGGATCATACTTGAACACCTTGAAGGAATAACCGTCAAAGCGGTTCAGCCCGTCTTCGGTGGCAAACCACATCAAGCCACGGTTGTCCTGGCTGATGCTGGTGACAATGCCCAGGGACAGTCCTTCCTCCACCCCAAACTGCCGGATGATGTTTCCGGCCTGGTTTGGCAAAAACGAACATAAAGGAAGAGTCAGTCCCAGCAAGAGGCTAAGCTGAAGCACCTTAAAACCTAAGGACAACCGTACCTTGATCCAACTGATTCTGTTTCCGATTCCGTTTCCCAATTTTACAATTCCCACCTTACATGACAAGTCCTACTCTGCAACGTATCTCAGCGTACTTACCCAGTGCATGAAATGCTTGTATCTGCGATAGAGGTCTTCCTTCAGAACGCAAAAGCCGACCAACATAAGTACCTGCTGCCCACTGCTTCACTTAAAGGCTGTGTCCATCTGTTTTGCGGCTGTTTTCAGAAAAACAGCCGCAAA
>NZ_JACOAF010000015.1 GCF_014269285.1 Rufibacter sediminis
CCCTCTCGGTCTCCGTTTCCCTTCCTTCCGGTAGGGGCTGCAAAGGTAGGGACTTTCTTCGATTCCGCAAGCCTGAGCAGCTTTTTTTTCTTTTTTTATCTTCCCAACCCGATCGGCTGAGCTTGTTTTCCTTAGCTTCTCTCTGGAAGCGGGTGCAAAGGTAAGAACTTTTTCTCACTCTGCAACACTTTCGAAAAACTTTTTTTTTCTGATTCCCTCGGCTCAACCAGCCGGGAGACGCTTCCGTTCCCAGGCCCGGAGGCCTTGTCCCTGAAGCGGGCTGCAAAGGTAAGAAGCTTTTCCCTCTTCGCAAGCACCAGGCAAAACTTTTTTTTTCGTTTCCGTGGCACCCAGTCGGTGCGGCAGGCCCTTTCTGGAAGGGAGTGCAAAGGTAAGAAGAAATCCCGAACTCGCAAGGGACAGGGAAAACTTTTTCTTTTGCTTTCCGTCTACACTAAGTTCCTTCCCCCTCTCCTGTTGAGCGGGCTGCAAAGGTAGCCATCTTTCCCCAAGAAACAAGCGCCGTTTGCTGAGATGGAAGGGATTTATAACTTCCTTGCCGTGGCTTAGGGAGTAACCCCGTTCAGGATGAGGGAGTTCCATAAGAGGAATATTTTTGAGTTTATTTCCAAGGCGGCTCTCTAGAGCTTGTTTCCAGGATCAAGACTGGGGAAGAACCATGCTCAGGTACCCGGAAGTTCCCGGGGAGGAGAGATTTTCCCGGAAATCATCTCAGTAGTGTTTTGGGGGCGTTTTCTGGAAACAAGGCCCGAAACGGCAAACGATTGAGCGGAGCTGATAGAGCAGGTCCTTAATATAAAGAGGCAGCATGATGAACACCCTGCCTCTTCTATTATATCCTGATCTGTTTTAGGCCTCCTTTTCTGAAAACAGCCTCTTTTCAGCAAGTGTATATTGGCTCTAATTCTGGAAGCCACAAATTCAGCTTCGGCAAAAGGATCAGATGGTGGCTACCTTATCCTTCGGTTTTTTGTAGATGGGCACGGTGGAGCAGGGCTCACCATACATGATGCTGCTAACTACGGGCAACAACTTCTGCATGATCTCTACATAGGCATAGGTGGGTACGGGAATCTGGCCACAGCCTTTGACAACTACTTTCGCATCTTGGTACTCATCTGCATTGATTTTGGAGATGGCCTCCTGCAGCAAGGTTTGCTCTAAGGCTTCCAAATCACCGAACACGTACCGGTTGACGAACGGCTGCAGCTTACTGGCCAGCAACATGTACGCCCAGGTAGGCACAATGGCATCGGTGGAGCACGTGATGGCTACGTTCTTGCCGGCATACTGAGACCAGTCATGGTCCTTTACAAAGGCCCGGAAATCCTTTTCGCGCAGCATTAGCCCCATGAACAAGTTGTCTTTTATATCATAGACAATCCGCTCACCGGGATGCAGGTATTCTTCCAGGTTCAAAGTGATGAGGCCGCTGTTGGCCACTCGGTTTACAAACTCTTCCATCTTTCCTTTATTTCCCTGAGGGTTTTGTGATGTATACTTCTTTCAAATAAAACGGCTCATAATAAGCGACGTCTTCAAACTGCGCCGCCTCTAATTTAGCCAGGGCCAGCTCTCCAATGGCTTTGGCTGTAGGTTTAACATTCTCCAGGTAAAAAGCGTTCGGGTGGGGGGCCAGAAGTTCCTGGGCTTTGGCCGCTCCGCTCCCGAAGAAGATGATCGGCTGTTTTTCCAATTCTGCCCTAAAACTGGAGGACTCCAACACCAGAGGCTCCGTGGGCATCTGCACCTCCAAGGCATGATTTAAGAGACAGGTGTAGACTTCCGCGCGGCGGGCATCCAGCATGGGGCAGTACAGATACCGCTCCGGGGCGGGGGTAACGGAGACCACCTGCCGGGCCATGGCCTCCAGCGTACTCACGGAGATCAACGGTTTATCCAGGGAAAAGCACAGCCCCTTGGCGGTACCAGACCCAATCCGGAGACCGGTGTAGGAACCCGGGCCGCCAGAAACCGCCACCGCATCCAGCTGCGCCATTGAAACGCCGGCATACTCCAGCACCTGCTGCACCATGACTGTGATATGCGACGAATGCGATTTCTCCATCTGCAGTTCTGCGTAAGAAAGCAAGTGCTGGTTCTGGTGCAGCGCCACTGAGCACACGGTGGTGGAAGTTTCTAAGGATAAGATATACGCCATGTAGTGAGAAGGCCAAGCAGCCATTATTCTGCAAAGCTACGTTATTCTAAAAGATAAGGGCAACCATGCGCTGGTTGCCCTTACGATACTATAATATATAATGTAAACTCTATTTCTTAGTACTGGTGGTGAGCAGGCTCTGGTAACGCACCGGATTGTTCAGTACCTCCACGGCAGCCACAATGTTTTTGTCATCGTTGAAGGTGGCTTCCACCAGACCTTTCTGCAGGTAATACCTGGATACGATCTCCTGCTCCAGCAGCTCCACAATTTCAGGCTTGAAACGGATCAGGTCGTTCCCCTTGTTAGAAGCTACTTTCTTCCTGATCTGTTCAATGTCTCCTTTCACCTCTTCGTAATGCTTGTCTTCCTTCGCTTTCTTGATCATGTCATCCAGCGCTTTCTCCACATCCGTGGAATAGGAGATATCTTTCCCGTTCAGGAAGGTCATGAACTTCTGGTACTCCGCGTCAGATAACCGAAAATCTTTGGCCGATGCAATGGTGGGATTGGCCGCCCTGAACCGCGTGGCGTAATCAAAGATGTAGTTTTTGGTCATCAGTTTCCGGATGATGTCCGGCACCGGCTGCTCTTTCACTTCCACGTCTGGGCTGATGCCGCCGCCGTCATACACCACTCGGCCGTTCGCGGTCTTGAAAGCCGCCCGCAGAGAATCCGGGGTTTTGTGCAGAGAACCGTCAGCGTCTCGGTGTGCGTAGTCAATCGCCTGGATACAGCGGCCGCTGGGGATATAGTATTTAGCCGTGGTTACCTTTAACTGGGAGTTGTAGGAAAGCGGACGCGTCATCTGCACCAGGCCCTTCCCGAAGGTTCTTTCGCCCACCAGCACCGCGCGGTCATAGTCCTGCAACGCGCCGGCCACAATTTCCGCCGCCGAGGCGCTGTTGTTGCTCGTCAAAACCACCAGCGGCATCTGCACATCCAGCGGCTCATCCAGCGCCTTGTACATCTTGTTCCAGTCGGTTACTTTGCTTTTGGTGCTCACAATGTCTTTGCCGCGGGCCAGGAACAGGTTGGAGATGTTCACCGACTCGTTCAGCAAGCCGCCGGGGTTATCGCGCAGATCCAGGATCACCTTCTTGGCGCCCTGTTCTTTCAATTTAGTCACGGCAGCGCGCACCTCGCGGCCCGCATCAACGGTAAAACCCGATAGTTGCAGATACCCAATCTCGGGCGTCACCATGCCGTAGTACGGCACGTTGCTGATCTGAATATTGGCCCGGGCCAGCTCCACCTGCATAGGTTTGTCTACCCCAAAACGCTTCACCTCCAGTTTCACCATTGTGCCCGCCTGACCTTTGAGCAGTTTGCTTACCTCGTTGTCTGATTTCTTGGCGAGGTCAATGCCGTCAATCTTCAGGATTTCGTCACCAATGATCAGGCCCGCCTTTTGCGCCGGAGATCCTTCATGGGGCAAAGAGACAATAACGCGGCCGTCGCGCTTCCCCACCAGGGCGCCAATGCCGCCGTACTGTCCGGTGGTCATCGTCCTGAAATCTTCTATATCGTCTTCCGGAATGTAGTTGGTGTAGGGGTCCAGCGACTTGAGCATGGCGTCAATGCCGGTACGCACCAGTTTGGAGGGCGCCACATCGTCTACGTAGTAGGTGTTCACCTCCTTGAAGAGCGTGGCGAAAATGTCTAGGTTTTTAGCGATATCGAAATACCGTTCAGAGCCATCGCCCGTGAACGAAAAAAGGCCCCACGCGGTGCCCGCCACCAGTAGGCCGGCAAAGGTTTTCTTCAACATATCAGCAGCGGTAAAAAATGGGGAAAGACGAGACTATTTACTAAGCAAACGCTCTAGTCCTGAATTTAGTTTTTTACTGATAAGATTGAAAGGATTTTTTTCTTTTCCGATGTAAAGGATGCCAATGCACCACGTGCCATCTGCCGCAGCAGACTGGGTTAGAACGTGTTTGTGCAGGCGATAGGCTTCGCGCATTTGCCGCTTGAGGCGGTTGCGGTCTACGGCTTTCTTGAAGTTCCGCTTAGACACCGACACCAGTACCTGAACGGGGAATTCAGCGGCGGGGCCGGGCAGGTGCAGGGCCACAAACCGGAGCGGATAGGAATTAAAAGAAGAACCCTCACGGAAAAGCTGTTCAATCAGCTTTTTGCTCCGTAAACGTTCTTCTTTCGGAAATCTATAAGAAATCGAATGCTCTTCTGCAGAATGTTCAGTGAAGGAACCCATTCGCGAGGCGCCTTGCAGCGAGCTACTCAGAAAAATTAGGCTTTATGTCTTCTTTCGTCAGAAACGGTCAGTTTGTGACGGCCTTTAGCTCTTCTGCTAGCTAATACTCTTCTACCATTGGCAGTTTCCATTCTTGAGCGGAAACCATGCTTATTTCTTCTTTTGCGTTGCGAAGGTTGGAATGTTCTTTTCATCTTACACTAAACATTTTATTAAGGGATGCAAAATTAGGAAATCAATTCTGATAAATCAAACCCCTTAAGACATTTTAATTTGATTATTTGCATGTTACCGCATTCGGCTGAAAGCCTTGCTGCACCAGGAGGCGCAAAGATACGCGTTTTAGGGCTGATTTAGGGAAACTCTGCCAAAAACAGGCCCCTCATTTCCGGCTTCGGCATAATGCAGCGTTTTAGGGCTCGTTTCTGAAAATCAGTCTTAAAACGCGTTACCTTCGTTAGACAAACGTAGTCATCATCCTAATCAGAAATACTCCGTGCCACACTACCATCTTTCCTTCCAGAACCCACTTTCCGGTTTCCTGCAAATCCGGACGTCCATTGAGCACATTGCCACGCCGGAGCTTTACCTGCAACTGCCCGCCTGGCGGCCCGGGCGCTACGAGCTCCAGAACTTCGCCCAGAAACTCCAGGGTTTTGCCGTACTGGCCCCAGACGGTTCTCCCCTGCCCTTCCGGAAAGTAACGAAAGACCGGTGGCGGGTAGAGACGCAAGGGCACCAAGCTCTGGAAGTACGCTACAACTTCCACGCCCGCCAGATGGATGCCGGCGGCTCCTGGCTCGCGGCTGATTTTCTATACGTGAACCCGGTGAACTGCCTCCTCACCGCTGAAGGACAGGAACAGGAGCCCTGCACGCTGGCCCTGGACTTACCGGAGGAATGGCAGATTGCCTGCGGACTTCCTTTGTCGGGACCGCACACGCTGGAGGCGCTCAACTTTGACCATCTGGTAGACTCACCGTTCATCGCCAGCGCCACCCTGCAACACCAGGTGTACCAGGAGCAGGGCATTCTGTTCCACGTGTGGTTTCAGGGCGACTGCACACCTGACTGGACGCAGATTCTCCCGCATTTTCAGGCGTTCACCAGAGAGCAGCTGGCCTTGTTTGAGACCTTCCCGGTGAAGGACTACCATTTTCTGAACATTATCTTACCGTACACGCATTACCACGGCGTAGAGCACCTTAACTCCACGGTGATTACGCTGGGCCCAGCCGAGCAATTGATGCTTCCCACGCTGTACAAAGAGTTGCTGGGCGTGAGCTGCCACGAGCTTTTTCACACGTGGAACATCAAGCAAATCCGGCCGCAGGAGATGCTGCCCTATGATTTCACCCGCGAGAACTACTTCAGGACCGGCTACGTGGCCGAGGGCGTGACCACGTATTACGGCGATTACCTGCTGGCCCGCAGCGGCGTGTTTACGTCTGAGCAGTACTTCCAGGAACTGAACACCGTGCTCAAACGCCACACCGTAGACCACGGAGAACAGAACCTTTCCGTCGCCGATTCCTCGTTTGACACCTGGCTGGACGGCTACAAACCCGGCATCCCGGACCGCAAAGTGAGCATCTACCACAAAGGCTGCATTGGGGCGCTCGTTTTGGACCTCGAAATCAGAAAAGCCACCCAAAACGCCCGCTCCCTGGATGACGTGATGCGCCGGATGTGGCAGGAGTTCGGCAGGCCGGGCATTGGGTACTCAGAGGAAGATTACCAGCGCCTGGCCGAGGAAGTGGCGGGCATCTCGCTGGAGAACTACTTCCGGGAAATGATATTCGGGACAGTACCTTTTGAGAAGTGGCTGACTCCTGCTCTGGCGTACGTAGGCTGCACGCTGGAGAAAGAACCGGCGGTGTTGCCGTACGAAAGCCTGTACGGTTTCCGGCTGAACCCGACCATTACCACGGCTTCGGTGATTGGCTACGTGGCGCCGGATTCTCCGGCGGCAGCAGCCTTCTCGGTAGACGACGAGCTGATTGCCCTTAACGGCCGCAAGCTGGAGAACGGTAATCTGGTGAACCTGCTCAAAGGGCAGGCAGAGGTAGAAATGACCTTGTTTCGGCAAAAGACCCTCAAAACGGTGAAGCTGAAACCAGACGGCACGGTGCACCTTCCGCAGTTCTGCGTGAAGAAAAACCCTACCGCCACCGCAGAGCAGCAGGCCAACTTCAAACAGTGGCTGAAGCAGGAATTCACGGAGACCATCCAACCAGCGCAAGCCTAACCACGCTGGTTTTGGGCTTCTTTTCAGAAAACGGCCGCTAAACCCGGAGGCAGTTCTTTGGAAGATCCTCTGATAAGTTCGCGGCGCTTGCTTACCTTGAGCCGCAAAACTTCAAAGCACATGCGCATCTATCTTCCGCTGCTGACGTTGGCATTCTGCTTGCTAGGCTGCACCGTTACTAAACCGAAAAAGGACATGCTCCACCTGCGGGAAAACATTCTGGCGGAACTAGGCAAACAGAAAGGCACCTTCGCGGTGGCGTTCAAAGACCTGAAGACCGGCGAAGAACTGCTGCTCAACGAGCACGAGAGTTTCCACGCGGCCAGCACCATGAAAACGCCGGTGCTTATTGAAGCCTACAAGCAAGCTGCCTCGGGCAAGTTCAGCCTCTCAGATTCTATTCTGGTGAAGAACGAGTTCAAAAGCATTGTGGATGGCAGCCGGTTCAGCATTGGGGCGCTGGATGACAGCGAGCCGGAACTGTACACCCAACTAGGCCAGAAGCGGCCCTTGTCTGAGCTGCTGTACAAGATGATCATCCAGAGCAGCAACCTGGCCACCAACATCGTGATAGAAAAGCTGGACGCGAAGAACGTGACCCAAACCATGCGCGAGCTGGGCACCAAAGACATTCAGGTGCGGCGCGGCGTGGAAGACACCAAGGCGTACCAGCAAGGCCTGAACAACACCACCACCGCCTATGACCTGATGCTGCTTTTCCAGCAGATGGCCCAAGGAAAGACCGTGAGCAAGAAAGCCTCTCAGGAAATGATCAAGATCCTGCTGGACCAGAAGTTCAAGGAGATTATTCCGGCTAAGCTGCCCCAGAACGTGAAAGTCGCCCACAAAACTGGCTGGATCACCGGCGTACGCCATGACTCCGGCATCGTGTTCCTGCCCGATGGCCGCCAATATGTGCTGGTGCTGCTGTCAAAAGGCCTGGAAGATGAGAAAGCCGGTATTGCCGCCATGGCCAACGTCTCTGAAATGATTTATCGGCACATGGTGAGATAGTCCAGAGTTCTGAGTCCTGAGTTTGGGATCTGGCTTGATTTCCATTTCGGCTGAAATTTTAAAGCATAAAAAAGCGGAGGCGGCTCTTTTGAAGAGCCGCCTCCGCTTTTTTCCTATAGACGGGAAGTCTTATTTACCGCGATCCACCTGGTTGTCGCTTGGGTTGCTGCGCGGGCGGTCACCGCCATCGCCGTAGGAGGCATTCACGCCTTCGCGGTTGTTGTTACCGGTTCTGGACACGGCCCGCTCATCCTGAATGGTGGTCCCACCGCTCTTGGAGCTGTGGTAGCTACTTTCCGGGGTTTGGGGCGTAGTATCCTGCGGAAGGTTATTTTTGTCAGTGTTGTCAATAAACCCACCTTTCTTGTTGTCCTTTTCTCCGCTGTGATTCTTTTTATTGCTGCTCATAAAATCCTCCTTTTGTTAAGTGATACCTTCTATACGAGCGGCTTTGGCAAAAGTATATCACTTTATCAGCTAAAAGCTAGCACCAGCAACACCAGAAGCGTGGGCAGCGAGAGGTAAAACCAGAAGAGCACGTGCCGGCGGTAGTGGCGCGGCACCTGTGAACTGGCCAACAACAAAGCCCCCACCAACACACCCATGTAGATCAGGATGAAGTACATGACCTTGTTCCAGTTTCGCACAATGGAGCCGCCCTGCTCCTCCACCTCCGGCGCGGTGGGCATCAGCCAGGTTACCAGGCTATAGTACACCACCACCTCCAGCGCCAGGAACACGACCGCCCCCACCAAGATGGCCATGGATGTTTCGCTTTTCTTTTGCATTCTTTTCTCTCTGAGAGGGCAACCTAAGCAAATCTGGGCATACTTTCAGAATTCTCGCCAGTTTTCAATTTCCATTCACTAAACCTGACCCTTAGTTCGTTAGGAGAAAGGAGCAGGCAACGTCTACCTACCAGAGGGTGAAAAACTGCCTTTATGCAGCATGAGGATGAATCAAGTAGACATCGTTTCAAGGGTCGTGCTCGCGACTTTTGAGGGTTTTCTCAAATACCATGAGTTCAAACAGATCGCCGAGGACAGTCTGGCCCTGGTGCTGGAAACCGGGTATTCCAAAATACTCGTGGACACGAGCCAGATCAAAGTGATCCAGAAGGAAAGCCAGGAATGGATCAACCACGAGTGGTTTCCCAAAGCCATCAACGCGGGCGTCACGCACATGGCTTTCCTCATCCCGCAGGATTTCTTCGGGAAGATGAGCGTGGAATCCACCAACAAACACATGGCCCGGCGCGGCGATATCGAGATCCAGTACTTCACCGATGTGAAATCGGCTACCAGATGGCTGAGATCCAAATCACAGCTGGCCTGAGTTTAGAGCCTCTTTTTTGGAAAACAAGCTAAAAAGGCCGGGGCTACTGATCTGCATCAATAGCCCCGGCCTTTCTATCTTTTCTGTTTTACCGCCGATTTCAGGAAAACGGCCCTGAAACGGCTAGGCTTGGTGCGGCTGGAAATTGACCAGTTTCACAAACTCCAGCACACGTTGCACTATTTCGTCGGGCTGCAAGTCCACCAGACGCTCGGTGCCGAACTGCTCCACGCAGAAAGACGCCATGGCCGAGCCGTGAATCACGGCGCGTTTCATGTTCTCAAAGCTGATGTCATCCGTAGAGGCCAGGTAACCGATGAAGCCACCCGCAAACGTATCGCCGGCACCGGTTGGGTCAAACACTTCCTCCAGCGGCAAGGCCGGCGCGAAGAACACATCTTCCCCGTGGAACAACAGCGCGCCGTGCTCGCCTTTCTTGATGATGAGGTATTTCGGCCCCATAGCCATAATCTTCTTGGCCGCTTTCACCAGCGAGTACTCACCGCTCAGTTGGCGGGCTTCCTCGTCATTGATGCTCAGTACGTCTACCATGCCAATGGTCTGGATCAGATCGTCCAGCGCAATGTCCATCCAGAAGTTCATGGTGTCCATCACAATCAGCTTAGGGCGGTTGTTCAGGCGCTCAATCACCTGGCGCTGCACCTGCGGGGCCAGGTTGCCCAGCATGAGGTATTTACAGTCCTGGTAGCTCTCGGGAATCACCGGATTGAAATCGCCCAGCACGTTCAGCTCCGTCACCAGCGTCTCGCGGCTGTTCATGTCGTTGAAGTACCGTCCCGACCAGAAGAACGACTTCTCGTTTTCCTTGATCTGCAGACCATCCACGTTGATGCCTTTGCTCTGCATCATTTCAATGTCCGATTTCAGGAAGTCGCCGCCCACCACGCTCACCAGGTTCACCGGCTGCACAAAGTTGGCTGCTGACAAGGAGATGAAGGTTCCGGCTCCGCCGATGATCTTTTCCCGTTTCCCGAACGGAGTTTCCAGCGCATCAAACGCCACCGATCCAATGACTAATAGACTCATGTGTTTTTCTCTTTAATGTATAACCTGTATCAAGTAGCAGGTATCAAGTAGCACGAATAACGAAGCAACCCTTCCCTTCTGTCATCCTGAAAGGATCTTGTGGGCCAGCTAGAAAGGCGCAAACATACTTTTATTACCGTTTCTCACCAAGGCTCTTCCCAGAACCCTCCTTTTTTCAAGGCCCTTTCCAGGAAAACAGCCCCAAAACGAAAAAAGCCCCTGACGAATCAGGAGCTTTTTGGGGTGGCCGATGGGGTTCGAACCCACGACTTCCAGAATCACAATCTGGTGCTCTAACCAGCTGAACTACGGCCACCGTGTAATTGGATAGCAAAAGTAGCGGCTTTGGGCATTCAACGCAAGTTTAGGCGAATATTTTTAAATAAATTTCTTTTATCTAAGTGTAAAAGAAAGAATACTAGAACTTTATAAATACAAATCTTTGGATGAAATGGATTAACAAAGATGCTTTGATGGACTAGGCACCGTTGAGTCTTTGCATCTTTTCGTTCTTCCAGGCATATACCTCATATTCAAACAAATCTGTGAAATCTGTATAAAGCAAATTCATTTTCCCGAAAGTTATGAATTGCCCATTTCTGGGCGGTTCTACAATACAGTTTATGAATAAGTTATTTTCTTCGTAAAGCAGAGTAATCCTGTTCCTGTAAGTCCTGATATCAAAAGTATCATGGCTAAAGCTCCTACCTTCTGCCACTAAAGAGTTTCCTTTTACTTTATTAATCCACCAACCATGTTCTGAAAAGATACCTTTAGTTACCTCAAATACTTCCTCTTTAGACAAATTCTCTATTGGTATAGATTTGAAAAATAGCCTCTTGTATTGCTTATAGCAACCCCAGAGTCCTAAGGCAGTTACAGATAGCCCAAATTTTACGCCTAGAGTTACTCCTCCAGCAAGATTTGAAATCAGTCCATCCTTAAGTGTAGTGCATCCCAAAAAGATTAGCAATACTGCCACATCATAATGGCAAAAGAACTCCCAAAAATTCAATTTCAATCTCTTTCTATTCACTTTGGTTGGGCTCAACGTACTTGGCTAAACGACGGCGAAGCTGACGTTTAGGTGTGGTTAGCTTAAGTGATTTTTAATTTTTTGGCACTCCAACTAAATCCTTTGCATTCACCAACACATCCGTTCCTTCGCTTTTACCAATTGATAACTTCTTGCTTATGTAGTTCTTAATTTTTCTAGAAGTACTATTAATTTCTTGCCAATTTAATTTTTCCACTTTGCCAAGTTCGGGTTTAGTGGATTCCCAAGCCATCGCCCTTTTTTCAGAATTATGAGATAATGAACTGGCTTCCAAATTCATTTTTGTTATTTCGTTGACTTGGAAGTGTATTAGTCCCCATCCATCAGTTCTATACCTAAATGTATGTCCTTTGCAGTATTTGGGATTCAATTCAAGCCGGCTAATTGTATAATCAAATCCAAATTCCTTCTTCCATAAAACAAATTGAGATTTAGGGTTTTCAGCTATTTCAATTATTACTTCTTCTACTTTTCTGAATTCTTTAAGTGTTTGCCCAGGTTCTGAATAGCTCTGAAATACAAATAGCCCAAGTTCATTAAATATGAACCTGAAAATTTCTTCAAAGTCACTCTGAGATGCGTAGAATTTATAATTCATTAATATTTATGCTAACTACCGGCTAAACAGCACCCGCTCCCCCTTCTTGCTCTCATCAAAAGCGCCGTTCTGATACGCCAAGTGTCCAGAAACAATAGTATGCGTCACTACGCCCGGCAAAGCCTGCCCTTCCAACGGCGACCAACCGCACTTATAGAAGGTGTTCTCTTTGGTAACGGTTTGGCTCTGGCCTAAATCTATCAGCACCAGATCGGCCCAGTAGCCTTCTCTTATAAAGCCGCGCTTCTCTACCTGGAAACAGATGGCCGGGGCATGACACATTTTCTCCACCACGCGTTCCAGAGAGATTTTGCCTTGTTGGTAAAACGCCAGCATGACTTGAAGGGAATGTTGCACCAACGGCAAACCAGACGGGGCTCCTTTATAAGTCTCCGCCTGTTTTTCTTCCCAAGTATGCGGCGCGTGGTCCGTGGCGATGATGTCCAGTCTATTATCCAGCAAACCCTGGAACAGCGCTTCTTTGTGGCGGGCTTCTTTGATGGCGGGGTTGCATTTGATCTGGGCGCCCAGCGTCTCGTACTGCGCCGCGTCAAACCAGAGGTGGTGCACGCAAACTTCGGCGGTGATGCGCTTCTGCTCCAGCGGCACGTCATTCGCAAACAAAGCCAGCTCTTCAGCGGTGCTGATGTGCAGGATGTGCAGGCGGGTATTGTGTTTCTTGGCCAGTTCCACCGCCATGCTGGACGATTTGTAACAAGCCTCTACGCTCCGGATGACCGGATGCATGTCCATGGGAATCGCGTCGCAGTACTGCTCGGTGGCCTGCTGCATGTTCGCCCGGATGGTGGCTTCGTCCTCGCAGTGGGTGGCAATGAGCATGGGAGACTTGGCGAAGATTTCTTCCAGCGTGCTGATGTTATCCACCAACATATTGCCGGTACTGGAGCCCATAAACAGCTTGATGCCGCAGACGGTGCGTGGGTCGGTCTTCAGAATCTCATCCAGGTTGTCATTGGTGCCGCCCATGAAGAACGAGTAGTTCGCCAGGGATTTCTGCGCCGCCGTGTCATATTTCTCCTGCAGCAGTTCCTGCGTAGTGGCGTTGGGCACCGTGTTGGGCATTTCCATGAAGGTGGTCACGCCGCCCGCCACAGCCGCCCGAGGCTCCGAGTACAGATCGGCTTTGTAGGTGAGGCCCGGGTCCCGGAAATGGACCTGGTCGTCAATGATGCCGGGCAACAGGTACTGGCCTTTGGCGTCTATCACCGTATCTGCCACGGCGTTCAGGTTCTGCCCGATGGTGTGGATGTACCCATCTTTCACCAGCACATCGGCGGCCTGGATGCGGCCTTCGTTCACGAGCTGGGCGTTCTTGATCAGGATGCTGTTCATAGCGCTAAGATAAAAGCACACCAGATAAGTCTCGCGTTTTAAGCCTGTTTTTCTGAAAATAGGCTCAAAGCAGCTCCCCCCAGACACTTGCAGAACCTCCAGACACTACAAGGTCCTCCGGCAGCCAATGCAGTTCCCGAACGCAGGGCTGCTCTGGTTCTACCACGCTGGTCATACCACACTGGCGCGAGTCTCCAGACTCGTGCC
>NZ_JACOAF010000016.1 GCF_014269285.1 Rufibacter sediminis
GGGGGGGGGTGGGAGCCATCGGGTTTACCGGCCGAAATTACAATAAAGGCACCTATCTGGCCTCCATTCCGCCCGATAGCTACTGGGTGAAAGTATGGGCCGAGTTTGGTACGCCGGGCTTTATCCTCTGGATCAGTCTCATGATGTACATCATCGGGAAGAGTTGCGGCATCGTCTGGAACACCAAAGACAAAGGGCTCAAGTTCAAGCTCACGGCGCTCACGGCAGGCTTCACGGGCATCATCATCAGTAGCTACAGCAACGAGATCATGAACATGATGCCTTCTTCCATGATCATCTACATTTCGTGGTCCTTTATTTTTCTGGGGCCCAAGTTAGACCGAGAAATTCAGCAAGAAGCAGCGCATGTCTAAGCCATTGGTATCGGTTATCTCGGTGAATTACAACCAGGCGGCGGTGACCTGTGAAATGGTCGCCTCGCTTAGGAAGGTAACGTACCCCCACGTAGAAATCATTGTGGTGGACAACGCCTCGCCCACGGATGATCCCACGATGATCAAGGAGCAGTTCCCCGAAGTGAAACTGATACGCTCTTCGGTGAACCTCGGGTTTGCGGGCGGTAATAACCTGGGGATTGCCCAGGCCCAAGGCGAATACCTGCTCTTTCTGAACAATGACACCGAAGTGGAGCCTGGCTTTTTGGAACCCTTGGTTGAACTGTTCCAAAAGAATGAAAAAGCGGGAATCGCTTCCCCCAAGATCATCTACCACGGAACCGATCAGATTATCCAATACGCCGGCTCAAAAGGCATCAATCCCTGGACGGGCCGCAGCATTACCATCGGGCAACTGGAGCAGGACAACGGGCAGCATGACGTTTCTTCCGCTACCGTTCTGGCCGATGGGGCCGCCATGATGATTCCCATGCACGTCATCCAGAAAGTGGGGGTGATGCCCGAGTTATACTTTCTGTATTACGAAGAACTGGATTGGTGCGAGATGATTAAACGGGCCGGGTATACCTGCCACTACGTGGCTTCCTCGGTGGTGTACCACAAAGAGTCTGTCTCGGTGGGCAAGGCCTCGGTGCTGAAGACCTATTACATGAACAGGAACCGCCTGCTCTTCATCAGGAGGAACATTACCGGGCTGGCGCTTTATACCAGTGTGTTGATCTTTCTGCTGGCCGCCATTCCAAAGAAAGCGGTGGCATTTAGTCTGAGGCGGGAGGGGAAACACCTGAAAGCCTTGGCGAGAGGGTTGTGGTGGAACCTGACCGCCCGTAATATCCACCACCACAAGGCCTACACTTCCTCCCCCACCCAAGCTCAGGAAATGGTGCTTCCGTAAAGGAGCGGCTGATCTGGCAGCTATGGCGAAAGGATGAAAATAACTTTCGCTTTGCTGGAGGCGGCAGACTTACCCGAAATAAACCTGTAGGCTTTTGCCTTCATTTTTCAAAAACAAGCTTAAAATACCCATGGTGCTTTTTGGTTCAGTAGTAAGTATTCTTCTTTACGCCATTGGAATTTTCCTCCTCTTCAACTGCTGTTATCTGCTGTTTTTCGCGTTGGCCGGGCACAAAAAAGTTCAGCCATTGCAGGAAAAAGTAAAGTTGGACCGCAGGTTCTGTGTATTGATTCCGGCGTATAGAGAGAATGAAGTAGTACTGGAGAGCAGTAAAGCGGCCCTGCGCCATGCTTATTCCGGGGATTTTGATGTGTTTGTGATCGCTGATGGGTTAGAGCCCGAGACGCTGCAGGAGCTCAAGACCAGCGGCGTCGGCGTTTTGGAGGTGTTTTTCGAAAAGAGCACCAAAGGCAAGGCGCTCTCCGCCGCCCTTGGTATGTTGCCCGAGCATGCCTATGACATTGTCGCCATTCTAGATGTAGACAACCTCATGGGCCAGAACTTCATGCAGGAAGTCAACAAGGCCTTCAACGCCGGTTACAAAGTGGTGCAGGCGCATAGAACCGCTAAAAACATGGATTCCGCTTTTGCTCTCCTGGATGCCTGCAACGAGGAAATCAACAATACCATTTACCGGAAGGGCCATTACGCCATCGGGATGTCCTCGGCCCTGATCGGTTCTGGGATGGCCTTTGACTTTGCCTACCTGAAAAAGCTGTTGCAGGGCATCGGGGAAACCGTGGGGGAGGACAAGGAGCTTGACTTCCGGATTGTAAAGGATCAGGAGAAGATCTGCTACCTGGACCAAGTGTATGTCTACGATGAGAAAATTGAGAACGCCAAGGTTTTCACCCAGCAGAGAACCCGCTGGATTGCCGCCCAACTGGAGTTCCTGGAAAAGTACGCGGCAGAAGGAGTGGTGCAGCTCTTCAGAAACGGGAATTTCGAGTTCTTCAACAAGGTAGTGCAGGCTTTTCTGGTGCCCAGGGTTTTGCTGATTGGCGTTTTGGGGCTGTTCTTTTTGTCTTCCCTGGTTTTGCCCGTGGGGCCATCTCCCTTGTTTTGGGCGGTACTGCTCCTGATGTTAAGCGCCGCCTTGTTCATTGCCTTACCTGGCCGTTTCTACCGCAACAAGAAGCTTTGGCAAGCCATTCTCCATCTGCCGTACGCCCTGTTTTGCATGGTGAAGGCTCTGTTCCAGATCAAGAAAGCAAAGACTTCCTTTCTTTCTACCCCGCATAAAGTTAAAGCTGTTTCACCCGAAGTTTAATCTTAACTCTTTCAAGGACATGCCATTCGAGATCTTCGCTTTCCCCGCCATCATCTTTCTTTTAATCGGATTTTTCAGCGGGTTAAATGCCTTCAGAAAGGACCAGTAATCCCCCTAACGTGTACGAGTATGGAAGTTTTGGAAGTAATCCTCTGGGCCGCGATAGCCATCGTGTTTTATACCTATGTGGGGTATGCCTTAGTGGCCTGGCTTTGGGCAAAAGCGGTTTCTAAAAGCAAGAAGCAATCGCTACAACCCAATTTTGAGCCGGAGGTAACGTTGGTGGTGCCCGCCTATAATGAGGCTTCTATTTTAGAAAGCAAAATTCAAAACTGCCTGGCTTTAGATTACCCGACGGATAAACTCAGGATAGTTTTCATTACCGACGGGTCTACGGATCATTCGGCGGAGGTCCTGTCTGCCTACCCAGAGGTGCTGCACTTGCATTCGCCGGTAAGAGGCGGCAAAGCGTTGGCGGAAAACCGGGCCATGCAGTTTGTGGAAACGCCCTACGTTATTTTCACTGACTGTAATTCTTTTCTGAACCCAGAGGCGGTGCGGGAAATGGTGAAGCATTACCAGAATCCTAAAGTAGGGGCTGTCTCCGGAGAAAAGAAAGTGTTGGACCTGGAGTCAGCCTCTGGTGCCGGCGAAGGACTGTACTGGAAGTATGAGTCTTTCCTGAAACGCTGCGACTCAGAGATCTACAGCCTCATGGGAGCCGCCGGGGAATTGGTTTCCTTCCGGTCAGCCTTATTTGAGCCCCTGGAAAAGGATACCATTCTGGATGATTTCGTGCAGTCGTTGCGCATTGTGGAGAAAGGCTTTACCGTGGTATATGAGCCGTTGGCCTTTGCCTCCGAAAGTCCTTCTACTTCCATTAAAGAAGAGATGAAACGGAAAGTGAGAATCTGTGCGGGAGGTTGGCAATCCATGTTTAGACTGGGGGCACTGTTGAATCCGTTCCATCAGCCTATCGTGACCTTTTTGTATGTCTCGCACCGGGTGCTGCGCTGGAGTTTGGCTCCTCTGATGCTTGCCCTGCTGTTGCCGGTGACCCTTTTACTGGGGCTGAATGGCGATGCTTTCAGCATGACGCTGTTTGTTTTACAGGTCCTGTTCTACGGCATGGCCTGGAAGGGCTGGCAGGCAGAAACCAGAGGGAAAAAGAGAAAGGCCCTGCTGCTGCCGCTCTATTTTTCCATGATGAACCTGGCCGTTTTCCTGGGTTTCTTCCGGTTCCTCCGCAAGGCTCAGCCGGCCGCCTGGGAAAAAGCGGACAGGGCGGTTGGGCCCACCATCATGGTACGGCCACAGGATGTAAGCGAAGTGATGTAACCTGCCTGCAGAAGTACTGAAGTATCCATTTTCAATAGCAAACACATCGTGAGTATCGTTCAGAAAATAAAGACAGACGCCCGCCTGAAGTCATTGGCTCTTTACCTGCTGATGCCCCGGAACCAGGCCAAGCCCCGGTGGTGGGTGCGGCAATTCATGAATCCCTTTTACCACCAGAAGGGGAACGATGCGGTATTTCGGCCTAAGGCCCGCCTAGACGTGTTGCCTTTCAACCCGTTTTCAGTGGGCAAGAGCTCTGTCATTGAAGATTATGCGGTGATCAATAACGGCATGGGGCCTGTGCATATTGGTTCCAACACGTTTGTGGGGCTGTTTGATGTAGTGATTGGGCCGGTCACCATCGGGGATCATGTCATCATTGCGCAGCATGTGGTTATCTCGGGGTTGAATCATGGGTATGAGCAGATAGGGATTCCTATCAAAGATCAGACTTGTACTACAAGTGAAATCATTGTAGAGGATGAATGTTGGATTGGGGCGAATGCAGTGATAACGGCTGGTGTGCGCATTGGGAGACACTCTGTGGTGGCCGGCGGAAGTGTGGTCACCAAAGATGTGCCCCCTTACTCGGTAGTAGGAGGAAATCCAGCAAAAGTTCTCAAGCAATATAACTCTGAAACGGCCCAATGGGAGAAAACACAGGCGCTACACAAAACCGCACTTTTCTGAAAGAACGGTTGAAACAGGATTCTTTGGAATTGGTTGACATGCAGAAACCTTCTAAACATTATTTCCATGCAGTAACCTTATTGATCACGCACTACAACAGAAGCAACTCGCTGGAGAGGCTCCTGAAGTCTTTTCAGGAGTTGGCCTGTGTGTTTGAAGACATTGTGGTGTCTGATGACGGAAGCAAGCCCGAGCATCTGAACGCTTTACAGCAACTGCAAAGCCAATACGCTTTCCGGTTGGTTACCACGCCAGAGAACAAGGGGCTGGGGCATAACATGAACAAAGGACAGGACGCCGTCAATACGCCCTACACGTTATATGTGCAGGAAGACTTTGTGCCCAAGGAGACATTCCCGACCCATTTCAAAGACGGATTGAAGATTCTGCAGCAGCAGAAAGACATAGACCTGGTGCGGTTTTACGCCTATTTTCGGTATCCGTACCTCAAAACGTTTGAGAAGGGTTTTTCAGAAATGGTGTTCAAAGGTCAGCCCTGGTTTTCAAATCATTTGAAGTTCTACCAGTACAGTGATCATCCGCATTTGAGGAGGAGCAACTTCTTTGAGAAGTTCGGGAGGTATGTGGAGGGAAAGAAGGGGGACCTTACTGAATTTAAAATGTGTCTTTCATTCATCAGGAACGGCGGGAAAGGAGTTTATTTTGAGGAGTACTCTTCGCTTTTTGAACAGAAGAACTCGCCCCAGGAGCCCAGTACCATGCAGCGGGTTAGTTGGCGCCAGCAGCAAGTGCCTTTGGTTTTATTTCTGAGGTGGTGGTACTTAAAGTGTAGAATCCTGAAAAATGACCTCGCATTGGCTTTGGCCTTAAAATTCTGCCAACCGAAACAATAAAATTTTCATATCAAACCGCCTGTTTTAGTGGCAGAATTGAAAATACAGCCTTAAAACAGTAGGTTTGGCATTGAAAAAGTAAAATTAAAATTATTAATATATAAAATTTGTCTTTTATATAGGCTGTATCGTATAAAATATTTAAATTTATGGTGATTTAAATCATCATGCGAAAAAGTCATTAACCATGTTTCTCATGAGAGCTCTCACAAATCCGGATTGGATCAACGATCTTAAGTTTGATTACGAAAGTTTTGAACAGATACCGGCGCGCGTATTTGACAGAATCAATGCAGACTTAGACAAAGTTCAAAGTGAAAGACCACTGGTTAGTATTCTGATTTCGGCCTGGAACGAGGAGGTGAATATCCTGCGGTGCGTGGCTAGTCTGTCTAGGATGAAGACGAAGATTCCGTTTGAAATCATCGTCATCAACAACAATTCCAAAGACAGAACCCAGGACACCATTGATAAGCTGCACGTGAAATCGCTGTTTGAGGCGAAGCAAGGCTGTGGGCCTGCCCGGCAAACGGGCCAAAAAAACGCCGCTGGCGAGTATATCCTGTTAGCCGATGCCGATTGCTACTATCCTTCTTGCTGGGTTGACCAGATGTTGAAGGTATTGATGCAGCCCAAGGTGATGTGTGTCTACGGGCGGTACTCCTTTATCAGTGAGCCGGGCTTCCCGAGATGGAAACTGTACATTCTGGAATCGTTGAAAGACGTCATCTCTGAGATACGGCAGATCAACCGCCCCTACTACAACGCCTATGGGCTGAGTATGGGCTATGTGAAAGAATACGGGCTGAAAGTGGGGTTCATAGAAACTAACTTTTGGGGAGATGATGGGCAGCTCTGCCTGGGGCTCATGAAATACGGCAAGATAAAGCAGGTGCGGTCAAACAAAGCCCGCGTCTGGACCAGCCCACGCACCCTGCAACGCACCGGTAATTTCACCCAGGCCCTGAACGCCCGAATTGTCAAAGAACTGAAGCGTTTCAAAAACCACTTCAACACCCGGATGCCCAAAAACATAAGCATGACTAACAAGTAGCCAGCCTTAGAAAGTGCGATATGCCCCAAGTGTTTAATTTTTAAACAGCCACATTCAGCCATCAATTAAAGCAGGACAGACCGTCAGTATTAGCAATGGGAAATGACATGTATACCTTTCAGGAAGTAACTTTATTGATCACCCACTATAACAGAAGCTCCTCATTGGAGCGGCTGTTGAAGAGCTTCCGGGAGAAGAACTGCGCTTTTGGGGATGTGGTGGTATCTGACGACGCCAGCAAGCCGGAGCATCTGAGAAAGCTGTACGAACTGCAGAAAGAATTCAACTTCAACCTGATCACCACGCCCCAGAACCGCGGATTGGGAAATAACATAAACAAGGGGCAGGATGCTGTGAAAACCCCGTACACGCTGTACGTGCAGGAGGATTTTGATCCGCAGGAAGGTTTTTGCAGAAAATTGAAGGAAAGTCTGGAGATCATGGAGGAGCATAAAGAGCTGGACATCATCCGGTACTACTCCTACCTTCTGTATCCCTACCTGAAGCCCTTCGGGAAAGGCTTCTCTGAGATGTACATCTACCCTTTTGCTCCCCAATACAAGAAAGTGTATTTCTATAGTGATCACCCGCATCTGAGGAGAAGCACTTTCCTGGAGAAATTCGGGAGATACAAAGAGGAGGGAAGCATTGATAAATGTGAGTACGCCATGTGCGTGTCCTTTATCCGGAAAAAGGGGAGAGGCTTGTTTTACAATGATTACCAATCGCTCTTCGTCCAGAATAACACAGAGCAGGAGCCGAGCACCTTGGTGAGAAGTGACTGGACCAAAAGCAAGAACCCCGTGGTCTCGTTCGCGAGAGACGTGTACCGGCAAATCAAATACAACTTTGATTTACACCTCGCCAGATAATTTCACCTAGCAGATTGTATCTCCACCTGGTTCAGGTATCGCTTACCTTTTTCCATTAGTCATTTCGTTATGAACTTCGTTTTTGTCAGCCTCCAAAGAATCAACACAGACAGAGAGTCTACCGCTACGTGTCTGGCAAAAGAACTGGCAAAGAACCACCGGGTGCTCTATGTGAATTCACCTATTGACCGGCGGGCCACCCTGGCTTCGCACAATGATGAATATGTGACCGCGCACCTGGAAGCCATCAAAAACAAAAAAGAGGCCCTTTCTCAGCTTGGCCCCAATTTATGGTCACTTAACCCGAAAAGGATTATTGAGTCCATCAACTGGGTGCCGTTTACGCCCGTCTTCTCGCTGCTGAACCGCCTGAACAACCAGCGCCTGGGTAAAGACATTCAGGAGGCCTTGGACGTGTTGGGTTTTGAAGAGTTTGTGCTGGTGAATGACAAAGACATCTTCCGGAGCTATTATCTGAAAGAGATCCTGAGACCTACCAAGTACGTCTATCTGGACCGGGACTACACCCTGGGGCTGGATTACTGGCGGAAACACGGCGCTACCCTGGAACCCAAACTGATGCAGAAGTCAGACGCGGTGGTGTGTAATTCGCTTGATTTCACCAAAAGGGCCAAGAAATACAATGCCAACAGCTTTTACATCGGGAACGGGTTTGATGCAGGGCAGTACGTGACGGAGAAAGTGAGTGCCATTCCGCCGGATTTAGCCGCTATCCCAGGGCCCATTATTGGGTACGTAGGTGCCTTGATCACGCTTAGGTTAGACCTGCGTTTAATGACCGATTTAGCCAAAACAAGGCCAAACTGGAGCTTTGTCTTCATTGGCAAAGAAGACGATGATTTCCAGGGGAGTGAGCTGCACGCGCTGCCCAACGTCCATTTCCTGGGACTGAAACACACCAAAGAGGTGCCCGCCTATCTGGAGGGATTTGACGTGTGCATCAATCCGCAGATCCTGAACGAAATCACCAACAGTAATTTCCCCCTCAAAGTCATTGAATACCTGGCCATGGGCAAGCCCGTGGTGGCTACCTCCACCAACACCATGCGGGAGGTGTTTCAGGCCCATACCTATCTGGCCACCGGTAAAGATGAGTTCATCGCTCAGATTGAAAAGGGCTTGCAGGAGAATACCGCCCTAGAGCAAAACCGGAGAAAAGAGTTTGCGAAGGGTTTCACCTGGGAAAGTGTGGTTTCGGTTTTCCTGAAATCCATCTACCCCGAAGGAGAAGCCGTTCCCAGGCAAGAACCGGTTGTTCTTTGAGTAATGAGTTCTGTCATGCCTGGTCCTTTCGTGAAACATTGTGCAAGCCGCTCTTATCAGTAATACTCTTATATAAAGTCCCCTGTTTATATCATGAATGGATCTAAACCCATTTCAATTGTAGTAGTTTCTGATGATCATTACGTCATCTTACTGGCGGCCTTGATCAAATCCATAGAAGAAAACCATGTCTCCTCAGAACCTTTAAATTTTTACGTGATTGAGGATGGCGTGAAGGAGAAAACCAGACAGAAACTGGAATCCTCCATCGATCAGAGCACTACCACCCTGCAATGGATCAATATGGCCGATGCCGTTCCGGCCGGGATTGAGTTGCCGTTGGACAAAAGCTCCTGGCCATTGAATATCTACATGCGGCTGTTTATCTCTTATTTCCTGCCGGAAAATGTAGAGAAAGTGATTTACCTGGATGTGGACATGATTGTCCAGAAAGACATCAGCCAACTCTGGAACGTGGACATTCAGGACAAGATCATTGCCGCTGTCACTGATTCCAGAATCAAAACCATTGATTGCCGGTGGGGTGGGGTGGTGAACTACAAAGACCTGAACCTGAAGGGCAGTGCCAAGTATTTCAACACCGGTTTGCTGCTGATAGACATTAAGAAATGGAAAGCTGCCGATATTACCAGCAAGGTGTTAGAATGCATAAAGGTGAACAAAGACTTCGCGAATTTCCCTGATCAGTACGGGTTGAATGTGCTGCTCGCCGACCATTGGCTGGAACTGGATGGTCTCTGGAACTACTTCGCCGAGGGCGACCATGCTGATCCTAACATCATTCATTTCATGTCTACCAAGCCCATTTACAAGTCTTACAATTACAACCAGCACTATAAGGAGCTATTCTATTCTTACCTGAACCAAACTCCCTGGAGCGGTGAAAGCCAGATTAGTTCGGCCAGAATCTATTTCGCGAAAGCCCGCAATAAAGCCCGTAAAATTTTGAAGAAGTTCTTTAGCATGAATTCACTAGTGCCTAATTATTAAGTAGGCTAAAAGCCAGTTGCTTACGGGTGCGAAATAGCAATTGATTACTCGTAAACTGAATATTAAGTGGGTATTGCCACTGATTGATTTCACCTAACCCAACTGGAGGCACTTCTACGTTTCTCTTTCCTTTTAAGTACCTATGCCGTTATGTTTCTGTCTGAAAAAATAAAAAGAAAGCTATCTTTCTCGCAGCCCTTAGAAGCCGTTCCTGCTAAAGAGTTAAACTTTAATCATGTTCATCTTTACTACTGGAAACCGCTGGATGGCAGCCAGAACTTTGGTGATCATTTATCAAAAGTAGTGGTGTCTAAAGTGCTCGCAGACCGGAACCATTTGCTGGAAGAAGAAACAAAAAAGCAGCGCACCATGCTGGGAATTGGCTCAGTGATCCATTTCGCGAAGGACAATGACGTTATCTGGGGCTCTGGCGTGAACGGCAAGGTAGATGTAAGCGAGCACACCTTCTCAACGCTGGATGTACGGGCGGTGCGCGGGCCGCTTACCCGCCAGTTTCTGCAAAACAGGGGGATTCCGGTTCCGGAGGTGTACGGTGACCCGGCTCTTTTGCTTCCCCATATTTTCCCGGGCAGGTTCAGAAAAGATCCGCAGAAGCGGTTTGTGGTGGTTCCTAACCTGCATGACCTGAAAATTGTAAAGACGCTACGCCTGGAGAACGTGATCTCGCCAATTCTGGGCTGGAATACGTGCGTGGAAGAGATTCTGAAAGCGGAATTTGTGATCGCCAGTTCTTTACACGGGTTAATCATAGCCGAAGCCTACGGCATTCCGGCCTGTTACATCCGGTTTACTCAAACCGAGAACCTGTTCAAGTACAATGATTACCTGATGGGCACCGGTCGGGGAGAAGTGGAGTTTGCCACCTCCGTGGATGAGGCGTTAGAAATGGGAGGGATGGCTGCTCCCCAGTTTGATGCTGGCCGGTTATTAGATGCCTTTCCAATAGATCTGTGGGAAAAATAGGAAACCAAATGGCCGAAAATTCTGGTAAATCCTTCTTCAAAGGAACAATCTGGGCTATTGTAGATAACTTCTTCCGGCAGGCCATTACCTTGTCGGTGTTTGTGGTATTGGCCCGGCTTCTGGAGCCGGAAGTTTTTGGCTTGCTTTCCTTTTCCTTCGTTTTCGTCAACATATTTGTGGCGGTGATCAATGATGGAATTGTTACCTCCATTGTCAGGAAGGAAAACCCGGTAGAAGCCGATTATAATACCGGTTTCTGGCTATGCCTGGGTTGTTCAGTGCCTGCTTTCCTGTTCCTTTTCTTTTCTGCCGAGTTTTTTGAAACCCTGACCTCCTCCAAGGGACTGGCCATTGTGATGCGGGCCACCAGCTTTATCATCTTAACCACTGGCCTCTCCAGCATCCATGAGGTGTGGCTTAGACGCCGCATGGATTTCAGGACCATCGCCATCCGGTCGGTCATCTCCGTGGGGCTGGGCGGAATTGTGGGGGTTTACCTGGCCATGGAAGGCTACGGGGTGACAAGTGTATTGGCGCAGCAGCTGACAACCGCTCTTACCCAGATGGTGCTGTTATGGTTCACCACTTCCTGGCGGCCTGGTTTCAACGTCTCCAAAACCTCACTAATGGAGATCTTGCACTTCGGTAAATACATTGCTTTGACAAACCTGAGTAACGCGGCCAACCAGAACAGTGACGTTTTCTTTGTCACTTATTACCTGGGCCCGGTGGCTACCGGTATCTATACCACCGGCAAACGCATCTCTAGTACGTTGAACACGGTTATCTCTACGGCACTGCTTCGGGTTTCGCTTCCGGCCTTTTCCAAGTTGCAGAACGATGACGCGGGTTTGGCCAAAATCTATCTACAATCCACCACTTTAACGGCCATGGTGACCGCCCCCATCTTTGCGGGCATCGCCATGCTCTCCAAAGACATCACCTTGCTGATTTTGGGAGAGAAGTGGCTGAAATCTGTTCCCATCATGCAAGTAGTGACGGTAATCGGTTTCTTGACGTCCATTGGATACTATAACCAAAGCATCATGGTGGCTAAGAACAAACCCCAGTGGCAGACACGGCTTACTCTGCTCTACGCCATTTCAAATGTGATTGCGTTTGTGCTCTTCACCCGTTACGGGCTTTTGGCTACGGCTCTTGCCTTTGCCGGGAGAGCCGTTTTGCTTTACCCAATATCGGTTTGGTGCGCGCTGGAGTTAACCGGGGTTAAGTGGAAAAAATATGTGATGGCTTTGGTGCCGGCCCTTGTGTCGGCGGTCATCATGGTGATTACCTTGGCGCAGGCGGCAAATTATTTAGACACAAGCCCGCTGGTGATAAGGTTGGTGGTGCTGGTGCTTTTGGGTGCCTTCACCTATAGCTCTTTGCTGTACATTTTCATGCCGAGTGCCTATAGAAAGTTCATGGTGGAAACGGTGCAGGTAAAAGTTCTCAAACAGCAAAAAGTATACAACTAATGGAAGGGTTTGGTATACTTGCCTGTCCCGCGTATTCTACCAGAGAAGGGAATCCATATAACTATATTCTGTATAGTAATATGGAAAAACAAGGGTATCCTATTTACGAGTTTGATTACGCTATAAAAAATAGTATTAAGTTCGCTTTCTCATCTAAATACAGGATATTCCACATCCATTGGCCCTCTAATGTCATCTTCGGGAATAGCTTTTTCAAAGCGAACCTAAAGCTGAACCTGTTCTTTGCTTTTATCAGGTTAATCAGGCGTTTCAATAAAAAAGTAGTTTGGACGGTCCATAACCTGGAGGACCACGAAGGCAAGTTTCCGGCGCTGCAAAAGAAGCTGAATGACTTTCTGTACAGTCAGGTAGATGGTTTTATCAGTCTGAATGGATCTGGTTTGGAGCTGATCAGCAAAAAGACCGGTAGTAACGGGCATAAAAAGCTGGCCCATATCTTCCATCCTCATTACAAAAACTATTATCAGAATACAATCAGCAGGGCGCAGGCCCGGGAAAAGCTGGGGATTTCGCCTGAAAAGTTTGTCTTTCTTTTTCTGGGTCAAATACGGGCTTACAAAAACGTTACGGGGTTAATTAAGGCCTTCAATGACCTGAAAAACTCTAATTCTTTGTTGCTGGTAGCAGGGAATGTGCACGAAGATATAAAGACCGAATTAGAGGAGCAATTAAGTAACTCTGAGAATGTATTATTCGTTAATTCCTTTGTAAGAGACGAAGATCTTCAGCTGTACTTTAATGGTGCAGACGTGGTGGTGACTCCCTACAATAAGATCTTTAATTCTGGCTCGGCTTTGCTGAATCTGAGTTTTAACAAACCAACGCTGGCTCCAGATCTGTGGGCTTTAACGGAGTTAAAACAGTTGGTGGGTTCCCGTTGGATCAAAACGTACCAGGGACAGATTTCAGCCGAAGTGTTGGAGAAAGGAATGGCCGAGATACTGAACGAATCTGATGATTCAACTGCTTCTCAGCCGAATATTACCCGCCTGGACCCAGAGGCCATCTCATCTGAAACAATCGCTTTTTATAGATCATTACTTACTTGAGGCCCAGGCTTGCTTCTTGAAAACCAGAAATCATGGTTGAAAGGAAGCCAGTTTTGATTGGCAGCTTTGTAGATGGACTCCTTTTTCTTCCCAGGGAGATGGGAATCCTTTACGGGATAGTAAGAAATGCTGTCTGTGATACGCAAGCCATACCTAAGGGCTCCTGCATAACTTTACGGTTGATGCTCCCCCTAAATGGTAGTAATAAATTGTTTTAGCTTAAATATTTATTGAAATAATTTTATTATCTTATATTTTGTTTCGCGCTACCGTTATTATATAACTATAATTGAAAAATGAAAAACGTAGTCTTGCTCTGCTATGGAAAAGAGGTTGAATTCAAACGGACCCTTTTCGCTGTTTTAAGTTTTTGGAGTTGGTATGACAATAGTAAAAACGATGTGCGGGTGATTCTCTATACAGACAATCCGAATTATTTCAAGCCTTACCTCCTTGATTTTGAGGTCGTCTACGTGCATGTTCCGCTGTCCGAGATCCAGGAGAGTACGAAGAAGTCAGGACTTATCTACCGTTTTAAAATTTCTGTTATTGATAAAACCTATACGCTCTACCCGCAGGATGACGTGTTATATATTGACACCGATACGTTTTTCACCTCTAATCCTAGGAAACTTCTAGATGCCTTAGTGCCGGGGCAAAGCTTCATGCACCTGAGGGAACAGACCTTTGAAGAAATGGTGGGGGTGTATAAATGGCTGAACACAGAAAAGCTGGACGCGCAGGAATTCCCCAGATCCTTTTTGCGGCTGATTGAAAGTAAGACTTTCTCGGTTGATAAGCGTGAGGAGCAGTTCAACAGGTTTCAGTACGTCTGGAACGCCGGGGTAATCGGGTTGCCGAATAACATGAAGAACGTGATCCCAGACGTATTTGCCCTTTCTGATGAGTTTTACCTCAAAACCCAGTGGCGCATTAGTGAGCAATTGGCGTTTACGGTGGTGTTGAATTCAGTGTCAAAGATTCAGGCTTCCGGTGACGTGATCAATCATTATTGGCATTATAAAGACCGGGTAGACTACCGGTTGAATGAGCTTTTTGAGCCTGGTTTCAAGAAACTAAACCAAAAACGCAAGTTAATTGCCGTAAAAGCGCTTACCCAAAAACTTGACAAGCTGATCTACCACGAGCAAATGTTGACGAACACCAAGGTCTATCTCCGGGAAAAGGATTACCTGAACGGCGTGAAGTACGCCTATAAAGCGTTGAAGGGAATTCCTTTGAACGATGATTTCGTTAAGATCCTCAAGTACAGGTTCTCAAAGGCTGCGTTCTAATTTTTTTGAAATTATGCTGCATGCCAACTATTTCCTTCAGGTGTCAGAAAAGGCATTTCCAGGCAAGTTTCAGTGTTAATGCTCTTCTAAATGGAACTACTGTATCACTTAAAATCAAGAAAGGTTCTTAAGTATTTGCTCAAAGTATTTCTGGTACTTTCTGTGATCAACTGTCTGGTGCTTGCTCTGGAATTTTATTTGGAGAATTACACCACCTCCAATATCGCGGGCAGGTATACCTTTCGGTACTATGTGACCGGGATGTTCTATTTTGACGGGGAAAAGAATATTCCTACCTATTTCTCCAGCATCAACTTACTGATCAGTGCCACGCTTCTTTTTTTGATTGCCAGATACGTAAAGTTCAGCACCCAGCCGCAATACCATAGAAAATGGTCTTGGCTGGGGTGGATCTTTGTTTGGCTGGCCATGGATGAGTTGTTTGCCTTGCATGAGGTAACTGCCAAACCAATGCGTCTGCTCCTGCAGAAGGCGCTTCAGCAGGAGAATCTTGGGATGTTTCATTTCGCCTGGTTTGTCCCTTATGGGTTTGCAGTGCTCTGTGTGGGCTTCTATTACAAAAACTTCCTCTTTTCGCTGCCTAAAAAGACCTTCTACAGTTTTCTAGTAGCAGGTGTCACGTTTATGGCGGGAGCCGTGGGCATGGAAATGGTAAGTGGCTTTGTGGTGAACAACGGGTTGCTGTCGATTTACAAGATAATTACCACGCTGGAGGAGTCGCTGGAGCTGTTGGGCATTATCTATTTCATCTATTCGCTTGTGCAGTACCTGGAAGGGCAAACCAACCTGAGAAATGTAACCATCCATGTCACGGTTGATGAGCCAAGCGCGCCCGTTGCTAAAAGTGAGGGAACATCTTCGCCCAGTGCATCAGGGCAAAGGAATCTGAAAGTGACCTCAGAAGATATTCTTTAATCTAGAGTTTATGCTTCAACTTCATCCTGTTTCTATCTGAACATTTTTCTATCTGTCTGAATATGATTTCTCTTGCTGAGCGGAATGACAAGCAGAACAAGCTTTATCAACTGATAAAGTTTGTTTTAGTAGGCGGTCTCTGCGTCGTTTTTGACATGCTCATTTTCATTCTGCTCTTTGAACACTACCAGGTCAACTACATGGTGGCCAATTTCAGCTCAACCTTACTGGCCATCCTGCTGAACTATCTCATCTCCAAAGTATGGGTGTTTAAAGCGGGGAAGTATTCCTCCCGAGTGGAGTTTCTGGCGTTCATGTTTTTCTCCCTGGCCGGTTTGGTGATCAACCAGGGACTGATCTGGCTGTTTGTGGAGGAGGTGAACCTGGAGCCCAAAGCTGGTAAGTTCCTGGCAATACTTCTTGTAGCCATCTTTAATTTCGTGACCAAGAAAGTATTTGTGTTTAAGGGGTAAGACGGCCTTGCAACAGCGGTTTACTGTCGTGCAGAGTTTATCTAGATTTAACCGATAGATCTAATGTAAATAAGTACGGTGCTCCTTGCGCTAAGGCGCTACTGCTGGGAGGTTTTTGACGTGTTTTTAGGAAATAAGGCTTAAAACGCCGGTGCCGCACAAGCTCTGGATGATTAGAATATCCTATCTAAGAAGTGATCAAACCGATCAGCAATCAATCGTACCGTGTAACTCTGTAAGGAGAGAATAGCATCCCAACTTTCGCTTCTGATGTTTTAGATAAGATGTTTTTCTCTCCGGTTCACTTCCGGAGTAGCTTCTTCAGAGGCAAAATGGCTCTTTTGACCGTTGCGGAAATCGAAACCGAGGGAGATGGTCTCCTTTTTGGTTTCCAGGTAATCAATCAATGCTTTAATGAAGTAGATGATGCCCAGCATCTCAAAAGATTCTTCAAAGGTAGTGGCCGCTTTGTACGGGAAGCTGTATTTGCCATAGATGCCTATCAGGTACTCCCCAATCATTTCCACGCCCAAGGCCCCAAACACCACCACCAGCCCCGAGACCACAAAGCTGATCATCGTTCTTCTGGGCAAGGCCAGAAACCAATTCAAGAAGTAGGCAAAAGAAAAGAAGCCGACCAGAAAGTAGGGGATGAACCCGGTAAAGCGGACAAAGGAGATTTCGTTTCCGTTGTTGATGAACTTGAGCAAGGCAATGAAGGGCAGTCCCATGATTTCGTGCAGCATCAATAATTCATCCAGGGCCAAGAAGATGAACAGGCAGCCCAGTAAGTACCACCTTTTGTAATAGCGGGGCTCGTTTGAGTCTTTCACCACCTTTCCTATAGTCCCTAACAGAACCGCGCTGATGATCAGGTTTAGGAAAGAAAAGTACGTGGGGATGTTTTTCTCCCCATTGCTATCAAACATCCCCACCACGTATGTCTTGAAGGTATAGCTGGTGGCGATTGCTTGATTATGGGCTATATTCTTGAAATAGTGATCTAAGGAGATGGCTATTAAACTCAAGGAGATGACCACCAAAAAGGCTTTCAGAAGACAAGGAAAGAGTTTTTTGGGATAGATGGTGAGTAGATCTTCCATTTTTCTTAGATGAGCTGGGTGAGTAATTCAAATTTGCCAACAGGCGGAAAAGCCTTCTAAAGGAGATAAGTCCTTTTCTGTTTCGATTTTCAGGTAGACAGCAGCACTGGACATCGGTTCCGTAGAAGCTGCTGAATCACTCTGCCTCACCTGGTGGTTTCCACTAAGCGAGAGGAAGTGCCTATAATGAACTCTGATGAAAAGCCGAAGTACGTTTTGGGCCTGTTTTCCAGAAAATGGTGCCAAAACAGCAGAAGGATATCCCGCACTCCACGGGATGGTTTTGGGCGGGATATCTTCTCGGGTTTAAGTAGTAGTTCTGTTACTTCATTGCGGTCTAAAGTGCGGCAGTCTTAGTGCGAACATTCCTGCACGCCGTTTCTGTTGAAGTATCTGTAAAACATGATTTTCTCCAGTAGGTAATTTTCCTTTTGGTAGAGCTCATGGCTGGCCGTGGCTTTGCTCAGTTCAAACGTCTTCAGGACGCCGTTCCGCTTGTAAGTGACAAACTCGGGCCGCTCAGTTCGCACAAACCGGCGGAACTGGAAGAAGGTCATGAGTTTGTCGGCTTTCGCCACGTTCTGGAGGTGGTATTCAGAGGTAGAAACAATCTCCACGATGTCTTTCTGGTAATCAAAAATTTGGGCGCTGGCCGGTATGATGTAGTGGTTGGAGATGCCAGCTTCGGTTCTCAGGTTGGAGAACATGGCATAGGATGACTCCGTCTTCAGTCCCAGGTAAGGACAAAGGCCATTCAGGAAAACCAGGATGGGGATGAACAGCAGGGAATAGTGCGCAAAGGAGAACGTTTTGGTTTCGTTGTTCTTCTCCTTGACGTTCATGGACAACATGAAGATGATGATAAAGCCCAAGCCGTACGTGGTCCAGACAATGTGCCGGAAATAGTCCTGGAAAACCTTGTTGTAGTAGTACACCAGAAACAGCATGAACAGAATGGATACGGCAAACAGCGCGAAGTTAACGAGGTTGAACTGCAGCAGATGCTTCTTCAGAATCACTTTCCGGGAAATAAAGTTATTGTACAGACTCTGAATCTTGTGGCTGAACGTGGTGCTGGTAAATAAGAAGTACAACGCAAAGACCGCGGAGGAGAAATCGTAGAAACCGTTGATCGGGTTGTAGGCGATGATAAAGTGGAATACCAGACCGAGCAGTAATCCCCAGTACCGCGTCTTCCGGATGCAGATCATGATGGGAATAATGCTTTCAATGATCAGCGTCGCGTAGATGTTCAGGGCCAGTAAGGCTTTGTCTGAGGGTAAAATGTTGTAATAGTTATTCTGCACCAAAATAAATCGCACCGCGCAGCTGAACTCGGTGTCAAAGAAGCCGGCGTTCAGTTTGTGGAAAACAGCGTAGAAATAGAGAATGATCAACTCTATCTTCACCAGCGGGGCAAACGTGTTGAGGAACTCTACCTTGTCAATGTAAAAGCTTTTCCGTTTGATGATGAGGTACACGTAGGCATGTAGAATCGTGATGTTGACAAAAGCCGTCAAAATCCAGTGGTTGCTAATGCCCGGCATGTCCAGAGAGGCCTGAAACATTTGCATGGAGATGAAAACGAGAAGCCGGGCAATAGACGACGGCTTAGCCATTAAGGCGATGGCGGCACTGGTCAGCAGGAAAAAGGTGAGGTTTAATGTAAACCCGTTGTAATTGGCCATGTGGAAGATAGACGCAATGGCCCACACACAGCAGAAGATCTTGTATTTTAAAAGAGACGAAGCATATTTCTCCGGAGAGGGATACTCCTTCAGGAAGCTGTAATAGTTGATGCTCTGAGCGGTAAAAGCTTGTTTAAAGGAGAGTGACGGAATGCTCATAATTGCATTGATTTATTGGGTAGAATTTTTTCATTCAATTTTCTATGAAAGGGGTGCCTAACAGGTGTCACCGGAGGACTGTCTTCCTTCAGCTGCTGGGGAGTATTCACGTTGAACAGCTGAGCCGTTCATTCCTTTGCAACCCTGGGCAAGCCGGTGCCTCTGTGCTCCTTTTCAAAGCAGATTAACTCACCTTAGGCGGGTAGTAAAAAGAGGAAAAGGGATTGTAGCAAGGCATTTTATAGGCTTTGTTGATGCCAATGTATTTCACCGTCTTGCTCTCATCCATGCGGTTCATGAAGAAGTCAGTGGAGGTGATGTAATTATGGACGAGCTTGGAGAGCAGCCGTGATTCATTGGCATCTACGCCCAGGTAATAGCATGACTTCAGGTTGATCTGCGTTTTAAGGCTACTTTGGATATAATGGCCCTTAAAGTAATCGTCCACGAACTGTTCTACTCCTTTCTTGTCCAGTTTAAGGTAATGGAGTTCCTTCGTGATCACGCCAATAGCCGCTTCTTTGATGGAAGTAGACATAAAACCCAGGCTGGGCAAAGCCACCAAAGCGGCTCCGGCCAGACCGGTTAATCTTAAAAAGTATCTTCTGTTCATACGGGTAAGAATTTTGCGCTGGCTCCCAAAGCTGCGCTTTCTGTTTTTCTTCTGCTCTAAACCGGAATACTGTTGAACACTTTATCGGCGGCGTGCATGGACAAGGCCGAGAGGGTAAGGGTGGGGTTCGCCGGCGTGAAAGTGGTAAAACTGCCGCTCCCCAATACAAACAAATTGCGGTACTGGTGATGAAGCAGATGCTTGTCCACCACGCCCTCGGCAGCGCTGTTGCTCATTCTGGTAGTACCCAGAATGTGCGCCTCAGACTCAATCAGGGGAGAGTACTCAATCTTCTCCACGGGCAAGCAAGACAAGACGCCAGGTAATTTGGCTTTCATGTATTCAATGCCTTTCATGGAATAGTCAGAAGGACCTTTGTGGGTAATGGCGGGCTTCAGGCGGTCAGCACTGGGGGCCACAAAGTTTCTGGCCTCCGGTAGGTCCTCAAAGATCATCCGGAAGTTGATGAGGTGGCGCCATTTGCCCCGCTCCAGTCTGATATAAGGAGCGTTGTTAGACTCCATCAGGCAGGCCGCCGAATCTTTGCGATGATCGCCGTCATACAGCATGTAGCCATTGGCGTTCACCCAGGTGCTGCCGCCCACATTCTCCAGGTTGTCCAGGTAAACCGAGGCTTCCAGCGCTACCTGTTCTCCCAGACCTTTCCCGGTGAAAGGGTTGGTGTCGCCGGAGTTCAGCAGGATGTTGGAGTTGAAGATGGCGTTGGTGCCCAGGGCGAACACCTCTCCGGCTACTTTGTATTCTTTCCCGTCCTTGAAGTAATTGGCTCTTCGTACCTTGTTCTGCTCAAAGTCAAGACTGAACACCTGGGCGCCATACACGGTCTCTACCCTGGGGTCTTCATAGACGCCCATGTTAGAGTTCTCGATGGTGAACTTGGCATTTACCGGGCACACGTGGCACACAGCACTGGCGCAGCAGGCATTTCGTCCGTTCACCGCCACGCTGGCCCGGGCCGTAGGTTGGTTGATATAGAGGTTCCCGTATTTGTTGTGCAGAATCTTGTCTACGGTGGTAAACAAATGGGGCGGAAGCGGGTACCGTGTTTTCTTTGGGAAGGGCGTCATCTCCGGACCGGAAATAGACATCAGGTCTTCCACCTGAGAATAATACGGGTCCAGGTCATCGTACTGCAAGGGCCAGTCATTGGCTACGCCGTATAGTGATTTCATCTTGAAATCTGAGGGCATAAACCGTGGTGTGCAGCCGTACCAGCAGTTGGAACTACCGCCAAAGCCTTGCGTGAACATCCACCGTTTTTCCGGGGTCAGGTTCTCATAGGTTTCCTGAGCATCGGGGTTCAACGTGGCGAAAGGTGTTTTTTCGCCCCTTCTTTCCTTCACCCTTTCCATGTGCGGAAAGAAATGCCCTTTTTCTAAAACAAGAACACTGGCTTTAGCCGGGGCTTTACTCAGGTACTTATGCAGAAAAAACGTAGATGCGAAGCCAGTGCCAATGACCACCAGATCGTAAGACGTGTCCTTCATGTATTTACTGAAATTTATTGCGTTGTTCAATTACTACAAATGGGGTGGGTAGGCTGCTAGAAAGACTGCTTCAGGAACCAGTTCAGAGCAGGGATGTCAAAGTACACCAGGCCCATTAGCAGCAGGGTGAATAAGACCACATAGGCCATGAAGGAGGTTTCTTTGTGCAGTTTTTCAGGGCCTTGCACCACTGAGTCTTTGCGCAAACCAATCTGCAGATACCAGGCAAACAGCAAGGCAAAGAAAGGGAAGCTGATCAGGAGCTCAATTTTGTTCTTGATCAGGAAAATGCCCAGGAAAAACGCCGAGGTGATGGCGTAGAAGAACATGGAAATGAGCAGGCTGTTTTCAGTATAGCGCTTGAAAGACTTACGGTACAAACCTGCCAGCTCTGGGTTGTTGATGTAGCGGTACTCCGCAAACCGTTTGGTCGCCATCAGGAAGGCGCCGCCCATCCAATAAGCCAGAATGATGCTGCTGGGCGGGATAAAGGCCCAAACCGGGTCTAAAAGAGTCTCTGGTAATAACGCGGTCGGTACAAAGATGAACCAGCCCAAAGCTAATCTGATGGGGTTGTTCACTGATTCTGAAAGCACATCCAGATACACCCGCTCTTTCGTCCTGAAAGGCCGCACGTTGTACATGATGCCCATGAAAAGCAGAAATGCCTCTAAGGCCAGAAACGGCAGGGAAATATAATAGGCCAGAGCAAGGCCGAGGATGATCAGGATCAGATACTCAGTATAAACATACCCCGGGCTCAATACCGTTACTACCGCTGATCTTTTCTTCTTCTCAGGGTGGAACCGGTCAAATTCGGCATCCAGGTACTCGTTGATGGTGTAATTGGCAGAGGCTATGAGGCAGGTGCTCACAATGCCCACCACAATTCTAAGCAGGAGCGTCAGGTCCAGGTAAGTGTCGTAGACCATGAAGGCGAACAGCATGCCCGGGAGCATGAAGATGTTCTTGAACCAATGGTCTGGCCGGGCAATGGCAACATACTCTTTAAATCCGGCTGGCCGGAGAACCACTTGTGGGTTGGGAGATTCAGGAAAAGTAGCTGTTTGAGACATAGTTTCTTAGAAAAATTTTACGTTTCTATATAATTTGTACAGATAAATAAGCGATGGTTTATAAAAATGCTCCTGAAGTGAATGTCTGGCAGGTATTCTATAAAGATTGTTGTTTAAAACCATGCCAAGATTTTATTGGATGTAATTAATAAAAAGAAATAGTGTTTATTCTTATTCTGTTATTTATTTTAAATATTCCGAACAGAGGTGAAGTGTTTAGTTCTACCGAACAGAAGGTGTAGGTTTTTCCCAAAATGAGAAACGGTGTCCCAATGTGAGATTAATCATTACGGGCGTTAGTTGACCTGAGGTCAGAAACACCACTAAATCTAGGATTCCTTAGGTAAACGGATAGCTATGCTGAAAATCATCGGAAGTTTATGATCTGTTTTTTGGAAACAGGGTGAAAACTAAAAGGCTTTAAAGGATAGGTGTGTTTAAGAGTATAAATTGCAAAAACAAGCTGTAAATAGCTGGAATATTGGTGTGTAGAAGTGCTGTTATTAGTGATTGAATTACATGCCAGAATTGTAAACTGATTTCTATACCAATTCTTTGTTTGTCTTTGAAATCAAGAATTGTCTCGTGAGTTTGTCATAGAAATCAAATTGGCTGAATTCCTTTTTGTCAACGATTAGGTAAGGCATGCCGGCTTTAATGGCGCACTCTCCATCCAACTCCTCCCGATCCCCAATAAACAGACATTCCTGCGGAGTTACCCCCAGTTTATCGACAATATACAGGAGTCCCTCGGGGTTGGGCTTCAGACGATCCACAGCTTTATTCGTGGAAGAAACAACAAGGTCTGCCTTCAGATGCATGGCTTCTAATTTTTCAACAGCCTCGTAATCAGAATATATGCCTATAGTGATGTTGTTTTCCTGAAGCACTTGGAAGAACTTCCTCACGCCGGGATATACACACGCAGCCAAGTATTTATTAGGAAACTGGAACATCCAGTAATTGACAACTTCTCGTATTCTATCGGGCGCGAAGTTGCCCTTCGCAGCGCACCACTCGTACTGCGCATTTTCCAGGTTGCCGCTGTAGCCAGCTCTCTTTTCCCGCTCGGCTCTGAAATGATGCAGAATTAAGAGATCTTTTGCTTTCCATGGTCTTAATGCGTAATGCCGTAATAAAGAAATTAGCATCTTTTTCCGGAGCTTGGATTGGGTATAAAGGGTGCCGTCTACGTCAAAAATGACGGTGGTAATTTTTTGGAAATCGACCGTTAAATTATGCTGCATAGTAAGTTTTTATTAGATGTTTGTAGAGTTGGCTAATTTGTTTTGAGCTTGTTTTGTCAAAAAGAGGCTAAAAACGGGACCGGTAATTTATGGGTTCAGCTGCGTAGGCTTGTTTCAAATTGGGAGTACTCCAGATACAGCTTGCAGCCTTTGGTACTCCTATTCGTCATGGCTCTCATGCAAACGGAAGGCCCAACTCTTTTGGGAAGGCGCTGCTAAGATAGAAATACTTAGGGTTTGTGTCTGTTCAGAGCAATGTAACCCATTTGGGAAGGGTACTTCAGGTATCCGCCGCTCCACCTTACGGATTCACGAAATGAGGCAAATAGCCGTTTTTCTGCTCCTCCTTCATGCATAAATCTTCGGGTAGACCACTAGAAAGTAGCAGAGGTGAAAGAAAGTTAAGCATCCAGATTATGTTATTGTAATGTTATTAAGAATAAATTAGAGTTTTCTGGTATTATTATTGAGTAAACGTTAGGTGACTGGTATTTAACCTGTACTAGTTGCCTGAGCTGTGGTTGGTGTGGAGGAAATTGTGACCAGGCAGAGCATAGAACCTGCTTACTATCAGAAGACCAGCAATCCTGGTTGACCATTATCTTTTCAAATTTCATCCTCTTTTATGCTTGCCCATTTAGTGCGTACTCCGGTCTTCGTATATAAGGAACCAGTTGCTGCTGTCGCCAAAACTAAGGCGGATGCAGGCTGGAAGTGGATGCTTTGGGTTTTATTGGGCCTTGGGGTGTTCCTGCGGGTGTTCCATTATGTGGACAACCGGTCTCTGTGGCTGGATGAGATTTACCTGGCCTCTAGTTTGGTGAACATGGATTTTGCGGGTTTGGTCCTTTCTGATTTGGAATACCAGCAGAAGGCACCATTGGGGTTCTTGTTGTTGTGTAAGGTGGCGGTTCTCATTTTGGGAAAGAGCGAAATGGCGCTTCGGTTTGTGCCGCTGGTCTGCGGATTGCTTTCTTTGTTTCTCTTCCAATCGGTTTGCAAGTACTTCCTGAAATTACCGGGAGTGACCGTAGCCGTGGGGATACTGGCACTTGCGCCTCCCTTGGTGTACCATACGGTTGAGATAAAGCAGTACAGTACAGAATTGCTGGCATCCATTCTCTGCCTTTACCTGTACACCCGCTTTCATAGACGTCAGGAGATCTCTTCCTTAGTACTTTGGGGATGCTGGGGTGCCCTGATCATCTGGTTTTCCTTTGCCTCCATTTTTGTTCTGGCAGGAATGGCGATGGGTATTTTTCTCTACCATCTTTCCCGAAAGGAATGGAAAATTCTGCTCAGGCTCTCGCTGCCGTTCCTGATGTGGGGTTGTAGCTTTGCTGTCAATTACCTGTTGTTCACCTACAAACACGCCGATTCTGCCTGGCTGATCCATTATTTCAAAATCAGAAGCGGCTTCATGCCTTTTCCTCCCGAGTCGGTTCGGGATCTTTTATGGCCTATCCGCAAAGGCGGGAACCGGCTGATTCGCTTTCCTTTAGGGCTCTTGTGGGAGGTGCCTGAAACCGCAACCGGGTTTTGGGTCTATTTTCTCAAAAAGCCCCTTATTCCGCTGATCTGCATTGGAACGGGGCTTCTGTTGCTGTTGAAGAAAGACAGAAAGTTTCTCCTGGTGTTGTTGCTGCCCTACTTTTTGGCGGTAGCAGCCTCGGCACTGGAAAAGTACCCGCTGTACGAACGGCTAACGGTCTTTTTGGCGCCCTTACTCATCCTGATCGTCGCGGTGGGGTGTGAGCGGGTGATCCAGATGCTCCAGCCCGTCAATAAAAAAGCGGCGGTTCTGTTCTCTCTGCTGCTGTTGGGCGCACCCTTCTGGACATCGGCTAAACAGATCATCGATCCCAGTCTTTTCGGGGGATTTAAAAAGGCGTATTACCGAGAGGCCCTGCTCCTCATCAATAACCAGTTCAAAGAGGGCGATGCGGTATACGTGTATTGGAACATGGTGACGCCTTACCGTTTTTACAAGCAAACCTACGGGCTCACCTATGATGCCAGCGTAGGCAGTGATGTGCGGGGCATTTCCCGGAACAGCGCGGAGTACTTCACCCGACTAGGTCCTGAAATAAAATCTGCCGGCACCGGAAAACGAGTCTGGTTGCTGTACAGCAAGAACCGGGGCGTGAAGATAGGGGAGTTTGACCAACAGCCTGCCTGGTATTTCAGAGAGGTGATAGGTGGAGAAAAACTCTACCAGAAATTCGCGGCCCTGGGCAAGGAAATCTACGTGTATGATGCCCCAGAACTGAAGGTGTGTCTCTTCGAGATTCCGTCGCAATAAACTAAATAAGTCCGTTTTGAAGAATGCTGAGCTGGTAGTTGCCAACAAAGAAAGGCTCCTGAGAACAAATTCTGGAAAAAGGCTTCTTTAACAAAAACGGCCCTAAAACACCTGTTTAAAAGTAGATCAGTTAATCATTAGAAAACATATCCTATGCCACTACCGCTACCCGCCGCGCCTTTGTTAGTCCGAGAAGAGGTTCCGCCGCTTTCCCCTGGAGGAGGGAGAGGCGGGCGGCTGGTGCTGCTGCTGACGTGGCTGGCGGTGGGGGCGGGGGCGCTGCTGCGGCTCTTCCACTGGGTGGACAACCGGGCGCTGTGGCGCGACGAGCTCTACCTGGCCGCGAGCCTGGTGCGGCGCGGCTTCTGGGAGCTGGCCACCGGCCCGCTGGCCTACGAGCAGAAGGCGCCGCTGGGCTTCCTGTGGGCCG
>NZ_JACOAF010000017.1 GCF_014269285.1 Rufibacter sediminis
TGAACGACATCCTCATCCCCAAGCTCCAGCAGGTTTTCACGCTGCAGAACTGGCAGGCGATGCTCATCCAGACGGCCTTCTTCGGGGCATACTTCATCGTGTCGCTTCTCTATTTCGTGTTCTCCGTCACCAAAGGCGATCCTATCCTGAAGATCGGCTACAAGAACGGCATCATTGTGGGGCTGGCGGTGACGGCGGTGGGCTGCCTCCTGTTCCTGCCGGCGGCCGATTCCCACTCCTACGGCTTGTTCCTGGGGGCCTTGTTCGTGCTGGCCTCGGGCATCACGGTGCTGCAGATCACGGCCAACCCGTACGTCTCCATCCTGGGGCCGCCGGAGTCCTCGTCCAGCCGCATGAACATGACGCAGGCGCTGAACTCCTTCGGGACCACCATCGCCCCCATCATCGGGGGGTACCTCATCTTTGACCAGGTGAGCAACGATGCCGCCACCGCCGACTCGGTGAAGATGCCGTACGTGGGGCTGGCCATCACCCTGATCGTGATTGCGGTGATCATCAAACTGGCCCGCCTGCCCCGCCTCACCGGCGACAGTACCACCGTGGTGGCTGGCTCGGGGGCCTTGAAGCACCGGCACCTGGTGCTGGGCATTATCTGTATTTTCATGTACGTGGGCGGTGAGGTGGCCGTGGGCAGCATGCTCATCAACTACTTCAAACTGCCGCAGATTGCGGGGCTGGACGAGTCAGAGGCCAAGCACTTTCTGTCTTTCTACTGGGGCGGGGCCATGATCGGGCGCTTCTTCGGGGCGGTGGCGCTGGCGCAGTTCCGCAACAACTCGCTCAAGTACGTGATCATGGCCGTGATTGCGGCGGTGACGTTCGGGGCCGTGTACGCCATCTATGACCTGAACCAGGCCCTGATCATTCTGGGGCTGATTGCCGCAAACTTTGTGGTCTTGCTGCTGGGTGGTTTCATCCCGAACCGCACGGTAGGGCTCTACGCCACCGCCGTGATCGTGCTGCTGTTGATCGGGACCTTCGGGCAGGGCGCGGTGGCCATGTGGGCGGTGATCGGCATCGGGTTGTTCAACTCCGTGATGTTCCCCACCATCTTCGATTTGGCCATCAAGGGGCTGGGCGTGCACACGAGCCAGGGTTCGTCGCTGCTGGTGATGGCCATTGTGGGCGGAGCCATTGTGCCGCCGCTGCAAGGCGCCGTGGCCGACGTGACCGGCAACGTGCAGCTCTCGTTCATTGTGCCCCTGCTCTGCTACCTCTACATTGTGTACTACGGCTTTGCGGGGTACAGAACCCGCGCCAACCACCGGTTGGTAGATTAGCGCGTTTCAGGGCTGGTTTTACCAAACGAAGCCTGAAACGATAATTAAGAAGCAGCGGGTCCGGAAAGAATTACCTCTTTCCGGCCCCGCTGCTTTTGTGTTTTCGGTTTAAAAAATGATACCTTGTCCGCGCTATGAACACAAGAATAATCATGTCAGCGAGTGCCCTGGTGATGGCCGCCTTGGGCCTCATCGCTTCCTTTTTGCCACAGGAAGTCCTGCAGTATCTGGGAACCGACCCTACGGGAATGGCGCCAGTACTGGTACAGATTCTAGGCGCGCTATACCTGGGCTTCGCCATTCTGAACTGGATGGCGAAAGGAGTATTGATTGGTGGGATCTATGCCCGCCCGCTGGCGATGGGAAATATGCTGCACTTTTTTGCCGGAGCGATGGCGCTGTTGAAAGGACTACAGGCTGGTCAGCAAAACAGCATTATCTGGGCGCTGGCGCTGGTGTACGGCCTGATGGCGGTGCTGTTTGGGCTGATCGCATTCCGGCACCCCTTGGCGGCCAAGGTAGCTGGTCAGTAAATTACATGATTGGGGCGTTTTAGGGCTTATTCCTGAAAAATAAGCCTAAAACGTGATGATGTCGCTTTGCTATATCTTTCTGCCGGATGCCTCCGGATCTACACCAGGAATAAAATCAGGAGAGCCGTGTTCTTCAGGAAAAGCCGCAGGTGCCGCTGGGCCACGGTGATCTGGTTTTCCACGCTCCGCTTGGAAATGCCTAGCTGAGACGCGATGTCCTCGTTGGGGAGGAGCATTTTCCGGCTCAGGTAAAAGATTTCCTGGCAGCGCCGGGGCAGTTTCTCCAGATGGGTGTCTAGCTGAAGTTCCAGTTCCTGCGCGCGCATCTCTTCTTCTTCTTGATTTCCCTGGGCCTGCCGGTCAAACTGCTCCACCTGGTCTGTGTATCGCAGCGGAATGACTTTCGCCGATTTCAGGTGTTTGTACACGTGGTAACGGGCGGCGGCGGTAAGGTACTGCTGGAAAGACCCGATCTGCAGTTGGTGGCGCTTGGTCCAAATGTTCAGGAAAATAGAATGCACAATCTCCTCGCAGACTTCCCGGTCTTTCAGGTGCGAGAAAGCGGTGGTGAACACCCGCGACCAGTAACGTTCAAACAAGGCGTTGAAAGCTTTGACATCATCCTGCTGAATGGCTTCCCACACGGCTACATCTGGCTGATCTTCATACATAGATGTTGGAGTTTGATGGTTTAGCTTGGTAAACTGAATCTTAAGCAGGGCCCCTTCCAGGAAGGGAGAAATATCTGACCACAAAAAAATGGAAAAACCATAAGGCCAATGTTATGTCAAGGTTATGGTTTGGTTACGTTTGGTTTCTGGTTGTTTGCAGTTGTAAGCAAAAGCAATATAATGAAATAATTTAATAAGGTTTTTGCACTAATTGAAAAATTTGGGCTTATATGAGGCGGAGTGAATGCATTTGTCGCAATTCCAAATCCATCTAGCCTGTGCGTCTATGTCCAGCATAAAGGACGTTACTTCTCTTGTCGTGCTGCGGACTACCAGAAAGTGATTTTAGCGGATGTCCAGACCTGAGAATGGAATTCCACCGAACCTTATCTGGAGAGAGTAAGCAACCTTGCCCGGTACCTTCTGGAGCGGCCGTCAGCCGGTGAAGGGAATACCCGCTTTAAGCCTGTTTTCTGAAAAAGAGCCCCTAAACACGATTTGCTTGCCAGGGCAGAGAAAGGATTTTTACTGCCTTCAGAAAGCCTCTTGTGGCGTTTTGGGCCAGGTTTTCAAAATAAAGTAAAAAAATAGACGCAACGTGTGTGTGTGGTGGGTGATCTGAGGCTCTCTACTGGTACAAGGCCATCACCCATGACAAGAGAAGAATACATTATCCTGCACCAGAAATACCTAGACGGTACCTGTACCCCGCAGGAGAGGAAACTGCTGGAAGACTACCAGGATCAGTTTGAACTGCAGGACTTGCCCTGGGAGGAAGCGGCAATGGGCTCGCAGGAAGAAGTAAAAGCCGCAATTTTCAACCGTCTCAAAGCTGCTACTGCTTTTCAGGAGCCAGCTAAACGCCGGCAGTACTCCTCCATCTGGGCCGTGGCGGCGGTCATTACCCTGCTGTTGGCCTCGGGCAGTGTCTTTTACTGGTGGCAGCGTCAGCAGCCTTCGGTAGCGGTGGCGGAGAAAACCACCCCTGCGCTCGCAGAGGTGAAGCCTGGCCGTGACAAAGCCTTTCTAACCCTCGCTGATGGCACCGTGATAGACCTGGATGTAGCCGCAAACGGAGACTTGTCCCACCACGCAAATATCAAGATCATCAAACTGGATGGCCAGCTTTCCTATTCCGGGCAGGCCCCAACGGCAGACCAGACGCAGCTCAATACCTTATCCACTCCCCATGGCGGGCAGTACCAGATCACCCTGGCTGATGGCTCCAAGGTGTGGCTTAATGCGGCTTCTTCACTGCGCTTCCCGGCGGCTTTCGCCGGCAAAGAGCGCGTGGTGGAGCTAACGGGCGAAGCCTATTTTGAGGTAGCCAAAAACAAGACCATGCCTTTCAAAGTGAAGTCAAGAGGAATGGAGGTAGAGGTATTGGGCACCCATTTCAACCTCATGGCCTATGAAGACGAAGCGCAACTGCGCACCACCTTGCTGGAAGGCTCCGTGAAAGTGAGCAATTCTGCCGAAGCGGTTACCATTGAGCCTAACCAGGAAGCCGTGCTACATACGTCCTCCGGTTCCTTGAAAGTAGAGCAGGTAGATGCCCAGGAAAGCATCGCCTGGAAAAACGGTCAGTTCCTTTTTCATGACGAGGATCTGCGCAGCGTCATGCGCAAAATAGCCCGCTGGTATGACGTGGAAGTGGTGTATGAGGGTGAGATCGACCACAAGAGTTTTACGGGCACCGTCTCCCGCTTCGAGGACATCACAGACGTGCTCAACATGCTAGAATTAACGGAAACGGTTCATTTTAAACGGAAAGGAAGGAGGTTAACCGTGATGCCATAGCCCAACAGAAACTCGCCTTGGGCCCAAAAAAGAAACCAGGGGCGCGGCAACGCCCCTGGCTATGGAATGGGTCTGGAAAGGCAATAGACGTGAGTGCACCTATTTCTTAAACCCAAACAAACAAATGTATGAAAATTAATACTCTTCATAAGAGTAGGTTTCTGGTCTGTATACCACATAAGCTCCTTTTGGGTATGAAACTTACCATGATTTTTATGCTTGCCGCACTTTTGCAGGTAAGCGCCGCTGGCTACAGCCAGCAAATAAATCTCTCCTATACCAACGTGCCGCTGGAGAAAGCCCTGAACGAGGTGAAAAAGCAAAGCGGCTACAACTTCCTCTACAATGTGCAGATGCTCAAAGAAGCCAAGCCCGTGAACCTCCGGCTGAAGAACGCTTCTTTGATAGAGGCGCTGGAGCAGTGTTTTGAAGGGCAGCCGCTTACCTATACCGTAAATCAGAAAACGGTGGTGGTGAAGCGGAAACCGGTAGCCGAAGCGACGGTAGCGGTTCCACCCACCACCATTAAAGGAAAAGTAGTGGATGCCAAAGGCGAAGGCATGCCGGGCGTCACCATCAACCTCAAAGGCACTACCGTGGCTACGGCCTCGGCGGGAGACGGTAGTTTCTCCTTGCAGGTGCCCGAAGGCACTGGAACGTTGGTGTTCACCTTTATCGGTTTCCAGACCAAGGAAGTTGCGTTCAACGGCCCCTCTGATCTGAACATTCAGTTACAGGAAGACAACCAGGCCCTGAAAGAAGTAGTGGTGGTAGGCTACGGCCAGCAGGAGCGCGAAGACGTGACCAGCGCCATCAGCTCGTTCAAGCCTGATGAGCAGAATTCACGACCGGTTCTGGGACCTGACCAGTTGATCCAAGGCCGCATGCCCGGTGTGAACGTTTCTTCCGGTTCGGGTAGTCCGGGTTCCTCTACCCGCGTGAGCATCCGGGGAATCGGGTCATTGAGCGCCAGCAACGAGCCCCTGTACGTGATTGACGGAATTCCGGTAGTGCCGCACAACGCCGCCCTGTTCAACCTGGGCGAGAACATGAACCCGCTTTCCCAGCTCAACCCCAATGACATTGAGTCCATTGAAGTACTGAAAGACGCGGCTTCCTCGGCCATCTACGGTTCCCGAGCCACCAACGGCGTGATCATCATCACTACCAAATCTGGGAAGCAAGGCAAGTCCAACCTCAACTTTGACTACTACACCGGCATACAGGACGTGCCTAACCGCCACAAGATGAAAATGGCGGGTTCTGACCTGTACCTGGAGGTGATCAACGAAGGCATTGACAACTACAACCAGCAGTTTGGCTACAAGCTAGGCGATGCCAACTACATGCTGCGCAAGGAGAATCCGTACCCTGGTATGCCCGACACCGACTGGTTTGACCTGGTGACCCGCACTGCCAGAACCTCCAGCTACAACCTCTCTTTCTCCGGGGGCACCGAAAAAACCAAGGTGTTTGTCTCCGGTAATTACCTGGACCAGGAAGGAACCATCATCAGCAGCGAATTCAAGAAGTACACGGGTAAGGTTAACCTTAGTCACAAACTGTTTAACTGGCTGGAAGTAGGAACCAACTCCAACCTGAGCTACACCCACAACTCCCGCGTGCCGGGCTCCAACTCCGGGGCTACCGTCATGGCGCGCAGTATTCCGCAGCGTCCGTTTGACCGCCCGTATAAACCCAACGGCGAGTATTACGTGGGCGGAACCGAGGATCTGCTGTACCACAACCCGCTGCACATCCTGAACGAGGAAGACGCTGACATAGAGAACTACCGCTACCTGGGTACGTTCTTCGCCAACCTCAACTTAGCCAAAGGCCTTGATTTTAAAACGTCTTTGGGTCTGGACCAGATCTATACCGTAGACAAGGTGTACTACAATGAAGACCACCCGTACGGGACTGGCGTGGGCCGTCTCATTGACAGCCGGCGCATGATCTCCAACCTGCTGGTGGAAAACACCCTGAGCTACAACAAGCAGTTCGGGGAGCTTTCTTTCTCGGCGCTGGCCGGTCAGTCTTACCAGAAGACCTCCAACTCCGGGATCAACATTGACGGACGTGGGTTCCCTTCCACCTCTTTTGACGTGCTGTCGGTGGCCGCCGAGATTACCGAAGCAGGCACTAGCCTGACTGAGAGTGCACTGGCTTCTTACTTTGGCAGAACCAGTTTCTCCTACAAAGACAAGTACCTCCTTAGTCTCACCTTCAGGGCAGATGGTTCTTCTAAATTCGCCCCAGAGAACCGGTTCGGGTATTTCCCGTCGGTTTCTGCCGGTTGGCACATCTCCAGAGAAGAGTTCTTCCCCGTGGAGCTGATGGACCTGAAACTGCGCGCCAGCTACGGTTCTACCGGTAACCAGGACGGCATCAGTTCCTATGCCTATCAGGCACAGATGAGCGGCGGGCGTAACTACGGGTACCAGAGCGGCATTGGCGTGAGCACCAACGGCAACCGCGACCTTACCTGGGAAAGCGCCGACCAATTTGACGTGGGAGTAGATATGGGCTTCCAGCGCGGCAAATACACCCTCACCGCCGATTACTTCGTGAAGAACACGAACAACCTGTTGTACAGCCGCCCTACGCAGGCTACCTCCGGGTTCACCAGCATCACCAGCAACATTGGCTCAATGCGCAACTGGGGCTGGGAATTCATGGTGGGCACCAACCAGGCCTTCGGGGAGCTGACCTGGAGCTCGGACTTCAACATCTCCTTCATCAAAAACAAACTGACCTCGCTCCTAGGCGATGAAGCCTTGCTCATTGGCGCGAACCGTACCCTCAAAGTAGGAGAAGAGGTAGGGAGCTTCTGCCTGTACAAGATGCTGGGCATCTACCAGACCAACGAGGAAATTCCAGAGGCCTTCTTCAAACAAGGCATCCGGGCCGGTGACGTGAAGTACGATGACATAAACAACGATGGCCTCATCAACGCTGATGACCGCCAGATTGTGGGCACGTCTAACCCCAACTTCTTCGGCGGCTGGAACAACACCTTCCAGTACAAGAACTTTGACCTGAGCGTGTTCCTCAACTACAGCCAAGGCGCTGATGTGTACTTCTCGGGCCGCATCACGGTGGAGCGTCTGGCCAACAACTTCTTCGGGATACGGGAAGAGGTGGCTAAGGAGCGCTGGACTGGTCCGGGTACCAGCAACACCACGCCGCGCGCCATCTACGGTACTGGCTGGAACACCCAAAACTCCACCCGTTTCCTGGAAGACGGCTCTTTCCTGCGCCTGCGTTCCGTGATTTTAGGGTACACGCTGCCAACCAGCTTTACCTCCAAAATCAAGCTGAGCCGCGTGCGGGTGTATGCCCAAGCCGACAACCTGTTCCTGTGGACCAATTACTCCGGTATGGACCCCGAGGTGACCAGCAACTTTGACCCACAGTTCATGGGCGAAGACAACCTGATTCTGCCGCAGTTGAGAACCGTGAATGTAGGAGTGAACCTCCGTTTTTAACCACGCTTAACCATCAGACATATGCTAAGGCTTAGATATACTTTATTTTTTGCGAGTCTGCTGGCCCTGCCGGCCTGTAATGACCAACTGGATTTCTATCCGCACTCCTCGGTGTCGCCAAACAACACCTCTGAGAAAGACATGGACGCCTTGCTGTACGGCATGTACAACTCGGTGCAGAATTCGCCGGGCCGCGAGTCCTACATCTTCTATGACCTCATTGGCGGGGAATTGATGAACCCCTCCGGCGGAAATCAGCTGGCGTTCATCAACAACTTTCTTCGGCCAGAATACTCGCTCATAGGCAACGCTTGGGACGGCTATTACCGGGCGCTGTACCAGGTAAACAACGTGCTGGCCTCCATTGCGCCGTTCTCAGATACCCAGAAGAAAAGAGAGATAAACGGCACGGCCCACTTCTTCAGGGCGTACCTGTACTACAATCTGGTGACCCGCTGGGGCGGGGTGCCCCTGCTGGAGCAGAACACCAATGAGAAAGTGTCGCGCAACAGCGAGGAGGAAGTCTGGAACTTCATTGAAAGAGAACTGGAAGCCGCCTTGCCAGATGCCCCAGACTACGTAGTGAACCGGTATTACTACGTGAACAAAGACGCGGTGCAGGCGCTCATGGCCCGGGTGAAACTGGCCCGGGGCAAAACGCAGGAAGCCGCGGCCCTGGCCGAAGGCCTCATCACCTCTGGCCGCTATAAACTGGATGTTTTTGAGAAGATCTTCCGGAAGCAGCAGAACACCGAGGTCATTTTCGCCTTTGAGAACCTCACCGAGGAGTCCAGCATCACGCTCAGCACCTTGTTCTATACTTACTCCCACACAGTGAAGGGCTCCTACGTCTACAAACCCACCGATGACGTGATGCAGAACTTGTTTGAAGCCAATGACAAACGGAAGCCCATTTCCATAGACGTGGTGCAGGGCCTGAACGTGATCAACAAATACCCCAGCGGCCAGTCCGGCACCGATCCGTTCATTGTCACCCGTCTGGCGGAGATGTACCTCATCAGCGCCGAGGCGCAGGGAATGGCTGGTTTGAACCGCCTCAACGAACTGCGGCAGGCCCGTGGTCTGGCGGCATTGAGCCCCAGCAGCGAAGAGTCCTATTTAGATGCCGTTTTGCTGGAAAGACGCCGGGAACTGCTCGCCGAAGGCTTCCGCTGGTATGATCTGGTGAGAACCGGCAAAGCTGTCTCTACGCTGGGCATTGAGCCGCACCGCCAGAAACTGCCGTTGCCGGAGAGCGAGATCATCCTGAACGATCAGCTGGAACAGAATCCCAACTATTAATTCTTCCCATCTCTTAACCTCTTAGGATATGTTACTCCCTATTAAACGATATATCATTGCCCTTTGCGCGGTGAGCAGCTTGTTTGCCTTCAGCGGTTGCGAGGACGACGACGAGGCGCCCGCAGTAGATTTCAGCCCCACTACCCCGGTGGCGAAGATGCTGGTGGACAATACCTCGCTCATTAGCCGGGTGTTCTCAGACACCACGTTCCAGGTGCACCCCGGCGTGGAAGAAACCGACATCCATTACCTGAGCATGGAAGGCTACACCATGCACGCCTTCGTGCTCAAAGTTGACCTGAAGCAGCCCGGCCTGTCGCTGTACCCGGCCACGCCTTTTGGCGGCACCGGTTTTGCCATGCAGACCATCCCAGACATGCTTAAGTACATTGACAAGCCGGGGCAGCGCGTGATGGCCGCCGTGAACTCAGACTTCTTCAACACCAGCACCGGGGAGCCCCGCAGCTTGGTCTACCTCAACGGCAAAGCCGTGAAAACCGCCATTCAGGCCGGTGGCCGCGGGTACTTTGGGGTAGACAAGCAGGGCAACCCCTTCATTGGCGATGCCAACGACTACGAGCAGCGCAAAGACAACATCCAGCACGCTCTGGGCGGGTACCACCGCCTCATCAGAGACAATCAGCGCGTGAGCCAGACCGATGTGTCCATTGAACCCAGAACCGCCGTGGGCATCACCCAGGACAAGGTGGTGTACTTTGTGGTGGTAGACGGCCGCCGGTTCGACTATTCCAACGGCATCACGCTGGAGAAACTGGCCACGTTCTTAAGCGCTCTGGGTGCGCGCGAGGCCCTCAACCTGGACGGCGGCGGCTCTTCCACCTTCATGATCAAGCACCCGCTGGCCGATGTGTGGCACATGCGCAACTGGTCTTCAGACCGCTTGCCGCGCGCCGTAGCCAACGGGTGGGCGGTGGTGGCCAACGTGCCGTAACGGTTTCTCCGCTGGGCAGAAACAGCAGAAGCAGCGTGTCCGTTTAGGGGCCGTTTTTCCCAAAAGAGCCCCTAAACAGACGGGCGGGTGCTACGGCACAGGCCGTGGTGCTTTCTTTCTCCTTTCATTTTTCCAACTGATAACCTTATGTTCCAAAAGATAAATAAGTACCTGTTTTTCCTGATGGCGGTCCTGTGCTTGGCTGCCTGCCAAGAAGACGATGACGCCGCCGGTGTTTCCACAGAACCGGCGTTGGTGTCCATCAATCCCGCCAGCGGCACGCCTTCCAGTATTGTCACCATTCTGGGTCGCAACTTCGGCCCGGTGCGGGAGAATAACGTGGTCAAGTTCAACGGACAGACTGCCGTGGTCATTGAGGCCTCTGAGGGCCAACTACAGGTGGTGGTGCCCGAGAACGGCAGCTCCGGCAATGTGACCGTGACCGTGAACAACCGCGAACTGCAAGGCCCCACTTTCACCTACGCCGAGGCCCCCGAGGAATTCCTGGTGAGCACCTTTGCCGGCGAGGGAATCATTGGGTTGAAGGACGGAACCCCGGATGTGGCCCAGTTCCGCAACCCCGAGGGTGTGGCGTTTGATGCCCAGGGCAACCTCATCGTGACGGACCGCGGCAACAACGCCCTCAGAATTGTGACCCCGGCTGGTTTGGTGAGTACGTTGGTAGGCTTCGGAGGCACCGCCGGTAACGTAGACGGACCCGTGGCCACGGCCAAATTGAATTACCCCTGGAAATCGGCGGTAGACGCGCAGGGCAACATTTACATCGCCGAGCGGGACAATCACAAAATCAGGAAGATCACGCCTGCCGGAGTGGTGAGCACCGTGGCTGGAACCGGAGCTTCCGGCTTCGCCGATGGCCCAGCCGCCACCGCCCAATTCAACCAGCCCCTTGACGTGGCCGTGGACCAGGCGGGCAACCTCTACGTAGCCGATAACCTGAACCACCGCATTAGAAAGATCACGCCAGACGGAACAGTGTCTACCATTGCCGGGAATGGGACCGCCGGCTTCGCCGATGGCGATGCTTCGGTGTCTAAAGTAAACAACCCGTCGGGCGTGGAGGTAGACAAAGACGGCAACGTGCTGGTGGCTGACCGCCAGAACCACCGCATCCGGAAAATCACGCCGCAGGGCGTGGCCAGCACCATTGCCGGTGAAGGGAGCCTGGGCTCCGTAGACGGTGATGCCGCAGCCGCCAAGTTCAACCAGCCCTACGGCGTTACCGTGGGCCAAGACGGTACTATGTACGTGGCCGACCTGAACAACCACCGCATCAGAAAAATCACGGCGGCGGGCAAAGTGACCACCATGGCGGGCACCACCTCGGGCTACGCAGACGGCCCCGGCGCCAGCGCCCGCTTCAGCCAACCCACCGATGTGGCGGTAGACAAAGACGGCAACGTGTATGTAGCCGATGTGCAGAACCACCGCGTGCGCGTCATCAGAAAACTCTAAGATCAAGACCTTTTTCCCGTTTAGGGGCTGTTTTTCCAAAAACGGCTCCTAAACGGGAAGAAGCCTTTTAAGAACCAAGAACTTCCTTCCTTCCGGGAAAGGAAGGAAGGAAGGAAGGAAGGAAGTAAGGAAGTTCTTGGGAGGAAGAGAAGCCTTGCGTAACATCTTGCTAGTGAATAGGTAGCGTTTCCTTCTCCAGTTGTTTTTCCGGAACCCTTTACCTGAATGACCATGAAAGTATCCTCTGAAGTAACCGGCTTCCTCTTGGGTGCCTGCCTGCTGGTATGGGCTTGCGCCACCAAGCCTCCGCAGCAGAAAGCGGCCCAACCGCGGAAGGTGGGCTATTCCATCGCCCTCAAGAACATCACGCCAGAGAACATGGCCTACGCCAAATCTGTGGGGGTAGACTACATTGAAACCTCGTTCCAGGCCTTCATTGATGACAAGCGCCAGTTCAAGCTTTCGGAGGCCGAGATCCGAAAAGCCGTGGCCGAGGCCAAGCAGGCCGCCGACAAAGCCGGGATCAAGATCTGGTCCATCCACATGCCGTACAGCAAAACCATTGACATTTCGCTGGCCAATGAGCAGGAACGGCAAGCGGTGGTGGCGCTGCACCAGCAGGTGCTGACCTACGCGAAAGCGTTGCAGCCCCAAGTCATTCTGTTCCACCCCAGCTATTATCTGGGCCTTAACGAGCGCGAAACCCGCAAGGCCCAGATGATCAAGTCCAGCGGAGAACTGTTGCCGGCGGTGCAGGAACTAAACGCCACCATGGTCATTGAAAACATGCTGGGTCCCGAATTGCTCGCCGATGCCAACCGCGAGCGGCCTTTGTGCCGGTCGGTGGAGGAGACGCTGGAGATCATGGGCCGCCTGCCCAAAAACATTTACGCGGCCGTGGACATGAACCACATCAAGCACCCGGAGCGGCTCATCAGGGCGCTGGGCAAACGGCTGAAATCCATTCACGTAGCCGATGGGCACGGGGAGAAGGAGAACCATTTTCTTCCTTGCTCCGGCCAGGGCGGCAACGACTGGCCCGAGATTCTGGCGGCGCTGGACGAGGTGAATTACCAGGGTCCGTTCCTGTTTGAGAGCGCCTATAAAGACGTGAAAGAGCTGAAGGAGTGTTACCTGTCGTTGCATTCGGCGTACGTGGCGCAGAAGAAAATCGCGAAATCCAATCCCTAATCCTACCGGGGTACATGCGTTTAGGGGCTATTTTCAGAAAAACGGCCCCTAAACGCGCCTCTTTTCATTTGTTTATATTCCTCCGAAATGATAAAACCTTTTCTCTCTCTTAGCCCTAAACCCTTACTGGCGGGCGGCTTGGCAATTCTTTCGCTGTTGAGCGCCTGCTCTCCCAAAGCACCGGCCACGGCTTCGGCCACGGGCCAGACCGCCACCCAAACCCTGTTGCAGCAGAAGATTTACCCGCTGCTGGTCACGTTGCAGGAAAGTCCGTACCAAGCCGAACTCCAGAAAAGCGAAACCCTTCGGCAGTTGGCCTCTCAGCGCGCCCAGCGGGTGAAGCAGGCCGTGCAAACCTGTTCCGATGTGCCTTGTCTGGCTTCCTCGGTGCAGTGGAGCGCTGCCGAGGTGCAGCAGGTGGGCAATGAGCTGGTGCGCCTGTTCCAAAGCAGCAAGCGGTTCCAAAACGTGGTTCAGCCCCTGAAAGCCAGCGGGAAATACGAGCTGTACGCTCCCCAACCCGATACCGCTTTCCTGCGCAGCGCCTGGCAGAACTCGGCGCAAGCCATGAACCACGCCACTGATGTCTATTTCAAAGGCAAGAAACCGCGCTACCCCAAAATTGACGCCATCAGCTTTGAGCTCACCGATCCCGCCTTTCATCGGCAGGTGCGGCAAGCGCTGGAGAAAGCCGTCAATACCTCCGGAGACCAACTGTTCTTCCAGATTCCGCTACAGGTTTCGCTGGAGGCTTTGGCTATCAACGGCAGGGACGAGGCGGTACGCTATGAGCCGCTGCACCAGGGCCTGAACGCCGGACCTTTCCAGCAGGCGAAATCCACCGACTGGAAGAACTTCAAGTACAGCCTGATTCTGGTGCCGGGCTTCGGGCCCGAGGAAGAGGGTATTGTGCTGCACGACAAAGCCAAAAGCCGCTGCCGCATGGCGCTGGAGCGGTACCAGAAAGGCCTGGCACCGTTCATCGTGGTCTCGGGCGGTAACGTGCACCCCAACAAAACGCCGTACAACGAGGCCGTGGAAATGAAAAAGTATATGGTAGACAGCCTGGGCGTAGCCGAGCAGGTGGTCATCATTGAGCCGCACGCCCGCCACACCACCACCAACCTGCGCAACACCAACCGCCTACTCTACACGCTGCAACTACCCCTTGACAGACCCATCTTGATTGTCACCGATGAAAGCCAGAGCAGCTACATTATGCGTTTCGAGAAGAAGGCCAAAGAGGAACTGGGCTACGCGCCGTTCCAGAAGCTGAAGAAACTCTCTGACGTGGAGACGGAATATTACTCCGTGTCCGCCTCGCGCCAGGTAGACCCGCTGGACCATTTAGACCCGTAATTCATTCTACGTTTAGGGGCTCTTTTTTGAAAAACTGCCCCTAAACAGAATTCTGATAGTCAACCACGAAGGCGATTGCTTTCTTTGAGTTAATCCTGTTTAGCGGCTCCTTTTCTGAAATCGGCCTTAAAACCAGATGGACTAGGGAAGGAAAGTACAGGTCAGTCCTCTACTATGTAGTACACGCATTCCGTCCCCCTTGGAAGGGGGTAGGGGGATGATTTATTTGCTGATTCATCTTTTCCGAGATTCTCACTATGGTGCGGAAGTTACTTCCGTGACTAACGGGATAAATAGAAGAAAGGCACGGAAGTAACTTCCGCGCCATAGTGTATGGGGCAAGCAAAGAAAGTTTTCGCAACAAAGCAAAGGGCAACCAAAAGGGATTGCCCCTACCATCTTGAACGTCAAATTCAGCACGAGTAATCATCCCCCTACCCCCTTCGAAGGGGGACGGAATGCGCGGAAATCAAATTATCAACCCATATTCTATCATCATGATGCTTCGTTTCAGCTATTTGTTTTTGATGTTCATGGCCTGTGTGTTGCTGGGCAGACCAGACGCGGTGGCGCAGGACAGCACCGGGGTCAAGTACACGTACGTGAACGCCCGTGACTTGAGCGTACTGGGCCAATCGGCTACCGTGCGCGACTCTGGGTTCCACCGCATAGACGCGGCGGAGCGGCCCAAACTGCCCAACGCGGTGGCGAGGCTGGCGACCAACTCGGCGGGCATCAGTGTCTCGTTCCAGACCAATTCCAAATCCATTAAGCTGAGGTGGCGGCTGGCCAAGTACAACACGCTCTGGAACATGACGCCCGCGGCGGTGAACGGTCTGGACCTGTACGCCTGGAACGGCAAAGAATGGCAATACGCGGCCACGGCCCGCCCCGCCAAAGAACAGAACGATGTGCTGGTGCTCAGCAACCTGGATGGTCAGCTGCGGCACTACCGCGTGCACCTGCCCCTGTACGCCGCCGCCGAGGAAGTATACGTGGGCGTAGAGGCTGGATCAACCCTCCAGAAAGCCGATGCCCGGTTCCTGCCCACCCAAAAGGTAGTGATTTACGGGTCCAGCATTACGCAGGGGGCCTCGGCCAGCCGCCCCGGTATGGCGTATCCGGCCATCCTGAGCCGGCAGCTGAACCTGGATATCTACAACCTGGGCTTCAGTGGCAGCGGCAAAATGGAGATGGCCTTGGCCGAGGTGCTGGGCCAGATGGACGCCGATGTATACGTGCTGGACTGCGTGTCCAACCCCTCGCCGGAGCAGATCAGAGAGCGGGCGGTGCCGTTCATCAAGCGCCTGCGCGAGCTCAAACCCCACACGCCCATTCTCATGGTGGAAAGCTTTTTCAGGGAGAGCACGCCCTGGGACCAGGAAAAAAAGAAGTTCGATAACGGCCAGAACGAGGAATTCAGGAAAGCCTACGAGCAGCTCAAGCAGGAGAAATACAAAAACCTGCACTACCTGTCCGCCAAAGACCTCCCGACCTATGACCACGAAGGCACCATTGATGGCAGCCACCTCTCAGACCTGGGATTCACGCGCGTAGCCCCGTTTGTGGGCAAGAAGCTGAAGAAGATTCTGCCAAAAAAGTAAACCTTCCAGCTAGAGTTAGAAAATCCGTTTAGGGGCTGTTTTCGGAAAAACGGCCCCCAAACGGATTTTTTTGTGCAGATGAGCGATGGGTTTTCTACCTTGTCCTTCCTAAAATCAGGCGGCAGTCCTGCCCTAAAATTCCCACGCGTATGAACCGAGTAGACCGGCTTTTCGGTATCCTGACCTTGCTGCAGTCCAAGAAGTATGTGACCGCGGAAAAGATCGCTGAGGCCTTTGCCATTAGTGTGCGCACCGTGTACCGCGACGTGAAGGCGCTGGGCGAGCAGGGTGTGCCGGTGGGTTTCGAGCCGCACAAAGGCTATTTTGTGGTGCAGGGTTATTTTCTTCCGCCCGTCTCGTTCACGTCTGAGGAGGCCAACGCGCTGCTGCTCATGGAGGCCATGGTCTTCGGGTTCACCGATAAATCCATCCACACGCACTACGCCTCGGCGCTGAGCAAGGTGAAAGCCGTGTTGCGCACCACCCAGAAAGAAAAGCTCGATTTCCTGAACAACCACATCAAGCTGCAGATGCCGGCTTGCTTCAACAATGATTACGAGTACCTGGCGCTCATTCAGGAGGCCATCATCAATACCTCCATTCTGGAGATCGGGTACAAAAACAAGAACGAGGAGGTGAGCAAGCGCCAGCTGGAGCCCATCGGGTTGATCTTCTACGCCTTCAGCTGGCACCTCATCGGCTGGTGCCATCACCGCCAGGACTACCGCGATTTCAAGGTCTCCCGCATCCTCACCATCAAAAACACCGGCCTGCCGTTCCTCAAGACAGATCACATGGCCATCAATGACTACATGCAGCACTTGCCCGTACCATATTAAGCGTTGTGTTTAGCGGCTCTTTTTCTAAAAACAGGCCCAAAACGGCTTCGGTAGAAAAATTCTAAAAAAACTTTCAGACCTGAAAAGTGCGCTGCCATAGGGTTGTCAGTGGGTGGGTATTTCTTTGTGATATCACTAAACCAAAAGAAACAATGTCAGAAGTACAAACCTTGTCCGTGATTGATGTGCTCCAGAAAGAGCTGGAAGCCGAAGGCCAGACCACCCGCAACATGCTGTCGCGCATCCCCGATGACAAATACGATTGGCAGCCGCACCCCAAAAGCATGACCATTCGGGCGCTGGCTACCCACGTAGCCGAGCTGCCTTCCTGGATTGGCATGGTGATGAACACCCCGGAACTGGATTTCGCCACCGCTCCGTACAGCCCCAAAGTGATCAACAGTACCCAGGAACTGCTGGCGTATTTTGAGCAAACCCTGGCAGAAGGGAAAGCTGAGTTCGCCAAAGCCCAGGAAGAATCCCTGACGGAAGAGTGGACCCTCCGGAACGGCGAGATAGTGTATCTCTCCGGATCTAAGTATGACATGCTGCGTAACACCATGAGCCAGATCATCCACCACCGGGCGCAACTAGGCGTGTACCTGCGACTGCTCAACGTGCCCATACCGGGCAGCTACGGCCCCAGCGCCGATGATCAGGGGTTGTAAGTAAGCCCTTGACGGAAGTGTAGTTTGGGCCTGTTTTCTGAAAAAGAGTCCCAAAACGGATCTATTGCCACTGCCAAGTTCCTGAGTCGATATCCTCCAAAGCAAAGCGCCCGCTGAAACTCAGCGGGCGCTTTGCTTTAGGTAATTAACCAGCAGTTATTTTCTGCTCAGTTTGAAGGTGTGCACTTTGGTAGGCGTTACCAGGCGCACAAAGTAGAACTTGCCGCTGAGGGGGTGAGGGTCCAATTGGAAGCTGTATGTGCGGTTTGCCTCGACGGAGCCGGTGTACACGTGCTGCACTTTCTGGCCGTACAGGTCGAACAGTTCCAGGGAAACGTTCTGCTCCGGGGTGTCCAGCGTGAAGCTAACCGTCAGTTGGTCTTCAAACGGGTTAGGGAAAGCGGTTAATACCGGTGCTACGGCCACGGCCGCCTGCGTTTGCGAAGCCGCCAGCCCGCAGGTGCCCAAGGAGCCACCGTTTTTCAAATGGGCGGGAACCGCGGCAGGGGCAATGCAAAGCACGTTGGCTCCATTGTTTCCGGTGGCGTGGCACACCTGTACTTTGTCGCCTTTGTTCCCGCAGCGCACGTCTATGACTTCTACCGTCACCTGCGTGGTTTCTGAGCAGCCGTATTCATTGGTGGCCTGCACGGTGAACGTATACGTGCCCGCCGCCGATGGCGTGAAGACCGTAGTGCCGCCCGTGGTGGTGCTCAGGCCAGCGGCCGAGGTCCAGGTGTAGGTAGTCAGGCCGGGGGCAGACGTGCCGTTGGTAGCCGTGAGCGTCAGACTCTGGGCTCCGTAACCCAAGGCGATGGTGTTGGCCGGTAACCCCGTGTAGGTTTGGTCCTGGCGCGAAACCGCGATGGCCGGGGCCGGAATGGCGCCTACAATGGTGATGGTGGCCGAAACAGACGCTTGGTTTCCGTTTTCATCCATCGCCGTGAAGGTAACGGTGTTCTCGCCCAGGTTGGCGCAGGTGAACGTGCTCTGTGATAACGTGAAGCTGGCCTCGTCTAGAGCGCAATTGTCATAGGAGCCGTTGTTCACCTCGGCGGCCGTTATGGTCACGGTACCGTTGCGTAAGGTGCGGGTGATGTGTTGGGTAAACAGCGTAGGCGGCGTCGTGTCCAGGGCATTGAGGGTCACGGTTCTCTCAGAAAAATTGCCGTTGCCGTCCTGGGCCGTGATGGTGACCACGTGTTTCTGGCCGTGTCCGGATGCGAGTACAGTACCGGCCTCGGGGCTTTGGGTGAAGGTGATTTGCCCGCAGTTGTCGGTTCCGGTGAGGCCCGTGATGAAGTCAGGCACTACCAGTTCGCAGTTGCTTTGCAGCGATACGTTCTGCGCCACCGCCAGCATAAACGTTGGGGCGGTCACATCCTGTTTTTCCACCGAAAAAGTGCAGGAAGCCGATTTGCCCGAGGCATCGGTAGCGGTGATGGTCACGCTGAACGTGCCCACGCCCGAAACCAGAGTGCCCGCCGCCGGACTCTGCTGCCAGGTGATAGCGGAGTCTGCGGAAACGTCATCGGTCACTGAAATCAGGCTGGTGTAATCAGGTACCTGGGCGGCGCAGGAAGCGGATAAGGCCAAGGTCTGGGGCGCAAGGCAGGCCAGTACCGGAGCGGTGTAGTCAGTCACGTTAGAAGGTGCGCTCTCGTTATGGAACCGGTCTACCGCCGTGACTACGTAATAATAGGTCTTGGCCGCATCGGGCACTTTGTCTCTGAAGGAGTTGGTTGCGGTGGGCGTAATGGCCAGCAGCTGCTCGGCGTTGGTGATGTCAAAGGCGGGGCTTTCTGAGCGATACACCACGTAGCGGACAACCTTGTCAACTTCGGCGGACGAAGCGGGAGCGGGGCTCCAGGCGAGTGACACTGAATCAGGGGAGAAGCGGGAAGCTACCAACCCAGCCGGGGCCGGGGGCGGGGTGTTGTCGCGCCACGGCATGTTGGGCAGCAAGGCCGGTTTGGCGTAGAAGTTGGTGCGCAGCGAATCTCTGAACCCTAATTTAGTGGTGCTGCGCAGGCTGCTGGTGTTGTAGATGGCCTGGCCGTACACGTTGGGCAGGCTGCGGTTCAAGCGTACCTGGTTGGGAATCTGCGAGGGATTGGCCCAGTTAGCGCCTTGCGCCGGGTCGTTCACTTTGTAGCCCGCCAAACCAATGTAGATGTGCCGCCCGTAGGCGTTGTTGTTCCACCACGGCACAATGACACTATAGTTAGCGCCACCTTGCCCAATAAACCAGTACACCTGCGGGGCCAGGTAATCTACCCAGCCTTCCTGAAGCCACTTCCGGGAATCAGCATAGAGCGAAACATAGTGTTGCAGGCCGCTGGTATTTGTCCCAATGGCCGGGTTGGTGCTGTTGCGGTAAATGCCCGACGGCGACACGCCAAACTTCACCCACGGCTTCAGGACTTCAATAGTATCATGCACGCGCTGGATGAGCAGGTTCACGTTATCACGGCGCCAGTCTGCCCGGTCAGCGATGCCGCGGGAATAGGCATTATAGGTGGCATCGTCATTGAAGGCGGCGTTGGGGTAGAAGTAATCGTCAAAGTGAATGCCGTCCAAGTCATAGCGTTCCACTATATCGGCGATAACCGTTAAGATGTGGTCTCTTACCTGCGGAAGGCCGGGGTCTAAGGTGCGCAGGGTCCCAGACGCGATGAGCCAGTCCGGGTGCTGCTTGGCTACGTGGTTCTCGGCGAAGGCCGACAAGCCGTTCACGTTCGCGATGGCCCGGTAAGGGTTAATCCAGGCGTGCAGCTCCATGCCGCGCTTATGGCTTTCCTCCAGGGCAAACCGCAGCGGGTCCCAGGCGGGCGAGGACGGTCTGCCCTGTACGCCGTTGAGGTCCGCAGAGATAGGTTCCAGGTTGCTCAGATACAGGGCATCGCTCTGGCTTCTGACCTGCAGAAAGATAGCGTTGATGCCGGTGGCCTGGTGGTGATTGAGGATGCTGATAAGCGCCGCCTGTTGCTGGGCCGGAGTTTGGGAGCGGTTGGGCCAGTCAATGTTGGCATAGGTGGCAATCCAGGCACCCCTGAATTCCCGTTTGGGAGCTTGGGCTTGTACGCCCACGTGGAGCAGGCAAAGCAGTAAGACAGTAAGTAGATGTTTACGCATAGGGGGAATAGGTAAGTGGATGGATGAATAGATATTGTAATAATATTAAATTGTTCGCTTTTAATTGCAAAATTTATAAATAAGTTACTGAGGTGTTTGGGTATAAAGCAGAAATTGAATTATCGCTAGTGAGACTTGACTAGGAGCAGGAGAGAACCTGAAAAACCGAGGCCGTTTTAGGCCTGTTTTCCGGAAAACAGGCCTAAAATCCAGAAGAAGATCTGGTTTAAGTTTTCCGTCGATCTAAGTTCAATGCGGGGCACTCAGGCCAGAAACCAACCTTAAAATATCAGCTCCACCCCTTACCCTTCGATTTAGAGCATGAAAAAGCCCAGCTGAAATTTTCAGCGGGGCTTTTCCGGGGTATTTTTAAAAAAGGATAGATAAACCAGCCTGCGGCAGTTCAGGAATTCTACAGCTTAGGCAGGTCTTTCACGTCTTTCTTGCTGCCTTCTTTGATGCTGATGGCCACGCCACCGCTGGAGGCTAGACGCTGTTTAATGACGCTGTTAGGTGTCACCACCACTTTTCTCACGGTGTAGCTCTGCGGCTTTTTGTCATAACTGGCATCAGGGCCATCGGCGTAGATGGTGGCGATGTACTGCTTGCCTTTGGGCAGGAAGGAGAGGTTCACGGTGGCGGTGCGCGGATTTTCGTCAGTCACGCCGCCCACAAACCATTCATTTTTGCCTTTGGCTTTGCGGGCGGTGGTCACGTAGTCGCCGGGCTCGGCTTCCAGCACGTAGGTGTCGTCCCAATCAACGGCTACGTCTTTGATGAACTGGAACGCATCGGGGAAACGGAGGTAGTTCTCGGGTAAATCGGCGGCCATTTGCAGGGGGCTGTACATGGTTACGTAATAGGCCAGTTGCTTCACCAAGGTGGTGTTCACGCGGTTGCCGTGGCCGGTGCCGTAGTAAGAAAGATCGGTCTGGAAGATGCCGGGCGTGTAGTCCATGGGACCGCCCATCATGCGGGTGAACGGCAGAATGGTGCTGTGCTCCGGGGCCAGGCCGCCCATCGCCTCAAACTCCGTTCCGCGCGCCGATTCCTGCGCGATCCAGTTGGGATAGGTGCGGTGCAGGCCGGTGGGGCGCACGGCCTCGTGGCTGTTGACCATGATCTTGTAATCGGCGGCAGTGTTGGCCACGTGAATGTAGTGGTTCACCATCCACTGGCCGTCGTGGTGCTCGCCGCGCGGAATGATCTGGCCCACGTAACCGGTTTTCACGGCGTTGTAGCCATGGTCCACCATAAACTGGAAGGCAGGGTGCAGGCGGCGCTCATAGTTAGTCGCCGAGGCCGAGGTCTCATGGTGCATCATGATCTTCACCTTCTTAGACGCGGCGTACTTCTGCAGTTCCTTCACGTCAAAATCGGGGTAAGGCGTAGTGAAATCGAAGACGTTTTCTTTCCAGTTGCCAATCCAGTCTTCCCAACCAATGTTCCAACCCTCCACCAGAACGGCGTCAAACCCGTGCTCGGCGGCGAAGTCAATGTGTTTTTTCACGTTCTGGGTGGTAGCGCCGTGGCGGTTGTTGGGCGTGAGCTTGCTGAAATCCTGGTCCAGTTTCACGTTGTTCTCGGTGCCGTAGGCCCAGGTGCTTTTGCCAGCCACAAAGTACTCCCACCACACGCCAATGTATTTCACGGGCTTGATCCAGGAAACGTCTTGGTACTTGGTGGGCTCGTTCAGGTTCAGAATCAGCTTGGAGGCCAGGATGTCGGTGGCTTTGTCGCTCACGATGATGGTGCGCCAGGGCGTCTGCGCATCGGTTTGCAGATAGCCTTTGTTGCCCACGGCATCGGGCACCAAATGCGATTTCATCCGGAGGGTTTTGGCATCCACTTCCAGGTCCATGGCCGGGTAGTTAATGAGCGCTGCCTCGTGGATGTTGATATACAGACCGTCCGGCGATTTCATCATGGAAGGCGTCTGCACCGAGGGAGCAGAAATGGGGTGCTGCGCCGTAATCTGCACCGTGGCCTTCTTCTGCAAACCGGGAATCTCCGATATTTTGGAGGTCATGTACGGATACTCGTTCGTGTCATAATCGCCCGGAATCCAGAAGATCTTGTGGTCGCCGGCCAGATTGAACTGCGTGTGTTCTTCCTTGATCACGAAGTAATTTAGCTCTTTCTGTTTGGGGAACTCGTAGCGGAAACCCAGCCCGTCGTTGAACAACCTAAACCGCAAGCGGATCACGCGGTCTTTCTGCGCTTTCTGGGTCAAAGTCACCAGCAGCTCATTGTAGTGATTCCGGATGGTTTTCTGCTCGCCCAGCACCGGCTCCCACGTGTCATTCACCGATTGTACTTCGGTTTTGGTCACCGTGAAGCCGTCCAGGAACGAAGGCACGTCTTTGGTTTCAATGCCCAGCGTGCTGGGTTTGATGACCGCTTTTTTCTTGTAGGTGAGTTGGTAAGACGGAATACCTTTCTCCTTCAGTTCGAATTTGAAAGTGAAGTTCTTGTCCGGCGATAAAAGGGTTTGGGCGTGCAGCAAGGGTGCCATCGTCCAGACCAGTAGAAACAGCAAAAGTTTACGCATGGGTAAGAGTAAGTAAAGTGAATACGTTCTGGGGCCGTTTTCCAGAAATCGGCCCGAAAACAAGGTGTTGATTATGAAGTAACCAGACAGAAAGAAACAGAACCTCTTCTCGCATAATTGATCTTCTGAAAAGACTTGGTGAATGACGAATAGGAACGCTTCTTTCCCGCCTTTCCAGTTTGCCCGTAAGAGCCTTGCAGGAGGACCGAGTAGCGATTTTGTTTGTCTTGCTACTTGTCTGCAAGGTAACACCTGCCGTCCGGTTTTGGGCCTGTTTTCAGGAAAAGGGGCCCAAAATAGACCGCAGGAGAAAGAGCCCACCGACAGCCTTAAAAAGGAACGGGGCTTGCGGCATACCACAAACCCCATTCCTTTATTCAAAGAGACTAGCTTCAAAGAAGCCGCTCTGTGTTAATTTGATTTAGTTGATGACGCCTCTTCAAAGCTGATGGCGTAGCCACCGCCCGGCGCTACCAACTGCGAAAGTTTTGACTTGCTGGTCACGTTCACCTTCCGGATGGTGTAAGCCTGCGGATTGGTTTTGTAGTGGGCGTCTTTGGCATCGGCGTAGATGGTGGCCACGTACTTTTTGCCTTTGTCCAGGAAGTCAAGTTTGATGTTGGAGGTGCGAGCATTGTTTCCGCCCACGCTGCCTAAAAACCACTGGCCGGTGCCTTTGGCCTTGCGCGCCACCGTGATGTACTCGCCCGGTTCGGCTTCCAGGTACTTGCTGTCATCCCAGTCTACGGCCACGTCTTTGATGAACTGGAACGCATCGGGGAAACGCTCGTAGTTCTCGGGCAGGTCGGCGGCCATCTGCAGCGGGCTGTACATGGTCAGGTACAGGGCCAGCTGGTTGGCGATGGTGCTGTTCACGTGCGAGGTGTTGCCGGGGTTCAGCTTGCTTAGATCCATCTCGAAAATACCGGGCGTATAGTCCATCGGGCCGCCCAGCAAACGGGTGAAAGGAATCAGCGTCACGTGGTTGGGTTTGGAGCCCCCAAAGGATTGGTACTCCGTGCCCCGCGCCGACTCGTTCCCGATGAGGTTAGGGTAGGTACGGGCGATACCGGTCGGGCGCACGGCCTCGTGGGCGTTCACCATGATCTTGTACTCGGCGGCTTTCTCCAGGGCGTGCTGATAGTGGTTCACCAGCCACTGGCTGTAGTGGTTCTCGCCGCGCGGCAGGATGTCGCCCACGTAACCGCTTTTCACGGCATCATAGCCGTTGTCCTTCATGAACTGGTAGGCTTTGTCCAGGTGGCGCTCATAGTTACGCACCGAGGACGAGGTCTCGTGGTGCATGATCATCTTCACGCCTTTCGACTGGGCATACTCCCGAATGCCTTTCACATCAAAATCTGGGTACGGGGTCACGAAGTCAAACACGTAGTCTTTGGAGTTCCCGAACCAGTCTTCCCAGCCCACGTTCCAACCTTCCACCAGCACCCCGTCAAAGCCGTGCTTCGCGGCGAAGTCAATGTAGCGTTTCACGTTGGCCGTGTTGGCGCCGTGGGTACCATTGGGTTTGGCTTTGGAGAAATCGGTGATGCCCAACTGCACCGATGGGTAATCATTGGTGTACGACCAAGTGCTTTTGCCGGTGATCATCTCCCACCAAACCCCAATGTACTTCACGGGCTTGATCCAGGAAGTGTCTTTGATTTTGCTGGGCTCGTTCAGGTTGTAGGTCATCTTGGAGGCCAAAATGTCGCGGGCATCATCGCTCACGATCACCGTGCGCCAGGGCGTGCTGCGCGGGGCCTGCATGTAGCCTTTGTCCCCGATGGCATCGGGCGTGAGCCAAGACTCAAACACCATGTTTTTGTCGTCCAGGTTCAGGTGCATCACCGGGTAGTCAATCAAGGCGGCCTCGTGCAGGTTGATGTACAGCCCGTCGTTGGACTTCATCATGAGCGACGTTTGCACGCCGGTGGGCGAGAAGGTAGTCTGAGACAGGTTATTGGTCACCGCTTTAGCCATGATGCCTCTGATCTCCGACAGCTTGGAGGTGGTGTAGTCGTATTCCTGGGTGTCATAGTCGCCGGGAATCCAGAAGGCAGTGTGGTCGCCGTTCATGGCGAACTGCGTCCGCTCCTCTTTGATCACGAAGTAGGTGAGGTTTTTCTGGGTGGGGAACTCGTAGCGGAAGCCCAGCCCGTCGTCAAACAACCGGAACCGGATCAGCATTTTCCGGTCGGTGCCTTTCTGGTTGAGCGTCACGGCCAGCTCGTTGTAGTGGTTTCGGATGGCTTTCACCTCGCCCCAAACCGGTGCCCAGGTCTCATCATAATTGGTGGTCTGGTTGGCTACCAGGGTGAAGTTGTCATGCAGGGACGCCTGCTGGTTCACGGCTTTCTGGTCCATGTTGGCATCAGAACCGCCTGAGGCGGCATCGGCGGCTTTGGTCTTCAGCTCGAAGCCCAGTTTGCTGGGCTTGATGACCTGTTTGCCTTTGTAGGTCAGGCTATACGTGGGTGTCCCGTCATTCTGCAGCGCAAATCGCATGGAAAGTTTCCCGTTGGGGGATTTCAGTTCTTGGGCATGGGAAACCGCCAGGAGGCACAGCAGAAAAAAGGGCAAAAAAGAAAGTTTATGCATGTTCTAAAAGCAATGGTTGAAAGGAATCAATAAAATTACTTCATTTTGGCGAGACAAAAGCAATTCAGCGCAGCCTTGGTCTATTGCCAACGTTTGCATAGACTTAAATTCTCTTTTCATTAAAGATTAGCGTGAACAAGGGAATCATCTGGTTCCAGGGGCTAACCGTATTTCAGATACAAACGCAGATTCTCCCCTTGAGGGGAGCGTAGAGGGGTGTTTACATTCGCTGGGTTATGCATTTCTGACTTTCTTTTTGGATGTAAGAAAGCTCAAATGTTATCTCTAGAATGTATGTTCTCCTTTGTAAACACCTCTCTTTATCTCCCCTCAAGGGGAGAATCTGCATTGAACAGGCGCAGTAAGCAAGCAATTTGCAAAACTGTCAAAGCTTCAAATATCAAATTAGATGCTCTTGCCAGCATGATCTAAGACCTAATCAGGTTTAGGGGCTGCTTTCCCAAAAACAGCCCCTAAACCTGATTAGGTCTCTCTGATTAGCTTCCGTTCTCCTTTACGGTTTACCGGCCGCAGTCCCCGAAGCCGTGAGTGTAAAAGGCGCGGACTTCACGTCACGGGAGTTGGAGCCCACGTACACCAGGAAATCGCCGGGTTCGGCCACGTACTTCATGTTGATGTCGTAGAACTTAAGGTCATTCTCGGTGAGGGTGAAGGTTACGGTCTGTGTTTCGCCTTTCTTGAGGAAGATTTTCTTGAAGTTCTTCAGCTCTTTTACGGGCCGGGAGACGGTGCCCACCAGATCCTGCACGTACAGTTGCACCACTTCCTCGCCGTCATAGTTGCCGGTATTCTGCACCTGTACGCTCACCGTCATATTGCCGCCCGGCTGCAGATTGGCGGTGCTTAATGTTGGTGCCGAGATGGAGAACTTGGTGTAGCTCAACCCAAACCCGAAGGGGTACAGCGGATCGTTGGACACATCCAGGTAGCGCGATTTGTACTTGTCCAGTTGCTGCCCGCCGTACGGCCGGCCAGTGGCTTTAGCGTTGTAGTAAATAGGCACCTGCCCCACGCTCTGCGGGAAAGTGGCCGTGATCTTACCGGCCGGATTGTAGTTCCCGAACAGCACATCGGCGATGGCATTGCCGCCTTCCGTACCCGCAAACCAGGTTTCCAGAATGGCATCGGCGTTGTCATTTTCCCACTTCAGCGCCAAGGGGCGGCCGTTCATGAGCACCACCACCAAAGGCTTGCCCGTGGCTTTCAAAGCCTTCAGCAGATCCAACTGACGGCCGGGCAAGGTGATGTCAGCGCGGCTGGAGGCTTCACCGGTCATGCCCTGCGATTCTCCTACCACGGCTACCACTACCTCGGCTTTGCGGGCAGCCTGCACGGCTTCCCGGATCATGGCTTCTGCGGAGCGTTTGTCTATCTCAATATTGCCACCGTGGGCGTTCAGGCGGCGGAGCATGAGGGTGTCATCGGCGATGTTGGCCCCTTTGGCGTAGGTGATCTTCACGCCGGGGCCCGCGACGTTGCGGATGCCCTGCTCCACTGAGATAGCCTGTTTCCAGTCGCCGGCCCCGTTCCAGTTGCCCAGTTGATCGATCTGGCTTTTCACCAATGGGCCCACTAACGCAATGGAAGCGGTTTTCTTGAGGGGCAAGGTCTGGTTCTGGTTTTTCAGCAGCACCATGGTGCGGCGGGCGATGTCCCGAGCCGCCTCGCGGTACTCTTTTTTCAGGAGCGTTTCTTTGGCGCGCTGCTCGTTTGCGTAACGGTACGGGTCTTCAAACAAGCCCAGCTTGTACTTGGCCTCCAGAATACGACGGCAAGCGACGTTGATTTGCTCTTCGGTTACTTTTTTGTCTTTTACCAACTGGCCCAGATGTTTCAGGAAGACTTCGCCCACCATGTCCATGTCAATGCCGGCATCCAACGCCACCTTGGCTACTTCGTACTCGTTTTTGCCCAAACCATGGGGAATCAGTTCGTTGATGGCCGTATAGTCCGTTACCACCAATCCGTCAAAGCCCCATTGGTTCCGGAGCAGCTCGGTCATAAGCCAGCGGTTACCGGTGGCGGCCACACCGTTAATATCGTTGAACGAAGACATCACGCTGGCGGCACCCGCATCCAGCGCGGCCTTATAAGGCGGCAGGTATTCTTCCATCATGCGGCGCTCGCTCATGTCAGTGGTGTTGTAGTCGCGGCCGGCCTCGGCGGCACCGTATAGCGCGAAGTGCTTCACGCAGGCCATTACCGTATTGGCGGCCGTGAGGTCATTTCCCTGGTAACCGCGCACCATGGCCATTCCTATCTGCGAACCCAGCCAGGTGTCCTCGCCGGAACCTTCGGCAATGCGGCCCCAGCGCGGATCACGCGCAATATCCACCATGGGCGAGAACACCCAGTTCAGGCCGTCGGCCGAGGCTTCATCCCCCGCAATGCGGGCGCTACGTTCAATAGCGGCCAAATCCCAACTGGCGGCCAACCCAATGGGCATCGGGAAAATGGTGCGGTGCCCGTGGATCACATCGTACCCGAAAAGCAACGGTATTTTAAGTCTGGATTGGGTGATGGCTTTCTCCTGCAGTTTGCGCACGGCAATGGGCGTAAAGGTGTTGAACACGCCGCCCACCAGACCTTTGGTGATGTTCTCGTCCACATTTTCGCTCACCACCGGCCCTGTCACCGTGAAGCCCACCGACACCAGGTTCAGCTGCCCGATCTTCTCCTCCAGCGTCATCTTGGCCATGAGATCATCAATGAACTTCTTCATTTTAGGGTCCTGCGGCCTATTGTTAATGGGGGTAGTAGCGGTCGTCTGGGTTTGTCCGGTACCGGTGGCGACAGCAGTTTCAGGGGTTTTCTGCGGATTCATCTGCGTGCAGCCTCCACAGATCAGCAGGGTCAAGGCAAAAGTCAACTTTCTCATCATACGCGGGTGTTTGGTAATTTCTAATGGTACTCTCATGTGTTTGGCGGCCAGCCGATGCCTTCTCTTGCGGAGAAATCACGGCCGGGTATTTTGGGTTTGTTTTGGTAAAATCGGCCCGAAAACGCTTCTCCTTCTCCAGCAGCTCTAAAGCCGAAGAAGCGGAAGAAATTTCCTCTGAAGCGTTTTGGGCCTGTTTTCAGGAAATCGGCTTTAAAACGGTTATTTCGATTCCATCACTTTGCTCCGTTCCGAGACGCCGTTCTCGTTAATGGCCTCAATCTGGAAGTAGTACGGCAGTTCTTTGTCCATGCCTTTGTAGTAGTACTCGCCGCTGCCGTGCACCATGATGCAGTTGTAGAGCTTGTCCGGCGCCACGCCCACGTACAGGTTGTAAGCGTAGGCATCGCTCACCTGCGACCACTTGATCCAGGCGCTGCGTTTGTCTTTCTCGGTGCGCAGAATGGTGAGGTCTTTCACCGCCTGGGGCTTTTTACCGTTGCCGCTGCCAAATACCCTGAACCCGCTGATCGCGAATTTGCCGGTGGGCATGTGCAGGTTCTCCAGCTTGAGGTAACGGGCCTGCACCGGTTTGTCCAGCTCAATGTAGTCATGCGGGACATCGGTTTTGTTCTTGCTTTTGTCTACCAGCACTTTCCAGGTTTTGCCGTCCAGGGAATGGTACAGCTTATATTGGTGGTAGATGTTCGTCTGCTTGCCCAGGAATTCCACGTCCTGGTCGGCGTAGTTCAGTTGGATGGCGTTCAAGGTGCTGGGTTGGCCCAGATCGGTCTGGATCCACTCGCCTTTGTTTCCGGTGGCGGCGCTCCAGTAAGTTTTGATGCTCTCATCCACGGCATAGTTGGGCGCGTAGGCCGCCAGCGTGGAGGAAACCGTCACGGGTTTGTTGTAGTTGAGGAGCATCCAGCCGGTGAAGCGGCTTTTGAGGTGATCGGCGGGGCCGTTGGGCAGGTAATGCGGGTAATCGCCGAAGGTGGTGTTGCAGTACAGCACGCCGTCTTTGTCAAAACCCGCCGGCCACACGCCCAGACGGCGCTCAAAGTTGTTTTTCACCGAGATCACCACTGTGGAGACGTGCCACCAGTTGCCCCATTTGTCTTTGAACGAGTTGCCGTGCCCCGCCCCGCGCGCGAACCCGCCCGGCTTGTACGCGAACGGATTATGCGCCTGCGGTTTGAACGGCCCCAGCGGATGATCGCCTACCTGCACGCCATCGGCGTAGCCGCTGAATTCAGTGCCCGGCGCGCCGTACTGCAGGTAATACTTGCCGTTGTGCTTGTCCATCCAGGCGCCTTCCATGAACGGGTCCAGGAAGGTGTTGTCCAGGTACTCCCCAAAACGCTGCCACCCAAACCGCTCGTGGTTCAGCCCGATCATCTCCTTCTTCTCGCCGATGGGTTCAAAGGTTTTGCGGTTGATCTCGATGCCGTACATGGGGTACACGTTGCTGCTGCCCCAGTAGAGGTACAGGCGGTTGTCATCGTCCAGGAAGAAAGCGGGGTCCCAGGCACCCACCTGGAACGGCTCCACGGCCTCTTTCCACTGGTTGGCCTTGGGGTTGGTGCTCATCCAGAGCGGGAAATTCTTCTCGTGCGTGGACCCGAAGACCAGCAGCGTATCGCCCAGCACGAACACCGCCGGGGCGCACAGATCATCGTAGACTTTGTGGTGCGGCTTCAGGAAGGATTTGGAGACGAAGTTCCAGTTGTAGAGATTGTTGCTCCACCAGTATCCCCACTGGTTTGTGGAAAACAGGTAATAATCGCCTTTGTACATCACAATGACCGGATCGGCGGTGGCGCGGTGCTTGCCCGCCTCCGTGAAATGCGGGATGGGCGTGTAGCCGTAATCCAGGTTCATGGGGTTGCAGTAGGTGCGCTGCGGTTTGGGTTGTGCTTTGGCCGGTAGATACATGCCGGCTAAGGCACAAGTCAGGAGAAGAAATAAGATACGGGCTGGTTTCATTTGCTCGCGTTTACGGGTACCTGTGGACTTTCAAAACCCAGTTTCCGAAGGCCGTTCTGCACATCGGGGATGCTCATGAACAGTTTCCAGAGCAGGCCGGTGCGGTGGTTCTCAATCATGACGATGATGGGGCCCTGGTCGATGGCCAAGTGCGAGTTGGCGTACCAGTTGTGGTGCTCACTGAAGGCATCCACAAAGCCGTACTCGGTCCAGGTTTTATCGCCCAACGTGTCATAGAAGTATCGCATCGCTTGCATGGAATACTCGGGCGTGTAGGGAAACGATGACAAAGCCGCTGTGGGGGTGATCACGCCCAGGTCCTCGGTGGGCGAGTGGGCGGCGTAACCCCGGTAGCTGTCGCTGGCGGTGAGGCCCCAAGAGTTCTCAGAGTAGCCTTTGTACTTCTTGGGGTTGTCAATGCAGTAAGCCCGGTTGATGAGCGTGTGGCGTTTGTTCTGCTCCCAGTAATCGGCGTACTGGTCTTTGAGCCCGCGTGGATCCAGCCCCAAAAACGAGTAATGGGCGAAAAACAGCGGCCCGCCGTAGTCAAAGCCCAGCGGCAGTTTGATGCCGTAGAACTCACGGTCGTTGCGGAAGTAGTTGTTCGTGGTCCAGCCCTGGTGGTACACCTGCGGATTGATGCTGAACCGTGGCGAGGAGGCGGCCAAGACGTAGGTGATCAGCCCCTCGTTCCAACCGCGGAGTTGGTGGTTCATGCTCCAGCCGTTGTTGGGGCTCCAGTGCCAGTACAGTACGTTTTGCCCTTGCGTGTGCCAGTTCCATTCAATGCCTTCCCACATCCAGAGAATCTTGTTGCGCACCTGGCTCTCAGTAGGATTGTCTCCGTTGAAGTATTGGCGGGCGCAGAGCAGGCCCTGGAACAGGAAAGAGGTTTCCACCAGGTCGCCGCCGTCGTCTTTTGGGCTGAACCGAATCACCTTGCCCGTTGCACCGTCCAGCCAGTGCGGGAACACGCCGTGGAATTGATCGGCTTTCCAGAGGAAGTTCACGATTTTGAGCATCCGCTCGGCGGCCTGCTGGCGGGTGATCCACTTGCGCTCGGCGGCCACAATGATGCCCATCACCCCGAAGCCAGTGCCGCCGGTGGTCACTACCTCATCGCCGTAGTCAAAGCTCCGGTTGCTCCGCTCGCGGGCCATGCCGCTCACCGGGTGCCCGAAGTCCCAGAAGTACCGGAAGGTCTGGCGCTGCACCAGCTCCATGAGTTGCTCATCGGAGAGATTTTTGGGACGCTTCACGGTGCCTTTCTTCTGGGCGCTCACGCTGCCGCAAAAGAGAAGTAGAATAAGTGCTATGGTAGAGAATTGCTTCATAGTTCCTTCGCTGGTTGTGTTAGTTCTGTTTTGGGGCCGTTTTTCCATTAATGCAGGTAAACCGGCAGTTCTTTGTTGAGGGTGCTGGTTCTGAGTCTGAGTTTGTAGGCCCCCGGTGCCAGTGTTGTCCCGAAATTGACCTGGTACTGCGCTGTGGCTTTGGTTTCATCTTTCCAAAGCGTCTCCATCACGGTGCCGTCTGGTTTCTCCAGGGTCAAGGTCATGGTTCCGGCTTCTTTCACCGCCACGCCTATCCCGTAGGCATCGGCATCGGGGTGTTTGAGCAGATCGTATTGGCCGGTTCTTACCTCCGGAATAGCAAGGTAAAAGCCGGTTTCATAGGTTGGTTTTGAGATACCCGCTTTGGTCAACCCCGCCTGGATTTCCGGCAGTTTGGTGAAAAGACCCCATAAAAGCCCGCTGCGGTAGTTCTCAATCATGGCCACAATGGGCCCCTGGTCAATGGCCAGGTAGTCTCTGCCTACCCAGTTCCGTTGCTTGTTATAGGCATCATAAGGGCCATAGGCACCGATTAGCTGCGTTTTAAGTCCGCCGTACAGATTCCGGAGCACCTGCATGGCGTAAAAGGGGGTATAGGGAAAGGAACTCAGCGCTGCCGTGGGCGTAACGGTGCCGTTGTCATTGGTGGGGCTGTGCGCCGAGTAGCCATCGGGGTCATCAGAGGCGGTGAGGCCCCACAGGTGTTCTGAATAGCCGTAGGCTTTGTTCGCCGAGTAGATGCTGTAGGACCGGTTGATGAGCGTGTGCTTCACATTATGCTGCCAGTAATTCACGTGCTGGTCTTGCATTTGCCGGGGATCAAGGCTCAAAAACGAATAATGGGCGAAAAACAGCGGACCGCCGTAAGATGGCCCGATGTCTAGCCGGTAACCTTCCAGGGTTTGAGTGTTCCGGAAGCCGTTGCCGGTCCAGGAAGTTTGATATACCGCCGGAGAAATGGCGTGGGTGGGAGAGGCCAGCGCCAGCACATACGCAATCAACCCTTCGTTCCAGCCTTGGATGGGCATGTTCATTTCCCAGCCGTAATTGGGGCTCCAGTGCCAGTAGAGTTTGTTGTCATTGCGGGAGGCGTACCAATCCCATTCCACGGTTTCCCAGAGCTGGGTGATCTTGTTCCGGAGTTCGGTTTCTTTGGCATCGGGGCCGTTGAAGTAGGCCCGGGCGGTGAGCAAGCCGTTCACCAGGAAAGCCGTTTCAATCACATCGCCGCCATCGTCTTTGGGGCTGAAGGGAATAACCTTGCCGGTGGTGCCGTTGAGCCAATGCGGCCAAACGCCATGGAACCGATCGGCGGAAGCTAAAAAGTTGCAGAGTTTGAGCAAGCATTCGGTAGCCTCTGGCCGCGTGATGAACCCCCGATGCACTCCCACTACAATTGCCTGAATACCGAAACCGGTGCCGCCACTGGTGACAGTCTCGCCGGAGTTGGTTCTTTCCCGCGCCATGCCGGAGGTGGGGTGCGCGTACTCCCAGAAATACTGGAACGTTTCGCGTTGCACCTTGTCCAAGAGCTCTTTGTCGGAGGCCGTGGAGACGGGAGGAAGCACCGGGTCATCTATAGGTGGTGAATCCGGTTCGTTCTTGTCTTCCTGGCAGGCAAAGGTGATCCAGCCGATCAAAAGACAGCAGATGTAAAACAGGAAGGTTGTCTTTGGGGGCATGGTGTTCATTCTGGTTGTTTACTGGCAGGGCAGATTCATTTTTGTGCCGTTTTAGGAAAACGAGGCCCAAAACAGCTTGGAACTAGGAAGGAAAGACCGGGGCTTCTGCCCCAGTCCTTAACCTAACCCTAATTCAAATTAATAGCCGGGGTTTTGCGTGAGCGTACCACCGCTTAAGGTAATCTGGTTCTGCGGAATGGGAAGTACCTCGTTTTTACCGGCGGTGAAGTTCTTGCCGTGCGCTCGCAGCACCTGTTCGGCGCGTCTCTGGCGCACCAGGTCATAGAACCGCTCGCCGTTTTCCAGGGCCAGCTCTACCCGGCGCTCGTGCCAGATTTTCAGGCGCATGTCTTCCTTGGTGGTGAAGGTGACCGGAGCCAGGCCCGCTCTTTGCCGCACCAGGTTCAGGGAACTCTCCGCTTTGGCGGTCTGGCCCAGTTCATTCGCGGCTTCGGCGTGCATGAGCAATACCTCGGCGTAGCGCAGAATGCGGATGTTCTGGTCTTTTCCGTAGCCGCAAACCTGGGTCACGCTGGATGGCACATACGCTTTCTGGTTGTAGCGCTCGCTTGGGGCGGTGGCGTTGATGACATCGCCTTCGGGCGTGGTTTCGCCGCGGTACAGGATGGTGGCGTCTTTCCGCTTGTCACCGGGTTCAAAGGCGGCCTCCAGGTCTGCTGAAGGCGTAAAGAAGCCCCAGCCGAACTGGCCTCTTACCGACTGGACCTCGGCCCACTGGCTGTTGGAAGCACCGCAGTTGCCGGGCAGCGTCTGGGCCTGAATCTCAAAGATGGACTCCCGGTTGTTTTCGCCCTGTAATCTGAAAATCTGGTAAAAATCAGGCGTCAGGCTATAGCCCAGGCCCATTACCTGCTCGGTGAGGGAGAGCACATCGGCCCACTGGGCCTGGTATAAATTTACCTTCGCCAGCATGCCCAGCGCCGCCCCTTTGGTGGCCCGGCCAACGTCTGCGGCTCCGTAAGCGGTGGGCAAAACGGCAGCGGCTTCGGTTAAATCTTGTTCAATGAAGGCGTAGACTTCTTCCCGGGTGTTGCGGGTGGGGTTCAACTCTTCCGGCGTTACGGGCACCCTTCTCATGATGGGCACGCCCCCGAATGTCCGGACCAGGTTGAAGTAATGGTAGGCCCGCAGGAACTTGGCCTCGGCCAGCAAACGGGCTTTCAAGCCTTCATCCATGGTGATGCCGGGCACGTTGTCCAATACCTGATTGACGAGGTTGATTCCCTGGTATTGCCCTACCCAGTAGCCATTCAGCTGGCCTTCTGTGGGGGTCACCGTGAAGTTGTCATACAGGTTCATGAACTCGGCATCGCCGGGCACGCTTCCTTTATCTGCGTCATCAGAGGTGATGGTGCTGACGGCCAGGTAGGCAAAGGCGATGTTGTTCCATTCCCTCAGGTTCCCGTAGATGGAGTTTACGGCCGATAAAGCCTGGGCCTGCGTCTGGAAGAACTGCGTATTCACGGCCTGTCCTTCTGGCGGAACATCCAGAAAGGAATCACTGCAGGAATAAGATACTCCCAGGGTTAACGTCCCGGCCAGAAGCCAGGATAAGCGTTTTATTTTAGAGGTTTTATTTTCCATGGCGTTCATCTGATTAGAAAGTGACATTTACACCCAGGTTATAGGTGGCAGAAAGGGGGTAGACATTTCTGTCAATACCATAGTCAATAGGGCTGGGGCCTCCCACTTCTGGGGAGAAGCCATTGTAGTCAAAGAGGGTGATGGGGTTCTGGGCGTTGAGGAAAATCCGGAGCCCCTGCATTTTCCATCTGTTTACCATTGTGGTAGGGAAGTTGTAGCCCAGTTGCAGGTTTCTGATGCGCACATAGTCTCCGCTTTCCACATAGAAGCTGTTTGGGTCCAGGTTATTACCGGTCAGGTTGGCTGATGGGTAGCTATTGGAGGTTCCCGGTCCTCTCCAGCGGTTGTCATAGAAGTCCTGGTCGTAGTTCTCGTTTCCGTACCGGGTGTTCCGGTTACCGTTGTAGATGTCTCTGTCGGCCACGCCCTGAATATCCAGCTGCAAGTCAAAGTTTTTGTAGGCGAATCCGGTGTTGATGCCGTAGGTGATGCCCGGGTTAGGGTTGCCCAGAATGACTTTGTCTCGGGAATCTATCACGTTGTCATCGTTGATGTCGCGGTAAATGAAATCACCGGGTTTGGCGTTGGTCTGGGCCGAGGCTGCTATCTCATCTGTGGTCTGGAAAATACCGTCCATGATGTAGCCGTAGAACGACCCGATGGGGTCTCCCACGCGGGAGATGGTGGTGAGATAACCTCCTACGGGGATACTGCCCCCCGCCAGTGAAACATTACCAGTAGAGAGGCTGGTCACTTCATTCTTGTTTCTGGAGAAGTTAGCCCCAATGTTGTAAGAGAAGTCATCGCCCACGGTAGCGTTCCAGCGCACGGCCAGTTCAATGCCTCTGTTTTGGAAGGAAGCGAAGTTGCCCATGATGGAGCTTCTATTGGCTCCAGAAGTACCAATTAGCGGTACCGTGAACACGGCGTTCTCCGTTTTCTTGTTGTACCAATCCACTTCAATGCTTAACTGGTTGTTCAGGAAGCCAAACTCAGCACCTAAGTCGGTCTCTTTCACAACTTCCCACAGCAGGGTGGGTGGTGGGAAATCTGTCAGGTTACCTCCTGGATAGGCAATCCCGTTAAAGAAGGCCACATATCTGGGATCAAAATTCACCACCTGGCTCGTAATGTTGGAGGGAACGTTGTTGTTCCCCAGTTTCCCCCAACTGGCTCTTAGTTTCAAGAAATTAAGGGTCTCTTGGTTTTGCATGAAGGATTCCTCGGTGACTACCCAGCCCAACCCGATGGAAGGGAAATAGTCATACCGATCACTTTCCGGGAACTTAGAGGAGCCATCATACCGCAGAGTGGCGGTCAAGAGGTACCTGCCCATCAAAGAATAGTTGATCCGGCCAAAATAAGACTGGAACTTCTCCCTGCCTGCGCTATTGAAGGCTAACAAAGTGGTCTGGTCACCGTTGCCCAAGTACAGGTTCGCTTCGGTTTCATAGTTTACTCCTTTCACAGAACCCCCCAGGGTCTCGTTGAATGCTTCCTGCGCAGAGGTTCCGGCCAGAATGGTAAACTCATGGTCTCCCAAGGTTTTCTGGAACGTCAAGGTGTTTTCCCAGAGCCAGCTGTTCGCTTTGCTTCTGCTTCTGGTGAGCGAACTGATCTGCGCTTTCTGAACCGTGGTTAAGGAGTCTTCTGACTGAAAGTTTCTGAACTCATTGATGGCGTAATCAAGCCCCAGGCTGGTTCTGAAGGTAAAGCTGTTGAGGAAGTTCCACTCCCCGAAGACGTTACCGGTTAAGCGCTGGCCGTTTGATTTCTGGTTATACCAATCCAGGGAGGCCTGCGGGTTGGCAAAGTTCCCGATGGGGTAATCTGCGGGGTCACCGTAATTACCGTTTGCTTTTCTGACGGGCAGAACCGGTGGCGCCACAAAGGCCTGGTAGAAAATATCCCCGGGGATGTCAGTTGATTTGTACCCCGAGAAGATACCGCTGTAGCCCACTTTTATCTTGTCAGTCAGCTTTAGATCGGTTTGTAACCGGGCGGTAAGCCTTTCATACTCGTGCCCTTTCACTACGCCTTCCTGGTTCAGGTAACCGGCACTCAGGCTGTAGGTTGCTCTGTCAGTGCCGCCGGAGGCTGAGACCTGGTGGTTCTGGATGTTAGCCGTCTGCAGAATTTCATCAAACCAATCGGTATTGGGTAAGTTGGAGCCAATGGTGCCCGGTGCGTTCTTTTCATTGTACAAGGTGGCGTACTCCTGGGCATCGGTCATTTCCAGTTTGTTGGTCACTCGCTGTACCCCCACAAACCCGTTGTAGTTGATTCTGGGTGCGCCGGTTTTGCCGCGTTTGGTAGTGACAAGAACTACCCCGTTGGCCGCCCTGATACCGTAAATAGAGGCGCTGGAGGCATCTTTCAGGATCTCCATAGACTCAATATCCGCTGGGTTCAGGAAACTGAGGTCAGATACAAAGGTTCCATCCACCACATACAAGGGTTCCAGTCCGCCCTGAGCTGAGCCTACGCCCCTGATTCTCACCTGCGGAGAGGCACCCGGCGCGCCGGAGTTGGTGACCTGCACCCCGGCCACTCTTCCCTGGATGGAGCTTACCGGGTTTTGGGACGACTGCCGCTCAAATTCCTGGCTCTTCACCGAAGAGATGGAGCCTGTCACGTCCCGTTTCTGCTGGGTGCCGTACCCCACCACCACTACCTCTTCCAGGGCTTTGGCGTCCTGAAGCAAGGTGACATTGATAGAAGATTGCGTACCCACCGGAACTTCCTGAGTAAGGAACCCGATGTAGGAGAACACCAGGGTGCCATTGTTGTCTGGCACTGGAATGGAATAATTCCCGTCCACGTCTGTGGCGGTGGCCGTGGTGGTGCCTTTCAGAGCAACTGATACGCCAATCAAGGGAGCTCCTCCGCCGCTAACTTTACCAGTTATGGTTCTTTGCTGGGCGGCTGCCTGCTCAATGTTCAACATCAGGAAGGCGACCAACAGCATCAGAAAAGAAGACGCTTTCCTCTTTTGCCACTGGTGTCGCCCTCTTTGAGAGGCCAACTGTTCTTTAGGTAAAAAGTCTGTCATATGAGAAGGATTAGAGGGTAGATAGATAAGCTAGGAATAAGTGTTTCATAGGTGTTGGAACTAGGGTATACACGCTGCTGAACTTGCTCAAAAGTGAACACATATCACCTCAAAGACTAATAAAGGACCTCAACAATGCTACACGGTTTGCGAATTTGTTAAAAGTGTCGTTTTGGAAATGGTTCTTACTGATATATACGTATTTATAAGCCTGTATTGGTGTGGTTTTGTCAATGCTGTGAGGGCTGTGTGCCTTGCATGAGAGGTAATGATGTAGTGTTTTTAGGCGATTTTGCTGGACTGTTGCCCTAACTGCAGGTGGTTAGTTCCGCCCAATAGTTTTTGAAGTAGCAATCCACCAGGCTTCAGCCCGGAAAACCGGAAGCTGTGTGGTTGATCCGAGGACTTCAAAGGAGGGTAACAGTAACAAGAGAGGTGTGAGCCAGAGAGGTAGAGGCAGGCCGTACGAGAGGAGGAGCACGACGTATGGAGCCACCCTTTACCGGAATACCGGTTTAGTTTCACCACTCGTTTTAGAGCCGTTTTCTGGAAATAAGCTTTAAAGTAAATTCAGCGTGAGATGACTTCTGCGGCAGGCAGAAAGAAGAAATATTCCAAATTCTCAGCACGGGCGCTGATCATCCGGGGGAAGTAGCATAGCCTTAGGCGCAACTTGCAGAAAGAATTGAAAGAAAAAGGCCCATCGGTTTTGAGGCTGTTTTTATAAAACAGCCTCAAAACCGATGGGCCTGGAATGAATCAAATAGACATCCATCAGGAGGAAATAGCTACGAGTTGGCTTTGTCCTGCAACAGACCTATCGCGTAGTGATTTCTCCTGAGGCCGAGGTTTGGTTTGCCCCTATACCTCCATCAGAAACTCCACCAGATTTCGTTCATGGTCAAGGTTCAGCTTCTTGCGTAGCCGGTATCGCCTGATTTCTACGCCCCGGAGGGTAATGTTGAGCAAAGAGGCAATTTCCTTGCTGTTCATGTTCATCCGGAGGTAAGCGCACAATTTCAGGTCATTGGGGGTGAGATCACCGTGCCGGCATTTCAGTTTCTTGAAGTAGTTCTCGTGGGCTTCATTGAAGCTGGATTCAAACAGGTTCCAGTCATAATCCTCGGTCATGCCGTCTTTGATGACTTTCTGGATTCGCTTCAGCTGGTCATCGCCCAGTTTCTTTCCGCTTTGGTCCTTCAGCTGCAGAATCTCCTCCCTGATGTTGATCAGGAGCTCGTTTTTGGAGACAATGTTCAGGGCCGAATTAGCCAGCTCCCGGCTTTTAGACGCTAATTCAGACTGTAGCTGCTCGTTCCGGAACTTGATCAGTTTCTGTTCATTGATGATGGCCTCCTGCCGGAGATACTCTTCTTTCTCTTTCTCCAATTTCAGCCGGATGCGCTCTTTGTCACGCTGCAGCTTCTGGCGGTACAGGTGCCTGAAAAGCAGCAGCAGCAGGATTCCCGCCAGCACATACCCTACCATGGCCCACATCGTGGCATACCAGGGAGGCGCAATTGTGAAGGCCAGCTCCGTCACCGGCGATTCAGTGTCAAGGTCTATCCGGGCCTTCACCAGCAGCTTGTAATCGCCTTGGCGCAGGTTGACGAACTCTTTGTGGGTGGCACTGCTCCAATCTGACCATTTCTGCGAATATCCTTCCAGAAAGTAGCGGAACTGCGGTTTGGTCTGCCCGAAATATGGGAGTGAATACGCAATCCCGACGCTGTTCTTACGGAAAGGAATCTCCAGACTGCGGTTGCCATGCTCCTGGAAAATATCGGCCTCGTCCTGGCTGTTGTACACTTTCCGAATCAGGACCTGGGGCAGCGTCTTTTTCCGCTGGGGTTGGACATCGGTGTTGTACACCACAAAACCATCGTCAATGCTGATGAGGTAAATGGAGTTGCTGATGCGGCTGATGTTCTCGTAATACTGCACCATGCGCCCGTTCAGCATGCTGAAAGGGCTGGAACTCATCTCCATGGTGCCCGGCCGCGAGAGGTTGACCAGCGCCACCTTGCCATGGTTGATAAACCAGTACCGGTCATCGGCGGCCCTGATGATGCGGTTAGAAGAAGCGAAGGAACCCAGCTTTTTGTTCAGCTGGGTGTATTTGGAGAACCGGTCGCTGATCTCGTCATAGACGTGGAAACCGGCATCAGAGGAAAACACGATTCGGCTGTCTAGCCGGAACACGTTGATCTGGTAATCTTTGGGCAGGCCGTGCGCCTTTGCGTAATGTTTGGAGCTGGTCACGCTGGTCAGGTCACTGCTCAAAGCCAGGCGGTACAAGCCTTTGTAGGCGTGGCTCACCCAGATATGCCCCGAGTTGTCCTGCTCCACGCACCGGGAGGGCTCGTCAAACCCCTTTACCTGATGCGAGAAAACCCAGTTGCCCTGCGGGTCTTTCCGGTAGAGCACCAATCCGTTATAAGTGCCCTGAATCAGCAGATTGGGGTGGGAGGGCAGCCGTTTAATGGTCCATCCGCCTTTGAAGTCTGAAATCTTCACCAGGGTGTTTCCCTCTACCCTGAACGTGCCGTCGTTGTGGCCGCAGAGCAGTTGATCGTCCAGCAGGGCCAGGTCCCATACCTGCCCCTGGGAGCCTTCAATGATCTTGAAATCAAAGGATTGGTACGGCCGCGTGCTGCCAGAAAGCCATTCGCTGTAGAAAAGCCCCTGGTTGGTGCCCAGATAAATCTTGCCCTTGTGGATGATGCTGGAGTAAACCGTCCCAAATTTTCCTGTCTTATCGAAGTAAAAGTAAAAAGGGGAGTTCACTTCAATGCGGTCGATGCCGTTGTCTAGCCCCGCCCACAGGTTCTGATCCTGATCGGCGAACAGATTCAGGACGGTGTTGTTCTGCAACCCGATGGATTTGTTCACCAGGTGGACAATGTTGCCTGCCCGGTCCAGAATCACCAGCCCGTTCAGGATGGTGCCGTACACCAGGTACTTGTTCTGGAGTAGGACACCGTTGTTGAGTTGGTTCGTTTTCAGGTAGTCATTGGCCTGGTTCTGCCAAGGCGAGACCGTTTTCCCGTCGTACAGGAAAAGTCCGTTCTTTGCCGTGCCAATGACATATTGGCCCTCCGCCAGCGGAAGCACCGAATGGATGCCGGTAAGGGCGCTGGAGGCGGCAACAGGATGCAGACTGTCTTCTTTGAGTTCATAAAGGCCCTTGGATAAAACTTCTACAAAATATCGGTTATGGGCTTTAAACAGGAACAGCAGGGTGTTGGGCCCTTTCACGACCTTTATTTTCCCCTGCTCATAGATATAGATGGCCGAGAACGACTGAAAGAGCACCCTGTTTTCTTCTACATGAATCTTCCATATCTCGTCTTTGAGAACGTTTTTCTGGGGCACGAGCGCGGTGAGCGAGTGGTACACAAACTTCCCCTGCTCGTTGTGCTGCCAATACCCCAGCTCCCCGAAACCGCCGGCATATACCCGACCGGTTTGGTCGGCGGCCACGGCCCGCACAATGACTTTGTTGGGCATGGGGTACGTCTGCCAGGATTGCCCGTCATAGGCCAGCAGCCCTTCTGAGTTGCCGTAGTACATTACCCGGTCTTTCCCCTGGGAGATAGACCAGTTCTGGTTACCCGCCTGGTAGAGCAGTTTGGAGTAGTTCTGCACAAAAGGAAAGCTGGAACTTCGCCCAAGCAGGGGCCACACGGTTAAGGCGCAGAACAGCAACGCCCAACCTAAAACCCCACAGATCTTATTCTTCGCTCTCATTCCTGTTGACAATGATGCCATTTCGTTTTTTCAATGCCTCCAGATACAGACACTGAGTTGTCTGGGTGCTTGGCGCAGCTGCTCTTTTGCCAGGAAAAGAAGACAACTGAGCCGGAAAGGCCCAGCCCAACCCTGCTTGCTGCCTAACGCATGTCGCTGAATTTCCCGTTTAGCCCTTAAAAAGTAAAGAAAGGAAGGGGATTACGCCATGGTTTGTGTTCACAGAGGTTAAAAATAGGCAATCTTGGCGCAAAATAGAGAGGTTTTTTCTCCAAAAAGATAAAATGCGTGCTGGAGGAGAAGCCTGCGGGAATGATCCGTTCCGGTATTGGTACGTGAGAGCCTCGGGTTCTCCCGTTTTAAGCCCGTTTTGAGGAAAAGACCCTTAAAACGCGGCCCCTGAACAGGAGGTTGGTTGCTTACCGCGGTTCTTCCACGGGAGAAGAAGTGAGCAGCGGCTCGGTACCGTAATACTTTCTCCGGAACCAGTAGGCCACGTTCACCAGACCAATTAAAGCCGGGACTTCAATCAACGGACCCACCACGCCGGCGAAGGCCTGTCCGGAGTTGAGCCCGAACACGCCGATGGCTACCGCAATGGCCAGTTCAAAGTTGTTGCCGGTGGCGGTGAAGGCCACGGAGGCGTTCTGGGCGTAGTTGGCGCCTAGGGCTTTGCCCAGGTAAATGCTCACCACAAACATAATGGCAAAGTAAATCACCAGCGGCACCGCAATGCGCAGCACATCCAGCGGAATGGTGACAATCAGGTTACCCTTCAGACTGAACATGACCACAATGGTAAACAGCAGCGCGATAAGCGTAATGGGGCTGATGGCCGGAATGAATGTTTGGGTGTACCAGGCCTCGCCTTTCAGTTTGCGTAAGATTAGCCGGGACAGAAAACCTAGCAGAAACGGAATGCCCAGGTAAATAAACACACTCTCGGCGATGGCACCCATGCTGATGTCCACCACTTTCCCCTCCAGCCCGAACCACGTGGGCAGCACGGTAATGAAGATGAACGCGAACAGGCTATAAAACAACACCTGAAAGATACTGTTGAAGGCGACCAGGCCGGCGGCGTACTCGCGGTCCCCCTCGGCCAGCTCGTTCCAGACCAGCACCATGGCGATGCAGCGGGCCAGCCCGATCAGGATGATGCCCACCATGTACTCGGGGTAATCCCGCAGGAAGATAATGGCCAGCAGGAACATGAGAATGGGCCCGATGATCCAGTTCAGCACCAGCGACAGCGTAATCACCTTCACGTTTTCAAACACGCGGCCCAGTTGCTCATACTTGACCTTCGCCAGCGGCGGGTACATCATCAAAATCAACCCGATGGCGATGGGGACATTCACGGTGCCCACCTGGAAGGAGTTGATAAACGTCTCGGTGCCCGGATACACGTACCCCAGGAGTACGCCCGCGCCCATGGCCACAAAAATCCAGACGGTGAGGAAGCGATCCAGGGTGGAAAGGCGTTTCCGTTTATCTACGGTGCATTGACTCATACTATTCTAGCAAAAGGTAAAGAACAAAAAAAGCGTTTTAGGCGTGTTTTCCTGAAAACAGCCTTATTTCGTTTGGCGGCTGTTTTCAGGAAAACAGGCCTAAAACAGAACATAAGCTCGGTTGAAGCGCCGCGCCGGACGTTTGCCTTAGGCGGTGCGCAACATCTGGGCAAACGCATTGGGGAGCGGACTCGCCTCCACGGCCTGGGCGGCTTTCTCCACGTCATAGGGTACCCGCACAAACTCCACGTGGATGCTTTCCTTTTGGGTGAGCTTGCTGTCTGGGGTCAGTTCCAGAATCACATAGCCAGCCCTGGGGTCTCCGTCCTTGGGTTTGCCTACTGAGCCGATGTTGATGGCGTGCCGGTACCTGGTCTGGCTTTGGTGTTCATAGGGCAGCACGCGGTGGTAAGGTTTGTGCGTGTGGCCGAAGAACAGAAGATCAGCGTTGGCTTCCTCCATCAGGCGCAGAAAGCTTTTCTCGGGGCGGTCTTCAAACAGGTACTCGTTTATCTTGCGCGGGCTGCCGTGCACCAGCAGCAGCTCCATCCGGTTTTCTTCCCGGGAATCGTCCAGAAACGTGAGCCGGAGGTGGCGCGGGAGCATGCGCAGGTACTGGCGGGTTTCCTCCGTGACGATGCGGTTGGTGAAATCAATGGACTGCTGGCCCAGGTCTTTCTCCGTATCGGTTTTGTAGGCGCAGCCGCAGTTGGGGCTGGCCAGGCCCACACCTTCGTCATAATTCCCCGCGATGGTGGGAATTCTCCGTTTCCGGATTTCGGCCACTACCTCATTGGGCCAGGGCGCGTAGCCCACCAGGTCGCCCAGGCAGTAAAGGGCATCCAGGTTTTGGGTGTCCATGTGGGCCAGCACGGCTTGCAGCGCGGGAAGATTGGCGTGCACGTCAGAGAAAAGCGCGATTCTCATGGTAACGTTTTAGGGGTGATTTTACAAAAAGAGCCTGATTCTGGAAATGCTTTAGCAGCAGCCGGAGCCCGGCGTGCAGCTGTCTCCCGGAAAGGTGGTTAGCTCTACCAACTGAACTTTCTTTTTCTCCGCCGATGGAGCAGGAGCGCAGCATTCCTCACCCGAGGCTGTGGTGCCGCAGCTGCCGCCCCGCTCAATGGCTTTGCATTGGGTAGCATCTGGCGTGAGGTTGACGACCAGGTTGCCGTCCGTTACCGTGAACGCAGCCGGATACATCTGGCGGGTGTCAAACTGGGAGTTCCCGAACTCAATCTTCACCGTGCCCAGTGGGTTCAGCGGCAGAACTTTCTCTACCACGGCGATGATAGAAAGTGCCTTGCTCACCGGCATGGCCTGGGTGTCATCGGTTTGGCTGGGTTCCCATAGCTGCACAATGATTTCGGTCCAGCTGTTCATCTGGCCGCCGCAGTCCACGGAGACAATGGGCGCCTGTTTGATCTCTGTGATGTGGTACGAGGCGTCTACCCATTTGTCCTGGGCGTACTGAAACTGGAGCGTTAAGGCCTCGTTTTTGGAAAGTTCGCTTTTAAACGCCTGCCAGGTGAGAAGATTGGAGTTTTTCATATGATTGCAATTTTACGATGAATGAAAGTAAATTTTTTTAGCAGCAAGTATCCTGGCATGCGATGAGGCTGGAGAACATCTGGAAGAAAATATCCCGTACTTCTTCCCATTTCTGCTGGTCTATGCAGTAGCAAACACTGGTGCCCTCCACGGTGCCTTTAATAAGGCCCACGGCTTTGAGTTCTTTCAGGTGCTGCGAAACCGTGGCCTGGGCTAAGGGCAGTTCCCCCACCAGATCGCCGCAGATGCAGGTCTGTTTCTTGAGCAGGTACTGGAGAATCGCAATTCGGGCCGGGTGCGCCAGCGCCTTCGCGTATCCCGCCACCAGGTTCTGCTCCTCGGTGAAATTCTGTGTTTTGGTTACTCCCATCGGGTGGACTGTTTATTTATCGTAAAGATACGATGAATGGTGGTGAAAACAAACGACCTCTTTCTTTTTTATACCTTCCAAGTAAAAGGAGTAGAGAGAAGGAAAGGATTTCAGGTGGGCAGGCTATGGGTTTCGCTTTGTGCGTTTGGTCTGCTGTTGCGGGTTAAGGCGGCACCAACATCAGGAGCGGCGGTGCCAATCCTAGAAGGTGGGCCGAACGGAGATTTCATGGTCACAGTCTCTGTGGCTTTTCTCATAGGCGAGCAAAGAGCGCAGCTGCTCTACGGTCACGTTGGGTAAAATAACGTCATCATCTGCTTCATGCAGGTCTGCCACGCCAATAGGAATCAGTACATGGCAGGGCTCCAGGTCCACGGCCATGTACCTTACCTTACGGGACTGAACGTCAACGGGAGTTCCTCCCCCTCGCCAATCGTTCTGCTTATCAGTCGCCTTGTATCAAGAAATCAGGACAGGTGGATCACTGCCTTTCTCAGGGTTCAAGAAGCGGAAATTCTCAATCTGCCTACCCTGGAGGTAAGGTTTCCATTTGTCTAGCAAGGGTTGTTCCAGCTTGTATTCGCGGTACTCGTCTGGGCTCATGATGGGAATGCCTTTTACAATAGGATAGACCCGTAAACAGGTGCTGCACGCCAATAGCCCTTCCAGAATATTGCCAGACGGGCTTTGGGTAATCACGGTAAGTTCTATATCTGATTTGTCAAAAGGACAGCACAGCTTCTCAATGGTTTCTAATTTCATGGGTTGTTTTTAGGTAATCTTCTCAGGTATTCTTTCACCGAGGCACTTGGGTTATCAGCATTCATGATGCCGGAGATAACCGCTACCCCGTCGTACTCCAATCCGGCCAGTAGCGGCAGGTTATCAGGCTTGATTCCGCCCGCCAGAAATACGGGCATAGAACTTATCTTTTTCGCCCTGGTTATGGATTCAAAGGTGACCAGTTCACAGCTCGTGCTGGTAGCCGACGGGAAGACCGAGCAAAAAGAGATATAGTCTAGCTGCTTTTCATGCGCCCAGATAATCAATGCTTCATCATTACCGCACGTGAGGCCGGTAAGGAAGGGCCGGTGCACGGCTTTCTTAATAGCCGCAAAATCATCTGGAATAGCATCAAAATGAACGCCGTCCAGGGCTGTGTCCAGAAGGAACTCCCACTGGTTGTTGATGAGTACCGGCACCTCTTTGGCATGGCACAGGTGTACTATTTTCTGGATAAGCCCGTAGACCTTCTGCCCGGCATAAAAGTTATCCCATAGCTGCACGGCCGCCAGTTCTTCTTCCAGAACAACCTCCAGCTTACGCAGCAATGCCTTTTCCTCCATAGCAGGATCTACCACCAGGTAGATTCCCGAAGCTATCTTCCGCGTTTGGGTCATTTCCATCCTGCTTTGTACGCGTTGAAGAAAGCGGCCCAGTACGGGTCTTCCGCTTGATAGACCAGGTCCTGTTCCACCCCGTTTTGAGTCAGTTTTATGCCATAGTCTTTTTCCTTGATCTCCCCCACCTCTACACACGGTATGTTTTCACGACGCAAGCGCTCAATTACCGATGGCGCCGTTCCCTTCTGGCAACAGATAATCATGGAACCCGCCCCAACAGAATAGCGCGGATCTATGGAAAACAGACGGCAAATCTCATGCTGCACGTGGCCCACAGGAAGTTGCTCATTATAAATAACTGCCCCGTTGCCGGAGGCACACGCCAGTTCATAAATGGCTCCCAGCAAGCCGCCCTCTGTGACATCATGCATGGCTGTTACCGCGCCCGGCCGGTTTTCTCCTACCGCCGTGAGCGCATCTTTGAGCGAGGAAGTTTGATAGAACAGGCTACAGGCCTTCTGGTAATTTTCTATGCCAATTTTGTTCCGGACGGTTTCAGGAAAGCTCATGGCCAGAATGGCCGAGGAAGAGATTGCGGCTTCTTTGGTGACTAAGATGGAGTTGCCCGCTTGGGCATATTGGGAAACCAGCACCTCTGCCTTGGGAGCCACCGTGATAAACGTTCCGCCCCCGGCAATAGTGGAGTTTTGACCTTCCATAAAGCCTGTGTGCCCCCCGGTGATCGCCAAGCCGATTTCTGTGCAGAATTTATCAATGTACTCCCAATAGATTTTGAAGTCATTCTTTGAGATAGCCGCGGGAAGATTCAGCACGAATTGCCCGTACATAGGGGCGAACCCGGTAGTAGCCATGTCATTGGCCATCAGGTGCACCGAAAGCCAGGCTGATTCCTCCAGCCCCAGTGAAGGAATAAGGGACAAGGGATCACTTGTGACCGCCATTGCCATTTGGCCGGGTAAATCTATGAGGGACACGTCTACCCCAAAGTAAGGTCCCACCCGCACCTCTTCTCGTTTAGCGCCGCATTTTGAGAGAACCAACTGCTCAAAAGCCACATGGCTGATTTTACCAGAAGTATCGTTCATTACTTGGCATCATGTAGTGTGACATACAACCCGAAGAAATCGCCATAGGGCAAACTCCACTGCTGCACTGGAAACCATTTTGGCAAGCCGGTACACGTCCATTCAATGGAATATTCCCGTCCGGCCAGGGCTTGGTGAATGATCTCCATGAGTTTCTGCGGGGTGTAAAAAGTAGCCGTCACGTAGAAAGGATTCTTCCCGAACAACTGCTGCACCCGCCTTCTGGCCACTTTGGGCGAGTTTCGGTTCATCATGCCCATGGCAATTCCGTGCCGGGCTACCCGGGCCGCCTCCCTGATCACCTGCACGGGGTCTTTGTAGTATTCAAACGTGGTGATAAACGCCAGGGCGTCAAAGGTGTTGTCTTTGAAAGGCATGTGGTGGGAGTCTGCCATGACCAGGTCACCGTCAAATAAATGGATGGCTTGTGAGAGCATGAGGGGCGAAATATCACCACCGGTGGCTTCTATTCCTATCTCTTTCCACCATCTGGTAAAGCGGGTGGTACCGCAGCCAAATTCCAGCAGGGTTTTTACCCGGGTATCTTTCGACACCAGTTGTTCCATGACCTTCTTCTGCCAGACTTCGGCGCGTTTGTACCGTCCTTCGTACCATTGCTCGTACGTGTCTGTATGGGCTCGGTTAAAGAACCATTCTGGTCTGTTCTGCCAGTTCTGCTGCGTTTGGGGGAGTAATCCGGCGGTGTGTTTCTCTAGCTCCATGGTACGTATTGTTGTAAAACAAAAAATCCATTCAATTGGGCAGACCAACGGAATGGAGTATACAAAGGAGTCCTTTCATCCTGCATCCCTACGTTGGCATTATCCAAATCAGGTGTCGGGTATCATCTCAGCCTACGTTTTCACGTGGGCACCCCGTGCATTTATATGGAGCATAGTTACTGAATTATTCTCAATTCAGGCTATTTTTAAATGGAAAGATTAAATCAAAATATTTTATAGTCCTGGCCAGTACAAATATGTGGAAGCTAACATGACGGCCAGAAAAAAGCCCGGGGGTAGTAGCCCCCGGGCATCTGTTAGTAAAATGGATTGAAGGAGAAGGTCCTTTGATTATAGAAAATATTTTCAATCCGTAATCATAAACACTACCCTTGTGGGTATCCTGGGTTTTGAACCAATTTAGTATTTTTCTGAAGTTCTACCCTGGGAATTGGATATAATGATCTGTATTCACTGTTAGGAGTATGAGAAAACCAAGACTTTTTAGTGAAAACGTTGAAACGGATCATGTCTTGTCTTCTCCTGCCTTCCTGTGAAAATTCCCAGCCAAGCTCATCCAGCATTCTACCGTACATAATGTCGCGTCCTTCTTCATCTGTAGAGGTGGTATGGTTTCTTAAACCGTAATCATACGTACTGCCCTGCATTAGTTCAGCACCGGTCACGACAGCTTTTGCCGGATTGCTTTTGAAATAGCGCTGCCTGATTTGAGTTACAATCGCAGCTGCTTCATCTGCCCGTCCAGTTCTTAGTAACGATTCTGCTTTCATGAAAAGGACATCGGAATATCTGAGCAAAGGAAAATCGTTATTTAAGATATTGGTGCTCTCTGGCTTGATCTCAAATTTCCCTAACCTAAAGCCATCAAACATATTAGATCTATCAACACCAGCAATCTCATTAACATAAATGAGCGGTGTGCCTCCGGCGATGATAGGCTGTCCCGCAGCCGTATACTGCTGCCCCTGAATCCAGTCTGTTTTGAGCCTGATATCATCTGGGTCATAAGAGCTTACAAACTGTGGAATCGCAGCCATTCCTCCCCATGGAGTCGATTTTAAATTATAGGTAGCCTGGCTCTCTGGGGCCAATGTTTGCAAATGGAAGTCGAATGCGTTCCAGTTTGTGGTATATTTCTCATCAATCGGAATGCCAAAAATTATCTCCTTTGACCCTTCATTGCTTGTTCTGAAAACATCTTTATGGTTGCTCTCTAATATAAACCCGGCACCGCCATTGATAATTTCATCACACGTATTGACACACTCTTGCCAGGCTGGAGTACCGGAATATACTTGAGCGTTCAGGTACATTTTGGCCAACAGCGTCAGGCCTGCCCATTTGTTGAATCGCCCATAGGTAGATATATCATTCTTGGTGCTAAGCAATGGGATGTTGTCTTTCAGTTCTTTGACAATGAATTCATATACTTGCTTTCTGGTACTCTGCTCAGGCAGAAATCCTTCAGGTAGGTCAAAACTTGTAACGATAGGAACATTCCCATACATGTCGCAGAGAAGATAATAGTAATAGGCCCGCAATACCTTTAGTTCGGCAATGGTGGCTTCCTTCTCTGTTGCCAAGGGCACCAGGCCAGTCTCTATTTGATAAAGGAGTCTGTTCGTATTGGTAATTCCCGCAAAAGTCCGGTTCCACGTTTGGATAACTATAGGATCGTCTGTCGTCCATTTGTGCTCATGTAATCGACGGAAAACTCCTCCATCTACCCAGCCATTAGGACGCGCAGGGATAACGATCTGGTCAGCTGACACTTCTTGCGCTCTCCAGGTACCGTCCCAGTCAAGAAGGATAAATCGCATATTGGTATATGCCCTTCCAACAAGGGCAGCAACGTCTGAAGCTTTAGGATCGAATTCAGAAGAAAGAATTTCGGTGAAACTCTCATCCTCCAGTTGGGTGCAATTGGTACTTGATAGTGCAAGTAGTATTGCCAGCGCTGAGGTATATATGCTCCTAGTTTTCATGATGCAAAAGATTTAAAGACTGATGTTAACTCCAACGGTAAATGTTCTGGTGGTAGGATATTTATCCCGGTTATCGATTCCTGGGGATAGTCCTAACCAGCTTACTTCAGGGTCAATGCCTTTGTAATTAGTTATAACAAAGGTGTTTAGGGAAGATACATATATGCGAGCGCTCTGCAGGTATTTTGCATTAAGGTTTTTGAAGGTGTACCCCAGGGTGATATTGTCTACTTTCCAGAAGTCACCGTCTTCAACGTAGTAACTGTTAAACTCAAGCGGCATATCGTTGCTTAGTACAGCCTTGCCAAAAACTGGCTCATAGGCAGACTTCAAACGATTGTAGGCTTGGATGGAAGGGTTTTCATAATACATCCGTTGGAAGTTCAGGATCTGGAACCCAAAAGATCCCCGCATGGTGATTCCCAGGTCGAAGTTCTTATACCGGAAGTTGTTGTTCCATCCTGCATGGTACTTTGGAATGCCGTTGCCAAGCACCTTCTTGTCTTCGAATGAATGGGAGAAATCATCATATGGTACGGCATTCCCATCTTTATCTTCATAGATCCATTCACCGCTTTCTGATACGTCTATCACCTTAAATCCATAGAAATCCCCAATGTTATCGCCTGCATTTATAAGGTGGGTAAATGTCTGGATAGGTTCTCCTGTACCGCCTGCAGTAATGTAATTCGAGCTTGTTTTATATAGCTCATTCTGAAAGTTGACTAATTTGTTCTCGTTAGTAGAGAACAGAAGTGTCGTGGTCCAGTTGAAATCGGCTTTCTGGACAGGTACCAGATTAACAAGCGCTTCAAAGCCTTTGTTATCCATTTTCCCCACATTGGCTCGGGTAAAACCTACCAGGTTTGGCGGCGATGGAACCGGGAAATCATACAACAACCCACTTATGCGACGATAATAATAATCAAAGGTACCGCTGATACGGCCGCCAAGCATAGAGTAATCTAAACCAAAGTTAGACTCATGCTTTTCTTCCCACCGCAAATAGGGGTTTGGATTTCTTGCCGGGCCAAGGGTTTGTATCCATTGACCATTAGAATAATAGGAATCTCCGTAGCTTAATGTCGCCTGGCCAAGGAAAAGGTCTCTGGGGTTAGAACCTGTCACGCCGTACCCTGCTCTTAACTTCAACTCATCAAAAAGATTCTGGCTCTCCATGAAAGGCTCATTGGTGATTCTCCAACCCGCAGAAATAGCAGGGAAAGTGCCCCATGGTTTATTGGTCCCGGCAAGTGTACTTGCGGCTTCATGACGAAGATTCGCTAATAAAAGGTATTTGTCTTTGAAAGAGTAACTCACCCGACCAATGAAGCTTATCAGGTTTGTCTTGAAACGACCGCTGTAGATAGGGGTAATCCCCAGTGCTCTTGCAGTACCTAACCCGATAGAGCTGTATCCGAACATGTCTGTAGGGAAGTTCCAGTTCTGCATCCATTGATTACGAGTATCCATTTCCTGATAAGTATACCCGCCTAATATGCTTACTCTGTGAGAACCAAGGGTTGTTGCGTATTCTGAGGTTAGTTCTAGTAACCTATCAATGTTTTGGCTACTACCTACTGAGGCAAAGCCGTTGCGCCCATCCCGTACCGTGGAGATATGGTTTTTAGTTTCGGCATATCCTCTTTCTTCATTGAACCGGGTATAGGAACCAAGTGCTTTCAAGGTAAGCGATTGGATAGGGTTGTAGGTCAAAACAGCACTCAAACGGTTGTTCTGAGAGGTATTTTCACCATCACTTTCAAAAAGCCGGCCCAGCGGGTTTTCATAGTTGAAATTACCCGGTTGCTCATAGTACTGACCTTCTGCGTTTCTGATTGGAGTAGTAGGGTTGAAAATCAACGACTGTCTGTAGGTATATCCGTTGAAGCTGAAGCCGTCGCCAGTAGTCGTAAACTTGTTATGGGTATTAAGGAACCCCAGGTTAAGATGTAACTTGTCATCCAACATATTGTGATTGATGTCTACACGGCCAGTAAAAGTCTTATTGTCTGATTTCTTGAAAACCCCGTTCAATGCCCGATAATTGGCATTGGCAAGATAATTTGTCTTTCTATTGCCACCCCGAAAGGTGAGATTATGGACGTTGCTGATAGGGGTTTGCGTTATCTCATCCAACCAGTTGGTATTTCCGCCAAGGTCCATATTAGACGGTCTTGTGCCTGCCGCGATTTGGGCGCGGTAATCATCGGCCGTCAACATATCTAGCTTTTTGGCAATTGTTTGCGTACTAACAGAACCACTGTACTCTATAGAGCTGTCAAAATCGCCACTTGCCCTTTTTGTGGTAATGATTATAACCCCGTTGGTGCCTCTTGTTCCGTAAATAGCAGCGGCAGATCCGTCTTTGAGCACGTCTACCGAAGCGATATCCTCCGGGGCCACTGTTTTTAAATTACCCGGGATACCATCTATCAAAACCAATGGGTCTGAATTAGCCCCGAATAGGGTAGTGTTCCCCCGAAGTAATATGGCTGTTCCGCTGGCAGGGTCACCGTTTGATGATACTACGGTCAATCCTGCCACTTTCCCCTGCAGAAGTTGGCCTGCATCTACCACAGGAGCTTTTACGAAATCATCGGACTTCACGGTAGCTACAGAACTGGTTACATCGGCTCTTCGTTGTGTTCCGTACCCGATTACAACAACTTCATCTAAGGCTTTGGTGTCAGTTTTTAAGGTAACATTAAGGGTTGTTTGATTTGTGACAGGTACTTCCTGGGTTTGGTAACTTATGTATGAAAACACTAGAATTCCCCCGCTTGCCGGGACAGAGATGGAATAATCTCCATTAGCATCTGTTGATGTCCCGGTAGTAGTACCTTTTAAAACAACGGCAACCCCGGGCAATCCTACTCCCGTTTCATCGGTCACTTTACCCTTTATTCCAAGTTGCTGGGCTAATACGCCAGAAACTTGTAAAACAAGGAGAGGTATCAACAGTAAGATCCTCAAGTGTGTTTGTAGTTTTTTGTTCATAGAAATGAAATTTAATGGGACGTTGTTAAGCTAAAATTGCGTACTATTCTTTATAAGTGTGTTTTTAACATTTAAATTTTTTTTATAAATGTATTATTATTTATGTTTTTACCAAAAAACATGTGAATTTATTTTAGAAAATAATTGAATCTGTATTATAGGATGGTTTTTAGTTGTGTTTGGGCTTAGGGGAGATGTGCAATATTAGAAAGGTGGATTGGGCTAATTGGTGCCGTACTTTCTTTTTAAGATGGATGAGCAGAACCTTGAAGCTGTTTCTATGTGTTGAAGTTTTAAGTCACAACACTCCTCCTGAAGAGCTTCAAATCTAAACAAACATACTCGGCACTATAGGGGCTATTACTGAGTTATAGGGCAACATTGGCCTCTATCTTCAGTCGTGATTTAACTGAGGTCGCGTAGGGTGGGCTTTATTCAACTTCCTTAATGCTAATTGCTGAATCCCTGCGGTTTTCTTGATTGTAACCAGCTGGGTATAAATCATCTCAACTAAGAACTAAGGCAAGCCATTGGATAAATGTGTCCGATATATGTCCGGGGTAAAACAAAAACGCCCTGTCACTTTTGGAAACAGGGCGTTTTATTGTGGAGATGCAGGGATTCGAACCCTGGTCCAGACAAGGAAACTTGAGCGCTTTCTACATGTTTAGTCTTGGTTGGGTTTTCGTGCGCCTTCAGGCCCAAGCCTGGCCTATGAAGTCACCTTAGATGCTTTAGTTTCATGCAGACCCCGCACCTTGGCCTACACTAGATCGGCATTACGATGCCCTGTGACCAACCCCCACCGAACCGAGGAGCTGCAGGACAATGGCAAAATGCTTAGTACCTAGACTAGGCAGCCATGGCGTAGTTAGACTCGCCAGATAATCGTCGGTCAATTCTGATTTACGGGAAAACTGCCAACTCCCGACATGCTTACACCCAGCTTGCTCAAGCTGTCAATTCCGGTCATCCCCAATTGTGAAAGAACTTGATCGGTTGTTTTACGGCCGATGCCTGCAAAAGTAACCAAATACTAGACAAAAACTACCTTTCTGGGGTTCCCATTTAGCGCCTGTTTTCAGAAAAGTAGCCCTAAAACAGGTTTACAGAAACGTTTTCAGCTCACTCAGGCAGTGTACCTCATACGTAGGGCGCAGCCGGGGGCGTTTTTTCTCGGGGTTGAAGAACACCTGATCGATGCCCGCGTTCATGGCTCCCAGAATATCGGCTTCCAGGCTGTCGCCAATCATGAGGCTTTCCTGGGCGGTGACGCCGGCCCGCTGCAAGGCATGCTGAAAAATGCGCTTGTCTGGTTTGGTGCAGTTGATGCACTCAGAGGTGATGACCTCTGAGAAGTACGTGTCCAGGTTCGCCGATTTCATCTTGATGTATTGCACGTCTTTAAACCCGTTGGTGATGATGTGCAACACGTACTTCTCCTGAAGGTAACCCAAGACCTCGTGGGTGAAGGGGAACACCGCTGTCTTAGTAGGGCAGAGGTCGGTGAATGCTTTGCTGATGCCAGCGGGCACATCGGCGGCGGCCACGCCCAAACCGGTCAGGCACTTGACAAACCGATTCTCGCGGAGTTGTTGCTGCGTGATTTTCCCTTTGTGGTACAAGTCCCACAGGCGTTGGTTCACAAAGCTGTATTTTCTGTAGAACGAGTCACGGGAGAAATCGCCCAGTTGCGCCAGGTTAAAATGATCGTATAGATGATGGAGCGTCTCTTCTGAGTTCTTCTCAAAATCCCACAGCGTGTGGTCTAAATCAAAGAACAGGTGACGGTATGTTTTTACTTTTTTCATAGAGGAAATTGCCCTCCGGGAAACGGCCGGATAGCAAAGGTGTTACTTTTAAACCATTTCAGGCACTTTTAGTTTCGCTAATGGGGCGGGAAGGCTGCCATTTCAGGACTAGTTTCTGCAAAGGAGCCTCTAAAAGGTGATACCCAGCCACTGACAGTACGGCCAGAAGCAGCAGAACGCCCCCTTTGTTCGGCCAAACGTGGAAATAGAGAATATCGAACCCAAAGGTGTAATGCACCAAATAGAAGAGGTAAGAACCTTTGCCCAGCTCTTGCCCCACCCTGGAGCCTAGCGCCTGGGAGAACCAGGTCTTTTCACGGGTGAGCCCAAGCAGCAGACCGCCTATGAAGAAAGGAAGCACTACGTTGTTGAGGCCATGAAAAAGGACAGGCGAACTAGGGGCAAGGCGGTTCAGATAGGCCATGCCCAGCATGCAAGCCACTATGCCCAGCGCTCCGCCATAGGTTAAGAGACCGGGGCGAAGTTTCATGGGAGCCGAAGTAGGCGGCAGGAGGAAGTGCCGGGCCAGCCATATTCCCAGATAGAATTCAAAGCAGCGGCCAAAGAAGGTGGATCTGATCAGGAAGTTCCAGTCAGGCACGAACTCGTAGGGAAGCGGAAGTTGCCCGATTGCCAGCAGCAGGACTCCCAGGAGCAGGGTAACAGCCGTGCTTTTCAGTAAGCCAAGCCGTTTTCCATAGAGCAAGACCAGCGGAGCTGAGGCATAAAAGAACACCTCCACGGTCATTGACCAGCCCACGCCCACACCGGTAAACGAAAACTGCGGAAAGAGTCCCTGTAGCATCAAAAGATTAAGAATCCAGGAATCGGGACGGAAATCATGGCGGAAAAACAACGCGGCCAGCGTGCAGAGAAAGTAGACCGGATAAAGGCGGGCAAATCTTTGCCAGGCGTAGGAAACCCAGTTGGAGCCTCCCTTTTGCTGGAAGGAGTGGCTGTACCGTACAGAGATCAGGAAGCCGCTTAAAACAAAGAAGACCGAAACGCCAATGTGGGCCTCCTGAAAGAGAAGGCGGAAGAAGTCTGACGCAAACGGTACCGTGGGCTTGGCATGGTGGGCATAGACCAGAAAGGCGGCTGCGGCGCGTAATCCGGTGAGGGCAGGAAAGTAGTGCGCCGAGGGTGCTGCGGGCTTCATGCTGCTACAGGCCGGTGAAATGCCGTTGCTGCAGCCGGTTAATGGCCAGTTCACGGTTAGAGAAGAGCGTTTGGTACACTTCCTGGTCTTTGAGCAGGAGCGGGTCTTTCTCCAGGTAGCCAAACATCTGCTGCAGGAAGTCCAGCATCTCGTCTTTGATATAATAAAAAGCCCATTGGTCCTGTTTCCGGAAAGAGACTAAACCGGTATTTTTTAGGTAGATCAGATGGCGCGAGGTTTTGGTTTGGGTAAAGTCCAGCACCAGTTCCAGATCAGCGATGCACAGCTCTTTGTTGCGGAGCAAGAGGTGGAGAACGCGTATTCTGGAGACATCACTCATGGCTTTGAATACTTGTTCCCCAAAAGTAACGTTAAAATGTTTGAGCCTCATGGAGTATCTCTTCGTAAAATTTATTTAAAGCTCTTCGGCACAAAGTACTATAAAAAGCCTATACTTGTAAACGAACTGATCCATGGCAACTCAATATTTCAATACGTCACCTCTTTCTCCCCACTTCAGGGCTTTTATCGGGCGATTTCTGGTGCTAATGCTTCTTCTGGCCGGACTTAGCCTCACGTCTGCCCACGGCCAGGGAGCCAAGAAGGTAGTCCAACTCACCGGGGTGGTGACCGCCGGCGACAGCCTGTTGGGCATACCCGGAGCCAGCGTCTACATCCCCAAGGCCGGGCGCGGGACTAATACAAACGAGTACGGCTTTTTCTCCTTGCCGGTATTGGCCGGAGACAGCGTGGTGTTCAGTTCCATTGGGTACGCAAAGCAATCAATGGTGGTGCCGGAGAGTTTCTCCCGAGACAGTTATTCCATTATCATCGAGATGCTGGAAGACCCCACGGCCCTGCCCGAAGTTAGGGTGTTCCCGTATGCCACCTTCCGGGATTTCACTCAGGCCGTGCTCGCCATGAAGTCACCTACCGAGGATATTGACCGGGAGAGCGCCATGAGCCAGCAGATCCTGGACCAGATGTTCCGCAATACGCCCATGGATGCCAACTCCAACCACCGCAATTATATGGACCTGCAAAACCAGCAGCAGCTGCGGCGGGGCGGGTACAACCCGGGACTGGCCAATCCGCTGTTAGATCCTATCAAGTGGTACAAGGTAATCAAAGCCATTAAAAACGGAGACTTAAAGAAAGAGTAACTCATAAGAACTTACGCCAAAAGAGAAGGGGCTGCTTTACATGTAAAGCAGCCCCTTCTCTTTTGGTCTTATGCGATGGAGGCAGGAGTTCACAGTCTCTGTCCAAGAATTCTACATGTGGCAAACTGTACTGCTTCTGCCGTTTTAAGGCCGTTTTCTGGAAAAGGACACCAAAACAAGGCACTCTTTCCCAATGCGATTTCGCCTGAGTTTGTTTCAGTTAGCGCCCGGCAATTCTTCTGCATCGGTAATGCCGCTTTTGTGCATGAAGCGCGGAAAACAGACGAGCGATGCTGCTAATGGGTAGCAAGGAACTGACTCCCCTAAAAACCAAAGCCTCTCCCTTGATGAAAGGAGAGGCTTTGGTAAAACTTGTTTTGAGCCTGCTTTCTGAAAAGCAGGCCCGAAACCTGAACGTTAGTTTCCGCTGGGGCGGGCAGTACCTTGGCGCTGCGTCTGTTGCTGCAACGGGTTAGGCGTGATGCCCCGAGGTTGCTCTTTGAACAGTTCAAAGCGGCTGGGCTGCTGACGCTGCGGATACGCGTTGTTGTTCATGTCAATGTCGGCGGTTTCCTGGAAAGGGTCCAGCATGAAGCTGGCTACCGGTTTCTCGGTCACAAACACCTTCGTGATCTCATTCTCGTCATAACGCCAGATCTCAGCGGGGATGCGCACAATCTCAGAAGTGCCATCCTGATAGGTCATCTGCATCACTACCGGCATCACCAGGCCACCGTTGTTTTTAATGCCCACTTCGTAAAAGTTCAGGCCTTTCTCCAGCAGCGCGCGTTCCTCGGGAGACAGGGCTTGCAGGTATTTCTGGTACTGCGCCTTACTTTCCTCGGTCACCGCCAGCGGGTCATAGGTGTTGTAGAAGTCCTTCAACTCCGGTTTGGTGTCCAGCAGGGTTTTAGGGATGTCCTGCAAGTTACGCTGCTGTGACAGGCTCTTAGGCGCGGCGTTGATCTCGGTTCTGCGCTTGGCGTTCTCTACCTCGGGGTTGCGAGTGTCTACGCTGTACCATTTCACGCCGGTTAGTTCCTGGTCTACGTGATCGGTGGTGTAGAACCAACCGCGCCAGAACCAGTCCAGGTCCGTGCCTGAGGCGTCTTCCATCGTCCGGAAAAAATCGGCGGGCATGGGGTGTTTGAAGGCCCAGCGGCGGCAGTACTCTTTGAACGCGTAGTCAAACAACTTACGGCCCATCACGGTCTCGCGCAGGATGTTCAAGGCCGTGGCCGGTTTGCCATAGGCGTTGTTCCCCAACTGCGTGATGGACTCAGAGTTGGTCATGATGGGCTGCTGCAGGCTTTTGTCCATCTTCATGTAAGTGGTCATGTTGCGGGGCTCGCCGCGGCTAGACGGGTAATCGCGCTGCCATTCCTGCTCCGTCAGATACTGCACAAAGGTGTTCAGGCCTTCGTCCATCCAGGTCCACTGGCGCTCATCGGAGTTGATGATCATCGGGAAGAAGTTGTGGCCCACTTCGTGGATGATCACGGAGATCATACCGTATTTGGTGCGCTCGGTGTAAGAACCGTCTTTCTCGGGGCGGCCACCGTTGAAGGAGATCATCGGGTACTCCATGCCGCCTACCGCGCCGTGCACCGAGATAGCTACCGGATACGGATAGTCAATGGTGAACTTGGAGTACGTCTTGATGGTGTGCGCCACTACCTCAGTGGAGTACTGGCCCCACAGCGGGTTCCCTTCTTTAGGGTAGAAGCTCATGGCCAGCGTGTTTTTGCCGGCGTAGTTCACGTTCATGGCATCCCAGATGAACTTGCGGCTAGAGGCCCATGCGAAATCGCGCACGTCTTTGGCCACAAACGTCCAGGTCTTTTTGCCTTTGGCTTTGTTTTTCTCGGCCCGCAGAGCTTCCTCCGGCGTCACGATGAGCACGGGTTTGTTGGCTTTCTGGGCTTGCGCCAGACGGCTGCGCTGAGCGCTGGTGAGCACATCGGTGTTCTGCAGCTCGCCGGTAGAGGCCACCACGTGGTCAGCGGGAACGGTGAGGCTCACTTTGTAGTCCCCGAACGGCAGGGCGAACTCGCCGGTGCCCAGGAACTGCTTGTGCTGCCAACCGTTCACGTCGTCATACACGGCCATGCGCGGAAACCACTGCGCCATCTGGTACTCGTAGTTTCCGTCCTCGGGAAAATACTCGTAACCGCCGCGGCCGCCCTGCTTTTTCTGGTCATTGATGAGGTTAGACCACTCAATGCTGAACTTCACGCTCTGCTTGGGCTTTAGGGGCTGCGGCAGGTCAATGCGCATCATGGTGAAGTTGATGGTGTGCGGCAAAGCACGGCCGTTGGCATCTTTCACCGATTTGATTTTGTAGCCCCCGTCAAACGTCTGCTTCGCCAGGGCCTCGGCTACCCCGAAGGTAGGTTTGTCTGGCACCCGGCTGGTTTGGGTGAGGCTTGTCATGGAGTTCTTCTCGAAGATGTTCTGGTCCAGCTGCACCCACAGGTAGGTCAGGACATCGGGCGAGAGGTTGGTGTAGGTAATGGTCTCCGAGCCGGTAAGCGACTGGTTGTCGTCGTTCAGCTCAGCTTTTATGTTGTAGTCGGCGCGCTGTTGCCAGTACTCATGCCCGGGAGCCCCCGAGGCGCTGCGGTACGTGTTGGGGGTGGGGAGTTCCTGCGCCAGTTGCCTGAACTTGGACTTGTCAATGTTTTCCTGCGCCAGAGCCGGTGCTGCCAAACCCAGAAGCAGCCCGGAGGCGAGTAAGAATTGTTTCATTTAGTAAGTAAGGTTGTGTTTGTAGGAGTGTGCGATAAAGCAAATTGGCGAATTCTGCGCAAAGAAAAAAACGGCCGGTGGCTTATTTGGATGGGGCGGGCAGATCCTCCCCGAAATGCTTCCGGATGTCCTCCCGGAAGGTCTTCATGATCCGCTGGATGGCAAACCCGATGGGTACCGTGATCACGCCCAGGAACAGATGCTTGAACTGCCCGGAATAAAAGAAAAGCAGCGGGACCGAGATAAAGGAAACACCCACCAGAAAGCCCAGTAACAGCACCAGGTAACTGCTGCCCCGGGCAAGGGGGTACCACCATTTTTGCTTCATGGCCAACGTGCGCGCAATGTAGGCAGCATGGTCTTTTTCTTTCTGCCGCCGGGCGCGCTCCCGGGCCACGGTTGCCCAGGCCACGTACTCTTTGGGATCAGCGGGCGGATCATACACGTACTGGTACTTTTCCCAGTCAGTCTGCGGTTTAGGGGGTGGAGAAGGAGGTGAAACCGAGGAAGGAGCGGGGCCATTCTCCTGGAACCGCTGCAGGTACTCATACGCCGACTGGATGCGCAGAAACATGGCCGGGGCCTCGGGGTCATGGTTCCGGTCTGGGTGGTATTGGAGCACCAGCTGCCGGTAGGCGTGCCTGATCTGCGGCATGCCAGCGCCAAAAGGAACTCCCAACACGCGGTAAGACTCGGTCAGCATGGGTACGGCTAGTAGATGATGGGTGACCGAGCGGCCGTTTTAGGGCTCTTCTTCAGAAAATGGCTGAAAAATCCTGGTTCAGGATGAGCATGAGGGCGATAGCACCGGCAGCGCTGCTGATGCCCAGAGCCCAGTCGCGCTTCTTGATCGGCAAGGCTCTGGTCAAAAGAAAGTTAAGCAAAAGTACGAGTAAAACAATCAACAATTGCCCCAGTTCAATGCCCACGTTAAAGGCCAGCAGTTCTACGACAATGTTTTGCCCCGGACCCAGCAAAGATTTGAGGTAGTTGGAGAATCCCATGCCGTGCACCAGCCCGAAGAAGGCCGCGAACAGGTTGTTCCAAGACCAGATGGCCCCGCCCCGGCGTTTCACGGTTTCCAGTTGGGTGAAATTGTACAAACACGTGAGCAGAATGGTGACAGGGATCAGCAATTCAATGAGTGCTGTATTGAACTTTAACAGGTTCAGGGTAGAGAGAGCCAGCGTGATGGAGTGTCCCACGGTGAAACTGGTCACCAACGCCAGAATACGGCGCCACTCACTACCCGAGTACACGGCGCACATCGCCAGCACAAACACCATATGATCATACGCCTGCAGGTTGAAGATGTGGTGAAAGCCTAATTGAAGGTAGGTGAAAAAGACAGAAGACACGTGGTTTTGCTGGTTTAAATGGGTGTAAGACAGGCAAAATTAGAAAAACGAATGAGTTTCACAAGGGGAAGCCGCTTCTGGCCCCAAGAGCAGCGACGAAGGTAAGACGATTCCCACTTTTAGGCCGATTTACAGAAACCAGGCCCAAAACGGCAGCACGCCTTGGGAAGAGAGTAACAGGACAATCTGGATGTATTGCCCAATTGCTCATGCTTTGCTGCTGCCGCAGTAAGAACGGTTCCCTTTGCTTCGGCTGATGCCTGCTCCAGGAAAATGCCTTCCAGATACCACGCTTCCCGGTGGGATATTCTCTTTTCAGGCCATTTTCTAAAAACATGCCCGAAACAGCTGTAGCGGGAAAAAAAGGCCCTCGCTGGCGCGAGCGTCCCGCTCGTGTCCGCACGCATTCCAGAAAGAATTACATTCTCTCTATTTTGATCGTGTAATCAAACGGAAAAGTCGTTTCTTCAAAGCCATTCTAGTTCGCCCACCAGATCTTTACAAGATGACAAAGCGGGTTTGGAAATATGGGAATAGTTAAAATGCCGAATCTCAGAAAAGCGAAGCACTTTATTGAATGCGTGCGGATACGAGCGGGATGCTCGTGCCAGCGGATATTCTCGTTTTTGGGCCGTTTTCTGGAAAACATGCCCGAAACAACTAGTGGATAGTAAATAAAAAAGGGCGCCGGAGATTTCTCCGGCACCCTCACTCAACTTAAAACAACGGTTTATCTTTCCACTGGCAGATCAATGTCAATGTTCACGAACTTGATCTGATCTCCGTCCAGCACCGCTTCCACCACGGCATCTTTCCGGATGTCACCACCCAGGATGGCTTTGGACAGCTCGTTCAGAATACGGCGTTGCAGCACACGCTTCAACGGACGAGCCCCGAACTGCGGATCGTAGCCTTCGTGGCCCAGGAAGTCCAGCACTTCGTTCGTGGCTTCCAGACGGATGCCGGTGTCTTCCAGGCGTTCCTGGATGTGACGGAACTGGATATCCACAATCTTTCGGATCTCACGGGAGCTCAACGGACGGAACATGATCAGCTCATCAATCCGGTTCAGGAACTCAGGCCGAAGGGTTTTCTTCAGCACTTCAAACACTTCGTCACGCGTCCGGTCAATGGTTGGCTCTGGGTTCAGTTCATCCAGATGCTGGAAGTTCTCCTGAATGATGTGCGCGCCAATGTTAGACGTCATGATGATGATGGTGTTCTTGAAGTTCGCCACGCGGCCTTTGTTGTCCGTCAGACGGCCATCATCCAGCACTTGCAGCAAGATGTTGAACACGTCTGGGTGCGCTTTCTCAATCTCGTCCAGCAAGATCACGGAGTACGGCTTCCGGCGCACCGCTTCGGTCAACTGACCGCCTTCATCGTAGCCCACGTATCCTGGAGGTGCTCCCACCAGACGGCTCACGGCGTGGCGCTCCTGGTACTCACTCATGTCGATGCGCACCATGGCGTTCTCGTCGTTGAACAGGAAGTCGGCCAAGGCTTTGGCAAGTTCGGTTTTACCCACCCCGGTGGTGCCTAGGAAGATAAACGAACCGATAGGGCGTTTAGGGTCCTGCAACCCGGCCCGGCTGCGGCGCACGGCATCAGAGATGGCGGCGATGGCTTCTTCCTGACCAGCTACGCGGCGGCCTAGTTCTTCTTCCAGATGCAGCAGTTTCTCGCGGTCGCTTTGCAGCATTTTGTTCACGGGCACGCCGGTCCACTTGGCCACTACCTCCGCGATGTCTTCAGAAGTAACTTCCTCCTGCAACATGTGGTCGCCGTCTTGCTGCTGTTTCACCTGCTCCTGCAGTTCTTTCAGCTTGGCCTCGGCTTCCTGGATTTTTCCGTAGCGCAGCTCGGCTACGCGGCCGTAATCACCGGCACGCTCGGCTTGCTCCGCCTCCAGACGATACTGCTCAATGGCTTCTTTCTGTTTCTGGATGCCTTCAATCACCTGTTTCTCGCTCTGCCACTTGGCGCGCAGGGCGTCACGGGTTTCGCTCAAATCAGCGATTTCTTTAGAAAGCAGGTTCTCTTTCTCTTTGTCGTTCTCACGGCGGATGGCTTCGCGCTCAATCTCTAATTGCATGATTTTGCGCTGCACTTCATCCAGCTCCACGGGCAGAGAGTCAATCTCGATGCGGAGTTTAGAGGCGGCCTCGTCAATCAAGTCGATGGCCTTGTCCGGCAGGAAACGGTCAGAGATGTAACGGCTGGAGAGTTCCACCGAAGCAATGATGGCATCGTCCTTGATGCGCACGCCGTGGTGCAGCTCGTATTTCTCTTTAATACCGCGCAGGATGGAAATCGCATCCGGAATGCTGGGTTCGTCTACGGTCACTGCCTGGAACCGACGTTCCATGGCCTTGTCTTTCTCAAAGTACTTTTGGTACTCTTTCAAAGTGGTAGCACCAATGGCATGTAATTCCCCGCGGGCCAAAGCTGGTTTCAAGAGGTTAGCAGCGTCCATGGCGCTCTCGCCCCCGGCACCGGCTCCAATCAAAGTATGGATCTCGTCAATGAAGAGCACAATTTCGCCTTCAGAGTCCACCACTTCTTTAATGACCGCTTTCAGGCGCTCCTCAAATTCACCTTTGTATTTAGCACCGGCTACCAAAAGACCCATGTCCAGGCTCATGATGGTTTTTGATTTCAGGTTCTCCGGCACGTCACCAGACACAATGCGTTGGGCCAGGCCTTCCACAATGGCGGTTTTACCCACTCCCGGCTCACCCAGCAGAATGGGGTTGTTCTTGGTACGACGGCTCAGAATCTGCAACACGCGGCGGATTTCTTCGTCACGGCCAATTACCGGATCGATTTTGCCTAAGCGAGCCTGTTCGTTCAGGTCAATGGCATAACGTTTAAGGGAATTGTATTTCGCCTCGGCGTTCTGGTCGGTTACTTTAGAATCACCGCGGAGTTCTTTGATGGCCGCTTTCAGGCCTTTCTCCGTGATGCCGCTGTCTTTTAGGAGCGTAGCAGTTTTGTCCCGGCCGCCCAGCAAGCCCAGCAATAAGTGCTCAATGGCCACGTACTCATCCCCGAACTCTTTTAAGTAAGAGTTGGCTTTCTGTAAAGCCGCAGCGGCTTCGTTGGCCAGGTACGGACTGCCGCCGCTCACTTTGGGGTAAGCGTTCACAATCTCGTCCAGGCGGGTGTTGAATTGGTTCACGTTCACGCCTAGCTTCTTCAGGTAGAAACCAGTTACGTTCTCGTCGGTCTGCAGGATTCCCTTCAGCAAGTGCCCCGTCTCGATGGCCTGCTGCTGGTTGCCGCCGGCAATCTCGGTTGCCTTCTGCACGGCCTCCTGGCTTTTGATGGTATAATTGTTAAAGTTCATAGCTCTATATCGTCTTTCCGTAGTTTCTGTGTTTTCTACGATGCTACTAGCAAAGGAGGTGCCTGGGCGTTTTAAAGCTCTTTTTCGGAAAAAGTGGCAGAAATAGGCTCGGTTTAAGTTAACATAATAAGACAGAATGACTGGATGTGCCTGTGAAAACCTTGCTGGTCTTCAAGACTTGTGTGGTTTGAGCTATTCTTCTCCAAGTATGTCTTGAATGCTGCCGAAGTTATGGCTATTCATCTAATGAAAATCCTGATACCATTTCACTCCTCCAAACCATTCTAATACTTCCTCTCTTTTTAGGTTTGTTCGTTTATTCAAAGAAGTAAAACTATGATAAGAAGAATGGGGCCAATCTCGAAAGTCTTCCACAAAGCCGTGCTTCTGCGGATTAAAATGAATGTAGTAAATGAGCCGGGTGAAATAGCCAGGTGATGTTACTTCAATTCTGCCAAACCTTTCCTGAAACAAACTGCCGGTGCGGCCATAAGCACTATTAATGGCTTTAGTGTACGCATTCAATAAGTTGGAAAACTGCTTTGACATGTGAGCAGGCAAGACCTCACAGGTTTTCAAAACCTGTGAGGTCTGGATGGTAGCAACCTCCTTTACCCTGATTAAAAAGTGGAAGTGATTCCGGAGCAAACAATAGGCAAAAGTATCGGCAAAGGGCGTGATATATTTTAAGTAGAGCTGAAGGAAATATTCATAATTCCTTTCCTCCACAAAGACAGTCTCCTTGTTATTTCCCCGCGTGTAAACGTGGTAGAACTTTCCAGCTTCTAAAGGAACCGTTTGCTGCATGGCTCATCCTGTTTCTAATCTATTACCGCCTTACTCCAAAGACCTCGTAGTGCGCGCAGCTCCTGCGAGTGTCTACGCCAGTTGCGCCAATCTCTGCAGCAGGGAAAACAGCAGGCCATAGATCTCGCGCAGTTCTGAGATGTCTAGGATGGCTTCGTCTTTGCTGAAGGTAAGCACCATTTCCGGGCCGATTTCGTCCGCTTCTTCGTGCAGCTTGATCTCGCAGTTCTTGTGTTTGAGGAGAATGGCGTGGATAGCCGGATCAACCAGGAGGTTTTTGAGCGTTTCGGGTTGATTTGTCTTGATGATGAAGGCATCGTCCAGGTCTGGATAGCCCAGCTCAATGTCTTCCATCCCGAAGATTTTTCCCACCTCATCAATGAAGCCTTGTTCGTGCAGGGCAAACTTGAAAGCGGTGGAGTGCTGCACCGGTGCCAGGAAGCTGGTGTTGGAGAAGCCGCTCTCAAAGCCGCCGCCCAAGTCTATGTCAATGTCGAAGTAAATGGGCTGTCCGGCCAGCGTGAGCAGGGCCGAGTATTCCATCAGTTCTTTCTGGCGAGCCATGTCATGGGCCACCTGGTGCCAAAGTTCTTCCTCAGTGTCGGCGGAGAAGGTTTTGATTGTTTCCATAGTGTTTTCGGTCTGAAAGGCCCAACGCAAAAGCCCCGGGCTACGCTAAAGGACGTAAGACCGGGGCTTTGGGTTAAGTGGCTGTTCTATGAGCAACAATCGGGATTAGTGATTTCAGGGCAGTTTTCACAAAACAGGCCTCAAAACGCCTGGGCTCAGAACTCCAAGAACCTCGGGTTTTCAACTTGTTTTCAGAAAAGAAGCCGAAAACCCGAACTCAAGACTCATGACTCATGACTCGGAACTCAGAACTGGCGCGACCGCGCCTATTCCAGGCTTTTGAAGAACACCGGCGAGTTGCCGTACAGCGGGGTAGAGCCGTTCCATTTCTCAATGAACTGCTGCTGGATGAGGAGCGGGGTGAGGGTTTGCTGGCGCAGGCGGTTGGCCTCGGCCTCGGCCTGGGCTTCCACAATTTTCTTGCGGGCCTGCGCCTCGGCCACCTTCAACTCGTTCTCCACCTGCATGGCCTGCTGCACCGCGCGGTTCTTCAGGTTCACGGCCCGCACAATCTCCTCGGGGTAGGTGAGGCCGCTGGTCATCTGCTCCAGCTTGAACCCGTCTTTCTGCAGCGCGCCGTCCAGGGTGTTCTGGACCTCGGTCTCAAACTGCTGGCGTTTGGAGATGATCTCCTCGGTGCTGTACTGGTTCAGCCTGATCCGGAAGGCGTCTTTCACGTAGTTGAGCAGCGTGGTCTGCGTAATCTCCTGGATGTTTTTGCGGTACTTTTTGAAAATCATGGGCGAAGCGCCCGATTTCACATAGAACGAGATAGTGGGGTCTACCGTGAACACCGATCCGTCGCGGGCGTTGACCGTGAACGGGTCATAGTCATACGTCTGGATGAAGGTGGGGAACTCATAGACCTCCTCGGTGAAGGGATTGAACCAGACCCGGCCCGTCACCAGCGAGACATCCTGCACGCCTTTGCCGGTGCCGTACAGTTTCACCAGCACGCCTTCATGGCCGGCATCTACACGGGTGCAGGACTGGGTGAGCGTAATTCCGAACACGATGATCAACAGCATGCTCACAATACCGGTAATAACTCTGCGGTTCATTGGTTTTTGATTTTAGAGAAGAGATATCGGATGAGGAAATAATTAACAGCCGCTAACAGCACGAAGGCTCCCGCCCCCAACGCCACTGACGTGTCTGAGGGCGCGCGCAAGAGCTGGGCGATGGAGGTGAAGAGCAGAATGTCAATGACCACTATGCCCAGAAGTAAAAGTAAATACAAGGTGTTCATGGCGTGCCGCTGCTTGTGTCTTTGGTCTATCTTGCCAGGTGCGTAACCGCCTGTGGTATAGTATATGCAATATGTACAATACTATTCAGTTTTATGCACCTGAAAAGTAAAAACCTCAGCAAACTGGGTTCGCTGAGGTTTTCTGAAAAATGGCCCGTAAACGGCTACCGTACTTCGGCCTTGTAGACCTCGGCGTAATGATCAGCCAGGCGGGTGGGCTCCGGCAGTTTGTGCTTCAGCGACGTTTCCAGCGCGATGCGGGTGGCGGTGTCCAGGTCCATCAGGTGGCCTGGCGATACAAAAACCGGTTTCACCTTGTCCTTGGTCCGGATCACGTTCCCAATGTGCTCGCCCCGGTGGGTGAGCGGCGTAAGACTTCCTTTCGCGGGAGCGGGTTCTTCAAATTTGCCCGTGAGTACTTTCTTGGCCACGCCCATGGTGGGTTTGTTCAAAAGCACGCCCAACTGACTGGCAATGCCCAAACGGCGCGGATGCGCAATGCCGTGGCCGTCTACCATGATCAAATCAGGCGTGTGTTCCAGTTTGGCGTAGGCCTGCACCAGGTTAGGCGCCTCCCGGAACGCCAGAAACCCCGGAATATACGGCAGCTCCACCGGCCCGTAATGCCATACGCTTTCCACCAACTCCAGCTCCGGGTACGTCAACACCACAAACACCGACAGAATGTTCTCCCCGATAAAGGAAGAGTCGCAGCCGGCCAGCAGTTTCAGCTCAAAGTCCGGTTTCTGCAGGAGAACTTGCCGCCGCAGGTTTTCTTGCTGCTCGGTTAGGGTTTTGACCAACTGCGGATCTGGTGGGGGAAGGTGAGAGGGCCAGGCCATAGAGAGTAGTGCTGAGTCTTGAGTTATGAGTCGAATGCGTCTTTCCGTTTTCGGGGTGTTTTCCGGAAAACAGGCCGAAAACGGAGGCGCGTCTTGCTCTTACGGATATATGGGGCCGGAGATGCTTGCCAAGCTTTTCTCAGGCGCTGCACGGCACCGTCAGGTCGATGAACAGCACCCGCCACTGCCCCTTGATCTGCCCGAAATGGAATTTAAAACCGCTGCCGGTGTGCAACACCGTCCTGCTGACCAGGAGTTGGGTCTGGGCGATCTTCTTTTGTTCATCCGGCGGCAAACCGGCGTATTGGTAAGCATCGCTTTTCCTGAAGGCCGTGGCCTCGGCCACAAAACAGCCCTCCCGGCTGAAGTTGTTGTTCTCGCCTCCGCAGGTGAGGGTGGGCAGCACCTGCACTTCCTCCAGCCGGCACTCCTGAAATGTCTCCCGAATGGTGAAAAACATACCCGGTTGGGCACCCATCCGGCGGAAAGTGCTGATGTCCGTGACATGGGTGAAGTGGGGAACGGCGCCGGGTGCTTCTATGAGATACAAGCCGCGCGTAGGATCTATGTACCCGTTGAACTCCCGGGGATTTTCCCTCTGAATGCTTTGGGCCCATTTTCTGAAAAACGAGGCAAAATCAGCCTCTCCTCCGCGCGCCGTTTTCCGGATCACTTCCTCCTGCAAGACGTTGAGCGTATCCTTTGCCAGTACTCGGGTTTGCTGACGCGTTTCCTTACGCGGGGAAACCGTCCTCGGGCTTTCACCCTCAACAGGAGAATCTTGCTGGGTGGAGTTGGAGTGGCACCCCATCAAAAGCAGGAAAGATAGGCTGGCTACAGTTCTTAACTTCTTCATGCGCTGTATACGGGTGTCCGCCGCTGGAGGAGGCCCCGCGCTTTTGCAGGTCATCGCCATCTTCCTCCGCTGCTCCGCTCCTTTTCCGGAGGACTTTCCTCCTGGTTTCAGTTTCAATCCACTGAAGAGAAATCGGCTTAAAACTTCAAAAGGATGTCCGGTGAGGGAGCATCCTTTTGAAGTTTTAAGCAAGGTGATCTGCTGAAGAAGCCGTTCTGGTTATCTCTTGTAGAACTTGCTAACCGATTTCTCTGACTTTACCAAATACAGCCCCGAAGCGAAGTCGCGCACCGAGAGTTGCACCGAGGTTTCGTTTTTAGGCAGCACCACGGTTTTCACCAGGCCTCCCGCCGAGTTCAGGATATGGAAAGTCTGGTCTTCGCTAGAGCTAGTTGACGGTTTAATGGTCAGTTCCTCGGTGGCGGGGTTAGGGTAGGTGGTGAGGGCAAGTGCGGTTGCAGGACCAGGTTTGATGGCCAGGTAGATGGTTTTATGCGTCTCGGATTTGCCGTTGTAGTCAAGCTGCGTCAGGCGGTAATAATTTACTCCTGCCTGGGGCGAAGGGTCCACGAAAGAGTACTTCTGCAAGGCCAGGCTGGTACCTGCGCCTTTGACTTCGCCAATGGCTTTGAAGATTTTTCCGTCCTGGCTGCGCTCCACCACAAAACGGTCGTTGTCTTTCTCTGCGGCAGTGGCCCAGGAAAGTTTCGCGCCTTCGGCGATCTTCTTTACCTCAAAGGAGAGCAAGGTGATGGGGAGCGGATTTGGTCCAGGACCGGTCTGGTCGCCCGGCCCGCTCTGGGTACCGAAATCTACCGGCGGGGTAGGGAGGTCTATGTGCCGCCATGAAAGATCCGATACTGCAAAGCCCTGGTGGCTCGCTTTTGAACCGTAGTTGGCGCCGTTGTAGTAGTAGATTTCAACCCGGTCTACTGCTTCCTGAAACGTGACGGTGACGTCCGCTTCAGAAGAGGAGTTGTCAATGTTGGCGCCCCCGTTGGACTGTGATTTACTTCTGATCAGAACGTTAGAGCCTTCCACCGCAAATTCGTTGTTGGAGGTTGTCTGCACCAGGTTCTTCTGCGGGAAGATGGGGGTTGCCTCGCCGTTTCTGAAAGCCATTATTTTTAAGATATCCAGGAACTGGTTGCCGCTTCGGTCAATGTCATAGAGGGTGAAGGAAAGGCCTTTGACAGATTTGTTTGTGAAATAAAGCTTGCTCACGGTGTAGTGGTTGCTGGTGGTGTTGCCGGCCAGTGATTGCTCTATAGCGAAGGAAACTCCCTGATAATTGTAGGTGGTTTGCTGAGTGTACATAGCGGCCGAGCCCACCTGCTCTTTGTCCCACTGCATCAAGACGCCGTCTTGCTCATAGAAATTGCTGCTTTTGTGCTTCACCACGGTAAACGGGTTCTCGGTCTCTCTTACGGGTCTGGAGTTCCATTGGAAAGTAGACGTGAGAGACGGAATTTTGGGTCCGCCGTAAGGTATTCCGGTGATGGTGATGTCATCTATGGCGTAGACGGTGGAGGAGCCAGTTGACCGGTAGGTCCAGCGGAGTTTTACCCTGCCTTTGTTAAAACAGGCGGGTAATGGAATTTCCTGCTCGGCATTTACCTGGGACCATTCGGTGCCCACATCATACCAATTTTCTACCGGTACGTAGAGGCCGCCGTTGTAGCTGTACTCCAGTTTTATCTTCACCTCGCCAACGCTTTTTCCTCCCCAGCTTACTCTAACGTCTTCATATCCGCCGGTAGAGAATTCGCCTAATTCCAGAATGTATGTGCCCGCGTCTTTCCCGGTTTTGAGATGTTCGGTTTTGGAGGCTTTGGGGTAAGAATCACTATTCATGGGGGTATTGGCGGTTTGCCAGGCACGTTCCCCGCCACTGTAGGTTAGGTTAGTGACGGTACCGGAGAAGTTTTCATGATACAGCGTAGTTCTTTGTCCATACGCCGCCGTCTGTAGCAGTGCTACCATACTCATCAAGAGGAACTGTAAAGAAGATTTCATAAAAGGTAATATTTAATTTATTCTATGTTCTAATTGAGGGAAGTTGATTGTGTTAGATTTATATAGTATCTGTATTGGTTATATCTAATATTTAATTCAATATTTGGTTTAAACTTATAATTAATTTAAATATATAGCAATACAAGGAACGGCGGGAAGAGTGTTTGGAAAAGGTATTGGTTATATATTAGCTTTAAATTATTATAGTTTAATGTGTCTTAGGCATTCAATTAGCATAGCTTTGTTACTAATAATTATATAAAATATTTAAATAATTATTTTTAAATATTTTTTGTTTACTATCAGGGGCAGTAAGAGGAGGTGTTTGCCTTATGTTCGTTTACTTTCCGCAGCGTAGCCCCGGGTTATGCTATTCATGAGGGATTTGCAGGAAAGACAAGCCATAATTAAAAAGAAACCAAGGCCAGAGCAGGCACCTCCTCCTCTTTATCTACGTTCAGCTTAGTTGGGAAGAACTTTTTTGTAAGTGTTTGTCAGCTAATGGGATATGTTTTGGGTGTGAAAGGTGAAGCCGCTGGCCTTGAAAGAAAGGTACATGGCCTTGGGAAATCGCGTGTTATGGTTCTGCGTCCTGGGCCCGGAAATCGTTCCTTTGTTTTTGCCCGGGTACATCCAGATGCCGCAATGCCCGTAGAGAAAAGGAGGCGGCGTGTCCTGTGGTGTCATGGCTAGCCTATATTAAAAAGTCGCTTATATTTGCTAAGAGAACCTGCTGCCATCTGGCGGGATATTGGTCAGTTGTCGTTTAGAAGCATCAAAGGGCTCTGACAGTTTTATTTTAACATAAAGAACAAGATGACAAAAACCGCGAAAATCATTTATACCATCACCGATGAGGCTCCGGCCCTGGCCACCCAGTCGTTCCTCCCCATTGTGAAGGCCTTTACCAAGGCAGCTGATATTGCTGTGGAAACCAGAGACATTTCCCTGGCCGGCCGTATTCTGGCTACCTTCCCAGAGAACTTAACCGCTGAGCAGAAGCAGAGCGATGACTTAGCTGAGCTTGGAGAGTTAGCCAAAACACCGGAAGCCAACATCATCAAGTTGCCAAACATCAGTGCTTCTATTCCGCAGTTAACCTCGGCCATCAAAGAATTGCAGGCGCAGGGGTACAACATCCCGGATTATCCGGCTGACGCGAAAACTGACGCTGAAAAAGAAATCAAAGCCCGTTACGGCAAAGTGTTGGGAAGCGCGGTAAACCCAGTGCTGAGAGAAGGAAACTCTGACCGCCGCGTAGCCGATGCGGTAAAACAATACGCCAAGAAGAACCCCCATTCCATGGGTGCCTGGAGCGCCGACTCCGCCTCGCACGTAGCCCACATGACCGAAGGCGATTTCTACGGCAGTGAGCAGTCTGTGGTGGTAGAGGAAGCCGGTGCGGTGAAAATCGAGTTTGTGGCCGCTGACGGAACCACCACTACCCTCAAAGACAAACTGGCCCTGAAGGCCGGTGAAGTGATTGATGCCTCCGTGATGAGCAAAAAGGCGCTACGGGCGTTCTTTGAGAAAGAGATCGCTGATGCCAAAGCGTCCGGCATTCTGCTTTCCCTGCACCTGAAAGCCACCATGATGAAGGTCTCTGACCCTATCATGTTCGGGCACGCGGTGACCGTGTATTTTAAAGACGTTTTTGAGAAACACGCGGCGCTCTTCAAGCAAATAGGGGTGAACCCAGACAACGGCTTGGGCGATGTGTACAGCAAAATCCAGGCCTTGCCAGAAGACCAGCGCGCAGCTGTAGAAGCTGATCTGAAGGCCGCTTACCAGAACGGACCAGCCCTGGCCATGGTAGACTCAGACAAAGGCATCACCAACCTGCACTTCCCCAATGACGTGATCATTGACGCGTCAATGCCAGCAGCCATCCGCTCTTCCGGTAAAATGTGGGGTGCCGATGGCAAACTGCATGACACTAAATACATGATCCCAGACCGCAACTACGCGGGCATTTACCAGGAGGTCATCGATTTCTGCAAGCAGAACGGCGCTTTTGATCCTAAAACCATGGGCACGGTGCCTAACATCGGGTTGATGGCGCAGAAAGCCGAGGAGTACGGTTCACACGATAAAACTTTCCAGATCACCACCACCGGCACGGTACGCGTAGTAGATGCTTCTGGCAATGCCCTCATGGAGCACAAGGTAGAAGAAGGCGATATCTGGAGAATGTGCCAGACCAAAGACCTGCCTATCCAGGACTGGGTGAAACTGGCCGTGACCAGAGCCCGCATCACCGGAGCCCCAGCCGTTTTCTGGTTAGATCCGCAAAGAGCACATGATGCCAACCTGATCAAAAAAGTAGAGCGTTACCTGCAAGACCATGACACCAACGGTCTGGAGATCAAAATCATGTCTCCGGTGGAAGCCATGCGATTCTCTTGCGAGCGCGCCGTGGCCGGCCAGGACACCATTTCCGTAACCGGAAACGTACTGCGTGATTACCTCACCGACTTGTTCCCGATCATTGAGTTGGGTACCAGCGCCAAGATGCTGTCCATTGTGCCGTTGTTAGACGGTGGCGGACTGTTTGAAACCGGTGCCGGCGGATCTGCGCCTAAGCACGTGCAGCAGTTCATGGAGGAAAACTACCTGCGTTGGGATTCCCTGGGTGAGTTCCTGGCCTTGGCTGTTTCCCTGGAAGATTTGGCTTACAAGACCAAAAATGAGAAGGCCCAAGTACTGGCCGAGGCCTTGAACCAGGCCAACGCCGAGTTCCTAGAGAAAGACAAATCACCATCACGTAAAGTAGGCGGCATTGACAACCGCGGCAGCCACTTCTACCTGGCCCTGTACTGGGCGCAAGCGCTGGCGGAGCAAACGAAGAACGAAGAACTGAAAAACAAGTTCTCCGCGTTGGCCCAAGCCTTGACCGAGAACGAAACCAAGATTGTAGAGGAGCAAATCGCGGCCCAGGGCAAACCTGTGGACCTGGGCGGATACTTCCACCCAGACTTCAACAAAGCCGCTGAAGCCATGCGCCCAAGCGCTACATTGAACACTTTCATAGACCAGTTCTAAAAGCGAAGAAATAGTTTAAAATAAAGGCTGCCCGGGAGAAATCCTGGGCAGCCTTTATTTTAAGCCTGTTTTTCTGAAAACAGCAGAAATCTGGCTTACCCGCTGCAACGGCAAAGATGGGAACAAAATGCTTGCGTCTGTATCGTTGAGAAAGGCGGTACCCGGAGGGCTTAAAAAAGAAGAAGGGCAACTCTGTCTAGCGAGTTGCCCTTCTTTATGCTTGTGCTAGGATGGTTGCTTATTGAACAGCTCTGATGGCACGTAAGGCGTTCACGCGGCCATGACCGTAATACGTGTCACGGCCTGGTTTGCCCAGATCATCAGCAGAAGCGCGAAGAACCGCTTCTACTTTAGCGGGGTCCATTTGTCCGCCGTTTCGGCCAATGATCAAAGCGGCCACGCCCGTAGCGTGTGGTGCTGCCATGCTGGTGCCGGCCATCCAGGTATAACCTCCTCTAGCCGAAGTGCTCAGCACCATGTCAAGGGCCCAAGTGTATTGTCTTACGCCTCTAAAGACAACAATTTCATTTGTAGGATAGTCAAAGTCTCCGCCTGGCGCAGCAAAGTCAATGACAGACGTACCGAAGTTAGAGTAAGAGGCAAACTCATCCAGATTGGTGGTGAGTGGCGCGTTGGCCCAGCCCGTTGGCCCGGTGGCGGAGATGGAGATCACGTTAGGGGCATCAGACGGAATGTGTACCAGATCCTGATCGGCGTTTCCGTTGTTGGCATCGTTACCGGCAGAAGTGATGATGGTCACTCCTTGCTGAGCGGCATAGGTGGTCACGCGGTTAATGGCCACGATTAACTCCTGAATGGCTTTGGTTTCATTCACCACATAGTCATCTGCCGGGTTCTCTGGGGTGCCATTGTCATATAAGTACTTTGAGTTGCGCGGGATAGCGGCTCCCAAGCTCATGTTGATAACATCAGCTTTTTGTTGGGTGGCGTACAGGATTCCCTGCATCATCCAGGAGAAAGACCCTGAACCGGCATCGGCTAATACTTTCACTAGAATCAATTTAGCGGCCGGGGCTACACCAATAACGCCTAGGTTGTTATCTACGGCGGCAATTGTGCCGGCGGTATGGCTGCCATGGCTGGCACCAGCTCTGTTGAATTGGGCAGGTTCAGTGGGTACGAAGGATCTGGCATCCACAATGTTGCCTTGAAGATCTGGGTGCGTCAAATCAAAACCACCATCCAATACGGCTACTCTTACGCCCTGGCCCAGAGCTCCCTCGTTCCATGCTTCCGGTGCCTGAATGGCGGTGTGTCCCCACTGAAGCGGGAAGTAAGGGTTGCTGTCGCCGGTGCTTGCCGGGTTAACGTTGTCCGCTTCAACTGCTTTGTCTTTCAACGGGTCAAACCCTTGGTAGGAAAAGTCATTGACCACTGACCGAACGCCACTGATCTTAGCCGCCTTGGCCGCAAAGTTAGGGTCATCTGAGGTTGCCGTCGCTAGACCAACTTCATTGAGCAAAGCAGTAAGCTTGCCATTGGAGGAGTTTACTTTCGCTGCGATGTCTGCCGGCAACTGGGCGCCAGAAGACACGATGATGTACTTGTTTGAATGGAAAGTGACAGAAGAGGTGGCTGACGTCGCATTGCTGATCGCGTTCTGTCTAAGGTCTTCCGGAAGGACTTCTTCTTCGCTACAACCAAATGCTCCTAGCAGCCCTACTGCAAACAATGAATTGATAAATGTGGATCTGATTTGTTTGTTCATGGTGGTTGGTAAAAGGTTTAAAGAATAGTTTAAGGATATAATGTGGGAAAGAAAATTTTCTATTGATTAGTAATATAGTGCATTTTTGCGCTATATGGTTCATTCTAAATAGATTATATCTTAATTTTTTTCAGAGGGAAAGCTTGTAGATGGAATTTTAGTGCATAACTAATTGAAAATCAATGGTTAGTTTGAAGGTTGGTCTATTTTGAAGGTTTTGCTTAAAATGACGGTTAGGCCTCCCGGAGATAGGTGAGAGCGTGGGTAACTAGTTGAGTATTAAATATATAATTTATTTAATGTTCGTAGTCGGACAGTGGCGGTGAGCAGCTGACGGGGCAGTTTCCTGCTATTGTCCTAGCCAAGAAGTTTCAGTTGGTGAATGGAAGCCTCCGGTTACTTGTGCAAACGAGAGGGCAAAGCAAACGCCAGCAAACGCCAGGAAGTAAGATGTACCTTTATGGTGCATGAACTGACAAGATCATTAACAAGAAAGTAGCGGACCCATCTACAGCTAGAGAGAAACTTTCCACGTGCCTGGATTCTCCTGCCAGGGCACGTTGAAAGTTGCCGTTGCCCTGCGGCTACCTTTAGCTCACGTGCCGTTTTACGCCTGTTTTAGAGAAATCCTGTGAAAAGCAACGGAGGACCTTGCAGAACCTCTGATGAACTTTTGGGGAGCTTTCCTGCAACGTTTGCCAGTATGTACTTGAAAGGCAAGCGGAGCGCTGCCACTTTTTTCGCTACCAGAGAGCGTAAGTAAGTTCTGTGACCCAAAGTGCGGCAACCTGGAGGGTCATAGGTTTATTGAAACAGTTGTATGGTGTATTCCAGCAGTTCTACTCCACCCCATTTGCCGTGTCCGGGTATCACGATCTTGGCATCTGGGTACTTCTGTTTGAGGTTGGCTACTGTTCCGGGCCAGGCGGCCACATTCGCGTCTTCTAAATTGCCTTTGCCTGCTCCGGTCTCTTTGATCAGACAACCCCCAAATAAGGCCTTCTCGTACGGAAAATACCCGATGACATTGTCTTTGGTGTGCCCTTCTCCTAAGAACTCGGCATATACCTTTTCCTTTCCTACTGTAAGCGTCAGTAGCTGCTCAAAAGTGTTTTGTGGAATGGAAGAACCGTCTTTCTTTTCGATTAGAAACTCAATGGTTTTTTGGTTCGCATACGAGGGGATTCCCTGTTCATGAAACATGTCCAGGCCTCCTACGCAATCTGCATGGAAGTGCGTGGCGACAACTGCCTTCACCTCAGACTTCATTTTCTCAGTGATCACCTCTAGCAATGTTCTTGCGCTTGCCTTGTCGGCCGGAGTGTCAAAAATAACCGCCTGGTTTTCGTTTATGACCAGCATCCCGTTGCAGCCGACTTTGCCAAAGCTTTCGGTCTGTAAAAAGGACGTGTGCACATACACGTTATCACTGAGCCGGTGAAGAATCAGGCTTTCTGTTTGGTAGATGATAGAGTCTTGGGCCGCGTCTGAAGTTTCTTTTAAAGCTGCCGTACCCATTGGGGTACTGGTTCTGGTGGTGCCGTGATGGCAGGAAATCAGAAATTGCCCGAGGATTACAACGAGGGTTAGAGTTCTTTTGATCATGCTGCTCTTTCAGATAGAGGGCCGTTTGGGAATTTCAGGCAATAAACGCAATTCTACACGAAAGCAGTAGCTACTTGCGACTACCTACCTTAGCTTTTATCCGTGATTCCTATGATCAAGCCGTCTTTCAACCGGAATTCTGATTGGCCGGTCATTTTCACGGTGTCTCCGGCTTTCATGCCGTTGGGCAGATCGGTGGCTACCCGTGCTTCGTAGGTGATGGCTGCGGTTATGTTGTTTTCCTGAAAGCTCCAGGAATCAACGGTCTGCTGCCTTTGGGAAAAGTATTGTTTCGCCGCTTCGGCCTGGCTCGTGAATGCTTCTATCCCTTCGGTTCTTAAGTTGACAACCCCATTGGAGATGTTTTCAAATACGATGTCCTGGTGTAAGTCTCTGATCATGCCCTGCACATCGAACGCATTGTAGGCTGCAATGTAGTGTTGGATGACTTGTTTAGAATGTTCCTGCATGGCTAGGTCTGTTTGGCAAATTAAAAGGAAACCTGTGTTGAAACGAAAGATAGTTGGTTTTTAGGTATCCGTTTTCCCAAGGCTGGGCAGCAAGATTAGTTAACAGTAGTTCCCCTCACGCTGGAGTACCCTTTTGGTAGACAATGAATAGTCAACCTCCAATTTACGTTGCCGAAGTCTTCCGGCAAAGCGGTTTGCAGAAGTATACCTGGGGGGGCAAGCTACTAAATGCCCTTCCCGTTTTAGACCTCTTTTCCCGAAAACAGCCCTTATTCATACCGGTAGAGCTGTAGCTTTTGAATCTGATACTCGCCCACCGGAAAGCGGAGGTGGTGGCCCTGGTGCGTCTGGTCTCTGTTCAGGTGCCGCAGCACTTTCCACTGGCCTTTCACGAAGCTGCCTTCGTCTACCTTCAGGATGCCGACGTTCTGCGGGAGCTTTGAGGGAGGTTACGCTACGGCCAGATTTCTGGCTTTCTGCCGGTACGCCACGATCAGGAGTACGCAGAACAGCACTCCAGTAAAGGCCAGCGCCGCGCCCACGTACTCCGGAGACGTATACCCGAAACCGGCGGCAATGGGCAGCCCTCCCAGGAAAGCACCCAGAGCATTGCCCATGTTAGAGGTGGCCTGCAGCAGCGAGGAAGCCAGCATCTCAGCGCCTTTGGCCTGCTGGACAATCAGCATCTGCATGGGAGCAATCATCCCGAAGCCAATCGCGCCAATGAGAAACGTCATCATGATGGCCGTAGGTTTAAATTGGACCAAAGCGACCATTAACAGCAGCGCCGCTACCATGCTCACCAACAACAGGGTAGTAGTGGTTAGGGGAGAGAACCGGTCGGCCAGGCGACCGCCCGCAATGTTCCCCACCACCATGCCCAGGCCAGCCACTACCATGATAATGGTCATGGAATTGCTGCTGAAGCCCGCGATCTCGGTCATCAAGGGTGCGATGTAACTGATCCAGGCAAAGAAACCTCCGGTGCCGATGGTGGAGATGCCAATGATAAACCAGAGCTCTTTGTGCTTGAAGATGTTGAGGCTTTTCAGGAAGCTGGTCTCGGATTCTGATTTCACCGAAGGCATCCAGACTTTGACGGAGAACGCGGCTACCAAGGCAACCACCGCAATCAAGGCAAAGGAAAACCGCCAGCTGTAGTGATGGCCGATGTACGTTCCCAGAGGCACCCCAATGATATTGGCCACCGTCAGCCCCGCGAACATCACGGAGACCGCCCGCGCCTCGCGGCCCGGTTCAGCCAGTTTGCTCGCGACCACCGCCCCAATGCCAAAGAATGCACCGTGCGGAAGACCGGCCAGCAGCCTGGTAGCCATCAACAAGGGGTAATTGTTCATCAGGGCAAACAAGCCGTTGAAGACGCTCACCATGAGCATAAGGGCTATCAATACTTTTTTAGGTGGCATATTGGACGTGAGGCCTACCATCAAGGGCGCGCCAATGACCACCCCTAAGGCGTAAATGGAAATAAGGTGACCCGCCTCCGGGATGGAGATGTTGACCGCCCGTGACATATCGGGTAGAATCCCCATCATCAGGAACTCGGTCATGCCAATGCTGAAGCCACCCAGCAAGAGGGAAATCAGACTTAATTTGAAGAGGGGGGAGGAGTTGGTATTGTTCATGTAAGCGTACTATAAATCAGACGAAGGTAAAAAAAGGAGGCTAGCGCTACCTGCTTGCAAAGAGCGACAGAAAGCCCTATTGTAATTTTGGAAGACAAAGGTAGGTAAACGTAAGGTTAGCGAGCGTTGCCAGGTTAGTATGGTCCAATAAACCACTCTCCTTGGAGCACCTGCTGCGTTAAAAAGTTAGTATGAAGTTGGTGTAACGATCTTAAAGACTTGAGGTTCCCTTGAAAAGACAATTAGGTATAAACCCCATTGCTGCCTAAGAAAATGTGAGGCAGCGTTTTGGGCCTGTTTTCTCAGAAACAGGCCCAAAACAAAGAAGGAGCAGTTCCTGGCTGCTCCTTCTTCGTTTTTTTACTAATGGTTTAGCTGATAGGTTGCGACCATTTTTGGAGCCTTTGCTTACCTAGCCGCGACTCCATTTGCCAGGTGCCGAAACGTAAGCTACCTGCTTTGTCAGCCGAAGTGGTTTTACCCCGCTCCGTTTCAATTGAATGACTGCCTGAACTCCAAAGGCGTCAGATGGGTCTTGCTCTTGAATAATCTGCTGAAGGATTGCGGATGCTCAAAGCCTAATTGGTACGCTACTTCCGCTACCGAAAGATCTGAGGTGGATAATATTCCTTTGGCCTGTTCAATGATTCTGCTGTGGATGTGCTGCTGGGTGTTTAGCCCGGTCAACGAACGCAGCATGTCACTCAGATAGCTGGCCGACACATGCAACTGTTCCGCCAAATATTGTACCGAGGGGATGCCTTTCCGCAAGGTTTCTTCCTGGCTGAAATAGGCCGTTAACAGATCATCAAATTGCTGGATCAAAGGACCACTCACCGCTTTGTGCGTCAGAAATTGGCGTTTGTAAAACCTGCTGCTGTAATTGAGTAACAACTCCAGCTGGGAGATAATCACATCCTGGCTGAAATCGTCTATTCTGCTGTTCAGTTCCTCATCCAATATTTTGAAAACGGAGAAGATGGTTTCTTTCTCCTTCTCAGAGAGATGCAGGGCCTCGTGGGTGTCGTAAGAAAAGAAACCGAATTGCTTGATTTTCTTGGCCAGGGAATACGATAGAAGAAAATCGGGGTGCACCAGCAACAGAAAGCCCTTGGTTTTGCTGTTTTTCGGTTTTTCAAATAACTGTCCTGGCGCAGTGAAAACCATACCGCCTTCCCCGAAGTCATAATAGCTCTGTCCGTATTTGGCTTTGCCAACCGTGTCTTTATAGGCAATTTTGTAGAAGTCCAACACCAGGTGGTCGGGTAAGGCTTCGGGCGGCATTTCCATCTCCTCCATCCGGATAAAGCTAACCAGGGGGTGTTCAGGCTTCGGTAAACCAAACTTCTGGTGGAACTCTGATAGGGAGCGGAACTTATACAGCCGGTTTTCGTCTTTTCTCATCTCGTCAGGTTTCTTTAGCTGCCAGGCAAACCACCAGCTACTCTTGTTTTCTGGGTGTTTCGCCTGGCAAAAGTACCGATTGTTTCACCAAGGCGTTTCTCCTGTTTCAGGGTTATGTTCTTCGCTGATGAATTTCCCGGTAGGGCCCTCTTCCCCAATCATGGCGTATTTTGCAATCCGCTGGCCGCCTTCCTGCACGGTTCCGGTGCCTCTGTGGCCGTTGAAATCAGTGGCTACAAATCCGGGGCATACGGCATTCACCTTGAACGGGGTATCGCGTAGTTCGTACGCCAGGTTAATGGTGTACATGTTCATTGCCGCTTTGGATGCCGTGTAGACGGCTGCTTTGTGGGTATAGTATTTCCAGTTAGGATCACCGTGCAAGGTAAGCGAACAGCCGCTGGAGGAAACATTGACAATGCGGGGCTGGCTGGCTTTCCTGAGCAACCCGATAAACGCCTGCGTTACCCGTACCACGCCGTACAAATTGGTGTCCATCACCTGCTGAAACGCCTCAGCGCTCGCTTCTAAGGCGGCCTGCGGAAATCCTCCATTGATGCCTGCGTTGTTGATCAACACATCCAGCACCTCGGTTTTATTTTCGATTTCGTTTCTGGCAGCATTCACCGAGGCGATGTCAGTCACATCCAACTGGATGGCTTCCGCTGCTTCAAATCCCGCTTGTTTCAATTGTTCTACGGCTGTCTTTCCGTTGTTGATATCCCGGCTTCCCACGAACACATAGTACCCGTTTTCCAAAAGTTGTTTGGCGGTTTCAAACCCTACTCCCTTATTGGCTCCTGTTATAAGTGCTTTTTTCATGTTCTTAATAGTATGGTTATAGGTTCTTGTATACTGCGGCAAATTCATCGGCAAAATCGGCTAGCTTCACTTTCCCTAGCGTAGGTTTATTTAGGTAGAAATCATGGTACAAACTACCGTTCTGCTGGGCTTGCTGCATGGCCACCAGGCCGTTGGCGATCCACTCGTTGATCCCCGCCGACAGCATTTGGTTCAATAATGTGTCCGGCGGAATGACTTCCCATCTCAACTCAGGATTCCCGATGGATTTTCCCAAGGTCCGCGCGATTTCGTTAGGGGATACCTCGTCACTGGCCAGATACTGGACCGTTCTTCCGTTGAACGGTTTCTCCATTTCCTGGGCAATGGTAGCGGCAATATCATACGGCGAAACCCAAGGTTCTTTCTGGTCTCCGCCGTAGCTCTGGATGATGGCTCCCTTGGCTTGAATCATGGGTAGCCAGCGGTAGATGTTACTGAAGAAGCCCACCGGACGCATGAACTTGATGGCTACGTTTTCTGGAAGGGTTCTAAGGATGTTCTCCACGGTATGATGCACCAACAGGCTGCCCGTGCCTTGCTCTGAATGCGCTCCCACACTGCTCAGGTGCACCAGACGGCTAACACCCGCCTGTAGTACCGCTTGCACGTAATGGTGGGCTATTTTCTTAAACTCTGCCAGAAAGTCAATCGCTTGATCATAGATGCTTCCAATTCCTTCCCAGGCTTCCATCAGGTAAACGGCGTCTGCTCCGGTAAAGGTCTGGGCCAGAAAATCGGCATCCTGAATGCTGCCGATGGCCGGAATGGCTCCGGCCTGCCGTATGGCTTCTATTCTTTCGGGTTTGCTACTGATGACTGTTACCTGGTGTCCGTTCGCTACCAATAATTGCGTGAGCGGTTTTCCTATGTTCCCTAAAGAACCTGTTATCACGATGTTCATTTTGACGACTTTTGTTTATGCAAAAGTGCAGGACACCGCCAAAGCAGAAGTAACAGAAGTGAGGGATTTTGTAACCGAAACGGGTAACTGGAATTTCAGGGATGATGTTTCCTCATGACAGATAGCACGCTGGTGCAGGAGGCATGCAAGGCCATTGGCATTGTTATGTTGCGCTTGCCACTCGCATCCTTTTTCTGTTTTCTGCCTGTTTTTCAGAAATCAGGCTTAAAACAGAAGTTACAGGGATTTCCATTATTAAGTAAGGTACTCAACTACTCATTGGAAATACAGGAAGGCTGTTTCACTAGTAGATACATATGAAATGCTGACACTATAAAAGGCCAGAAGAAGATAAGCCCTTCTATGGTGGTGAACAAGTTCACGGCCTTCTTTCCCTTTGGGCCTATGAAGAATAAAAAGGAAGTCACATTCAACGCTAATAACACAAGGATCACTCGGCGCCTCTCGCCTTTATTCTCCGTGAACAGCATAACAAGCCCGAAGTATCCGAATATTCCAAGCACGCCTTGGGCCAGAAGAAAAGATTCTTCACGGTTGGAAGGAAAAGAACCTGCATGGCTCATCACAATAAACAAGGAAACTATGAATATAAAAGTAGCTGGCACTATTGCAGAGATGGCTGTTCCATAGTAAAGAATCCTGGTTATTTCTTTTTGCATAAACACAATTTGATTTACTATTTGGTTAGGAATAGCACTTCACGCTTTAGAAAGCTTTCCAGTTTTTAATGATCAATGCCCTACAACGGGTTCGTATAAACAACGTGCTAGGCCGTCGGCCGGAGGCTGGCGTTTAGGCGTTGTTGGGCAGAGCTTTCTTTTACTCTATGCCGCCTTTTTTCTTAAACTTCCGCTCGTACTCTGATTGCTTTTTGGTCATGCCTAATCTTTTATACAGCCTTGACAACTCCAAATACACGTATTCAGACGATGGACCAACTTCTTCACTTATCTTAAATGCTTCAATTGCCTCTTCAACTCTGTTCTCGTCTCTCAAGATATAACCGAGGTCTTCGGCTACTGTATTTTTGTTGGTAGCGTTGTAAAGTCCGCCTATAAGTATATCAATTCCTATTTGTGGGTTTTCTTTTGAATAGTATAAAGTATAGTCACCAAAACAATTGGAAGCGACTGCTGGGATGACTGAGTTTTCCTGTTCATAAATACTTTCAGCAACAGCAGCGTGTCCGTCCTTATTTTTCTTTATTACTGTTTCTGCTATGCGCTCAGGCGTCATGATGCCAATAAAGCAATCAATTGTCCTATCTGTATAGACTTGTTTTGCTTTTACAAAATAGGTGTTTTCTTCTTCGGGTAAAAGCATGAAGTCTGTGGGTTCAATAATCCACTCCAACTCGTCGTCATTATCTGCATTTGTTACTGCAAAGACACTTGTATTCGTGTCCATGAAGATTTCCTTTACTTTCATTAATATTATTTATGCTTTGCCCCAACGGATAGTATAAACGGCGGCGAAGGCCTTCGGCCGTAGCATGGCTTATGGACGAGGCGGTTGGGCGGAGTTATTTTACCAAAACTTCCACCAAGGTTTTTTCTCGCTTTCTTTTAATATTTTCAACTCTCCATTCCCATCAGGAATCCAAATATCACTTGAACCACTTGCGTCAAAAAATCCTACCTTGTGTTTTGCTGCCAATTCAGTTGTTTTTTGATAAGCAATACCAGCCTGTGACCAACTAAATGCCGCGTAAACCACATTCCTTCCAATACCATAGTCCGTTTCGTTCGGGTTTTCGGTAGGGTCGCTTGCGTTAGGTCCATTCAAGTCTGGAAAGCTCTCTTGCATTTCTACATACCAATTCCTTAACTCATCGGAAGTGTTCTTAGGGTCATCATAACTATGGTCTTCTGTCCATTCAGTTTGATTCTCATACCACTCCATAAACTCTTTTTTTCTTAAAGGAGCGGCATTCATTTGAAAAACCATTAAATCATAACTCATTCACCCTGTTTTTTAATTGCGCACAACGTACTTATGTAAACGACGGCTGAAGGCTGACGTTTATGCCTTGTTGTACACAGGTTTATATTTCAAATCTCAACAGTTCTACATAAGGATCTCCAACCAAACCCAATAATTTTGCAAAAGCTGGCTCTGTCTTTAGTCCTTCTTGTTTAAGTCGTATGATTTCCGTTCTGAACTTATCACCCTTTAAATTCAGGATTTTATGTTCAACGAGCATATGCCTATATGCATTTTGATCTTTAGTTGGGTAATCCTGTCCAAAAACTTCTACTTCAAATTCTCCTGCTCGAAAGGTTGCAATTGTTGATAATAAGTTATTCCAAGTATTTGTCCGAATTTCAAATTTGTCTTTGTCCGAGTACAAACTAGTGAGTGTTTCTGCAAACTCCTGGTGATTGGAACATTCACAAATAATATCTAAATCACTTTCTGGTAGGTCAATTCCAATTGGTATAGTTCCTGTCAATATTGGGTTGTAAGCTTGCAAATTCTCAAAAATTGAAAGTTTAGTCAGGTCTATATAGGCTTGTTGCTGACGCTTATTTCCTTTTTTTAGATATTCAATATTTGTGAAGTCTGGCATCTGTGTTTTAAATTGTGTACAACGTACTTGTGTAAACGACGGCGAAGGCCGTCGGCCGATGCTGGTGTTTACATAAGTACGTTGTGGCGCGTTTTCTCTAATCAATGTACAGCTGGCTCGCTATAATGTAAAACCATTGGCTATCCAATTGCTTCTTTTTTATTATACTGCTGTTTTGAGTTTCTACTCCTTCACTTTTACCCTTTGGGTCGTAAACTATGTAATGATGAACGCCAGTGAAAATTCCCTCGTATTTCTTTATAGTGAATATAATGGTACTATCTTCATTAATTTGCATAGAATAACCTTTTGCTAATGATTTGTTTTGCCATAGCTTGAGAAGGCTATTAAGTTCAGGTGAAATAGGGGCAACTTTATTTTTAAAGAAGTCTTCATCTGTACGAAATATTATTGAGGGAATCCAAGGGCTTTTACCTACAAGCTCTTCATATCCGTATGGTATCTTTATTTGTTCAAGGTTGTCGATTAAAATTTTTCTTGCGGATTGATACTGTTCTAATTTTGAAATTGTCTCCTCATCAAACCTCTCTTTTCCACAAGATGTTAAAGCAAAGACAAGCAAAATTTGGAGGAATGTTTTTATCATGATTAATAGTTTAAATTACCGCCAACTACCCTATATACAGAGTCTACTCCGGTTATCAGTCCAATATAAGGAATGAAATGTCTGGATGTCAGTTTAATTCAGCTTATCACTCAAGCAGACTTGCCGAAAATATTTTTAGCTCACATGTTAAGGAAACGCTTTCGTTTTATGCCTGCTTTCTCAGAAACAGCACAAAAACAAAGCCGGAGGTGCCTATGGCTGCTCCGGCTTTGCAATAATGAAATTGGCCTTTGTGCCTTGGTTTTACCTACCAGCTTCCAGCTCCTTTAACTTCTTTCGGGTTTCTGCTACTTCTTCCAGAGACAAGGCTTTCCGGAACGCTTCCATGGCCTTTTTCTTATCTCCTATCTTTACATAGTAGTCGCCCATGGAATCATGGAGGTTGCCAACGGTGGGGTAGTTTTCAAGGTTCATCTTAAAAAACTGGTAGGCCTTTGCATACTGCTTTTTGCCCAGGGAAATGTAGCCCAAGGAGTTCACCGTGCCCTGTGCCGGCAGCACCGGATACTGCAGCATGGCAGACACGGCGCGGTAGTGGTTTTTAATGTAGTCCACCGTGATAGTAGAGTCATTTAAGTCCTTGTCTAGTGCATACTTATTGAAGAAATACCGCAGGGCGTCATATTGTGCCGGAAATGGAACCGAGCCATGGTTGTCTTCCGGGTAAAATTTCCAGGCCCAGGCCAGGTTCTTGCTTTTTCTAAGGGTCTCCCTGAATAGGAGACTATTCCGCACATTATGATTGCCTTGGGTATTGTCCTGCACCACCCGCACCGTATCCATTCCCTTGTTCATGGTGTTGGCCGTGGCAAAGAAAAGGCTTTTTCCGGCAGATCCTTTCTGGGGCAAGGCTTTCTGGGCCTGCTTCAGGATGAGTTGGTTGTCCCACCAAACACTAGGGTCAATGGCTACATACGAGGTAAACAGCGCGGGCTGGTTGACCAAGGCATGCAAGGCCGTTAAGCCTCCTAAGGAGTGCCCCACCAACATGCGGTACGTTTCTGTTTGGTAACGGGTCTCAATGTACGGCATCACTTCCTTTTCCAGAAATGCCATAAAATTGGGCCCTCCGCCGGAGGTCTTTAAATCGTTGGCCGGCTCACCACTGGCCCAGAAAGGAGAGTGCGTAGGTGTCAGGTCCCGTACCCGATCTGTGCTTTCAATGCCAACAATAATCATCTCGGGCATCTTGCCTAAGGCGCTCAGATAGTCCACCGTTCCGACCATGGAGGTGAAAAACGCCTCGCCGTCTAACAGGTACATGACCGGGTAGCGCAGCTTGCTACCGGCAGTAAAGGATTTAGGCACATAGACCCACAGGGTTCGGTTTTCCTTTAGAATAGCCGAGTGAAAGGTCTGCTTGGTACCAATGGTGATTGGGTTGTCTTTCTGCTTAGCAGCTTGCCCAAAGCAAAGCGCCGGGAGTAGTAATAGAACGAAGAGAATTGCTCTCATATGAGGTGAAGGGAAGAAAGGGAAGATTGATGAGATGTTTTTCAAATATTGATTCACTAAGGTAAACTGATTTCACCGATCACACCCAGGAAAATGCTATATATAACTAGCTGTATGTTCTGCTGCTGATTTGCTTCAGGAAACAATGTTCTGTTTTCGGCCTATTTCGGTGAAAACAACCCAAAAGCAGCGTTCTCACGAGATGCGTACCTCGTTATATTGCAAAGACGTCATCCGGCAGGAGGAAAGGGCGCTACCTTCCCAACCAAAGAGCAGAATGCGAATGTAGTCCTTTCACGCTATAAGTTTCAGAAGCCCACATGCCCCTACGATTTCCTTCATTTAGCATTTTTCAACTGGTTGATTCTCTCCAGGTTGTTCTTGCTGTTTCTCAGCGTGGAAGAGTCGTTGGTGGCGGTGGCAAGTGCCATGGCTTTATGGAACTGCTGTTCGGCTAGTTTAAGGTTTCCCTGCTTCAGCAAGGCTTCCCCGTAACTGTCAAACGCGTTAGCTGATTGCGGATACTGGACCGTGTTGTATTTGAACGTGAGCAGGGCCAGGGCGATATGGTCTGGATGGTTGAGCTGCTGGTAGGCAATGGTGTTGATCATAGACTCCTTGAAACCGGAGTTCCGCAGTGCCTCAAACGCCACCGCTTCGGCCTTCGGTTCTTTGCGTTGTTTCAGGTAAGCAGCCGCCTGTTTCATGCTCGTTTCCAGGGCCGCCATTTTCGCTTCGTGTTCCTGCCGCTGCTTTTCCTTGGCGGCGGCCTGTACCACCTGGTTGATGGCGTTCACCACCAGTTCCGGCTCCTCGCGGTGAATGTTGTGGCCACTTCTGGAGGTAATGACATGCGCGCCGCTGGTAAACTGACCGAAGAGCGCGCTGTGCAGATTCCGCCATACTTCTACGCCCTTCGGCTCGTGCAGGAACAACTCAGGGTTATCCCGTTTCTGAACCGAAGTCAGCACCACGGCCGGTACCTGGGGTAGCTTCCCAAAATCAGGCAGCTCAGCTTTCTCGAAGATCTGGTTGATGGCCTCGTTCTCCTGCTTGAACTTGGCGGGTACGAAGCTGTTCTGCAGTTCCATGTCTTTCATCGCTTTGGCATAATCTGCCTTTTTCAGTTCCTGCATCATTTTCTCGTGCGCCGGGTCCACAAACACAAACCCTTTCACTTTGTCCGGGTGCTTTGCCGCGTAGGCGCGAATAATAAAGGCTCCGTAGGAATGGCCCACCAGGATGAAGGGTGCTTTGAGGTTGGCCTTCTCCACGAGGATTTCCAAGTCCTGCACCGCCTGCTCTAGGGTATGCGGATTGGGATTGGGTTCCGAGTTTCCTGTTCCGGCCCTGGAGTACAGCAGCACCTGATTGGTTTGCATCACTTCAGCGGCCACGTTGCCCCATACTTTATAAGCTGTCCCAAACCCCGATTCAAAGATGACGGTGTATTCTCCCGCGCCTGCCTGCACCATTTCTAGGGAGTGGTTCCCCACATTTACCATTTGGGTTTGTTGTGCTTGGGCCAGCGCCATATTCCCTAGGAAAAACAGCAGCAGCAAGGTTCTTTTAAGCATCATAGAAGTAGTTGTTTAAACAAGATGTAGGTCAACCGCCTCCGAAATAAAGGCACGGCAGAAGGTTAATATCTTGTAGATGCTATATAAAAGGCGTCGGTTGCCTGAGAGGCGTTCTTTTTTCAGAACGATGCTGCTAAGAGAAGGAAAATGCAACAGGGTTTATAGGAGTAGCTTGTTGATCCTTCCGCTGAATAATAACTTGTTTTTGGGCTGTTTTGTGAAAACAGCCCAAAAACAAAGAAGCGCTCCTTCTTGAGAATCTTCAATCGTGAAATTACTTCGGGAATTTGGCGCAGCTTCTATCCAATGAACAAAAGTCACCTTCGTTTTTTGCTGGTTGATGCGTCTGATATGAAACCACCCCAACAACTCATCAACCATTGATATCAGTGAGTTGGTTTTCCATGTCATGCAACGTCTTGTTGTAGGACTTCAAGACCCAATAAGCGAACGCGGTCATTACCAGCCCGAAGAGCGGGAAAATAAGTATCCAGAAGTAAGGAACCTGGCTAAGGTCTTTCCCCTGAATGGCGGCCAGCACCGGCAGGGTAAGCAACATAAGCAACAGGCCCAAGCAAACATTAATCTTCTGCAGCTTCTGAAACCTGATCTTCTGCCGACCGAAGGTATGGATGGTCTCTAAGTACGAGGCAGAGGAGATATTCACGCTTTTTAGAGCCCTCACCGAGGCAAGCGAAATAACCGGCAGCAACAAGAGCAACCCAATGGCCAGAGCCGCCAGCACCTGCGCAAAGACATCTTCTATCTGAGTGAGATGCACACTGAGGTAGGCCGCTCCTGCATAACAGACCATGGTGCCGGCAAACTCAGAATACCTTACTTTGTTGAACTTGGATTGGTAATTCTGCTGGGTCACGTTCGCCAGCAGTTTGTTTGAGAGGGCATCTTGTCTCTCGACCCGATGGCTTAAGCTGTTCCAGGCGTTTTGCATTTCTTCTAGTTCCATATGGCTTGTTTTTTGGTAATTTGGGTTCTTAGTTTTTCTCTGATTCTTGAGATTCTGGTGCCAACGTTGCTGACGGTGATTCCTACAATGGCCGCTATTTCGTCATAACTCTTGCCTTCCAGATACAGGAGGATAATGCCTCTCTCCAGTAAGTTCAGCAACTGAATGTGGGCATACAGCTGCTGGATTCGTTCTTCCTCCAGCCTGTCCATCTCGTCGGCAAACCTATCAGCCCCAACCTCCAGGGGAATGGTATCCACCCTTCTTTTGGTTTGCTTCAGGTGGTAAATGGCCGTGTTCAGGGCTACCCGGTACATCCAGGTACTCACCTTTGACTGCCCGTAAAAAGACCCGAAGGATTTCCACAGCTGATAGACAATTTCCTGGTAAAGGTCATTTCTGTCTTCCAGGTTATTGGTGTAAAGCGCAGCTACTTTAAAGATCAAGCCCTTGTGTTCTTTGATGACGTGCGTAAACTGGTCTGCTATATCCATCTAATTTTGAACTACACCCCATTAGTGCAGGAAGTGTCTGGAAAATCACACCTGATAGGGAAATAATTTCTACCGATTACCGGTAAGCTGTTTTAGACCAGTTCTCTCAGAAACAGGCATAAAACAATGAAGGAGCAACCAACGGCTGCTCCTTCCAAAATCATTTGATTCAAAATAGCTCTTTCAAGATCATTAGCTAGTTCCTTGAAGTTGAGCCGGCTTTGGGAGCCGATCATCAGGATGCCCATCTTGGAAATGCACTCCGTGGTGATGCTGTTGCATACTAGGGCCTTGGAGTTGGGGAGTTAGCTTCGGCCACGGGCCATAAATTTAAAATGTGAGAAGCCGGCGGGTTGAAGTGTCTTGACTGCGCTAATTAAAGGGACCAGAATGCTTATGCACAACCGCCAATAGGTGTTTACGCCCTGGCAAAGCATGCAGTACCTGCACGATATGCGCAGCCAGCAAGCGTACTATCCCTAGACAATGACTGCTGCCCAGGAATTCGCTTGAACAGCATGCATAAACTGCTGGCTATTAACTTATAAAAGATTGAGCTAAAGCGTTAGGCAGTAGGTGATTAGGTCAGCTACTTCTATTCAAACCAACATGTCTTTACCATGGAAGTTAAGATGGAATTCAGCTTGCTTTTAAGTAGCTTTGCTGAATAATCTTTATTCTATTTAAAATGCTTAGAAATCTTTTTACGCTTATTTTATCATTAATTGCCTTAAATACTTTTAGCCAGGGAAGAACAGAATGGAAAGAAAATTATACCCTCACTTTAAACGATTTTCAAGCCCAGGCTCCTAAAAGCCAACAAAATGGATCAAATTCTTTCTCATTGGCGGCGAGCCTAGACTTTGGATATGCCATGAGCAACTATGAGTTCATGCTAACCAAGAACTTCAACAATCGGGTTACAGCGTACTTTGTTCCTGCCAGTTCCTGGCTGCAACAAGGGGAATCTAATGAACGGCTTCTGCAATATGCCCAAATGCAATTCGACTTACTTGAGTTGCACGCACGTAAATACAGAAAGCGGTTATATGAATCCAAGAATGCGCTGTCAAACTATGACTTCTACCAGAAAGCCAATGATGCGATCAGTACCGAGTATATGAACGCTGGAGTTGAAATGCAAGACGCAGTATTAGAATCTAACGCCAAGGCTTTGGAATATCACCAAAAGATCAAGAAAGAGATAGCTGAAATGGCAGAGTTTTGCAAAGAATGCAAACCCGTAAAAGCCAAAAAGAAGTAATCTTTCTGAGCCAACAGAAGGTGGTTACTATTTGTACGGCCTCCTTGTTCTTCGCCAGTATGGCTTTCAAGTACAAGGAGGCCGTTTTTTTGGAATACCTATTTTGCCTTTCCTTAAAGGCCTTCAAGGAACAGGTATAACGACAAAAGAAGTTACGATGACAGGTTAGTTCGCTTAAACCATGCATGTATCTTACTTCTGCTTATCCTAAAAAGAAGTTGCCTTCCGGTTAAAGGCTGATGTGCCAGCAGGTCCTTCTTACATGATGTCTTGGAGTAACGCCTCTAATTTTTTCAAGATAGTACGTGCCTTTACTTGCATTATAGCATTAAAACTAATTTGAGGGAACCACTTCCTTTAGGGAAGGCCTAGCCGCTAAGAGCAATTGCTTTCAGTAAAAATCACCTGACTTCTGCACTTTTTCCGGTAGCCCATAGATGTTGCCAAAGCTTTTTACTAGCATAAAGTCTTTGCTATCAATAAGCCAGGATTGAACAAAGCGTCTCATGGTAGTTGGCCTGTGGCCTGCTGTGGTGTAAGTGAAATTTGGTAAAAAGGTATACCGGTTTTGCGTCTGTTTTCAGAAAAAAGACGCAAAACACAGAAGGAGCAACCAACGGCTGCTCCTTCCAAATTCTGACAACTAACAACTATCAACTACACCTTAATACCCGAACAGCTCCTTTAACGTCAACTGCTTCACGGTGCCATATTTGGCCAGTTCCTTGAAGTTCAACCTGTCCTTAGAGCCGATGACCAGGATGGTTTGGTTCTGGCCTTTCACAAACTGCTGCTGGAACGCCTTGATCTGGTCCAGGGTTAGGGCATCCAGGCTCTCGTAGATATCGCGGCGGATGTCATGGTCCACGCCCAGTTTACGGGCCGCCTCATAGTTCATGAGAATGCCCACTTTGTTGATGCGCTCCGTGGCGATGCTGTTGCGCACCGAGGCCTTAGCATTGGTGAAATTGGTCTCGGCCACCGGCAAATCGTTCAGGAGTTCCTGCATGCCGGCCATCGCCTCAGGCAGTTTATCGCTCTGCGTGCCTATGTACGACATGATGTAGTTGGCGCGGTCTTTCCGGCTGGCGTTGGCGAAACGGGAACTGGCGGAGTAGGCCAATGCGCGGGACTCGCGCAGTTCCTGGAACACAATGGCCCCCATGCCGCCGTCAAAGTACTCGTTGTACAGCCTGATGGTGGGCACCAGTTTGGGGTCATAATTCAGAGACTTGGTCAAAAACAGCAGCTCGGCCTGCACCATGTCATAGTTCGTCCAGTACACGTTGCGGTTCTTGATGTCCAGCTCTTTGAAATCGTTTTCGGCGGGTACCGGCTTCAGGGCCGCCGGTACAATGTGGCCCGTGTTCAACGTAGCCGTAATGTTTTGCAACTCCCGGGGGCCGTAGTACAGCACGCGGTGTTGGTACGTAGGAATGCTCTTGATGCGCGAAATCAGCTCGGCGGGTTTTACTTTCTTCAGTTCCTGCTCACTCAGAATGTGCGTGAACGGGTTCTTAGGACCGTACTTGGCGTAGTTCACCATGGCCACGCTGTGGATGGTGTTCTTGTCCAACTTGGCGTCTTTGCGGTCTTTCAGGATACCGGCCACCAGATCGTTTAAGGCTTGCTGGTCGGCTTTGGGGTTCTGCAGGAGGCTCTCAAACAGTTGCAGACCTTTCTCCAGATTGGTGTCCAGCCCGGTGAGGGAAACATACACTTGGTCCTGGCCCGAGGAAACCCCAAACGAGCAGCCGATCTTGAAGAACTCCTTCTGCAGTTCCTCGGCGGTGTATTTGTCAGTGCCCAGGTACTGCAGGTAATCCACGGCCAGGCCAAGTTTCAGGTCATTGTTGGTGCCCATGTCCAGGATGTAGTACAGGTTGAAAAGGCCATTCTCCTGGTTTTTGGTGTAGTACACCGGAATGTTGCCTTTCAGGCTGCCTTCCTGAATGTCTTTCTTGAAATCCACGAACTGCGGCTGCAGGTCAGACACGGTGCGGCTGGCCACCTGCTTGTAGTAGTCAGACTGCGCCTCGCGGTTAGCCGGCACCGGCGTGATGGTGGGTTTCTCCACTTTCTGGGCGGTGGGGTCCTGGCCGGTGCGTTTGTAGATCACGGCGTAGTTGTTGCCGTAGTAGCGGTTAGCCACGTCCATGACGTCCTGCTTCGTGATCTGCTCAAACGCCTCTTCCTGCTTCAGGTAATCGGCCCAGTTCTGGCGGGCGATAAACGCATCCACGAAAGCCGTGGCCCGGGCGGCGTTGCTTTCGTAGGCTTTCATCTTGCTGATCTTGTTCTTGTTCACGATGGCGGGAATCAGCCAGTCCTCAAACTGACCTTTCTTCACCAGTTCAATCTGCTGCACCAACAGGTTCTTGACCTGGTCCAGCGTCTGCCCCTGCCGCGGGTTCCCGGTCAGGAAGTGCGCCGAGTAATCATTGTAGATCTCGGCGAAAGAGGCAGCCCCCAGCGCGGCTTGCTTCTGGTTGATGTTCAGGTCAATCAGGCCGGCCTGGCCGTTGCTCAGAATCTGGTTGATCATGCGCAGCACCAACGCGTCTTTGGATTGAATGCCGGGGAAACGGTACGCCATCAGCACACTCTCAGCCTCCGGCCCCAGAATTTCCTTCACGATGGGCGCGATAATAGGCTTCTCCTGCGGCGGGGTGTACGCGGGAACGTCTTTCTTCTGCCACCGCCCGAAGTGCTCATTCAGGGTTTTGATAGTCTGCTCGAAGTCCAGGTCGCCGCTCATGGCAATGGCCATGTTGTTGGGGATGTAATATTTGTCAAAATACTTCTTGATCTCGGTGATGGACGGGTTCTTCAGGTGCTCCACCGTCCCGATGGTGGTTTGAGCGCCGTACTGGTGCGTGGGGAACAAGGCCGCGAACGCCGCTTCAAACGCTTTGTTTTGGTCTGAGTCCAAGGAGCGGTTTTTCTCTTCGTACACGGCCTCCAGCTCGGTGTGGAACAACCGGGGGATCATCACGCCCAACCGCTCCGATTCCAGCATCGACCACTTGTCTAGTTGGTTGCTGGGGATGTCGCCGTAGTAAATGGTCTGCTCCACCCAGGTGCTGGCGTTGGAGTTCTTCATGCCCATGGCGGCCACCAGCTTGTCGTACTCATTGGGTACCGCGTACTTGGCGGCCACGCCCGAGATGGAGTCTATCTGGTGGTACGTTTTCTTGCGCAAAGCCGGGTCTTTCTGGGTGCGGTAGAGTTCGTACAGCGCCTCAATCTTGGCCAACTCCTCTTTTTCTTTTTCCCAGTTGATGGTGCCCAGCTTGGTAGAACCCTTAAAGGCCATGTGCTCCAGGTAGTGCGCCAGACCAGTGGCATCGGCGGGGTCGTTCTTGCTGCCCGCGCGCACGGCAATATAGGTCTGGATGCGGGGTGCGTTGTCATATTTGGTCAGGTACACCGTCAGGCCATTGTCTAGGGTATAGATGCGCGCGTTCAGCGGATCATTGGGCACGGAGGTGTAGGTGAACTCTTTCTTGGCTGCCTCTGCCGCCGAAGTCTGAGTGGCGGAGGTAGCGGTTTGGGGTGCCGTACTGGTTTTGCACTGAACAAACAGCACGGCTCCCATCAGGGAAAAAGCAATAAATCTTTTTTTCACGTCAGGTGGATTTTATCTTCTAGCGGATAATCAAATATAAGAAAACCGGGGGATTTTATGATATTGATTCTAACGAGCTGATTTTCAAGGATAGTGAAGGAGGATAAGGAGGGCTTTGGGGCTGATTTTGAGAAAACAGGTCTAAAGTAGCGTCTTGCTGATGAGGCGCCGGAAACGGTTTCATGGGGCGGAAATGCTTACGCTTGTGCATGCATCCCGTTTGTGCTGACGGAGGACCGCAGTTTTCGTAGGCGCATGAACTTGGCTGTTGCATAGCTGGGCTCCGTGCGCTCACGGCCGCGGGGCCCCGCCTTCCGGTCTCGCGCTGTTCCAGCTTCCTTTGCTCCCTGCGGTCGCAATGCCTGCGGCACCGGAACCTGCTAAGGCGCTCCACCGAAAGGCTGGAAAAGGCAATGCGTTGATGGAAATGCCTCAGACCTCACAGGTTTTGAAAACCTGTGAGGTCTTCCCTTGTAGAGACGCAATACCTTGCGTCTCTCTTTCCTTCTTTCCACACATTCCAAATATTCCAGATTGTAGAGACAAGGCATGCCTTGTCTCCCACGTGTCCTCCGCAGCAAACGGTAGCTTCCTGGACGGGCATCTAAAAAGGTGTTCCTGCATAGCATATGCCATTGGCGCAGACACTCGCAGGATCTCCGGCCGCTGCGAGGTCTTTGGAGCAGACAGGACTGCAAAGGAAAAAAGACTATTTGAAAGGAACTCCCCTCCTTGGAGTAGGGCCGTTAAGTTCTATTTTAATGGTTTGCTACTTTCGAGAAGGCATAGCCATTACTGCATACTTTGAGCCTCACGGCTCACTGAAGTTGCAAACTTCAGCTCTTTGTAGGTCCAAGTTAGAAACTTGAACCAGCTATACGTTTAGAACTTAACGGCCCTACCCTCCTTGGAGGGGTAGGGTTGGGTTTTGTTTTCATGGTTCAAGTCTGTGACTTGGACCTACCATGATCGGCAGTTTGTAACTGGCGTGACTATAAACTTTATACAAACAGAGATTTCCTCTTGGACGGAGACGAATGTTTACAGCATTCCATTTTAAGCCTATTTTACTGAAAACGGGCCCAAAACAGAGTTACAACCGTGATGCAGGAGAGGAGGAAGTGGTTTGGTCCTCGGCGGGTATTCCTAACTCTGTTGAGAGCAGGCGCAGGGTTTTGAGGGCATCGGGTTGGTTGTCGGTGCGGAGTTCGTAGTCGGGTTGCTCGGTTTGGGAGAACAGACCGATGGTGTACCACATGACCGGGGCTGCGGGTTCATGATCATGGCTGTGTCCGTGATCATGATCCTGCGATGATCTGAGGCGGGAGGTGAGCACCACGCGCTGGAAGGCGGGCAGCGGCGCCCATTTGCCGGTTTTCAGCCCGAACATGCTCAGGTACTCCCGCACCTGGCGGTTCTTAAAGTCCAATTGGAAGCCGTGGTAAGTACTTTGGAAGAGGATTCCCAGCAAAAACAGTAACGCTCCCACAGACAGCATTTGCACCTGGTCAGCGCCGGACCATAGCGGAGAGCCGCCCAGTAGAATGCCCGCCGGCAACAGCACGTAGCCCAGGTAACGGAGGCTGCCAAAAAAGGAATCGGTTTTACGGTCAAAGAGGTGCGGGTTCATGGGGTAGGCTAAAAGTAAAAACGGGTGAGGCCATTTCAGGTCTCACCCGTTTACGGAAAGGTCGCTTAAAAGTCAGTGTCCAGACCCAGGCGGTTTTTGAGGTCTTTCAGGACGGGATACATATCGGCCAGGTAGTTGTACCTGTCCTGAGACGTGTACAGCTTGCGGCCGCTTTCCTGCTGCACCACGTCAATGTGCACCTGCAGGCGGTTGTGGCCCAAGGCCTGGCGCAGATACAACAAGAACTCCGGCTTGAAACTGTTGAACTCGGCTACCTGCACCTCGTTTTCCACCTGCAGGTGTACCTCGGCCTTCTCGGCGTCAAAGTACCACTCGCGGTTCAGGATGGTGTACTCCAGGGTGCGGTCGGTTTGTTTCACGCGGTCCACGTACAGTTTCCAGAGCTGTTGCAGCTTGTGCTCGTTGATGGTGGGCAATGAACCGGGCACGTAGGCCTCGGTTTCCTCTTCCAGCACTTCCACCATCGGCGCAGCCGAGGCCGCTACTTTCTCCTCGATGTTCTTCAGGCTGGGCAACTTGGACATTTTGCGGCTGGCCAGCGGAGAAGCAATGGTTCGGGCCGGGGCAGCAGGAGCCGCTACGGGCATAGGCGGCGCGATGGAAGGAACCGGCGAAGGCGCTTCTTCTGGATAGGTGTCAAACACGGGGTCCTCGCCCGCGTCCATATCCGCGGGAGCGGTGTTGTGGTGGGTTTCGGGCCCGTTTTTGTTTAAAGAGGCGGAAATCGGCGGAGCCGAAGGGGCAACTGCTGGGGCCGCCGCCGGGGCGGGAGAGACCGGAGCCTGACCGTTGGGCGCGGCTACGCCGGAAGTTCCGTTAGTTTTTTTTTTGACGTCTCCGGTGAGAGAGACATCTGAGGCCAGTTGCAGGGCGTGGGGCAGGTGCGCCAGTTTCATGAGCAGCAGTTCCACGTGCAACCGCTGGTTTTTAGCGGCTTTGAAGTTCTGGTCGCAGCTTCCCACCAGGTTGAGGCCGGAGAGCAGGAAACTCAGCGAGGCTTCCTGCGCCTGCTTGGCGTATTGGGCCTTGATGTTTTCTGATACTTGCAGCAGTTGTACCGTCACGGTGTCTTTGCAGACGAGCAAACTTCTGAAATGCTCGCCAATGCCCAGCACGAAGTTGTGCGAATCGAAGCCGTTTTTCAGAATCTCGTCATAAAGCAGCAAAGCGCCGCTCAGGTTCTGGGTAAGCAGATATTCCGTGAGGCGGAAGTAATAGTCGTAATCCAGGATGTGCAGGTTCTGCACGGTGGCCTTGTAGGTAAGGTGGTGGCCCGAGAAGGTCACCATCTGGTCAAAGATAGACAAGGCATCGCGCAGGGCGCCATCGGCTTTCTGCGAGATCAGGTGCAGGGCATCGTCATCGGCTTTGATCTCCTCTTTCTGGGCAATGCGGCCCAGGTGCTGCACCATGTCCTCAATCCGGATGCGGTTGAAGTCAAAGATCTGGCAGCGCGAGAGAATGGTAGGGATGATCTTGTGGCGCTCAGTAGTAGCCAGAATGAAAATGGCGTAGGCCGGCGGCTCCTCCAGGGTCTTCAGAAACGCGTTGAAGGCCGAGTTGGAGAGCATGTGCACCTCATCTATGATGTAGATTTTGTACTTGCCCGTCTGCGGTGCATACCGCACCTGCTCCACCAGGTTCCGGATGTCCTCTACCGAGTTGTTGGACGCGGCATCCAGCTCGTGCACGTTGAACGAGCTGTTGTTGTTGAAGCTTTTGCAGGAATCGCACACGTTGCAGGCCTCTACCTCCGGCGTAATGTTCTGGCAGTTGATGGTCTTGGCCAGAATACGCGCGCAGGTAGTTTTACCCACGCCCCGGGGGCCGCAGAACAGGAACGCCTGCGCCAGGTGGTTGCTGCTGATTGCGTTCTTTAAGGTAGTGGTAATATGGTGCTGCCCCACCACACTGTCAAAGGTGGTAGGACGGTATTTACGGGCCGATACAACAAAATTCTCCATCGCTCTACAAAGTTAATCGATTCTGAATCGAATCCGCAACGGAAAGAACGAGGCCGGGACAGGTTCTTGATTTTGTGCAAAGAGGATGGCGTTTCAGGGCTGTTTTCAGGAAAGAAGGCCGGAAAGGGAGAATTGCGTTCTGAAATAAATGTTTATATTAAGCTTTTGAAAAGAAACATTCTCCATAATGAAGAAGCCAAGGTTGTTTATAGGGTGCTCAGTTGAAAGTTTAAATATAGCTGATGCGATCAATGAAAACATGGATCATACTCTAGAAGTAACAATTTGGCGAAACGGAACATTTTCTTTATCAAACAACACAATCGATGATTTGGTTAAAATGGCTAGCTCTGTCGATTTTGCTGTTTTTATATTCTCTCCCGATGATCTTTTAACAATCAGAGCTGAACAAAAGAAAGTAGTAAGAGACAATGTGATCTTTGAACTTGGGCTCTTTATTGGGAAAATAGGAAAAGAGAGGTGTTATATTGTGAAGCCAAGAGGAGTAGACCTGCACCTACCAACAGATTTACTGGGGATGACAACTGCTGATTATGAGCCAAACAGATCCGATAATGATCTAACCTCTGCTGTTAATGTGGCTTGTAATAAGATCAAAAGAGAAGTTGAAAGACTTGGTCTACTAAATAGTACACTTTTATACAAAGCTGAAAATCAACTAACTCATATAGTTAATAATAACCTGTCAGATATTGATTTTAGAGTTTTGTCATCACTGATTTCTACTTATACTCAAGCTCCAGTGGGTTGGCCAATCTGGACTATCAAGAACAATATAAGGGAAATCAATGATAATCAAATTGATTTGTGTGTTATTAAGTTGGAAAGACTAGGATACCTTGAAAAGGAAAATGCTGTAGAAAATTTTGACAATGTTTTTTATGCATATAAGCTTTCTCAAAGCGGAATCGAATATTTGTTGCAAAATGAAAGCAAAGTTTCAGCTCTACCATCTTTGAATGATGATCTGTCAAATGATGATTTACCATTTTAGGTAAAACACCTTACCTGAATGGCCGCTTCACCAGACTTACCTGTCCCATGGCGTCTTTCTCGTATTTGGCCAGGCAATTTGGCTGAAACTGGGCGTCAAAATTCTGTTCTCCGGGAGAAACGGCAGTTGGGGCGGGCTGCCCTTGCAGGAAAAAGTACACCTGGGTGGTGCCGTATTTGGTGTGGGGCATGAAGTCGCCGTACTGTTGCATCTGGTCCCAGAGCGTGTCTGCCACGGTGACGGCGTAGATGCGCTGGATGGGGCCGGTGTTGTTCTCGTTGCGGTACATGGCCACTTCTTCGAAGCCGCCGCTTAAGTCCTGCACGCCGGGTTGGGTGAAGGCATCTTTGACAAACCAGACCATGAGGACCGCGAACACTGCTATCAATACATATTTTACATTCTTTCCAGACATCTCTTTCTCCTTGGTAAAAGCCCAAACTTACGCAGTCCAGACCAGATCACAAACCAATTTGAGGGCTCTGGATTAGGCCTGTTTTCCTGAAAACGTCCATAAAACAGCCAAATGCGCGTTATGCGGCTACATAAGTACACTTCTGGATAACATTTTCCCAAGGATTCAGTAAATGCTATACCCCCTGTTTCTCAGCATAAGGTAGCCCGGTGGCTGCCGGTGAGCAGGGCAGGGGGAGCAGGGCCTTTACCGGCAAACATCTTTCTACCTATCAGCACTGAAGAATATTATGGAACTGGACGATATGGCCCCAGAGGTGGCCCAGGAATTTTACCCGCAGGCCCTCAAAATGCTGCATGAAAGCGGACTGCCTTTCTTGATGGGCGGCGGTTTTGCGCTTCGGCAGTACACCGGCATGCAACGGCCCATGAAAGACATGGACGTGTTCTGCAAGGCTGGCGACTGCCCGCGCCTGCTCAAGATCTTCAACGACGAAGGCTTCAAGACCGAGCTGGTGGATGCCCGCTGGCTGGCCAAGGCCTTCAAAGAAGGAAAATACGTAGACTTCATCTTCAACAACCCCGGCAACAACATGCCCGTGAACGACGGCTGGTTCCGGAGAGCCCCCGACGGGACCGAGTTTGGCGTGCCCGTGAAATACATCTCCGCCGAGGACCTGTTCCGCTGCAAGATTTACGTGCAGAACCGCGAGCGTTACGATGGCTCAGACCTGAACCACCTCATCCTGCGCCACGGCGAGCACATGGACTGGGAACGCATCTTGCAAACCCTGGAGCAACACTGGCAACTGGTTTTGATGCAATTATTGTCCTTCCAGTTTGTGTACCCGTCTGAGCGCGACATTATTCCGCGCTGGTTGTTTGATGAGCTGCTGCTGCGGGCCAAAGAGCAGTTTGACATGCCGCCGCCTACCGAGAAAGTGTGCCGTGGTCTGCTCATCGACCAGACCCAGTACGCCCCGGCCGTGACCGAGTGGGGCTTCAAGGCCATGACCATCATGACTATTTAAGAGACCAGATGTTAGCTGCTGAAATTTAGAAAGTTGTAAAACTACGAAGCTGGAGTAGACCGTTTTTTTAACCATTAACGGTTTCTGGTACGTATTCAACGGTCAAGAATGCATGTCTAACATCTAGTGTCTAGGACCTAACCTCATCAAGAATGGAACAACAACCGCAACCCTACGTTACGCCGCAGCCTGTTCAGCCCTTACAGCCCATCTCGCCCCAACCCACGGACTTGCCCGCCGTGGTAGAGGAACCCGCCAAGCCGGTGCGGATTGCGGCCGTAGGTGACATTCACGTACGCGAGACGGACAAAGGCAAGTGGGTTGATTTCTTCAAAGCCGCCTCTGACCAAGCCGATATCCTGCTGCTGTGCGGTGACCTCACCGACCATGGCTACGCCAAGGAAGCCGAAGTTCTAGCCGAGGAGATGCGCTCCTGCACCATTCCGGTGGTCTGTGTGCTGGGAAACCATGATCATGACAAAGACGAACACGAGGAAATCCGCTCCTGCCTGCTTCGCGACAACGTGCACTTTCTGGATGGCGATGCCGTGGTGATCAAAAACGTGGGTTTTGCCGGGGTGAAGGGTTTTGGGGGTGGTTTTGACAAATACATGCTTTCCATGTTTGGCGAGGTAAGCAACAAAGCCTTTGTGCAGGAAGCCGTGGAAGAAGCCCTGAAACTGGAAGCCGGTCTTTCGCGCCTAGATACCGAGTACCCCGGCGTGAAGAAGATTGCCGTGCTACACTACTCACCCATCAAAGCCACGGTAGAGGGAGAACCCGAAGCCATTCACCCGTTCCTGGGCTGCTCGCGCCTAGCCGAGCCCCTGGACCGCCAGAACGTGCTGGCCTGTTTCCACGGACACGCCCACATCGGTACCCTGGAAGGCGAGACCGCTAAAGGCGTCAAAGTATTCAACGTAGCCAAACCCATTTTGCAGAAAGCGGGCTTTGCCATGCCGTTCTTCCTCTTTGACGTGTAGAAAACGCTGCAATTGAAGAAGCCTTTCTTTTCAGGTCGTTTTGGTAAAAACGCCCCAAAAAGAAAGGCTTCTCTGTTTTTGGATCAATGTGCTATACTGTTGAAGGAGTAGTTAGTACTAGGTAGCTCTTTAATTCCTATAAGTCTTGTCAGAAGACCTATTGTTGGAACTGATGTAATCATAACAAGTAACTTTCTCATTATGTATTCACTGCACCACAATGTACTTGGCTATGCGGCGGCATCGCTGCCGTATAGGTGTGGTTAGCACTGTGTTATTTTATTCTTCTATTTAACAAAGTAGTTGAATCTTATCTGGTATTGCTGGTTCTGCAGGATTATTGTTCCATCAAAGGTGTTAACTCCTGGTTGCTGCGACTTGGCTTTGTATACCAACTTTACCCCATACTTACCCGCTATCTTTTCAACGTTATACTTCTTGGCATTGCTTATTATTACTTTGGCACTTTCTACACCATCCCCGCTACGGCTTATCGATGCCTCGAAAGGTGCCGAAGCCGATACGGTATCGTTACTGAAGGTGACATAATAGTTCTCCTTCCTGTAATCATACTTGAAAACCTCGGTCTTAACGTACTCTTTGCCGCGTGCTAATTTGTAAAATACCATACCATTCAATGAAGTATTCACCTGCTTCGTAGTCTCGCTTGCTGTGTCTTGTCGAGTATAGATTAAGTTTCCATCTTCATCATAGACTGAGACAAGGGATGAGTCTGCCCTCATCTCATCTGTGGTTTGAAAGCGTTCTACATGTCTAACTTCTATATCTCTGCTTGGCCTGAAAAGATATAAAGAGATGAGCGACAGAATGCTGACCAAGGCGATGACAAAAAATCCTTTTTTCATTAATTCTAATGTGTGCTAACGGCCTCGTATAAAAAACGAGTGAGGCCGTCGGCCGAAGCATGATTTTTATACAATGTTACCCACTGTAGTTTTTTAGGCAATGCGTACTTTATTGTTGAGCATTTCTACCTTGAAGTTAACCTTTGCCTCAAGCGCATTAAATACTTTAAGGATAGTGTCAATTGTAACATTGGTCGTGTTGTTCTCAAGTCGGGATATCTGTGCTTTTTTTACGCCTACAAGCTGCCCCAGTTGTTCCTGGGTAAGGTTCCTTTCTTTCCGCGCCGCCTGAATCATGTCGCCAATCAGCTCCAGTTTGAGTTCGAATTCATACTTGTCACGCTCCGGCGTTCCTTTTATGCCGATGAGCTTGTCCTCGGCTTCGCTAAGTGAATATCTTTTCATGGTTATTTCTCTTTAAAGTAGACTTCCCGAATCCGTTCGGCCTTGGCAATTTCCTTTTTGTCGACTTTGCTGGTTTTCTTGACAAATCCATGTGTTGCCAGGACAAGAGTCTCTTTGTTATCTGATTTGTCCCAGAATGCTAGGAGCCTATACTGAAGACCTGCGTAAAGCGTCCTGAACTCCCAAAGATCGCTTGTTAGCTTCTTGAAAAGCTTTGGGTCATTGTGGGATTGAGCTCTTCTTAAATTCTGCAATATCTTCTCGCGGTGCTTCAACTCAAGCGATTCCAGAAACCTGAAAGCCTCCTCCAGCAAGTCAACCTCAAATTTTTGCTGCATCAAATAATTATCTCTAGATACTCCCAAAGATGCAGAAAAGTTTCTTTATATGTAAACTTTAGCTTTCTACTATTACAGCCAACTATTGGATAAACGTACTCCTACACTTATCTGTACTATAGGCGTAATCAAACATACGCTTTACCACCCGTATCTATAGATAATCGTAACTAAATAAGGTAATTACTCTCTATAAAAATAAAGCCCAGCTGCTTTAGGCCCGTTTTTCTAAAAAGAGGTCCTAAGCAGGCTTACTTCTCCACCCGGCCTATCCGGCTGAAGATGGGGAAACGCACCTCTTTCTGCTGATTCTGGGGCCAAACGGTTTTCACCTTTTCCATTAATCCGGTTACCGGATTCTCACCGGTTTGCCGGAGGTAGGCTTGCACGCTGGACCAGGAGTTCAGGTAGCCTTCCAGATCGGTGATCGTCCAGGTGGCGGTAATGGCGCCGGTAAACGCGGGCAACTCCTGAAACGGAAACGGGATGGTGGCGTAGCTTTCGTCAATATAGCGGCGCTCAAAATCCCAGTAGGGTCCCACCACTTCGGTGTAGAAATGATAGATAAGCGTGTCCACGTCTTCTGAAATGGAGAGCAGGCCATAGCCCCAAAGCGCCAGAACAGCACCCGGCTTGGCCACCCGGTGCACCTCCTGGTAGAATTTCGCGAAATCAAACCAATGCACCGCCTGACCCACCGTGATTAAGTCAAAAGAGTCATCTGGGAAAGAGGTCTGCTCCGCCGGAAGCAGGTGGTAGGTAATCTTATCAGAGGCCGGTGCCTGCGCCAGCTGCTTTTCGCTGATGTCGGTGGCGTGGACGTGGGTGAAAAACGTAGCCAGTTCTACGGCCACCTGCCCGTTGCCGGTGCCGCAATCCCAGGCCAGTTCTGGGTGGGGTACCAGGGAGCGCAAATGCTGGTAGAGGTCCTCTGGGTAGGTAGGCCTGAACTTCTTGTACAGGTTGGCCTGAGCGGAAAAATTGTCTTTTGGAGCCATAATGGAGTAGAATGAACCTTGCAGGCCGGCCGGCGTTGGCCAGAAAACCATGCGGTTTCCACGGGCTACCCTGCGTTAGCCTTTTTTACTCGAAAGCCCTACCTTTGTTTATCTTGTTACTTGAATTTAAAACCAATACCATATGTCCAACGGATTTTTCAATGTCCCCATTCCGGTAAACGAGCCCGTAAAAAGCTACGCGCCCGGCAGCAAAGAAAGAGAAGAACTGCAGAAAGCATATAACGAGTTGCGCGAGCAGCAACTGGATATTCCCATGTACATTGGGGGCGAGGAAGTACGCACCGGCAACCTGATGCCCATCAACCCGCCGCACGACCACCAACGCCTCATCGGGAACTTCCATTACGGTGATGCCAGCCACGTAGAGCAGGCCATTGACGCCGCTCTGGCTGCCCGCGAGCAATGGGCGCACATGCCTTGGGAAAGCCGCGCCGCCATCTTCCTGAAAGCCGCCGATCTTTTGGCCGGACCTTTCCGGGCGCGCATGAACGCCGCCACCATGCTGGGCCAGTCCAAGAACGCGTTCCAGGCCGAGATTGACGCCGCCTGCGAGATGATCGACTTCTTCCGGTTCAACGTGAAGTACATGACCGATGTCTACAAAATGCAGCCGGAGTCTATGCCGGGCATGTGGAACCGGCTGGAGCACCGTCCGCTGGAAGGTTTCGTGTTCGCTTTGACCCCGTTCAACTTCACCTCCATCGCCGCCAACCTGTGCGCCGCTCCGGCCATGATGGGCAACGTGGTGGTCTGGAAACCCGCCAATACGCAGGTGTACTCCGCTAAGGTGATCATGGATCTGTTCAAAGCCGCTGGCCTGCCAGACGGCGTGATCAACCTGGTGTACGTGGATGGTCCTGAGGCTGGCGATGTCATCTTCAAGCACCGTCAGTTTGCGGGTATTCACTTCACCGGCAGCACCGGCGTGTTCAACCACATTTGGAAAACCATCGGGGAGAACATCACCAAGTACCGCGGGTATCCGCGCATTGTGGGCGAGACCGGCGGGAAAGACTTCATCGTGGCGCATAAATCCGCGAACGCGAAGGAAGTGGCTGTGGCCATCACCCGCGGCGCGTTTGAGTACCAGGGGCAGAAATGCTCGGCGGCCTCCCGCGCCTACATCCCTAGCAACATCTGGGACGAGGTGAAAGGCCACGTGGTAGAAGACCTGAAATCCCTGAAAATGGGTGACCCGCAGGATTTCGGGAACTTCGTGAACGCCGTGATCGATGAGAAATCCTTTGACAAACTGGCCAAGTACATTGATGCCGCCAAGAACGATGACCAGGTAGAGATCATCGCGGGCGGAAATCATGATAAAACCAAAGGCTACTTTGTGGAGCCAACCGTGATTGTGGCGCAGGACCCGCAGTACGTGACCATGTGCGAAGAGCTCTTCGGGCCGGTGCTGACGCTGCACGTGTATGACGCCGATAAGTTTGAGGAGACGCTGGAGATGGTAGACCAAACCTCGCCGTACGGCTTAACCGGGGCCATTTTCTCCAACGACCGTTACGCCGTGGAACTGGCCACCAAGAAACTGAGCCACGCCGCCGGTAACTTCTACATCAACGACAAGCCCACCGGGGCCGTAGTGGGGCAGCAGCCATTTGGCGGTTCCCGCGCCTCGGGTACCAACGACAAAGCCGGTTCCATGCTGAACCTGCTGCGTTGGACCAGCGCCCGCACCATCAAAGAAACGTTTGTGCCGCCGGTAGATTACCGCTACCCGTTCCTGCAAAGCGGTAGCCCCGCTGAAGGAGCGCTCTAAGCGTTTTTAGCCCAATTCCCTGAAAACAGCCCCGAAACGGATTTCCGTTTCGGGGCTGTTTTGGTTAAAAGAGGTCAGAAACGGATGATTGTTTGTAGATCACGGTTCTGAAGCGGCTTTTCTGGTTGAGCTTCCGCCGTGCTGCTCATGGTTTCCGGCGAGTCTGGAGACTCGCATCATCCCAAGTCACGAGACTTCAGTCTCGCGCCAGTCGGTTTTTATTATTAAACTCAGAACTCAGAACTCAGAACTCAGAACTCATTTCCGACCTCGTTGTGCGCGCAGCTCCTGCGAGTGTCTCGGCCAGCCGTTATTTTCAGCCTCTCTTCCGAGACATAGAAAGAGTGATAAGCTTTCATTTGTCATCTTGGAAAGATCTTGGTGGTGAACTGGAAAAGCGCTGTTGTAAATGCAGTTACCGTTCGCCCACAAGATCCTTTCAGGATGACAAAGAAGGGCTCACTCCTGAATGACATAAGGAAAATGATGCAGTGAGGACAAATAAAGCAAGCCTTTTCCCAAACGATAAAAGTGGCAAGGTTTCTCCAATTCTGCTAAATTGAAACCTAGAACACCTCAACCCTTAACACCATGAAAACGCCCGCTCCGGTTACGCTTGAAGGCAAACACGTGATTTTGCGACCCATGCAGGAAAGTGACATTCCGGAGCTGAGCCGGGTGGGGCTGGCGGAAGACCTCTGGCGCCTGAGTTTGAACGTGCTGCGTACCCCCGAGGACATGGCCGCTTACGTGCGGGCCGCGCTCCAGGCACAGGAGGCCGGCACGGCGCTGCCGTTTGTGTACGTACATCCCGAGACCGGGGAACTCATGGGCAGCACCCGCTTCGGGAACATGGACCTGGCGAATAAAGGCTTGGAGATTGGCTGGACCTGGGTCATCCCGGCCTGGCAGCGCACCGGCGTGAACACCGAGGCCAAGTACCTGCTCCTGCGGCACGCCTTTGAGGAGTTGGGCTGCATCAGGGTCGCCCTGAAAACCGATGTGCTGAACGAGCGTTCCCGCCAGGCCATGCGCCGCATTGGGGCCCGCGAGGAGGGAATCTTACGCAATCACTTGATCACCTCAGAAGGCCGCGTGCGTGACTCGGTGATGCTCAGTATTCTGGACCGGGAATGGCCCCAGGTGAAGGCCCGGCTGGAGGGAATGCTGCAACGCCAGGGCTAAAACTAATCTTGCCGCCTTTTTCTGCGTATGAAGGAGAAATATCCAACGCCATGAACCAGACAACCCCGCCTGTTACCCCCGTTGATGAACGCCTGAAGTGGGTGGAGTCCATCTCGCGGTTACTGGACAACCAGTTCAAGATGCCGGGCACCAACTTCCGCTTCGGGCTGGACCCCATCATGGGGCTGTTGCCGGTGGTGGGTGACCTTTCCTCGTTTGCCATGTCTGGCGTGCTGGTCATGACCATGGCCAAGCACGGGGCCAGCCGCGCGCTGGTGGTGAGAATGCTGTTCAACATCTTCCTGGATGCCGTCATCGGTAGTATTCCCATTGTGGGCTGGCTGTTCGATTTCGGGTACAAAGCCAACCAGAAAAACGTGGACCTGCTGCGCCGCCACTACCAGGAAGGCAAGTACCAGGGCAAAGGCACCGGTTTCATCATTGGCGTGCTCATCGCGTTTCTGATCCTGTTTGGGTTGCTGCTCTACGGCCTCTGGAAAATAGCCGAGTACCTGTGGTTGTGGGCTTCCTCTGCGTGGTAGAAAGGTAGATAGCAGACGCACCAAAACCTCTATAAAGAAAAACCCGTCGGCCCGTTTCAGGCCTGTTTTCACCAAAACAGGCCTGAAACGGGCC
>NZ_JACOAF010000018.1 GCF_014269285.1 Rufibacter sediminis
CCTCGCCGGCGGTCTACCACGCCGTGGAGGCCAAGCAGTACAGCACCGAGCTGCTGGCCTCGGTGCTGGCGCTGCTGCTCTACGTTCGCCTGCCCGCCCGGCCGGGGGCAAGGGCGCTCTTGGGCTGGGGGCTGGCCGGGGCGCTGCTGCTGTGGTTCTCCTACTCGGCGGTGTTCGCGCTGGCCGGCACGGGGCTGGCCGCGGGCCTGGGGGCGCTGCGGCGGGGCGGCTGGCGGCGGTCCCTGCCCTACGCGCTGCCCGCCGCCCTGTGGCTGTGCTCCTTCGCCGCCGTCTACGCCCTGTTCCTGGGACGCTACCAGGACTCCCGGTGGCTGACCGTCTTCTTCGAGAAAGTGTATAGCGCCTATATGCCCTTGCCACCATCATCGGCCGAGGACCTTACCTGGTTTCTGCATAAAGTAAATGCCTTGATAAAGCACCCGCTGGGGCAGAAGATGAGGTTTACCGGATCGCTTTCCTTTCTATTCGTTCAATTCAGGCTTATGTCTTTGTTGCTTCTGGGTACAGGGCTGGTGTTCATGCCCAGGAAAGATTTTCAAAAGTACCTGGTGCTGGTCTTTCCCATCCTGCTGACGCTCCTTGCCTCCGGTCTCCAACTCTATCCTTTCCATGAACGGTTTGTGCTGTTCCTGGCTCCTATGTTTCTTTTGTTGATCGGGTATGGGGCACAGGTGCTGCAGGAGGTTTTCCCGGAGAAGCTGCCGGTCAAGCTGGCGGTGAGTTTGCTGCTGTTGGCCGCTCCCGTTTGGAATGCAATCAGTGAAATCAGGAATACAGATAATTTCTATAAAAAGGAAGCCAACCGGGAAGCGCTCCTGTATATCAATGAGCAATTCAAGGCGGGCGATGTGGTGTACGTCTACTGGAACATGTGGCACGCCTATGAATACTACAAAGAAGCCTATAAATTGAAGTTTACGGCGGTAGAGGGCAAAGACCTGAAAGAAAGCTCCGGTAATCAGCATGAATACCTGCAGAATCTCTCACCGGCTTTCAACCAATTCCAGGGGAAGAAACGGCTCTGGTTTCTGTACCATACCCACGTGCGGAATAACATCGGTGGATTTGTGGGACAACCCGCCTGGTACTTTGACAAAGCCTTTGTCCCGGGACTAACTTTAGAGGCTACTTTTTCAAAAATGGGCGCAAAGCAGCAGGAGCAATTTGAGGAAAAAGAAACGGTGGTGTCCTTGTTTCAGCTGAACCCTTAGAACTGGATGGGTCGCTAACGCGAAATTATTACTCTGTTTAAAGAAAGGCTACTTACCGATGAGACGTCAGAATGACTCTATTGGTAAGTAGCCTTTCTCTTAAAATAGCGGTAGACTCACCTCGTTCCGTACAAAGTAGCTTTGAACTGGTCGCATATTCAAAGAAAGAAGCATCCCTGCGCTAGGTTAAAAAGCTACTCCTACTTCAATTGGCATTGAGCGAACCCCAAGTTGGAGAGGTGGCAAAATGAAAGGCGGTCGGCAGAACCTACGCTCTGCCGATCAGAAGTTTATAGTACCTTGTGGCTTAATTTCTGCGCTGAAAAAAACGAATCCTCCTTGGGGTTCACCTTAGGCACCAGCTTCTCATTCTTGAAATGGAGTAACTGCACAAAGTTCTCCTTCACCTTGAAATACTTTCTGTACCCAAGCAGCCTGGTTTTATAGCCTAAGAAGAGCAACGTATTGATCTTGCCTTCCTCTGAGGAAGGATCTAGCGTGGCTTTCTTCAAGGTGACACGCGAGATTTCCTGCAGGTAATACAAGAATCCCTTTAAAAAGCGGTAGTTGAACGTGAGCACAGACCGGCTGCCCTGGTTGATCAGGATGTTATACGCATCCAGCACCTCAAAGCAGGAAGAGCTTTCCTTTAGGTAGCGAAGGTAGTACTCCCAGGTTTGCCGCTCCTTGACCATATAATGTTGGAACGTAAGCCGCTCATCATACCAGATGTCATACCCCAGCAGCGCCAGGGCATAGCAAATCTCATAATCTCCCCCAGAACTCAACGCCGAAGCCAGTCGGTCAGTTAAAATGGGTTTATACCCCATCCGGAAAAGATGGTCGTACGCTGATTTCCGTAGCACGCAGCCTGCTCCGTAAACAGTATTTTTGGCAACTTTCCCTGAGCCAGGGGCCTGGTGGCCGTTGGCGAAAAGCCGCAGTTGCGTGGCAAAGAAAGGCGGCTCTTCTTCGTAGACCAGATCGCCGTAGCCGCCCAGAACTCCAATGTTGGGGTTCTCTTCCATGACATCGAAAGCCAGATTGACATAGTTGGGGCTAAGCCAATTGTCATCGTCGCAGAGCAAAATGTAATCATACTGCGCATGCGCATACCCCAGCTCGCGGGCGAAGGTGAGCCCGGGTTTAGGTTGGTGCAGTAAGGAGAAACGGACCGGATTTTGGTGCTTCTGCCATTCCTCCTTCACCACACGGGCGGTTGCATCAGTAGAAGCGTTGTCTACCACAATGACCTCCCAGGGTACATCCGCCCGAACCTGTTGCAGGGCGATGTGCCGCAACGTTTCCGGAAGGAGCTTAGCGCCGTTGTAGGTGCAGATGACGATGGAAACTCCGACTTTCATGTGATATTAAGCGCAACTTTAACATAAACTTTAGCAATTCCCCACAGGAGGGGGGCGTCCAGGTGCATTCCCAGGGCATACCTGATCTGCGCCTTGACACCTTCTTTGTGGCGAGCCGAATGCCAGACCTGGTTCGCGACCCTGATGCCGTAATGGGCATAGAATTTCTTTGATTTCTGCAGCACCTCTTTGCGGTGTTCGGGAGGCAATAAGGCCTGAATCATCTCCATGACCTGCAGCATGTCTCCTGAATTCTGGCCCGTTAAGAATTTGCTGCTTGAAATGGAACTGAAGTGCTTGCGGTAATCGGCCAGTAGCTCGGGGGTGTACGCGACGGGGTAATGTTTCGCAATTCGGGCCCACATCTCCCAGTCCTCGCCGTAGGTCAAGCCATAGAAGCCGCCTAGTTTTTCGTAGACTTCCCGCTTCACCACCGTGGCGGCGTATTGCGAAGGGTTCCGGACGGCGGCCCTGAGCAGCCAGTTGTCAAGAACTCCGTCCTGTGGCATTTCAAGGGTTTGATCATACAGCCATCGGCCCGCCTCGTTCACGTACCGGAACCGGCACAGCGCGGCCCCTGCCGTGGGGTACTTCTGGAAGAGGTTCCCCATCTTCTGGTAAAAGCCCGGCAGAACCCGGTCATCGCCGTGGAGCAGGTGTACCAAGGTGCCTGTCGCGCGGTTAAGGCAGGTTTCAAAGTTGCGGAGACTGCCCACGTTCTGCGGCTGGCGGTAGTAGGTGACTCTTCCCTGGCCCATGCGTCGTACCAGATCGGCTATATCAGCATCGGTGCTGGCATCGTCAATGACTTCTATTTGCATCTCCGCCGCAGAAAATCCCTGATTTAAGACGCTCTCCAACGTTTCGGGCAGGTAAGCGGCGCAGTTATATACCGGTATCATGACCGACCACAACGGTCTGGCCACATCCGCGGGAACGGGACGTATGGCTGGCGGCGAAGAGGGAATTCTTGTAAGCATGACTAAAACTTTATTTGAACCGAAGCCGGTTGTCCTTTCTTTGGCGACCTCCCTTTCCTTTGAGGGAGATAGCGCGTTTTTAAGCCATTTTCATGAAAACGAGCTTAAAACCTGTTTCTGGTTCCTTCCTTACAGCACATTTGCAGGTGCCCTACTGTTGGCACCAATCTATTTCCTGGCACTAAACACCGGGAATGTAAACAGCGCAAAAGGCAACCATCTGGGGTTGTCTTTCAGCTTTAAGAAATGTTTTTCAATGCCGTGCCAACTGGCATAGGCTGCTACTACGGTGAAAGCGAATGACACCAGAAATAAACTCCCGGGCGTTAACTGCCCACCGGCAAATAGCATGACCAATTGCTGAATGGGCCACGCGTATAAATAAGTACCGTATGAGAAATCGCCGTAGCGGGTAAAGTTCTGCAGTTGGATATGGGGGAGATAGGCGATGTAGAAAAGCAGATAAGTGAGCGAAAAGGGCGCTACCAAATCAAACCCGCCAAACCAAACCATGGAAGTAATCAGGCTGCTGAGCGCTAGCAAGGCCAGCAGGTGATTGCGCTGTAGTCTCCGTCTGAAGAGATAGACGCAGCATCCGGCAAAGAAATAGGTGAAGAACCTGGGAAAATAAACCGGGTTGCTGATGAGCTTGCCCTGGTACCCTTCCCAAAGGAATAGCTGGGAGGAAGCTTGCAGCACCAGCAGCAGATACGCTGCCGTAAAAACAAGGACCGCCACCCATTTCCGCCGGAAAACCTTGAAAAATGCGATAAATGGCACCGTGAGGTAACAGATGAACTCATACTGAATGGTCCACAAAGACTCATTGAGTTGGTTGGGCAGCGGGGACGGCTGGAAACACAAAACCGCCGAAGGGGCCTGCAAGGTGAACAGGTTCAGCAGGAGCAGCTTTTTTCTGAGGAATTCGAAGTATTGCGCCACGTTTCCCTGCGGATGCGCCTGATCAAAGGTGCCCAAAGGACCCAAGACCAGCATACTGATCAGGAAAGCGACGATAAACCCAGGGTAGATTCTGAGGATTCTTTTCTTGAGAAACTCAAGGGTAGACTTACTGTGCCGGTAACTGGAGACAATTAAAAAGCCACTGATGATAAAAAAGCCATTGACGGCAATACCGCCCAGATCTGTCTGGTTTTGGGAAAAGAGCATGAAAGGCTCTGTGTCTCGTACTGCCCCATAGTAAATAACATAGCAGTGGCTGTAGATAACCGCTACGGCGAGCAGAAATCTAAGCAAATCAAAGTTATTTGCTTTTAGATCAGGGTGTATGAGTAATTTCTGTTCCAACCGTTTTGCCGTGTTTAAAAGCACCAATGAAATTTCCTCTGGTGAGCAGGGGCTTGTCTAACTATCTGTTTTGAGGCCGTTTTTAGCTTTTGGGGCCTAAAACGCCAGGTCGCTGATGCTGGGAGATGATGTAGATCAGTGACTTGGATAAACCCAAAGCGGTCCCTGCGTGGTCAGCGCTTCTCGGGAGCAGGGCTAGAAAGCGTTCAGAATGCGTTCGTTTCTTTGACGCAACAGATAGGCGCTCCCAAGATGAACCTCAGATACTTTTATAAAAAAATTAATATTTAGTCTGTTCTGAAAGGCTAACTCCTTTTCACCGGCAGGCAGTCTTCTCCCGCGAAAGCCCATTTGTTTTGTTAGTTAAATTTACGGCTTTTATTTAATAATACTGATAAAAAATATAATATTTTATACGCGCCTGAGCAGGTGTGAGGTAATCAGATGCGTCAAGAACTTGATCTTCCCCAGTCGGAGTAGAAACAAAATGGCTTTGCCTCTGGGTAAGCGTCTGGCCAGAGTTGAAATAATGAACTTCTTTTTGATGCGGGCCGCTTCCTGCATGTCATGGACATCACGGTTGACGTTCTCTTTGCCAATGATCTGGTGGTTCAGAAAGTCCAGGGCCTGGAGGCATTCTAAGAGGCTGCCAATTTTCTGTTCCTGGAGCAAAAAGGTAAAATCGTGCTGAAAACACGCCAGGTACTTTTCTGGAAGCGTGTAGTGTTCGCCCGCGTAGTAGCGAAAGTTTCTGAGAAGCTGCTCTTTCTGTGCCTGATCGTATTCCTGCTTTTTCAGCACCTGGTGTAAGCTTTGGCCAGTAACCCGGTAATCCAGTAACACCTCAGGCAGGTTATGGATTTTGTGGTTGCGGGCCAGTTGCCAGAACAGTTCAAAGTCTTCTGAATAGGCGGCCGTGTACATTCCTACTTCCTGCACGGCTTGCCGGCGGTACAGCACCGTAGGATGGTAAATCCAGCAGATGAAGTTAAGATTGTAGTAGAGAAAACGGCTTTCAAACCGGTCATGCCGCACGGTCTCGCCCGTTTCGGAGATAACCCGCACTAGCGAGGAGACCATGGCGCAGTCGGGGTGGGCCTGCATGTACTCGAACTGCCGTTGCAGCCGGGTGGGGTAGCAGAGGTCATCCGCATCCATGCGGGCGATGAGGTCGGCCTTGGCCAGGTGGATGCCTTTGTTCAGGGTAGGCGAAATGCCCAGGTTCTGCTCGTTCTGGTAAAAACTGATTCTGGGATCGGTATAGGACTGGATGATCTCCACGCTGCGATCCGTGGAACCGTCATCGATGATCAGAAACTCGAAATCCCGAAAGGTCTGCTGCAGGATGCTGTCCATGGCTTCCCGCAAGAACTTCTCAGAATTATACACGGGCATCAAAACGGTGATCTTTGGCATACGAGGTTCGGCTACTCCATCGCGTAACACTAGAAACTTTTGATTTTACTCAGAACTTTGTTGGAAAGCGAATACAAACGCGGGAACTCATAGCGGAAGAGCGCTTTCTGCATCAGGGAACGCACGGTTTTATCCTGGATATTCTCCTTCTGCAGATATTCCTGAAACCAGAGCAGGAAAAACTTCCGGACGGCATGGTACTTCCCGTCGGCGTGGACACTGGAGACGATGGATTCTGGCCGTTGCCGGTAGCGGTTGTTACAGGCCGAGGAGACGTACACGTTCTCTCTCAGGTACACTTTGCTTAAAAAAGCCTGGTCTTCATACAACCCGAATTCTTTTCGGAAAGAGTCTTCAAAGCCGCCTAATCTTCTGAAGGCAGTTTTCTCCAGAATCAACCCACTGGGTACCGGGGCGGCCCCGGTACCCAGTGGATACAGATGTTTGAGCAAAGCGGGTGGTGAGTAGGCCTGGTCCTGCGGGGCCCCAACCGGTATGATGACATTCTCCTTGTGTAAATTTTCCCAGTTATACCAGTAATCAGACGCCTCCGCGATCATGGTTACCTCCGGGTGCCGTTGAAAAATAGCCATCTGGTGAGACAGTTTACCGGGTAGCCAAACATCATCGGCGTCCAGAATAGCGATGTACTGGCCTCTGGCTTTGGCAAGTCCGTGGTTGCGGCTTGCGCTTAAACCTTTGTTGGCGTGGCCTGCATGCTCCAGGTAGATAACCTTACCCGGGAAGTGGGTGGCGTATTCCTGGGCGATCTGGGTGCTGCGGTCCGTAGAGCCATCGTCTACCAAAAGAAGTTCCCACGACGCGTACTCCTGCTGGAGAACGCTTTCAATGGCCTCCGGCAGAAAGCGTTCCTCGTTCAGAAAAGCAATGATAACGGAAACGAGTGGGAAGGAAACAGTGCTCATCTTGCATCAATTTAAAATTCGTTACCAACGGCTGAGCGCCTGACTGAACTCTTGGGCCGGCAAATTCTTGACCTGAAATCTGCCCAGCCGGTGTGGGTGGGCTTGTGTGTTAATCGTCCGTTCCTCGGTGGTGAAGGCGGCCTTGAACTGGAGGCTGGCCACGGTTGCCAGGGTATCGGTGTTGTAATTGCCATAAGGGTAAGCTACCAGATCAACTCCCTGGCCGGTTGCTTGCCGCAGGAACTCCCGGTTTTCAGCCAGTTCCCTTTTCTGGTAAGGGGCCTCGTGAAACGCGAGAGCCGGATGAGACACCGTGTGGGCCCCAATCTCAAAAAGGTGGTTCCGCCCCAGCTCTTGCAGTTGGGCCAATGACATGCTTTTCAGCTCGGGCAGGGTTTCACCGGAAGGGTTGGCCCACTCGCGGATCAGTTGCATCTTTTCCTGCTGCACGGCATGGGAAAGCGGCTTGAGTTCCTGCCACAGACTGTAATACAACTGCGCCCGGCTTGTGGGAGGTGCTTCGTCACACGCGCGCCAGGAGGTGTGTTTCAACCGCAAGTCCTCGGTGAGGTAGTTCTCATCTTTTAAATCAGCCTGGCTTTGAAACTGACCGAGGCGGAACGTGGCGGGTAATTGCTGAGTGAACAAAATCAGCTGCTCCAGTTCATCCCACCAGAAAGGCGTTTCCTGGCCAATATTACCAGAAGAGATAAAAAACGTGGCGGGCAGTTCGTACTTCTCCAGCAGCGGTTTGGCCTGGAGGTAGTTGTCAACGTATCCATCGTCAAACGTGAGGGCAACGCTGTTTCGCCTGATCTTTTTATTCGCCACGCTATCGGCCATCTCCTGCAAAGAAATGACCTGGTACTTTTTCTTCAGGAAAGCCAGCTGCTGCTCAAAGTTGGCGGGGCTCACCGCAATCTCCCAGATATCGGAGCTCGGGGCAGCGATGCGGTGGTACATGAGTACGGCCGCCCGAGGCTCGAAGAGTTTGGTATAAAGATGGCGCAGCTGGGCTCTCAAGGACTTAGGCTTTTACGGCTTTCACGGTGTTGATCACCTGGTACTGGGGATCATATTTGTCTAGTTCTGCCTGGGAGATCTCAGACCGGCCCATGCCGTACAGAAAAGCGGAGGCGGTGAGCACGTTGCCGTAAGAACCCACTTCCACTTGACCGCCGGGGAAGGATTCTGCCATGATCAGGCGTAAGACTTTGTCCGTAAAGGCCCAGTACCAGGTAGCGCCCCACTCGTCTTTGTCAATGGACGTGATGTAAGGAACCGTGAGCAGCAGGGTGCCGCCGGGTTTCAGGATTCGGTGACAGGTGGCCAGCGCCGCTTTGAAATCATAGATTAGGTGCAGCGTCTGGGTTAGTACAATGCAGTCAAAACTGTTGTCAGGGATCTGCGGGGCATTGCTGATGTCACCGATGATGGTGGCCATGGGGTTGTTTTCGTTCACGTGGAGGATCTCGCTTTTGGTGACCCTTTTGCCACCGAAGGTGAGGGTGTACTCATTGTCACCAATCTCCAGAACTCTTCCGGCAATGGAGGAGGACTCTTTCTTCAGGAAGTCTTCAATATAATAGCGGTCTACCGGGCCACCCCGGTCATAGCCAAATTCCCGGCTGAGGGGGGAAGTCCGCCGGAAGTCGCCTAAACTGACTTTGCCCACCGCCGGTAAATGGTTTTGGTACAGCCCCACTCTGTTCAGCCATCTCAGCCCGAAGGCCGGTGTCGTTTTCTTGATCAATGATTTAAGCATATTCCCTTTTCTTAAATAATACTTTATAAACAGCCAGGGCTGATGTTTCAGGAGCGTGAGCAGATGGTCGGGCGAGGGGGAACCGGTTTCAGTAATAGCTTTCGCGTACAGCAGGCGGCAGTAATACTCTTTCCAGATCTGTTGTCCTCTGGCGAACGCCGCCCGCTCCGCCGCCGATTCCAGGTTCTGGTGTTGCCGTCTCAAGACCAGCAATACAGAATACAACATCCGCGGAATGTTCCCCGACATATTAGAGGTGTGGAGCCGATAGGCCGCGATCTTCTGGGTGTGGTGGGCCACCGGATGCTTTCGGGCAATCCGGAGGTACAAATCATAATCCTCGCAGCTGCGCAGGGCAGGGTCATACCGCACTTCCTCAAACACCCACCGCCGGTACATGACGGTGGCGTGCATGCCAATGTAGTTGCCCTGCAGCAGGTGCTGGTAGTGCGCACAGGGAACTTCCCATATCTCTTCCTGGGTGATTCCTTCCTGTTCAAAGACCTTGTCGTGCGCCCCGGAGACAAACGCCAGTTTTGGGTTCTTTTGCAGAAAAGAGGCGTTAATCGAGAGGGCGTCTGGGAGCAGCCAGTCGTCGGCATCCAGGAAAAGCAGCAGCTCGCCGTTGGAGTGTGCAATGCCGGTGTTTCTGGCCGCCGAGAGTCCCTGGTTCTCCTGGTACACGTACCGGACATCGTCCAGGCTTTCGGCTACTTGCCGGGTGTTGTCTACGGAGCCATCATCTACCACGATGATCTCAACAGCGGGGTACGCCTGGTTCTGGATACTCCTGATCGCCTCCCGCAGGTACTGGCCATGGTTATAACACGGAATCACCACCGAAACCAACGGCATCGCCTGCTGAGACGGCTGTTCGGCGCTCAGGGATGTAGGGGCTTGGGTGGGTACGATTAAAGTCATGGCTATAAGGGTGATTCCGCTTCTAGGGTAATGGGGTGAGCACTTTTTCTGCCTTCGGTTTGCTTTTAGAGGGGCTTATACCATTGGGAGAAACCGAGGAGTTCTGCCAGTTCTTCCGGTAATACCGATAGCCGGAGAGAATTCCCTTCATCTCGGCCCAGAGGGTGCTGGTGCGGTTCCGGTAAAACGGAAAGCCTCGCAGGGCCAGGAATAGGTAGTATTTGGGGAAAACGCGCCCTAAACGCCTTTTGTAATTGGCCCGTGGCTGCTGCTGCTGCTGAAGTAAGGCGGCTGCGGTGAAGCCCCGCATGTAAAAGAAAATCTGCTTCTTCAGGCCGCTGAGTTCCCTCCGGTGCTCATGGTGGACAATGGCTCTGGGGTTGTAGTGAACGGTTAATCCGTGGGCCAAAATCCGGAACCACATCTCAGAGTCACCGTTGCAGCCAGCGGCGCCCACGTCCAGAATCTCGTCAAAGTAGCCTACCTGCTCAAACACCGCTTTCCGGAATGCCATATTGGCCCCAGCCCCAATTTCCCAGACCGGCGGACCCAGGGTCAGGTTGGAGTTGAAAAAGGCGTCGTCATACCATTTGTCCTGATATCCTCGGTTAAAGCTCCAGTGTTGCTCAAATATATATTGCGCCTCCGAGGCCAGTTCTGAGGCAATCACCAATCCGGTCATGGCGGCGGTGCAGGGGTTCTGGAAGGTTTCCCATACCCGGTACACCCACAACGGATGCACCACCACATCATCGTCCACAAACGCCACCAGGGGAGTACTGGCATTTTTTACCCCGGTGTTCCGGGCGAAATCCAGGCCCGGGCGCGGTTCTTTCACGTAGGTGACTTCCTCAAATTTCTGTGCCACCTGTTGGGTGCTGGAATCGGAAGGAGCGTTATCCACCACAATCACTTCCCGGGGAAGACACTTTAAGTCCCGTAACATGGCCAGGCACCGTTCCAGCTGCGGAGCCCGGTTGCGGGTACAGATCACCACCGATACTTTTACTTGGGCCGGAACGGAAGCCGGAAGCTGAGGAGCAATAATTTTCTCTAGCCAGGAAACCCATTGCTGCGGCTCTTCCGGCTTGAATTTGTGTATCCAGTCGGCCGGCGCGCCAATTGAAGTAGCGTAGTGGTCTATGGCTGGTTGGATGGCTTTCAGGACTAAGGCAGGGTACGTTTCCGGGCTTATTTCTGAATTCGGGGCCAGAAACAGGTGGCCTAACGCCAGCTGATCCCACCAGAACACGAGGTAGTTTCCCTGTTCCTGGGTAGTGAGGTGGGGCAGGGTAAACCCTTGGTTCTCCAGAGCGAGGTGCGTGATTTGGTAGGGAGCATGCGCTTTCATGGCCGGTACGGTTTTATTGCTCTATTACCAATTCTTGTTGCGCTATCCGGAACGGGAAAGAAGGGCGCACGGCCCCCATCCACTTGCCAAACCATTTGATGTCGCCCCGGTAATCCTCCACTTCAAACGACAGGCACTCTTCGTAGTAGAAAAGATTCACGGAGGTGTCTTTCACCACAATCAGGGAAATGTAGTAAGAACCATCGTTGAGGAAATCGCCGGGGATGGTGCATTCGCCCTCCACCAGGCCTTTCTGGCACGGGAGGCTGGGAGAAGGCACATCAAAAATGCACTCCCCGCCATAGGAGAATAGGTGCAACCCTACGCTCAGTTCCTGTCCATCTACCAAATTCCAGAACTGGAACTTGACGGTGAGCGGCGTTCTGATATCTAAAGGCGCCTCTGCACTGCTGTACTGCGGCACTAACCGGATGCTCTTGAACCGGATCAGGTCATTTCCCGGGGCTTCCACTAAGTTGTTCCAGGAGTGGTGCAGTTGGAATTTCTTTACTCCCTTAATGTAGTTATTGATGACGGTAGAGGCTTTGCCGGTTTCCATGAGTTTCCCTTTCTGGAGCCACAGGCCGTGGTCACATAAGCTTGCTACCGCCTGCATGCTGTGGCTCACAAAAAGAATGGTGCGTCCTTCGCTTTTGGAAACGTCCCGCACCTTGCCCAGGCATTTTTTCTGGAACTCGGCATCGCCAACGGCCAGTACTTCGTCAATGATGAGAATGTCAGGCTCCAGGTGAGCGGCCACCGCAAAGGCCAACCGGACGTACATGCCCGAGGAGTAGCGCTTCACGGGGGTATCCAGAAACTTCTCTATTCCTGAAAAGTCAACGATCTCGTCAAACTTTGCTTTGATCTCGGGTTTAGACATGCCCAGAATATAGCCGCTCAGGAAAATGTTTTCGCGGCCGGTCAGTTCTTGGTTAAAGCCGGTGCCCACCTCCAGAAGGCTGCTGATCTTTCCTTTGCCGCGCACCACGCCTTTGGTGGGTTTCACAATGCGGGAGATGATTTTCAGCAACGTGGATTTCCCCGCGCCATTGTTCCCGATGATGCCCCAGACTTCGCCTTGCCGGATCTCGAAAGAGAGTTCCCGCAGCGCCCAGAAGGCTTTCTGCCGTCCGTCCGAAGCTTCGGTTTCCTCAGACGAAGTGGGATGGTAAAAGGAGTCTTCCTTTTTAAGCACCGAGGTGGTCCACCAGCGGGAAAGGTCCTGCTTCAAAGACCCCGTCCCGATGGTACCCAACTGGTAGACCTTGGAAAGATTCTCTACTTGAATGACAACTTCTCCCATGTTATACAACGTCTATAAGTTTGTCACCCTGTTTGTTGAAAACCACCACGGAGAGCCCCAGAAGAACTAACGTAACGCCTATGCTATACGCCAGATGCGGCCCTGAAACGACCCCTTCGCCCAGTAAAGACAAGCGGAACAGTTCAAAGTAGGACGTGAGCGGATTAAACTGAACAATCCACCTGATGTTGCTTGGGACGAAATTGACCGGATACAGCACAGGGGTAAGAAACATCAGTAGCCGAACCCCGAACGAGACCAGGTTGATGATGTCGCGATACTTGGCCGTGATCACGGAAAAGGCAATCCCCAGGGCCAGTCCGGTAAGGCCAACCAGCAAGATGGTGAAGGGTAAAGTGAAGATCAGGTACGTGGTAGGGAAGGAGTAGCCCTTGTAGAAGACGTAAAAACCCGTCATGGCCAACAGCATGCAAAACTGGATGCCGAAGCGCAAAATCTGGGTACCCATTTGGGAAAAGGGGATGATCAGCCGGGGGAAATACACTTTGCTGAACAGCTGCGCATTCTCCTTGAAGATAAAGGACGTGCTGAGGAACGTGTCATTGAAGAAATTCCACAGCACAATGCCCGACATATAGAACAGCACGGGCGGCAGCTGGCCCGTGGAGACCCCAATCAACTTATTGAAAACCAGAAGATAGGTAGCCAGTGTAAGTAACGGTTGGAAGAGCAGCCAGAAAGGACCTAACACCGTTTGCTGGTAGTTCAGGAGGAAATCCTTTCTGATCAGGCTATACGACAAATGGCGGTAATGCCATAGCTCCTTGAAAACGATTCCCCAGTAATGAGTACGGGCGGTAATTTCCCACTCCCACTGCTCATTGCCTACTTTGTTTTGAAGCATACTCAAGCGGTAATGTTGTGAAGGCTACAGTTAAACTATACACCTTTACGCGAAATGATATAATATTACTTTATTATTTTTAAATATACATAAACTAATTTGAAATTAATGATTTTATACTATAAATATTATTAATTGTATCTAATTGATGCATGGGAGGGTGGGTTTACGAGGGATAAACCGATAGCAAAGTCTCAGAACCAAGTAAACTGAGGAGATTTTTCTGTTTTGAGCGAACTACCCGAAAGGATTTTGCAATAGAACAGGCTAACAGCTCCTCCAGGTGATTACCGTTTCGTTGCTACAGTACTTTCCTGCATCAGAAAACTTCAGCAAACAGGATGAGAACTGCCTTCTAGGAAAAGGTTGGGGTGTGCCTGATGGTATACAGCAGCAATAAACTGGTTCTCATGGGGATGCTACACTCTTAATTGTTATACCACTGAGTAAAGCTATACCACTCAAAGGCCGAAACGAGGCAATAGCTTAGTGAAGATTAAAACAGAACCTTGTTTTTCTAAGATGTATAGAAACCACTTGCAACCTTTCAGGAAACATGGATAATGTAAAGGCTTTTGATCAAAATCAGCCCTTGGGCAAGAAATGTAACGTACTCGTGTAGGAAAGCCAATACAGCAACACCTGCGTTCTACCCAGACAAAAGACTAGCTGCTTCAGATGACAGATTAGTCGTTCTGGGTGTCTTTGTCTGGTTTTGCAGATTTGGACTTCTGTTGGTTCATTTGTTGGGTGAGTTCAGCTATCTTTTGCTCCAGCCGTTCCTTTTCAGATTTTAACTCCTCCACCAGCTTTCTGTTGGCCTGGCGCTGCTTCAGCTCCTCCACCGCAGACTCCATAACGTTTTTCAGGTTTTCCTTTTCCCATGGTTTCAGGATGTAGCGGTAGATCTTGCCACTGTTGATGGCATCCAGAATGGACGCGGTATCGCTGTGACCCGTCAGGATGATCCTGATCAGATCCCGGTCTTCGGGCAGGTTCTTGAGGAACTGGACACCAGTCATTTTGGACATCCGTTGGTCCGTAATCACCAGAGAAATTGGTTCACTGTTCAGGATCCGTAATCCCTCCTCACCAGACATCGCGGTAAAAACTTTGAAGTACCTCCTGAAAGAAGACTTGAAAACCACCAGATTGTCTTCTTCACTGTCTATGTAAAGGATTCCGGGCTTTTCAGGTGTCTCATCGGTTGGGTTGGTCGTATTTGTTGGAGCGGTAGGATCCATGCCTTTGGTTCGTATGATAATTTTATTTTGTGTCGTGTTCGTAGTCTTCCCTGCGCGGGGGCTGAATGAGCCCAGCTCCTGCCAGGGAAAATGTAGGTTGTGAAGGAGGTCTGGCTGAATTCGTTCCGGTAACCAGAGACCTCCCGCCATTGTGTTGCCGTAAAAGCCTCACCCGGTTATTCATAGGTGGGCCAGCTGAATCTGATTCTGCTTCAGTATCTACCGAAGTTGCGTAGAGGTTCTACCGGTTCTTCTTTCTTTTTCTTTGAACAGCCTTCTCCCTTTTTTCTTTGAAGTGATGCTACAGAAATCATGCGTATCGTTTGTTTTAGAGCAATGATGCAGGCTCTATTGAAAGATAGTAGACAGTTGGGTTTACGTATTATAATATGAAGGTACGGGTAAAAACTTAATCTTTGTTATATATCTGTGCAAATATTTATAAAATATATTCAATTAAAAAGAAGATAGGGAACACAGTTTTGAATATGCCTTACGTTCTTATGTAAAGGATTCATAAAATGTGCCGGTGCTGCTTCCTTCCATTCTGAAGAGGTAGTATCATTATATGTCCTGCTTAGTCGCACCGATGGTATTCTTCTTCGCCGGGTTTCCTCCAACAGGCGTTCCATCCAAGGCAGGGTTATAAAGCCCGTCCCAGTAACGCTACGCTAACTTATTGGTAACAGGCGTTTTCCCTGATTGTTGCCTGTTTTTACCAAAAGAGGCGGAAAACGCCGGTTGGTCTGGGCGCACGGATATAGGGAGCCGGGCGACTCAGGTGGCCTGGATTTGATTGGCGTGGATTCGCATCTCGTCCGGTTATCTGACAGAGCGGTTTTAGACCTGGATTCCGGAAAAGACCATCAATCCAGGGCTGAAATGATATATCGAGGGGAAAATCGAAAGCCGGGTTATTTGTTGAACTGTAACACCAGCATCAGCAACAGGATAAGGGCCGCGATGATAATGTGCGGAATGTAGGTAATGCTTCCTTCTACAGCGAGGCGGTGGCGGATGTCTGATTCGCTTTCTTCCTCTTCCAGCGCCTGGGTAACTTTGGCCTGCGTCTGCCGCAGGTAGAGCCAGTTGCCCAGGAACCCCACGGCGGTACTCCAGAGAACCGTAGAGAGGTTGTTTAGCAGTTTGGCGTTCCCTTCAGAAAGCGCAAAGTGCTCAATGGCCAGCCCCAGCAGGTAAGATTCTAAGGTTAAGGCAATCATCACCAGAATGCCTTGTTTGTACATCCGGCGGTACAGCATCCAGAAAATCCCGAAGAAAAAGGCCCCTATGTTAAAGGTGATCTTGGTGCCTGCCCGGTACTGCTCCAGCTTGCGCAGGTAATAATCGGCGTCCACCCCAAAATAGGCCCGGTAGTACTCTTCGTGTTCGTCTTGCTCTGGCGCCTGGGTGTCTGGTAACATAGATGCGTTGGTTCTGATAAAGGTAATTGCCTGTAAAGGTACACCTCCCGGCGTGATTCTGTAGAATGAACCTTCGGTTTACCGGTATATCTTTTGCCTTTGCGGCCCCACGCGTGAACTGTTTTGGGGCTCTTTTACGAAAACGGACCCTGAAACGGCAAGGTGTGCCCAAGCTTCTCCCGTGCCTTAAAGGTCTGCAGCCAAGCAGCGATTGGGCGCGGAAAAGCAGACGGGTGCAACACTAGACAGTAACAGAAACTATTTTGCTGAATGCTTGCGGTTTGTACGGTTGCTTTTGGGTGGGCTACGTACAAGAGGGCCTAACGAAAACGTTTGCGGTGGAACACGAATCAAAACAGATGGCGAGAGGAAAGAAGTACCTGGTGGCGGGCGGCTCGGTGCTGTTGGTCGTTCTGGTGCTGCTGCTGATCGTGTCGCAGAATCTGGATTCCTGGGCCGAGGAAAAGGTCAAGAAGCAGGTGCATACCCAATCCAAGGGCGTGTATGAGTTGCAGATGGCCGGGCTAGATATTTCGCTTTTAGCCGGATCGGCGACGCTGGACTCGGTGCGGCTTACCCCCAATGCGGCCGTTTGGCAGCAGGTGCAGCGGCAGTCGCCCAGTCAGGCCTCAGCGAGTCTCTCAGAAGTGACATCCTCCCAAGTGCAGGTGCGCGGCATTCCTTTTCTCAAGTTGCTTTTCGGCGGAGCGTTCGGGCTGAGTTCCATTCACCTGGACAACCTAGAATGGGAACTCCGGAAAATGAAGGAAGACACCTCGTCTAAACCACTGCACGAGGAGGTGGGAAAGCAGTTCCGGGAAATGGCCATCCGGGAGATCCGCATCAAAAACGGTACCTTCCGGTACCATGATTCGCCCAACCGCAAAACCCCTGCGTTTTCAGTTGCCGGGGTAGACCTGCAAGCCGAGGGGGTGCAGCTGGACAGTGCTTCCTTCCGAGACCCAGACCGCGCGTATTACAGCAAAAAGATCACGGCATCGGCGGCGCAGGCTTCCTGGGTTCTGCCCGACGGCAATTACCGCCTCAAAAGCGAGAAACTGCAAGCGTCTACCCAGGCCCGCGAAGTGACTCTGGCCCGCCTGCAGCTCCTTCCCCTGCGCAGTGCCGCCGAAATGTCCCGGCGGGAGGGAGTGGCCGTGACCCGGTTCAACGTGCAGGTGCCGGCCGTGACCATGAGCAAGGTGGATTTTGGCACCTTGTTCCGGAATTCCAACGTCTACATCGGGACGCTGGTGGTGCAGAAGCCGCGGGTGCAGGCCTACAAAGACGGGAGAAACTATCCCACCAAAGGCTCGGGGCTCATGCCCCATGACCTGGTGCAGAAACTCACCTTCGGGGTGAACATCCGCACCACTAAGGTGCGCGACCTGTACGTGCGGTACGAGGAACTGGCCGAGAAGGCTTTCAAAACCGGCTACGTGACCGGCAGCAACATTGACCTCACGCTCACCAACCTCACCAATGACAAGAACCTGATCTCCCGGAAGAAACCAGCGGTGTTACGCGGCAGCGGCTGGCTCATGGGCAAGGCGCAGCTACAGGCCACCGTCAGAATGGCTTTGCTGGACCCCAACGGCTACCATTCCATGGAAGGAACCATCGGGAAGGGATACCCGGCCATCCTGAACCCCATGGTGGAGCCCAGCATGTTCGTGCGCGTGAAAAGCGGGATTCTGCAACGAGGTTCGTTTAACATAGAGCTGACCAACACCTCGGCCCAAGGCTCCATTCAGCTGCAGTACGATGATTTCAAAATCGATCTTCTCAACAAGGAAAAGGAGCGGAAGCAGGGGCTGAAGAGCAAACTGAAAACGCTGGTGGCCAATAAACTGGTGCTGAAATCTGAAAGCGAGGACGACGGCAAAGCCCCGCGGCAGGGAAAGATCCAGGTGAATCGGCGCACCGAACGCTCCTTTCTGACGTACTGGAAAGACTGCCTGGCCAACGGGGTGCTCTCCGTGATTGGCGCGCCAATGTAGTTCGCCCAGGCGTGGGGGGAGCCAATTACTCCCGCGGACGTTTTACGCCTCCTTTTTGAAGTCTAAGCGCGAACGGTTACCTTGGGTTTTCAAGCTCATCGGCCTGTTTCCTTCTTATGCGCGCACTTCTTCTGCCTTTCCTTTCCCTTCTTTCCCTGACTCTGTTTTCAGAGGCTTTTGCCCAAAACAGCCCCAAAGAGCAACTCCGGCAGAAAACCGAAAAGCAGCTCCGCGACCTGCTGGAGAAATCACCCGCTCTGACCGGCCTAGCCGTGGTGGATTTAACTTCTGGCGAGACCTTCGGGGTGAACCAGGAGATGGTGTTTCCGCAGGCCAGTGCCATCAAGGTACCCATTCTGCTGGAAGTCTACCGGCAGGCGCAGAGCGGGAAATTCGCCCTCACTGATTTACAGAGCATCGCGCCCGCCAACGTGGTGGGTGGTACCGGCATCATCAAAGATTTGGTAGACAGCACCGCCTTCAGCATCCGGAACCTGGCCGTACTCATGATTGCGCTCAGTGACAATACCGCCACCAACGCCTTGATTGAGCTGGTGGGCATGGCCAACATCAATGCCTCTTTGCAGAAAATGGGCCTGAAACAGACGCGCGTGCAGCGCAAGATGATTCAGGCCGCCGCATCTGGCCGGGGCGAGGAGAACATTTCCACCCCAGCCGAGGCCGCCAGGATTCTGCAGATGCTCTACAAAGGTGAGTTCCTGAACAAAGCTACCTCCGCCGAGATTGTCTCCATTCTGCAAAAGACCAACCGCGAAACCAGCCGCCTGGCTTCCGGCATTCCCGCCAACGTGCCGCTGGCGTTCAAGCCCGGTATTCTGAACGGTGTCTCCACGGAGTGGGCGCTGGTGCTCCTGCCCGAGCGTCCGTACGCCGTGGCCATGATGGAGAACTACAAGGTGCCCGGTCAGGCCGAACGGGTGATGGAAGAGGCGTCTGGCGTGCTGTACCAGTATTTCTGGCGGTTGGGCAACGCTACCCGCTACGGCACCTACGTAGACCCGAAACTGATTAAATAACCTTCATTTTCTTTTCTATGCGTAGCACCTCAGCGGTTGTTCTGGGTTTTGTTCTGATGTTTTTCTCGATGGCCGCCATCGCGCAGAAAAAAGGAACGCTGGCGGGCAAAGTCATCTGCCTGGATGCCGGGCACGGCGGCACCGCCCAAACCGACCAGTACCGCATCGGCCCCACCGGCGAGCGCGAAGAATGGATTAACCTGCGCGTGGCGCTCCTGTTGCAGAAACTGCTGGAAGAGAAAGGCGCCACCGTGCTCATGACCCGCACCGCTGATGAGAACATCCCCTTCGATGACCGGGTAAGGCTGGCCGTGCAGCACAAGGCGGAGGTGTTCCTGTCCATCCACCACAACGCCACGGCAGACCGAACCGCCAATTTCCCCGTCATTTACTACCACGGCTACGCCTCAGAGAACGTCGCCAGCGTGGACCTGGCCCGCAAGATTGCCCAGGCGCTGCGCCAAAAGCACTACCAGACCAACGTGCCGGTCAGCATCGCCTCAGACCACACCATCTTCCCCACGGCTGGGGCCAAAGTCCTGCGCGACACCTACGGCATCCCCGCCGTCATCGCCGAGGCTTCCTTCTTCACAAACCCTCCCGAAGAACTCCGCCTGAAAACCCCGGACTACAACCGGCAGGAAGCCTTGGCCTATGTAGCCGCTTTGGAGGCCTTTTTCGGAAAACAGCCCCAAAACATTCTGCCCAAGAACTCCCTCCACACCTTGCCGCCGTTCAAAGCCGCCGTAGAGGCCGAGCGCATGGGCGAAACCGCCAAACGCTGGCTCCAGGATTACCAGGAAGGGCTGGCCCTGATGAAAAGCAAAGATTCCGCTGCCCAACAGCAGGCCTATGACCTGTTTACCCGCTCGGTCCGTTCTTTCCCGGACTCCTACGTGGCTGCCGCCTGCCATCAGCACCGCGCGGCTCTGTTAAAGAAATTAGGCAAACCCGAGGAGGCAAAGCAGGAAGCCCTGCGGGCGAAGGAGTTTTATGTGAAGTTGAAGTAGAGAGTTGGGGGAGGAGCAAAGTTGCGTATTTCAATTTTAGGGCTGTTTTGTTGAAAACAGGTTTAAAACGCCGTCTGAACTTGGTGATAAAGCAGGAGCCTTTTCCTGACGTTCTCTTGGAAGAACGTTTCGGCTATGTCACATATAAATCAGCCGGTGGTTCCCGGCGAGTCTGGAGACTCGCAGCATCCCATGTCACGAGTCTGGAGACTCGCGCCAGTCGGGTAAAGTGGTTTTAAACCTGTGAGGTCTTGGAGACCTCACAGGTTTTCGCGTTTTCCGCAATACCGCCTGCTCCAAAGACCTCGTAGTGTGCGCAGCTCCTACGAGTGTCTCTGCCCGTACCGTTTACCGCCAGTTTTTCATAAAGCAGCTCCAAAACGCCACGGCAATAAGGCACCAGATTTTCTCTGTAAAGCAAACGGCCCCTCCCAGTTTAAACTGAAAGGGGCCGTTTCATTTACGCAATCAGACATTCTGATTTTTACAAGCTCACCGGCGTCAAGCCGCGCTTCTTGAGCAGGGGTTGGATGCTGGGTTCGGCGCCTCTGAACTTCTTGTAGAGTTCCATGGGGTCGGCGGTGCCGCCTTTCTCCAGGATGTTTTTCCGGAAGGACTGGGCTTTTTCTTTGTTGAACAGGCCGTTCTCCTTGAAGACCTGAAACGCATCGGTGTCCAGCACACCCGACCAGATGTAGCTGTAGTAGCCCGCCGAGTAGCCGCCGGAGAAGATGTGGCTGAAGTACGTGCTTCGGTAGCGCGGAATAATCTGCTCCATCAGACCAACCTTCGTCATCGCCGTTTTCTCGAACTGGTTGATGTCGCCTTCCAGGTTCTGGGTTTGGGTGTGATAGGCCAAATCCAGCAAAGAAGCGGCCAGGTACTCGGTGGTCTCGAAGCCTTGGTTGAAGGTGCCGGCTTTCTTCATTTTCTGAATCAGCTCGTCTGAAATCAGTTTACCGGTTTTGTAGTGCGTGCCGTACATTTTCAGGACATCGGGCTCAGCGGCCCAGTTCTCCATGATTTGCGAGGGCAGTTCCACGAAGTCGCGCGGTACCGAGGTGCCCGCCATACTTTCATAGGTCACGTTAGACAGCAAGCCGTGCAGGGCGTGACCGAACTCGTGGAAGTAGGTGGTCACCTCATCAAAGGTTAATAAGGCCGGAGTGTCGCCGGTTGGTTTGGTGAAGTTGCAGACAATGGACACCACCGGGGCCAGACGTTTGCCGTTCTCCATCTTCTGGGCGCGGTAAGAGGTCATCCAGGCACCACTTCTCTTGGAGGCGCGCGGGAAGAAGTCCATGTAAATGATGCCCACCAGTCTGCCATCGGCTTCGGTCACTTCATAGGCGGTCACGTCCTGGTGGTACTTGGGCAGGTTGGGCAGCGGCTTGAATTTAAGGCCGTAGAGTTTCTCCGTGACGGTGAATACGCCTTTTCTGATGTTGTCCAGGCTGAAGTAGGGTTGCAGTTCCTGCTCGTCCAGGTCAAAGCGCTCTTTCCTGATTTTCTCGGTATAATAGCGCCAGTCGTACGGGGCTACTTTGAACTTGGCCCCCGAGGCGTCTATCATTTTCTGGATGTCCTGCTCTTCCTGCTTGGCCACAGCCAGCGCCGGAGCCCAGAGTTGGTCCAGGAGTTTGTTCACGTTCTCGGGGTTCTTGGCCATGGTTTCTTCCAGGGCGTAGTGGGCGTGCGATTTGTAGCCCAGCAACTGCGCTTTCTCGCGGCGCAGGTTCACAATCTTGCGCAGCACCTCTTTGTTGTCGTGGTCGTTGTTATTGTTGCCGCGCAGCGAGTACGCTTCCCAGATTTGCTTGCGCAGCTCGCGGTTGTCGGCGTATTGCAGGAAGGGCATTACGCTGGGGTTGTGCAGGGTGAAGACCCATTTGCCTTCTTTGCCGGCCTGTTTAGCGGCATCGGCGGCAGCCGCTACTACGCCCGCGGGCAAGCCAGCCAGGTCTTTCTGGTTGTCAAGGACCAGTTGGTAGGCGTTGGTTTCAGCCAGGATGTTCTGCCCGTACTGAAGGCTCAGGAGCGACAACTCGCCGTTCATCTTCTTCAGCTTCTCTTTGTCAGCATCGTTCAGGTTGGCGCCGCTGCGTACGAAGGATTTGTAGGTTTCCTCCAGCAACTTTTGCTGCTCAGGCGTCAGTTTCAGGTTGTTTTTGTTATTCCAGACCGTTTTCACGCGGTCGAACAGTTTTTTGTTCAGGATGATGTTGTCGCTGTGCGCGGATAAAGCCGGGGCAATCTCGCGGGCGATTTTCTGAATCTGCTCGTTCGTGTTGGCCGAGTTCAGGTTGTAGAACACCGTAGACACGCGGCCCAGCAACTGCCCGGCGTTTTCCATGGCCAGGATGGTGTTATCAAAGGTGGCCGGTTTGGCGTTGTTCACGATGGCGTCAATCTCCAGCTGGTTCACCCGGATTCCTTCCAGCAAGGCGGGCTTGAAATGCTCGTCCTTGATGAGGTGAAACGGCGGAACCTGGTGCGGGGTGTTGTACTTCTGTAAAAGAGGGTTGTTTTTGTCTGTGGCTTGGCCGGCCGCTTGTTCACTAGCCAGTAGTCCTATTGCCATGGTTGCGAGTACGCAAAGGGTTTTGGTAATCATGTTACTTGTTTAAACTAAGAAATCTCCGTGCGTGCTGACGGGGAAAGAAAACGTTAAATTAGTTATTAAACGCTGGGCGACTGGTATTCTGTATACACCATTCTGCTGTTCGCCTACCTGACAACAGCCTGACTTCAACACTTTGCATTTTAAGCCTGTTTTGGTAAAAAGGTCCCTAAAACGCCAACCTTGGGGCTAGCCCACGAAAATTGAATCTGTAAACGGGTTCGCGCTTGTGTTTTGTGATTGACTATTCACCTTGTTCACTTACTTGATTTCATGGCTTTAAGAACCTTGAGGGAAGGGTCAGCGACCAGTTTTTGGTATTCGGGTGTTTCGCAGCCATATAAGGCGATTTTCCCGTTCTGGTCGCTGTGCACGCCCCAACCGTATCGTTTTGTCAGGGGAGAGGCTCTGAAGCAGGGCTGTCCTTTGGAGAAAAATTTCTCTCGTGCTTCCTGGTAGTCGGTGTTGGTGAGGTTATTTCGGTTGGCGTGCACCTGAAAAAACACCTCGTCAGAAGTATATTGGTAAGGATTTTGGCTCATTAAGTCAAATTGCATACCCGCGACGGTTTTAGCGTCTCCTTTCGTGGGCGGAATTTCCCCGCTGGTGGTCGGGCAATCGGGCGCTACTTCAATAAACGTGTTGGTGTAGTTGGTGCTATGGGTTTTCATTTCAGTAGAGGGGTTGAAGGGTGAGTCTGACCTTGCTGGTTACAATACGAAAGGAGCATAAGCTTACAAAAGAAAGCGTTGACTTTGGCGTTTCTGTCAACATAAATCTTCTGGTGCAGCCGGGCAAGCCGCCTGATGTGGTGCCATTCGCCTTTCTGCGTTTCTGTGCTCTTTTCAGGAAAGCAAGCCAAAACTGCCGCGCCGTTTACATGGGAATCAAGCGATTGTCTTTCCAGGCAGCTCCGCCGGCGCACGGTTATCCGGAACGGAAGGCGTACAAGGAGGAAGTCAGCCGCTTTCCGCTTTGGGCCTTCTTTCTGAAAAACGGGCGTAAAACAGGAAGTATCTTCCCGCTCGTTCCCGCCGCCGAAGCCTGAACCAATCGACTGCAAAAAAAACAGCACGCTTCGGGTTGCCTATGAAAGTGGCCGCCCGAAGCGTGCTGTTTTAAGGCTCTTTTCGCAAAATCAGGCATAAACCAGAAGCGATTCCTGTTCTGAAAGGCCCAGCCGATACTGCTTGTAAAGATGCGCTAGCTGGTTATTGCAGCCAGTCTGGTTTGGTGGTGCTGATGTTCGCTTTGAGCTGGTTCAACAGACTGTACAGGCCAAAGTAGGTTCTATTGATAAACAGACCATGCCGCGAGCCCCGCGCTTGTCTGGAGTTGCGGAACATCTTGTCTCGGGCTACTCTATCGCCCAGCGCATAAATCTGGTTGAAGTAGGCATCATCGGCGAAGTCAAACGCTTCTGCGTGAAACGGTTTGCCCAGCAAGGAGATCATTTCCTTGAAAACACCCTTGAAATAGGCTTGCTCCTCAGCAGAATCCAGGTCACTGATGAAGTCCAGGTCAAAGAAAATCTGGTTCAGTTGGGCTTCGTTCAGCAGGGAATCTTTTTTGATGAGGGAGAAATAGCCGCGGTAGAAATCCTCCGGAATGACTTTGACGCACCCAAAATCAATCACGCCCAAGGTCACGTTTTCCTGCACAATGAAGTTGCCCGGGTGCGGGTCGGCGTGGACTTTCTTCAGGTTGTGCACCTGGTGGTGGTAGAAATCCCAGAGCGCCTGCCCAATCTGGTTTCTAGCTTCCTGCGCCGGGTTGGTCTGGAGCCATTCTTTCAGGTGGTCACCCTCCAGCCAGTCCATGGTGATGATGCGCTCGCTGCTGAGCTCGGGGTAATACACCGGGAAATTCAGGTGCGGGAGGTGGCGACAAGCCCGGGAGATTTCGGTGGACCGTTTTACTTCCAGTTGGTAGTCCGTTTCCTCCAGCAGTTTCTCTTCCACCTCTTCCATGTAGTGGCTTATTTCCTTTTCGTTCATGTTCAATAAACGATGGGCAAACGGCTTTACCATGCGCAGGTCTGAGGTCACGCTATCGGCTACGCCGGGGTACTGCACCTTTACCGCGTAGGTTTTGCCGTTCTTGGTGGCCTTGTGCACCTGCCCAATGGAAGCGGCATTCACCGCCGAGGTGGTAAAGGTCTCAAACTTCGCTTCGGGGGAAACCCCAAAGGCTTTCTGGAAGGTTCTCACCACCAAGGGGTAGGAGAGCGGCGGCGCGCTGTACTGCGCCATGGTAAACTTGTCCTGGTAGGCCCGCGGCAGGAGGTTTTTGTCCATGGACATCATCTGGGCCACCTTGAGGGCGCTGCCTTTGAGTTCGCTCAGCGAAGCGTAGATGTCCTGGGCGTTATTGGCGTGTAGTTCCTCTTTGCTCAAAGATGGGTTCACCATCTTCTTGGCGTAGTGCTTGATGTAGTTTCCGCCTACTTTGGCCCCGGTGCCTATGAACTTGGAGGCCCGCTGTACTTTGGAAGTGGGAATATGGTCTTGTTCTGGTTGGCTACTGCTCATGGGGGGTTATTTAGACTGGTACAGGAATTTGGCCAAATCCACGAAAGAGTCCACGGCGGTTCTGCCAATCAGGTCGAAGGCCAGGCGCACGGATTTTTCAATGGCCACATCGGTTTTCTCAAAGGAAACGGAGGTGTCTCTGAGCCAGAACTGGAAGATGAAAAGCGTCTCCAGCCACAGGGCTTCGTCGTACTTGTCAGAGATGTATTTGCGGTCCACAATCTCGCCTTCGGTTTTGCCTTCCAGGATGATGCCTTTGGCGAACGTCTTGAAGTTTTCTCTAAAGCTTCTTACTTCCTGCGGCGTAATTTTCTTGAAGTCAGCGTGGCCTTCATACAGGGCCAGCAGGTAGCTGCGGTGCTTCTTCAGGACTTCTATCCAGGTGTAGTAAAAGGAGAGGAGTTTTTCTTTAGCCGAGTAGGCCTGATACACTTCCTGGGCGCGCATGGTGGCGTAGGTCTCGTCAAAGATGCGGTCCCACACGGCACCTTTCACGCCCTGAAACGAGGTGAAATAGTGGTAGAACTCTTCCTCCGTAATGCCTAGGTTCTTGGCAAACTTGTACACCGACACAGGTTGTTTTCCGGTCTCCAACACGTGCTCTATAAAGGCATCAATGATTCTGTTTCTGGTCTCAGCTAGCTGATTGGTATTGATATCTAGGTTTTCCATCTTCTTCAGGTTGTCTATTCATCAAACAAACAGAAGAGGGCAGAGGTTTAGTATAGCAGGAATATTTTCACAAGTTTCTGAAAATACAAGCACGTTTGGGCGTACTTCTAACCGCTTTGTTCTGAGAGGAGGATTTCTTAAAAGCCGAATTTAATCTCGTAGATGTTGGGCCACAGTTTGCCGGTCACGAAGACTTTGCCCGTTTCAGGGTCATAGGCGATGCCGTTGAGCTCCAGGGCATCGGGTTTCTTGGACTTGGCATCCCGGTCCAGCGAGGTGAGGTCCAGTTTCCCGACTACTTTCCCGGAACTAGGGTCAATCTTCACGATGAGGTTGGAGGTGTAGAGGTTGGCGTACAAGAAGCCTTTGATGTGCTCCAACTCGTTGAGATTTTCTACCCGGCCGTTGTGGTCTGTTACGTCAAGCACTTTTTCTGCTTGGAAGGTAGTAGGGTTGAGGTACGTGAGGCGACTGGTACCGTCGCTCATGATCAGGTGCGTGCCATCTGTGGTCATGCCCCAGCCTTCTTTGCTGGGAAAGGTGAATTCACCCAGTTTCTCAAACGTGTTCGCGTCGTACACAAACCCGATTTTGCTCACATAAGTAAGCTGGTAGAGTTTGTCGTTCAGAATCACGATGCCCTCGCCAAAGTACTTGTTCCGGTCCAGTTCTACTTTCACGTCCAACTTACCCGTGGTGAGGTCTACCACGCCAATCACCGATTTGGTCTGGGCCAGGTCAGCCGGGGAGCCGGTGCTTTCGTAGAGTTTGCCCTGGTGCACCAGAAACCCCTCGGTAAATGCGGTGGTGTCATGCGGGTAAGCTTTCACCACGCCGTAGTTGATGTCCGATGGGGCGGTGGCGCTTTTCATTTGGTTCGTGTCATGGGCGGTGGTGCTTTTGGGGTCATTGCCGCAGCCGGCTAGAACCGCCGGAAACAGCAGGGCAGTGAGGAGCTGAAGTTTAAGTGAAAGAGTCAAAATACAGTTGTTTCAGAGGTGAGGCTTCCATGGCGGATAACGCGCGGGCAGCAACCTGGGTTTATTCTTTCAGACGATGTGTTTTTATCCCGGCCCGCAACGGAACAGCTCCATTGCACACAGGGATTTCACTGGTGCAGGACCGAAGCTCCAAAACCGGGTAGCTGTTAAAGATATGAAATAAACGGATGCAAGGCATAGGTGCCCCAGGAAGCGGACCAGGTTTTGCCGCAGTTGCTTTGGCGCGACCGCTACGCCACCTTCTGGCTTTACCAGTACTTATCACCCCATTACTACCGATGCAAACAAACGGAATAACAGAAAATACCGTCTTCCGCCGAACGGGTGCCGGAAGCGGTGTCTGTACTTTAGGGCCCTTTTCTGGATTATAGCCCTAAAACGCTGAATGAATAGAAGAAAGGTTGCTTGCCACGAGGTTTGCTGTCTAATTTAGCCGCCGTTCCGGCAGGCATGCTGCGGAACAAGCTCTCACCAAACCAAAACTCCCCATGCACAGAAACTTTCTGTTCTCCCTCGTGAGCCTCTGTTGCCTTGCGTTCCTGCAAGCCTGCTCCACCTCCAAGCCCGTCGCTCCGCAGGAGCCAGTCGCGATACAGCCAACTCCCCCGGCCCCCGGTTCCAAAGCCGAGTCTGAATTCAGGGCCGCCTGGGTTGCCACCGTGGCCAACATCAACTGGCCCAGCAAACCGGGCCTCAGCACCCAGGAGCAGCAGCGCGAAGCCATTGAACTGCTCGATTTCCTGCAACAGCACCACTACAATGCGGTCATTTTCCAGGTTCGCCCCCAGGCCGATGCGCTGTATAAAAGTGACCTGGAACCCTGGTCTTACTACCTCACCGGTGAGCAAGGCAAAGCCCCGGCCCCGTACTATGACCCGCTGGAGTTCTGGACCGAAGCCGCCCATGACCGCGGCCTGGAGCTGCACGTGTGGCTGAACCCGTACCGCGCCCACCACGTGGCCGGCGGCCCCATCAGTGAGCAGTCCATCGTGAAGAAGCGCCCCGAGCTGGTGGTGCAGCTGAAAGAAGGCTACTACTGGTTAGACCCCGCCCAACAGGGAACCCAGGACCACTCCTACAACGTGGTGATGGACCTGGTAAAACGCTATGATATTGACGGCGTGCACTTTGATGATTACTTCTACCCGTACCCGTCTTACAACGGCGACCAGGACTTCCCGGATGATGTGAGCTGGGCGGCGTACCAGAAAAACGGCGGTACCTTGTCTAGGGGAGATTGGCGGAGGCAGGCCGTGAACCAGTTCATTGAGCGCCTCTACAAAGGAATCAAAGCCGAAAAAGCGCACGTGAAATTCGGGTTGAGCCCCTTCGGGATTTGGCGGCCTGGTTACCCGGCCTCGGTGCAGGGCTTTGACCAGCACAACGTCCTCTACGCCGATGCCCGCCTGTGGCTGAACAAAGGCTGGATTGACTATTTCTCGCCGCAGCTGTACTGGAAGATCAACCAGATGAACCAGAGTTTCCCGGTGTTGCTGGGCTGGTGGTCTCAGGAAAATACCATGAAACGCCACCTGTGGCCCGGCATCAGTGTGGGCCGCGACAGCAGCGCGCTCAACGTGCAGGAGATCATGAGCCAGATCATGATCACGCGCGGCATGCTGCCCAACAGCAAAGGCGTGATCCACTGGAGCCTTTCCTCGGTGACCAAAAACCCGCCCATGGCCAAAGCCCTGCTGGCCGGGCCCTATAAAAATGACGCGCTGGTGCCCACCAGCCCCTGGCTGGACTACCAGGCCCCGGCAACTCCCTCGGTGAGCACCGAGCTGCAGGGCGACAGCGTGCGCGTGGTGTGGGTGCCCAAAGAGGCCAAAGATGCGTTCAGGACGGTGGTGTACTACCAGTACGGCAACGCCTGGAACTACAAAGTCCTGAACCGCCATGACCGCTCCTTCACGCTGCTGCGCTCCTTCACCGATAAAGCCGGACAAGCGCTTCCGCTGAAGAAAGTGGCTGTGACCTCGGTAGACCGCATGGGCAACGAAAGCGACCGCCAGGAAGCCGCCGTGCCCGAAGCGGGTATGTAGCCTCGGGAGTTGCTTCAATAGCGCTACAAAACAGCTCGGCCTGCTTTCTCTGATGGGAAGCAGGCCGACTTGTTTTTATGAAAGAACGAACGGGGGTAGAGCGCTTGCGCTGGTTTTGGGCTTCTTTTCAAAAAAGAGCCCCTAAACGCAAGATGCTTTACAGGTTTGCTTTAGGCTCCGGCACCCGGGTGAAATTCAGGTCCTGAAAATCATAGCTGAAATCAGTGAGCGGGGAAATGGGCTGCATGGTTATGCCCTGGGCGCGGCCTTCAAAGTCCAGCGAGAAATTCACGAAGGCATCGGCGTCCATGCTGCGCTCGGTCCATTTTACCACGTAGGTAGTGCCTTTGTAGGGAAATAGTGCGCCAGAAAGTTTAGGCGACTTTTTAGCCGCAAACCAGAGTTGGCCGTTCTTCTGGGAAATCAAGACCTCGCCCAGCCACGGGTCACGGTAGGTGCCTAGAAAGGCGCTGTAGTTAGGGTTCTTTTTCTGCTGCTTCTGGGCGGTGGCTACTTGTTTCCAGATGGCATCGGTCACGTTGCCGGCGCTGGCCAGCGACTCCTGCCGGGCTTTGGCGTACTGGGTTACGCGGTCGGTGCCGGAGAGGCCCAGGTAGCTGTCTTTGATTTGGTCTGCGATGGCCCTGAACGCGCCGCCTTCCTGCTGGTTGGTGAAGACAATAATGCCCAGGTTCAGTTCGGGAATCATGGTAATTTGGGTGACCATGCCTTCCAGGCCGCCGGTGTGGTTGAGCTGTTTGTAGCCTTTCACGTCTGAGAGGTTGAAGCCCAGCCCGTACGCGGCAAAGTGGGTGTTGTACGGCCCCGGGTTATTTACCGGGATAAGCGTTTGCGGGGTCTGGAGTTCTTTGCTCACGGCTTCAGAGAACAGGCGCTGGCCGTTTCCGTACCGGCCGTGGTTCAGGTGCACCAACACCCATTTGCTTAAATCTGCCACGCTGCTGTAAATGCTGGCGGCGGCGTGGTCTACGGCAGAGCGGTGGCGTTGAATCACGCGCACATTGCCGTCTACTACCGCGTGGCCGTCAATCACGTTGGTTTGGTCTTTCAGGCGCTCATAGCTGGCGGCGGTTTCGGTCATGCCCAGGGGCTGCAGCAGGCGCTCCTCCACAAATTGGTCCCAGCTTTTGCCGCTCACGCGGGCCACCACCTCGCCGGCCACCAGGTAGAGGTTGTTGTCATAGTCATACTTGCTCCGGAAACTGGAGGTAGGCTTGAGGTGGCGCAGGTTGTAGATAATGTCTTGCAGCGTGAAGCTGTTGGAGTCTGGCCAGAGCATCAAATCTCCCGCGCCCAGCCCCAGGCCGCTGCGGTGGGTGAGCAGGTCCCGGATGGTGAATTCCTCGGTCACGTAGGGGTTGTACAGCTTGAATTCCGGAATATAGTCCTGCACCTTGGCATCCCAGATCAGTTTTTTCTCGTCTACCAGCAGCCCCAGCGCCGCGGCGGTGAACGCCTTGGTGTTAGAGGCTATCCCGAAGCGCGTGTGCGCATCGGTTTTCTCGCGGCTGTTCAAACTCCGCACCCCGTAGCCTGCCGCGTGCACCACTTTCCCGTCTTTCACCACGCCCACCGCAATGCCCGGCACGTTGAACGCCTGCATGGTGCGCTGCGCCAATTCGTCTATCTGCGCGCCGGTGAGCCCTTGGCTAAAGCCGAAGGGAATGGTAGTGAGGAGGAAGAGGGTGAGGAGGAGGGGTTTCATTGACCTAGTTTAATTATAAATTATTGGTTTAATGGATTTTATATCATTACCTATTTGCAATTTCTATTAGAATTATTCAGTTTTTGCAAATAAATCGTCAACCGCATTGTCTTCATTTATTAATTTAAAGCGGGAATCTTCATAATATTCTCTATCATAATCACCATCATAATCTCTTGCCTCTCTAATAAGATTTCTCTCAATTATGTCTTCCCAATATTTATGGTCTATTCCAATTCCAAAATCGTAATCAAAAGTACTGGTTGGGAATAATTCGCTTTTTAATTCACTCTCAATTTCATAAATTTCATCATATATATCCGAAACATCGTCTATGTTTTTAATTTCATCTTTTTTATCACTTTTGTAATTGTCTTCTGCACTTTGAAGTACACATTCTACCACATTAATTAAATTTTTCAGGCCATCATCTGATTCTGTATATTGGTCATAGTCTTGGTTGTATTTTTCAAATATAACAGGTATAAGCTTAGCGCTATCTATGTCAAAAATAGATTCCATTATTTTTTCAATTATTAATATAAAATTTTCTTGTATATAATTGAATGTTTGAGGAGCATCATTTAAATTCAAAATAACGTATTCCAATTTTTGAGAAATAGTAAACCAGTTCTCGCTATAATTAATTTGTTTAAAATATTCTAAAATTAAAGAATCAATATTGACTTGGTAACAATATTTACATAAAGCTTCCATTAGAGTGGAAAATTTCTCGTTCTCTGTGATATGCTTATTGGTTGTTTCTAAAATTTTAATTTTAGATTTAGAAATCCTGTCACGAATTAGTGTTTGTAAATCTTTTTCTAATGGGATTAAAGGTTTTGTTGGGTTAAACCTATTTAACTGTTCAATAAATGTTATGCTTGAAACAATACTTTTTCTTTCAGGATAAGATTCAGAAACAAGGCCAATCAAAAAATCCGTTAATGAAGGATTTATAAAGGCATATTCTCTTTCTGGTATATTTGTGTCATATAGGTTTGCTCTTATAAAGCCATTTAGTAAGATTTTAATAGATTGGTAAAATTGGCCTGAACTAATAATTTGGTTGTGTTCATTTTTTTCAAATTCTAATCTGCTATCAAAAGCATGAATTAAGGCATTTTCTGATGTACTATTTCCAAATGTAAATAAGGTTAGCAACAGACATTGGTCCAAGTAATTGATTTGGTTAATAAATGAAAATCTCCAAATTTCTCTTGGATTGTTTAAGTTGTTTAATATATATTGAACATAGTTTTGAGGTGAAAAATTTTCAATTTTTGAATTATCGGTTATAAATTCAATTATGCGTGGTGTGTAATTTTTATGTTGGATTATAGTCTTATAAAACTTTTCATTAATAATTACTTCTATGAAATCTTTTCTTAATCCTTTAAAATAAATGTGATTATATAAAATTAATGCTTTTTCGTATTTACTATAATCAGTAAGTTTTATTTCGAATTGTTGAGTTGCTAATCTAGAATGGCTGATTTTTTCATATTTCTCAATTGCATGATTTAATATTACAGTTCTAGTTGTTAAAATTAAAAATTTGTTGGGTGTGTTTTTTACTCTATCAACAAATGCTGTAAGTTGAGTTTCTGTTTTATTAGCATTTATTATTTCAAAATAGTTTGCTCCCAAGAAATCATCAAAGTAGAATATTTGCTTTTCATCGTCATTCGGTGAAATTATATCTTCTGCTTCTGTGATATTATTTACCTTGTAAATTTTATAGTTGCTTCTGGCTCTTTCAATTAGGATTACTTCTGCTAGGGTGGTCTTTCCAATGCCTGGTTGTCCTGTAATTAGAAGAAGCTTTTCTTTTTGTAATATCTTATTCGCATCATCAAGCTTTTTTGTGACTACATATAATTGGATATTTTTGCTTATTTTTTCTAATAGATGTCTGCTTCTACCTTCAATTGCATTGTTAATAATTGAATTGTAAACATTAATGCTTGAAAACCAAAGCTTAAAGTATTTTTTTTCAATATCTGGGTTTTCCGACAAATACCCGTTTAAGTCTTCTTGTCCTATTACGTCATTTGAGCTAAGAATATATGGGGCTAAAATTGCTTTTATTTCATCCTTTTGAGGAGCAGAAAGAGGAAGTGATGTAACAACTATGTATCTATCAGGGTTTAATTGTTTAATTTTATCAAGTTCTTTGTTTAAGAGTGTGTGTTTTAGTTGGGCGAAAGCTGAGCCTATATAGTGCTTTGCTTGAACAATAATTGAGTTGTTATTGTATTTAGTTGAGAACCTTAAATCAGTTCCTTTATCTTTACCGACTCTAAAATTTTGCAATTCAAGATTAAATTTGGCATTCAGCAAGTCTTTTGCTATTTGCTCAAATTCTTTGTCATTTAGAGTAGAAAAATTGTAATTGTTCATTTTTTTCTTTATGATACAAGGAGAAAAAGATTTGGAAATTTATTAACTGCTTTTTTAACAGAGTAAGTTTTTTAATTTTCGAATATAGTAAAAACCTATATTTCGTAAGCTTCAATATTCTTCTTTTTCAATTATTTTTTTAGACCAGCACTAAAACACCAATTCACCACCTCCCCCTGCAAAAACCAGAAAGAAATCGCACCTTTGTAGAAGTTTCGGCGGGGGAACCGTAAAAGGGGAGAACCGCCACCACCTCGGCCGCTGGCCGGAACCATTGCGCCCATGAAATTCGAGGATTACCATATCAACCCCGCCATCAAGAAAGCTCTGGACAAACTGGGCTTCAAGAAACCCACCGATATCCAGTTTAAGGCCATTCCGCCCATCTTGAAGGGCGAAGACGTGCTGGCCATCGCGCAGACGGGTACCGGCAAAACCGCGGCCTTTGCCATTCCGGTGCTACACCTGCTGCATGAGCGCAAGCAGTACGGCCGCCAAGATGGCATAAAATGCCTGGTGATGGTGCCCACGCGCGAGCTGGCTATCCAGATTACCGAGGTCTTCCACACCCTGGGCAAGCACACCCGCGTAGAGACCATGACCGTGTTTGGCGGCGTGGAGCAGGCTCCGCAGATTTCAAAACTGGAAGACGGCATAGATGTGCTGGTGGCCACGCCCGGCCGCATGTTTGACCTCGTGAGCCAGGGCCACATCCGGCTGGAGCGCGTGGAAATGCTCATCCTGGACGAGGCCGACCACATGCTGGACTTGGGCTTCATCAAAGACATTAGAGACGTGCTGCGCCACCTGCCCCGCAAGCGGCAGACGCTGTTTTTCTCGGCCACCATCAATGAGCACATCAAAGACCTGGCGTACTCGCTCGTGACCAAGCCCATTAGAATCCAGATTTCGCCCAAAGACCCCGTGTCTAAGAACGTGGACCATAGCGTGGCCTACGTGGGCATGGATGACAAACGCTTCTTTCTGGAGCGCGTGGTGAAAGAGAACGAAGGCAGCAAGATACTGGTGTTCGTGCGCACCAAAGTACGGGCCGAACGCGTGCACAACGCCATGGAGCGCGTGGGCATCACTACCGAAACCCTGCACGGCGACAAAGACCAGAAAGACCGCCTCAACTCGCTCAACCGCTTCAAGCGCGGCGACGTGAAAGTGCTCATCGCCACCGACGTCAGCTCCCGCGGCATTGACATACCCAGCGTAGAGTACGTCGTGAATTATGACCTGCCCGATGTGCCCGAAAACTACGTGCACCGCGTAGGCCGCACCGGCCGAGGCACACAGAAAGGAAAATCCGTGTCGTTCTGCAGTCCCGAGGAAAAACCCATCCTGGACCAGATTGAAGAATACCTGGGCAAACCCATCAAAGTCCTGGAAATCCAGAAAGACGACTACACCGCCACCATTGACTTCTCCGCCGAGGTAAAACCCGATTTGAAATCTCTGCTGCGCGAGGTAGAGGAGTTTGAGAACCAGAAGAAAACGAAGAAGAAGCCGAAGGGGAAGAAGTAGAGGCGAAGTACATTTGCAAAAGCCGTTTAGGGGCTGTTTTTCCAAAAACAGCCCCTAAACGGCTTTTGGGTTTTAGAGCAGTAGACGAGATACCCCTATTGAGAAAACTTTTTCGATAGGAGGTGAAGGTAAGCGATCTCTCTCTAAGCGCAGATTCTCCCCTTGAGGGGAGATAAAGAGGGGTGTTTACACAGGAGAGCACGCATTGTTAAACATTCTTTCTTTTATGACCCAGCAGTATTTTCCGCGCCAAAGTTGGGAACGCCATGACCGGCAGGTGTAAACACCCCTCTTCGCTCCCCTCAAGGGGAGAATCTGCGCTTGCAAGGGGTGAATCTGTGCTTGTAAGGGGAGGTTTATGCTTGGCAGATTATTTTGCTGAGGTGCTGATAGTGTTTAAACAGGAGAGTCACTTCTGCTGATTTTGATGCTCCTCTATCCAGTGGTAAATCTCCTCCACCACAAATCTGATATTCCGCTTCACATCAATGTCTTCAAACCGAAGGAACTTCACTCCAGACGCTTTCAATTCTTGCTCCCTCTGTTGGTCATACGCTACTTTTTCATCATGGCTGTTCCCGTCTACTTCAATGGCTAGTTGCAGCTCATGGCTGTAAAAGTCCACAATGTAGTTGAGCATCGGCACCTGCCGGTGGAATTGGGCCCCTAACTTTCTGTCTTTGATTTCCTCCCATAAAAGCACCTCCGCCAGCGTGCTGTTCTTGCGGAGATATTTTGCCTTTTCTCTAAGGTCTGGGCGGTATGGAATGATTCTGTTGGGCATTAAGAATAGTACGAAATGCGTGACCAGCAGGTGTAAACACCCCTCTTTAGAGCTGCGCCCGCTGCTTCAAACTTCCGTTTAGACAATCCTCAAGGGGAAAATCTGCATGAACTAATGTAGTTGTGAACTTCAACCGAAATACAAATTCATTCATTTCTAGTCACATTACACCTGCCCAAAAGCCTCACCAGTTCTCAAAACCTGTGAAGTCTACGCAAACCACCTCTCCAGGTACCGGCCTCAAGGATAGATTGATAAAATGTCTCTAAACATTATTATAAGTATTTCGTATTTTATTTTTAGGTTTGTCTAAAAATATGTTTTAGTCCATTTAATGCTGAGCATGCGAAAACAACTACTTCTGCTATTTGGGCTTTTGCTCCCCCTTACCGCCGCGGCCCAACAGGTCACCATCACTGGAAGCGTGCGCGACGCGCAGACGCGGGAGCCGCTGGGGTTCTGCAACATTAGTGTAGTGAATAGCACCCTCGGCACCATGGCCGATGAGAAAGGGAAGTTCACCCTGAAGCTTCCGCAAACTCAGCTGAACAGCCAACTGGTAGTTTCCTTTCTGGGCTACCAGAACGATACCCTTCGGCTGCAGGTGGGGAAAACCAGCTATCAGGTGAACCTTCGGCCCACGGCCGGGAAACTGAACGAGGTGGTGGTGACGGGCACCATGAAAGAGATGAGTCGGTTGGAGAGTCCGGTGCCGGTGGAGGTGTACACGCCTGCATACTTCAAGAAGAACCCCACGCCCAGTTTGTTTGAGGCTGTGGGCATGATCAACGGGGTGCAGCCGCAGCTTAACTGCAACGTCTGCAACACCGGTGACATCCACATCAACGGCATGGAAGGCCCGTATACGCTCATCTTGATTGACGGCATGCCCATTGTGAGCAGCCTCTCCACGGTCTACGGCCTCAACGGAATCCCCAACAGTCTGGTGGAGCGGCTGGAGGTGGTGAAAGGTCCGGCGGCCTCGCTGTACGGCTCTGAGGCGATGGGCGGTATTATCAACGTGATTACCAAAAGTCCGCTGAAAGCGCCGCGGGTGAGTGCCGAGGTGTTCGGGACCACCTGGGGCGAGGTGAGTTCAGACCTAGGCGTGAAGTTTAAAGCCGGTCAGGCGCACGGGTTGGTGGGCATCAACTACTTTAACTACCAGAACCCCCTGGATAAAAACCAGGACGGCTTCACCGATGTCACCTTGCAGCAGCGCGTCTCCGTGTTCAACAAGTGGGATTTTGCACGAAACCAGAACCGAGTGGCCAGCGTGGCGGCCCGCTACGTGTACGAAGACCGCTGGGGCGGACAGATGGACTGGACCAAAGAACACCGCGGCTCAGACCAGCTCTACGGCGAAAGCATCTACACCAAGCGCTGGGAACTCATTGGTCAGTACCAACTGCCGGTGTCAGAGAAAATCATGGCCCAGCTGTCGGTGAACCGGCACCAGCAGAACTCCTTCTACGGCACCACGCCCTTCCACGCCGACCAGACCGTGGCCTTCGGGCAGCTGTATTGGGACAAGCCGCTCACGCCCCGCCACAACCTGCTGCTGGGCACCTCGTTCCGCTACACTTACTATGATGACAACACCCCCGCCACGGCCTCCAGTGATGCCGCCAACCCTCAAAATACGCCTGTGACTACGCCCTTGCCCGGTGTGTTTGTGCAGGACGAATGGACCCTCACGGAGAAGCACAAACTGCTGCTGGGCTACCGCTATGACTATGACAAACGTCACGGGCACATTCAGTCGCCCAGGGTGGCGTACAAGTGGTCGCCGGGGCCGCAGCATACAGTGCGCGCCAGCTTCGGGACGGGCTACCGGGTGGTGAGCCTCTTCACCGAGGACCACGCTGCGCTCACCGGGGCCCGCGAGGTGGAAATCACCGAGGAACTGAAACCGGAGCAATCCATCAACAGCAACCTCAATTACATTTGGCAGGCTCCGTTGGACGCGTTTCTGGTGACCGTAGACGTGACCGGTTTCTACTCCCGGTTCAGCAATAAGATCATTGGTGACTTTGACTCTGATCCGCAGAAAATCATCTACTCCAACCTGCGCGGGCACGCGGTTTCCAAAGGCGTGACCGTGAACACCGAGTTCTCGTTCTACAACCCCCTGAAACTTTCGGCGGGCGTCACCTACATGCAAGTGTACCAGAAAGAAGCCGAAGGCGAGGGGCCGCTGGTGAAGCGGGTGCAACTGCACGCCCCGGAGTGGTCCGGGAATTTCCTGGCGGGGTACACGTTTGCGGGCAGCTTTACGGTAGACCTCACCGGCACCTTCTACGGCCCCATGCGACTGCCCATCCTCCCCAATGATTACCGCCCCGAGTACTCGCCGTGGTTCAGTCTGGTGAACGTGCAGCTCACTAAGAAATGGAAGAACGGGCTGGAGGTGTTCGGGGGCGTGAAAAACCTGTTCAACTTCGTGCCGAAAGACCCCATTATGCGCCCCTTCGATCCTTTTGACCGCACGGCAGATGACCCCATCTCCAACCCCCACGGCTATACCTTTGATCCCAGCTACAACTACGCTTCCTTGCAGGGCATGCGCGGATTTCTGGGCGTGCGGTATAATCTGTTTCAATAGGAAATGGGATTCTGCGTTTAGGGGCTGTTTTTCCAAAAAGAGCCCCTAAACGCAGCACATCAATTTATTGAAAAAGGCTGCTGTGGCTGCCTGTCTCTCTAGGGAGGGAATAGATCGTTACATTCTTTTAATCTTCCATCTTCCAATCCCCTTCTTCGGGCTTCCGGATTTGTAATCCGGAAGCCCGAAGAAGGGGATTTATAATCCCCGGCTGCCCTCATCTGAATGAGCTTCAAAGGAGCGGATGTCAGTACCACCACAGGTGAGGTCAGTACGGTGGTAAACTTCCAACTACAGGTGTGGTGATCAGAAAAGTTGGCTGCCGTTCCTTTCTCACCTTCTTGCTTTAGGTCTGTCAGTGGACAGGCCGATGGTCCATCACTACCGATGGAACTGGGCTTGTGTATAAAAAAAAATAAGGTTGCATTTAGGGGCCGTTTTTCCCAAAACAGCCCCTAAACGCAACCTCGGTACTGCGCCAGAGAAAATCTAAAAGCGTTTGCGCATTCTCTTGAATTTGGACGTGTCTGTGCCTTTCCAAGCTTTCCGGAGAAAATAAACTCCGGCCAGGGCAGAGGCGGCAAAAAACGCGACAGAAGTCATTTTCTTGAAGCGGTTAGAAGAACTGGGCTTGTCTTCCATTTTGGATAAGTCCAGGTAGGCGGGGCCTTCCAGCACGTGGCCGTCTACGTCAAAGCGGCTGCCGTGGCAGGGGCAGTCCCAGCTTTTCTCGGCTTTATTGAAATGCACCAGGCAGGCCATGTGCGTACACACCGCCGAGACCACGTGCAGCTTGCCGGTGTCATCGCGGTACGCGCCGTAGTTCTTGCCATCCATCTCAATGTTCTTGCCTTCCCCTATGCGTACATCGGCGAGTTCTTCTACCTGGCTGCGGTAGGGTAGGTCTTTGAGGTATTGGGCCATCACGTCTACGTTCTCCTTGATGAATTTAGGAGCCGCTTTCATGGGCTGGTGCCGGGTAGGGGAGTACATCTCGGCCCATTGGTTTTCATTGCCCAAAATCAGGTCACTCAGAATCATGGCCGATAGGGTGCCGAAGGTCAGTCCATCGGCCTCAAAGCCGGTAGCCACGTAGATGTTGGAGCCGCTGTGCTTGCGCCCGATGTAGGGCAAATGGTCGGCGGGTTTATATTGCTGGGCGGCCCAGCGGTATTCCACTTCTTTTACGTCGAAGCGTTCGCGTACGTACCGCTCCAGTTTCTGGAAAGCTTCTTCGTTGTCTTCTTTGTGCCCCACTTTATGCGGTTCGCCCAGAATTAACAGGTACGGGTCGCCTTGGTCATTGGCGTAGGTGCGCATGGAGTGGTGGTGCATGCCGTGGTAATCCCAGAACGTGCCTTCGGGGTAAGCCGAGTTCAGAGACACCGCCAAGGCGTATTCGCGGTAAGGGCCCAGCAGCGTGTGCAGAAACCAGATGCCTTTGGGCGTGTGGGTGGCGTGGATAACCTGTTGCGCGCGTACTTTGCCGTGCTCGGTGTGCACCACATTGGGTGAGCCGTCTTCTACGTACAGAACTTTGGTGTGCTCAAAAATATGGCAGTTGGGCCCTGCGGTATGGGCGGCCAACTCTTTCACGTACGCCATGGGGTTGAACTGCGCCTGGTTTTCCAGGCGCATGGCAGCGCTGACCGGGAACGGCAGCGGGGTTCTGGCTTCGTCCAGATAGGCGGGGAGGCCTGCCTTCTGGGCGGTTTCCACTTCGGCTTGGATAAAGGCGTTTTCGGCCTCATATTCGGTAAGCAGGTAAAAAGGAATCCGCTTGAAGTGGCAATTGATAGAATAACGCTGCACCAGGCTTTCAATAAGGTCAATGGCCGCGCTTCGGGAAGAGGTGAGCGCCCGTACCGTTTCCTGGTCGTACTTCTTTTCCATCACACTCAGGTAAGAGCCTACGGTGGCGTACAGGTTGCCGGTAGAATAACCGGTGGTGCTTTCGGCCACTTTCAGGGCTTCCAGTACCACCACTCGTTTTCCAGCCGCCGCCAGGAGATGCGCCGTGGTGATGCCCGTGATGCCGCCCCCAATCACCACCACATCGGTGGTCAGGTCGCCTTGTAATCTGGGATAATTGCTTGCCTGGGCATCTTGCCGCCAAATAGAAGTGGTTTTCATAAAGAAAGTCTTGCCGTTAGAATAGAAACATTCCATTTTTAACGCGAGGGAGCAAAAAAGGTAGCGTTATTGCCGGGACCTAGGTAAATTTGGGAGTGCGAAGGCCGCGCGTGCCTATCATCCGTAAATAATCCGGGCTTTTCATCATCCGCAGCTTTACCCCCAGAGAACATGCAGAATTACTATTCCTCCAAAGTCGTCCTGATTACCGGTGGGGCGCAGGGTATCGGCCGCGGTCTGGCCCAGGCGTTCGCGCTGGAAAAGGCGCAGGTGGTGATCACGGACCTTGACTGGGACGCCGGCGCTGACGCGATGCAGTGGCTGAGCAAGCAGCACCTTTCGGTGGAGTTCATTCCCTGCGATGTGAGCAAAGAACAGCAGGTGCAGCAGCTCATGAACAAGGTTCGGCAGCAGCACGGCCGTCTGGATGTGCTCATCAACAATGCCGGCATCGCCTCGCCCGCCCGCAAGCCGCTGGCGCAACTATCCGTGGACGAGTTTGACACTGTGCTGTCGGTGAACCTGCGCGGGCCGTTCCTGTGCGCCAAGTACGCCCTTCCGCTCCTGGAGAAAGGCACCAACCCCACCATTCTCAACATCACCTCTACCCGCGCTTTTATGTCTGAGCCGAACACCTTCGGCTATACCGCCGCCAAAGGCGGATTGGAGGCCCTCACGCACTCCATGGCCGTGAGCCTGGCGGCGCAGCACATCCGGGTGAACGCCATCAGCCCCGGCTGGATTGAAACCGGCAACTGGCAGAAAGAAGGCCAGAAAATTGCGCCCCAGCACAGCCCCGAAGACAAGGAGCAGCACCCGGCGGGGCGCGTGGGCACCCCCGAGGACATTGCCGAAGCCGCGCTTTTCCTCTGCTCAGACAAAGCCGGTTTCATCACGGGCCAAAGCCTCACCATTGACGGTGGTATGACCGTAAAAATGATTTACCACGAATAGCCGTTTTCAGGCTGTTTTCAGGAAAACGGGCCGAGAATGCCGCCTGACCTCCACCAGTGCAGGCATTGTTTTCCCGGAAAGAACAAACCTTTGGGCCCTGGTTCTCGCTACAAAGAAGAGACCATCCGAACTCGCTTATGCAAAAGCCACCCGAAAATCCGCGCTTGTTGTACGTCACCGATCCCATGTGTGCCTGGTGTTACGGGTTTACGCCCGTCATCCGGCGGCTGAAAGCACTCTGGTTCGGACGGTTGTCGGTGCAGGTGCTGGTGGGAGGGCTTCATCCGTACGCGCAGGAGCCGCTGGATTCTGCCGAGAAGGACCGCTTGGCCGTGAACTGGCACCGGGCCCAGGGGAAATCGCACCTGCCGTTTGATTACAGCTTCTTTTTGCAAAAAGAGTCCATTTACGACACTGAGCCGGCCTGCCGCGCGCTGCTCACCGTGCGCCACCTTCGGCCGGGCCTTTCCCTGGAAGTCCTGCGGGCGCTCCACTCGGCTTTCTTCGCCGACGGTCTGGACATCTCCCAGACCCGGGTGCTGGTAGAGGTGCTGCGCCCCTTCGGGATTCCCGAGAACTTGTTTCTGGCCGTTTTCGAGACCGAGGAAATCCACCGCCAGACCCAGGAGGAGTTTCAGTTGGTGGAGAAAATAGGAGTCAGTACCCTGCCCAGTGTCTACCTGGACCATCCGCAGGGCCCCCGCCTCATCGCCCGCGGCTTCAGCGAACTCCCCGAGCTGGAAGAACACCTGCTCCAGGCGCTGCAGATTCCTTTTTGATGAAGGGAAGGGTGTTTGATTTGGAGATGTGTAGATGAGAGAATGTGGAGATTAGGAAGTGGGGAAATTTGAGCTAACTATAGTAAAACGCTGGCGCGAGTCTCTGACTCGTGCCAAAGGATAAGGGCTAGTCTCTGACTATCCTCGCGGCAAGGCTGCGAAACCACGTATTGCCGCGTTCACCACCCCGCCCTCCGGGCACCCCTCCTAAACTAGGAGGGGAGTTTTTCTGCTCATCCCCCAATTTCGCCTGCTCTAAAGATCACCCGATTAATTTCTGCTATACCGTAGAAAGGCACGGAAGTAACTTCCGCGCCATAAGGCAGGACTTAACCATTCCCCCATCTTCAGATCTCCACATCTCCACATCTCCACATCTTCAAATCACCTAATCCCTTGATAATGCAGCAAGAATAGTTCTTCCAGCTGCTTTGCGTTGGGGAAGTGGGCTGCGTGTGCGGCTTGCGCCAGGATTTGTAAGCCATAGAGGTTCACTTGTCGTTCCCGCTCAAAATGGGCGGGTTGGGTGGCGTAGTACCGGAGTTGGGCGTCAAAGCGGTGGGAGAGCAGGTGCGTGAGTTCTTTTGCTTCTCTTGTGAGACCGGCTTGGGCGAGGGGTAAGACCAGATCGGCGCTCTCGAAGTTGTGCGGCGCTCCGGCATCCGGCATCAGGGTGAGGCAGGCTTTCAGGACTTTCTGGGCCTGCGCAGTATCTCCGGCTTTCAGGTGGGCCAGCGCCAGCTCCCCGAAGTTCCGGCGGTAGATCGGCACAATCTGCGACATAAAGTTCTCTTCATACGGTTGGTCTGGGTTCGTGAGGCCGGTGTACTGGAAGTGCTGCAGGAGGTTTTTATGGGTCCGGAGCCGGTCTACGTACGCGTCTGAATGCGGATCTGGGTTGCGGGCAGGAACTAGGCGCAGGGCTTGCCCCTCCAGTTGCAGGAATGGCTGCAGACCCAGTTCAGCAGACTCAGAGCCGGTGCTGGAGAAGTAGATGGGGCGTTGCCATTGGTTGGAGGCCATCAGGTCCAGAATGAACAGGTGCTTTTTCTCCAGCGCGCTGGCTTTCAGTTCCCAGCTCATTTCTTCTGCTACGTGACGGGCGCGCTCCGGCGAGACGGTGCCGTTTTGCAGGACTTGATCTTTGTTGACCGCTAAGCGGAGGCGTTTGGTAGGCAGGGCGTTCAAAGTGCGGCCATCCTGCGTTTGGAGCTGCAGGGCCGGGTGGTTCTGCTTGAGTAGCTGCAGGTATTGGTTCAGGTCCATGCCGCTGTCCTGCACCGAGGGGTTGGGCACGTACGGCAGGTAGTTGTTCTCGCTGTATAAGTAGCTCGCCAGGGGCAAGGTGCCGGGCAGCGGGGCCGAGGCGTTCACCTGCCGGCGGGCCTGTTCAATGTACCAGTCGGTGTTGAGGTAGGTCATGACCAGCACGCGCACATCGGTCCGGAAACCTTCCACTTCCTGGGCGTACCAGAGCGGGAACGTGTCATTGTCGCCGTTGGTGAACAGAATGGCGTTAGAGGCCACGGAGCTGAGCAGGTTCTTCGCGGAGTCCAACGCGTGGTGCCGGTCTGAGCGGTTGTGGTCATCGTACCCTTCGGCCAGCAGCAGAACGGGAACGGATAGCGCCAGCAAAGTTGCCACGGTTGCGGCCAGTACTTGAGACGAAAACAAACGCCGGAGGAAGTTGCCCACCGCCAGCACGCCCAGGCCAATCCAGAGGCTGAAGGCGTAATAAGAACCGGCAAAAGTGTAGTCGCGCTCGCGCGGTTCTACGGGCGGCTGGTTCAGGTACAGCACAATGGCGATGCCAGTAAAGAAGAACAGCAGCAGCACCACCCAGGCATCACTGGATTTGCGCCTGAATTGGAAAAACAGCCCCAAAACGCCCAGCAGCAGCGGCAACAGGAAGAACTGGTTCCGGGCTTTGCTTTCGCGGATTGGCGAGGGCACATCGGTTTTCTGCTCCCAGGGCCACAGCACGCCGGCGCCTTGCACCTCGCTCTGCCGCCCGATGAAGTTCCACCCGAAGTAGCGCCAGTACATGTGGTTCAGCTGGTAGTTCCACAGGAAACGCAGGTTCTCCCCGAAACCCGGTTTTTGCCCTTCCTGCACGTTTACCCAGTATTGGTAAGCCCGCAGGTGCACCGGCTGGTCTGAGTACAAACGTGGCAGCAGGGTTTTGTCCTGATCATTATAGAGCGCCGAGTAGGAATAATCCACCACCGCGTATTTGCCGTTCTGGGGCGAATAGATGGGAGCGCCTTTCTCAAAGCTCTGCGCCTGCGCGTTGAACTGCGGACCATACAATAGCGGACGGCTGCCGTACTGTTCCCGCTTGAGGTAACTCACGAAGGAAAGCAGGTTCTCGGGGTTGTTCTCGTCGATGGGCGGGTTGTAGCTTGAGCGGATGGGCACCATCAGGTAAGAAGAATAGCCCAGCAGCACCAGGATGAGCGCCACCAGCGCATTATGCCACAGCGCTTTCTGATTCGTTTTGGCCCAACGCAAGCCGTACACGATTGCGGCGGTTAAACCCAGTAAAAACAGAACCACTCCTCCGCCGTACGGTAAGCCTATCGTGTTCACGAAAAACACTTCCACCGAGCCCGCCACGGAGGGCAGCCCCGTAATCACGCCTTCCATGATGGCCAGCACCAGAATGCCGCCAATGCTGAGGGCCAGCAGAATGCCGCCACGGGTAGGTTTGTACTTCCGGAAGTAGACCAGCAGCGCAATGGCCGGCAAAGCGACCAGATTGAGCAGGTGCACGCCAATGGAAAGCCCCACCAGGTACGCCAGACCCAAAAGCCAGCGGTCCGCCTCCGGCGCATCGGCCTCAGCTTGCCACTTCAGGGCGGCCCAGACCACCACGGCGGTAAAGAACGAGGACAGCGCGTAAACCTCGGCCTCCACGGCGCTGAACCAGAAAGAATCGGTGAAGGCGAAGGCTAGGGCTCCCACCGCGCCGCTTCCCAGCCACAGGATTTGCTGACTTGCGCCGGGGCCTTCTTGGGAAGCCGGCAGCAGCCGCTGCGACAACAGCGTGATGCTCCAGAACAGGAACAGCACCGTGCCCGCGCTGCTCAACGCCGAGAAGAAGTTCATCCACCAGGCCACTTTGGTCACCTCCCCGAAACTCAGCAAGGTGAACAGCCGCCCGATGAGCAGGAACAGCGGAGCGCCCGGCGGATGCGGCACCTGCAGTTTGTAGGCGGCGGCAATGAACTCCCCGGTGTCCCAGAAACTGGTGGTGGGTTCTAGCGTCAGGACATACACGGTTAGGGAGATCAGCCCGACAACCCAGCCGAGGCCCATATTCCAGCGCCTGAACCTTTGCCAAGCAGGGGGCAGGGTCGTTTCCGTTTTAAGGCTGTTTTTCTGGAAGATGCCAAAAAACGGCAGCATGAACCCCAGGACTACCAGCAGAGGTCCCAGCGTGAGTCCCTGAAAACCGTAGCCCTGCGGCGTGGAATCGGTAGCCATCAGGAGGAAACCCAGCCCAACGGCAGCCATGCCCAGAAACATCGGCAGGAACTGCTTGCGCGTGAAAAGGAGGGGAGCCGAGGGCATGATGACTGGTTTGGGCGACTGGGTGCGGCTAATGTGGAGGGTCATAGTTGGCAGAAATAGGTCCGGTACAAACTTACCGGCTCCAACAACGCACCCTGGTTAACGGTTTGTAAAACTTTGTTAATGACATGTTAATGGTCCATACCAGACGCATAAATTCTGTACTTTAGCCCCATGAGCCGTCAAAAGATTCAAATCATTCTGGTGCTGGCGTGCGTGTCACTGGTGGCGCTGCTGAGTGTGCAGCTATTGTGGCTGAACAAGGCCTACAATGCCCAGGAACGCGCCTTCAACCACAGTGTGCAGGTGGCGCTGACCAGCGTAGCCGACCAGTTGCTGACCAAGTCCGGGAAGGGAAACCTTACTTCGGTGGAGCCGGTACAGCAGGTAGCCTCCAATTTCTTCGTGGCGGAACTGAAGGCCAACGTAGACCCTGGGCTGGCGCGTCAGTTGCTGCAGCAGGAACTGGCCAAGCGGCAGCTGCACGAGCGCTACGAGTTCGGGCTCTACAACAGTTTTGATGACACGCTCATGTTTGGGCAGTACATCGCGGCTCCGCAGCGGCAACTCACCACGGGCAAAGTCCCGGTGATTCGGCATGAAAAAGCGGGAGCGGTGCCGATGTATAATCTGGCGGTGGTATTTCCGGGTAAGACGTCGTTTATTCTGAAGGAGATGGAGTTCTGGTGGTATTCTACCGGTGCGCTGCTGCTGGTGGTGCTGTTCTTCGCCTATACTTTCTTCCAGATTCTGCGCGAGAAACGCCTTTCTGAGCTCAAAACCGATTTCATCAACAACCTCACCCATGAGCTGCAAACCCCCATCACCAACATCGGGCTGGCCAGCGAGGTGCTCCGCAAACGCTCCGAAACGCTTTCCCCGGACCGGTTGACCCGCTACCATGACCTTATCCATTCCGAGAACGAGCGGCTGCGGGCGCAGGTGGAGCGGGTGCTGCAGATGGCCACTCTGGAACGCCAGGAGCTGGCTTTGAAGAAAGAAACCATTGACCTGCACGCGCTCCTGGAGGAGACCGGCCAGAACCTGTCGCCCCGGTTGCAGCAACGCGCCGGCCACCTGCGGTTAGACCTGCAAGCCACCAACCCCCTCGTCCACGCCGATGGCCTGCACGTGGCCAATGCCCTCTACAGTTTGCTGGACAACGCCGAGAAGTACTCTGCCGAGGCTCCCGAGATTGAGGTGAGCACCCAAAACACCGAGCAGGGCATTTTGATCAGCATCCGGGACCGGGGCATCGGGATAAAGCAGGAGTTCCAGAAGTTTCTGTTCGATAAGTTTTACCGCGTGCCGCAGGGCAACGTGCACAATGTAAAAGGCTTCGGGCTGGGGTTGAGTTACGTGAAGGCCATCATGGAGGCGCACCACGGGCAGGTGACCGTAGAGAGCACCGAGCAGCAGGGCACCTGTTTCACGTTGGTGCTGCCAATGAACTAAGAGCGGTGTTTTACGGCCCTTTTCTGAAAAGCAGGCTTTTTACGCAGTACCTCCAGGATGATGTCAGAGACTTTGGCGATTTCCTGGGAGGTATACTCCGGGAAGTAGTCAATGGCGCTGATGGATTTCTGCAGGTCCAGGCGTCGGGCGTAATGAAGCACGAGCACGTGGTTTTGGTCGGTGATGTAGAACTCCAGGGGCAAATTGAGGGAGGAAGCGCCCAGCCGCTCCAACCGCTCGCAGTGGATGGTCTGTTCTTCCGTCAGATAACCACCGGCTATCACCTTGACCTTCAGCATCAGGGGCTCAAGATCCGTTAACAATGTATTCAGCTGAACTACCTTCATGACGCATCTTTTAGAAAGGTAAGTTACTTTCTTCCAGCCGCTTGATGATGACCGAATTGTTACCATTTGCCCGCTGATGTTACGGAATTGTTACCAAGTGGCAGGCTGTTGATTCTGATGTCGCCCCAGCGTTCAGAAGCACCCCAGGGGGTAGGCTACCAACCTGCAAAACAGGCAAGGCAATTCCTCGCTACCGCTTCCCCTGAACGCTGCTTTTGGCATCTTTTCCAAAAAAAACTCCCAAAGCGCCCTACTCTGTTTTTGGTATTTAACAGAAGCGAGAATTTATTGTGTTTTAATTGATTTATTAATTTAATACCTTGACTATCAGAGGAGAGTGAAAATACGGTGTGGATGCGTTTAAAAGACCGAGGCATGAAAAAGAATTTACTTACCCTGCGTTGGCTAGTGCTGGCGCTCGTCATCTTCAGTGGGTGTACTTCTTCAGATGAAGATCCGCAACCGGACAATAAGCAGTACTTCGTTTCCGCCTCCTCGGTGGCCAAGGTGCCCAAGCTGGTGTTGCAGACCTACGCGGTGACGGCGGGGTTCGGGAATTTTGTCTCGTACATTGACTATGACATTGAGGTGTATCGGTTTGTGTACAACACCACGTACAAGGGCAGCCCGGTGCAGGCCTCGGGCTTGCTGTGCCTGCCGCAGAATACCCCCTCGGCGCCGGCGCTGGTGAGCGCCCAGCACGGCACCATTTTCGCCGACAGCGATGCGCCCTCCAATTTCCCGGGCGGGTTCTCGGGGTTTGAGCTGTTCGCGGCGGTAGGCTACATCACCGTCATTCCGGATTTCATTGGCTATGGCACCTCCAAAGACATTGTACATCCTTACTATGACGAGGAACACTCGGCGGCCACCGTGGTGGACATGCTCAAAGCCGCCAAGTATTACCTGGGCCAGGAGAACATCCAGACCAATGACAACCTGTTCCTGATTGGCTATTCAGAGGGCGGCTACGTGACGCTGGCGGCCCAGAAGGAGATTGAGTCTGACCAGAGCCATGACCTGGACCTCACGGCGGTGGCGGCCGGGGCTGGCGGGTATGACCTGAACGGCATGCTCTCCACCATCTCCACTACCGCCACTTACGCAGAGCCTTCCTTCCTGCCCCTCATCCTGAACAGCTACAACATCACCTACAACTGGAACCGCCCCTTCACTGATTTCTTCCGGCAGCCGTACGCCGACCGCATGCCCGGCTTGCTGGACGGCTCCAAAGACCGCGAGGAAATCAACAGCCAGCTCACCACTTCCATCCCAGATCTTTTCGCCCCCACGTTTTACGCCAACCTGAGCAACCCCGCCGGAGAAACGGTGCTGAAACAGGCGCTCACCAACAACAGCCTCCTGGACTGGAAACCCGCCAGCCCTACCCGGCTCTACCACGGCACCCAGGACGAAGCGGTTTTCTTCCAGACCTCCGTCACCACCTACAACCAGTTCCGGGCGGCGGGCGCTACCAACGTGGAGTTTTTCCCCCTTGAAGGCGGCATGCACCGCACCAGCGTAGAACCCATGATGCTGGACGTCTTGCCCTGGTTTGAGTCTCTAGACAACTAGAAACGCTGCCCGCAGGATGCCCGCCGTTATCCAGATGAAATTCTAAGGAAACACCAGCCGGACAGGAGCGAGCAGAAGTTTGTAGCGTTTCTCGGCGGTTTTCCAGAAATTGGGCCCGAAACGCACCAAACCCCTTTGCATGAGTACGCTGCTGAAAGATGTTTATTCGCCTGAGTTTTTCCATCGGTTCGCGGAAGTAGTGCAGAAGGTGGTGCCCACGTTTGAGAAAGCCGAGTTCCTGAACCAGATTTTTGCCGATGGCTGGGAAACCAAAGAACTGAAGGCGCGCATGCGGCATACGGCCCAGGTGCTGCATCATTTTTTGCCCGGTCAGTACCCAGCCGCCGTTTCCCTCTTGTTGCAGATCATCCGGCAGTTGCAGGACGAGCAGTTTCCGGTGCAGCATGTGGAGTTCATGTTCTTCCCTGATTATGTAGAGCTCTACGGCCTGGAGGATCTGGAAACGTCGGTGCCGGCCATGGAGCAGATCACGCAGTTCATCAGCTGTGAATTCGCGGTTCGGCCTTTTATTCTAGCTTATCCCGCCCAGATGATGACCCAGATGCTGCTCTGGTCCACGCATGAACATGCCTGGGTCAGGCGCTTCGCCAGCGAGGGAGCCCGTCCCCGGTTGCCTTGGGCCATGGCGTTGCCGTTCCTGAAACGCGATCCGGCCCCGCTGCTGCCCATCCTGGAGAACCTGAAAGCCGATTCGTCGGAGTTCGTGCGCCGCAGCGTGGCCAACAACCTCAACGACATCTCCAAAGACAACCCCGATCTGGTGCTGCACCTGCTGGCGAAATGGAAAGGCCACAGCAAAGAAACGGATTGGGTGGTGAAGCACGGCTCCCGCACGCTGCTCAAGCAAGGGCACCCCGAGGTGCTGCGCTATTTTGGTTACGAAGACGATGCCCCGCTGGAGGTAAAGAACTTTCAGGTTCTCACCCCAGCGGTGGCGCTGGGAAAGGATCTCCAGTTTTCGTTTCAGCTGAAGAACACCGCCCAGGTGCCTCAGAAAGTGCGGTTAGAATACGGCGTGTATTACCAGAAGGCCAATCAATCGCTGGCGCGAAAAGTGTTCAAGATCAGCGAGCGGGTGTTTGCGCCCGCGGAGGAATGCACCATTTCCCGGCGGCAGAGCTTCAGGCCCATTACCACGCGCCGGTACTATCCGGGAGCGCACCGCGTTTCCCTGATCGTGAACGGGCAGGAAAAAGACATCGCAGACTTTATAGTGGTACCTTAGCGGCATGGCACATATCTTACTGGTGGAAGACGACCCCAACCTGGGATTTCTGTTGCAGGACAGCCTGGAGACGGCGGGCTACACCGTTACGCTCTGCCCCGATGGGGAAGCCGGGTTAGCCGCCTTCGCGCAGCAAACCTTCGATCTCTGCGTGCTGGACGTGATGCTGCCCCACCGCGACGGGTTTTCGGTGGCCGAGGAAATGCGGAAACGCGAAATCTCGGTTCCCTTCATGTTCCTGACCGCCAAAGCCCTCAAAGCCGATCGGTTGCAGGGCTTTGAGCTGGGCTGCGACGATTACCTGACCAAACCCTTCGGGCTGGAGGAACTGGTGTACCGCGTCAAAGCCATTCTGCGCCGCACGGTCCGCGTTTCAGAGCCAGTTTCCGAAAAACCGCCCCAAAACGCCCCCGAAGTTCTTACCTTCGGCGCGTCTACCCTGGAAGTCAAAAACCTGCTGTTGCACGTAGGCGGCCACACCCATACCCTCACCGACCGCGAGGCCGAACTGCTCCGGCTCTTTGTGCAGCACCCGCACCAACTGCTGCGCCGCGAGGAAATCCTGCAACGCCTCTGGCAGGACGATGGCTACTTTGTGGGCCGCAGCCTGGACGTGTTCATCTCCCGACTCCGCAAATACCTGCAACCAGATTCCTCCGTGAAGATCACCACTGTGCACGGCCGCGGCTACAAGCTGGAAGTAGCGGAGTAAAGGCGTTTTGGGATAGTTTTCAGAAAACAGGCCCAAAACGGAAGCGCCCCGGAAGCCGCATGGTAGTGCTTCCGGGGCGCTTCTGGTTACATGTGCTGCTCATGATGGAGTTGCTCTAAAAACCAAGGTTCAGGTTGAGCGAGAACGTGCGCGGTCTGGGATACTGGGCAACGTCAACGCCATAGGCAACTTCGGGGTCCTGGCCGGTATACCCCGTGAGGACAAACGCATTCTGAACGGTGGCGCTCAGCTTAAGCGTCAGTTTGTTCTGAAGCAGCTGCCCGGCATCATACCCCAGGCTGATGTACTCCATCCGGAGGAAAGAGGCGTTCTGGACGTAGTAGCTGGAGTTGAACTGCTGTGCCGTAAAGTTGGTGTTCAGCAAATCAGTAGACCGATTTAGAGGCACGCGATTATAGACGTAGATACTATAAAAACCGTATTGGGCCGCTTCGCGGTTGTAGTTGAAAGCGCCTAACTCGGCTCTGGCCAGCCATCCCAGACTCCATTTCTGGTACCTCAGCTGTGAACTGAACCCAATCAGACTTTTGGGGCGGGCGCTGTGAAACGGCTTCATGTCTCCACGATCAATGCGGCCGTCTTTGTTGAGATCTTCGTACTGGCCTTCCTGCGGTAAATCATTGGTGTACTTCTGCTGATACACATAATAGGAATGGATGGCGCTGCCAGTAATATTGGTGTACTGTGACAAGAACCCAGGGGCCAGCCAGTTTGCGGGGGCGTTGGTAGAAACGGATGTAAGCTCGTTGGTGGAGTAGGAAGCGTTCAGGCCAAGGAGCCATTCCACTTTCTCGGTTGCCAACGCTTGGTATTGTAGCGCTAGCTCCGCACCTCTGGTTTGCAATTCCCCTCCGTTCGTGATCACGTAGCTAAGTCCGTTGCTGGGCAGGAGATGCCTTGCGAACAGGTCCTTCGTGGAGCGTTGGAAAAAATCCAGGCTTCCGGTCAAACGGTTGCTCAACAAGCCAAAATCAACGCCCAGATTGAAGGAGGGTGTTTTTTCCCAGGTGAGGGTTGGGTCTAGGGAAGCTGAACCGCCGAAGTTTAGACTAATCTGTTGGAAGGGTGGCGTGTTGCCTTGTACTCCGTAGCTGGCCCTGATTTTCAGGTCAGAGAAGATTTTCTGATTCTGCATAAATGACTCCTCTGAAAGTCGCCAGCTGAGCCCCACGGCCTTGGAGGTGAAACGACGGTTCTCTTTGGCAAAAATCGGGCTTTCGTCTCTGCGGGCGGAAAAGGAGAGAAAATAGCGGTCTTTGATCCCGTATTGGATGCGGCCGAAGAAGGCTCTGAGCTTATATCCTTGCCTGTACCAGCCACCGTTCTGTCGTTCTCCCTGAGGAACTGTCATGGTATTAGAGTAAGCTTCTTCTTCGGTTTTTTGGGTAAAATAGCCGGCCGTGAGGTCTAGCTGGCTCTGTAGACGTTCCAACTTGTCTGAGTAGGTAAGGTAATATTCCTGCTGCCTGCTTTTTCTGGTTTGGCCAGACTGTTCTATCGTTTCGGGCACCTGTGGAAGTCTGACGGTATAAGATGGGTTTCCATTTCGGTCGCTCTGGAAACGGTCATAGCCCCAATTGAAATGCGCCGTAAGGGCAGGCAGAAAGTGGAACTGATAGGCGATGTGCGTATTCCCGAAACCTCTTTCGGCCTCCTCTTTATCTAATGGTCTGTTCAGTAAACCCACGGGGTTGAGCGGCGCTGACGTTATGGGTGCTCCGTTTGGGTCCCGCCACTCAAAGTACGAGCCATCTGGCGCATAAACGGGCTGGGTGGGATCAAAATGGACGGCTGCGTTGATAAGGTTGGGGTTGGCCGATTGGGTCTCGCCTACGTTTCCCTTCAGACTTACCTGAATCTGCAGGTGATCATCGAAGAGAGAAGGGTTCAGGAGAATAGCCGCCGATTTGCGGGTGAAATTGGTGTTGGTGAGAATGCCGTTCTGTTTCAGGTGCCCCAGGGAAATCCGGTAAGGCAGAAAACCCACGGTACCGCCCAAGCTCAGGTTCTGATTGTAACTCACGGCTTTTTCATAAATCTCGTCCTGCCAGTCTGTATTGGCCTGGCCCAGCAGGTTTTTCTCCTCCTGTCTACCCCGTTGGTTGATGAACTGCCGGAATTCATCGGCTGACAAGACACTTACTTTTTTGGGTAAAGTGGAAAGCGCGAACTGGGTCTGGAAATCTACCTGTAGCTTTCTGTCTGATGCGCCTCTTTTGGTGTTGATGAGCAAAACGCCATTCAAACCTTGGGCTCCGTAAATGCCGGTAGCCGCTGCGTCTTTCAGGAAGGTGATTGAGGCAATGTCATAAGGATTGAGCAAACCCAACGGCGAATAAACCGAAGGGTCACTTCCCGGCTCCAAGAGTACGCCGTCCAGCACAACCAGGGGCGCAGTGTCACCCGCCATGGAAGCAGCTCGCTGGAGCTGAATCAGAGAGTTGGCGCCGGGTGCTCCGCTCAGGGCCGTGACCTGAACCCCGGTCAGTTGGCCAGTAAAGAGTTGTTCCGGAGTGACGATCAGGCCCTGGTTAAACTGGCTGGCGGTTACAGTTTGCACGGCTCCGGTCACCTGTTTCCGTTTCTGGCTTCCGTAACCAATCTGCACGGTGTCAGAAGGAGTGGGGTAAGCAGATTGCCGCGCCTGGGTGAGGGCCGGAAAAGCGAGGGTAGTGAACGTGAGTATAGCGGTAGAAAGGCACGCTCTTCTGAGAAGACCGTGAAGTAGGTGCTGGGGCATAAGTTTTTGCGTTCCGGAAATGGAGAGCAAAATACTCATTTTCCTCTAGCGCCAGAATGCTTTTTCCTGTTTTAGGCCTGTTTTTTGGGAAATAAGCCCAAACTAAAATCAATTTTGTACTTATTCTGCTTTCTCCTTTTTTCTAGCTTCCTTTTTCTCCTGCTTCTCCGCTTTCCGCTCGGCTTTCTCGGTGGCTTTGGCCTTCTTCAGTTGCTGCACCACGTTGATCTTGCCCGTCTTCACCATGTCCATGTGAATGGTGCCCACCACGTCGCTTTTGGGTTCCAGCACCATGGAGGCGTTCATGCGGTAATTCCAGACATGGTCGCCAGTGAGGGTTTTAAAGGTGGTCTTGAGCGGTTTCTTCACATCGGAGACCGTTTGTAACTGAACGGGCGTCAGGCTTTGGGCTTTCACCAGGTAATCTTTGCCGGAGCCGCCCACAGAGTGCATCTTGTCGGGGAAGTTAAGCGTCATCTTCATGTCCCGGATGTAGAAGTCGAACTCGTTGGGATTGTCCATTTGCATGGTCATGACCATCTCCATCTCGTCCAGCCCGAAATCGGTGATGTTGACGTTGGTGATCTTGGCGCCGGGCAAGGCCGGAATCACCATGTCCAGGTCCTCGTTGATCGTGAACATGCGGCGGCCCAGCAGCGGAACATCACTGTAGGCCTTGATATAGGCTTGCACCTTTTCCCCTTCCTTCACCTGCCGCCGCACCAGCTCGCGGGTTTGGTTGTGGTTCATGGTCATGGGGAACTTGATGGTCTGCTTTTTCTGGTTCGCGTCCCGCTCAAAGCCTTTGTGGCCCTGCGCCACGGTTTTGTTGTAGAGTTTGAACTTGTACTCAATGCTGTCCACGAAGGTGGAGAGGAAGGAGGGCGTCACGTCCATGAGCACGTGCATGGTGGCGGTTTCCTCATCCACGCGGGTATCGGTGACCCGGATGTTGTCAATTTTAGGCGCCGCCAGAGAAATCAGTTTTTTCATGGGCGTAGTGGCGACCACTACCCCGGCTACCACCACCAACATCAGCAGTACCAGTGAGAAGATCTTGAGCGCTTTTTTCATCTTGTTCTGCCTAGCTTTAATGACAGTGGGAGCTGAAGCCCGGCTTTAGAGCTAACGCTTTCAAAGCAAACGAGTTAGAGGCGGTTTAGAAAAATAGGTATTTATTCAAGGTGAAAGGTTTTACAGCAGACCATCTTGATTCATGTTTTCGTTCTGGGGCTTTGCGTTCGTGTGGGCATTCATAGAACTTCAACCCTGGTTGAAGATATCCAGCCTAATTGAAAAACAGTTGTTTAGCCTATGGTTTTCAGCTCATTTGATGCAAAGCCATTATTGGCGGTAGTACTTTTTCATATGAATGATTGTCTAAACTCCAGAGGCGACATTTCTGTTTTATTTTTGAAAAGCTTGTTGAATGATTGAGGACGTTCGAAACCTAAATTGTAGGCAATTTCAGCAACTGTTAAATTACTTGTGGTTAAATATTCTTTTGCTTTTGCTACAAGTTTTTCGTGGATGTGTTGTTGTGCACTTTGTCCGGTAAGTGAACGGAGTGCATCGCTCAAATAATTAGACGATAAGTTGAGTTGGCTCGCTAAATATTCTACCGTAAGAAGACCTTTTTGCAAACCCTCGTCAGAATTGAAATACGCGTTGATAAAGTTTTCAGTTTGGGTGAGTAAATCATTTTTTGAGGTTTGTCGGGTAATGAATTGTCTTTCGTAAAAGCGTATACTGTAATTCAATAATAAATCGATTTGCGACAAAATAATACTTTGCGTTTGCTGGTCTATATGCTGGTATTCTTCTTCGATCTTTTTGAAAATAGCAATAACATTGCTCTCTTCTTTCTCGGATAGATGTAATGCTTCGTTTACTGAATAGGAAAAGAAACTATAAGCTTTGATGTTGTTAGCTAAGGGATGTTTTCCTAAAAAATCTGGGTGAAACATTAGTACATAGCCTGTTCCCATTGTTCCATTGAAGGAGTTTGATGTTTCCACTTCAACTGATTGAACTTGGTTTGGTGCCGTAAAAGTCATCGTGCCGTTTTCGAAGTCATAATAATTCTGTCCGTATTTTATTTTGGATTGAATGTTGTATTTCAACGAAATGGTATAAAAAGTTGCGGTAAATCTTTTCCATATATCAGATTGGATTGCGTGGAGTTCTGAAACGTGCACCACACTTACCAAAGGATGCAATGGCGCGCCAACGGATAAAAATCTGTGAAACTCGGATAAGGATTGGATTGCCTTCATAGTGAATGATGTAACAGAGGTTAGTTATTTTGCTTCCAATACAAAAAACCGAACAACAGTAGCGCAACAAATTCTATAAGAAGCCACCATAGTTGTTTGGTGAAAAATCCGTCCAAAACAAAACCTGTCAATCTCGCTAGTATGACACCCAATGTTAATGTCGTGAGAAATCCCGCTGTGATGAATCCCCACGATGTCCAATGTCTCTGAAATAATAAGAATATACCCAGTCCAATGAACATTCCCCACTTTACTCTTTTCTCTATCATTTGATAAGCATCAACAGGCGTTGAAAAATTGCCAAATAAATTAGGCTTTAGCACAAGAACGAAACCTGTAATAAGTAAAATAGTGCCCGATATGTTTAGGGGTAAATTCACTGAATGATTAACAATAAAAAATCGCAGTTGGATTTATATCTCATGTTTACTTGAAGCGGCCTTGTTTAAAGGTGTTCGTTGAAGAAAGGCACGATATGCTCTAATGCTTCTCTGGTGGCTTCAGGACGGTCGTACAAATCATAGTGACTTGCGCCTTTTACGACGTGGATTTTTTTGTCTGTTGAGGCAGCTTTATTGTACAAATCGAAACCGTCTCTGTACGAACCAAATCCCCCCACTTTGTCGCCAACAATTACCAAAAGCGGTTGGGTAAGGAAATATTCCGCCAAATGAAAAGCATCAAACATAATTAGGTTGCTCATGCTGGTGAAAAGCAGTTTGTTGCACGAATTAGGATGTTGCCCCCGAGGTGTTCTGTAATAATCGATAGCTTCCAATAAATCCATTTCTTCTAAGCCACCTTGTTTGGCTTCATCAGCAGAATCAGGTATCCAGTTATTGATAAGACTTTCATTGCCGTTGGCTTCTGCTGTACGCTGTTGGGCAACCGCTTTGAGTACTTCCATAGGATTAGCTTCTCTGAAAGCTCTGCTTGGATTGCTTCCCACAACTGTTGCAATAGCTTTAATTCTTTTCTCCGAAATGGAAGCATTGGCAGCATAACCACCACCTGCACAAACGCCCAATGCACCAATGCGGTCGTGGTCAATAAAGGTCAATGTTGTCAAAAAATCAATAGCACAACGAATGTCTTCAACCCGTGTTGCAGGGTCTTCCAAAAATCTAGGTTCGCCACCGCTTTCACCCTGAAAGGAAGCGTCAAAGGTCAAAGCGATAAAACCATTTTTAGCGAGTTGATTGGCATATAAACCAGCGGTTTGCTCTTTTACACTGCTTCCGGGATGTACACAGACAATAGCAGGATATTTTTGTGCATCATCAAAATTTTCGGGAAGGTGTAAGTGCCCGGCTACATTCCAGTTTCTGTTTTTGAATTCTACTTTTTGCATTACTTTTTGTTTAAAGTTGGTTAGGCAAAATTCAGGAGGTATAGAATAAGACGTGTTTCCGTATTATTGTTTGTTGTGTCCTAATTGGTGGGATAGCGTGGGTTTCGTATTCCCGCCAACAGGCAAGTAAAGCACATAGAAAAGCCCGGCCCCGGAAAGAGGTCAGGCTTACTTGGAAAGGCTGAAAGGAGTGAAGGCGCTTCGCGGCCGAGTCCCCCGATTCAGTTAAAAAGCACGCTTCACCCTTCCAGTGATCGGGGCAGGAGCGCTGGGGGAGCAGCTTACTTGATCAGCACCATCTTGAACGGACTCAGGGCTTTCAGGGCGTGGGGCACCTGAGCCGGTATCCGGATGATTTGCCCGGCCTGCAAGGTTTGGGATTTTTCCTCCTCCGGAAACAGAAAGTAACACGAGCCTTCCAGTACCAGCAACAGCGCATCTTTGGGGGTGGTGTGGGTTTTGAGTTCCTGGCCCTGATCAAAGGCGAAGAGAATCGTCTTCTGGTCTGGGGAGTTCAGCAAGATCTGGCTCTGGAATTTATCCGGGGAATAACTGATTTGGCTAGCCAGATCAGGCAAGGGGAAGGTGGTGAGAGCGGTTGTCATAGTCAAAGCGTTTAATATGGTGCGGGGGTAAATGCTTTCAAGATTTAGAAGGAGAAGTTAAGAAACCAGCTCCTGCATACGGTGAATCCGGAGCCGTTCGGCGTGTTTCACTACCACGGTGGCTTTGTGCACCACCGCGGCCGTGGTGAGCAGCAACCCGAATTTGAGGAACTCCAGCGCCACGTACACAAAATGCAGGGAACTGGCGGGCGGCGTTTGCCCGTCCATGATGGACAGCGCCCGTACATCCAGGGCGGGCAACAGCCAGAAGGTTTGCGCGAGCAGAATGAGGGTGATAGGAACCAGCAAAGTCCATTCCTTTCTGGTGGCATGGTTGAAGAGCAGGCCCAGCATGGCCACGGCGCAAAGCGCAATCTCCACCTTGTTCATCACGCCAAACACCAATCTTCCGATTCCCAGGCCCAAAGCCAGGGTGATGCCGGGCGCAGTAAACTTGATGGGCGCTTCAATGAAGGAGATCCCGATGATGAGGCCCGCCCACAGAAACAGGGCGGCGGTAGTCACGAAGGTTAAGGTATGGGAACGCGTCATAGTAGTTCTGAGTCCTGAGTTAATCGGTCTGTGAGGTGAAAAGAACGGATTTTAGCCCTCGTTTTTGAAAATCAGTCCGAAAACGTTCTTTTCTATTACCTCTTTCACTATCTATTGGAAGTCTTTCTTTTAATCCAAATTCACTTGTGAGACAGCCAGGTGCTTTGAGCCTGTTTTTTGAAAAAGAAGCCTAAAACGCCATCGGTCTGTGCCTGTTCCCGAGATCAAATCTGCGTCTGTTCCCGAGATATTTTTAACTCAGGACTCAAGACTCAGGACTAGCCGCCGCCGCCGCTCTCTTTCCGTTTCTGAAACAAAGATCAGCAGAAAGCGGCGGCGACCCCCATGAGCAGAGTCAATCAGCGGGATGATTTATGTCATGTTCCCCGGCCGGGCAACGCGGTACTTTTGCGGTAGACTAAAATGAGAAGGTTATGCTCCAGACCGCACATCTAGAGACCGACGTCCACACCTGCTACCATTGCGGCGATGAATGCGCCAGCAGGCCCATTTCCTTTGATGAGAAGGAGTTTTGCTGCGAAGGCTGCAAAGTAGTGTATGAATTATTGGCGGAGAACGATCTCTGCACCTATTATACCCTAGACAACCGCCCCGGCATCTCGGTGAAAGACCCCATCGCCTCGGCGCGGTTCGCGTACCTGAACGATGCCAAGGTGCAGCAGCAACTCCTGGATTTTCAGAACGACAAAGTCAGCAAAATCACGTTCCATATTCCGCAGATGCACTGCAGTTCGTGCATCTGGCTCCTGGAGAACCTCAATCGGCTTAACCCCGGCGTGACCGATGTGCACGTGAATTTCCTGCGCAAAGAAGCCGCCGTGACCTATGAGCACGCCGTGACCACGCTGGCGCAGGTGGTGGAGCTGATGGCCCACATCGGCTACGAGCCCCAGATTACCTTAGCGGATATGGAAGCGCCCGCTCCCAGGAAAGACCGGTCCATTTACTACAAGCTGGGGCTGGCCGCGTTCTGTTTCGGGAACGTGATGCTGCTGAGTTTCCCTGAGTACTTCGGCGGTTTGCAGCACCAGTTCGGGCGGTTCTTCGGCTGGCTGAATGTCTTGCTGGCCTTGCCCGTTTTTCTGTACAGTGCGCGCGGTTTCTTCACCAGCGCCTGGCAGGGATTGCAGCAGCGCATGATCAACCTGGACCTGCCCATCGCTATCGGGTTGCTGTCTTTGTTCAGCGTGAGCATCTATGACATCGCCACCGGGCGCGGACCGGGTTTCCTGGACTCGTTCACCGGTCTGGTGTTCTTCATGCTGATTGGCAAGTACGTGCAGCGCCGCACCTATGACTCCCTGGCCTTTGACCGGGAGTACACGTCGTATTTCCCCATTTCGGTGTCGGTTCTGAAAAACGGGCAGGAAACGCCCACCTCGGTGAAGGAGTTGCAGAAAGGCCAGCGCATTCTGGTGCGCAATCAGGAGCTCATCCCCGCCGATTCTATTCTGCTGCGCGGCACCGCCAACATTGACTACAGCTTCGTGACCGGCGAATCGGTGCCGGTGGCGCGGGTGGCCGGGGAGGTGATCTACGCGGGCGGACGGCAGCTGGGCGAAGGCATTGAGCTGGAGGTGGTGAAAGAAGTTTCGCAAGGCTATCTGACCCAGCTCTGGAACCACGTGAACTTCAAGAAAGAGGAAAAGCAGACGGTAGAAAACTACGCCAACGCCGTGGGCAAATACTTCCTGAGCGTGACGCTGCTCATCGCTGCCGGGGCGCTCTGGTACTGGATTCCGCGCGATTCTGACATGGCCGTGAAAGCCTTCACCTCAGTGCTGGTGATTGCCTGCCCGTGTGCTTTGTCGCTGGCCACGCCGTTCACCCTAGGTGCTACGTTAAGAATCTTCGGGAAACAGAAATTCTTCCTGAAAAACAGCGGCGTGGTAGAAGCCATGGCCAAGGCCGATATGGTAGTGTTTGACAAAACCGGCACCTTAACGGAGCCCAGCTCGGCGGAAATCTCGTTTGTGGGACATGCCCTGTCCTCTAGTGAGGAGCAGTTGGTACGCTCGGTCCTGAAACACTCCACGCACCCCTTGAGCCAACGGCTGTACGCGCACTTGCAAGGCAAGCCGCAACCCGTGCTCAACTTCCTGGAGAAACCCGGGGCCGGTCTGGAGGGCATTGTGGGCGATGCGTTCGTGAAAGTGGGCTCTGCCGTGTGGGTGTCTGCCGAGGTGGAGGAAACTTCCTCTACCAAACAGACCCGCGTGTTTATCTCCCTTGACGGACAGGTGCGCGGCTACTACATCTTCCAGAACGTGTACCGCCAGGGCTTGCAGGAGCTGTTGCAGGAGCTGGCCAAAACCAAGAAGCTGGCCGTGCTCTCCGGCGACAATGACAGCGAGGCCCCGCGCCTGCGCGAACTCTTCGGGCCCGAGGCCGAGCTGCGGTTCAACCAGTCGCCCATGCAGAAACTGGAGTACATCACCTCGCTCAAAGAGCAGGGCCGTTCCCCCATCATGGTGGGCGATGGCCTGAACGATGCCGGTGCCCTGCGCCAGAGCGACGTGGGCCTGGCCCTCACCGACAACGTGACCGGTTTCTCCCCGTCCTGCGACGGGATTCTGGATGCCAAAAACCTGTCCCAGCTGGCCCGCTACATCCGGTTCTCCCAAACCAGCCTCCGGTTGATTCTGGCCGCGTTCGGGGTGTCCTTCATCTACAACATCATCGGGCTGACTATGGCGGTGATGGGCGAGTTTACCCCCATCGTCTCCGCCATCCTGATGCCGGTGAGTACCCTGAGTGTCATCTCCTTTGCGGTACTTTCCGTGAAACTGGCCGCAAAACGCGCCGGACTCAGGTAGGTGGGCATTGTTGTTGTGTTAAGCCGTGGATTTTCTTCACAAGAAGGAAATCCACGGCTTTTAGTTTTAAGGACTAATCCAATGTGAGGTTGAAAACTTAAACTATGGGCCATGTGAACCCACCCCTACCCCTCCGAGGAGGGGAGTAAACCGTCCGCAGGACAATGAAGGCATTGCAACGACTCCAAGACCCTACACAGGAACATGCGTAGCCCAGTACCGAGGCAGCGCACGCATGAACGTCACCAGCAGCTGAGGCCTGCGCGGGCTATGAAACAGAAGGCATTCACCAGGTGTCATAAGTAGTGAAGAAAAGACTGTCTGAGCGTCAGCGAGTTTTTTTTCTTCATGATTCTTTTGGTTACTTTTCTCATCCAGGAGAAAAGTGACAAACGCGGGCAGACCGCGACTTCAACCACGAGGCTTGGTAGGACAGAAGTAGAGAACAAAAGCGGATAGATAACTGGAGAGGCAGTAGAAGTCGTTGGTGAGAACACCAACAACGGCGAGAGGCATAGCCATTACTGCATATTTTGAGCCTCACGGCTCACTGATTTGCAAACTTCAGCTCATGTTATGTCCAAGTTAGAAACTTGAACCAGCTATATTTTAAAATGCAACGGCCCAGTCTTCACAAGTAGAATCTCTGCTTAAGGGAAGTTGATTTGGTTGTTGGTGAGAACACCAACAACGGCGGGCGGAGTAGCAATTCGATAAGAAATAAAGGCACGAACTTAGCTTCCCGGTATAGAGAAAATGGCAACTAACTAATCCTGTAGCAAGCCCGTACTAACAGCAAATTGGCTGAAAGGTTTAGCATAAGGCAAATAACATCATCCGACGCGATGAAAAAAATGCCTTCTTTTTAAAACGCCTCCCCTTTAAAATGACGCAAATATGAATAGCAGGCGCTATTTGGTGTATAACCTGATTCTCGTGGTAGCGCTGCTCACCGGTTGCCAGAACTTCCCCAAAGATCCGGAGAAAACGCTGGAGCAGGTCACCAACGGAACCCTGAAGGTAGGGTATTCTGAAAACCCGCCGTGGGTGGTGAAAGGCCCGGCCGGACCTACCGGCATTGAGCCCGATCTGGTGAAAGCTTTCGCCAATGGCCTCAACGCCAAAATAGAATGGCAGAACGACTCCGAGCAGAACCTAATGGAAGAGCTGGAGAAACACAACCTGCACCTGGTCATTGCGGGTGTCACGGATGACACACCCTGGAAAAGCAAGATCTCCTTCACCCGGCCCTATGTGGAACTCCAGAAAAAGAAACATGTCTTCTGCGTGATCATGGGCGAGAATGCCTTCATCACCAAGCTGGAATCCTTTTTGCGCCAGCAGCAAACCACCCTTGAAACCCGTGTGCAGCCATGAAACCGATGAGCAGATTTGAGTACCCAGAGGAGCTGCAGCCGGTCTTTAAGAAAGCGAAGAAACTGGAGTGGATCACCGTTGCTTACCTGATCTCTACCGCGCTGGTGGTGTTCTTCACCATGGGCAATTCGCAGGCCATGAAGACCGCCTATTTTGAGGACCTGCTCAGCTTAACCCCATCGGTTTCGTTCCTGATCGCCTCGCGCATCTTCCATAAAAAGCCCAACAAAGATTTTCCGTACGGCTACCACCGGGTGGTGGGCATTGCGTACCTGTGCAGCGCCCTGGCCTTGTTCGCCGTAGGTGCTTTTCTCATCTTTGATTCGGCTTCCACGTTGATCAAACAGGAGCACCCCACCATTGGCATCAAAGTCATCTTCGGGCATGAAATCTGGTTGGGCTACCTCATGATTGGGGCGATGCTCTACAGCACCATCCCTGCCATGATCCTGGGGCACCTCAAGCTGCCTTTGGCCAAGAAACTGCACGAGAAAAACCTCTACACCGATGCCGACATGAACAAAGCCGACTGGATGACGGGCGCCGCCGCCATACCCGGCATCATCGGGATTGGGATGGGCTGGTGGTGGGCCGACTCTGTGGCTGCGATCATCATTTCCCTGGACATCATCAAAGACGGGTACAAGAACCTGAAGCAAGCGGTATTTGACCTGATGAACCAAATCCCCAAAACCGTAGACGACCAGGAAACTGATCCTCTGCTGCTGGAGATAGAACACAAACTGAAACACCAACCCTGGGTGAAGGAACACACCTTTCGGTTACGCGAGGAAGGCCACATTTACATGGGCGAGGCCCTGGTAGTGCCTCATGACGAGGTGAACCTGACGCAAAGGCTGGAAAAGCTGGGCAAGGAGATCTCAGAGCTGGATTGGCGTATTCAGGAGTTCCTGCTGATGCCGGTGCAGAAATTACCGAACGATGGGGAGGACGGACGACCTGCTTAACAAGGTTTTATTTAGCGTCTAAACCTCCGGGGAAAAGAGGCACAAAAAAGCCTTCCTGCAGGCAGGAAGGCTTTTTTGTTAGAGAATGAGAGGAGGTGATTAGTCAATCTTCTCATCTACTTTCTGAACACCTTTCTTAGTGGTGTTTTTCACTGCTTTACCGGCTTTCTTGGCCCCTTTGGCGGTTGCTTTGGCACCACTCACGGCCAGGTTCTTGGTACCTTTCCCAACAGACTTGGCTCCGTGTCCTACTTGTCTGGTTCCGGTTTTAGCCCGTTCCTTGTTGGTAGTGGTCTGGGTGGTGTCTTGTACCGTGTCCTGAACAGGCAAGATGGAAGCTTCAGCGGTATTTATCTGCAGTCCGGCAGCCACAAACAGGGCCGCTAAGAATGTTATCTTTTTCATAGTCGTGTAAGTTAGATTTTAACTCTGTTGCAGGTTATAAAACGCATTCAGTAGCGGATGGTTGCTTTTTTAACCAAATTTAAAAAGGAGGACTCCAGATGGTGTTTTGGATATTTCCGCTGCTGCCTTTTTCTGGATACGGTTTGGGCGAGATCTCCTCCGTAAACTGCTTACCTCACCGCGTATCTCCGTCAGGCCGAAACATTAATTACAGCAGAGTGGAGTTTGGCTAGTGTCCGGCCTGTCGCCGCCTGATAGACGTTTTGAGCCTGTTTTCCTCAAAACACCGCATGGGTCTTAAGGCTGGCAGGCCTACATGTGCGGACGTTTTAAGCCTGTTTTCCTCGAAACATGCCCAAAACAACCAGCTCTGCGGCCTCAACGTGCTGAGTTACAACTGGTGTCTGTTTTAAGGGTGTTTTACCAAAAACGGCCGGAAATCATCCTTTACGTAAGAGGAAGGTTGAACCTTTTAAACAGATCTTTTATGACCAACCATGATTTCATTACGCTGCAGGTATCGGATGGTACGGCTATGGAGGCCTATGTGGCGGTGCCGGCGGAATCCGGGCCAGTACCGGCCATTATTCTGTTGCAGGAAGCCTTCGGGGTGAACGGCCACATTCGGAACATTGCCGAGCGGCTTTGTCAGGAAGGGTACGCCGTCATCGCGCCGGACCTTTTTCACCGGACCGTCAAGCGCCTAGAAGCCAGCTACGCTGATTTTGCCTCGGTCATGCCGCATTACCAGGCGCTCACCCAGGACGGGCTGTCGGCTGATTTGAAGGCTTCGTATGACTGGCTACAGCAGCAGCCCACCGTGCAGCCGGGGAAGACGGGCAGCATCGGGTTCTGCCTGGGCGGGCGGGTTTCTTTTCTGGCTAATGCGGTGTTGCCGCTTTCGGCGGCGGTGTCTTACTACGGCGGCGGAACGGATACGCTGGCTCACGAGGCCGTGAACCTGCATGCGCCGCAGCTCTTTTTCTGGGGCGGTAAAGACGTCCATATTCCGCAGGAGAAAATTGACACCGTGATTAATGCGGTGAAGGCGGCGGGCAAAGACTACATCAACACGGTGATCTCCTACGCAGACCACGGGTTCCACTGTGATGAGCGGGCCAGTTACCATCCTCTGGCGGCCAGAGAAGCCTGGGCGACCACATTGGCGTTCTTTGAGAACCGGTTGAAGAAGTAACCTGGTATCTAGTAAGAAAGTAGCTATTAAAAACGCTATAGGCTGGTAAAGCACTAGCTAAGAAACTTAATCATACCTTTACCCCATGGATTTGAGAAAAAGAATCATGAAACTGCTGTATCCGTTGATCATGCGCCTGAGCAAATCAACCAGTAAAGGCAGAATCCTGCAAAACGACAAGCGGGCGGTTCCGGCGCAGCCATTCCATACCCTCAGTGCCACGCTCAGCAACGGCAAGCCGCTTGATTTCAGCCAGCTGAAAGGCAAGAAGGTGCTGCTGGTGAACACCGCCTCCAACTGCGGCTACACCGGCCAGTACGAAGAACTGCAGCAACTCCACGAGCAACTGAAAGGCCAGCTGGAGGTGATCGGGTTTCCGGCAAATGACTTCCAGGAGCAGGAGAAAGACGATGACCAGACAATTTCCCAGTTCTGCCAGGTGAACTACGGCGTTTCGTTTCCGCTGGCCAAGAAGAGCGTGGTGGTGAAAGGCCAGGGCCAGAACCCGGTGTACAACTGGCTCACCGACCCCGGCAAGAACGGCTGGAACGGACACCAACCCGACTGGAACTTCAGCAAGTACCTGCTGGATGAAAACGGGGTGCTCACCCACTATTTCGGGCCGGCGGTGTCGCCAGTGGGCGAGGAGATCAAATCCGCCCTGCGGCAACCCGCCAATTCCTAATTCGCCCCGCCCTGGCTTCGGCCAGACACGATGATGACACGTCTCTGCGAAGGCTTTGCCTTCTCCCTGCAGTACCAGAGTGCCAGATGGTTTTCCGGTCTTTTTTACTTTTAGATTACGCGTACATGAGTAAACGTTTACCCCGGCTGTTGTGCCTTCTGGTGCTCTTCCTCTTCGTGTCCTGCGACGGACTTTTTGAGTATCATCCCAACCAGCTCATCCTGAAGGAAGAAGAAACCAACCTCACGGCGAAAGCCCTTTCCCGGCTGCAGCGCCAACCCGCCCCAGACACCCTGCGCCTTCTCCTGATGGGCGACACCCAGCGCTTCTATGATGCCACGCAGGCCTTCGTGAAGAAAGCCAACACCTATGAGAACATCGATTTTGTGGTGCACCTGGGCGACATCTCTGACTTTGGGATGTCACAGGAGTTCCGGTGGGTGCATGACCTGATGGATGATCTGAAATGGCCTTACCTCACGGTGATCGGGAACCATGACATGCTGGGCAACGGCCGCAAAGTGTACCGCCAGATGTTTGGGGAGTTCAACTACTCCTTTGTGTACGGCCACACCAAGTTCGTTTTGCTGGATACCAATGGCCGCGAGGACAATTTCCAGGGCAAGGTGCCGGACCTGGATTGGCTCTCCAAGGAGCTGACACCCACGCCGGATGCTACCTGGCAACAGGCCGTGGTGATCTCGCACGTGCCGCCGTATGACAGCGATTTTGACCAGCAACTGGAAATTCCCTACCATCAAACCCTGGTGAACAGCCAAAAAGTGTCGCTGAGTTTGCACGGGCACAAGCACAGCTGGGCTACCGAGGAAAAGTACGGCGACCAGATTCTGTACCACGTGACCACCTTCGTGAAGGAGCGGGGCTTTACATATCTCAAACTTTGGAATGGGGGCTATTCCCTGGAAAGGGTGGTGTATTAACATGAAAAAGGCTCTTCAATTCCTCGCGCTGGGGCTATGGCTGGCGCTGCAGACCGCCACCGCCCAGGGGCAGGACCTCCACGCAGACTCCGTCAAAGTAAGTTCACCCTATTATCTGAAAGCCCAGTTTGCCGGCGATATTGGCTTGCTGTCTGTGGGCGTAGGCCGGCAGGCGTTCAACAGCAAGCTGGAAACTGATCTCTCGCTAGGTTACCTGCCCAAGTTCGTGGGCGGCGATGACATCTTCACCCTGGCCGTGAAATCCACGTTTCTGCCCTACAGATCAGTAAGGATCAAGAACGTGGACTGGAAACCCATCACTCTGGGCGTGCAGCTGGGCTATACCTTCGGGAAGGAGTATTTCGCCTCAGAACGCTATCTCAGCCGATACCCCAACTCGTATTATCGGTTCTCCACGGCCTTGAACTTCTACCTGTTTGCCGGCGGACAGGTGAACCTTACCCGGGTGAAAAAAGTCCAGAAATTTGCCGGATACTATGAGTTCGGGACGATGGGCGAGTACCTGATCTCCTACCTCAACAACCCCAGGTACCTGAGCCCGGCCAAGATTATGAACCTGGCCTTCGGGATGAAGTATTACCTGTGATGTGTTTGATCCGGGAAGGCTGTTTCTCTGCGATTCAGGGGTTTTAGGCCTGCTTTTCAGAAACTCCGCCCGAAACGTACGTAGAACTACCCCGGGGCTTTCCACTTACGCCCTTGCCATCCCATGAAAAAGAACCTACATGTGATCATCACCGGAGCCACCGGAATGGTGGGCGAGGGAGTGTTGCTGGAGTGCCTGCAACAGCCTGAGGTAGAGAAGGTGCTGGTCATCAACCGGAGGCCCGGCGGGGTGCGTCATCCGAAGGTCCAAGAAATCATCCACCAGAACTTCCAGGACCTTTCGCCCATCAATAACCAGCTCTCCGGCTATGATGCCTGCTTTTTCTGCCTGGGCGTTTCCTCGGTGGGCATGAAAGAACCAGATTACCGTCGGGTGACCCATGACCTGACCCTGCACGTGGCGCAGACCCTGGCCGAGGTGAACCCTCAGCTGGTGTTCTGCTATGTCTCTGGAGCGGGCACCGATAGCTCTGCAAAAGGAAACAGCATGTGGGCCCGGGTGAAAGGCGAAACCGAGAATGCCCTGCTAAGACTTCCCTTCAAAGCCGCGTACAACTTCAGGCCGGCGTTTCTGGAACCCACTCCCGGCATGAAAAACATCAAGTACTACAAATACATCGGTTGGTTGGCCCCGGTGGTCAGAATGCTGGCTCCCAACTACATCTCCACGCTGAGCGATCTGGGCAAAGCCATGATTCACGTGAGCCAGAAGGGCTACGGCAAGCTGATACTGGAAGTGCCAGACATCAAAGCATTGGCGAAAGCTTAACGGCGTTTAGGAGAGCTTTGGGCTTCTCTGGCGCTTGTTGCCGGCCTAGCCGTTTTAGGGCTGTTTTTCAGAAAAGGAGCTGAAAACAGCCCTAATTCAATTATTGCTAACTTGCACGCTGGTTGGGCGCATTTTTCTGCCCGGTAGCCAGTCACCTGAACCAGGCTCGCCTGGAGTACAGACAACTATGGATTATTCAAACATCAAGCTCATCGCCACCGACATGGATGGCACCCTGCTAGACCCCCAGCATTCCCTGAGTGAAGAATTTTACCCCGTTTACCAGGCCCTGAAAGAGAAGGGCATCCTGTTTGCCGCCGCCAGCGGAAGGCAGTACTACAACCTGGTGAACCTTTTCGCGCCCATCAAAGACGAGATCATCTTCCTGGCCGAGAACGGCAGCTACGTCGCTTACCAGGGGCAGGAACTGCTGGTGCAGGCCATGGACCCCGCCGTCACCCGGCAAGTGCTGCAGAAAGCGCGAAGCCTCGCGGGCGTGTACATCGTGCTCTGTGGAAAGAAATCGGCTTACGTGGAGAATACCGCGCCTGAGTTTCTGGAGCAGGTACAGCTGTACTACGATGAAGTGAAAGTGGTAGACGACCTGCTGCAGGTAGAAGATGACCAGTTCCTGAAAGTAGCCCTGCTGAATCTGGCCGGGGTGGAGGGGAGCACCAATGCAGCCTTCCAACCGGAACGGGAGCACCTGCAAGTCACCGTATCAGGTAAAATATGGCTGGATATCTGTGACCAGCAGGCCAACAAAGGCAAAGGCATGGAAGTGGTGCAGGAGCGGTTCAACATCACCCCGGAGGAAACCATGGTGTTCGGCGATTACCTCAACGACCTGAAGATGATCCAGAAAGCCCACTTTAGCTTCGCGATGGAGAACGCCCATCCAGACATCAAGGAAGCCGCCCGTTACCGGGCCAAAAGCAACAGCCAGAACGGGGTCATTGAAGTGCTACAGGAACTAGTTTCCCAGAACGGCCAAACCTGAGAAGCGAACCTCGGCGCACGTGAAACGGAAATGCGCGTGATATCCGTTTGATGCCTGTTTTGCTAAAACAGCCCCTAAACAGAACAGATGACTACCGGTGCCGAGAAGTCATAGGTGGATTTCAATCGACTTTGCGCCTGAGGCCAAGCAGAATGCAGCCTTGTTTTAGGGCGTGTTGACAATTAGTGTAGCAGGATCATGGCTGCTGCTAGGAAAACGAATCCGGCAAAACTGCCGGCTGTCTTCTCGTATC
>NZ_JACOAF010000019.1 GCF_014269285.1 Rufibacter sediminis
TCTCCTCTCCCATTTCAAATATAGGAAATTGCACTCTCGCAGATGGGCAAATATAAAGGTATAAACACCATGCCACGGCCGACGGCCTCGCACGCTGTTTATACGAGACCGTTGGCGGTAATAGAAAACAAAATTAAAAATGAGTAAATATGATGAAGGTGAGTTAAATAAATTAAACCTAATGGTTGTTGCACTTTACTGTAGATACAGAAAGAGGGAAGATAGCTGGCTAAGCGGATTTTGGGCGAGGTCAGTAGTTGGTGCAGCCATAGTATTTCTGTTATTAACTTTGCTAGAAGTTGGACTAGTTTTATATGGACATGCGGGTTTAAGGACGTTTATTACCGATGCCTATTTATTTGTGTTTTTCATTCTATGGGGAATTAGCACGTTTAGTGTTTATAGGTTATCAATTCCAAACGATTTGCTATACAAAATATATTTACCTGAAGAGGATTATGTTAAAGGAAATATTATTGCCTTTTTATTTCTCTTTACAGCTTTATCTATTTGTGTGTCTGTCATGTTCTATACTGACAATATGTAATATTAGTAATAAGCATAAAACTACAACCGCCAACATTGTATAAAAATCATGCTACGGCCGACGGCCTTGCACGTTTTTTATACGAGACCGTTAGGTAAAATTATAAGAAATGAATCAATTCCAGGTACTGTTCGGACGATTGAAAAGAAAAGTAGATGAATTAGGAATTGTATTCAATAAACCTGCCACAGAAGAAGAAATATTTAAATTGGAGGAATCGGTTAGTCAAAAACTTCCCAATGAAATTCTCGAATTCTACAGTTTATGCAACGGATTTGAATCAGACGACTTCCTTTTTCGTGCGATTCCAATTTCAGAAATACTTGAATATAAAGCAGAGTTAGAAACATCTTCTTTTTACTTTTCAGAATACATGATATACAGCGACTCGTGGACAATTCAACTAAAAAGTGAAAAAGAATATTACATAGTAAATGGGAATCATGATACTGAAGAAGAAGTAATTCTCACTCAGTCACTCTATGAATTTATAGAAAAGTACCTAACGGAAGAAGGCATATTTGGGGACAATGGTCTTTATAGCTGGTTTGAAGAAATCAAAAAAGAAAAAAATAACTTTACCTAACACTGTATAAAAACCATGCTTCGGCCGACGGCCTCGCACGTTTTTTATACTAACCGTTATGTGCAATTGTAAATAGAAGTTATCGCGACGGCAAGCAAAAAATCAGCAGAAGCCGTCAAAAAATCAGGAATTGCTGCAAAAGTGAACCGGCAAAAGGTTAGATTACTTCAGCAAAAGAAAAGGAACACCGCCCGACTTTCATCAGCTAATGTTGCAGAAGAGGAATTGACCAGGCGTTTGAGCAAAAGGAATTTATCGGCAACGCGTGCAAACCGACCGATTCAAAATGCGTTTCTGGCCTCGTTTTCGGAAATGAAGGCAAAAACAGAAAGATAAAAGAAGCGGCTGATTCCCGTTTTTGGGCTCGTTTCCTGAAATCAGGCCAAAAACAGAGAAAAGTAAAATAGAAATCGGCTGCGGGCGCAAAGAAACAACTGCACATAACAACACCTAAACGTCACGCTTCGGCCGACGGCCTAGCGCGTCGTTTAGCATAGACGTTGGCATAAATGCTAAAAATGAAATATTTAATAGTAATAACCTTGCTTTTCACGTTCAACTTAAGTTTTGGACAAGTAAAAGACCCATGGAAAGGTAAGCCAAATTCTATTGAGGATAGCTTTCTGTGCCTCGACAGGATGTTTGGGGATACTGCAAAATACACATTTGCGACTTTGCCAGAGGACATATCAACTTTTCGACTTCACCATGGATTCGGCACATGGATAAGGAATAATTGGGGGCTTTGGGGCTCTAGTAAATTGAAACAAGAGCTAACTGGTTTAGGCTTTGTCCATCCAGATGATATGTCTTCATTTTTACTAAAAGCTTACCACCGAAGACTAAATAACAAACCGCTCCAGATAGAGGAAGAAGCAAAAGCTTACCAGGCTTATTGGAATAAAGCTGGCAGAGAAGGTTTTTCGGCAGGCGATTTAGGGAATGACCATACGAAGCGCACTACAAACCAAGAACTACTAGATTATTTTCCAGTGGGAGATACAATTGTCGTTAATCTCTACGCAACTCATAAAAAGCTATTCCAAAATTATGCATCTAGTGTGGAAGGCATAGCTGTTATAAAATCCCATAATACCGAAAAATTGAACATTAGGCTACTGTCAGTAAAACAAAAGGAAAAGCATTTGCCAGAACACAAAGCAGGACAAGAGTTTGAGATCTCTCCTATCAGTTGCAGTTTGATACCACCAAAAGGATGGAACGTTAAAAAATAAAAAGCACTTATGCCAACATTGTGCAAACACCATGCTACGGCCGACGGCCTTGCACGTTGTTTGCACTAGGCCGTTACCCGCAATTGAAAAAATAAAATCTGGAGCCGCTCCTGAAAAGAATCGCGGACTTCAGGAAGAAGAAATCAGAAGAGTTAGATTAGTCTTAGTAACGCCGACGGACGCAAAATGTGCGGGAAGAATTTATCAGCAATGTGCGCAAAACGGACGGACGATTCTGCGAGCGTTTTCGGGCTGTTTTTCCGAAAACAGGTCAAAAACGGAAAATTGAGAACCCCGATTCTGACCTGCAAAAAAGCAGGAACGGACGGAAAAAATAACGAAGTGCAGACTTAAAAAGGAATTGCGTTTCTGGCCTCTTTTCACGAAATGAAGCCAAAACTGGAAATCCAAGAATATAAGCAGAAGTTAAAAGAACAACAGCGGGTAACAATGTGTAAACGGCAGCTGGGTTTTATCCAGGCCGACGTTCCATCTCTGCCTGCCAGCGGTCAGCCGTCCGACATGAAACTGCGTTTCAGTCTCCCAGCCGACCGCTTACACGAGGCCGTTGTGTGGTATTATAAGAATTTAAAATAAATGGCTCTTGACTTTTATCGCCTTGATAATAAAGAATATCTATTTGGCTTAAATGACAAACAGTTTGATGAGCTAACAGAAATCTTTACAGATTTTCAATATCAGACAGGATTTGTAATTGACCAGTATGGCGACTTTAAAATGACTGTAGAAAATCAGGGAGCCATTATCAGAATCATCGACCGATACATTGATAAGACTGATTTGAATAAGAACAAATCTAAAACTTTGACAATTATCGAATTTAGGACTCTTTTAAAATATTACTCCCAAAGAAGGTTAGAACTGCAACTAAAAGGTGATTAGAATAAGAATGGAAATTATATACAGCATAGTAAAAAGAAAATAACACCACACAACCACAGCTAAACGTCAGCTCGGCCGACGGCTCTCGCCGCCGTTTAGCTAAGTCCGTTAGGTCTAATTTTAAGAATAAATCTAGTGCAACTGATAAGGCCAAAAATTATAGGAACACTTAAAATTGAGACGATGATGGCGGGCAATCTCGCGGTCATTAACGACATTAAAAATGCCCCAAATAAAATAATCATTCAATGCCGCTCGATTGAACACGGCGAGGAAATCATCAGAAAAATTAAAGCTGCGAAACCAGGCGAAAAGATTTTTCTATAGAGAACAAAAATCCACATTGTGTAAACCCGACTTCAGGAATGCATTTCTGGCCTGTTTTTTCGTATTTCAGGGCAAAAACGGGCGCACTGGGAAAGCAGGAAAGTTGATTACTCTCGGCAAGCTGTTTTCGGGCTCATTTTTCCAAAACAGGCCAAAAACAGAAAAAGACTTGCGGTCATCGCATAGAAAAAACTAGGCCTAACAACGTGTAAACACCAGCTAGGCCGACGGCCGTCGCCGCCGTTTACACAAGTACGTTATGGGCAATTATAAAAATTAACCTTTGAAGAAAATACTGATAGCAATATTGCTTTCATTTGCGAGCTGCAAATCAATTTTTAGGCAAAAATACGTTGAACCTTCTTGTGAGCTGGTAAGCGTAGAAAATGAAACACCAGTAGACAGCAGTAGTTTTTTTCAAGTTCACTACAAAAGCTTTGCAAAATCAGCCGAGCCAGGAATAATGTGGTATTCAAGAGGTAATGGTAGCGCAAGAATAGCTGTGTTTCAAGTTACTAATGCTGATATTTTCGGTAGTGTAGTAAGCGAAAGCGGACATAAGCAAAGTATTAGTTTCTTTGGTGAGGAAAAGCAGATATACGATAGACTTCTTTCCGACATTAAGTATCTAAACGTTGTTCAGGATTGCAAAGAATCTTTACCGACTCATGTCACCGTTACTGATGTTTACATAAAAGATAAAATCTCAATTAATTTTACCTACTATTCATTCCATTCACCTTTCAAATTAGGTCAAACCTCTAGAATGAATTTGGGAAACGCTTACAAGCTAATGGAATTGACTTACTATAAGATGCATAACCCAAATAGTGTAAAAAAATAACAGCCCATAACAACACCTAAACACCAGTCTCGGCCGACGGCCTCGCACGCTGTTTACACGAGACCGTTGTGCGTGATTATAATTATGAAAGAAGAAGATCTATATGATAGCTATAGATGCCCCAACTGCAATCTATCAAGGAAATTAAATGAGTTGACACATCTATTTAAATGGAATGAGCAATTCAAATCTCCCTACATGATTTCAGTTCTGGCTGCAGCAAGGCAAGGTCATCTGAAGTGGGCATGTGATGATTGCATTAAGAGTGAGAAGGTCATCGTGGGCAAGCCAGAAGAGCAGGATTGGAACGGAATCACTTATCCCTTCTTCACCCATAACGACGAAACACTAGAATGCCAGACCTGTAGATGCATGTTTGAGTTTTCCAAAGAAGAAAAGAAGTTCTGGTATGAGGACTTGAAATTCATAGTATGGTCATACCCAAAGAACTGCCCCTAATGTAGAAGAAAGATAAGGGAGCCAAAGGTAAAAAGTAAGAGGCTCACCGACCTGATTACAAACATTGAACAAACCGACTCTACAGGAATAGAAGAAATAATTGACATTTTCTTGAAGTACGGAAATTTTGAAAAGGCAAGATATTACCTGTCTGTATTGAAAAAGAGAGAAACTGCAGATGAAGGCAGAATAAATCTTATTAAAAAAAGAATAAATAACCTCGCACAACAAAGTGCATAAGCCATGCTCCGGCCGACTACTTACACGCAGCCTATACAAGTTTGTGGCGCGTCTTAAAAATGACACCGCATAAAAGAGGTACTATCTTTAAAGACAGTACCTCTTTTTTATTATAAATCTTCCAACTTCAGGACTTGATTTCCGTTTTATCTTGCCACTTAAAATCGCCTACTCTTCTGGAAACTAACCATCTATCGTTTACCCGAATGTAGTCATCTTCATAGGTAGCCCCAATGGTGGTCTTCATTTTCCTCCCCTTATCATTGCCTATGAGCGTTATCCAACAGTACCATTTTCCTGTAGCCTTATTGCCATCGATCTCAACCACCTGCTGGCCGTTACAATGATATACAGTTTCCATATCATGGAGGAATTCTGCAAAGGCCTGCGCCATTTCTTTTCTTCCTTCCAGCTTTAAAATTGTTTTTCCTTCTACTATCGTTTCAGAGATCGCATTTTCAGAGAACAGTTGCACCTGTCTTTCAAAATCCTTTGTATCCCCAAGAATTGAAATAGTATCAACGAGTTCCTTTAGTGCAATTCGATCGGCTAATTCATGTATCTCCACCTCTCAATTGATTAGATAGTAAGTGCTATTTTCCCTTGTATATGCCCTTCCGCTGCTCTTTCGTGCGCTTTACGAGCTTCGGCTAACGGAAAAACACTGTCTATCACAACTTTAATGGTGCCATCATCTAGCAAATCAGCTAGTGCTGAAAGTTGGGCGCCGTTTGAACGTACTTGGGTGGCAGAGACAGTAACGCCCAGTTTCTCCGCTTCATCAGCACCAGCAAATCCTAACGGGAAAATTGGAAATAAAGCCCCGCCTTTTTTAAGTGTTTTTAAGAAGCGGCCGGTGGTGGAACCGCCAACAGCATCAACGACCAAATCTAAATCAGACACAACCTCTTCCGCGTTGTATTTGGTGTAGTCAATAAATTCATCAGCACCCAATTCCCGCAACATACTTTCTTGCTTTGCTGAGGCAACGGCAATAACGTGTGCTCCTTTCCATTTTGCCAACTGCAATACAAAATGCCCAACTCCGCCGCCAGCGCCATTGACAAGAACTTTCTTGCCCGCCAGAGGAACAGGTTCATGGCGGCTAGGTTGAAGTGGATTAGGTTCATTGTGGCCAAGGTCAATTAAAAATTGCCAGGCAGTAAGTAAGGACATGGGCGCAGCAGCCGCTTGAATGAAATCAATGTTTTTGGGCTTTAAGGCTAATTCTGTAACGGGTACACGAACATATTCTGCATAGGCTTGACTCGGGCCGTAACTGGGAAACCGGACCATGGCATACACCTCATCACCAACAGAAAACTCCTGTACACCCTCACCCACTTCGACAATTACCCCCGAAATATCGGTACCCAAAATAATAGGAAATGGTACTTGGGGTTGCCATTCCGGCGGTAGCATTTTATATCCGTCTCGCAGATACCAATCGGGCGGATTTAGCCCGATCGCTTTCACTTTCACTAAAATTTCTCCTTTTGTTATTTCTGGGACAGGCGCATCTTCATACCGGAGAACTTCGGGACCGCCAAATTCGTGTTGTCTGACGGCTTTCATGATAGCAGGTCTGTCATTTTTCTGTTCTAAACTCATTTTCTTCATTCTTCAGTGAGCTTCAAAAGTAAAATGACAGCATACTTTCGGCAAGTATGTACTTTTTTGTATGCTACCTACCAGAAATAATGTAATATTGAGTATCAAGCATTTAAAATGAAAAAGAAAGAGAAGATTTGTCCGGAGGTTGCCACTTGTTCTGTTGATTACGCCTTCAAGCGGATTGGAGGAAAATACAAAGGCAGAATCTTATGGTATTTGCACGAACACGCCATTTTGCGGTATGGCGAGTTAAGCAGAACGCTGCCTGACATTACAACTAAAATGCTGACCCAAACTTTAAGGGAATTAGAGGCAGATAATTTAATTGATAGAAAAGTATACCACGATATTCCGCCCAAAGTAGAATATACCTTGACCGAAGTAGGCAATGAACTCATCCCCTTTATTAGTTACCTAAAAGAATGGGGCGACAAACAAATCAAAGAGGAACAGAAAAAAGCGCTATAAGCACGATGGCACAACATCGGTTTTGCCTAACGGCTGGTTAAGTGTGACCATTCAACATCGGTAATTCAGTTCCGCCACGATGCAAAGCCGTCAACCGTTGGCAAACAAATTATTACTCTCTCTTTAAATATGGAGAATGGATAAATCGAACGGTTAAGAAGAGATAGCGACAACTTTTATCAACGCTCGCGGAAGGACCATTGGAGTAACATCGGTTCGTAACTGGGTTCGGACACTGCCGCAAAATTCTACTGTACTAGACCTTGGCTGCGGAACGGGAATTCCGATCTCCAAGGTATTGCTGGAGGAAGGCATGACCGTTTACGGAGTTGATGCCTCACCCACGTTAGTGAATGCTTTTCGGCAACATTTCCCTCATTCACCTGTGATTTGCGAATCAGTAGAAAACTCTTCATTCTTCCAGAGGAAGTTTGACGGCGTTATAGCATGGGGGCTACTGTTCCTGCTGCCGAAGCAAGCACAGGAGAAAGTAATAGAGAAAGTAAGTGACACCCTGGAAATTGGAGGGAAATTCTTGTTTACTGCTCCTGCAGAAAAGACTCAGTGGAAGGATGTATTAACCGGGTACCATTCCATCTCACTTGGAGCAAAAACATACAAAGAAATAGTAGCAGCATCTGGATTATCTTTGATAGAAGAGTTTGAAGATGAGGGGAGAAACCATTATTACATTACAGTTAAAAGTTAACCAAACCATTCCCTAATCGGCACACAAAAAGAAACGACTCCATTTTCCGCTGACAGCTAACAGCTACAAACAGGAGACCGATACCGGCTATAGAACTTATATGAGATACAGAGAAGCGAACATTGAAGACATCAAGCAAATACAGGTTGTTCGTCATTCAGTAAAAGAGAATGTGTTATCAAATCCTGAGCGGGTGACAGACGCTGACTGTGAGGAGTTTTTGACGAAGAGAGGAAAAGGTTGGGTCTGTGAAATGGAGGATTTGGTAATAGGATTTGCCATTGCGGACCTAAAGGAAGACAATATCTGGGCCTTATTCCTGAAACCCGAATTTGAAGGAAGAGGAATTGGCCGTCAGTTACATGACCTGATGCTGGACTGGTATTTTTCCATCGGAAAGGAAAACGTCTGGCTGGGAACCTCCCCAAATACCCGGGCAGAAAACTTTTACCGGAAAATGGGTTGGACACAAACCGGCCGCCACGGTGAAAGCGAAATCAGGTTCGAGATGACCAGAGAAGATTGGCTAAAAAAGAAGGGTAGCACTCATTTCCTGAAGTAAAGAAACACACCAGGCATTTGGTTTCAAGCAGTTTCATTCAACCTTCTTGCCACTGTTAAATCAAGGCGTTATTAGTGCGCAGTCACAACCCATAGGGCAGTCAAAATAAACTTACTTTATTAGCTCTTTGGATTAAATATCTATATCAAATAAAACATGAAATACATACTAGCTTTTGTATTGATATTGTCCTCCCTGAGCTCAATGGCGCAGGTCAAAAAATATGTAAACAGTCTGTTCTTTCTACCTAATATACCAACTGAGAAATACGCGGGTAGCAATTATCGATTTAAGATTGACATAAAGTCTCAGCCAGAGGATACGTTGAGCAAAGTAACCATCTACGCTCTTCAAGTGGGTAAAGGCGATTATGATTTTCTGGAATACAACCATCCCACCAGTTTACCACAAGACACCCTGTGGAATACATACACCATCCATGGCAAGCTATCTGAACAAACCCGTAAAATTTGGTTCTATGTGAATCAAGTAGGGAATGGTAAGTTCTTCATTGACAACTTGACCCTACAAATCTCAGATAAAGGCACTTGGCGCACGATTGACATCCCAGACGGAGACTTTGAGAAAGTTGATCCCGCAAATCCATTGAAGAAGTTTGAGAAAAGCCTCAAAATTCCAGCAGGTACTCGCTTGTCCATTGAGCAGGTGTCAAATCCCACTCCGTCCAAGGCCCTGCTAGTAACAGCCTCGGGCGGGAAATTGCATTGGATAACACAGTACGGCTCTAATCCCCCGAAAGGAAATTACTGTTCCATCAAAGGGACACCTGTATACTATGAAACGTACGGTGAGGGAGAACCCTTGCTATTACTACACGGAAACGGACAATCCATTGGAGCATTCTCCAGGCAGATCCCTGAACTAGCGAAGAAATACAAAGTAATCTGCGTGGATACGCGGGCGCAGGGCAAAAGCATAGACTCCTCTTCAGCGCCCTTGTCATACAACCTATTCGCCGATGACATGAAAACGTTGCTGGACTCCTTGAACTTACGAAAGGTCCATGTAGTAGGCTGGAGTGACGGAGGAAATACAGCCCTAACGATGGCTATAAAGTACCCTGCTTATGTAGACAAAATTGCGGTGATGGGGGCAAACCTAAACCCAACTTCTGCTGCCGTACTGGAAAGCATGCTGAAGCAGACATCAAAAGATCTGGCCAGGTTGAAAAAGCAGGATGATTCAAAATCCAGACAATCTTCCAGGCTTCTTACCCTGCTTCTAACAGAGCCTAACATCCCGGCACAAGATCTGAATAACATACAGGCCAGAACCCTGGTCATGGCGGGTGAAAATGACGTTATAAAAGAGCAACACACTAAGTTGATAGCTGCTAACATCAAGGGCTCTAAACTGATTATTTTCAAAGGACAGACGCATAATCTACCTAAAGAGAACCCTGCTTTGTTCAATGAAGCCGTACTGCAGTTTCTTGCAGGCCAATAATCTTATGATGGTGGAAGGGCTTTATGAACGTTGTGATTTTATTGATAAGAGGGATATTAAACAGGGCACGATGAAAGCAAACAAACTGATGAGACAGATTCTGAAACCAACAAAAGATTTCTACCTGGCTGCTTCTGATTGATGCTTGTGCAAATAATTGTTTTGTAAGTTTTCTACTGGAGAATCGGTCTATTTCCTCATAAGCCTGCTCATACCGTTTTAAGCCTGTTTTCCAGAAATCAGGCTCAAAACGAGGTTTTCTTGAGAAGCCCTATTCCCTTACTACTTCAACCTTTACTGATAACAGATCAACCTGCGGGCCATGCTCGGCCAAGAGCGTGTTAATGGCAGAAAGCACCTGATTGATTTAGTTACGGTCCTCTGGGTTGGTGATACTTTCGTGGGCATCGTCCCTGATCACCCGTACTTGTCTGTAGAGGCCTTGGGTATACTCATGCCGTTGCTTGTCTGCGTGGAGCATGTGTCTCAGGCTGAGCAATAACTTTCTGACCACCATCACGTCTGCTTTTCCATAGGTGCGAATGGGGGTGAAAAAACGGTAGAGGAGCGTCTCCAAGGGAGTAGGTCGTTTGATGACCCGTAGTTTTCTGTTCTCATCAAGCAGGCCGTTGTGGGTGATGCTTTGCATGCGTTTAATGAATAACAGCGTTAAAAAGTCGATGGCGCTGAGAGCCGTCCCGGGGTCATTGATTCCTGGGCTGAGGGCTTTCACTGCTACTTCAGAAATCTGCCGAAGGCCGTTCTCGAAATCTACCACGGGTACTTCCTCCAGAGAGAAAATAAAGCAATTCTGCACTTCCTCCCGCAGCTCTTCCTGGTCCTGCAGGTCTCGGTTTGCCTGCACAAAGGGAAAGCCGGGTACAATGAATTTCCCAATAGACACAGTTATTTCAAAGATGAGATCCTCCTGCTGCGCCAGTTTATTCAGACTCTCCAACTCTATCACTCGCAGATAACCTCCTTCGGTGCTATGAATAGCATACCAGCTTTCTGGATCTCTCTGCTTTTTAAGTTCTTCATTCTCCTGCGTTTTCTGGGCCTCTTCTTCCAACGCCGCTTTGGTGGTTTCATAGATGCGCGTAAGAATGGTATTGGGTTGGATGGCGCGGGAAATGGAGTGAATGAAGTACACAAACAAGACCACGCAGCAGACGGCAAACAGCATGGCCAGCAGAATGCCAATCATAGGTACACTGGCGTTATCCTCGCCCTGTTTAAAGCTCAGGATTAGAATAAGTGTGTAAAGAATGGTGCCTATGTTGACGCCCAACACCAGCTGGTTCATCTTATCTGAAATGAGGCCCGGAATCACCCGGGGCGTCAGGTTAGAAGATGCCTGGCTGAGCACAATCATTACCATGGAGAAACTGAAGACCATTAAACTGATGGTCCCGGAGACAATGGTGGTGAGAATGGACCTGGCATTTTCTGGCTCAGAGTTGAGCGAGGAAAGAAAGTTCTGCTCCAGGTAAACGCCAACATGGGTTCTTTCAAAATATGAAATAAAGAAACTCAGCAGCAGAAAGCTTACAGCAATTACCGAGGGCCATAACGCAATACTACCTGTAATGAGAAGGAGGAGTTTGTGGAGCTTTTTGTAAAGTCTGTTCATAGGGAATCTTCATTCCTAGAAACGGAAGAAGCCTAGAGGGCGATGAACGAATAAGTACGGAAAACTTTGGGAGTATGTACGGTTTTAAGTAAACTGAGACAGAAACGCATGAACTTTCTAAGAACGAGTCCTGCAAAAATTGCATCTTTCATGAAGCCTTCTTATCAATAATCAGAAGCTTTCGCCTTTATGCGAAGGAAGGTATCTGCTAGAATCTTATATAGAAAAGACATTACAATACTTTATAAACCCCAATGAGTCACCAGCCTCTCCTGCTGATGGCACCTATACAATAAGCAGAAAAAAAAATGAAGAAAAACCTGATTCCGCTCATCATCCTACTACTGGTTGGCATACTTTCCTATAGCTACAACGTGGTGAGTCTTCTCTTGCTGGTCACCATCGGCTTGAGCTTGGCCAGCCTTCTGGTGGCCTGTTTAGTTAGAGTTTTCCGCCCCAGCCTAGGTTCAAGGTGGGTGAGCGTGCCCTTGGTCATCCTGGGCATCAGTATATCAGGGGTTTTGGTTGGACTGCTTCGCCCCTTGGCGCCTGCCGTAAGTAGCACCGGCGAGGCGAGCGATAAGTTAGCGTACGCCTACCAGATGGATCAGGCCGACCGGATGACCATTAAAACGCACCTCGGTCTGCCTAATGACAACATGAAGGAGCGAGACAGTGTGCGGCTGGAACAAGTCCAGCAACTCTACATGCAAAATCAGATCAGCAAACCCATAGATAAATTCCACGCCGCTTTTATATTCCACCACAGCAAGAAGAGCGCGCTGTTTGAAATAGCTCAGCAGCTGGCGGGTGAAGCGGCTTCCGTAAACGAGATTAAGAAGAACTACGTGGTGCAATGGCTAGCCAAAGCCACCTATGACAGATGGATGGTCTCTTTAGGGAAACCACAGAAATACGGAACCCAGGATAAGTTTAGCGTTAGTGTAGAATAATCGCCTTCAAACATCAGGAGTAATCCTTTTTTCATCTGCTTTCAGAAAAACAGGTCGGCTAAACTATAAATTTCGCTATTAAGTGACATCTTCACAGTAGGTACGCTGCCACTTCCCTCCCCTTTATGAGAAAAATGTTGTTGATGTTCAACCTTCTAATTGCTACCATCAGCTACGGCCAAACCAAAGTATGGCTGATTGGGACGGCACACGAAGAAAACAAGTACATAAACCCAGATAGCCTACTCAACATCTTCCATACAATCAAGCCAGATCTCATTCTGCTCGAGCTGGAAGACGAGCACTTCACTAAGGACTTTCAGTACAACGTAGAGAAATACCCGCTGAAGTACTTTCTCACCACAAATGAAAACATCGCCAGCTACAAATACCAACAGCAGAATGGAATCCAGCTTCGGCCGTTTGACCTCAACGGGAGACACGACTTCTACAAGAAAGAAAACTACCTGGAACAAGAAAACAAGCTATTCAGAGAAATGCTTGACCTGTACAAGAAGGACAAGTTTTCTGATGTCTGTAAAGCTGATTTTGAAATTTTACTTACCGTCTTGCAAAGCAACTCAGAACTCAACTTCCATTCCTTACGCGAGGCAAACACAGCTGCCGCAACCAAATTCCTGGCACTTAAGAATAAAGTCAGTTTTGACCTGATGCTTTCCATTGTTCTGCGCACCAACGAATTGAAAAATTGGCTCAGGTTTGCCAAACTTCGGAAAGATTATTGGGACGTTAGAAACAAAGCCATGGCTGAAAACATACTTCGCTACGTCAACGAGTTTAAAGGAAAAGAAATCATAGTATTGGTGGGTAATGACCACAAGTATGCCTTGCTTGATCTCCTGAAACAAAATAATCTGGAAGTAAAAAACTTCTATGACTAACGGCCACTGCTGCTTACCACTCCTAAACGCCAGCATGAGTGAACGGCCTCTCTCCTGATTCACACAAGGCAACCAGAAACCTCTATCCCGAATGAAAAAAGCTATTGCGCTTACCTCTATTCTTGTTCTTACCCTTCTGAAATCATTTGGGCAAACTTCCGATTTTGAGGAAGGTCTGAAATCCTTTGATGCGAAAGACTACAAAAAGGCCATTACGTTATTGAAGCCTTATGCCGATAAAGGCAACTGCACCGCCCAGTTTGTGATGGGCTACACGTACCAATATGGACTAGCCGTGGAGAAAAATGACGCGCTGGCCTTGCATTGGTTAGCAAAGTCTGCCGAACAAAAGCAGCCAGCGGCGATGGGACCACTAGCGGCCCTTTTGTTTAGCAATGCCCTTAAGGACAGGAAAGTTATAGTACAGGCGTATCTTTGGGCCATGCTGGCTGCCGAGTATTCTGTCGTCCAAAAACACACCTCTACCAGATACGTCATCAAAGGCCATTTAAAAGAGGACGAAATACAAGCTGGTGATCAGTTACTTGAGAAATACAAGCTCAACTGGAAAAACAAGGAAAACTGCAACTAACCGTGCCTTAACGTTGTGAAAACAATATTGTAAAGGGTAGAAACACCTGTGGCTTAGAGGAACCTCTAAGCCACAGGTGTTTGGTAAAAAAATAAGGTTTTATTAAGAGTCCCCTACTGCTTCTTCGCCTTTTTGGAGCGTTTTGTCTTTTTCAGGGCCATTTCGTTGTCTTCTAGTTCCTGCCCAAAATCCGGCATACCGTCTTTGGTCCATCTCAGTACCCGGGCGCGGGTATGGCGGTTGGGGTCGTAGAGCGGTTCGCCTTTGATGTCTTTGTAGTCGCGGGCATGGTAGATCATGATGTCGGTTTTGCCGTCTTCGGCCACAATAAAGCTGTTGTGCCCCGGTCCGAAACGCTTCAGGCGTTCATTTGTGTAAAAAACCGGCTCGGGTAATTTGTGCCAGGAAGCAGTATCTAATAAATCGGCTCCCTCCTCGGCCCAGAGTAAACCCAGGCAGTAGTTTGCGTCGGTGGCGCTGGCCGAGAACGTCACGAACACTTTTCCGTTCCGGATCAAAACGGCCGGGGCTTCGTTCACGCGGTGACCTTGAATCTCCCAGGCAAATTCCGGTTGGGTGATGATCACCTGTTTGTCATCCAGGGTGGTGGGACTCGTCATCCTGGCAATGTACAGGCTGGTGTTCGTCACCTTGTCGGGTGCTCCGCGGTCCACCCAAATCATGTAGCGCTGGCCTTTGTGCTCAAAAGTGGTGGCATCCAGGGTGAACTGATTGGGTTGGCTGACAATCTCCCCTTCCTCTTTCCACTCGCCCTGGGTGGGATCTGCCGATGCATTTGACAAGGCGTACTTCCGAATTTTCCATTTGTCTTCCGCCGAGCCAGCCGCAAAGTAGATGTACCATTTCCCGTTGATCTGGTGCAGTTCAGGTGCCCAGATGTGGTTGCCCATGGGACCTTTCTCGTGCTTGCGCCACACCACCACCGGCTTTGCCTCTTTTATGCCATTGATGGTCTTGGAACTCCTGATCTCCAGGCGATCGTACTCCGGCACGGTGGCCACAAAGTAATAGGTGCCATCCGAAGCTTTCCAGACGTGCGGGTCGGCCCGCTGCAACGCCAGGGGGTTGTTGAATTGGTTTTTCTTTAGTTTCTGCGCATGCACGGCTCCTCCACTCAAAAGGAGCATTACCGCGAAGAGGAATGTTAAAAGTCTGCTGGCGTTCATAAAGCTGGTTAACGTATCTACTATCTAAACTGAAACAGGTGAGTAATCTTGTTTAAAGATAAGCGTAGTTTTTACATTTATAAACAAAACGATTTGTCATTCCCTCCTTTCTCCCCCGGCAGACGTCTTCTTTTGACATAACTTCCCATTTTGCCGTGGTCCGTTCGATGTGCGGAGCGGGCAAAGCCGCACACATCCGTACCAAAGCTGCTCTTACCCCTGCCGGAGGCTTCCACTCGCCTCTCCAGTACTCACTTCCACCATCTTTCACTATTCAGGAGCCAACCGTGACTTGGGCGAACTATTGAAGATAGACAGCCGCATAGCTTCCGGGCACGTTTTAGGGCAGTTTTCAGAAAAAGAGGCCTAAAGCATTTTCTCGTTATATTTACCCCCTCCAACGGCTGGGCGCCATTAGCCCGCCTTCCTCCTGAACTCCTTTCCCATGGTTAACTACAACCCCAAAGAATGGTTTATCTTCATCTTTCGGTTTTCACGGTCAGACACCTCCCGGCGGTTGCTGCCGCTTTTGTGTGCCGTGGGGGCTTATGCCGGGCTGGTGGCGTATATTGAGCTGAACCATCCGCGGCTTTTCAATTCCACTGAGCTGAAAAACGTGGGGCTGATGCACAGTGTGCTGGGTTTTGTGATTTCGTTGCTGCTGGTGTTCCGGACCAACACGGCCTATGACCGCTGGTGGGAAGGACGTAAAATCTGGGGGAGCCTCACCAACAGTTCCCGCAACCTGGCCCTGAAACTGCAAGCCTGCCTCCCTGATCCGGAGGACCGCCATTTCTTCCGGAAGACGATTCCCAGCTTCGCCCTGGCCCTGAAAACGTCGCTCCGCCAGAACGAGGATTACCATGACCTGGACCCGGTACTGGACCTGAACCCGGCCAAACACATGCCCAACCAGATTGCCTCGGCCATCTTCCGGCGCGTGAACGAGCTGCACGTCTCGGGCGCCATCAGCACCGGCCAACTCATGATCCTGGACCAGGAAATCAAGGTATTGACTGAGGTGACCGGCGCCAGCGAGCGCATCAAAAACACGCCCATTCCTTTCACCTACAGTGTTTTCATCAAGAAATTCATCTTCCTCTACGTCATGACGCTGCCCTTTGGGTGGGCTTACAGCATGGGCTACTTCGTGATTCCGGTGGTCATGCTCATTCTGTACGCCATGGCCAGTCTGGAACTGATTGCGGAGGAAATTGAGAACCCGTTCGGGACCGATGACAACGACCTTCCCCTGGACCAGATCTGCCAGAACATCAAGAAACACGTGGGGGAATTGCTGGAGTAGTACATCCGCTCATTCCGTTTTACGCCTGAAATTGCGAAAAGAGCCGTAAAACAAGAAGGATAAAAAAGGCCTCGGGCATAAAAACCATTGCAGTTTTTATGTCCGAGGCCCTTTTACGTTGGTGACCTCTGCTTTATTGAGGACCCGCTTTGGGATCTATGTTCTTGGTCAGGTAACGGGTGAGCAAACTGCCTACGGCCCCAGATCCGGCGTATTTGGCCAGGTTGTCCAGCAGGTCTACCTGTTCTTTGGTCAGCCACTTCCAGTCTTCGGCGGCAATCAGGTGGAAACCCCTCACCCCTAGGCAGATGGCAATGATGATACCCGCCATGATGATGTTGGCCTGAATGGCCCAGTGGATGATGGTTCGGGCACCCTGCTCGCGCTGGTGCTCCCTCTTGCGCCGGTCGCTGGCAAACCATTCATCTTCTTCTCTGGCCTTGCGTAACGCTGCTTGCGGGGGTGGCGAGGCTCTGATGGCCCCCAGGTCAAGGGAAGGAGGAGAACTAGGCTGATTGGGCTGCATGGGGGGCGTTCACTAACTTCTGGTAATAGTCTTTGATGACATCATTGGGGATGATCACGTTGTTGCTGTGTTTTCCCTGGGTATCCCAGACCTGTTTCCAGGGGGTATGGTCCTGATGCGTCATGGCTGATAAGTCAATGCCGGTGAACTTCCCGTAGACCTCCCAGATCTTGTCCAGAAACGGTACCAGGGAAGCATCGGCGAGGGGAACCGCGGCCGTTTCACTTGCATTGAACCCGGTGGCCATCTGCCGGATGGAATCGCCCCCGAAATCCTTGAAACTGTAGTACACCGACGGCACCACTGGGCCATATTTCCAGGCTTCGATGGGCTCGGTGAGGAGTGGTTCGCCGGCCAGGCCCAGATACCACCCGTGCGCGATGTACACCAGCTTCACCAGCTTCATATTGGTAACGGGTTCGCCGGTGTCAAAAGACTTCTTGATAAAGTAGTTGGCAATGGCGAGGGCATTTTCCATGAGATGATGATAACGTATGCTTTCCAATTCAACAACCGGCTATACAAACCAGCTGGTCAAACACTTTTACAAAAATATAACAAAATCGCAGGGAAAACAAAGCCTGCCGCAGCGTTTATCGCCTGAAAAGCAGAAAGATAGCCTAAACCAATTTCCGCCTGCGGATGATGGAAACCAGACTTACTAAAAAGCAAAAAGCCTGCGCTCAGGAAAGGCACAGGCTAGTAAAATCCATCAGGGAGAAAGGCGCGCTTAATTCAACGCCTGCACGTAGAGGCGGCACTTCCAGAGATCCAGTTCGTCCATCACCAGTTTGGCCATGTACTCCAGGGTAAGCTGGTCATCAGCGGAAAAGGTTCTGGGCGCTTTGTCCACGATGCACACCGAGCCCAGGTGGAAGCCGTCATAGGTGGTGATGGGAACTGCCGCGTAAAAGCGCAGCCCAAACTCCCCTGCCACCAACGGATTGGTCAGCAGACAAGGCTCCAGAAGCGTATCCTCAAAAACGGTGGCCTCGGGCCGCAAGATGGCCAGAGAACACAGACTCACGCCTCGGTCTACCTCAGAGACTCCTTCCATGCCCACATTCCCTTTGAACCACACCCTTTCAGCATCTACAAACGAAACCAGGGCGATGGGCACCTTGAACACGTGGGCCGCCAACTCCGCGATGTGCTTGAAAGGTCCTTCGGTCTCGGTGTCTAAAATATGGTAATTATGCAGCTTCTGGATCCGTTCCGCATCATTCTCAGGGATGATCTCCACCCCAAATGTATTCTTCATTCCCATGTACTCTCACGCTTTGATCTTCGCTCATGACGAGCAGATGCAGACTGTACGTGCGCTTTTCCGCAAGGTTAAATGAAATTTTAAATATTTCATCGGAATAATTACAAGTAACTCTCCTCCAAGAGTCTGCTAAATATTCAAAAATAGCTATACTAGCCCATCCCTGATCTGAAAACCTGATGAAGCGATTGAAACACAGGCGATCTGTTTTAAGCCTCTTTTCTCAAAAACACCCCAGAAACAAATTCCGCAAAAACGAAGAGAGGAGCCGGTTTGGTGGGCTCCTCTCTTTTTAGGGGGACTGGCGGCAGAACTTAGGCCTGCTTCACCAGCTGGATTTCGGCATTCAACCGGATGTCATCGCTCACCACCACGCTGCCTGCTTCGGTCACTGCGTTCCAGGTCAGCCCGAACTCTTTGCGGCTGATCTTGCCGGTGATGGTGAAGCCCGCCTTGGTCTGGCCGTACGGATCTACCACAATACCGCCGAACTCAACGTCTACGGTGACCGGTTTGGTAGTGCCTTTGATGGTGAGGTCGCCGTGCAGTTTGGCAGAGTCTCCGCCGGTTTGCTCGTAGCGGTTGCCCACGAACCGAATCTCACCGTGGGTATCGGTGTCAAAGAAATCGGCTGATTTCAGGTGGGTGTCACGCTGCTCGTTGTTGGTGCTGATGGAGTTGACATCGGCGGTGAACACCAGCTGCGAAGCCGTACTGAAGTCATCGTTCTCGGTTTCCACCTCCACGTTGAAGGTCTGGAAATAGCCAGTCACGGTGGTGATCATCAAGTGCTTCACCTTGAACTGTACTTCACTGTGCATGGGGTCCAGAGACCATTTGGTTGTTGCCATAGTAGTTATCTTTAAATGTTTCCCCGCCCGGAATGGCCGTGAGGGCACTTGCCTCCTTGATTCCAAGGCTTAAATCAGTGTATCTACATAGATATGTATTCTATCCTTCAAATCAAAATGTTACCTACGTTTTGGGGGTGTTTTCCAGAAAACACCCCCAAAACGCTAAGAACGGGCCTTGAGCAAAGCTTACGCCTTGGCAGCGAAGCCCAACCAATTCCCTTAGCTTACCTGCTCTGCTTTGAGTTGGGTGGTAAGCTTGGTGATGTCCGTGGAGACTTTCCGGATAAACTCCAGTTGTTCTTTCAGCAGCAGCTCGTCTGACGTGAGGGAGGTTTTCTCCGGCACCTCGGCCTCGGTGGGTTGCCCCAGGTGCTCGGGCACTTTGAACGCCGGGTCAAGGTTCTGCAAGGCCTCCGTGAGGGAGAACAGCGCGCGCCGCATGGACCGGAGCAGGCTTTTGGGGTGACAGACCGGTTCGCGCTGCGTCTGCGTGGAGACGATGGTGGCGATGTAGGAAGACAGAATGTGGTTGAGCACCACAAACTGGTAGATCTCCTGCCGGTGGCGCTGCTTGCTTTTGGGCTCGCCGGCCATGCGCTGAAACGCCGCCGACAGGTTGGCCGCGTTCACGTACACCTCTTTGCGGGCCAGTTTGTACTGCATCTCGGCCACCGCTTTGCCGGCCAGCCCATCGGCTAACACCTGCAGGTAATTCAGGTTGGCCTGCACCATGTTTTTCAGTAATCGGCCTACTTGCTTGGACTCCCAGTTGGGGAACACAAAGTACGTGGCCGCAAACGCGATGGCGCAGCCCACCAGCGTATCCACCACCCGTTCCTGCACAATGGTGAGCCCGCCGCCGCCCAGAAAACTGAACAGAATGAGCATGAAGGGCGTCATCAGAATCACGCTCAACACGTAATTAATGCGCTGCACGCTGTAGAAGCTGGTCATGAACACCAGCATGAAAAAGAACTGCAGCGTATGGTCCTCCACCAGGTACAGCACCAGCAAACCCAGCGCCCCGCCCACCACCGTGCCAATGACCCGCTCCTTGTTGCGCTGCTTGGTGAGGCTGAAGGCCGGTTTGAGCAGGAAAATGACGGTGAGCAGCACCCAGTAACTGTGCTGCCCGTACGGGAACAGCTTGGTGAGAATGTAGGCAAACAGCGCCACCAACGCCACCCTGAACGAGAAACGGAACACCGAAGACTCCATGGTCAGGTTGCTCAGGAACAGCTTGGGGTCCAGGGTCTGGTGCGAGATGAAAGGCGAGAACTCCAGTTGCCGGGCCTTTTGCCGCACATCGGGCTGGTCAGAGGTGAAGTACGACCGGATGTCTGAAAGCCGCTGCGCGATGGACCGCACATTCACGAAGATCTTTTTCAGGGCCAGGTGACCCGTGGGCCCTTCCCGCTCCTCCAGCGCATCGATGCGGGTTTTCAGCTGGTCCAGTTTTCCGGTGACATCCACCCGGTTGCGGTGCGGCTGGTTCGCCTGAATGGCAAACCCGATGTTATCCAGTTCATCGGCCAGGGCCATGATGGTAGCGGCAAACTGGGGCAAGATGCCGGTAGGCCCGTATTTCTCCCGGATGCTGGCGTAATCATAATGGATGGCGGTCACCTGCTCGTACAGATCCACCATGTCTACAAAGGTCATCACCAGCGTGTGCCCCCGGTTGGTGGATTCCTTCATCATTTGGCGGCTTTTGAAGAGCAGCTCGCGCAGAGCGTCCTGCTTGTCACTCACCAGCACCTGCTGCGCGATCACCTGCCGGTAGCCCTCCTCCAGATTGGCCTGGGGCTGGTAGAAAGAGGCTTTGATCCGGATGAACTTGGCCACTTCCCGGAGGCACTCGCCCAGGGCCTGCTGGGCCGGGCGGTACGGCATGAACGTATTGGACAGCAAACTCAGCACCAGGTACCAGCCGCCGCCCGCCATCACCAGCCCGCTGTAAAGCAGCACCTCGCGCGGCTCCATGGGTCGGTCCATGGTCAAGACCAGCACCATCAGCCCGGCCAAGCCAATGAACGAGGCCCGCATGCCGTAGACCAGCAGCATGGACAGCACAAAGCAGGAAACCAGAATGGCCAAACCCATGGTGACCACGTGCATGCGCGCAAACCCCGTGACCAACGCCATCAAAGTACATACCCCGATGCACAGCAGCATGCCGTTGCGCTTATGGCGCTCGGGGCCCGGCGAATCGGCGAGGCTTACCCCGATGGCGCCCAGTGACATGGTGACGCCCAGCTCAAAGTGCCCCAGTTGCGAAAACACCAGCGAAGGGATGAGCGCCGCCACGGTGGTGCGGATGCCGTCATAGAAGTTCTGGCTGTAGAAAAAGTATTGAAGCTCCCGGACTTTCCTGTTCATTCCCTGATATACCTATTTTTTTCGTGCGATTCCTGATGGGCCATCTACGGCTCTTCCTTCGGTTTAGGGCCTGTTTTCAGAAAACAGGCCCTAAACCGGTTTCTCAGGATTGGCTTTTCTACTAACGGGAATGTGCTAAGGCAGGATATAGCAAGTCACCCTAGAGGTGTTTTCTCCCGTTTCGATTTCGTTCAAAGCCCACGTCCTGAGCAGTTTCCGGGGAGGCGTTTTGCGCTTGTTTTAAGGAAAGCAGACCTAAAACGGCGCGCTTTCGTAGATTTGCAGCATGCGTACTTCTTCAGAACTGGACATTGTGATCATCGGGGCGGGGCCCATTGGGTTATCCTGCGGCATTGAAGCCCAACAGGCAGGCCTAAGTTATGTGATTCTTGACAAAGGCGCGCTGGTCAACTCTTTGTATAACTACCCGGTCACCATGTCGTTTTTCTCCACCTCTGAGAAGCTGGAGATTGGTGGCGTTCCCTTTATCTCTGACAACCCCAAACCCCGCCGGAACGAGGCGCTGGAATATTACCGGCGGGTCACGCTCAAGTTCCAGCTGAACCTGCGGCTGTTTGAGGAGGTGCTCCAGGTGCAGAAATCCGGGGAAGGGTTTGAGGTGCAAACCAGCAAGGAGACGTACCGCGCCCGCAAGGTGATCATTTCCACCGGGTTCTATGACCTGCCCGCCACCATGGACGTACCCGGCGAGGACCTGCCGCACGTGACCCACTACTACAAAGACCCGCATTACTACGCCCTGCAGAAAGTGGTGGTGGTGGGCGCGAGCAACTCGTCTGTGGATGCCGCCCTGGAGACCTACCGCAAAGGAGCCGAGGTGACAATGGTGGTGCGTGGGCCCGAGATTGGCCGCCGGGTGAAATACTGGGTTCGGCCGGATGTGGAGAATCGCATCAAGGAAGGCAGCATCAAAGCGCATTTCAACTCGTCCATCACGGCCATCCGCCCCGGCGAGGTAGATATTATAACCCCCGAGGGTCCGCTCACGCTGGCCAATGATTTTGTGTTGGCGCTCACCGGCTACAAACCCAATTTTGAGCTGCTCCGGAAGTTTGGCGTGCAGCTCTCCCCTGACGAGAAACTCTACCCGCAGCACAACCCTGAGACCATGGAAACGAACCAGCCGGGCCTGTACCTGGCGGGCGTGGTCTGCGGCGGCATGGACACCCACCTCTGGTTCATTGAAAACTCCCGCGACCACGCCGGAAAAATCATCCAGCACATTCTGGCGCAGGACCGCGCTTCTTAGCTCCCTCCGTTTAAAGCTTGTTTTCCGAAAACGGGCCCTAAACGGCTCGGGCACCCACCGCACACACCAGAAGCAATTGGTAGTAAGGCTCTTGTTACAACATCAGGCGTGATCGCTTGCTTTGAGGACGTTTTCAGGAAAATGGCCCTGAAACGGTTCTGTTCCTCGGTCAACCATCGGGTTCTTCCTCCTCTTCTGCTAAAAGGAAACCGCCGGACCTGTTCTTATCTTCCGGTCTCCCTCTCCTGTTTAAGCCCCTGTGTTTTTGTGCCTTATTCGTAAAAAAAAGCCGAAAACAGAAATTTATGGCAATTCCTACTTGATTTTGGTTTCTCAAAAGAAACCGGAGCTCCAACTATTGTAAAACATTCTAAACCATTTAGTTGTATTCTACATCAATTCCCTAACGCGGTTGTCTTGAATAATTCTAAATAAAAGCGTTTTATCTCTGGTTTTGTTTTCCGTTACTTTGCGCCACTGAATGAACGTTCAATAGAGAGAGGAGATACGCCTTGGAGATGATAGCAGAGAAGAAGAAAGCGATTCTGGAGAGCACGCTGAAGTTAATTAAGGAAAACGGGTTCCATGGAACTCCCATGAGTATGGTGGCGAAGAAAGCTGGCGTAGCGGCCGGCACCATTTACCATTATTTTGACAGCAAAGACACCCTTATTATGGAACTGTTTGTCTATACGCAGTACCGGGTACAGGAAGCCATGCTGAAGAACCTGCGCGAGGACATGGACCTGAAAGAGAGTTTCTTCATGCGCTGGATCAGCCGCTGCCAGTTCTACATCCAGAACCCAGACATGCTTTTCTTCATGGAGCAGTTTGTCAATTCACCCTACTACCCCCGTTGCCCACAGGAACACAATGAGCGCGTCCAGAATGAAATTAAGCAGTTTATTGAAGTGGCGCAACAGCAGGGCATCCTGCGGGAACTGGACTTCAAACTGATGGCCATCATGATCCACAGCAGCATTATGACCGCCGCCAAAGTCCACCTGGACGGCAAGGTGCTGCTGGGAGACAAAGAATTCAACCAGTTGGCCCAAATGGTGTGGGACAGCATCCGTGAGTTATAAACCCAACAATCACCCTCTTACCTTTTATTTATCAGTACCCTATGAAAAAAACAAACTATCTGCTGCTTCTGCTGCTGAGTTGCCTTTTGGTTCCGGCGGCGTTGCAGGCACAGGTGACCCCAGATAGCACCGCCGGCAGGCTTACGCTGGAGCAATGCGTGGAGTACGCGTTGAAAAACCAGGCGCAGGTGCAACAGGCCCAATTAGATGAAGAGATTGGCGAGCGTCAGATCAAGGCGCAACTGTCGGGATGGCTGCCCCAGGTCACGGCCCAGTTTGCCGCCGTGCGCAACATTCAACGTCCCCGCTTTGTCATTGGGGACGAAGTGATCACCACTGGGCAGAACTACACGTCCAACATCAATTTCCAGGCCAACCAGACGCTGTACAGCAATGACCTGTTGTTGGCTAGCCGGGCGGCCCGGTTCACCAGATCATCGTTGGACCTGAACACGCAAAACACCAAAATCAATACGGTGGTGGATGTGAGCAAAGCGTTCTTCAACATCCTGCTCAGCCAGGAACAGCTCCGCATTCTGGACGAGAACATCGCCCGCCAGGAGAAACAGTACCGCGATGCCCGCGCCCAGTATGAGCAAGGCTTGGTAGACAAAACCGATTACCAGCGCGCCAGCATCACCCTGAACAGCATTCGCTCAAACCGCAAGAGAACGCAGGAAGCCATCAAGGCCAGCACGGCTTTGTTACAGGAGCTGATGGGCCTGCCGGTGGGCTCGCCGCTCACGCTGGCCTATGACTACAACCAGATGCAGCAGAACATCCTTATTGACACCACGCAGAATGTGACGTTCGCCAACCGGGTAGAATTCCAGCAGATACAGGTGCAGCGCCAGATCCAGGGGTTGAACACCAACTTCTACCGCTGGGGCTTCCTGCCAACGGCTTCCATCTATGGCAATTACAATCCGCAGTTCTTCGGCAGCGAGCTTTCCAAGCTGTACAATGACATCTACCCTACCTCACAGGTAGGATTGCAGGTAGGTATCCCTATTTTCCAGGGGGGTAGAAGAATCCAGAACGTGCGTATCTCGCGCTTACAGGAAGACCGCCTCAGCATAGACCTGCAGAACATCCAGCGCCGCATCAACACCGAGTACCAGAGCGCCCTGGCCAGCTACAAAAGCGATTACAATGACTGGCTCACCCTGCAAAGCAACGTGCAACTGGCCGAGGAAGTCTACAACGTGATCAAGCTCCAGTACAACGAAGGCATCAAGACCTACCTGGACCTCATTGTGGCCGAGACCGACCTCAGAACTGCCCAACTGAACTATTACAATGCCCTGTACAATGTGCTTTCCAGCAAGCTGGATGTGCAGCGTGCCTTGGGAACCATAGCCGTTAATTAACCAGAGAAAAACCATTAGCATCATGAAGATACATTTCCCCACCCTGGCTGCGCTTACCATATCCAGCGCCCTGTTGGTTTCCTGCGGCAAGAAGGATGCCGCACCCCAAGGCCCCATGATGGGCGGTCCGGTTCCCGTGAACACCTATACCGTTTCAGAAGAGCACGTAGTCGGGACGGATTCTTACCCCGGCACCGTGGTACCGCTTAACGAAGTGGAACTGCGCCCTCAGGTGGCCGGCTATATCACCCAGATCTTTGTCAAAGACGGGCAGCGCGTGACCAAAGGCCAGAAACTCTACGAGATTGACCGCACCAAATACCAGGCCGCCTATGGTCAGGCCCAAGCCAACGTACGCAGTGCCCAGGCCAACCTGAACCGGGTGCAGAAAGACCTGGAACGTTATGAGAATTTGGCCAAGCAAGACGCGATAGCCCGCCAGCGCGTGGATTACGCCCGTGCCGACGTGGAAACTGCCCGTGCTCAGGTAGCCGTAGCCCGCGCCCAGGTGGCCAGCGCCGGAACTGATTTAGGGTATTCTATCATCACTGCCCCGTTCAGCGGTACCATCGGTATCTCGCAGGTACGGGTGGGCTCGCAGGTAAGCCCCGGCCAAACCCTCCTGAACACCATCTCCTCTGAAGGACCCACCGCCGTTGATTTCGTGATCAATGAGCAGGAACTACCGCGCTTCAACCGCCTGCAGCAAGGCAAGCAGCCCGACTCTACCTTCACCCTCACCCTGGCAAACGGTTCACGCTATCCGCACACCGGGAAACTGTCGGCTATTGACCGGGCAGTGGGCCTGCAAACGGGTACCATCACGGTGCGCGTGAGTTTCCCTAACCCAGACCGCCAGCTGGTGGCAGGCATGACGGCCACCGTGAACGTGCTCAACCAGGACATCGGGCAGCAGATCACGCTGCCGTTCAAAGCCGTGACCGAGCAGTTGGGCGAATTCTTCGTGTACAAAGTGCAGGGAGACTCGGTGCAGCAGCAGAACATCCAGTTAGGAACCCGTTTCCAGGAGAAGATTGTGGCCCGTGAAGGCTTGAAGGCCGGAGACGTGATTGTCGTGGAAGGTATCCAGAAACTGCGCCAGGGCGCGAAAATCCAGGTGGGTGCGCCGCAAGCCGCCGGAGGTGCCCCAGCCGGAGCCAGATAATATAATTTTCAAGTAGCTTTTTCAGAACGAGTATGATATCTGATGTATTTATAAGACGGCCCATCACCGCCATCGTGATCTCCATTGTGATCGTGTTGGTAGGGTTGCTGGCCATGATGAACCTGCCCATCACCCAGTACCCGGACATTTCCCCGCCCACGGTATCGGTGTCGGCGAACTACACGGGGGCCGATGCGCAGACCATTGAGCAGACCGTGGCCACCCCCATTGAAACCCAGATCAACGGTACGCCGGGCATGGCCTATCTGACCTCTACCAACACCAGTACCGGCCAGATGAACATGACCGTGACTTTTGAGGTGGGCACGGACATCGACATCGCCACCCTGGATGTGCAGAACCGCGCCAGCGTGGCCGAGCCCACCCTGCCCGAGGAGGTACGCCGGTTAGGGGTAACGGTCCGGAAACGGAACCCAAGTATCCTGATGGTGGTGGGGATTTATTCCCCTAAGAAAACCCACGACATCCAGTTCCTGGACAACTACGCCAACATCTACCTGAAAGACGCTTTGTTACGGGTGCAAGGAGTGGGTGACGCCACGTCCATTGGGCAGGACTTCAGTATGCGTCTGTGGCTGCAGCCGGATAAGCTGGCGCAGTACAACATGAACGCCAACCAGGTGGTAGCTGCCATTCAGGAGCAAAACATGCAGGTAGCGGCCGGTACGGTAGGTGCCCGCCCGCAATATAACACCCAGGCGTTCCAGTACCCTATCACCGTGACGGGCCGCTTGACCACGAAGGAAGATTTCGAGAACGTCATCATCCGCACCAACCCAGAAGACGGTTCTTTGGTGTACCTGAAAGACGTGGCCCGGGTAGAGTTCGGGCAGTTTGACTACGGACGGCAAGCCACTATCAACGGGAACCCGTCGGCCATCATGCTGATCTACCAGGCCCCGGGCTCTAACGCGGTCTCCACGGCCGAAGGTATTTATGCCGCGCTGGAGGATATGAAGAAATCCTTCCCTGCTGACGTGGACTATATTGTCTCGTTTGAGTCAGTGACCGTGGTGGAGGTTTCCATCAACGAGGTGGTGCACACCCTGGTGGAAGCCTTGATTCTGGTAATTGTGGTGGTGTTCCTGTTCCTGCAGAGCTGGAGAGCAACGCTGGTGCCTATTCTGGCTATTCCGGTGTCCATCATCGGTACGTTCATCTTCTTCATCCCGCTGGACTTCACCATCAATACCTTAACCCTCTTCGGGTTTGTGTTGGCGATTGGTATTGTAGTGGATGATGCCATTGTGGTGGTGGAAGCGGTGCAGCATTACATTGACCATGAGCGGCTCTCGCCCAGGGAAGCTACCCGCAAGGCCATGAAAGACATCACCGCGCCGGTAATCGCCATCGCTTTGATTCTCGCCGCGGTATTCATTCCGGTAGGTTTCATTCCAGGGATTGTGGGCCGTCTGTACCAGCAGTTCGCCATCACCATCGCCATTTCGGTACTGATCTCGGCGTTTGTGGCCTTGACCTTGACCCCGGCGCTTTGCTCTCTGATGCTGCGCCCCATGAACGTGAACCGCGAGTCCAGAGGTCTGAACAAGTTCTTCTACAAGTTCAACAACTGGTTTGCCAGAACCACCGAGTCTTACTCCGTAGGCGTGCGTAAGAGCATCAAAGCCGCGCCGTTGGCCTTGATTCTGTTGGTGTGTCTGTACGTGGGTACCGTGGGGTTATTCGCCAAGAAACCAACCGGCTTTATCCCGACGGAAGATGAAGGCCGTCTGTTTATCTCGGTGGAGTTACCAGAGGGTTCTTCGGCGAACAGAACGCAGGAGATTCTGGAGAGAATGGCCGGTATTCTGGGTGAAGTGAAAGCCATCAAAAACGCGACGTCCATTTCTGGTCTGAACGCGATTAACTTCTCCTTCAAATCAAACAGTGGTACGTTCTTCATCCAGATGCGGCCCTGGGACGAAAGACAGGAGGCTTCTCTGCAATTGCAGGGGGTAATGGCCGAGCTGAACCAACGCTTTGCCGCTATCAAAGAAGCGAATATCATTGTGGTGGCTCCTCCGGCTATTCCGGGTCTGGGCCAGTCAGGTGGTTTCAGCTTTATGCTGGAGCAGCGGACCGCCGGTGACATCAAAGAGCTGGAGCGCGTCATGGGGCAATTCCTGATGGCGGCGAACCAACGGCCTGAGATTGCCATGGCGTACAGCTTCTTCAACACCCGCACGCCTGGCTACCACGTAGACGTGGACCGCGAGAAAGTGAAGAAACTGGGCATCAGCCTCACCGATGTGTACGCCACCATGTCTTCGTACATGGGTAGCCGCTACATCAACGACTTCACCCGCTACGGCCGTAATTACCGCGTGGTCGCCCAGGCAGACACCGCCTACCGGATGGACATCAAGGATATGAACCAGTTCTACGTCCTGAACCAACGGGGAGAATCGGTGCCGCTGAGCGCCCTGGTTACCAGCAAAGTGGTGGAAAACCCGGCGGTAATCTCCCACTACAACCTGTTCAGATCGGTGGAGATCTCAGGAGGTGCCAAACCGGGGTACAGTAGCGGGCAAGCCTTGCAGGCCCTGCAAGAGGTAGCCGCCCAAACCCTGCCGGCCGGTTACGGCTTTGACTTCTCAGGCCTCAGCCGGGAGGAGTTATCAGCGGGGAACAGCACCATCTACATCTTCGCGCTGTCTATCATCCTGGTGTTGCTGTTACTGGCCGCCTTGTATGAAAGCTGGAGTGTACCGTTCTCTATCCTGTTTGCCATTCCGCTGGGGATGTTCGGGGCGATTCTGGCCCTTACCTTCCTGCCGAAACTGGAAAACAACGTCTATGCCCAGATTGGTATGATTACCCTGATTGGTCTGGCCGCCAAAAACGCCATCCTGATTGTGGAGTTCGCCAAAGAGCGGGTAGATCGCGGCATGGAACTGATTGAAGCGACCATTGAAGCGGTTCGGCTGCGTCTGCGTCCCATTATCATGACCTCCATGGCCTTTATCTTAGGGGTGATTCCGCTGGTGACGGCCTCCGGCGCCGGGGCGGTTTCCCGCCAGACCATTGGCTGGGTGGTAATCGGTGGTATGTTGGCCGCTACGTTCCTGGCCATCTTTATTGTTCCGGTGTTGTACGTAGTGATCACCCGTCTGGCCTACGGTAAAAAAGGACTAGCCGAGCTGCAGAACCGCTACAAAGACGTTGACTTTGACCATCAATAGATTTCTTTAACTTCGTTTCAGAAAAGCCCGGACTCCCAGAGCCCGGGCTTTTTTCTAAACAAAACCTGTTATTCCTATGAAACTCCAACCTGCTGCTTCTTCCCCTAAAACTTCCCCGCTGGTTTCCTTTCTGGCCTTTTACCAATTGGCCGGCGGAGCGCTGGGGCTGGGTTTATTCCTCAAACTGATTCCGCAGCTCCATAATCCATCCACCTCTACCTGGGTAGGAATTTTACTGGCCGCGCTGCTGTACAGCTATTCCATTTTCTGTGGCTTCTCATTGCTGAAAAGAACCCGTCGCGCCATTGGGGCTTCACTGGTCAACCAGGTGCTGCAGGTGTTCAGCTTCGGTATGGGCGGACTGGCCTATAATTTTGTGGCCGGGGTGAAAGTGGGCGTGGGCATTGAATTCCTTTCCAGCTGGCTGTTCAAACTTCGGTTATCGTTATCATCCTTTCAGTTCAGCCTCAACGCCAATACCGGGGCATCTTTTGTGTCTGTGAACCTGCTGGCCCTCCTGCTGATTTACCTCCTGGAGCGGGCCCGCGACGAAGCCCAAGAAAAGTAATCCATAACGGAGAACGCATCTCTTCTGCCGGTGGAAGGCTCTATTGCACGGCCGAAGTAAGCAGCCAATGCCCTTTATAGAGCAAAAAACCTGAATTGAGCCTCTTTTTCAGAAATGACACCAAAAACGGCTCATCGCTCATATCTCATCTATATAGGCCATTTACAAGAGGAATATGCATTTTACAACCAATTACAGCTCAAACGGTTGAAAATTTATTTTCGAAGGCTTTTGCCAACTTCGTAATCATGAGTTCCGTTTTCGGGCTGAAATTGAAAAAACGTGCTGAAAACGTGTTTTCCGTTGATAATAAATTACTACTAACGCTTGTTCGTTAAAAAATCATTAAGATTTCATTTGATTCCTTGACAAATATTTAAGAAATTACTGATTCACCCTTACCCTTACGAACAAACAAAGGAATGAATCAGGCCGATGAACTTAATAGAGGGCTCTACACGCCCGAGTTAGAGCACGACGCTTGTGGTGTTGGTTGTGTTGTCAATTTAGATGGTCATAAATCACACGCCACGGTCAAGGACGCGCTTACCATGCTCAAAAACATGGAGCACCGCGGAGCCACCGGCAGCGACCCCGAAACCGGCGACGGAGCCGGGATTTTAGTGCAATTACCCCATGACTTTTTCAGAAAGGAACTAGCCGAGTTTGCCATCACCCTGCCTCCTCAGGGAAGCTATGGCGTGGGCATGGTCTTCTTCCCCACCGTCTATGAACTGCGGGAGAAATCCCGCAAAGTGCTCAACAACTGCCTGCGCAAGCTGGGCCTCAGCCTGATTGGGTACCGCCTGGTGCCGGTCAACAGCCAGGTGCCCGGCCACGGAGCCAAAGCCGTGGAGCCATACATTGAGCAGGTGTTTGTGCAGCCGGTAGACCCCACCATCAAGGGCGAAGACCTGGAACGCAAGCTTTTTGTGCTGCGCAACCTCATCAGCAACGAAACCCGCAAAAACGTGCGTGGCGAGAACGGCACCTTCTACATCGCCAGTTTCTCTTCCCGTACTATTATCTATAAAGGCCAGCTGAAAACCGATCAGCTGGAACGCTATTACCACGACCTGCGCCACCCAGATTTCAGGTCGGCGATTGCGGTGGTGCACTCCCGTTTCTCTACCAACACTTTCCCCAACTGGCGTCTGGCCCAGCCGTTCCGGTTCATCGCGCACAACGGCGAGATCAACACCATCCGGGGGAACGTAAACAAAATGAAGTCCAAAGAGGCGCTCATGTCTTCTCCCCTCTTCACCGAGGAAGAGATGCAGTGGCTCCTGCCCGTGACCAACCCAGAGGATTCCGACTCCGCGAACCTGGATGCCCTGGTGGAGCTACTCACGCTTTCTGGCCGTCCGTTGCCGCACGTGATGATGATGCTGGTGCCCGAGGCCTGGCAGAACAACGAGCACATGGACACCTATAAAAAGGCATTCTATAAATTCCACGCGTCCTTGATGGAGCCCTGGGACGGCCCCGCCGCCCTGTTCTTCACCGACGGCACCCAGATTGGCGCCACCCTGGACCGGAACGGCTTGCGCCCCGTGCGCTACTGCCTCACCAAGCAAGGTCGCCTGGTCATGGCCTCTGAAGCCGGTGCCCTGTGCGTAGATCCCAGAGACGTGATCAAACGCGGCCGTCTGCAACCCGGCAAAATGCTCCTCGCCGACATCTCCCAGAACCGCATTTTTGAGGATGACGAGATCAAGCAGCTGGTTTGCAATGACAAGCCGTATTTTGACTGGATTCAGAAAAACCGCATCAAACTGAGACTTCGGCCAGAGCCCAGCATTCTGCTGCAGCCCTGCACGCCAGAAGAGTTGCGCCAGCGCCAGAAAGCGTACGGCTACACCCGCGAGGACCTGAAAATGGTGGTAGAGCCCATGGCCGCCACCGCCTATGAGCCCGTGGGCAGCATGGGTTCTGACACGCCCTTAGCCGTTCTTTCGCAGCAAAGCCAGCACGTTTCCAATTATTTCAAGCAGTTCTTCGCGCAGGTGAGCAACCCGCCCATTGACTCCATCCGGGAGCGGCTGGTGATGTCCTTGTTCACCCGTGTGGGCGAGTCTCTGAACATTCTGGACGAGTCTGAGCTCCACACCCGCCAGATTCATATCTCCCAGCCGGTCATGGACCCGGTGGAGTTCCAGAAACTGGTGTTCCTGAAGGAAGAAGGCTTTGAGCATGAGACCCTGGATGCGACTTTCTCCACCCGCGAGACCGGCAACCTGCAACGCGAAATCGACCGCATCTGCGCCGAGGCAGAGGCTGCTGTACGGGCGGGCAAGAAAATCCTGATCATCTCCAACCGTAACATCACGGCGCAACGGGCGGCTATTCCGTCTTTGCTGGCCGTTGGGGCCGTACACCATCACCTCATTGAGAAGCGCATCCGGACCAAAGCGGGTCTGGTAGTAGAAGCCGGCGATGCCTGGGAAACCCACCATTTTGCCACCATCATTGGCTACGGGGCCAGCGCGGTGTATCCGTTCCTGGTGTATGACACCATCAAAGGCCTGCATGACCAGCACAAACTGGACAACGCCCACCCATACACCCACTACTTCCAGAACTTCATTTACGCGGTGGATAACGGCCTGCTGAAAATCCTGTCCAAGATGGGCATCAGCACGCTGCAGTCTTACCAGAGCTCGCAGATCTTTGAGATTCTGGGCCTGAGCCAGGAAGTGATTGAGAAATGTTTCAAGGGCACCACCAATCGTCTGGAAGGCCTCAACTTTGAGGATCTGGAGCGCGAGGCGCTGACCAAGCACCAATCGGCGTACCCAGACCATGAGAACCTGCTGGAGTCCGGCGGCTATTACCAGTGGCGGCGCGACGGCGAGGAGCACCTGCTCACGCCCAAGGTGATCCACCTGCTGCAGAAATCGACCCGTCTCAATGATTACCTCTTATATAAAGAGTACTCCAAATCCATAAGGGAGCACCAGCAGGAAACGGCCATCACGCTGCGCAACCTGTTCGAGTTCCGGAAACGGCAGTCGGTTCCGTTGGAGGAAGTAGAGCCAGTTTCGGCCATTCTAAAGCGTTTTGCGACGGGCGCTATGTCGTTCGGGTCCATTTCTTACGAGGCGCACACCACGCTTGCCATTGCCATGAACCGCATCGGCGGCAAAAGCAACAGCGGCGAAGGTGGCGAAGACGAGGCCCGCTACACCCGCAAACCCAACGGTGACTCTGAGAACTCGCGGGTAAAGCAAGTGGCCTCCGGCCGATTTGGCGTGACCAGCCACTACCTGGCCAATGCCGACGAGATCCAGATCAAGATTGCCCAGGGCGCGAAACCCGGCGAAGGCGGTCAGCTGCCCGGCCACAAGGTAGACCACTGGATTGCCCGCGTGCGCTGCTCCACCCCAGGCGTGGGTTTGATTTCGCCGCCGCCGCACCATGACATCTATTCTATTGAAGACCTGAAGCAGTTGATCTTCGATCTGAAGAACGCCAATCCCAAAGCCCGCATCAACGTGAAGTTGGTGGCTGAGGCTGGGGTGGGCACCATCGCCTCGGGCGTAGCCAAAGCCAAAGCCGATGCCATCATGATCTCGGGGGCCGACGGCGGTACCGGGGCCAGCCCGCTGAGCTCCATCCGGCACACCGGCTTGCCTTGGGAAATTGGCCTCGCCGAAGCGCATCAGACCCTGATCAAAAACAACCTGCGCAGCCGCGTGGTACTGCAGACTGATGGCAAGATTCTGACCGGCTATGACCTAGCCGTGGCTACTTTGCTGGGTGCGGAAGAATACGGCGTGGCCACCGCCGCTTTGATCACCGAAGGCTGTATCATGATGCGGAAATGCCACCTGAACACCTGCCCAGTAGGAATTGCGACGCAGAACCCAGATTTGCGGGCTCTTTTCACCGGTGACCCCGACCACGTGGTGAATCTGTTCACGTTCATGGCCATGGAACTGCGGCAGATCATGGCTTCTTTGGGCTTCCGGACCATCAACGAAATGGTGGGTCAGTCCCAAGTACTCAAAATCAGAACCGACCTGAACCACTGGAAACTGAAGAACCTGGACCTCTCCCCTATCTTCCACCAGGAATATGCCCCGCGCAACGTGGGTACCTACAAGCAGATTGAGCAGGACCACGAGATTGGCAAAGTGCTGGACAAGAAACTCATCCGGGACCTGAAAAAAGGCAATACCGAGGTAGAGTACCGCATCAACAACGTAGACCGCGCGGTGGGCACCATGCTCTCGTATGAAATCTCCCGCAATTTTGGGAAACACGGTTTGCCGGAAGATAGCTTCCGAGCTACGTTCTACGGATCGGCGGGGCAAAGCCTGGGGGCGTTTCTGGCTCCGGGCATTACCTTCAAACTTTATGGTGAGGCCAATGACTACATGGGAAAAGGTCTCTCGGGCGGTAAACTGATTTTGCAGCCTTTCAAGGAAAGCCAGTACCTGGCGCATGAGCACATCATCACCGGCAACGTGGCCCTTTACGGAGCTACCGCCGGCAAAGTGTACATCAACGGCATGGCCGGGGAGCGCTTCTGCGTGCGCAACTCCGGGGCCGAAGCGGTGGTGGAAGGCATTGGCGACCACGGCTGCGAGTACATGACTGGGGGAAAAGTGCTGGTGCTTGGCGAGATAGGCAAGAACTTCGCGGCGGGCATGAGTGGCGGGATGGCGTATCTCTACGCCCCCGATCCCAATCATGTAGACCAACTGAACCTGGACATGGTTGGCCTGGAGGAACCAGACACCGAGGATCTGCTCTGGATTGTGCAGAAACTACAGGAGCACGTGGGATACACCGGCAGCGTGCTGGCAAGAGAATTCCTGGAGAACTGGGAGCTTCACCGCGACCACTTCCGGAAAGTGATGCCGCATGACCTCAAAAAAGCCCTGCAATTAAAAGATAAAGAAACTGAAAGAATTTTGGCGTAATGGGAATAGCAGACGGATTCTTGAAATATAACCGGGAACTACCCGGTACCCGCGACCCCAAAGTGCGGGTGAACGACTCAAACGAGATTTACCTTCCTTTTCCGGAAGACAAGACCAAACAACAGGCCTCCCGCTGCATGGACTGCGGCATTCCTTTCTGCCACAACGGCTGTCCGTTGGGCAACCTGATTCCGGATTTCAACGATGCGGTCTCGGAAGGGGATTGGGAGCGGGCCGTGCGCGTGCTCTACAGCACCAACAACTTCCCGGAGTTCACCGGCCGCATTTGCCCCGCCCCTTGTGAGAGCAGCTGCGTGTTGTCCATCAACAAACCGGCGGTGACCATTGAGCACATTGAGAAATCCATTGCCGAGAAATCCTTTGAACTGGGCTTGGTACAACCACAGCCGCCCCTGCAAAGAACCGGCAAAAAGGTAGCCGTGGTAGGCTCTGGTCCGGCCGGATTAGCGGCGGCGGCCCAGCTGAACAAAGCCGGGCACAAGGTCACCGTGTACGAAAAAGATGAGAAAGCCGGCGGTTTGCTCCGTTACGGCATCCCTGATTTCAAGCTGGAGAAATGGACCATTGACCGCCGCCTGGCCATTCTGGAGGCCGAGGGCATCAAGTTCAAGTACAACCGCAAGATTGGGCAAGACACCACCCTTAAAAAGCTGTACCGCAAGTACGACGCGGTGCTGCTCTGCATAGGGTCTACCAAACCGCGCGCCATCTCCATTCCGGGCAATCACCTGAAGGGCATCCACTTCGCCATGGATTACCTGGGCTTGCAGAACCGCCGGGTAGACGGAGCGCAGATTGCGCCGGAAAACGACATCAACGCCTTTGGGAAACACGTGCTAGTCATTGGCGGCGGCGATACCGGCTCAGACTGCGTAGGCACCGCCAACCGCCATTTCGCCAAATCCATTACGCAGTTGCAGTACCGATTTATGCCGTCCAGCGAGCGGCACCCCACCAATCCCTGGCCTGAGTGGCCGGTGACGTTCTCGTCTTCCTCTTCCCACGAAGAAGGCTGCGAGCGCAGCTGGGGCTGGCTGAACAAAGAATTCATCGCCGATGAGAACGGGCACGTGAAAGGCCTGCGCGTGGTGGAGCTGGAATGGAAAAACCAGTCTGAATACACCGAGAAACCCAACAGCGAGCGCATTCTGCCGTGCGATCTGGCCTTGATCGCCATCGGGTACGAACGCCCCGAACACGATGCCTTCACCGCTAACTTCAAATTTGAGCTGGACCGCCGCGGCAACTTTAAACTGAACGACTGGCAAACGAACGTCCCGGGCATTTTCTCCGCCGGAGATGCGTGCCGCGGTCAATCGCTGGTGGTCTGGGCCATCTCAGACGGCCGCGAAGCCGCCCGCGCCATTGACGTCTACCTGATGGGCGACTCTGAATTACCTTCCAAAGAGCTGTCTAAGTACCAGCTGTTTTAATAACCGATTGTCCGTATTGGATATCGAGGATTAGGTAGTACGATAGAAGTTATACAGAGCCCCGGCTTGCCGTTTGGTGAGCCGGGGCTTTCTGTTTCAATGCGTTTGTGGGCTGTTTTTTGAAAAAAAGCGTTGAATCGCCGATGGCATAGACACTCGCAGGTCCTCCGGACACTCCAAGGTCTTTAAAGTGAGCGGAAAGGTGGGTTTTAGGGCCGATTTCCGGAAAACGTGGTTAAAACAAACTTCTATGAAGCAGAAAGACACCTGCTTTTTTCTTGACCGGAAACTCGGATCTGAGCTCCCGCAAAACTGCTCGAGTCTCCCGGCGAGTCTGGAGACTCGCATCATCCTTTGTCACGAGACTAAAGTCTCGCGCCAGCTCCTTCTATGATCAGACTCAGGACTCACGACTCAGGACTCACGACTCAGAACTCATCTTGGCCTCGTAGTGTGCGCGGCTCCTACGAGTGTCTTTCCGTTTCTGGTCCGTTTTCGAAAAATCTGGCCTAAAACGGAAAAGCTGGCGGTTTACTCGTAGAAGTCTATAAAACTTGCGCTATCCTATGGAAACAAGGACAACCTTTTACCGCACCAATGGAGTCCGGCTGCATGTGGCCGAGGCAGGTTACGCCAACGAGAAAGTCATTTTGTTTCTGCACGGTTTTCCAGAGTTTTGGTACGGCTGGAAAAAGCAACTCCAGTTCTTCGCCGAGAACGGCTGGCGCGCGGTGGCACCAGACCAACGCGGGTATAACCTGAGCAGCAAACCGGAAGAACTGGCGGCCTACACCATTGACCAACTCACCAGAGATATCGTGGAGCTTATTCCTCAGATCAGCGCGGGGAAAGTAGTGCTGGTGGGGCATGACTGGGGCGGAGCCGTTGCCTGGAATCTGGCCTTACAGCACCCCGAGCTGCTCGAAAAGCTGATCATCCTGAACATGCCGCACCCCCGGGTCATGCACCAGCATCTAACCCAGAACCCCAGGCAGATGCTGCGGAGTTGGTACACCGGTTTTTTCCAGATTCCCTGGTTTCCCGAGATCGCGAGCAGTGCCTTTGACTTCCACTTGCTGGAAAGTACCATGACTGGCTCGGCGCTGCCCAACACCTTCACCCCCGCCGATATAAAAGCCTACAAAGAAGCGTGGGCGCAACCGAATGCCCTCACCACCATGATCAACTGGTACCCCGCCTACAAACAACACCCGATAAAAGCGCCCCGCCCAGTCAAGGTGCCCACCCTTATGATCTGGGGCAAGCAGGATCCATTCCTGGACACTGAACTGGCCCGGCCCAGCATTGAGCAATGCGCCAAAGGCCAGCTTATTCTCCTGGGAGAACCTACCCACTGGTTGCACCATGAACAACCCGAGAGAATCAACAGACTGATGCTGGATTTTCTGGTGGAATAGAGAAAGAGGTTCACAAAACGTAAAGCCTCTTGTTTCTTCAGGCTGGCTTTAGGCCGAACCAGCAAAGCCGGTAATGTTGTTTAAGGCTTGTTTCCGTAAAAGAGGGCTAAAACGGAAATTCCTCCCGCTACCAGCTCAGTTTTCCAAGCACCTCAAACGCCCTCCAGCAAACAGCCCTACAACAAAAAACCGCACCTCAAAGAAGTGCGGCTTTCCCATCATTCATTAAATCAAAACGTGTTAATTTCTTCCGCTTCGGCTGGACTGTCTTCCTCCGGAGGAAGATTCCTGGCGGGGAGCCGCTTGCCGTTGCACAGGCGCTGAGGACGGAGCCATTTCCTGGCGGCTCCGTTGCTGGTACTGCCCCGGAGCGCTTGGCTCCTGCCGGGTACGGTCCTGGGATTGTACCTGAGCCGCGGCTGCCTCAGACCGACGGGAATAGCTGGTACTTTCGGAGCGTTGCGCGGGTGCCTCATAGGACGAGCGGGTGCGGATCTGCGGGGAGTAGGTTTCAGAAGAACGTTGCGGGTATTCCCGGTTTTCTGAACGGGTACTGGCTCTCTCCTCTCCGCTGCTTTCAGCATTCCGTATGCCTTCCCGGGTCCGGATACGCTCGGTGGCGGTGCTTCGGAGTTCTGAGGAGGCCTCTACCTCCGCACGACCGCGGGAAGTGTTGGTTGTCTCTTCAGAACGGCTTCTGACAGCGTTGCTGCTCCGGTCGGTTCTGCCCACCGCCTCATTGGCGTTGGACGAGCGGGAACGGGTAAGGGAGTTTTCCCTAGCAATCACGCGGGTAGGCGCTTCTTCACGGCGGGAGTTCACCTCTGGACGGTAAATCCGGACGGAGTTCTCGGCCAGCGAGGTTCTGCCGGGGCGGCTGTCCTGGTCTACGCGGTAGACATTCACCTTGCGGTTGGTGGCCCGCTCAATATCCTGGTTCCGGGGTCCGTACACATAGCGGCGGTTATCGCGCTCATAGTAGTTGTTGATAATTGTGGTGTTGTGGTAGATGTTCACTACCCGGGTTCTGGGCACGCAGTACGAGTAGATTCTGGGGCTGGAGATATACATCACGGGCACAAACACCCAGCGTACCGCCGGCACAATGTAGGTTACCCGAGGCCCCATAGGCGCCCAACCGTAGTAGCCGCCGCCGTTGCGCCAGTCTACCCAGGCCGGTCCCCACTCAGAACCCGGTATCCAGAGCCAGCCTTCGTAGTCGTCATAGATCCAGCGGCCGTAGTGGAACGGAGCCCAACCCCACTCGTAGTCAGACACCCAGGTGTTGCCATACTCGGTCATGACCCAGTGGCCTCGGGTGCCGTACGGCTGAAACCCCCGCTCTACGTTAGGCGACCACACATAGCCGTACTCCCTATCATTGATCCAGCGGCCATGGGCATCCAGCTCATCGTAAAAGGTCTGGAAAGACACCCGGTCTCCCGGACGAGCCTGCGCTTCAGGAACCTTGAGCAGGCAGAAAGCCATGAGAGCCATCACTCCCATGGCCCACAGACGTGGTAAAAAAATTTTCATTTGGGTTAGTCTTTATATTGGGCAACGGCGCGAAAAAAGGATCACGTTTGCTGCTCAATTTGGTTTAAAACAGAAGACAAGTACTTTCTCAACTCAATCCAAAAATCTTGCCAAAAACCTGCTTTAAGCTGGAGTATTCAGGATAAAAGTTCCCTTCTATAAGCAACTCATTTTCAATAAAGAAGCCGTTCAACGGCGTATGCTTCCAGACTCCTGACATTAGCGGCAAACCAGCATAGGATTATTCCTCCACTCCGGTGAAAAACAGTGTGTATTTTTGTCAAAGAAAAAAGGACTTTTCGCTACCTTTAGGCCTTCTATTTGTCCTCTGGCCTGGGCAGTAGCTCGTTGTTTTCAATACCGGAATTCAGTTGAAATTTTACTTTTTTAATGCGCCTGCCCCCGCTTCTCTAGAGGTGTTCCGGCAGGAGTATGTCTCTCAAAACCTAAAAAAACTTAGGCTGGCGGCCTACTTGGCGATGTCGGTTTCCTGCGGGATCATCATGCTACCGCTGGTGTTTCCGGTTCTCAACCAAACGCGGCACGCCACCTTCTACCGGGGGCTGAATATTTCCCTCATCTTCTCTTCTGCCCTGGCACTGGGTTTTGAGCACGTTTTAACCAAAGGCACCAGAAAACAGCCGCCCTACTGGGTAGGCCAGCTCCTTTGCCTGGGTTTTGCCTTTGCGTTTATCTGCAGCTGCCTGGGCATCACGTTCATTGCGCAGTCCAACCCTAAAAACACCCTCACCATGTACCTGCTGGGCCTGGGAACGGTGGCTTTTCTCTGGGATTTTGACTACCTGGAGACGTTGGTTTTGGTGGCGCTCACCTCGCTGGCTTTCACGTTGGTCGTTCAGCTTTCGTTCCTGAGCCCTGAGCAAGCCCTCCTGAACCACTGCATGTCTTTTGTGATTCTGGTTTGCTTTTATTTTCTTTCCCGCATCATGTACAGCTACCGGGCAAATCATTTCCTGCAGCTAAAGGAGATTGAGGAGAAAAACCTGGAGATTCAGAAAATGAGTCAGGCCAAGTCTGAAATTCTGGGCGTGGTGGCGCATGACCTGCGGAGCCCCTTCAACAACATTGAGATGATCACCTCGCTGCTGCAGAAAAAGAACCTCACGCCGGAGCAGGAACAGCAATACCTGGGCCTGATCTTGACCAGTTGCCAGACCTCCCGGAACACGATCAACGAGCTGCTTTACCTGGCGCGGGAAGAACAACTAGAAGCCATTCCGCTGGAACGACTGGATATCTGCGAGCTCCTGCAGCAGGTGCAACAAGAATGGCAGTCTCAGCTGCAAGGCTCCAAAGACCTGAAACTGCTGCATCCGCCGGCGCCGCTCTACGCCCAACTGAACAAAGACCGGTTTCACCGCATCATGGACAACCTGCTCTCCAACGCGGTCAAATTCACGCCCGCTAACGGCAAAATTCTCATCCGGGTACGCGAAGAAAAGAAAAAGCTCCAGCTGGAAGTTACTGATGAAGGCATCGGGATACCGGAGCGAATCAGGCCACTGTTGTTTGAGCGCTTCTCCAAAGCCCGGAGGCGCGGTTTGCAAGGCGAAAAGTCCACCGGTTTGGGCCTGAGCATCTGCCGCCAGCTGGTGGAACAACACGGCGGCTCCATTGACGTGGAAAGCGAAGAGCGCAAAGGCACTACCTTCCACATCACCTTACCGGCCGTGAAGTAAAACCGCCAGCATTCCAACGTCATCAGCCGCACGCAAGCAAGATCGGCCCTGCCGTTTTTAAGCTGATTTCCGGAAATCGGCCGTAAAACGGAAAGCATTCTCTTCCATCTTTATAAATGAGAACCACACTGGCGCGGCGATAAAATCTGAATTACCAACGTGATTTACGGCATCTGTATCGCTTTGATTGCGAAAGGGAAATTCTTCTTTGAAGCACAAGAGCAACGAACATCCGTTTTGGGCGTGAAAAGATGAAAACAGGCCAAAAAGAGAGGCAAGCCATTGTGGCTTGCCTCTCTTTTTTAGATGCTTTACCGTTGATTAGCCGTTCTGCTGTCTTCTGGATTGGTGGTCTCTGGCTCCGTCTTTGCCTTTGCGGTTAGCGCGGTTAGCCTGCATTTGCTTGCGGTCAGCTTCGTACTGGGCATATTGCTTTTTGTTCACGATGCTTTTGAACTCTTTTTCCCAATCGGCTCTGAGGCGTTGCATCTGCTCACGGCCTTGCTCGTTGCGGCCTTTGCCTTGGGCAAACTGTCCTTTCAGGCTCTCCAGCTGTTGGGCTTGTTTCAGGTTAAGCTCTTGCAATTTTCTTTCCTGCGACTTGTTCAAACCCAGTTTTTTGGTCAGCATCTCGGTGCGTTTGGTGGCGCGTTGCTCGGGAGTTACCTTGGCGCGTTTGTCATCGCCCCGGCGGAAATCCCCCCGGTCTCTTCTTCCCTGCTCCACGCGGTTCTCCGCGTTTCTGCCTTGTTGCGGCGTAGTTTGGGCGTAAGAAGTTCCGGCTACTGCCAATCCGAGGGCCATCATTGCAACTAACTTTTTCATGATCTTTTAGATTTAGGGTTTACGTTTTTCTGTTTTTTCTCTGGCGATGTCGCCTGCTTGACTTACCATTTGCAAAGCAGATGCCAGAAAACAACCTAAAACCTTCCAATTCCACCAACCGGACAAAGGCAGAAGTGAAACGGACAGTAAAGGCCCGCGAAACGGGCACTATGAAAATGAGCCGTTTTCCGGAAAAGAGCTCCAAAACGGGAAGAGACCTTGGAATAGACGAAAAAATCATGGGGAACGCCTCCTCAGCGCAATGCCAGCGAGGAAGCCTGCACTACGGGATTTTCCTTGGCAGCAGTTATTTACTTCCCAGCCAGGTAAGGAAAAGCGGGCTTTTGGCTTTGCTGATAATGATTTCCTCTGTGAACGGAATGGTGAGGGTGATGGCGAGTTTGCGCCCGAAGTACTGCGATGCCTCCTTGATGGCCTTGTAATGCACCAGGAACTGCCGGTTGGCCCGGAAGAACTGCTGCCCGCAGATGGCTTCCATCTCCTCCATGTTCTGGTTGAGGGTGAATTTGCGTTGGTCGAAGGTGATCGCGTGCGTCACCAGATTCTGCGAGTAACAGACGGCCATCTGGTCCAGCGGCAGCGGAATGATCTTGTCCCGCTGAAACACCAAAACCGACTGCGGTTTCTGCACCAGGCGGGCATCCAATAGCTGCATCAAAGCGTGGTAATCTGATTTCTCTGCTGCGTGGTTTCCCTGCAGCTGCTTGTATTTCTGAAGCGTTTTCTGGATAGTAGCCTGGTTGAAGGGCTTGAGAATGTAGTCAATGCCGTTGGCTTTGAAGGCATCCAGGGCGTACTCATTATAGGCGGTACAGAACACCACCGGCCTGGTGATCTCAACGTTCTGGAAGATCTCAAAACTGAGGCCATCGCCTAGTTGGATGTCCGAGAAGATCAGGTCGGGCTGGGGATTTTCCCGGAAATAGGCCGTGGCCGCTTTCACCGATGCCAGCACGGCCACAATCTGCGCGCCGGGCTCCACCTCCAGCAAGGTATCGGCCAGGTCCTCGGCGGTGAGGGGTTCGTCTTCAATGATGACAATCTTCATGCTACAATAACGTAAGTTCAACCGAGAAATACTGCTCTGCGTCTGTGATGGTGATGCCGTGGCCGCTGATCACCTGGTACCGCTCAGACAGGTTCTTGAGCCCGATGCCCGAGGACGGCTCCAGCGTCTGCTTCGCTTTTTTGTTGTTTCGCACCACAATGGAACCCGGTTCCTGGTACGTGATCTGGATGGTGAGCGGTTCCTCTGGGGTGAAGGCGTTGTGTTTGATGGCGTTCTCCACCAGCAGTTGCAGCGAGAAAACCGGCAGGCTCCTCTGCGAGAGCACCTGGTCCGGCACGTCTATCTGGTACCGGAACGAATCTTTAAACCGCACTTTCTGCATCTCCAGGTAGTCTACGCACAGCTTGAGTTCGTCCTTTAGGGGAATAGTGGTTTCCTGGTGGGCGGTGATGGAGGCCCGGAGCAAATCCGATAACCGCACCAGGTACTCCTCGGCCTCGGGCCGCTGCTTCTTGATGAGCGATTTCAGGGTGTTAAGCGAGTTGAACAGAAAATGCGGCTGCAGCTGGTGTTTCAGGTGCTGGTGCTGCGCGATGGCGTGGTTCATCTTCAGTTCGCTGTTCTCTACCGCAATCTGGGCGCTTTTCCGTTGCAGGATAATTAAATCCATGAGCACGATGATGATGGTGTTGTTGGTGAGGGCCACAATCAACGGGAAAATCCGGAAATGGGGCCCCTCTGCCACCAACAGAATCAGCGCCACGCAGAGGTAGTACGCCACCACGGCCATCAGGAAACTGAGCGCGTACCGGATGAGGTTCTTCGTCTTATCACTTCTATGGAAGGTACTCACCCACTGGTAGAGGTACATGTTCATCAACCAGAGCGACAGCATGAAGCACGTGATGATGGCCCCGGAAACGAAGGCGTTCTCGTCATGCGCCGGAAAAGGGAACTCGCGGGACAGGCGCGGCCTGGGCCGACGATCGTCAAAAAAGAAGGGCTTTCTGGCGTTGATCATCGGGAACTTACTGATCACGCCCCAGGCAACGGAGCTGATGAGCGCAATCTTCCACAGTCCTTTTTTATAGGAATCGGGTTGTATCATCTTTAAAACTACTAAATTCTCCCACATAGGGGCGCGCTCCCGTTTACCGGAATTAGCCGTGAACCCGCCGAATCTGTGGGTTCTAAAGAGCAAACTTCGCCTCTGTAAACGCCCGGCACCAGCCAAAAAGCAGCAAGACAGGCAATTTACCAGGTGAAGTGACTGTACCGGTGGGTGTACTGCCTGCTCCTCTGGTCGCCAACTCGCCTCTTAGTCCAAACATTACGGGGCTTACGGGGTTATGGACTAGAACCTCGTCTTTGCCCGCGGAACCTTGCCGGGCAATGAAGCCGGTTTTAGGCGTGATTTCCTGAAAACGGCCCCAAAACCGAAATCGCTCCGGAGCACGGGACCGGAATCGGCCCGTGAACGTCTGCGGTGATTTTTGACCTCGGAAAGTGACAGACAAAATTTTTCCAAGAATGGAACAGATTTTGCAATTCCCTTCGTTGTAGCTACAATTATCATCATTTAGATGGTTTTTCTGATTTTGTTTACTATATTCAATTATTCGCCGTAGAATCAGATAACCGATCAGGCGTTTACACAAGTAGTAAAATTCATAGAAGGGAGAGACAGGCTCTGTGAACTTCGGGCTTCTTACCAGATAAGGGGCTGATCCTGGGGACTTTTATTTTTAAACCATGACTACCAAAACCGTTTCTTCCATCGCTTCGCTATTGAAAGAGTTGATTTCAAGATTAACTGGCCCTACGCTGCAGCCCATTCCCGTTCCGGTTCGTCAGCAATCGCGCTAAGGAACCGGGCTGAAGCTCGCAGCTGCGGTTCAGTTGAAGCCCTCCTACTGCTATCATTCACCACCATTTCATAAAATAGAATCCCTGCCGTCTCTTGCGGCAGGGATTTTTTGTTTCCACTCCTGCCGAGTGCTCTCCTGCAAGACTTCCTGCATGCAGCGAAGAACCTTTTTCCTGTTTTAGCGGTCTTTTTCCTAAACCAGGCCTAAAACCCACGCTCATCAGCGTAGCGTAGAGCAATCAGAAAGTTCTTCCGCAAGTCAGAAAACACAGGGCTGTTTCAGGGCTGCTTTGGAAAAACGGGCGCTAAACGCCAGTGGAGTTCTATTTCAGGAACCTGTTTAGCTAATCCACAGCAAAATACCATCTCCCTCGGCGTGCTGTCAACAGCCAGCGCAACGGCCGCTGCCGCCGGAGTGTTGGTGAGAACACGAAGAACGAAGCAGATTTGCCTCTGAGAGGAACAAGTCTGTTTTAGGGGCATTTTCGAAAAACCGGGCTTAAAACGCTGCGAGAGGTTTTATCTTGGGCATGTTTCTGCGTTGCGTGCTTCTCGTTCTGCGGATTTTAGTAAATTCCCTGCTTAAACCCCTACCCCATGCACTCCTTCTCAGACCATTCGCGCCGAAGTTTTATCAAGAAAGCTGCCCTGGGTAGTGTGGCAACCCTGGGCATTCCGCAGATTCTCACCGAGGCCTTCGCGGCGGAAAAGCCCAAGACGATCTCCTTCAAGAAAGACAGCGTTCTGCTCTTCCAGGGCGATTCCATCACCGACGCGGGCCGCAAGCGGGAAGACACCGGCTACAACAGCAGTCAGGTATTAGGCAGCGGTTACGCCATGCTGGCCGCAGCCGAGTTGCTGCACACCCACGCCGACAAGAACCTGAAAATCTACAACAAAGGCATCAGCGGATTCAAGGTGTACCAGGTGGCCGAGCGCTGGAATACGGACACGCTGGCCCTGAAACCCGACGTGCTGAGCATTCTCATCGGGGTCAATGACTTCTGGCACACGCTCTCCTTCGGCTACAAAGGCACCCTGCAGACGTATCAGCAGGATTTCAGGGCCTTGCTGGACCGTACCAAACAAGCCTTGCCCGAGCTGCAGCTGGTGGTGGGCGAGCCCTTCGCGGTGAAAGGCATCAAAGTGGTAGATGAGAAATGGTTTCCGGCCTTTGATGCCTACCGGCAAACCGCCCGCGAGATTGCCCAGCAGTTCAACGCCACGTTTATTCCTTACCAGAGCGTGTATGAGAAGGCGCAGAAACTTGCCCCGGGCGTGTACTGGACCTATGATGGCGTGCACCCCACCTTAGCCGGCGCGCAACTCATGGCACAAGCCTGGTTGAAAGCGGTTCAACGTTAAACGCTTTATTTTTCCATTCTATTGATCATTCACTCTTATATAATGAAATACAAAGCTCTTCTTGTAGGTGCCCTGCTTTTTTCGGGCACTACGTTCGGTCAGTCGCTCTCGCTGGACAAAGATGTGACGCAGCAGCTCAACACGGTTCAGCCCGAAGCCCTCAAAGCGCACATCCGGTATCTAGCCGATGATAAATTAATGGGTCGGCTGCCCGGTACGCCCGGCTACCAGATGGCCGTAGATTACGTGGTGCAGGAATTCAAAAAGCTGGGCGTTCAGCCGGGCGGAGAAAACGGCACCTACCTGCAGAAAGTGAGAATCAGGCGGGCTTACACGGGCAAAGACGCCACTCTTGCTTTCACCTCGGCCCAAGGCGTCAAAGCGTTGGTACAGGGCACTGATTTTGCCATTTACCCCAATCCGCAGAACCCAACCGTTACCCTGAATGCTCCGCTGGCCTTCGCAGGCTACGGCATCACCGCCCCCGAAGTAGGCTATGACGATTACGCGAATCTGGACGTGAAAGGCAAGGTGGTGGTGATTCTGCGCGGGGCGCCCAAGAATTTCCATTCCACCATTGCCGCCGCCAGCATGCATTTCTCCACCATTCTGCAGAATGCCGTGAACCACGGCGCGGTAGGCGTGATCATCGGCAACAACCAGCCGCAGGCTAAGGTGCCCAACCTGAGCCGCGGCGCCAACAGCGTGATGGCCGCGAACGGAAAAGTGGCCGCCTCAGGCTCCTTTGTCTCTGACCAGTCCCAACTCCTCGCGTCTATCAACGCCGCCACTTTTCATTCCCTGCTGCAAGGCGCGGGCCTGGACACCGCTCAGGTGGTGGCGAAACTGCAAAAAGGTACGCCTTCATCGACCTCCTTACCCGCCAACGTGCAGGCCAAGTTCACCTCTACCTATCAGGACTTCGATTCTTATAATGTTGTGGGGAAAATCACCGGCTCAGACGCTACCCTGCGGAATGAGTATGTGGTGCACAGTGCCCACCTGGATCACATGGGCATCAGCACGCCCGTGAAAGGCGACTCTATTTATAATGGTGCGCATGACAATGCCTCTGGGGTAGCCAGCGTGCTGGAAATCGCCAAAGTCTACTCGCAGTTGAAGCAGAAGCCCAAGCGTTCCCTCCTGTTTGTTTTAGTGACCGGCGAAGAGATGGGTTTGTTGGGCTCGGCTTACTTTGCCCGGTACCCCACGGTGCCTAAAGAAAAGATTGTAGCCGACATCAATACCGATATGCCCACCATCATTGCTCCCCTGCTGTCAGCGGTGGCGCTGGGGGCTGAGCATTCCTCGCTGGCGCAACCCGTGGCAAAGGCCGCCGCTCACCTGGGCATTGCGGTGGAAGCAGATCCGGAGCCAGACCAGAACCGGTTCATCCGCAGCGATCAGTTTAGTTTCGTGAGCCAGGGCATTCCGGCTTTGCACATCAAATACGGGAACAAGACCAAAGACGGGCAAAACAACCTGAACAAGCAGGTAGAAGTATGGCGCGCCGAGTTCTACCACAAACCCCAGGATGAACTGAACGACAGCTTTGACTTTGAGGCGGGCAAGCGCTACGTGCAGCTCAACTTCCTCATCAGCTACCAGGTGGCCCAGGCTGCCCAGCGCCCCACCTGGAACGCGAACGATTTCTTTGGCGGGCGTTACCAGAAGTAAGCCTCGTCACCTCTTCCTACATCCTGCTTTGGGGCCGTTTTCGTGAAAACAGCCCCAAAGCAGGATGTATGCCGTTCAGCGGGATTGTAAACCCAATAACAATTTGATATATCAGAACATCCATTCATCCTTACATTCCACAAACAACTCATAATCAATCGGTAAGCATTGGTTTACTAGCAACAAATCAACCCTTCGAAAATATAGTTAATTTTTAGTTCTCAAAATTATGAACTAAAGAAACTAACACATACCTTTGTGCTGTTCTTAAACAAATGAAAGGAACCATCGTGGCAGAATTAACACAAGAACAAAGACAACTAATTGAGAAAATGGGCATTTACCATGAGCAGCAGGGCTTTCCGCCCGTGACAGGCCGCATCATGGGGTTGCTATACGTTACCGACAGGCTGCACCTGAGCTTTGAAGAGATTGTTGAAACGCTGCATATCAGTAAAAGCGCTACCAGCAATGCCCTTCAGCTTTTACAGCAGATGCACCTGATAGAATACACGACCTACTCCGGAGACCGGAAACGGTACTTTGGCGCTCTCCTGGAAAACTGGCATGAAGAGGTCTTGAACAAAATGGAATCTATCTTGGGTTTAAGCAAACTGCTTCGGCAAGCCAATGAACTGCGGGGCGATGCAAACCCCACCATGAACCAGAAAGTAACGGAGCGGATTGAGTTTATGGAATTCCTTTCCAGAGAAGTTCCGGCCCTCATGTACAAGTGGCTCCAGGTGAGAAAAGGCTAATTTTTTTACCCAGTTAGTTCTTTTAATTCTGAACTAATTATATAGACAAAAACCAATTAATTAAAGTAAAACCGTGAATAAGAAGCATTTCCTACTGAGCCTCCTGCTCACCTTAGTGGCGAGTTTCAGTTATGCGCAAACCCAACCACAGGGCAAAGTACTTACGCTGAAAGACGCGTTGACTTTTGCCGCCGCCAATAACATTGGCGTAGCCCAAGCGCAATTGGATGAGCAAAGCGCTGAATACCGAATCAAGGAAACTAAAGGCTCTGGCTTACCGCAGTTAACGGGAACCGGGCAATTGAGCATCTATCCGTCTATCCCTACCCAGCTTTTGCCCGGGGAAATCATTGGACAGCCCGGCACTTTTGTACCGGTGCAGTTTGGTACCAAGTACAACGCCAACGGCGGGGTGGAACTCTCCCAGCTGATCTTCAGCAAATCCTACTTTGTAGGTCTGGAAGCAGCGCAAACCACCCGTGACCTGTACCGCCTGCGCACCCAGATGAACAGAGAAGACGTCATTTACAACGTGAGCTCGGCTTATCTGCAGGCGCTGCAAACCAAGGAGCAGTTCAGCACCATTGAGGCCAACTACAACCGCCTGGTGCAGCTGGAGAAAATCCTGACGCTGCAATACAAGAATGATTTCGCCAAGAAGGTAGATGTGAACCGCATCACGGTAAACAAAACCAACCTGGAGAACCAGCGCCAAACCCTCGCCTCGGCGTATGAGCAGCAGAAAAACGCCCTTAAGTTCTTCATGGGCATGCCCTTGGAGCAGCAGTTTGAGATAGAAGACTCTACGACCCTGGCAAATACGGCACTTCCGCTTACCTCCAACGCCAGCGAGATTCTGGCCCAACGCGCCGACTATCAAGCGCTGGAAACCCAGAGAAGACTGTATGGCCTGAACGTGGAGAACATCAAAGGCGGCGCTTTCCCTACTTTGGCGGGTTTTGGTCAGTACACCTACAACGCCCAACGCAGAGAGTTCAACTTCTTTGACACCAGCCAACCTTGGTTTAAGACCTTTGTCCTGGGCGTGCGTCTGAACATCCCCATCTTTGACGGCTTTCAGCGCAAGAACCAGGTGAGACGGGCGCAGATTGACGTGAAAAAGACCGAACTGGACATGCAGAACCTGGCGCTTAACACCCAACTGAGCCTGGACAATGCCCTCCAGCAGATCAATACGAGCCAGTTAGCCATTCAGAACCAGGAACGCAACGTGCAACTGGCGCAAGAGGTGTATGATACCACCAACCGCTTATACAAAGAAGGCCTCTCGCCTTTGACAGATTTACTCGAAGCGGAAGTGAGCCTGAGAGAGGCCCAGACCAACTTGAACAACGAACGCTTAAAATATAAAATCTCGCAGCTGAACTACATCAGAGCCCGCGGCGAATTGAAAAACCTAATCCAATAACACTTTTCGGTACACTCTAAAAAAATGAAAAAACTGATTTATATCCTGGTTGCTGTTCTGCTCATTGGTGGGGTGGCTTATACCCTGAACAAGAACAAAAAGGAAATGACCGAAGCTGCTGCCGTGGCCGAAATCAAAAGCGAAGCCATTCCGGTAACCTTAACCGAGGTTCAGAATGCCAAGCTGGACAAGTCGTTCACTGCGCAAGGGAACTTTAGACCGGTGCAAAGCTTAACCCTGATGGCCGAAGTCTCTGGCCAGATCCAGCGCGTGTACAAACGCAAAGGAGACAAAGTAAGAGCCGGTGAGGTATTGATTCAGGTGGAAGACAACACCAGCAGTGCCAACTTAGCCACCGCTCAAGCCAACTATCAGAGAGCTCTGAAAGACCTGGAGCGCATGAAAAACCTGATTGCCGGTGATGCGGTGACCAAACGCCAGTTGGAAGAGGCGCAAATCAACGTGAATTCCACCCGCGCCCAGTTGGTAGCCGCCCGCCAGAACCAGTCCAATGCCCGCGTGACCGCCCCTATCAATGGCGAGATCAACGAAATGTACATTGAAGTAGGGTCTTACCTGAACGCCAATGCCAGCACCAAGCTGTATGACATTGTAAACGTTGACCGTCTGAAACTGAACGTGAAAGCCTCTGAAGCCGAAGTGCTGTTGATCAACCGTGGTCAGAAAGTGAAAGTGACCGCCAACGCTGGCGGGGCCCAGGAATACGAAGGTACCGTGACCGCCATTGGTGCCGCCGCTGACGCCAGCCTGAAGTTTGACGTGGAAATCGAGGTGAAGAACACCGCCAATAACAACTTGCGTGCCGGTATGTACGGTACGGCTTTCTTCCCGGTAAATGCGCAGCGTGATGCCCTGTTGTTACCACGTGAAGCCATTGTGGGAAGTATCCAGGACCCAAGCGTGTGGGTGGTGAACAATAACAAAGCCAACCTGCGCAAAGTGAAAGTAGGCGTGGTCACCCAAGACCAGGTAGAGATCCTGGACGGCGTTCAGCCCAATGAGAAAATAGTGCAGAGTGGCCAAATTAACCTGCGTGAAGGTATTCAGGTGACCGCCCTTAAGTAATAAGTACCTTTTCTATATACTGAAGACGTTTAGAAAATGAACATAACCAAATTATCCATACAGCGGTCAACCTTGGTGGTGGTGGTCTTTACCGTCCTTACCCTGCTAGGTGTTGTCTCCTACAATTCCCTCAACTACGAGTTGCTGCCAAAGTTCAGCCCTCCGGTGTTGACCATTACTACCCTGTATCCGGGGGCTTCACCCAATGAGGTGGAGAACTCCGTGACCAAAGAGATTGAAGATGCGCTTTCTGCCCTGGAAAACGTGAAAGAGATGAAGGCCACCTCCTTAGAGAGTTTCTCCATCATCACCATCCAGCTGAACCAAGGAACCAACGTAGACTTGAGCTTGCAGGACGCGCAGCGGAAAATCAACGCCATTCTGGCCCGTTTGCCCGAAGACGCAGATCCGCCCACGCTGAACAAGTTTGACTTTGACGACTTGCCCATCATCAAGATGGGAGCCACGGCCAACATGCCGGCCACGGAATTCTTCGATTTGATTGAAAACAAAATCAAGCCTGAACTTTCCCGGGTGCCGGGTATGGCCCAGATCAAAATCCTGGGTGGTGCTGAGCGCGAGATCAAGGTGAATATTCAGGCTGATAAACTGGAAGCCTACGGCATCTCCATCCTGCAGGTGCAACAACGCATCAAGAACTCTAACCTGGACTTCCCTACCGGTAGAATCAAGAACGAGAACGGACAGACCCAGCTCCGCTTGTCAGGTAAATACCAGGACTTGAACCAGCTCCGCAACTTGGTCATCAAAGACGATCAAAACGGCGTGGTTCGGCTGTCAGATTTAGCCGAGGTGCAGGATACCCAGAAAGACGTAGATGTATTGAGCCGTATCAACTCCAAAGCATCCGTGGGTATCACTATCCAGAAGCAGTCAGATGCCAACGCCGTGGAGGTGAGTGCCCAGACCAAAGCCGCTTTGGCTAACCTGGAGAAAATCTACGAGAAGGAAGGCCTGAAATTCAACATTGCCTCAGACAGCTCTGACTTTACCCTGGAGGCCGCTGACTCCGTGATCCACGACTTGGTGATTGCCGTTGTGCTGGTGGCTGTGGTGATGCTCTTGTTCCTGCACTCGCTGCGTAACGCCGTAATTGTAATGGTGTCTATTCCGGCTTCTTTGGTGGCGACTTTCATTGCCATGTATCTGCTGGGCTTCTCACTTAACTTGATGTCCTTGCTGGCGCTCTCGCTGGTGGTAGGTATTCTGGTGGATGATGCCATTGTGGTGATTGAGAACATTTACCGGCACATGGAAATGGGTAAAAACCCGGCGCAGGCCGCCTATGACGGTATCAAAGAAATCATGGCCACGGTTACTTCCATCACGCTGGTAATTGTGGTAGTGTTCGTGCCGATTGCCTTGTCCACCGGTCTGGTATCTGACATCTTGCGGCAGTTTGCCGTGGTAGTGGCCGTAGCGACAATGATTTCGCTCTTCGTAGCCTTCACCTTGATTCCGTTGCTGGCCAGCCGTTTCTCCAAACTGGAGCACGTCTCTGACAAGAACATGTTCGGGCGGTTCATTCTGAGGTTTGAGCGTTTGCTAGACAAAATCATTGAAGGTTTTACCGGTGCGCTGAAATGGGCATTCAACCATAAGTTTATCACGCTGGCGGCCACGTTCCTGCTTTTGATCGCTTCGTTTATGCTGATTCCTTTCGGGTTCATCGGGAACGAGTTTATCCCGGCGGGTGACCGCGGGGAAGTGAGCTTGCAGTTAGAATTACCTAAGAACGCCACGGTAGAGCAAACCAACTTCGCCACGAAACAAGTGGAAGAGTACCTGAACGGTATTCCGGAAGTAACCCGGGTGTTTACCACGGTAGGTACCACGGCTTCGTCACAGCAAGGACAGACTTCTGCGTACCAGGCCGAACTATCTGTGACGCTGGTAGACGTGAAAGAGCGGACGTTCAGTACTCAGCAGTTCAGCCGTCAAGCCAAAGCCGATATTGAGAGTAAACTACCGAACGTGGAAGTAACCCCTGTACCGGTAGGTCTGGTAGGAAACGCCCAGGCACCTATCCAGGTGGTGTTGTCCGGTTCTAACATTGACACCTTGATCTCCTTCTCCCAACGTGTTACCAAACTGGTGGAAGGCGTGGAAGGAACCGTTGACGTGGAAGTGTCTGTGGAAGGCGGTAACCCTGAGATTGAAGTAGTGGTGGACCGTGATAAGATGGCCAGCCTTGGCATGACCCTGGAAAACGTGGGTGCCGGTATGCAGATGGCCTTCTCCGGTAACACCGACGCTACCTTCCGTTCCGGCACCGAGGACTATGACATCAACATCCGTCTGGATGAGTTTGACCGCCGCAACGTGACCGATATCGCGAACCTGTCTTTCGTGAACAACCAAGGCAAAGTGGTTCGTCTGGGTCAGTTCGCTGACATCAAGCAATCTACCGGTCCGTCTCAGTTGGAGCGTACCAACCGGGTTACCTCGCTGAACGTGAACTCGCAGGTAATCGGTCGTCCGTCTGGTTCCGTGGGTGCCGATATCCAAACCAGAATGGCTGAGATCAAAGTACCCAACGGCGTGACCATTGACTACGCCGGTGACTTGAAAAACCAGAGCGAAGGTTTCGGTACATTGGGAGTGGCCTTGCTGGCCTCTATCATCTTCGTGTACCTGATCATGGTGGCCCTGTATGACTCGTATGTGTATCCGCTGGTGGTATTGTTCTCCATTCCGCTCGCGATCATTGGAGCCTTGCTGGCCCTGGCCCTGGCCGCCCAGTCTCTGAGTATCTTCTCTATCCTGGGTATTATCATGATGATTGGTCTGGTAGCCAAGAACGCCATTATGGTGGTGGACTTTACAAACCAGATGAAGAAGGAAGGTCACCACGTGAAAGACGCCTTGCTGGAAGCGGTGAGAATCCGTTTCCGCCCGATCCTGATGACCACCCTGGCGATGGTGATTGGTATGTTACCGATTGCCTTGGCCGGTGGCTCCGTAGCCGCGACCAAGAACGGTCTGGCCTGGGCCTTGATTGGTGGTCTGAGCTCGTCCATGTTCCTGACCCTGATTGTGGTTCCGATCATCTACTATGGCTTTGACCGTATTCTGGCCAAGTTTGGCTGGGACAAGCAAACCGAGATTGTTCTGATTGACAAGACCGCCGAAGAGTTGGAGCGTGAAACTGCTGAACTGGAAAGCAAGAAAGAAGGACACGGCCACCCGGCCATGGCTTAAAGAGTACATTACCACCTGAATAATGAATGATGAAGAAAGACGGGCGCATCTTGCGCCCGTTTTTATCACTTTCTCTTATGATACCGCCAGAAATAGCAGATAAACCGGGGACTGTCGTACATTTGTACCTACAATTATCTTCTGCTCTTCCGGGGTCCAACGCAAACAGCTCCACAGGAAACCAGACCTTGATTGCACCAACCCGTTATCTGTCCATTAAAGCAGCTTTTTATAGTAAACGTTTACCAAATCGTATGATAGCCTTAGCCAAGCCTTCCGTTAGCCAGAAGGTTCTACATATTATCAGCCAAGTGAGTGAAATCAAGCCTTCAAGGCTTAAGACTTCCTCTCACCTCAACAAAGAATTCTCCCTTGACAACCTGGATGTGGTCAACATCATCTGGGAACTGGAGAAGAGCTTTAAAATTGTGATTCCGGACGAAGTGCCCCTGAATACCGTGGGAGACTTCGTGGAGATTGTGTCAACCCAAACTGAGAAAAAAGGATAGTTTTACCAAAACAGGCTAAAAACCGGATGCGCTGTCGTCTGGTTTTTAGCCTCTTTTTTTGAAAGCGAGCCCAAAACAGCTTCCCCTTTCCACCGGTACTGATCACTGCTTCTCCCCCTCCTGTTTGATCTCCGCCCGATAGCGCTTACACCCCCTTCTTTTCCGCTTTAAACCAGTTTTTTACCAGGCACGCACTATCGTAAAGGATACCAGATAATAGTTGACTTGGTCAACTATTCTTCCCACCTTTGCTGAAGTAAAAGGAAAAGAAATGAACGAAGCCTCACATCTGGGTCTACTGATTGCCAGAACCGGTTTGGTGCTGGGCAAAGCCGTAGAAAGGGAATTTGAGAACGCAGGGCTGGAGCTTTCTTATCAGCATTTTATCTTCCTGAACCTGCTGTCTAAAAACAACAAACTCATTCAGCAAGACCTCGCCGACATTGTAAAGATTGACAAGTCTGCGGTGTTGCGGGTGATTGCCGCCCTGGAGGAAAAGAAACTGGTAGAGCGAACGGGTGACACCTGTGACCGAAGAAAAAAAATGCTCCACCTTACCACCGGAGGAAAGACTTTATTAAAGCAGGCATTACAGATAGAGAACAAAGTGAACACCAAGATGCAAGCAGGTTTAACCAAAGAAGAAGTTTCCACTTTTATCAAAGTAGCTTTGCACTTACGGGATAATATTTAAAATTTTTTATATATTTAGTTGATAAAATCAACTAAAATAGAAGGAATAGCTGATAAATCTATAAAATCCATAAAAGCTGATCCCCTATTCTTCCCCACGTTTCCTTGGAGAAACTGTTTAAGAAATTCTGCACGTGCGGCTATTAAGAGACTTGTAACTGTCAAGTAACATGACAAAAAAATTAAGCGAAAAACTGGCGAATCGGGAGATGGGTGCTACCGAGCAAGCCGTGGAGGCGGCCAGAGATTCAGGGGCTTATCCTTATTTCAGATCCATTGAATCTGCGCAGGATACCGAGGTCATCATTGATGGCAAAAAAGTGTTGATGTTTGGCTCCAATTCCTATCTGGGCCTCACCAACCACCCTAAGATTAAGGAATCCGCCAAGCAGGCCATTGATGATTACGGCACCGGCTGCGCCGGCTCCAGGTTCCTGAACGGCACCCTGGACATCCACCTGGAACTGGAAAGAAGACTAGCCGCTTTTGTGGGCAAAGACGCAGCCCTGGTGTTCAGCACGGGTTTTCAGGTGAATCTGGGCGTGATTTCTAGCTTAACCGGGCGCAACGACTACATCCTGCTGGATGAGTTCAACCACGCCTCCATCATTGACGGCAGCCGCCTCTCCTTCTCCAAAGTGCTCAAGTACAAGCACAACGACATGGAGGATTTAGAGCGCAAAATCAGCAAACTGCCCGCCGAAGCCATCAAACTGATTGTGGTAGACGGCATCTTCAGCATGGAAGGTGATTTTGTGAAGTTGCCGGAGCTAGTAGCCATTGCCCAGCGGTACGGCGGCAGCATTATGGTAGACGACGCGCATAGTTTAGGCGTGATTGGCGAGCGCGGCGCCGGAACCGCTTCCCACTTCGGCCTCACGGACAGTGTGGACCTGATCATGGGAACGTTCAGCAAGTCGCTGGCTTCCTTGGGTGGCTTTATCGCCGCAGACCATGCCACCATCCAGTACCTGAAGCACCACGCCCGTTCGCTTATCTTCAGCGCCAGCATGTCTCCGTCTTCGGTAGCTAGCACCTTAGCCGCCCTGGACATCATAGAAACTGAACCCGAGTGGATGGAACGCCTGTGGGCCAACACCCGCTACATGACCCGGCTTTTACAGGAAGAAGGATTTGAGTTAGGCCCCACGGAGTCGCCCATCATTCCTATTTACGTGCGGGACAACCCCAAAACCTTCCAGGTCACGAAACTCCTGCAGGACAAAGGCATTTTCGTAAATCCGGTGGTTTCGCCGGCGGTACCAGCAGACTCTACCCTTATCCGGTTGTCAGTGATGGCGACCCACACGTTTGCGCAGATAGAGGAAGCCGTATCCAAGCTGACCGAGTCGTTCAAGGAACTGGAGATCAACCTTAAGCAAGAAGTATATGTGGCAAGTACTGCCCGTTAATTCTAAGTCACAGCTCAAAGCTTTTATAGACTTTCCGCATGCGCTTTTCAAGGGTGATCCTAACTACGTGCCGGAGCTGTTTATCGCCCAGCGCGATCTGCTCACCCCCGGAAAGCACCCGTTCCATGAGCACTCCACGGTGCAGCCGTTTCTCGCTTATGAGGGAAACAAGGTGGTAGGCAGAATTGCCGCCGTGCTCAACCGGAACCACAACCAGACTAATCATCAGAATGATGGCTTCTTTGGTTTTTTTGACTGCATCAACCATCAGGAAGTAGCCAACCTGCTGTTTTCGCAGGCGGCCAAGTGGCTGAAGGAACAGGGCGCCGAAACCATGATCGGTCCGGTGAACCCGTCCACGAACGAAACCTGCGGCCTGCTGGTGGAAGGGTTTGACTCTCCGCCGGTGGTGATGATGACCTACAACAAGCCTTATTACCTGGACTTGCTGGAGCGCGCCGGCTTAACCAAACAGGTAGATTTGATTGCCTACCAGTTCACCGAGCACTACAACGAGCGCCCCTTCCGGATGACGAAAATCCTGGAGGAAAGGCTGGAGCGGAAAGGCATCAAGATACGGCCCATCAACCTGAAGAAATTCAAGGAAGAAGCCGCCAAGCTTCGGGAGGTGTATAACCAGGCTTGGGACAAAAACATGGGGTTCGTGCCCATGACGCCGCAGGAGTTTGATTACATGGCCAAAGACCTGAAAATGATCCTGGACCCGGACTTCTGCATGGTGGCCGAGCACGACGGGGAGATTGTGGGTTTCTCGCTGTCGGTCCCGGACATCAACCAGGTACTGATCAACGTCAAGAACGGACGTCTTTTCCCCACGGGCCTTTTGAAGCTCCTTTTCCAAAAGAAGAAGATAAACGGCCTCCGGATCATTGCGCTGGGCGTGCTGGAGAATTACCGGAAGTTGGGCATTGAAGCCTGTTTCTATGGCCACGCCATGGAGGAGTTCAAAAAGAAGAAAATGAAGGTGGCCGAGGCTTCCTGGATTCTGGAGAATAACACCCTCATGAACCAGGGCCTTTTGAACATGGATGCCAAACCCTATAAAAAATACCGCATCTACGAGAAAGCGATATGAAGGAACGAGTACTGATAACGGGAGCCAGTGGTTTTGTTGGCTACCACCTGGTAGAAGCGGCCGTGAACGCGGGACTAGAAGTCTTTGCGGCGGTGCGGCCTTCCAGTGCAGTAGACCACCTGCTGCCGTTCCCCATCCAGTACACGCACCTTGATTTCGCCAGTGTTACCGCCCTGCGGCAGGAGTTGGAGGCTAAACAGTATACCTACATCATCCACGCCGCCGGAATCACCAAAGCGAAAGATGCCCAGGAGTACAACCGCGTCAACGCCGACTTCACCCGGAATTTGGGAGTGGCCGCCGCGCAGGCCGCTATCCCGCTGAAGAAATTTGTCTTCATCAGCAGCCTGGCCGCTTTGGGGCCGATTTCCTATAAAGAGGCCAAAAGTATTACGGAGGAGAATGAACCCAAACCCGTCACCAATTACGGTCGCAGCAAACTTCTGGCGGAACAATACCTGGCGGGCATCCAAAACCTGCCGCTGGTGGTGTTGCGCCCTACGGCGGTCTACGGTCCCCGGGAGAAAGACATTTTCATTCTTTTCTCCACCCTCAGCAAAGGGCTGGACCCTTACATCGGCAGAAGCAGCCAACGACTGAGCTTTGTCTATGTGAAAGACCTGGCTAAAGCAGTGCTGCAGGCCTTGACTTCTGAGATGAGCCGGGGCAGCTACAACGTGTCAGACGGCAACAGCTATGACCGGTACGCCCTGGCGGATCTAAGTAAAAAAGTTCTCCGGAAGAAAGCCCTCCGGGTGCACCTGCCCCTGCCGCTGGTCAAAGGAATGGCCGTGCTGTCTGAGCTGTTTGCCGGAAGTAAAACGCCGGCCCTGAACCGGGAAAAGCTCAGCGAACTGGTGGCCGAGAACTGGAACTGCAGCATTGCGCGCATTCAAAGAGATTTAAAGTATGCCCCTGAATATGACCTTGAGAAAGGTTTGTCCCAGACGCTTCAGTGGTATAAAGTAAATAAGTGGTTATAAATAATTGATTTACCTTAACTAAGTTACAAATGGAGTATCAAGTGAAAGAGGCCAGCGGCAAGCTGGGGATCCTGATGCCGGGCCTGGGCGCGGTGGCGACCACGCTGATCGCCGGGGTGGAATCGATCAAGAAAGGGTTTTCACAACCGGTGGGCTCCCTGACCCAAATGGGCCGCATCCGGCTGGGCAAGC
>NZ_JACOAF010000001.1 GCF_014269285.1 Rufibacter sediminis
CCTGCCTGCGTTTCGGGGCTGTTTTCAGAAAACAGCCCCGAAACGCAGGCAGGTGCCTAGGCTGTAGCGCGCTACTTTTTGGTTAGATTGGCCACCGTGCAAGCCACCAGCAAGCCCAGCATTCCGGCGGCGATGGCGGTCATGATGGTGTCATCCATGGTCATCACGCGGTCTCTGAGGGTAAATCTGAGCACGAAGGTGGGCACCGTGATGAGCACCACGATTCCCCAGAAAAGGGAAAAGTTAGGGTGCAGCCCCTCTCTGGAAGTAAGTGGCAATTTGAGCGCTTCTACCACCAGGAAACCCCCCAGAACCAAACTGCTCAAGTACTGCAAAATGTGATAACCCGGCACGGAGTGCCCGGCCAGTTCATAGGAAGCGCTTAAAAGGGAAAGGTTGTTGGCGGTCCAGCCGTAATGGTGGGTGAAGTCATCGCAGAGGAAATGGGTCACGGTGCCCAGGAAAGCGGAAGTGAGGACAATGAGCCAGTTCTCCCGGAGGTACGCCAGCCAGTTAAAGCTGGTGTACACCGCCAACCGGTTGCGCAGAAAGGGTGGCAAATGTGCGAGGAATGGATTTCTCACCCAGCCGTGGTACACCATGGCCATGAGGAGCACCACCGGTATGTCAAACAGGAAAATACCTTTCAAGGTGTGGCTGATGTCCGTTTCGGCCCTCATTCTGAAAAAGAACTCGAAATCCGGGGCCATGCTCCCCAAGGCAAGCGCCGTCAAAGAAACTCTTTTGCCGGATACGTTCTTGAACGGCAGAATAAGGGCGGGGTGCGAAAAGGTGAAAGGCATACTGTGAACCAAGGAAAAATAAAAAACCCGATGCCTGAGCACCGGGTTTTGGAATCAATCAAGTTTAAGAACCGCCAGGAAAGCTTCCTGCGGAATCTCCACGTTGCCCACTTGGCGCATCCGCTTCTTCCCTTTCTTCTGCTTCTCCAGGAGTTTCCGTTTACGGGAAATATCCCCGCCGTAGCATTTGGCCAGTACGTTCTTCCGGAGGGCTTTCACCGTTTCACGGGCAATGATTTTCTGCCCGATGGCGGCCTGGATGGCAATCTCGAACATCTGGCGCGGCAACAGTTCCTGCAATTTCTCGCAGAGGCGCTTGCCCCAGTCATAGGCTTTGTCGCGGTGCACGATGGCGCTCAGGGCATCCACTTTCTCGCCGTTGAGCATGATGTCCAGCTTCACCATGTGCGACTCCCGGAAGCCAATCAGCTCATAATCTAGCGACGCATAGCCACGGCTGATGGTCTTGAGTTTGTCAAAGAAGTCAAACACGATTTCGGCCAGCGGCATTTCAAAAATCAGTTCCACGCGGTCTGAGGTCAGGAAGTTCTGGGCCTTCAGAATAGCGCGTTTGTCCATACACAGGGAGATAATCGGCCCGATGTACTCGGCCTTGGAGATAATCTGCGCCTTGATGAACGGCTCCTCGATGTGGTCAATGTAGTTAGGCTCCGGCATCTCAGACGGGGCGTTCACCTTAATCTCGCCGTCTTTGGTGGTGAAGGCTTTAAACTGCACCGATGGAACGGTGGTAATCACGGTCATGTCAAACTCGCGCTCAAGACGCTCCTGCACAATCTCCATGTGGAGCATGCCCAGGAAGCCGCACCGGAACCCGAAGCCAAGCGCCGCCGAGGTCTCCGGCTCCCACACCAACGATGCATCGTTCAGTTGCAGCTTCTCCATGGAGGAACGCAGTTCTTCGTACTCGGTGGTTTCTACCGGATAGATACCCGCGAATACCATGGGTTTCACTTCTTCGAAGCCCTGAATCTGGATGGTGTCTGGGTTGGCGGCGTGGGTGATGGTATCCCCTACTTTCACCTCCTTGGCGTTTTTGATACCGGAGATAAGATAGCCCACGTTCCCGGCACCCATAATCTGTTTGGGTTCCTGGTTCAGTTTGAGTACGCCAATCTCATCAGCTTCGTACTGCTTGCCGGTGGCAATGAATTTTACTTTGTCGCCTTTGCGCAGGGTTCCGTTCATGATCCGGAAGTACACCTCAATACCGCGGTACGAGTTGAACACCGAGTCAAAGATAAGGGCTTGCAACGGCGCATCCGGGTCACCTTTAGGCGCTGGAATACGGTCACAGATGGCCGCCAGAATATCCTCGATCCCGATTCCGGCTTTCCCGGAGGCATGGATGATGTCTTCGCGTTCGCAGCCGATCAGGTCAATGATTTGGTCGCTCACCTCTTCGGGCATGGCGTGGGGCAAGTCAATCTTGTTCAATACCGGGATGATCTCCAGATCGTTGCCAATGGCCAGGTACAGGTTAGAGATGGTCTGCGCCTCAATTCCCTGCGACGCATCCACAATCAGCAGCGCGCCTTCGCAGGCGGCAATGGAACGGGACACCTCGTAGCTAAAGTCTACGTGGCCGGGCGTGTCAATCAGGTTCAGAACATAATCCTCGCCCTTATAGTTATAGTTCATCTGGATGGCGTGGCTCTTGATGGTGATGCCGCGCTCCCGCTCCAGATCCATGTTATCCAAAAGTTGGTTCTGCATTTCCCGCGCGCTCACCGAGGAGGTAAACTCCAACAGACGGTCAGCGAGGGTACTCTTGCCGTGGTCAATATGCGCAATGATGCAAAAATTGCGGATGTTCTTCATAGAAATCGATTACAATCAACAAAGATAAGAAAGAAAAACGAGCCTCTGGAGGGCAACGGGGAGCCGGGGCTTATTTTTTACGTTTCTGAAGACGTTTTGGGGCTGTTTTAAGGAAAATGGGCGTAAAAACCCGGTCATTTTCACCAACTTATACGGCTTCTCAGATTTTCCTTCAGAATCATTCCTCCTCTTTTCGCCGCCCTCGTATAATCCTCAGCTTAAACGAAAGGACATGGCAGAAAAGATGGATAACGGAGCGTTCCGGGGACGAGAGGGACACATGGCGGAGATTGTGGAGCGCAACATCAAGGCGCTGCTGGCCCGCCGCAAACAGGAGGACTCCGCCCGAAACCTGTCGGAACGGATTTCCGATGCCGTGACCAAATTCACGGGCAGCATGCTGTTTGTGGTGATTCACCTGCTGCTGTTTGGGACTTGGATTGCCTGGAACTCCGGTTGGCTGGGCCTGAAGCCCTTTGACGAGTCGTTTGTGGTGCTGGCCATGTTCGCCTCCGTGGAAGCCATCTTTCTTTCCACCTTCGTGCTCATCAGCCAGAACCGTTCCAACATCCAGGCCGATAAACGCGCTGACCTTGATCTACAGGTCAGCCTGCTAGCCGAGCACGAAATTACCCGTCTGGTCACGTTAGTTACTGCTATCGCGAAGAAGATGGAAATTGATGCGGCCCAGGACCCGGAGATAAACGAACTGGCCAAAGACGTGCAGCCCGAGAAAGTGATGGATACCATGGAAAAACATCAGGAAAGCCTGGAGAAGGAAAAGACGCAGATCAACCCGTAACCTCGTTTAAGGGCCGTTTTCCGGAAAAGACCCTCAAAACAGCAGCTATTCCTCCGGCTTGAGGTTGGGGAACGCCCACTTCAACCGCACGGCCAGCAAACGGATCAAAATGATAATCGCGATAGCGATCCAGACGGGCACACCGGGCGGCACCGGGGCCAACCGCATCAAGAGGTAAGCCGCGCCACCGGCCAGGCAGGCTGTGGCGTACACTTCGCGCCGGAAGATCAACGGAATTTCGTTGCAGAGAATGTCGCGCACCACGCCGCCAAACACCGCCGTCACCACCCCCATTACCAGGGCAATGAGCGGAGGTACGTCCAGCCGTAGCGCTTTCTCCATGCCCAGAATCGTGAACAAGGCAATGCCCACGGTATCAAACAGGAACATGGTTCGCCGGAACTTCCCTATCGCGCCCCTAAACAAAATAGTCACCAGCACCGCCACGAAAACGGTGATCAGGAGCCGTTCTTCCTGCACCCAGACCGGCCGCAGGTTCAGCAGCAAATCCCGGACGGTCCCGCCGCCTAGCGCCGTGGAAAAAGCGATGACTGATGCCCCAAACGGATCCAGTTTCTTATCGGCGGCGGTGAGCGTCCCGCTAATGGCGAACACGAAGGTGCCCACCACATCAATGAAGGGAATGAGCGCTAACGGCGGAAGATCAGGCATAGGCAGATTATTTTCGGTAAACTACGCAAAAGTGGGTAAGGCGCAGCACCCGTTTCTGAACGAAAGCCATTTTGGGGCTGTTTCAGGAAAACACGCCCCAAACCGCCCGAGAGAGTTTTCGCCGCTCCCTCCATTCTATCTGAAAATTCGTACTTTCGCACAACGTTCACTAGCTAACCTAACAAATGTCAGTTACTACTGCACAACCCTACAAACCGGTCAACCACATCCGCATTGTGACAGCAGCGTCGCTGTTTGACGGCCACGATGCGTCTATCAATATCATGCGCCGCATCATCCAGGCCTCGGGCGCTGAGGTCATTCACCTGGGCCACAACCGTTCGGTGCAGGAGATTGTGGACTGCGCCATTCAGGAAGATGCCCAGGCCATTGCCATCACCTCTTACCAAGGCGGTCACCTGGAGTACTTCAAGTACATGTACGACCTGCTTAACGAGCGCGGCTGCGGCCACGTGCGCATCTTCGGCGGCGGCGGCGGCGTGATTCTGCCCACAGAGATTGAGGAACTGCACGGCTACGGCATCGCCCGCATCTACTCACCTGATGACGGACGCGCCATGGGCTTGCAGGGCATGATCAACGACATGCTCCAGAAGTGCGACTTCCCTACTGGCCAGAACCTGAACGGCGAGGTGAAGCACCTGAAAGAAAAAGACATTAAATCCATCGCCCGCCTCATTTCCGCCGCCGAGAACTTCCCCGAGGAGTTTGCCCGGGTGAAGGAGCAGCTGATTTCTGGCGTTGATCAGCAAGCCACTACCGGCACGCAGCAGCCGGTTACGCCCGTGTTGGGCATTACTGGTACCGGCGGCGCGGGTAAATCATCACTGGTGGATGAACTGGTACGCCGTTTCCTGATGGATTTCCAGGACAAGACCATCGCCATCATCTCAGTGGACCCATCTAAGCGGAAAACCGGCGGGGCCTTACTAGGCGACCGTATCCGGATGAACGCCATCAGCAACAGCCGCGTGTACATGCGTTCTTTGGCTACCCGACAGAGCAACCTGGCCTTGAGCCGCTACGTGCAAGATGCCGTGGACGTGGTGAAAGCCGCCCAGTTTGACCTGATCATTCTGGAGACCTCGGGCATTGGCCAGTCTGATACCGAGATCATTGAGCATTCAGACGCCAGTCTGTACGTGATGACGCCCGAGTACGGAGCGGCCACGCAGCTGGAGAAAATTGATATGCTGGACTTCGCGGACATCATCGCGTTGAACAAGTTCGACAAGCGCGGCGCCCTGGATGCCCTGCGCGACGTGAAGAAACAATACAAGCGCAACCACCAACTTTGGGACGTGAGCGATGACGAGATTCCGGTGTTCGGGACCATCGCCTCGCAGTTCAATGACCCCGGCATGAACCGCCTGTACAAAGCGGTGATGGCGAAGATCTCGGAGAAAACCGGCATCACGTTTGACTCGCAGATACAGGCTACTGGCGAGATGTCTGAGAAGGTGTACATCATCCCTCCTGCCCGCACGCGCTACCTTTCCGAGATCGCGGAGAACAACCGCAGTTATGACAAGTGGGTGCAGGACCAAGCAAGCGTGGCCCAGAAACTGTACGGCATCCGGCAGTCTATTGAAGCCATTCAAGCGATTGAGGTAGAAGATAAAGACCGCTTGATTAAGGGCTTAGAGTACGCCTACGAAGAAACTGCTTTAAGACTGGACGGCCAGAACAAGAAGTTGCTGGAAGCCTGGCCCGAGAAACGGCAGGCGTACAAAAATGAATTCTACGAGTTCAAGGTGCGCGACAAAGTCCTGAAAGTAGCCACCCACACCGAGAGCCTTTCGCACCTCCAGATTCCCAAGATTTCCACCCCTCGTTACGAGGCCTGGGGCGATTTGCTTAAGTGGAATCTGCAGGAGAACGTGCCGGGTGAGTTCCCGTACACCGCCGGCGTGTTCCCGTTCAAGCGCGAAGGCGAAGATCCTACCCGTATGTTCGCAGGCGAAGGCGGGCCGGAGCGCACCAACCGTCGTTTCCACTACGTTAGTAAAGGATTGCCAGCCAAACGGTTATCCACCGCCTTTGACTCTGTTACTTTATATGGCGAAGACCCGGATCTGCGCCCTGACATCTACGGAAAAATTGGCAACTCCGGGGTAAGCATCTGCTGCCTGGATGATGCCAAGAAGCTGTACTCGGGCTTTAACCTGGCCCACCCTATGACCTCGGTGTCCATGACCATCAACGGTCCGGCCGCCATTCTCACCGGCTTCTTCATGAACGCCGCCATTGACCAGCAGTGCGAACTGTACATCAAGGAGAACGGCCTGGAGGCAGAAGTGAACGAGCGAATTGAGGCTATTTTTCAGAAATCTGGCCAAAAACGCCCTACCTACCAAGGCGAGTTGCCCGAGGGAAATGACGGCCTTGGCTTGATGCTCTTAGGCGTAACTGGTGATCAGGTACTGCCAGCCGACGTGTACGCACAGATCAAGGAAAGAACGCTGGCGGCAGTGCGCGGAACGGTACAAGCCGACATCCTGAAGGAAGACCAGGCCCAGAACACCTGCATCTTCAGCACCGAGTTCGCGCTGCGGTTGATGGGCGATGTGCAGCAGTACTTCATTGACCACAATGTCCGCAACTTCTACTCGGTGTCCATCTCGGGGTACCACATTGCGGAGGCCGGTGCCAACCCGATCTCACAGTTGGCGTTCACGCTGGCCAACGGTTTCACCTTTGTGGAATATTACGTGAGCCGCGGCATGGACATCAACGCGTTCGCACCCAACTTGAGCTTCTTCTTCTCTAACGGCATTGACCCGGAGTACGCGGTGATTGGCCGCGTGGCCCGCAGAATCTGGGCCAAAGCCATGAAACTGAAGTACGGCGCCAACGCCCGCTCGCAGATGCTGAAGTACCACATCCAGACCTCGGGCCGCTCTTTGCACGCCCAGGAAATTGACTTCAACGACATTAGAACCACACTGCAGGCCCTATACGCCATCTATGACAACTGTAACTCGTTGCACACCAATGCTTACGATGAGGCCATCACCACGCCTACCGAGGCAAGTGTGCGCCGCGCCATGGCGATTCAGTTGATCATCAACCGGGAGTTGGGTTTGGCGAAGAACGAGAACCCGCTGCAAGGTTCGTTCATCATTGAAGAACTCACCGATTTAGTGGAGGAAGCGGTATTGCTGGAGTTTGACCGGATCACCGAGCGCGGCGGCGTGTTAGGCGCCATGGAAACCATGTACCAGCGCGGTAAGATTCAGGAGGAAAGCCTGTACTACGAGACCCTGAAGCACACCGGCGAGTACCCCATCATTGGCGTGAACACCTTCCTGAGCAGCCAGGGCTCCCCTACCGTAATTCCATCGGAAGTGATTCGGGCCACGGAGGATGAGAAGCAATACCAGATCTCTATGCTCCAGGAGTTACATGCCCGCCACGCGGCTGATACCCCGGAGCGCCTGAAACAGCTTCAGGAAATAGCCGTGCAGAACGCGAATATCTTTGAGGCCATTATGGAAACGTCTAAGTACTGCTCTTTAGGCCAGATCACGAACGCCCTATTTGCGGTGGGCGGCCAATACAGAAGAAATATGTAAGGCGAAACCATGTATTCTACGGAAGACCGGTTTTGAGCCTGTTTTAACAAAAAGAGCCTGTAACTACAGGCTCTTTTTGTTTTAAGTACTCTCCCCTAAAGTCTTACAGCACCAGTATTCTAAGCCTTTCAAAAAGATTCCTATGTGGCTGAGCAAGCCTCAGGTTTTCTCGCTATCTGAGGATAAGAGCAGCTGTTCAGAACTGATTTCTGGAATATTTTCTACCTATTACAAAGCACTTATCCTCAGGATTTTATATATTTAATACAAGGATAATATTTTGTTTATCATAGAGTTAAACAGATTGGAGAATATTACGTTTATACTATAAACGTGTTAAGGTAAACGCCATGAAAACAATCACAGCCATTTCGTCCCTTGTACTAATCGGTGTCCTGGGCTTTTACGCCACCACCTGGCTTTCGCCGGGGAACATTCCCCTGGATCTCTCAGACGAAGACATCCACCTTTATTTGTAAGACTTCCTGCCTCAATCCCCGCCTTGCCGGGGTTTTGCGTTCTTATCTCATCCAAATTCCATAGAAACCGTACCTTTACCTGACAAAAGATAAACTATGGAATTAAAAGACCTTTCTCAAAGAATCAGCTACATCATTGGACGTGACATGGCTGCCAACTTTGCCAAACAAGGCATTGAAGTAGAACCAGAAGCGTTGCTGTTGGGGCTGAAGGAAGCCATGAGCGGCACTCCTTCCAAACTAGACCAGGACGAAGTGCAGCAGGCCATGATGCAGCTCCAGATGCAGATGCAGGAGAAACAGCAAGCCACCGCCGGGGCTGCCGGAGAGCAGAACAAAAAAGAAGGCGAGGCTTTTTTACAGGCCAACAAAGACAAAGAAGGCGTTCACGCCTTGCCAAGCGGGCTGCAATACCAGGTGCTGCAAAGCGGCTCCGGCAAGACCCCTTCCCGCAACTCCAACGTGACAACGCATTACCACGGCACTCTCATTGACGGAACCGTGTTCGATTCTTCTTACGAGCGTGGCGAGCCGGCTTCTTTTCCGGTGAGCGGCGTGATTGCGGGCTGGACAGAGGCCTTGCAACTCATGAAAGAAGGCGATAAATGGCGTCTGTTCATCCCGAGCAACCTGGCCTACGGTTCCCGCGGCGCCGGCGCCGATATTGGACCCAACGCTACCCTGATCTTCGACGTTGAGCTGATTACCGTCAACAACTAAGCGTATATCTATATATCAAACTAAAAAGGAGAACACACTACAGAGCGTGTTCTCCTTTTTAGTTATCAGAAGCCTGAAACAGGAAAGCTTTGCATAGAATCCTTAGCGCTCCATCATGGGAAGGTTGCCTTTGCAAGTGAGTTCACCCGCATGGGTTCAGTTTATCAGGACTTTCTTGCGCAGGCAAACGGCTCGTTTATCACTCCTCCTAAGCAGCTTGACGATACGAATGGGTTGGATAGCTAATCTTGTAGAAAAGCGTTCTGGGGTGGATGGCTATTTCGTCGGTTCATTCTTCAGCCAATCCAGAGCTTCCTCTACCTGGGTGAAGTAATTAATTTTAACAGGGAGGTCAAACTTACAGACGCGGTTCAATGAGTATTCATGAATCATCTGTTTGTACTTGAACTCCGATACTACCAAAGCGACATGCAGCCCCTGGGGCACAAAGGACGGATCATTCTTTTGCAGAATACTCAATTCCCAGTCTTCTGCCTCGCTGGACAAACTACCTCTGTTGCAAGAATTTATCAGGCATTTTTCTACCCTATTTCGCTTGATCATGGTAAATAACTCTGTTATACCATATTGACAGGCCTCTAGTCCAACATCTTTCCGCCACTTCAACATTCCTATATTACTTGCCTCATCTAACCATACCTTGAAAGACTCAGTATCTGCTTGAATCATACAAAATTTTATTATTTAAATATCAGTTTAACGTTATTGATATAATTTTATATATAATTTTTTACACTTACTTAAGCTAAACTATTAATAATAATAGGTATTTACAAGTGCCTCAACAGATTTCTACAGCTACCTTTAATGTCAATCCACAGAAGCGTCTTAAAAAGGAGGTAAATCTGTGTTTTAAGGGCGTTTACCTCTCCTATTTATAAGGATTTTAAATTGTAGCAGCCCCTCTATTTTTATTGACTGGTAGCCCTTACTTTTGCCCACTTTCTTTTGCGGCAGGGAAGCTTCCTCCCGGGCCAGGCGAACAAATGAAATGGCAGACCAGTTTAAGGATAGTCCTAAGGGAATTTTACTCGATTGATTTAAGATGGATACTACTAGTCACTCTCAACGCGTCTCGGGTGCAGGGTTGCTCATTGCCTTAGGGATCATTTACGGAGACATAGGCACTTCTCCGCTTTATGTGATGAAAGCCATTATTGGGTCTACGCCCATCAACGCTACGCTGGTGTATGGCGGCATTTCCTGCGTAGTCTGGACGCTTACCCTGCAGACTACCATCAAATATGTAGTGCTCACCTTGCAGGCAGACAATAAAGGCGAAGGTGGCATCTTCTCGCTGTACGCTTTGGTGCGGCGACACGCTAAATGGCTTACCATTCCGGCCATCTTAGGAGGGAGCGCGCTGCTAGCCGATGGTGTGATCACCCCTCCTATCTCAGTTTCATCAGCGGTGGAAGGCTTGCTGCTCCTCAACCCCCATATTCCCACCGTTCCCATTGTAATCTCCATTCTGGTGGTCCTGTTCCTGCTGCAAAGCTTCGGGACGCAGATTGTAGGGAAAGCGTTTGGGCCGGTGATGTTCGTGTGGTTCAGCATGCTGGCGATCCTGGGTATTCTGTCCGTGTTGGAGCACCCTGAGGTGCTGAAGTCCCTTAACCCGTACTACGCCTATGACTTACTGGTCAACTACCCGGGCGGATTCTGGCTTCTAGGAGCGGTTTTCCTGTGTACCACCGGGGCCGAGGCGCTTTACTCAGATCTGGGGCACTGCGGCAAAGGCAACATCCGGATTAGCTGGATTTTTGTAAAAACGTGCCTTTTACTCAACTATTTCGGGCAAGGCGCCTGGTTAATGCAATACGAGGGCAAGCAACTGATTTCACTGGGCACAGTCAATCCGTTCTATGGCATTATGCCGGAATGGTTCCTGCTCTTTGGGATCATCATCGCCACCATTGCCGCCGTCATTGCCAGCCAGGCCCTGATCACCGGCTCTTTCACCTTGATTGGCGAGGCCATCCGGCTGAACATGTGGCCCAAAGTACGCCTTATTTACCCTACCAACGTGAAAGGGCAGCTGTACGTGCCCAGCATCAATCTGCTGCTGCTGCTGGGCTGCGTGGGCATCGTGCTTTACTTTGAGGAATCGGCTAACATGGAAGCGGCCTATGGTCTGGCCATCACGGTCACTATGTTGATGACTACTACTTTGCTCAGTTATTACCTCATCACCAAAAGAGTGGCTAAGATCTGGGTATTCCTCTTTTTAGCGGTGTATCTGGCCATTGAAGGCTCTTTCCTGATCGCTAACCTCATCAAATTCCCGCACGGCGGCTGGGTAACCCTGGTCATCGGGTTCATCCTTATTTCGGTGATGTACATCTGGCTGAAGGCCTTCTTCATCAAACGCCGCCTCACCGAGAATGTCAACCTGCCGGAGTACGTTTCGGCGCTGCGGGAACTGAGCGAGGATGAGTCCATTCCTAAATACGCAACGCACCTAGTGTTCATGACCAGCGCTGAGCGCACCACTCAGATTGAATCCAAGATCATCTATTCCATCTTCCAGAAGCGACCTAAGCGGGCCGATATCTACTGGTTTGTGCACGTGAGCACCATGGACGAGCCGTACACCATGGAATACAAGGTGAATGTGCTGGCCGAACAGGATGTGGTCCGGATCGATTTCCGGTTGGGCTTCCGGGTGGAGCAGCGCATCAACCTGTTCTTCCGGCGGGTGGTGGAAGACCTGGTGAAAAACAAGGAGGTGGACATTACCAGCCGCTACAGTTCTTTGAACAAGCAGAATCTGATTGGTGATTTCCGGTTTGTGGTGCTGGAGAAGTTCCTAAGCTACGAGAACGACCTACCCTTCTGGGAAAACACCATCATGCAATCCTATTTCAACATCAAGCAATTCACCACTTCAGAAGGCAAATGGTTTGGACTGGACACCAGCTCCGTGAAAGTAGAGAAGGTGCCCCTCATCATTAAACCGGCCCGCGAGGTGGAGCTGAAACGTATCAAATAGATTATTTAAGTGAATCCGGGATAGTTAACCACTCATATAAGAAACGAATCAAGGCTGTTTTTAAGAAAATGGTCTATAAACAGAAAGGCCGCCCACTTGGGCGGCCTTTCTGTTTGAACTTATTTATGGCCTGCTTTCAGGAAAATAGGCGTAAAACACTCTTTAGCCTCCTAGGACTCCCTATGTCGAGGATTTACTTCCGTGACTTACAGAATCGGCAGTCACGGAAGTAAATCAACGACATAGGGATACTCAGCAACTTCAGGATAAGAACTTAATTCCATCAGAAACGAATAAAGGATGTTTTTAGGAAAATCGCCTATAAACAGAAAGGCCGCCCACTAGGCGGCCTTTCTGTTTATAGGCGATTTAGAGCCGTTTTCAGGAAAATGGGCGTAAAACGTTATTTAGCGCTGGTCCACTTCTGGTAGCTCTTCTTCTGGAGATCTGTTGCGGCGGGAGCCATTTCCGCGTGGTACTTGAGGGTGTGGTCTTTCAGTAATGTAACTGGTAGAATCATCAATTGGCCGCTCCGGTTGATGACCAGTTCTAACTGGTCTCCCACCGCGTAGGCCGGAATGGACTTGTTGATGTCATCGGAAACCCGGTACCCGTTCATCCCGATGATCTCATCGTTCACGTTCAAACCAGACTGCCAGGCGCTTCCGTTGCGGGTCACGGTGGTCACCACGGGTTTTCCGCTGGCCGTGGAGATGCCGGCACCCAGCAAAGGCGCTTTGGTTCCTTGGTTCAGGTCGGTGAGGGTGATGCCTACGGTGCTTAAAAAGGCATTGTAATCTGGCGTCTCTAGACCGTACACGTATTTCTGGAAGAAGTCATTCATGGAACGGTTGGTGAACTTCTCAATGCCCTGCTGGAATTCTTTTTCGGTGAAGCCTCTTTTCTTTTTCTTGTAGTACTCGTCATACAGGGCTTTCATGGCATCGTCCAGTGATTTGGTACCGTTGGAGGCCTTCAGGATCTCCATGTCCAGGAGCATGCCCAGGAGTGATCCTTTGCTGTAGTAAGAAAGATGCGTGTTATAGGAGTTTTCATCGGGGCGGTACTGCTTGATCCAGGCATCGAAGCTGGACTGCGCCGCAGACACGACCTTGTTGCCCGGGGTGTTCTCCACGCTGGTAATGCTGGCGGCCAGTTTGTCTGCGTATTCGCGGTCAGAGGTAAAGCCGGCCCGTTTCATGATCACATCGGCGTAGTACGAGGTGAAACCTTCTGAGACCCACAGCATCTTAGAGTAGTTCTCCTGGTTGTAATCAAAGGGTCCTAATTCAATGGGGCGCAGGCGCTTCACGTTCCAAAGGTGGAAATACTCGTGGGCCACCAGGTTCAGAAAGCCTTTGTAGCCCCGCTCGGTGCCGTAGGCGGTGCGGGTGGCGTGCAAGGTGGTGGAGTTCAGGTGCTCCAGTCCACCTCCACCGGCTGCCAGGTTATGGACAATGAAGAGGTAGTAGTTTACCGGTAATTCGCCAAACACCTTGGCCGCCTCTTCGGTCACTTTCTTCATGTCAGCGGTGAGGCGCTGGGCGTCATAATTGGCATCGCCGTACATGGCTACCTCGTGCTTCACGCCGTTGCTCTCAAAGGAAAGAATCTCATGGTTGCCAATCTCAAAAGGTGAATCGGCGAGGATATCATAGTTCTGGGCGCGATAGGTGAAGGGCTGCCCGTTCACCGCCGGAAGCCCCGTGGATACTTTGCTCCAGCCCTTATAAGGCACTACGGTCACGGTGGAAGGCAGGTCTTTCTGGCCCTCTGGGTACATGAACACGCTGGTTCCGTTCAGATAGCCGTGGCTGGCATCAATAAAGCTGGTTCTCACGCTCAACTCGAAGGCGTACACCTTGTATTTCACGGTCACGTCTTTGCCGGAGCTGGCCACCCGCCAGGTGTTCTTATCAATCTTCTGAGCCGATACCTGATTAGAACCTACAAACGCTTGGAACGCCTCCACGTTCTTGGGGAACTCCCGGATGAGGTAAGAGCCCGGAGCCCATACCGGCAGGGTGAGGTCCAGGTTTTTGCCTTTGAAATCTTCCAGGCGCATCTCTACCTCAAAGTAGTGGGTCTGGGGTTCTGGCATAGAAAGGCGGTAAGAAATCTTGGGGGCCGCCTGAGCCGAGGAAGAAAAAGCCAGCGCCAGCAGCACCAGCACTCCCGCCGCCCAGGAATGGATTTTTTGTTGCTTCATGTAGTTTGGGAAAGGTTGATTAAAGTCGCATAATACGGCTAAAAAGCGGCTAAAACAAGGAAAAGGGTGCTGTGGGTAACCGTAGGCGGCAGCTTGAACGTATGAAGAACAAAACAATGAATATGAAAAAAATATGGATCATCTTTGGCGTCCTGCTCGCTTCTCTGGTGCTGTATAAAACTTTTTGGGGAAGTGGCGACCTGAAAACACCGGGCATCAAGCGCACGAGTTTAGACGCCGGCGACCAGGCTTTCCACAATGATTCCACCGTGGCTAGAACCGTGAACCAGGAAGAGGCTGCCCCCGCTCTGGGTGTGCTCAAAGGCAAGTACGCGACCAAGGCAGACAGCGTGGTGGCCTTTGCCCTGCAGCGCTACGGAACAGAATACACGTACGGCGGTGTCACCGAAGAAGGTTTTGACTGCTCGGGCTTCTTGACGTACGTCTACGGCCAGTTTGGCGTCACCATTCCGCATGGTTCCTCTGCCCAAGCCAAGCTGGGCGAAAGCGTAGCGGTGCAGGAAGCGAAGAAGGGAGATTTGATTGTTTTCACCGGCACTAATCTGGAGGACCGTACCCCTGGTCACGTGGGCATTGTCATCACCAACCCGCCCAAGGCGGTGCAGTTTGTGCATTCCTCGTCTAACGGAGGGGTGAAAGTGAGTGAGCTGGAAGGCACCTTGTACCAGAAGCGTTTCCTGGACATCCGGCGGGTACTGCCTTAACTTAAGGCAGACCGTTTTGGGGCTGCTTTTCAGAAAACGGCCTCAAAATAGTAAAACTGCAGATTTGCCAAGGATGATACGAAATCAGCATGGACTATATATTTTCCTCTTTCGCCCGTGCTTTCTACTGAACACCCTTTCTCCAGCATTTTACCGGGATGGCCACAGCAACGGCCAAGAAAGTAAAACTCCTTAAATCCAAAAGGCAATAAACTAAAATTCAGCATTTTACATTTTAAAACAGTGATTTTTGGGCAAAAAAATACCCGGCCACTGCAGTAGCCGGGTACGGAATCCTTTGAAATGGTATCAAGCGACACGAAAGAGAACTGCCTCTCAGTCGCATGGGCTACCTCATGCCGGATTCGCCAGTAGACAAAGTCTAGTTAGCAAGCTTCAACACGGTTAACGGTTGACACATGAGCTAGGCTTAATACATTTTTACTGGGATTAGACACTTTTACCTCCTTTCTTTTAGTCCGACATAAACCCATCCGCGGCGCCAAGTAAATTATGGTTCGCCAGAGAGGCCCGGAGCACTCGCTTCCGTTTTATAAAGTTAAAAAACGGAAGGATAGTTCAAAAGGTTTGTTGAAAAAATTCATGTTTTTTCTACCCCTTCAGAATCAGGAGTTTTGAAGAAAACCCATATCCAGGCCAGGGCCAGTAAACCTTCTCCAACGGCATCTAAGAGGTAAATATCCAGGATCACGTCATGGGTGGCGTAGCGCACATCGGCGGCGCCCAAGCCTACGGCACTGAAGAAGCCAATGAGCTCGGGGCTGCGCTCTCTCCTCTGCTGGAAAGCCGCCACCAGCAGCCCGGCCCCAATGGCCAACACCAACAAACCCACGGTCACCACCAGCCAGACCTCGTTCTTGGGCCCTGTCACGGCCAGGAAACTGGGCATGTGCACCAGAGGCCAGATACCAGTTAGGCTGTAGTAGATTCCTTGGGTGATTAAAAGCAGTTTTCGCATAGAGTTCTGTTTTAAGGGTAATTTTGCCAAAAGGGCAAGGAAACTTTCAAGCAGAATTTTTTTGGATTAAAAATTGCTTATATTTAGTAAACCATAACTATCAAAACAGCTATACGCATGAGAAAGATCTTTTTGTTAGCCCTTTTCCTTTGCCTTACCACTCTTAGTTGGGCTCAGAAAAAATCTCCTATTGGTGTCTGGACCAACGAAGAGAAAGAAGCCCGCTTTGAAATTTACCAGTGCGGCGACAAGCTTTGCGGCAAAATCATTTGGCTGAAAGAACCAGATAGAGATGGTAAACCTAAAATGGATCAATTCAACCCTGATCCAAAACTGCAGAAACGCCCCATTGTAGGCTTGGTTTTCCTGAAGAACTTTGCCCCGGAAGGTGACGGTAAATGGGACGATGGCACCATCTATGACCCTAAATCCGGAAAGACGTATTCTTCCTACATGAAAATGTTGGGGAACGATAAAATAGAAGTGAAAGGCTACATTGGCATCTCCCTCATCGGGCGGTCTCAAACTTGGACCCGGGTTCAGTAAGGCATCACAACTTTTAACCTGAAAACAAAGCGGGACCCTCCATAGAGGGTCCCGCTTTGTTTTCAGGGCCTAACGTCATCCGGGGGAAGGAGGACGTCAGCCGAAACGGTTCAAGCTGTAAAGCCTTAGAAAAGATCCAGGATGGTAATCTTCTTGTCCCGGAACATGAAGGACTCGCCTTTCGTCTTCCCTACCATGGCCTGGAAAACCGGCGAAGCCGCCGAGATGGCGAAATACTTCTCGCCGTCAATGTTGATCTCCCCCAGGCTCACTGAGATGAAATAATTCTGGGCATCGGTCCGGACAATGGAGCCCAGCGATACGTCTTCGTTCACCTTGCTGCGGACAATCCGCTTCAGGATGCTCAGTTTCCCGATGGCTTCATCCAGCTGTTTGGCAAACATATCGCGCTGGATATGGCAAGCCTCCCGGAAAGATTCAAACTTATCTTCAATTGCCCCCTGGCTTTCATTGGCGCTGGACTGGGCTTCTTCCATGGCCTGCCGGGCGTGGTCCACAAAATCGGTCTGCTGACGCAGGCACTCTTCTAATAACCTATGCTTTATATCTAGGTCAAGGGTAGTTTCAGTAGTCATAGACATAGTGTAATGAGGTTTTATAGTTTGATGATAGACAACCCTTACAACACCCTTCCTCCGGAACGTGATGCCCCTAAAAGACTGTTTTAAGGCTTGTTTTAAGAAAAGCGACGCAAAACACAAATGGAGAAGTTCAATAGAACTCGCAAAGCTTTAAACTGATAAACCGAAGTTTTGTTGGGAAAAAACAATTAAAAAAGAAGAATAGTGGTATTATAGCTTCACTACCCGCTGCAAAATGTACGATTCTCCATACTTCAGCCGCAGAAAATAAGCCCCGGCCCCCAAGTCTGCGAGCGAGAAAGTACGACTGGTAGGCACGAAGGTTCTGATATGGCGCCCCACCATGTCCTGGATGATGATCTGCTCCGGCAGCCCCTCGCCGCCTTTCAGCCGCACCTCCCCTGAGGTGGGATTGGGGTACACCACAACCGGCGCAGACAAAAGCTCCGCGATAAAAGGATCGAATACCACCTCCTTTACCTGCTCCAGGTGCCACTGCGCGGGATCCACCTCCAGGCTCAGCACCTGGCCCGTCACTTTAAACTGGAGGTCCTGGGTGTACTCTTCCTGGTTTATCACCACCACGGTGTCTTTCACCGAGGTACTGATCTTCACTTCCAGTTGGGTTTTGAAAAAAGGAGTTGCCGCGCTGGAGGAAGACTCAATACTTCTCAGAAACACCTGATTTCCTTTTTGGGCCCAGAAAACAGAAAAGATGGGAAAACCCTCGCCGTATATCCACTGGTCAAAGAAGTACTGGAAGGAGCGCCCGCTCACGTGCTCCACCACCTTCTGGAAGTCTCTGGTATTAGCTACTTTATACCTGAATTCTTCCCGGTATGCTTGAAGGGCCTGAAAGAACACCGCATCGTTCTGCAGGGCGTACCGAAGCATGTGCAGTACCATCGCTCCTTTTCTATAAGACAGGGCTGAGCTGAAGATGCGGGGCACCACGGTGCTGTCCTTCACAAACACCGAGCCCTGGGGCTGGATGAGCGCTGACTGAGAAGCCCGGTTGAGCCAGTTCAGTTTCTCGGCGGGCAGAAGATTCTCCAGGGCCAACAACTCGCCGTATGAGGCAAACCCCTCATTCAACCAGATGTGGCTCCAATCTTTGCAGGTGACCTCATCGCCCCACCACTGGTGCGCCAGCTCATGCGCGGTGAGGGTAAACTCAAAGGTAGACTGCGTGGTCATGGTCTGGTGCTCCATTCCGCCGCCAATGGGGGCCATGCTGTGCCCGTACTTCTCCTGTTGGAAAGGATACAAACCGAACTTCTCGGAGAAGAGCTGCAGGAAAGGCCCCGTCCGGTCGATTTCGGATTTAAAGGTAGCCAGCGCCTGCGGGTAGACATAGTTCTGCACCAGCATGGGCTGTGTAGTCCCCGGCAACGGCACCTGAAAAGAATACTCCTGATAGTTGGAGACCGCCACCGAGATGAGGTAATAGGCAATGGGATACTTCGATTTCCACTCGTAGCGGTGCTTCTGGTTGAGCAAGGGCGTAATCCGCTGCAAAAGCCCATTGGACCCCACTTTGTTGCTGACATCGGTGGTAACCCACACGTCCACAGAATCGGCTTTGTCTTCCAGTAGCTGCTTGCATGGAAACCATTCTGATGCCGCAAACGGCTCACTCAGGCTCCAGGTCACCTGTTGCCCCCAGGGCTGAGCCGTGGCCGTATTAAACCCGTTTCCAATGGCCGCCCCGGCCCCGGAAGGCGCTCTGCCAGCATAGAACACCTGCACGCTGAACTTCTCCTGCCGGGCCAGAGCCTTGGGAAGCGCCGCTAGCACCTCACTCCCATTCCGGGTAACTGAACAGGAAGCGCCGTCCAGCAGCACTTCCTGAATGGTAAAATTAGGGTGCAGTTCAAAGGCAAACTCCGTCAGGCTGTTCTGCAAGGAGGAGCCGGCTAGAATGACATTCCCCCGTATGTCAATGGAATTCCGCTCCAGGGCCAGATCCAGTTTATACCAGTGCAAGTCATACTGGCGCATCTTGGACCGATGATCTTCAGAAGTGATGCCGTCGGCCAGCAGCAAAGAGGTGTTATTGATTCTGGTGACCGCACACGGATGATCTTCTTTGGTGGAGACCTGGGCCGAGGCCTGCGCAGAAGTGAAAACCAAGGCCACCCAACACAGGAAAAGCAGGAACGGACGGGTGAAGCAGGCAGGCACCGGGAGGCGTGATTTCATACAAAGGCTATACGGTAAGGCGCGAAAGAACATTTCAGTAGGAACGCAGAAAAGGCCTGAAAAATATCTCAGGCCTATCCACCAAACATACAAACTAAATGCTACTCTACCACTACTTTACCCGCCTGAGCTGATTTTCCTACTTGAACCTGCACCACATACATTCCCTTGCCAAATCTGGCCAGATTATATCTTTTGTACACCTGCCCCTGCACGCTTCCCAGATCCTCTTCCAACACGGTTTTGCCCTGGCTGTCTACTACCCGTACCTGCGCTTTCGTTCTCTTTTTGGAAAAGAAGTTAATATTCACCTCCCCGTTTGTAGGGTTAGGAAAAAGCTGGAGTTCTATAGGAATGGCCTCCGCTTCTTTCTTGCTGTGTGATGTGGCAGCTTTCAGCGCTTCCTTTTTATCAGGTTCCGCAGCATTTTTGGTCTTCTTCAGGACGATGATCTGCTCCGGATTGGGCACTCTCAACTGAATGACCTTGTAGTCTCCGGATTCCAGCACCTCGCCGGAGGCTTTCTCCCGCAACCGGGTAATTTTGATTTCCTCTGCGTTTCCAGCTTTGTCTACCCGGATGGTTTCGTTCAGGTAAAAGGTATCGGGGTTCAATTGCAGGACACTGTCTACCCGGAAGAACCGCACGTTCTGGACCATTGAGTCAACGATGGTCTTACCCAAGGCCGCGTTCCCGGAAATAGTAACGGAGAAAGCGTGTGTTCTTTTTGTTGAATCGCCGGACAGGGTTTGGGCCCTGAGCACCTTTATCGCTTTTATTCGGCCAAAAAGGGAATCCGGCACCGCCGTCCTGAAGACCATGGTTCTGAGGGAATCACTCGCCAGCCCTGTGAACCCCGTTGCCCCGTATGCGGTAGAAAAGCGCGTTTCAGCTATCGCCTTCGCCCCTAGTTCTTTAAAGGAAACAGAATCGGTCTTCAGGTTTTTGACAGCCTCCAGGTAAGACATGCCTTCCGGGATGGTTAGGAGCGTGTCTAACATATAAGCGGTAGCACCTTCCCGCTTGAAGATTTTCACTTTGGCCTGTCGGGTGCCGGGAGTCTTAACATCTTCTTTGACCTGGGCCTGCGCCGGGATGAAAACCGTAGCAGAGAGCAGCAGCAGCGAAACCAGGAATGTAAAGGCGTCTTGTTTCTTTCTCATAAGAATGGTATTTTAGGTGAGGCTATTTCGTTGATCCACACAATATTACCGGGTATCTTCTAAGAAAGAGGTTAAGGCTTGGTTAAAGTCTGTTAAAGAAAAGTTAAAGTGAAGAACCTGCTCAAATAAGCCTTTATCTTTGTTGAGATGAGAAAGAAAACTTTGCTGTTGGTCATTTTACTCATGACGATCTCCCTGATAGGGCTGATCGGGTTCCAGGTGTACTGGATCCATCATGCGGTCCGGATGGAGGAAGAGGTTTTTGACCGGAACGTCAATGATGCGCTGCAACAGGTAGCCCGCCGGCTGGAAACCCAGGAGGCCATCCATTTCCTGAAAGAAGAAGCTCCGCAGATCAGAGCCGCCGCCTTGTCCCCCGAGCCGCCTGCCCTTCCGAAAGCAGAGCCCCCCCGGCCCGCATCGGCCAATAAGAAACGATCAAAAACGCTGACGCTGGCTGCGCCGGCAGTTCTGCCCGCCCCGGCCGCTAAAGCTGTATCTCCTTCGCATCCGCTGCTGGTTTCTCCCCCCCAAATGGCCATTTCTGCAAGCCAGATGACTACCTTTTCTGCTTCTAATGTATTAATAGCCAAAACCAACACCATCGGCTTTGCTTCAGGCAAAGAATCGAAAGCCAACCTCCACCTCAAAGGGGTTCGGGTGGAGGTCCCGGCCGGAAAACCAACGGAATTTTTCGGGAAGGGCTCCACTGACTCTGTCGTCATCTGGAAAATTATTGCCGCCCAGATACCCATGATGGACTCTTTCCATCGAAACAACCCTACAAAATTTCTGTCATCCGATTCTGGCGTGGTTTTCAGAATGAGCCCAGATTCCATTCTGCGGGCCCATCAGCAGGATCTGCTACGCCAGATCAAAACGAAGAACATCAAGGAAGTACGGGTGGTAAAAGGGAAAGGCATTGACATTATTGTAGATACCCTTCCTAATCAAACCTGGCGTAGAGCCATTACGCTGGCCAAAGACTCCATAGGAAACGCGATGGCACTTTTTGGCCAGGCAACCAAAGAAAGGAAGGCAATCGGCAAGGTCTCCTCTACCACTGGCTTCAGTTCTACTTTAACTCCGTCTGTATCGCAGCGAAAGACAAAAGAGAAATCAACGCTTTCTTCCTTGCCCAAAGCAACTCCTGAAAAAGCGCCCCAGAAAAAAGCCGAGGCCAAAGCCCAGCACCTGAACAAAGTGATGCAGCAAATGGCCGTGGAATACGTGCGCAAGGAAAAACCGCTGGCCGAACGGCTGCAGGAACTACAGGTAAATGAGCTGCTCACAGATGAGCTGGCGGCCCGCAACATCACCACCCCATACAAATGCTCCCTGCAAACGGCCGCCAGTACCGGCAACCCCAACATCGTGCTGGCCTCGGCGGGTGGTATACGCCTCCCTTCTACCCTCAAGGAGAATGAATACGCGGTTCGGCTGTTCCCCAACGACGTTATGACCGCTCCCGGCTTTCTGTTGTTGAACTTCCCGGACCGAAACCTCTATGTCTGGCAGAGTTTATTGCTTCCGTCGGCCATCTCGGTGCTGTTCACCCTCATCATCATTCTTACGTTCTCGTTCACGCTGTACACCATTCTGCGGCAGAAGAAGATTTCCGAGATCAAGAATGACTTCATCAACAACATGACTCACGAGTTCAAAACGCCCATCGCCACCATTTCCCTGGCGTTGGACGCGCTGGTGAACCCCAAGGTGCGGAAAGATGAAGCACGGGTTGACTACTACGCCCGCATCATCAAGGACGAGAACAAGGCATGCACCAGCAGGTGGAAAAAGTGTTGCAGACGGCCCAGCTGGAGCGGCGAACGCTTCAACTGGCTTTTGAGGAAGTAGACGTGCACCAACTGATCAGGAAAGCAGCCGAGCCTTTTCAGTTGCACATTGAGCAGCGGCAGGGCATGCTGGACCTGAAACTGGACGCTCCTTCGCCGTACATCTGGGCCGATCCCGGCCACCTGGCCAACATGATTGGCAACCTGCTGGACAACGCGAACAAGTATTCCCCTAACGCCCCTAAAATCGTGATCCAGACGGCCACCATTGCCAAGGGCCTGCACATTTCCGTGGAAGACCAGGGCACCGGCATGTCCAGAGAGGCGCAGAAAAAAGTGTTTGAGAAATTCTACCGGGTGCCCACCGGCAACGTGCACAACGTGAAAGGCTTCGGGTTGGGGCTAAGCTACGTCAAAACCATGGCCGAGGCCCACGCCGGCAGCATCCACCTCCGCAGTGAACTAGGCAAAGGCAGCAAGTTCACGTTGTGGCTTCCTTTCCAGAAACAGGTCAGTTAATCCTCTTGCTAAACTCCAATCTCCCATGAACGCACAACCTGACACCCGCCTTCTTCTGGTGGAAGATGACCCTAACTTTGGGATGGTCCTGAAAGATTACCTGGAACTGCACGACTATGACGTGACGCTCTGCACCGACGGCATGCAAGGGCTGCACATGTTCCAGAAAGAATCGTTTGCGGGCTGCATTCTGGACGTGATGATGCCCCTCAAAGATGGTTTCTCCTTGGCCGCGGACATCAAAAAGGTGAACCCCGACATGCCCGTCATCTTCCTGACTGCCAAAGCCATGAAAGCTGATATGCTGGAAGGCTTCAGGATTGGGGCCGATGACTACATCACCAAACCCTTTGACTCAGAGATTCTGCTCTGCAAGCTGAAGGCGATCCTGCACCGCAAAGCCGCCTCGGCTCACGCCGAGAAATCAACGGCCACCGAGTTTCAGTTGGGAACTTACCACTTCCACTTCAAAACCCGCCTCATCACCCGCGGAAATGAAACCCAGAAACTCTCCCCCAAGGAAGCGGAGTTGCTGCTGCTGTTGTGCCAGTACCTGAACGATGTGCTTCCTCGCGAGGTGGCCCTCAGCAAAATCTGGAAGGACGACAACTATTTCACCGCCCGCAGCATGGATGTGTTCGTGACCAAACTCCGGAAATACCTGAAGGGCGATTCCCGCGTGGAAATCATCAACGTGCACGGAAACGGCTTCCGGTTGGTAGCCCCGATGCATGAGACCCAGGCTCTGGCTCCTTCCTTGTAAAGCTGGCGTCCTTCAGTACTTCATGCAAAAGGGTGTTTTGAGGCTGTTTTTCTAAGAACAGCCTCAAAACACCCTTTTACTTTCTCTATAACTTAACTTAACACCATCTATCATCACTCCATTATGTAGGAGACAGGAGACGCTTTGTAAACATCTGATCAATGGACCTGATAATGGTAGGGGCAATCCCTTGTGGTTGCCCGTTCGGCTCTGACTGAAGTTTAGGTTGTTGGTGAGAACACCAACAACGGCGAAATGAAACGGTGGCAGAAAGGTTTCTCATTTAATCAGAGAGTAGTGATTACGCTTGTGGTTATGGCTTTCTGGAGAACATTCCTTTTCTATGGCGCGGAAGTTACTTCCGTGCCTTGCCAGAACCGTTAGTCACGGAAGTAACTTCCGCGCCATAGTAGCTGCTCAGTTGCCAGGCGTTGGGCTTTTTAAATCGTCCTGCCATCCCCGGTACAATCATTGTACCTCCTTGTAAGGGGAATGATGTGCGTATCCGTTGTTGGTGTTTTCACCGACAACTCTCGTAGTTGCGCAGACTGCAGCACGGGCAACCACAAGGGTTTGCCCCTACAAAAGAGAAAATTCCTATAGATAAAGCGCTATGGGCTTTGGGGCTCTTTTCTGAAAAACTGGCTTAAAACAGATGGAGAGGAAACATTTAGCGGGCTTAGCGGTACAGGAACAGAATATTTTCAGCATCTTCACCGCTGAAAACGTTCCACCGCAACCTCCTTTTACCTTTGGCTTATGAAGCGCATCGCCATCTTCCCCGGTTCTTTTGACCCCTTCACCAACGGACACTATGACGTGGTACAGCGCGGCTGTGAGTTGTTTGACAACATCATCATCGCCATTGGGAACAACAGCAGCAAGAGCCGCTACTTTTCTGTAGAGGAGATGGTGACCATTATTGAAGGGGTGTTTAAGGACAATCCGCAGGTGTGGGTGCAGGCCTACAAAGGCCTCACCGCTGATTTCGCGAAGGAAGTGGGCGCCAAGTTCTTGCTCCGGGGCCTGCGCAACACCACTGATTTTGAGTATGAGAACACCATTGCGCAGGCAAACCGCCACATCAACCCAGACCTGGAGACGGTGTTTTTAATTACCTCTCCTTCGCTGGCGGCCATTAACTCCTCCATCATTAGGGAGATTCACCGCTTTGGAGGCAACGTGCAGGAGTTTATTCCTTTCCACCTTTCTTCATTGCCTTCAAAAAGTCCCGGACCACAAACTGAATAGAGGCATAGGACTCGGGCAGCACCTCCAGCACTTCGTCTGGGGTCATGAAACGTACTTCCTCAATGAATTCTTCTGCCTGTGGTTTCATATAGGTGTCATCCAGGCACTGCATGGTGAACCAGCTGGTCTTCTTCAGGATCTTGTTACCCTTGTAGGCGTAGGAATGCCAGGTGTTGGGGAGTTCACCCGTGATGGCCACTTTGATGTTACATTCCTCTTCCACCTCGCGCAAGGCGCCAAGCCCGGTTTCCTCAGACTTCTTGATCTTGCCTTTGGGAAGGTCCCACATGCCCAGGCGGTAAATCATCAGGATCTTCTCGTCTTTGATCACCATGCCGCCAGCGGCTTTGATGATCTTGAACTGATCTTTGAGGTGGGCAATGAGCTTCTTCTTTTTATCGGTGACCAGGGTAAGAGACTCCAGTTTCTTGAGTTTCTTTACTTCCATGAGCCGCACCAGGCGGTCAATCAAAGCCGAGTCTACGTCACGGATGAGCACATCCCCTACCAGATCTTTGGAGGTAAACTGATCGTCTTTACCGAGCACTAAATCGTATTTGTGCTTAAAGATCTTTTCACTGCTTTTTTTAATAATCAGTGGGATGTCGTTGATAAAGACATTCATGAAGTTGTCGCTTAGGTAAGGCGCGTAAAGAGGTACAAAATAAGAAAGAATTTTCATAGGGCACAAGACGTAGCGGCAAGGAAAAGATTACGACTATTTGTGTAATTTCGCCCATGCCACAGACAGAAACCGCCGCCCAGATTGCGGCTTACCTCCTTGAAACCCAAGCGGTGCGCCTGCGCCCAGAGCAGCCGTTTAAATGGAGTTCCGGCTGGAACTCCCCCATTTACTGCGATAACCGCGTAACGCTCTCTTTTCCGCATATCCGATCTTTCATCAAAAATGCTTTGGCGCAAGCCGTGCAGGCCCAGTTCCCTGGGGTGCAAGCCATTGCCGGCGTAGCCACGGCGGGCATTGCCCAGGGCGCTTTAGTAGCAGATATTCTGAACTTGCCGTATTTATACGTACGTCCTGAGCCAAAGAGCCATGGAATGGGGAATCAAATTGAAGGAAAATTAGAAAAAGACCAGCGCGTGGTGCTCATCGAAGACCTGATCTCCACCGGAGGTTCCTCTTTGAAGGCCGCCAAGGCCGTGCAAGCCGCCGGAGGCGAAGTCATTGGAATGGCCGCCATCTTCACCTACAGTTTCAGCCAAGCCGAGGAGAACTTCTCCGCCGCAGGCATCCCTACCGTTTGCCTCAGCCACTACAACGCCCTGCTGGAAACGGCCGCCGCCCAAGGCTACATCTCCCAAGAAGCCATCACCACCCTGGAGCAATGGCGCCAGCAACCCGAAACCTGGGGAAAATAATGTGCTAATGGGTTAATGTGCTGAGGTGCTAATTAAATTATGCGCAATTAGCTGTTGAATTGATAGGGTACGGCCTAACAGGAATTCCAGTTTTGGGCCTGTTTTCCAAAAACAGGCCCAAAGCAGCGGGAGAAATCTTCAAATCTCCACATCCCCAAATTTACCAATCAAAAAATTAGCACCTCAGCACATTAACCCATTAGCACATTAGATACATGAAAATCGGCTTGCTCTCAGACACCCACAGTTATCTGGATGACCGCATTCTTGAACTTCTGAAAGGGTGTGATGAGATCTGGCACGCGGGGGATTTCGGGACGGCTGAGGTCTCGGAGCGATTGGCGCAGGTGGCTCCCATCCGGGGCGTGTACGGGAACATTGATGCCGCCGATGTACGCGCGCTGCACCCCAAGAACCTTCGGTTTACCTGCGAGGGGCTGGACGTACTCATGACGCACATTGGCGGGTACCCGGGAAAGTACGCCCCCGAAGTGCGGACTCTTATCAAAGAAAATCCTCCTAAGCTGTTCATCTGCGGGCATTCCCACATCCTCAAAGTGATGCAGGACCCCAAACACGGCAACCTCCTGCACCTTAACCCCGGCGCGGCCGGTCGGCACGGCTTTCACCAGATGCGGACCATGATGCGCTTTGAAGTACTGGAGGGCAAAGTGCAGCACCTGCAGGCCATTGAGCTGGGGAAGCGGGCATAAAAAAAGTGTAACCTTATGAGGTTACACTTTCAACTATCGAGTAGTGAGAGTAATCGCGTACAGTTTGCCGAAAGGCAGTAGGCGAACGAAATAACGCAGAATTACTCAGCGGTAGCAACTTCCGCGCTAGCGGCTGGAGCAGAAGTGAAACGAGCTTTCAGCTCTTCAACATCCACGTTCTTGATCACTGGAGTAGACAACAATTGCTTGATAACGCGTTGTTTGTTGTTCTGTCTTGCTTTATTCTTACGGTCTTTTCTTTTTAATCTAGTAACTGCCATCGGTCAATATTTAAAATTGAATCGCAAAAGTAAGTTATTACTTTTACATTCTCAACAGTTCAGCCTAAAAAATCACGTGATTCCTTTGATTGATCTCCGTAGCGATACCGTCACCAAACCTTCTCCGGCCATGTTGGAAGCCATGTTTCAGGCCCAGGTAGGAGATGATGTGTACAGTGAAGACCCCACCGTGAATGAGTTGCAGGCCTACGGGGCCAGTTTGTTTGGGATGGAGGCGGGTCTCTTCTGTCCTTCCGGCACCATGACCAATCAGATTGGCATTAAATTGCATACCCAGCCCCTTTCTGAGGTAATCTGCGACCGCACCAGCCACATCTATTTATATGAGGCCGGCGGCATCGCGTTCAACTCGGCGGCCTCGGTGAAACTGGTGGACGGAGTTCGCGGCAAGATCTCCCCAGAGCAGGTGGCGACCTCCATCAACCCAGACAACGTCCATTACCCGGTGAGCAGCCTGGTGTCGTTGGAAAACACTTGTAATAAAGGCGGCGGTGCTTATTACACGATTTCTGAAATAGCGGCTATTTCTGAGGTGTGCCGCCAGAACAGAATAGCCCTGCACTTAGACGGAGCCCGGGTGTTCAATGCGCTGGTGGCCTCCGGGGACGATGCCCGGGAATACGGCCGCTACTTCAATACCATCTCCGTTTGCCTGTCCAAAGGACTGGGCGCGCCGGTGGGCTCCCTCCTGCTGGGACCTAAACCCCTGATTGAACAAGCCAAGCGCGTGCGCAAGGTGCTGGGCGGCGGATGGCGTCAGGCGGGTTACCTCGCCGCCGCCGGACTTTACGCCCTCCAGAACAACATCCAGCGCCTGCAGGTAGACCATGACCGGGCGAAGCAGTTGGGCAACGTGCTACAGCAAACCTCCTACGTGACCGAAGTAACGCCGGTAGACACCAACATCGTGATCTTCACCCTGGCTCCTGAGGTGAACATGAACGGATATCTGGCTTACCTGGAGGAGAAAGGCATTCTGGCTACTTCCTTCGGGCCGCAGATGATTCGGTTTGTCACCCACCTGGATCTCAAAGAGGAAATGATGGCTACCGTAGAAGATGCGATTACCACTTTCACTTTATAGAGTTTACGCTTTGTTTATTAGTCCATCGTTTAGGGCCTGTTTTGTGAAAACAGGCCCTAAACGATGGACTTTCTTTTAAGAGGCTTTGGATAGTTCCAATAGCGCGTCATTGTGCTTCCGGTTGTGCGAAGCCTTAGTGCCAGCTTCCAAATCCGCGCGCACCGAAGCCAGTCTTAGTTCTGCCATGAAGCAATTCAGAACTAACAATCAGCCAAGAATATCTCTTATTTGATACCAGTTGATCACCTCCAGCTGTTCTACTCATCAAAGCACACAAGAATCATCATGACAAGCAATTATACATTTAATCACAATGCTGCTTTTGTGCTGATTTCTCAAAAATGGCCGTAAAACAACAGGTTCTTTTATTATGAATCGCCACCGATAAGGTAACCTTTCTCCCGCTCCTTCTTAAAGCCTTCTTCAGCAGCTAATCACCTTGTTTCAAGAAATCGAACTGAAAACCTGGGGCGAAGAATGCCGGCATTTACGTTTCTGGTGCCTTTTTCTAAAAGTGCCGCAAAAACAATAGCATGTTTTCTCTATTATTTATTGCTACTTTACTCCGGCAAGTACCTTTCCCGTGAAATTATTGGTTTAAACCGCTTAAACGCATCCGGCACCGGCTTCTAATGTTGTTCCCCTTCCGTTTCAGTCTGTTGAGGTTTGCAGGTGTGTTCCTGCTGCTACTGGCCAGCCTTTGCGGGGAAGGGAAATCCCTGGAAAACCTGACATCGGGCCCGAAAAGGAAACTTCACCTCCCGAACATCGGAGCATCTCTTTCCTCCTTTTCCCTGAGCACCCTGTTTGCCGACAATGATTCGATGTCCTGCGTGATACCGTTCACCCGGGTGGGCAATTTGATTCTGATTCAGGCGCAGGCCGATACCACGCTGGGAAACTTCATTCTGGATACCGGGGCGCAGAGCCTGGTGCTCAACATCACCTATTTCCGGGATTATCCTAAGATGAAGGATTCCAACGCCGAGCGAACCAGCGTAACCGGCTCTTCTCCCGTGGTGGTGCAAACCGTGGTAAAGAAATTTATGCTGGGCACGCTCCCGTACACCCGCCTGAAAGCCGATCTGGTCAATCTGGGACACCTGGAAAACAGCAAAAAGGTGAAAATTCTGGGGCTGCTAGGCATGGAGCTGTTCCGGCAGTGCGAGATGATCATTGATTACGAACGAAGCCTGATTTACCTGCACCGCATTGGCAAGAAAGAGCGCGAGACCTACCGGAACACCCAATTGCAGGACACCTCCGGGTACCACACCATCCCCTTCGACCTGAAAGACAACCGGATCATTCTCCACACCCAGATGGCGGGCAAGAAAATTGACTTCATCATAGACTGCGGGGCCGAAAGCAACATTCTGGACAGCCGCCTGCCCAACAAGATCTTCGAAAACGTAGAGATTACCGGTCGGGTCATGCTCACGGGCACGGGAACGCGTAAAATAGAGGCCCTGCGGGGAGATTTGAAGAACATCCGGTTCGGGAGCCAGGACATCGCCTCGCTGCCCGTGCTCATCACCAGCCTGGAGAATACCTGTTTTTCGTACAACGGCTGCGTGAACGGAGTACTGGGCTTTGACGTCCTTTCAGTGAATAATAACAAAATTGGCTTTAATTTTGTGAAGCGCGAACTGTATACATGGAAATAAACATCGTCTGGTCTTCCTGGCAACGGCTATTCCTGGCCTGCTGGTGCACTGTCATTTTGGTAGTGGCCCTGCAGCTGGCTTGCCATGCCCAGACTCCGGTAAAAAGGTACACCGTGAAAGACGGCAAGATGATGATTGAGCTGAGCAAAAAGATCAGGGCGGCTGAGCTGGACACCTTTCTGGTGCAGTTCAACCTCACCGATGTGGGCTTCAAACAGTTCTTTCAGTCCAATTCTTCTGATTCGCTCCAGCAGCAGGGCTGGCAAATTGACCAAAGCCTAGCCGACAAAGTGGTGTTCAGCAAACCTTTGCAGGTGTTTGAGCACATCAAGAGCCCGGTGGAACGCATTGTGCTCACCGAGAAAGGTAAAGGCGGCACCGTTAACTTCGGGATGATCAACCGGGGCGTGGTCTTCGGCTACAACCGGTTCAGAAACAGAATGGCTTTCCCGGAGCAAGACTCCGTGGTGACCTTTTACCTGCGCAACAACGGGCAGGCCCGCAAGGTGTACCTGGCCGGCACCTTCAACAAATGGGTGCCCGATGCCCTACCCATGGCCAAAACCGATTCTGGCTGGATTGCCCTCGTGCCGCTGCAACCGGGCAAACACTGGTACAAGTTTTTGGTAGACGGCTCCTGGACCACCGACCCCGACAATCTGCTCAAGGAAAACGATGGCCGCGGCAACACCAATTCGGTCTTCTTCAAAACCAACGCCATTTTCCGGCTCAGTGCGTACCAGAACGCCCGGCGGGTGTATTTGGCGGGTTCCTTCAACAACTGGGCAGAGCGCGATCTGGTGATGAACAAAACGGGCAAAGGCTGGGAACTACCCCTCTACCTGGCCGAAGGCACCCACATCTACAAATACATTGTAGACGGCGAATGGCACCACGAGCCGGGCAAAACTGAAACCGTGCCCGATGGCTACCAAGGCCTGAACTCCATGCTACGGATCGGCAAACCCTACCTTTTCAGATTAGAAGGCTACCCAGATGCCAAAGAGGTTTTCCTGGCCGGCAGTTTCAACACCTGGCGCGACTTTGAACTGGTGATGAAGAAAACCCCCACCGGCTGGGAGCTGCCCTACACCATTGGGCCGGGCAATTACGAGTACAAGTTCAAGGTAGACGGACGCTGGGTACTGGACCCCTCCAATCCGGTGAAAGTGGGCAACCGCGACGGAAACGGCAGCTCTTACCTGATTCTGGGCCCCAACCACACGTTCCGGCTGAAGAATCACGCCAAGGCGAAAGACGTGTTTCTGGCCGGCGACTTCAACAACTGGGACCCTAACGCCCTGCGGATGAAACGAGAAGGCAACGACTGGGTCTTCAGCGTTCACCTGCCCGTGGGCAAGAACCGGTACAAATTCTACGTAGACGGCAACTGGATCATTGACCCGGGCAACAAACTCTGGGAGCAGAATGAATACGGCACCGGCAACTCCATCATCTGGGTGGAATAGAACCTCCGCCGGTATCTTGCTGTTTTAGACCTGTTTTCTGGAAAAGAACCTCAAAAGGCAGTTAGCACCCTATTTGACCTCGGTTCACCGGTAAAGGCAAACATTTTCCCGCCTGTTCCAATAATTTAGAGTAACTTTGCAGTCCATAAGACAAACTCAACTTATGGCTTCTGCTAAATACATTTTCGTTACGGGAGGTGTGACTTCTTCACTAGGGAAAGGCATCATCTCCGCTTCTTTGGCTAAACTTCTGCAAGCGAGAGGATTCTCTGTAACCATTCAAAAATTTGACCCTTACATCAACATAGATCCGGGTACGCTTAATCCTTATGAGCACGGCGAGTGCTATGTGACCGAAGATGGCGCCGAGACCGATCTGGACCTGGGCCACTATGAGCGCTTCCTGAACACCGCCACGTCTCAGGCCAATAACGTGACCACCGGCCGTATCTACCACAACGTCATCACCCAGGAACGCCAGGGTGCCTATCTGGGGAAAACCGTGCAGGTTATCCCGCACATCACCGACGAGATCAAACGCCGCATGCTGTCACTGGGCGAAACCGGTGAATTTGACGTCGTGATCACCGAGATTGGCGGTTGCGTGGGCGATATTGAATCTCTGCCGTTCATTGAGGCGGTGCGTCAGCTGCGCTGGGACCTGAACCCCAACGACACCGTGGTGATCCACCTCACGCTGCTCCCCTACCTGAAAGCCGCCGGCGAGCTGAAAACCAAACCTACCCAGCACTCGGTGAAAGCCTTATCTGAGTCTGGGGTGCAGCCCGACATTCTGGTTTGCCGCTCAGAGCACTCCATCCCGGCCGAGATGCGTCGCAAAATCGCCTTATTTTGCAACGTGGCGCCTAACGCGGTAATTGAGTCCTTGGATGCCGAGACCATTTATGACGTGCCGTTGCTCATGAAAAAAGAGAAACTGGACGAGCGCGTGATCAAAAAACTGAAACTCACCAGCCGTCAGGACATCAACCTGGACTCCTGGAAAGAGTTTTTGGGTCGTTTAAAGAACCCTACTGAAGAAGTGACCATTGCGCTGGTGGGCAAGTACGTGGAGTTACCCGATGCTTACAAATCCATCATTGAGTCCTTCATCCACGCGGGTGCAGCCAACGAGTGCAAAGTCCACCTGAAATCCATCCAGTCTGAGTTCATCACCGCCGAGAACGTGCACCTCCACCTGGAAGGCATGAACGGGGTATTGGTGGCACCGGGCTTCGGGGAGCGCGGTTTTGAGGGCAAGCTGGAGGCTATCCGGTACGTGCGCGAAAGCAACATTCCGTTCTTCGGGATCTGTTTGGGCATGCAGTGCGCCGCCGTGGAGTTCGCCCGCAACGTGCTGGGGCTGAAAGACGCCGCTTCCACGGAAATGAACCCCACCACGCCGCACCCGGTTATTGACATGATGGAGGAGCAGAAGAACGTCACCCAGAAGGGAGGCACCATGCGGTTGGGTTCCTACGCCTGCGATCTGAAGAAAGGCTCCAAAGCGTTTCACGCCTACGGCCGGAACCATATCTCTGAGCGTCACCGCCACCGCTATGAATTCAACAACCAGTACCTGAAAGCCTTTGAAGAAGCCGGCATGCTGGCCTCTGGCGTGAACCCAGACACCGGGTTGGTAGAGGTGATTGAATTACAGAATCACCCCTGGTTTGTAGCGGCCCAGTACCACCCAGAGTTGAAGAGCACCGTGTTGGCCCCGCACCCTCTTTTCGTGCGCTTCATCAAGGCCGCTATTTCCCAGTCTAAAAACAAAAACAAATAACCCTTCTTAACCCTTATGGATAAAAATTCAGCAATAGGCATGGGCCTGATTGCCATCCTTATACTGGTTTACAGTATTTTCTTTATGAAAGGGCCGGAGCAGAAGCCGGTCGCCAATGCAGCTAAAAACACCACCAGCAAGACGGCACCCGCCGCTCAGAACCTGGTGCAGGACTCCCTGGCCACGGCCGAGCGGGTTGCCAAGCTAGGCTCCTTCGGGGCGCTGGCCACCGGCCAGAACCAAGCGGTGACCCTGGAGAACAAGGTGCTTCGCGTTGCTTTGGGTAGCCAGGGTGGCAAGGTGGAAGAAGTGGAGCTGAAAAGCTACAAAACCTGGGACAAGAAGCCGTTGATTTTGTTTGACAAAGAAACAAGCCAGCAGGAATTCAGCTTCCAGACGAAAGATGGCCGCACCGTTCGCCTTTCTGACCTGTTTTTCCAACCATCGGCGGTTTCTAACCTGACCGTCAATGAGAAACCGGCCCAGTCCATCACCTTCACCGCCCAGGTAGCGCCAGGCCAGTTAATTGAGCAGGTGTACACCTTGCAGGAAGATTCCTACCAAGTGGGCTACCAGCTGAACTTCCGGGGCATGGAAGGCCTGATTGCGCAGCAACCCGTTCTCCTCACCTGGACCGATGAGTTGAAGCGTCTGGAGAAGGACATTAAGCAGAACCGCAGTCACTCCACCATCAACTACTACACCGCAGACGAGAGCTTTGACAATCTTTCGGCCAGCGCCACTGAAACCGAGTCTGAGAAATTGGAGGAGCCGGTGAAATGGGTTGCCAACAAGCAGAACTTCTTTACGGCGGCCATCATCGCGCAGAATAACTTCGCCAATGCGGAGGTGACCACTGCCATGAACGAGGCCGATACCACGCAGGTAAAGACCCTCACCTCTAAACTGACTATTCCGGCGCAGGATGTGCTGGGTGGCAAAGCACATTTCACCTACTTCTTCGGCCCGAACGACTATGACGTGCTCAAGAACGTGACCGAAGGCTTTGACCGCAACCTGGAACTGGGCTGGGGCATCTTCTCCTGGGTGAACAAACTGCTGATCATCCCGGCGTTTGACTTCCTGGAAGACTTCGTGCCATCGTACGGCATCATCATCATCTTGCTGGTACTCTACATCAAGTTGATTTTGAGCCCGCTGACTTACAAGTCATACATCTCCATGGCCAAGATGAAAGTTTTGAAGCCCGAGATTGACGCTATCAAAGAGAAAAACGATGGCGACATGCAGAAGACGCAGGCTGAGACCATGTCGCTCTACTCTAAAATGGGCGTGAACCCCATGAGTGGCTGTATTCCTATGCTGCTGCAGATGCCTATCCTGTTCGCGATGTTCAACTTCTTCCCGAACTCTATTGAGCTACGCCAGGAGCCGTTCCTGTGGGCGCATGACCTGAGCACGTATGATGTGTTTGCCATGCTGCCGTTCACCATTCCTTTCTATGGAAACCACGTGAGTATGTTCACCCTGCTCATGACGGCTTCTACCATTCTGTACACCTGGTCTAACAACCAAGTGAGCACGGTGCAGGGTCCCATGAAGTTCTACTCCTACCTGATGCCGGTGATCTTCATGTTCGTTCTGAACAGTTTCCCGGCCGGTCTGAGCTTCTACTACTTCGTGTCTAACATTGTCACCTTCGGGCAGCAGGCCTTGATCAGACGCTTCGTAGACGATGCCAAGATCCGGAAGAACCTGGAGGAATACCAGGAGAAGAACAAAGGCAAAGAGCCCAAAGGAGGCTTCCAGAAACGTTTACAAGAAGCCATGAAAGTGGCCGCCGAACAGGAAGCCAAACGCAAGAAAGGCACCAAATAAGATCAACCTCCCTTCAGTAAAAAGCCCGGCTAAGCCGGGCTTTTTTGTTTTACATTCTTCACCATCACGTTTCATAACATTCCTGTTTATAAACCATTTACACCAAAACAGATCCAAATCAGCTTTAACAAAACTCACCTCCCCGGCTCCTGCTTTCAAAACGTAAAAGTGCCCCTATTTGCTTTCGGTGAACCGATGAGAGAACCGGAAGAGTATGCTTAGGAAAGCGGAACAGTAAAGCATCTACAGGCCGTTCTTTCGCTGATTATGCCCGTTTCTCAAACCATTTGGCCCCAGGAACAATCTGGCTTGTTGATCTTCACCCCTGCCAATTAAAGGGGTATCCTGTCTGGCAGCAACTGGCTCCAACAGTTATGAGTTGACTAGCTTTTACCTGGCCTGGAACGTGTATTGGCGTTTTAGCGGTGTTTTCCTTGAAATGGCCTCAAATCAACTTCTGCCCGGGTGTATAGAGCTGCCAGAATGCCTTAAAACAAGCGTAGAAAAGAAGAAGTGCGCGTGACCTTAACAGATTCAAGTCAGCTAGAAATCCGGCTGGAAGTCACGCTTTCCCAAGGATTGTGCAATCAGCGTTTCAAGGCCCTTTTGGCTAAAAAGGCTTAAAACCGGGACAATTGTCACTTCAAGAATCCATCGCGGTGCAGCAGTTCTGAATAGAAGCTAAAAAGATAAAGATCAGGCTTCTACCTCCGTTTTCTTAAACCAGTCAACAAACCCGGATTTCCCCTTAAAATGGGGATAAATAACTCCAAAGTGTTAATAAGTCGGGGTTAAAAGTCTCTCCAAATTACCTTATCTTTGTAAAAGCGTATGCTTGATCTTGTAGTTAATCGTCTACCTTGGCCTTACACAGATGAAAATCACCTATTACGGACAATCTTGCTTTCTCTTTGAAATGGGCGGTACTAAGGTACTGTTTGACCCGTTCATCACCCCCAATCCCTTAGCCTCAGAGATTGACATTGATTCCATAGAATGCGATTACATCCTGCTCTCCCACGGGCACGCAGATCACGTGGCTGACGCTGAATACCTGCTCAAGAAAACCGGCGCCACGCTGGTGGCCATGTTTGAGATTGTGACGTGGTATCAGAAAAAGGGTGTTGAGAACGTTCACCCTATGAACACCGGCGGAAAGGTGCATCTGCCCTTCGGGACGGTGAAGATGGTGAACGCCATCCACTCCAGCTCGTTGCCAGACGGAACCTACGCCGGCACCGCCGCGGGGTTTGTGGTGGAGAGCGCGGAGCAGACGTTCTACTTTGCCGGAGACACCGCCCTGCACATGGACATGAAACTGATTGGCGACCGCTTCAAGATTGACTTCGCGCTGTTGCCTATCGGGGACAATTTCACCATGGATGTGGAAGATGCGCTGGTCGCCGCCAATTACGTAAACACGAAGAAAATCATCGGGATGCATTATGACACCTTCCCGTACATAGAAATTGATCATGTGGAGGCCCTGGAACTTGCCCGGCGCCAGCAGAAGGAGTTGATATTGATGGAGATTGGTCAAACCATAGAACTGTAACCTGAAGAATGGGAAAGATAATTGCCGTTGCCAACCAGAAAGGCGGAGTAGGGAAAACCACTTCGGCCATTAACCTGGCAGCCAGCTTAGCCGCATTAGAATACAAAACCCTGCTGGTAGATGCTGATCCGCAGGCCAATGCCACCTCTGGCATCGGGTTTGACCCGAAAGACATTGAGAACAGCATCTACGAGTGCATGGTAGACGGCGTGAAAACCGAGGACATCATCATGACCTCCCCTATTGATTTCCTGGACCTCATCCCTTCCCACATTGACTTGGTGGGGGCCGAGGTGGAGATGATCAACCTGCCCAACCGCGAGGAGAAGATGAAACAGGTGCTGGTGCCCTTGAAGGAGAAATATGATTTCATCATCATTGACTGCTCCCCTTCGCTGGGTCTCATCACGGTGAACTCTCTGACGGCGGCAGACTCGGTGATCATCCCGGTGCAGTGTGAGTACTTCGCTTTGGAAGGGTTAGGAAAGCTTCTGAACACCATCAAGATCATCCAGTCGCGCCTGAACCCCGACCTGGAGATTGAGGGCTTGTTGCTGACCATGTATGACGTGCGTCTGCGCCTGTCTAACCAGGTGGTGGAGGAAGTGAAGATGCACTTCCAGCAGATGGTGTTTGACACCATCATTCCCCGGAACGTGAAATTAAGTGAATCGCCCTCTTTTGGGATACCGGCTATTCTCCATGACGCGGAAAGCAAGGGAGCCATCAGCTACCTGAACCTGGCGCGCGAGATTGTGGAGAAGAACGGTGTGGCAGTTGCCCAGTAGTAATTTTTAGATTAAACTAAGTACATGTCTGATAATTCAGCCAAAAAAAAATCAGGGGGCCTTGGAAGAGGCCTCAATGCCCTTATCACGGGGAGCTATGACCGCAAAGCCCCAGCAGAACAAGAAACTACATCATCCACCCTTAGTGCTGTCAATACCATCGCAGATATAAGTTTAACCCAGATTGAGACCAACCCTTTCCAGCCGCGTACCCACTTTGATCAGGTGGCGCTGGAAGAATTGGCTGAGTCTATCCGCATACAAGGCATCATCCAGCCCATCACGGTTCGGCAGCTGAGCGCTGATGCGTACCAGTTAATCTCCGGGGAGCGCCGTTACCAGGCCGCCAAATTAGCGGGTCTGGAAACCATCCCGGCCTACATCCGGAAAGCCGATGACCAGCAGATGCTGGAGATGGCGCTGATTGAGAACATCCAGCGGGAAAACCTCAACGCGATTGAGATTGCCTTGAGCTACCAACGGCTGCTTTCTGAGTGTAGCCTGAAACAGGAGGAACTGGGCGAGCGCGTGGGCAAGAAACGGACCACCGTGACCAATTACCTGCGTCTGCTGAAATTACCGCCAGACATCCAGATCGGGATCAGAGATAACCTCATCTCCATGGGACACGCGCGCGCGGTCATCAACATTGAGGACGTAGACAAGCAATTGGAGGTGTACCGCAAGATTGTGAACGAAGAGCTGTCGGTGCGCAAAGTGGAGGAACTGGTGCGCAACATCAACCTTGCCAATAAAAAGCCCGACCCACAGACCAAACTAGACCTTCATCCGTTAGAAAACGAAGTGAAACGCGTTGAGTCCCGGTTGTCTTCTTACTTTGGGACCCGCATTCACGTGAAAGCCTCTCCAGAGGGCAAAGGGGAAATCAAGATCCCATTTGTGTCTGTAGATGAGCTGAACCGTATTCTGGAAATATTAAACTACGCCTAACATGCGGCAGCTCGCGGCCCTGCTTTTATTTTTCTGTTTAGCTGCTACCTTTTCTGTATCGGCCCAAGTAGTGACGGCGGGGCCAGATTCTACCGTAGTAAACACCGCTGCTGTTGTTACGGATAGCACCAAGCAAGCGCCTCCTAAACATATAAAGGAAGCGATTGGAAGATGGAGCAAACCCGCGCAGGCTGCCTTCTATTCGGCGGTTTTGCCGGGTTTAGGCCAGGCCTACAACAGAAGCTACTGGAAAATTCCGTTGGTGTACGCCACGGGGGCCGTCATTGGGTACTTCATTTATGACAACAACCGCAAATACCAGGGTTTTGTCAAAGCCTTGGAAATCAGGCTGGACGGTAATGCGGCTACTATAGATGCCTACGCCGACAGCCAAACGTACGGCGTTGGCCGACCCAATGACCAGGGAACCACCAACCTGCGTCGGTCCCGTGACTTCTTCCGGAAATACCGTGACCTGGACATAATCTTGGGAATTTTAGCCTGGGGTCTGAATGTCATGGAGGCGCACGTACATGCTCACCTGAAGGCGTTTGATGTGAGCGATGACCTTTCTTTGCAACTGAAGCCTTCTTTGCAACCTCTCATGGGTACCCGCTCCCACGTGGCGGGGCTTACCCTTCATCTGAACCTGAAATAAAACTATGCGCATATTACTCATTGGCTACGGCAAAATGGGCCATACAATTGAACGTCTGGCGCTGGCCAAGGGGCACGAAATTGTGGGAGCCCTCACCGTAGAAGATGCAGACCAACTCGCTACCTATACCGCTGACCAGGTAGATGTGGCCATTGAATTCACCAGCCCCGTTGCCGCGGTGGGCAATATCCTGACCTGCTTTGAGAAAAAAATCCCAGTGGTGGTAGGCACCACGGGTTGGCTTGAGCACCTTTCAATGGTAGAAGAAAAGTGCCAGCAGTTACAGGGCACGCTCTTCTATGCTTCCAATTTCAGCGTGGGCGTGAACCTTTTCTTCCACTTCAATGAGTACGTGGCCCAGAAGATGCAGCACTACCCAGAGTACCAAGTGCAGGTGAAGGAAATCCACCACGTCCATAAACTGGACCAGCCCAGCGGGACCGCTATCTCCATCGCCGATGGCATTCTGAAGCATTATCCGCAGAAACAGGGTTGGAAAAATGAAGTCTCCCAGGAACAGGACGTTTTAAGCGTGGTTTCTAAAAGAGAAGGCGAAGTTGTAGGCACGCACATTGTACAATACACCTCAGAAAACGATACCTTTGAACTACATCACATCGCCCACAGCAGAGAAGGTTTCGCCTCCGGGGCCCTTTTAGCTGCGGAGTGGTTACCCGGTCGCCAGGGCATTTACGGCATGACCGATCTGCTACAACTCTAAACTTGATTGCATGAGTATCCGATTCTGGACCAAGAAAGACACCAAGCCTAGAAAGAAAAAAGGCTTTTTCAGGGAGTGGGGAGACGCCATTCTTTTTGCTGTAGTAGCCGCTACCCTCATCCGGTGGGCTACTTTTGAAGCCTATACCATCCCTACTCCTTCCATGGAGAAGTCTTTGCTGGTGGGAGATTATCTGTTTGTGAGCAAACTGCACTACGGCCCCCGCACTCCTATCACGCCTTTACAGGTCCCTTTGACGCACCAGACCATCTGGGGAACCAACATTCCGTCGTACTCAGACGCCATCCAGCTGAAGTCATACCGGCTGCCCGGTTTTTCCTCCGTGAAGAACAACGACGTGGTGGTCTTCAACTGGCCCGCCGATATCAACCACCCCACTGATCTCCGGATGAATTACATCAAACGCTGCATCGGCATCGCGGGCGATAAAATTCAGATGAAGGACATGCAGGTGTACATCAACGACAAACTGGTGCCGGAGCCGGAAAGAGTACAGTACGCCTATGGTTTGCTTACGTCCACCCCCATCAATGAGAAGTTCTTCAAGGAGAACGACATCACCGATGTGCAGGAGGCGTTTGGCGGGGTTGGCTACGTGATCAACACCACGCCCGCCACTGCGGCCAAACTGAAAGACTACGATTTCATCAAGGAAGTGGTGTTGTACAAAGACAGCATCGGTTCCATCAGGGCCGATGTTTTCCCGTTCAAGCCGTCTATGTACCCGTACAACAAAGACAACTTCGGGCCGTTCATCATCCCCAAAGAAGGCATGACGGTGGACATCAACCCCCAAACCATTCCGTTCTACGAGATGGCCATCCGGAAGTACGAAGGATTTGAAAAGGATGAGGTAACCGTCACCGATGACAAGATTCTGGTGAAAGGCCAGGAGCTGAAACAATATACCTTCAAACAGGATTACTACTGGATGATGGGCGACAACCGCCACAACTCTGAAGACTCCCGCTATTGGGGCTTTGTGCCCGAAGACCATGTGGTGGGCAAAGCCGTCCTGATCTGGATGTCCGCGGACCAGAACGAGTCCATGTTCAACAAAATCCGGTGGAGCCGCATCTTTAAAGGCATAGAATAGGATTTGCGTTTAGAGGCTCTTTTTCCAAAAGGAGGGCCAAAATAGAAAAGCGAAGGCCGGCTAATGTAGCCGGCCTTCGCTTTTTATCACTTTCAGGAAAGCCGAAGAAAATCTAACTTGGGTCGTTAACCTTTCGCCCATGCGCCCGCTTCTCCTTTTCCTGCTCTTATCCGCACGTATTCTCCAAGCCCAGCCCACTGATGGCTGGCCGAAGCATAAGCAGGACACACCCAGGAAAACCACCAGCTACCAGGGAGCCATCATCAGAGTTGACGCCCATGAGAAAAGAATCACCTTGCTGTTCACCGGCCACGAGTTTGCCGATGGTGCTGCGGTGATCAGGGAGACCTTGCGGAAGCACAGAATCAAAGCGGCTTTTTTCCTGACCGGCGATTTCTACCGGAACCCTGCCTTTGCCGCCGTGATCAAAGGCCTTAAGAAAGACGGCCACTATCTGGGGGCGCACTCAGACAAGCACCTTCTCTACGCCGATTGGGGCAAACGGGATTCTACCCTGGTGACCAAAGCGCAATTCACGCAAGATCTGCTGGCTAATTATGCCGAGATGGCGAAGCACGGAATCAAGCGGAAAGCGGCGCCCTATTTTTTACCGCCGTATGAATGGTACAACCCACAGATTGCCGACTGGACAAGCCAATTAGGTTTAACCTTGATCAACCACACCCCCGGCACTCTCTCCCACGCCGACTACACCTATCCCAGTCTGGGAAAACAATACCGCAGCAGCGAAGTCATCCTGGATTCCATCCTGAGTTTCGAAGAGAAAGACCCGAAGGGCTTGAACGGTTTTCTGCTCCTGCTGCACCTGGGCACAGATCCGGCAAGAACCGATAAACTCTACCTCCACTTAGATGAACTCGTCACTCAACTCAAGGCCCGGGGCTATCAGTTCGTGTCTCTACCCGAGGCGTTGCAATAGCGAGTAAAGCTTGAGCTCTAATTCAGTTCTTCCCGTTTAGGGGCTCTTTTCCAAAAACAGGCCCTAAACGGGAATCGTCTTTTACCACTCAATCTCGGGCAGGCCGTTTTCCCGCAGGTAGGCATTGGCCTTGCTGAAATGACGCGTCCCGAAGAATCCTTTGTCCGCGGCAAACGGCGAGGGATGCGCGGCTTTCAGGACCAGGTGCTTTTTCTCGTCTATGATCTGCCCCTTCTTCTGGGCGTAGGCGCCCCACAGCAGAAAGACCACGTGCTCCTTTTCATCCGATACTTTCTTGATGACGGCATCGGTGAACTCCTCCCAGCCTTTTTTCTGGTGCGATCCGGCCTGATGCGCCCGCACGGTGAGGGTGGCATTCAGCAAGAGAACCCCCTGCTCGGCCCAACGTTCCAGATTCCCGGACCTAGGGATGGGTTTACCCAAATCTGCCTCTATCTCTTTAAATATGTTTAATAGAGAAGGTGGCGTCCGCATTCCTTCGGCGACGGAGAAGGCTAAGCCATTGGCCTGACCCTGCCCGTGGTACGGGTCCTGGCCCAGAATGACCACGCGCACCTGATCAAAGGGGCATTCGTCAAAGGCGTGGAAGATTTGTTTGCCCGGCGGATAGACTTCGGTGGTGGTGTATTCGGCCTTAACAAACCCGATAAGGTTCTGAAAATAAGCCTTCTCAAACTCATCTTGTAGCACCTGTTGCCAGCTGCTTTCAATTTTTACCTGCATAGAAGAGGTACCAGTTAAAGGTTTTTAGCGTATTTTTACTTTAGAATCCGGCTGGCAAAACTAAATAGCCAGAAAGCCTGTTCCCAATATACCAAATTAAGGCACGCATGGATACGAAAACAACCCAAGGAGTCACTGTCAACGTCACGACAAATTACCTCCCTGACTATTCCAGTCCGGCCCAGCAACACTTTGTCTTCGCTTATAAGATCACCATTCAGAACAACAGCGAATTTACGGTAAAGTTATTACGCCGCCACTGGCACATTTTTGATTCCAACAACGAGATACGCGAGGTGGAGGGCGAAGGCGTAGTAGGCCAGCAACCCGTGCTGGAACCCGGCGAAAGCCACCAATACGTGTCGGGCTGTAACCTGAAAACCAGTATCGGCAAAATGGCGGGAACGTACCTGATGGAACGTCTGGTAGACGGGCGCCAATTCCACGTGACCATCCCCGAGTTCACGCTTATCATTCCTTATAAACTCAACTAATCCCGCTTCTGGCTTTGCAGCACGCCGCCATGATCTACAGGTACGCCTCCTTCTGGATGCGTTCAGGGAATGCGCATGGTCTGCACTCCCCTTTCGTTTTCAACCTTTATTGCCACATCATCCACCACGAGGGGCATTTTCAGGCCTATGACGCGGTGGAAACCTTACGCGAAGACCTGCTGGAAGACCAGACGGTACTGAACGTAACCGATTTTGGCGCGGGCTCCCACTCCGGTGCTACCCGCCAACGCAAAATCGCGGACATTGCCCGAACGGCGGCAAAGCCAGCCCGATTGGGCCAACTGCTGTTCCGGTTGGCCAATCACTTCAAGCCAGGCGTCCTGCTAGAGTTGGGAACGTCGCTGGGTGTAACCACTAGCTACTTAGGCTTAGCCCGCAAAACCGCTGATCTCTACACGTTTGAGGGATGCCCGGCCATTGCGGCGCAGGCCAGAAAGAACTTCAAAACCTTGGGGCTGGAAAACGTCAAGCTAGTGGAGGGTAACCTGGACCAGACGCTGCCTCAAACGCTGGCGCAGCTGGAGAAAGTAGACTTTGTGTTCTTTGACGGAAACCACCGCTACGAGCCCACTATCCGGTACTTTGAGCAGTGCCTCACCAAAGCCCACGAAGGCAGCGTCTTCATTCTGGATGACATCTACTGGTCCGGGGAGATGGCGCAGGCCTGGAAAAAAATAAAGCAGCACCCGAAGGTACTGCTCACCGTTGATCTGTTCCACCTGGGGCTGGTCTTCTTCCGGACCAACCAACCCAAGCAACATTTTACTTTAAGGTTTTAATCACCTTGTTTTGATAAACGCGCTTTGGGCCTGTTTTCTGAAAAACAGGCCCAAAGCGCGTTTATCATTATTCAAACTTGATGGCTTCTCTGATTCTAATCAGGCGACGCATCAAACCTTCCAGTTGGGCCAGCGGCAACATGTTAGCTCCGTCTGAACGGGCGGTTAGCGGGTCTGGGTGGGTTTCAATGAACAATCCGTCGGCGCCTACGGCGATGGCCGCTTTGGCGATGGTTTCAATCAAGGCGGGTCTTCCGCCAGTCACACCCGAGGACTGGTTGGGTTGCTGCAGCGAGTGGGTTACGTCCATTACCACCGGCACCAGGTTTTCACGCATCACCGGAATGTTCCGGAAATCCACCACTAGATCTGAGTAGCCGAACGAGTTACCTCTATCGGTCAGAATCACCAAGTCATTGCCCGATTCCTTGATTTTCTCAACGGCAAATTTCATGGACTCACCCGACAGGAACTGGCCTTTCTTGATGTTCACTACTTTGCCGGTCTGGGCGGCGGCTACGAGCAGATCAGTTTGGCGGCACAAGAACGCGGGGATCTGCAGCACGTCTACGTACTCGGCGGCCATGGCAGCTTCGTGCGTTTCGTGGATGTCGGTGACGGTGGGCACCCCGAAGGTCTCGCTCACCTTGGCCAGAATCTTCAGGGCCTTCTCGTCGCCGATGCCGGTGAACGAGTCTTTGCGCGAGCGGTTGGCTTTGCGGTAAGAGCCTTTGAAGATGAGGGGAATTTGCAGTCGGTCAGAAATCCGGACCAGTTCCTCGGCAATGTTCATGGCCATTTCTTCGCCTTCAATGGCGCATGGCCCGGCCATTAGAAAGAAGTTTCCGGAATCGGTGTGTTGCAGTTTAGGGATATTGAGTATCATAGCTATTCCTGTGGTTACGTCTTGGGTGGTACGCTTAAATTAAGTGTAATGGTCTTCTCTGGCAGGAGCCGTTTACGCGGGCCGCCTGTTTCTGGCCTGTTTTCCTGAAAACAGGCCAGAAACAGGCGATGCAAATCCGCTCCCTGCCGCAGCATTGCTGCTGCGGTGCCAAAAGTACAGAATTCTACGCGATAAACTGCGGCCTCGAGCGGCGCTGCAGCTCTATAAACAGCTCCCTCCCCTGCCTAGGCTTGACGGAGTTCTGACAAGGTTCGAACCGGAGAAACTCAAAATAAGGCTCAAAATAGGCTTGGTATTCCAGAGCAGAACCACCAAACGGCGGACCTTCCTTCTCAAACTCAACGGAGAACAAGACCCCGGCCAATTTGCCGTTCGGTTTCAGGAGATCAAACATCTGGCGGGCATAGTGGGCACGAAGGTCGCGGGGCAACGCGCAAAAGAAGGTCTGCTCCAATACCAGATCGTACTGCTGGGCCGTTAAAGAAAAGAAGTCCTCTTGCAACAGGTGATGCCTGGGGAACATGGGTAACCGCTCCTGAAAATTCTGCAGTGGCGCCGCCGCAATGTCCAGCAGATAGACGTTGGTAAACCCGTTTTGGTGCAGGTACTCGGCCTCATAGCCGTTTCCGCCTCCCGGAACCAGGATACTGAGCTCCTTCTCCGGCAACTGATCAATATAGGATTTTAAGGGAGGGGTGATCCCGCCCACATCCCACTCGGTGCGGTTCTGCTCGTATCTTTGCTGCCAATACTGCTGGTTTAAATTGTCTTTTTCACTCATGCGCTGAAGTAAGTATTTTACCCGGTTATTTGCAAAGGATAGATAGAAACGTATTTTTGTAAGAATAGGTAGTGCCCAAAAACTCTAAACCACCCTTTAATCCGCTATGGCGACTGAAACACCCGAAAAGGATAGCAACCGCAAACTGTTAGTAGTAGGACTTATCATTGTGCTGCTCAGCATTAACGGGATCCTTATTTACATGCAGCAACAGAAAACGCAGGAGAACGAGGAGCAAAAGGAAATCATCAAGGTGAAGAACACCGAGCTAGAGAACCAGATCAAGGTGTACGAAACCCTCAAGGCCGACTATGAGAGGCAAAGCGCCGAGCTGAGCTCCATGGGACTGACCAACGACTCGCTGGAGTCAAGAATTGCCGCCATTAACGCCGACCTGGCCCAGCTCCGGTCCTTCCGGAACAGCTCCTTCACGGTGGCCGACCAGAAACGTTTCCAGCAGCGGGCCCAGAGCTTGGAAGTCGCGCTGAAGAAGAAAGATGAGGAAGTAGCCAAACTGCAGGGCGACAACGAAGAGTTGTTCACCGAGGTGAAAGGCCTCAAAACCACCCAGAACAAATTAGCCGATTCCATCACCACCCTGTCCAGCAATAACAAGGAGCTCGCCGATAAAGTGAGTCTGGCCTCCAAGCTGGAGGCGCAGAACATTATGGTGAGCGTTATCAACTCCAAAGGCAAAGAGAAAGAAGACACCGAGGAAGAATACAAAGCCAAGCGCGTAGACAAAATCAAGCTCTCCTTTAAACTAGGCAAAAACGAAGTAGCGCCTAAAGAAAACAAAGAGATTCTGATGCGTCTGATTGAGCCCGATGGCGCCGCTCTCTACAACCTGGCCACCGGCTCGGGCACCTTTGAGTTTGAAGGCAAAGAGCAGTTCTACACCGCCAAACGCGACATCGTGTTTGACAACACCCAACAGCAGGTGTCCTTCATTTACTCCAAAGGAACGCCATACAAAACCGGCAAACACCTCATCGAGATCTATTCAGACGGATACTTGATTGGCACCACCTCTTTCACGCTGAAATAAGCGTTTTACGTACCTTTTCCAAAAAAGAGCCCCGAAACGCTGATCCGTTTCGGGGCTCTTTTTTGTGAAGGAAGTTTAAATTAGGAGATGAGAAGATTTGAAGATGTGAAAATGGTTTTTTTATCATCGAGGCTGTTTAGTAAAGCAGAAAGGAAGCGAGACTAGCCGCCATTGTTGGTGTTCTCACCAACAATCCAAACCAGGAGCTTTTACTCTTGCTGGTGAGAACACACAGCAAGGGTAAAAGCTAATCGCTGTTTCAATACTAAACAGGTTCATCTACAAATTTCCACATCTTCACATCTTCTAATTTCCACATCTTCAAATCTCCTAATCTCCACATCTTCAAATCAACAACTAGTCCACCATGACGCGGCGGTCCTGAATGACTTTGAAGTTCTCGATCATCTTGATCGCCTCGGGGATGTCCTCGGAGAAGATGGTGATAAAGGAATTCCGCTCGGCGTGCTCCAGGGCGTAGGCAATGGCCACCATCTCCTTTTCGATGACTTTAAAAGGCTTATTGGGATCTACCTGCAGAATGCCGTCAATCACGTTCCGGTTGATCTCTTCCATGGTACGGCCGCGCAGGTCGCGGTCTGAGCGGATGATGACCTCATCAAACATCTCGGCAGCCATCTTTCCCAGCTCCACCATGTCTTCGTCGCGCCGATCTCCTACGCCAGCCACTACGCCCACGCGCTTGCGGGCATCTACGTTCTGAAGGAAATCTGCGATTCCCTTCATCCCGGCCGGGTTATGGGCATAGTCAATCAGCACCTCAAAAGTGGGGAATTTAAAGAGGTTCATTCTGCCGGGCGTCTTCGCCGGGGAGGGCACAAAGGTGCGCAACGCGGTTTTAATCTCCGAGATCTCGAACCGAGAGATATAACCCGCCAGAGTGGCCGCCAGCACGTTCTCGATGTTGAATTTAGCGCGTCCACCAAACGTGAGCGGAATATCGGCTACGCGGTCTACGCGTATTTTGTAGGTGTTCTTGAAGATGGAAATGAACCCGTTTTCAAAAACGGCCGCTAAACCGCCCTCGGCCACGTGCTTGAGAATACGCGGGTTGTTTTCGTCCATGCTGAAAAACGCCACCTTAGACTCCACTTCCTTGGCCATGGCGTAGACGTTGTCATCATCGGCGTTCAGGATGGAATAACCGTTTTTACTCACGCTTTTGGGAACTACCGCTTTTACACGGGCCATGTCTTCCAGGGTATAAATGTCACGCAGGCCCATGTGATCCTCGGCCACGTTGGTCACAATCCCGATGTCGCACTGTTGGAAGCCCAGCCCTGAGCGCAGCATTCCGCCCCGGGCGCACTCTAGCACCGCGAAGTTCACCGTAGGATCACGCAACACGAATTCGGCGCTTTTAGAACCGGTGGTGTCACCTTTCTCCAGCAGTTTGTCCTGAATGTAGATGCCATCGGTGGTGGTGTAGCCCACCTGATATCCGCAGGATTTCACCATGTGCGCAATGAGGCGGGTGGTAGTGGTTTTACCATTGGTACCCGTAATGGCGATGATAGGAATGCGGGAAGGACAATTATCAGGGAAGAGCATCTCAATGACCGGATCGGCCACGTTCCGGGGTAATCCCTCGGTTGGCGCCACGTGCATCCGGAACCCGGGGGCGGCGTTCACCTCAATGACAGCACCGCGGGCCTCGGGCAGCGGAATGGCAATGTCTGAGGTAACCACGTCAATGCCGCAGATGTCCAGTCCAATGGTACCGGCAATGCGCTCGGCCATTAAGACATTGTAAGGATCAATGAGATCGGTGACATCAGTGGCGGTACCACCCGTAGAAAGATTGGCGGTGCTCTTCAGGTACAGAATTTCACCTTCCGCCAAAACAGTCTCCAGGGTATATCCTTTCTTTTCCAGGATGCTGTTGGAATCTTTGTCTATCGCGATTTTGGTCAATTCTTTTTCGTGCCCTACCCCGCGGCGGGGGTCGCTGTTCACCTGGTCTACCAGCTGCTGTACCGTGGAGATTCCGTCACCCGTTACCATGGCGGGAGTGCGTTTGGCAGCGGCAATGAATTTCTTGTTCACCACCAGCAACCGGAAATCGAACCCTTCAATGAACTGCTCCACAATCACGGCTTTATCAGCCTTACAATATTTCAAGGCCGTTTCAAATCCGGCCACGGCTTCATCCCAGTTTTTGATATTAATACCGGCTCCCTTTCCATGATTCCCGTCCAAAGGTTTTGTCACGATAGGATACCCCAGGTAGTCAATGGCTTCTCTTAACTCATCCAAAGTATACACAATCTCGCCCTCCGGCACTGGTACGCCGGCTTCGTGCAGCATTTCCTTCGTGGCGCTTTTATCTCCGGCAATCTCCACGGCGAAAGCGGCGGTGCGGCAGGTCATGGTGGCCTGGATGCGTTTCTGATGAACGCCGTAGCCCAGCTGAATCAGAGAGTTTTTGTTCAGACGGATATAAGGGATACCGCGGGCCACCGCTTCTGATACAATGGAGTACGTGCTAGGGCCGATGTGCTCATCTTCCCGTATCTCATGCAGTTCCTCCACGTCTGGCGCGATGTCATAGGGTTCATTCTTCGCCAGGGCCGTGACAATGCGACAAGCGGCATACGCGGCATACTCGCCGGCTTTCTCTTCCTGGTAAGAAAACACCACGTATTCAAAACCGGGCTGCGGGGCCGGATAGGTACGCCCGAAACCTGAGTTCATCCCGCCCAGGGTCTGTAACTCCAGCGCCACGTGTTCCACTACGTTGCTGAGGGGCACTCCCTCTTCCCGTACCCTTTTCAGATAGCCGCCCTCCTGGCCTTCGGTGCTCCGGTGCTCCTGCATGCCAGGGAACATGGTCTCCAATCTCTCCGCGAAACCTGGAACATCGGTGGTGCGCACACCATCAAAATCTTCCATGTCCAGTTTGAGTACTACAATTTTCGGGTGTTTCACTGACCAATAGTTTGGCCCACGCATGATGCGTATCTCTGCGATTTTCATAGATTGTTTAATCTAGTATAAATGCGGCTTTTTGTGTGGTCAAAAATTCTCCAGTGTGTACGTATCTCCTTTTGCCAGGAGGTGCACCTTCAGGTCTCGCATGGTGACAGGAACTCCTTCCTCTACTTCATATATATTGGTATGGGTACTGCCCCGGCCATCTACCAAAACCACCAGGCCACTCCCTATTACTTCCATCTGATTGCCTTCTTTCACTACAATGCCAGTGTCTTCCTCCAGTCCCACCCCAATGAAGGTGGGGTTAGTGGCCAGCATCTGCACCATACGCACTATACGGCCGCGCGTGATAAAGTGGGTGTCAATGGCGACATCATTTAACAATTCCAGCCCCGCGGTAATGCTGACGCTCCCTTTGATGAAACCGGCGCCGTTCAATCCCTGATAAATCATCTGGGTAGACATGGCCCCGGCCCCGGCACTGGTGCCGGCTACTACCAGGTGGTCATTGAAATACCGTTCCTTGATGAGCCGCATCAATTCGGTTCCACCCAGCATAGCGGTGAGTTTCAGCTGATCGCCCCCGGTGAACATGATGCCGGCCGCTTTTCTGACCAACTCTAGGTATTCTTCTTTTTGGGCATCTTCGCGGTTCCGGATGTCAACGACCTCCACCTTGCTCACCTTCAGTTTTTGGAAGACTTTTATGTAAGACGCTCCCACTTCCTGCGGGATGGAAGAAGCGGTAGGGAAAACCAGAACCAGCGGATTCGTGCCTTTCAGCTCACTCACAAACCTGGTCAGGATTTCCGTCTTCACAAAGTTCAGGTTCTCTGAGTTGGAGGAATTATCTTCCGGTTCGTCTCCTTTGTTCTCCGCGCCACCAATGGCGATAAGGGTGCCGTTCGGGATTTTTCCTTCAATGGCTTTCCTAACCGCTTTATGTTTTGGCTCTCCTTTTTCTGACTGCTTTTTGCTCATGTTCTTGCAATTACGGTACGTCAAAATCATCCAGAAGCCATCTGCATTTTCACCGAAATCGAAATCTAATTTCACAGAAAATGAGAAGTAAACTTCTTGCTTGTGCTTATGACAGGTCACCCCGCTTACGCATAATAAAACCAAAAGATTGCAGAACTAAATTATACAGGATTTACCGTATGGAAGATGCGAAAACTACTTAGTAGCTTTTCCTAAAGCAGGTGCATTATTTATTTATCCGTTAAATTATACGATATTAATTACAAAAAGGATAATAGAAGCTGCTTCACGTGCCTCGCTATTTTTAAATCATTAAATCTAAAGCGTTTACATATAAGTTACTCCTCTCCCGCTGTAAACGCTGGTTTCAATCTTAGGAAAGCGCTTAAAGCAAGGAATCAATTAAAACAGAGTATACATCATTCCTTTAAATTCAACATTATTCAGGTACAATTACCTAAGTAATTCATGTTCAAATGAATAAAGAAGCTGCGTAATTAAGAAAACGAATACAGGAGGAAATTGGAGAAGAAAACCCGGCTTTTACGAGGGAGCTTTACCCGGTAAATACGAGGGATAGGAGAAATACCAACTAGTGGAATTGGCAATGCTTTGGGCTTAAAAACAAGAAAGCCTGCTTAAAATAAGCAGGCTTTCTTTGGGTGAGGTAACGAGCGGATTCGAACCGCTGTACGAGCTTTTGCAGAGCTCTGCCTAGCCACTCGGCCACGTTACCGTGTTCGGGTGTGCAAATATACACAGGATTTAATACGTTCACAATCTTGAAGCACTTTTTTCCAGAGAAGGCTAAAAAAAAGGGCCTCTTTGCAGAGGCCCTTTCTTCAAATGGTCGTTTCCGGCCTAAACTATTCAGCTGATTCAGGAGCGTCAGTAGATTTGTCAGCGCGGGCCTGAGCGGCGGCGGCTAATTTCTTCTCACCGGCTTCTTTCTCGCTTTCCATCATTTGATCTTTCAAGGCAGAAAGCGCATCCAGGTCACCTAAGGTAGAACGAACTTCGTCCTTCTTAGGGGCAGTTGGAGCAGCGGCAGCTTTAGGTGCACCGGCAGCAGCTGGGGCATCTTTCTTCTCAAACTTCTTACGCTTGGCGTCTTCTGGCTGAGCAGTGTGCATGGCTGTGTGCGACAAGATGATCTTACGATCTTCTTTAGAGAACTCCGTTACTTTGAATTCTACTTGCTCACCAGCTTCAACGGCAGAACCGTCTTCTTTGGTCAGACCTTTAGGGAAAGAGAATCCTTCAATACCGTAAGGCAGTTCCAGGGTAGCACCACGGTCAGATTTCTCTAACACGGTAGCTTTGTGCGTAGAACCTACGTTGAATACGGTAGCGAACGTATCCCATGGATTCTCTTCCAGTTGTTTGTGACCAAGGGCCAGACGACGGGCAGAAGCATCCAGCTCCAGAACCACTACGTCTAATTTGTCACCAACTTTCACGAACTCAGATGGGTGCTTGATTTTCTTCGTCCAAGACAGGTCAGACACGTGAACCAGACCGTCTACACCTTCTTCCAGCTCAATGAACAGACCAAAGTTTGTCAGGTTTCTAACCACACCAGTGTGCTTAGTTCCAACGGCATACTTAGTCAATACATCTTCTTTGGTCCAAGGATCTTCGGTCAACTGCTTAATGCCCAGAGACATTTTGCGGTCATTACGGTCCATAGTCAACACAACGGCCTCAATTTCGTCACCTTGTTTGATGAAGTCTTGTGGGTTGCGCAGGTGCTGAGACCATGACATTTCTGACACGTGGATCAAGCCTTCTACGCCTGGCATCAGTTCTAAGAACGCACCATAATCGGCTACGTTCACGATTTTGCCTTTCACGCGTGAGCCAACTTCCACCTCGGCAGGAAGAGCATCCCAAGGGTGAGCAGTCAATTGCTTCATGCCCAAAGAAATACGTTTCTTGTCGTCGTCGAAATCCAACACTACCACGTTTACTTTCTGGTCTAGCTCCAACACCTCTTGCGGGTGGTTGATGCGTCCCCATGAAATATCGGTGATGTGCAACAGACCATCTACACCACCCAAATCGATGAATACACCGAAGTTGGTCATGTTTTTGATCACGCCTTCCAGAACCTGACCTTTTTCCAGGTTGTTCAGGATGGCGGCGCGCTGCTGCTCTAGATCTTTCTCGATCAGGACTTTGTGCGATACTACTACGTTATCAAAAGCGGCGTTGATTTTCACCACTTTCACTTCCATCTTACGACCAACATAAATGTCGAAGTCGCGGATTGGTTTCACGTCAATTTGTGAACCTGGTAAGAAGGCTTCTACGCCGTACAGGTCGGTGATCAGACCACCTTTGGTTCTGCGTTTCACTACACCTTCCAGTACAGTGTCGTTCTCCAAAGCGCCGTAGATCATTTCCCACGCTTTCACGATTTTCGCTTTCTTGCGGGACAGGATCAACTGACCGTTCGGGTCTTCCTGGTCTTCAATGAATACTTCTACTTCATCGCCAATTTTCAGGTCCGGCATGTCACGGAATTCTGAAACAGGCACTAAACCATCAGATTTGAATCCGATGTTCAGGATTACGTCGCGATCGGTGATACCAACAACGGTACCTTTGATCACTTCCTCTTCCTGAACGGTGTTCAGGGTGTCGGCGTACATTTGCTCCAGTTCGGCTCTCTGCGCAGCAGAGTAGCTTCCACCGAAACCCTGAGACTCAAACTGGTCCCAGTTAAAATCATCTACATTTGCCATATTGCTATGTTGGTTCACGAATAATAACGCCCAGACACAGAACCACTTGCCTGAACGTAGCTTCTTTTACATACCCATTTTCCACTGTAGAATCCGGGGCATTCACCTTGAACGCGGCGCGAAGGTACAAAAATAAACGCTACTATTTGTCATTCCCTTGGTGAAATTATCCTGATCTGACTGAAAATCAAGCAGGTGGCCACCGGGGTAAAAAGCTAGAAGGGTTTAGGGCCTGTTTTCTGAAAACAAGCCCTAAACCCTTACTGTAAAATAACTGCTTTATTCTAGTTGCTGTCCTGAATCTGACGCAGAATCTCCTGCTCCTTTTCCGGGACGAAGGTGATCAGGATGACGCCGTTGCGGCCCTTTTCTTTATACTTCTTCTCAGCCTCGGTTTCCCGCAAGACCTCAATTGATTCAATCCACTCCGGGCTGACCGCGGAAACCGCTTCCTTGCTGACCGCCACTTCTCCGGTCTGGGTTTTGACCACATACAACGGCAACGGCAAGGTGATACCAGTACTTCCGTCTAGTGAGGTGGCTTCCTCGTTTTCAGCGGAATTTTCCAGCTTTTTCAAGAGTTGCAGGAACGCTGGCTCGTGCTCCGGCTCCAGTTCAATCAAGACCGCTCCGTTCCGGGCTTGCACCCCGGGCTGGGCAACTTCTGGTTTCTCTTTCAGTACTGAGACTGATTTCACCCAATCGATCTTGATTTTCTGCAGGACGGTGTTGCTGATTGGCACCTGGGCGGACGCGGTTTTCAGGAAGTACTGTGGTTTTTCAGAGGCAATCTTCTTCACGCCATACACCTTTTCCCCTAGATCTTTCCGCTTAGCGAGCAGATCCTGGGCAGAGGCATCAACAGAAAGCAGCGTCATCAACGCGAGGGCAACACTACACAACAGAGGCTTGTTCATCAGTTATAAGATTAAAGTCAACGTTAGGCCCGGGCCCGTTCGGCCAGGTACGGAATCCAGGCGTGGTCTGTTTCCTGGATGCTGTTACGGAGGAAGGAAACCAACGACGGCTTGAACGGTTTTGAGGCCAGTTTCATGGAAACCTCCTCGGGCGTGCGGTCGCCTTTTTTGGAGTTACAGCGCGAGCAGGCGGTAATCAGGTTGTACCAGGTACTCTCCCCACCGCGGGAGCGGGGCAGCAGGTGATCCAACGTGAGATTTCTGGTGGAGCCGCAGTACTGGCAGCGGTTGCGGTCGCGGCGCATGATGTTCTGGCGGGTGAGCGAGATGCCTTTGTAAGGCATGCGCACGTAGCGGTGCAGCCGTATGACCAGAGGCCTGGGATACGATTGCCGAACCGTCCGCAACACATTCAGCTGATCCTCCGCAATGAGTTCAGCCTTCTGGAGATAAATCAAGACGAAAGCCTTGTGCAGACTGCACGTGGCTATGGCGGAGTAATCTTGATTCAGTAAGAGTACCTTATCATTCATACGAAAACCTGCTCAGTAGATCCTTCCCGTAAGATACGTAAAAATATCTTACCTCAGAATCTACTAACTGATTTTCAGGCCTTCGCGTTACAGAATTTACTGGGGAAGGATGCGTTTGATAATGCGGAGTTTATGGGAGTAGCGCTTGCGCTCGCGGTTGTAGATGCCGTGGTGGTCCAGTTGGTCCAGGCGCACTTCGCCGGAGGCATGAATGATCTGCTGATTTTCCAGCACCAGCCCCACATGCACAATGCGGCCTTCCTCATTGTCAAAGAAAGCGACATCGCCGGGTCGGGTCTGGCTCACGAAATGCACCTCGCGCCCGTGCTCCACCTGCTGGTAGGCATCGCGCCGAAGTTGGTAGCCGCATACGCTGTAGACCTGCTGCACAAACCCGGAGCAGTCAATCCCGAAAATGGACTTGCCGCCCCACAGATACGGAGCCCGCAGGAACTGAAGCGCGATTTTCTGCAAGGTATTCTCGCGGTATGGCAAGGCGGGGTTTGACGCGCGGCCGTTGTACAACAGCCGTTCCTCCCCTACCCTTATGCTCATGCCGTCAAAGAACGGGAGCACGCTGCCCAAGCCAATGGGGGTGACCGCATCATGGCTGCTCACCGTCTGCACCAGGTCCATGGAACGGGCGTGTGGGGTGCCCTGCCACTCCTGGAAATACCCATCGGTGACCGCGAAGTGTTGCTTGAGATCGATCCAGCCTTCATAATCATCGGGAGCGTTCCGGATCTGAATCCACTTTTCCTGCGTCTGCAGCACCTCATAACATTCCCCGAACACCAGTTGGGTGATCTGTTCGCTTCTGTCAGAGGGTTCCCGGCGCACCGGCACCAAGCTCAATTTGCAAATCCCGAAGTTCAATGTGTTGCTGTGCTAATTGGAAAATGTGCTGATGGGCGCAGGACAGACCTGCCCTACTTTGAGGCCGTTTTGTGAAAAAGGGGCGTAAAACGGGTTAGTAGCGCTCGCGGGCCATTTCGCGTTTCACGTCGCGCTCCTTGATGTCTTCGCGTTTATCAAAGAGTTTCTTCCCCTTGGCCAGCGCGATGTCCACTTTGGCGAAACCCCGCTCGGAGATGAACAGCCGCGTGGGGATGATGGTCACGCCCTGCTCCTGCGCGCCTTCCTTGAGTTGCTTCAGCTCGCGCTTGTTCAGCAGCAGCTTGCGGTCACGGGTGGGTTCATGGTTGTAGTGCGTGCCCTCGGTGTATTTGGAGATGGTGATCTGATGCAGAAACAGTTCATTTCCGTGGAAGGTGCAGTACCCGTCTGAGAGGTTCACCTTTCCTTCCCGAATGGATTTGATCTCGGTGCCGCGCAGCATGATGCCGGCGGTGTACTTCACTAGAAACTGGTACTCATAGGAGGCCCGCCGGTTAGAGATGTTCACCGATTTCTGCAGCCTGTCTTTCTCTTTTGATTTCGCCATTTAGTTTCTACTGTTCTTCAAAAGTCGGTGGATCTTCTCTTTTTTCAAAATTTTTTGACCGGTTTGCCCGGTGGCCACCAGCCGTTCACCGGCCTTTACGGATATGGTGCAGCGTAGTTCATTCTGGTGCAGGGTGTTGTAGGTGGCCTCAATTTCCAGCGTCTCCCCCGCAAACGCCGGGGCGTGGTGGTCAATGTGGAGCATGGTGCCGATGCCTTCCTCGTCGGGGTCCTTCATTTCCAGCACGAACAGCCGCGAGGCCCACTCCATGGCCTGCGCTAGCGCGAAGGTGGAGCAGACCGGGTGCACCAGCCCTGCCTCAAACCGGGCGAAATCCGCTTCGGTGACTACTTTCTGGCAACTTTTGGTATTTCCCTCCTGAAACGGGTTTCGCATATTTGATCGGTTTGCACGAAGTTCAAGAATTTCTACGCATATTCAACCCCATCCGACTACCAATCCTATCCTCCTATGAAAATGTCTTTGCTGGGTATGGGCCTGCTCCTCTTAGGCTCCACCCTCGCCTCGGCCCAATCCAAACCCGACAAGTTCCTCGCGCAACTACTGGAAAAGCACACCGAGAAGTTCAAAACCCTGCTGGAGCAACCCGAGAAGTACCGCATCCAGATTCTCTACACCCAGATAAACCGCGACAAAAACAACACGCCCTCTTTCAAGACCTTCGCCTACCGGGTGAACGCCCAGGAATACTTCAACCCGGCCAGTACGGTGAAATTGCCGGGCTTGCTCATGGCACTGGAAAAGGTTAACACGTTAATGGTGCCCGGCCTCACCAAAGAAACCACCATGCTCACTGACAGCGCCTACGCCGGACAAACCAAAGTGCTGGAAGACACCTCCTCGGCCAGCGGATTTCCGTCCATTGCGCACTACATTAAGAAAATCCTGGTCACCAGTGACAACGATGCCTACAACCGGCTCTATGAGTTCGTGGGCCAGGAACCGTTGAACGAAGGCCTGAAAGCGAAAGGCTATTCCAGTCTGCGGCTGCCCATCCGGCTGGCCACGTTCCTGCCCATCGAGCTGGACCAGTACACCAACCCAATGCGATTTATCCAGAACGGGCAGGTGGTGTACCAGCAAGGCCTGGTGAAAAGCGGCAAAAGTTACCAAAATCCCACCCCTATTCTCATGGGCAAAGGCAACATGACCAATGACGATGTACTGGTGATGGAGCCCCGCGATTTTGCGTTTTCCAACACCTTCGCCCTGGAAGACCAGCACCTGATGCTACGTGCCATCCTTTTCCCGGAAACAGTGCCGGCCAAAAACCGTTTCAACCTGACACCCGATGATTACCGATTTGTGTACCAGTACATGTCCCAGCTGCCCCGCGAGACGGCGTACCCACGCTATTCTGAAAAAGAATACCCCGATGCCTTTGTCAAGTACCTGCTTTACGGTGGCCCCACCCGTACGGAGAGAATCCCGGGCAACATCCGGATCTTCAACAAAATCGGTCAGTCGTTCGGCTTCCTCACGGACAACGCCTACGTGGTGGACTTTGAGCACAACGTGGAGTTTATGCTGAGCGCCACCGTGCACGTGAACGAAGACGGCATTTACAACGATGGCAAATATGAGTATGACGCCATCGGGTTCCCCTTCCTCCGCGATTTAGGCCAGGTGGTTTACAACTACGAACTGCAACGCAAAAAGAAGCACCAACCCGACCTGAGCCGTTTTAAGCTCGTTTATGACAAACCCGCCCAAAACTGACGTAAACCAAAACGGCCCCAGTCTGAAGATCAGGCTGGGGCCGTTCCGTTATAGATAAATGCCTTTTAGCGGCTGCCGGTAGAGCTGCCGTCTACGTCGCCGCCGTCTTCCACGCTGATGTTGCCTCTTCGGCCGCTGGCGCTTTTCACCACGCCCGGGCTGTCTTCAATGTAGCTCGGGTCATCGTTCACATCGGTTGGCAACGGCAGTTTGCCTACTGCTTCTGGCACGCGGCCCGGCTCGGCCTGGTTACTTACGTTGTCTTGGCTGTTGTTCAGGTTTTTATTTTTCTCGTTATCCATGGTCCGTTCAGTTTATGTGATTACTCTTCCTGTAAATACGGAGATTCCCCGGAACGGATACCGCCGCTCGCCAGAAAGAAGGCGGAAGTCCTATGAAAGGCACGTGTTTTAAGGCCGATTCTGGTAAAACAAGCTTAAAACAGCATGGCGTTCTTTCCTCAATTCTTCCTATCCTGAGAGCCGAAATCATCTTACCCTGAAAGCGGAGAGCTGTTTTCTTTACTTCAAGGGAAGCGCCTGCCCAATGGCCAATACCTGCAGTTTACCCGGAATTTCCCCCTCGGCCTCCATTTTCCTCAGCCAGCGCACCGGCTCACCCATGGGCTCATCAGACAAATCAAATGTGCCGTAGTGCATGGGCACCAGCGTGCCGCCCTGCAAATCTTTAAAGGCCTGCACCGCCTCGGCCGGATTGGTGTGGCTGGGCTGCATAATAAACGCCGGGTTATAGGCCCCCACGCCTAACAGACACGTGTCAATCTGGGGGAATAGCTTCTGAATCTCCTTGAAATGCTGGTCGTAGCCAGAATCGGCCCCGAAATAGAGCGTGTGTTCTGGGGTCTGAAGCATAAAACTGCCCCAAAGAATCTGGTTGTTGTCCGTGAGGCCGCGTTTGTGCCAGTGGAAAGCCGGTAAGTAATAGACCTTGGGTTGGTTCTCCCGCAGTTGGTATTGCTGGTACCAACCCGCCTCCTGCACGTCAATGCCCGGCAACCAGCTTTGGATCAGGTGCTTCATTTTCAAGGAGGTGAGTACCGTAAAGGAATGCGTTTTGCGCAGCGTCTTCAGGCTGTCCTTGTCACAGTGATCAAAATGACCGTGCGAGAGCAGCACGTAATCAAGGGGCGGCAGTTCACTGGGCTGCACCGGGAAAGGCACTTTCCGCTTGAGCATGGAAACGCCGAAGAACAGCGGATCGGTGAGGAACGTCACGCCGCCCAGCCGAATAAAAAAAGTCGCGTGTCCCAACCAGACCAACCCATCCTGCTGGCTGTTCAGAAACGCGCGCGGGTCCAGGACCTCGGGCAGCCACTTATCATTTTTCTTTTCGTCCTTCTGCGGATTGGTGGTCAGTTTCCATTTCAGGGCTAATAACATAGACTGGTTGCCCTGCCTGAACTGGTTCAGGAAACGGCCGTTCTGCAGCGCGTTGCCTTGCCAATCCGGGCGGATGATGGGAAGCGCTGGGTTCGATAAGAAGGTATCTGCCATGAGGTTTGAGCATCAAAGAAATAGCCGAGCGGAAAACGCCCGCTGAAAAGTACACCAATATCGGCTAGGATCAATACGGGATTTCTGGAGCCGAATCCATCCACCTTGGCTTCTGTAGCCAATTCTAAAACAGAGCGGGCTTCCTGGTCAGGAAGCCCGCTCTGTTTTAGGCGTGTTTTAAAGAAAGTAGCCGTTAAACGACCTCTTCGTTTCTGGGCGTGAAAGCTGTTTTAAGCCTGATTTTCAGAAACCAGCCTCTAAACGCTTCTTAATGGAAGAACAGGTACGCCAGCGTGATGGCCGCAATCACCCCGAACAAATCGGCGATGAGGCCGCAGACCAGCGCGTAGCGCGTTTTCCGGATACCCACCGAGCCGAAGTACACGGCCAGAATATAGAACGTGGTCTCCGTAGAACCCTGGATGGTGGAGGCCACCCGGGCCACGAAAGAATCAGCGCCGTAGGTTTGCATGGCTTCCACCATCAGGCCGCGGGCCCCGCTGCCGCTCAGGGGTTTCATGAAAGCAACCGGAAGCGCCGGCACAAAATCGGTGTTCATGCCCATGAGCGCAAACAACTGTCCCAGGCCATTCACAATCAGATCCAGCGCGCCAGACACCCGGAACACGCCTACCGCCACCAGAATGGCGATGAGGTACGGAATAATGGTAATGGCCACCGAGAAACCTTCCTTCGCGCCTTCGATAAAAGCCTCGTAGACGTTCACCTTCCGGATGAGCGCCAGGCCAATAAAGGAGACAATGATGGTAAACAGAATCACATTGCTGGCCACCGTGGAGATGGTGCCAATCTGCTCCTGCGAGATGGTGGAGAAATAGTAGATCAACGCCCCGATAAGCAAAATCAAGGTTCCCAGGTACGCCAGCACCACCTTGTCAAACAGGTTAATTCGCTGGTAAAGGGCCACGGAAACCAAGCCCGCTAAGGTAGAGAAAAAAGTAGCCAGCAGAATAGGAATAAAGATATCCGAGGGATCGGCGGCGCCCATCTGCGCCCTAAATACCATGATGCTGATGGGAATGATGGTCAGCCCCGAGGCGTTGAGCACCAGGAACATGATCTGCGCGTTGGAGGCGGTCTCCTTCTCAGGGTTCAGCTCCTGCATCTCTTTCATAGCCTTCAAACCCAGCGGCGTGGCGGCGTTGTCCAGCCCCAGCATGTTGGCCGAGAAGTTCATCAGAATAGAGCCGAATACCGGGTGATTCCTGGGAATCTCGGGGAAAAGACGGTTAAAAAAAGGACCAACCGCTTTGGCGAACAGCGCGATGATGCCGCCCCGCTCCCCTACTTTCATGAGGCCCAACCACAGGGTCATGACGCCGGTCAAGCCCAAAGATATCTCGAAACCGGTTTTGGCGTTGTCAAACGTACTAGCCACCAGCTTCTGGAAGATCTCTACGTCCTGGAAAAAGATGAGCTTGAAGAGCGCAATGCAGAAGGCGATCAGGAAAAACGCCGCCCACAGATAATTTAAAACCATGTAAAAGGGTTTGTTAGGGTTGGATCGAAGCTGAAAGATACAAAGTCGACCTAGAAAAACCGCTGGCCTTACAGAAGAAGACCAGCGGTTGGGGAAATATTCTCAGTGGCGCTACAGCCGTTCCACGCCCAGGCCGGGTTTGCCGTTGGGGCGCATGATGCCGTTCTCCAGGATAAAACCACCCGAGACCACATCGCGGGCCAGGTCCAGGCTGCCGTCCAGGTCAATGTAGCGGGTGTTGGCGCAGGAAAACGCCGCGTGCAGGGCCGCCGTGATGCTGATGATGCTTTCATCGTTACAGCCCCACATCAGGTCAATGCCCGCCTGCTGCGCGATGGTGCCAATCTGCCGGGCCGCGTGCACGCCGCCGCACTTCATCAGCTTGATGTTGTAGATGCCGCAGGCCCGCGGCGACTGGGCGAGTTGAAACGCATGGGCCGGGGTTAGCAACGATTCATCGGCGGCCACCAGGTCTTTCACCGCGTCTGGCAATTCCCGCAGGTCATCAATCATGGGCGCGGGAAGCGGCTGCTCAATCAACTCAATCTCCAGGGGTTGGGCCTGGGTGCAGAAGTTGGCCAGGTCATAGCTGGTCCAGCCCTGGTTCGCATCTATCCGGATGGTGACGTTCTGGCCGTGGGCTTCCCTGAGTTTCACCAGACGTTCCAAGTCCTGCTCCAGGGTCTCTCCTACTTTTACTTTCAGGTGCGTGAAGCCACGGCCTACGTATTCCTCGGCTTCGGCCAAGGTTTCCGCCACTGATTTTATCCCGATGGTGATGGACGTAGGCAACGCATCAAGTCGCTGCCCCAGAAAAGAAACCAGCGGCACATCTAAATACTTGGCGAACACATCGTGCAGGGCGATGTCCAGCGCGGCTCGGGCCGCCGGGTTGCGGGGCAGGCGCTGGGGCAATTCATCACAGAGCAACTGAAAACTGCGGATGTCCTGGCCGATGAGCCAGTCCAATTGTTCGGGTTGGAGCACGGCCATGGTTTCGGAGAGCTTCTCGCCTACCACTTCGGTGCTGGGGTTTCCGGCTCCCAAACCGGTCAAGCCATTTTCAGTGACAATCTCCACCAGCACGTTCTCCACGGCAGAAACGGTCTTAAAGGCGATGGTATACGGGCGGGTTAAGTCCAGATTGGCTTTCCAGACATTGATTTCCTTTATCTTCATACCGCAGCCGCTCCTTCTTTGGCCAGCACCTGCTTCACCAAGTCAATGATGGAATCCACACCTTCTTCCAGCGGAAGAATGACTGGCAAACCCAGCTCCTCCTGGTACTGTCTCTGGTAAGCGCGGGCCTGTTCTAAGGTAAGACCGGCGGTATTCAACGTCACGGCCAAGACTTTAGCGCCGTACAGTTCTATCAACTGAATCTCAGTGGATAGCGGCGGTATCTTGAACCCGAGAACTTCATTATCATCAAAGTACACGCGGGCGGGGGCGTGTTGCAGCACCACGTACTTCACCTGCCCCGACACCAGATATTCAGACCCGCAGGGGCCACTTGGGTTGCGCAAAGCGGCCTGGCCTTCCACAAAAAAGACATCGGGTTGGTGTTCTTCATAGCTGGAAACAATGGCGTGCTCCAGTTCTCCGGAGACAAAGTCATTGTAGGTAGAGTCCAGGATGAAACCTTTGCCCCTGCCCTGCATCCAGCCGGTCTGGCCCGTGAAAATCATCTGAGCTTTGAGCCCGGCGGCCTCGGCGGCCTGGGTGAGCAGACGCGTGGTGGTTCGCTTGCCCATGCGCACATCGGTACCCAGCACGGCTACGCGCGGGGCCGGAACGTCTTTGATTTTGCCGGTCCAGAAATGCAGTTCGCTTTTGGGTTTGGGTTTGCGCACGTCAATCAACTGCACGCCGTGCTTTTGCGCCAGCGAAGCCAAATCGGGCATGTCGCTCAGGTATTCATGGAGGCCACTCACAATGTTCATTCCCTCCCCAATGGCCGCCTCAATGTCCTGCTTCATGCTGGCCGGTAATTTGCCACCCTTCGGGGCGATGCCCACCAGACAGTACTGCGCCGTTTCGGGGCTGTTTTTCAGAAAATCAACTAAATCTGCGTATACCGGGATGTTGCGGTTTTTTCCGTCTACGACTTCGCCGGCGTCTTGCCCGGCAGAGACCGCGTCAATGACGCCAATGATGTTGAACCGCTCGGTGCCTCTGATGAGTCCGTGCGCGGTTTTGGCCGGATACTGGTGGAGTAATCCGTTGGTAAGGATAATGGCATTTCCGTCCATTGTTTGTTAGGGGTTTGGAAGAGGGTGAAGTAAAATAGAGCAACCTATTTCAGGGCTGATTTCGGAAAACCAGTCCTGAAACAGGCTTTGGATTATAAGACCAGGCCGTGGAAGAGGGCGGGTTTTTCTTTGCTGAGGTCGTAGATGAACCCGTTCACGATGGCGTAGCGCACCTGCCCCTCGGGGGTTTGCAAGGTGAAGTTGGCGCCCCGGTCCAAGGCCAGGGCGTGGTTCACGCGGCCGGATGGCTCCACCACGTTCAGGGGCAATTCTACGGGATTATAGCCCACCGGCAGCTGCTGAAGCTTCACGGTGGTATAACCCGCGGAGAGTAGCTGGTGGGTTCTTTCTGGGGTGAGTTCTCCCGCGTTGGCCAAGGGTTCTTCGTAGACTTTGCCAGGCACCAGGTACAGCCCCTCGGCGTTGAGTTCCTCGTAGCCGGTGAACACGCTCATGTCTCCGATCTCTTCCACGGTGCTGCGGTGGTAGAAATTCTGGGGCGTATTGGCGGAGATTTCATTACGGATGATGCCCACGTCCAGCAGGGTGTCACGGCCTTTGTCGCGGTACAGGACCTTGCGGAGCACCACGTCAAACAGGTTGCGTTGGTTCTCCGGGATCTTGAAGTACTCTTTGACATCGTACCTGGTATATTCTTCCGTTCCAATCAGTTGCAGCGCCGACAAAATAGAAGCAAAGTTCAGTTGCCGGATGTACTGCTTCTCGGGATCGCCGTGGTAGCCACCCGACTCGATCAAAATCAAACTGGTGCCCCATTTCTGGATGTTATCGCCGAAGGCGCGGGGTTCGTGTTCATCGGAGTACTTGGCCACCTGCCCCGGAATGAACTGCTGGATGCTTTCGTTCATGCCCACGATGGTGCGCATGGCTCGCTCCCGCACCTCGTTCACGCTCTGGGCGTGGTTATAGGCCGGGGCCAGAAAAGAGATGGTGGCGGGTTTAGCGGTGGAGCCAACGGTGTAGAGGCGGCTCTGGTCGTGCAGGTTGAACCCAAAATCTGGCTGGATGCTGTCGCGGAGGCTTTTCAGGAGTTTGGCCTCGGGGCTCTGCAAGCGCAGGGCATCGCGGTTGAGGTCAATGTCCAGGGCGTTCCGCCGAATGAATTTCTCCGCCCCGTCAGGGTTGAGCATGGGCACGAAGTAGAGCGTGTTGTTCTTCAGGATCTCCTCCCGGATGGGGTTCAGCTCGTCTGAGGCTTGCAGGAAGTTGAAGATGTCCAGCAGCGCCATAGTGGCCGTGGACTCATCGCCGTGCATCTGCGACCACAGCATGACTTTGGTTTTGCCGGTTCCGGCCTTGATGAGGTAGATGTCGCGCTTCTCCACTGATTTGCCCGCCACCTGCACCTGAAAGAGCGGGTTTTGGCGGAGTTTTTCCAAAAGCGGCACCAAATCTCGGTGCTTGAAGCGGCGATGGGTGATGCTGGCTTCTTTGTACTGCGCATGTTGGTCAAACACCTGCCGCGCCATGGCGGCGGAAGGACTCTGACCCGAAACTAGACTTTGTTGGCACTGGCTCCCCAGAAGTGTCATGAAGGATAAAAAGTAAATAAGGACTTTTCGCATGAACCACGCTTTTTAAGTGGCGGCAACTTGACAACCAACCCCGAATGCTTTTCAGGGAAAACAGCCAAGGCTCTTCGGGCGGTCAATGTACCCACGAATTCTGGGTTACAAAAAAGTTTTCTCCATATTTTGCTCCTTAACGCCCCCAGCAAATCCCTAAACTCACCTTATCCCTCCCCTGCTCAGACGCAAATTCCTCCCCTACGTTTTAGACCTACTTTCCCAAAAACAAGCCCAAAGCGCTTCATCCTTTGGCGCGAGACTCCAGTCTCGTGCCAAAGGATGAAGCGAGTCTCCAGACTCGCCGGAATCCACCGGCATTTCGGCAGTAGCAAAAAGGAAGGGAAATTTACGGGTGACCAGAACAATACCAGATAGGATAATCAACTAGAGTTCTGACTTTAATACGTGCAAACCAGTACCCGCCTGTTTCGGGTGTGATTTTCCAAAAACAGGCCCGAAACAGCGGAGCAAACTAAACTTTCAGGCGGGGATCTGGGCTGGCGTATTGCGTTGTGAAATCACCGGCCAGGTACTGGTAGTGGGCGGCCATGGCGATCATGGCGGCGTTGTCGGTGCAGTACTCGAAGGCCGGGATGTACACGTTCCAGCCGTGTTTTTGGGCATATTCCTGTAAAGTAGCCCGTAAACCCGAGTTGGCTGACACACCTCCGGCAATGGCAATTTCCTTTATGCCCAGCTCTTTGGCGGCCAGTACCAGTTTCTTCATGAGCGTCTGGATGAGCGTCCACTGGATACTGGCGCAGATATCGTTTAAGTGGTTCTGCACGAAATCGGCCTCGGCGGCGGAGTTCTTCTTCACAAAGTTGAGGATGGACGTTTTGATGCCGCTGAAGGAGAAATCATAGCCGTCCATGTTCACGATGGGGAACGGGAACCGGTTGGGGTCTCCGGTGGCCGCCAGTTTGTCCAGCATGGGTCCGCCGGGGTACGGCAAGCCCAGCAGCTTCGCTGATTTGTCAAAGGCCTCGCCCACGGCGTCATCGGTGGTCTGGCCCAGCACTTCCATGTCCAGGTGGCTGCGCACGAGCACAATCTGGGTATGGCCGCCGCTCACGGTGAGGCACAGGAACGGAAAGTTGGGCTTGGGATCGTCAATGAAATGGGCCAGGATGTGGGCCTGCATGTGGTTCACCTCAATGAGCGGCAGATTGAGGCCCAGGGCGAACGATTTGGCGAACGAGCAGCCTACCAGCAGCGCGCCCAAAAGTCCGGGGCCGCGGGTGAAGGCCACCGCATCTAATTGGCTTTTTGCTATATTTGCTTTTTGGAGCGCCTGGGAAACCACGGGGATGATGTTTTGCTGGTGGGCCCGCGAGGCTAACTCTGGCACCACTCCGCCGTATTGCTCATGGATTGCCTGCGTGGCTACAATGTTTGACAGCACCTGGCCGTTTTGAATGACAGAAGCGGAGGTTTCATCACACGACGATTCAATTGCTAAAAGTGTAGGGTTCATATTCCGTTGGAGACGCAAGACCAAGAAGAAACTCAAGAAAAAAAGAAAAACTACCCGCAAGTTATAGCAAAAGCTCTGTTAAAAATAATTCTGGGCGTGCTTATCCTGGCGATAGTACTGGTGGGGGGACTCGCCCTGGCTTTGCGTTTTCCGTCGGTTCAAACCAGCGTGGCCCAAAAGGCCGCCAGCATGCTCTCCGAAACCATCCACCACCAGGTGACCATTGGCCGGGTAGACATCCGGTTCTTCAAGAGCGTGGTGCTGGAGGAGGTGCGGGTGCTGGACCGCCAGAAAAAGACGCTTTTCTACATAGGTGAAGCCGATGCCGACATTGGTTTTTTTCAGCTTTTCACCTCAGACCAGCTGCACATCCCGCTGTTTGCCAAAAAGGAAATCCGGATTCCCATTCCTAAATTTCAGCCGAACAAGCTGCACATCGCTTCGCTCACCCTCACCCGGCCCGAGGCCAACCTCATCAAATACGCAGGCACGGACACGCTGAACATGAGCACGTTCATCACGGCTCTGTCTAACCTCGTCACCAAAGACACCACTCAGGCCAAAGCACCCTTCGATTTCAAGATTGACGAGATCGTCCTGAAACAAGGGCTGTTCACCTACCACAACTACAACATCCCGCGCACCGACTACGGCCTGGATTACCAGCACATGGACCTGGAGCGGATTAATGGCCGTTTTTCCGAAATCGATATCAAAGGAGACACCATCCATACGGTGGTGACCAGCCTCACCACCCAGGACCGGCGGTCAAAAACCTTTCTCAAGGACCTGGACACCCGCATGACCTTCGCGCCTACGTTCTGGGAGTGGGATAATCTGAACCTGCGCGTGAACGACAGCCACCTGGCCAAGTACGTGCGCTTTGATTACCGGCAGTTCTGGGACTTCAAGGAGTTCAATGACAGCATGAACGTGACCGCCACCTTTGACAGCACCTACGTGACCTCAGACGACATTGCGCTGTTTGCCCCCGTGCTCAAAGACTGGAACGAAAAGGTGCTGCTCTCGGGCAAGGTGAAGGGGAAAGTGAAGAATTTTAGGGCCGAGGACATTGACGTGCGATACGGGCAGTACACCCACATTGTAGGCGACATTGCCGCCGACGGGCTGCCCAATTTCAAAAACACCTTCGCAGACCTGAACCTGGAACGCACCACCCTCAATGCCCGCGACCTCAAGAAGTTTCTGCCTAAGAAAGCCTACGAGATGGCCGCCCGCGCTGGTACGGTGACACTGGAGGGCGAGTTCACCGGTTTCTATAATGACTTTGTGGCCAACGGCGCTTTCCAGACTGCGCTGGGCAATCTGGTGTCTGACATCAACCTCAAGTTTGACAAGAACAACATTGACAAATCGGCGTACCGGGGGTACCTGAAGACCAGCGGCTTTGACGTGGGCGGCCTGTTGGGGGACCGAAGTGTCATCAAGAAAGTAGCCCTGGACGGCCGGGTGACGGGCAGCGGCTTCAGTCTAGCCACCGCCCGCCTGAACGTAGACGCCACCATCAACGCGCTCAACCTAAACAACTACAACTTCCGGAACATTGTGGTGAACGCCGACCTGAGCCGCCAAACCTTCAACGGTGACCTCCGCATCAACGACCCCAACCTGAAGATGACGGCCAGCGGCCAGATTAACCTGCAGAACAACCGGCAGGTGTTTGACCTGAAAACCAGCATCAAAAGCGCCGATTTGCGGGCCCTGGGCTTCACGGAGCAGGGCATTGTGCTTTCCACCGACGCCGACGTGGATTTCATTGGCGTTAAACTGGACGAGATTGCCGGGCTGGCCAACTTTAAGAACACCAAACTCCTGTACGGCGGCAAGCAGGTAGACATTGACTCGCTCACCATTGAGTCTCATTTCCATGACGGCATCCGGGAACTGCACGTGGGTTCTGAGGTACTGGCGCTGCAGGCGGGCGGCAATTTCCTTTACTCCACGTTCTTCCGGGATCTGCAGACGCTGTATGAAGAGTACCGCCTGAACCTGGAGAACAATCCCCTCAAGATTGAGAACTACTACCGTCGCAAATCATCGGCTCCGCCGGCATATTATGAGGTGGATCTGGACGTGCATTTGCGGCACATCAACCCGGTGCTGCACGCCTTCGCCCCGGATATCTCTATTTCAGATTTCTCCCGGCTGGAAGGTACTTTCCGTAACGGCCCCACCTCGGTATTAAGCCTTGTCAGCCAGATTGATACCATTATGTACGGCAAGAATGAGTTTTACCAGAACAACATAGAACTTACCTCGTCTAAACTCTGGAACACGCCAGACGTGCTGGCCAACGCCATCATCACCTCAGAGCGCCAGAAACTGGGCAATGCCGGAGACACCGAGAAGCTGTACGTGGAGGGTGTCTGGAACGAACGCGTCATCAGTTTCTCCAGCAACATCGCGCAGACCGGCACCACCAACCGCGCCAACATCAGCGGCAACGTGTCCTTTGAGCGCGACCAGATTCAGGTGGTTTTCAACCGGTCCAACATCAACGTGCTGGACAAAGTCTGGAACATCTCCCCCAACAACACCATTGTGTATGACGATGGCGCCATCCGGTTCGATAACGTCACTTTGTCCAACGGCCCGCAGAGCGTGAACATTTTTGGGGTACTTTCCAGAAATCCGCAGGATTTGCTCACGGTGAGCTTGGCCAACTTCCGGCTGGAGAACCTCAACCCGCTCCTCCCCGATAAGATTGACGGCCGCCTGAACGGCGAGCTGCAGCTGAAGGACCTTTATAATGACGTGAACCTGACCTCGCGCATGGCCGTGGACACGTTCATGATCGGGAATCAGCTGATTGGGAACGTGGCGGGCACCACCACCTGGGACAACCGCCAGAAACACATGAACGTGGACCTCGGCATCAGCCGGGACAGCAAAAAAGTACTCTCGCTCACCGGTACCTACGACCCCAGCGCCGACAAAGAGCAACTGGATCTGCTGGCCGTGCTGGACGATGCCCAGATGAAGCTGGTAGAACCGGTCCTGAAAACCATTATGTCTGATCTGGGCGGCACCATGGACGGCCGCGTCCGGATCACGGGCAAGTTATCTGGGCCTATTCTGAAAGGCTCCGTGATGGTGACCGATGGCTCCTTCGTGTTCAATTACCTCAACACGAAGTACACGTTCTCTGACCGGGTTTTCTTCTCTGAGAATGACATTTCCTTCCAGAACGTGCGCATCCGGGACATTTACAACAACGTGGCTATATTGAATGGCGGTATTTTCCATGACGGGTTCCAGAACATGGTGCTGGACCTGAGGGCCCGGTTTAACCGGTTCATGGTCCTGAACACCACCCGCGCCGACAACCCACTTTATTACGGAACCGCCTTCGCCACCGGCGAGGTGACCGCCCTAGGCGCTACCTCCAACCTGCAGGTGAACATTACCGCCAAAAGCGAGAACAACACCAGCATTGCCATTCCGCTGGACAACACCTCGTCGCTGGAACGGCAGAACTTCATCACGTTCGTGAACAACAACCCCGCCAAGCAGGACAGCGCCGGCACGGCCACGCCCATTGTGCAGAAACAGGTGGATTTGAGCGGCATCCGGCTGAACTTCAACCTGGACGTGGATGAGAACGCCTACATAGAACTGATTTTCGACGAACGCACCGGGGACATCATCCGGGGGAAAGGCCGCGGCAACATCCGGATGGAGATTGACACCCGCGGCGAGTTTGCGATGTACGGAAACTACGAGATTGTGCAGGGGCGCTACAACTTCACCATGCTGGGCCTCATTAACAAGGAATTTAACGTGCGCCCCGGCGGCACGGTCACCTGGAACGGCAATCCGCTGGAAGGCCTCCTGAAGATTTCGGCCACTTACACCCAACGTGTCTCGCTGGTCCCTATCCTGAACAATCTCTCTACGGAGGAGCGGCAGTCGGCGGCGGCGCAGACGCGGTACCCAGTGACGGCGGTCATGGACCTGGACGGACCTCTCACCACACCCCAGATCAGGCTGAACCTGGAGTTCAATGACACGCCCAGCCTGCTCGAAGATCAGATTACCCGCTATCTGAACAACATCCGGAACGATGAACAGGAGCTGAATCGGCAGGTTTTCTCCCTTTTGGCCCTAAAACGCCTTTCCTCGCAGGACGAATTGCAGGTAGGGCTAGGCGTGGGTGACCTGGGCAGCAGCGTGGGCGAACTTTTCTCTAACCAGCTCAGCTACTGGCTTTCCCAGATTGACACCAACCTGGAAGTGGACATCGGGGTAAGCGGCAACGGAAACCAGGTACTGGACGATGTACAGCTGCGCTTAAGCTACACCTTTATGGAGGGCCGCCTGAAAGTGACCCGCGAGGGCAGCGTGAACAATAACCGCCTGGGGAGCAACCGTTCCACCGCCGCCGGTGACTGGTCTGTGGAGTATTACCTGAGCCAGAGCGGACAGCTGCGGTTGCGGGCTACCTATGAGACCACCCCGCGGGACTTTGAAGCGAGCGCCACCTCCAGCCGGCAGACGGTGAGTATCCTGCATCAGGCCAACTTTGACCGGTTCGGGGAGCTGTTCCGGCGCCGGAAACTGAGCAAACGCGCCCAGCGCGCCGCCGAACGGGAACGCACCATCAAGCTGGAAGACGATACGCCCACGCCCATTCAGAACCTCTGACCTGCTTTGAGCCTGTTTTCCTGAAAATAGCCCTAAAACGGAAAGCTCGCCCCTACAACCTGCCGGTGGAGGTACGCGTTTACTCCTCCATTCATGGCGTAAATGTCCTGTTTGGGCGTTGTCGTTTAGAGGCTCTTTTACAGAAATTAGGTTAAAAACGCTCCTCTGGCCGTTCTTCTTCTAAATAATTACTATTTTTGCCCGCACACGTTTCTATGGCTGCTAAACCGCTCAAACATACCCGCAAGAAAAAGCTCGGCAATTACCCGCACACCATGGTGATCTTCAGCATCACGCTGGCGCTGTTTGTCATTGGTTCTTTTGGGCTCCTGCTCATCCATGCCGGTAAGCTATCCAACCTGGTGAAACAGAACATCGAGGTGCAGGTGTACCTGGATCGGGAGATCTCGCCGCTGGAAATTGAGAAGCTGAAGAAGACGCTGGGCCGCAAGGAGTACATCGCCTACGAAGAAAACGAGCCGCAGGTCCTGTTCATGTCCAAAGAGGAGGGCGCCAAGGAATTCATTGACGAAAGCGGCGAGGATTTCCTGACGTTTCTGGGCGAGAATCCGCTGCGCGATGCCTTTATCCTGCGCATCAACCCCGAGTTTGCCACCTCAGAGCAACTCAAGAAAATTAAACAAGACCTGCAGAACACCCTGGGCGTGTACGAGGTAGATTACGTGGAGAGCCTCATTGACTCCATTAACCACAACCTGCGCCGCCTGAGCATTGTGCTGCTTTCGTTTGCGGCCATTCTGGTGCTGGTGGTCATCATCCTCATCAACAACACCATCAAACTGGCGCTTTACTCGCAGCGGTTCCTGATCAGGAGCATGCAGCTGGTGGGAGCCACGTCCTTTTTCATCCAGCGGCCATTCTTAAACCGCGCCACGTTCCAGGGACTGGCAAGCGGGGCCTTGGCATCACTCCTGCTGTATGCGCTGGTGCAATACGCCTACCATGAGATCAGTGAACTCTACCTGCTCCGCGATGAGAAGCAGATGCTCATTCTCATGGCCATCCTGCTGCTGTTGGGCGGGCTGCTGGGCTTTTTCAGTTCTTACCGGGCGGTTAAGAAATACCTCCGGGCATCCTTAGACGATTTATACTAAACACTACCTCCTTTATGGAAAACAAGACTCCCACCCCTTTCTCTTTTGGGCGCCGCAATTACCAAATCATGCTGGTAGGTTTACTGGTGATGGCCGTTGGCTTCATTCTGATGGCCATGGATTCTGAGCCTTACGGATACGGCTTTCTAGGACTCACCTTAGGGCCCATTGTGTTGGTCATTGGGTTTATCATTCAATTCTTCGCCATTTTGGCAAAACCCCGCAAAAACGTTTAAATGAGTATCTGGCAAGCCATCATCCTGGCCATAGTGGAAGGGTTGACGGAGTTTTTACCAGTTTCGTCTACCGGGCACATGGTCATCGCGTCCAGCCTGATGGGCATCAGCGCGTTTGAGTTCACCAAGATGTTCACGGTCTCCATTCAGTTTGGGGCCATCCTGTCGGTGGTGGTGCTGTACTGGAAGCGGTTTATCACTTCCTTTGATTTCTATAAAAAACTGATGGTGGCGGTGATTCCCGCGCTGGCCATTGGTTTCAGGTTGAAAGATCTGGTGTACTCCATGCTGGAGCGCATTGAGATTGTGGCCATCAGTCTGCTGCTGGGCGGTATTCTCCTGATCTACATTGACCGCTTGTTCCATGATCGGGTGAACCCCGTAACGACGCCCAGCTACAAAAATGCCTTTGTGATTGGATTGTTCCAGTGCATTGCCATGATTCCGGGGGTTTCGCGGTCAGCTTCCTCCATCATTGGCGGGCTTACCCAGGGCATGACTCGTAAATCGGCGGCGGAGTTCTCTTTCTTCATGGCGGTGCCCACCATGCTGGCGGCCACGGTCTACAGCGTGATCAAAGACCTCCTACACCTGGAGATCTCTGACGTGCTCACCTTCAACCTCCCCAAGATAAAAATGGGCTTTGCCTCCATCACCGCTCAGGAATGGCAGGTGCTGCTGGTGGGGAACGTAGTGGCGTTCATTGTGGCGCTGGCTGCCATCAAGTTCTTCGTGGACTTTCTGACCAAGTACGGGTTCAAGCTGTTTGGCTACTACCGCATTCTGTTAGGCCTGGTGATCCTGATTTTGCTTTCCATGGGCGTTGATTTACAATTGATCTGATGCAGGAAATTCCTTATGACTTTGAGGCCGGCGCCATCCTTCTGATGGACAAACCCCTCACTTGGACTTCGTTTGACGTGGTCAAGAAAACCAAGTTCGCGCTCCGCATCAAGAAGATCGGCCACGCCGGCACCTTGGATCCTCTGGCCAGTGGCCTCCTGATTCTGTGCACCGGCAAGTTCACCAAACGGATTGAGGAGATCCAGGCCCAGGAAAAAGAATACACCGGCACCTTTGTCTTGGGGCACACCACACCGTCTTTTGACCTGGAGACCGAGATTGACAGCACCGCCTCCACCGATCACCTGACCGCTGAGATGCTGACCGAGGCCGCCAACTCCTTTCTGGGCGAGATTGACCAGACGCCTCCCCTTTACTCAGCGGTAAAAGTGAACGGGGAAAGAGCCTATGCCATTGCCCGCCGGGGCGATGACGCCGAGATCAAATCCAAGCGCATCACCATCAAGCAATTTGAGCTTACCGCCATTGAGGGCAACCAAGTCCATTTCAAGGTAGTATGCTCCAAGGGTACCTATATCCGGAGTCTGGCCCGCGATTTCGGGCAGAAGCTGGGCTGTGGGGCGTACCTTTCCAAACTGGTCCGGACCCGTATTGGGGAATACCGGCTGGAAGATGCCATGACCCTGGACCAATTACAGGAACTCCGCGAAAAACAAGCGATGCACCATGATCGTCATCCGGGAGCTTAGTCAATTTCCAGTACTTTCAAATGCCGTGGTCACCTCCGGCACGTTTGACGGGGTCCATGTGGGCCACCAGAAGATACTTTCCCGGCTTATTGAAACCGCCCGCCAGAGCAACGGGCAAAGCGTGGTCATCTCCTATTGGCCTCATCCGCGCACGGTCCTCAACCCGAATGATGACTCCCTGCGCCTGCTCTCCACCATTGAGGAGCGCATTGAAGCCCTCCGCGCCTATGGCGTAGACTACCTGCTGCTGCTTCCGTTCACCCGCGAGTTCGCGCAGCTCACCTCCGAAGAATACATCCAGCAGATCCTGATACAGGCCATCCAAACCAAAAAGCTGGTGATTGGCTATGACCACCGGTTTGGGAAGAACCGTGAGGGCGGCTTTGATTACCTCCAGCAGAACGCGGCCCGCTATGGTTTCACCGTAGAGGAGATTCCGCGCCAGGACATTGATGCCGTGGGCGTGAGCTCCAGCAAAATAAGAACCGCCCTGGAACACGGCGATGTAGCCACGGCCGCCCGCTACCTGGGCCGGCCGTATTCCCTCACCGGCACGGTGGTTCAAGGCAAACAACTGGGCCGCACCATCGGTTACCCCACCGCTAACCTAGAGCCTAAGGAGAAGCTGAAACTGGTGCCCGCCCAAGGCATCTATGCCGTGACCGTCCAAACCCAAACCGGACTTTTCAAGGGGATGCTCAGCATCGGCACCAACCCCACCGTACAAGGCACCCACCAAACCATTGAGGTGAACATCTTTGATTTCGACGCCGATGTGTACGGGCAGGAAATCACCCTCTTTTTTGTTTCCTACCTGAGGCCCGAGCAGACGTTCAGCGGTCTGGAAGAACTCACCCAACAGCTCCACCTGGACAAAGTGGCCGCCTTACAAGTGTTAGGATAAATCAGGTAAATACGTAACTTCACCTCGGGCTTTCACGATAAAGACAGAAGGGAAGCAAGCCTGCCACTTGTTTGTCACCTAACACACCACTGTCTTATGTTCAGAAGCATTCTGGCTGTTCTAGGCGGAGCCGCGATTGGGGTATTTACCATCAGTTTGGTGGAATACATGAGCCACCAGCTCTTCTCCCTGCCCGCTGCGGTGAGTCCTCCCGAGGCTGCCTCCGGGTCTTTGAATGATGCTCCCACCGCGGCCTTGCTGCTGGTACTGCTGGGCTACGCGCTGGGCTCCTTCTTTGGCGGCATGGTGGCCGCCCGGTTCGGGCAGCACCGGCGCATCTTACTGGCGGTGCTGGTAGGTCTCTTTCTGCTGGCCGCCGGCATTGCCAACTTAGCTACTTTTTCGCACCCGCTCTGGTTTACTGTGGTCTCCGTGGTCATCTATTTGCCCATGGCGTATTTTGGCGGCATGATGTCGGTGCGGCGTATTCCGTAAGGCAGCTCTGTTTTGGGCCTCATTTTCTGAAAACAGGCTTAAAACGCCTTGTAAAGCAGAAACGAATCGGCAACCTGATTTAAAATTTTCTACACACTCCACGTTCATTTAGAAGATTATGATAAACAAAGTGGTGCAAAATGCCGCCGCGGCCTGTCAAGATATCCCAGACGGCGCTACCCTCATGTTGGGCGGCTTTGGCTTATGCGGTATTCCGGAGAACGCCATCCAGGAACTGTTGCGCAAAGGCATCAAAGACCTTACCTGCATCTCCAACAATGCCGGCGTGGATGATTTCGGGATAGGGTTGCTGCTGCAGAAACGGCAGGTGAAAAAGATGATCTCCAGCTATGTGGGCGAAAACGCCGAGTTTGAGCGCCAGTTGCTGTCCGGGGAACTGGAGGTGGAACTGATTCCGCAGGGCACCCTGGCCGAACGCATCAGGGCCGGAGGGGCAGGTATTCCCGCTTTCTTCACCCCGGCCGGCTACGGCACCGAGGTGGGCGAAGGCAAGGAAAGCCGCGCGTTCAACGGGAAAATGTACCTGATGGAAAGCTGGCTCAAAGCGGATTTCTCCCTGGTGAAAGCCTGGAAAGGCGATACCGCCGGCAACCTCATCTACAAAGGAACAGCCCGCAACTTCAATCCCATGATGGCCACCGCCGGGCACATCACCATCGCCGAAGTAGAGGAACTGGTGCCCGAAGGCGAACTGGACCCGAACATGATCCACACGCCCGGCATCTACGTGCAACGCATCTTCCAGAGCAAAGACTACGAAAAGCGCATTGAGCAACGGACGGTTCGGCAGGCATAGCCTGCCTCTTGATGTGGAGATGTGGTAATTTGAAGATGTGAGGATGTGGAGATGTGAGGATGTGGAGATTTATCAATTGGTCTATAACTCAGATATGGAAAAGCAGCAGCCTCAAAATCTCATTCTGGACCTCACGCTTGACTTTTCAGTGGCCGTAATAGAGTACGCGGAACAGTTGGAGACTCAAAGAAAATTTGTGGTGGCCAACCAACTCCTGAAAAGCGGAACTTCTATAGGAGCGAATGTACGTGAAGCGCAGAATGCGGAAAGTAGAGCTGATTTCATCCATAAGTTCAAGGTCGCGGCGAAAGAAGTAGATGAAACGGAGTATTGGCTTTTGCTTTGTCAGCGAGCACTTACATATCCAAACCCAGAACATCTTCAAAAAGACCTTCAATCCCTCAAAAAGATCATCTCTAAAATTATTATTAGTGCAAAAGCAAAAAATTGAAGTTGTGAAGAAGGGGATTTACCATTTCACGAATCTTCAAATCTTCAGATTTCCACATCTCCTAATTTCCAAATCTTCCCATCTTCAAATACGAATGAAATGAGTCTAGATAAACACGGCATCGCCAAACGGATAGCGCAGGAACTGCAGGAGGGATTCTATGTGAACCTGGGGATAGGGATTCCGACCCTGGTGGCCAACTACATTCCGGAAGGGATGAACGTGGTGCTGCAGAGCGAGAACGGGCTGCTGGGCATGGGCCCCTTCCCCACCGAAGACCAGGTGGACCCCGACCTAATCAATGCCGGAAAGCAAACGGTGACCACGCTGCCGGGCTCGGCGATTTTCAGCTCCGCCGAGAGTTTCGCCATGATCCGGGGGGAGCATGTGCACCTGACCATTCTGGGGGCTATGGAGGTATCGGAGCGCGGCGACATCGCCAACTGGAAAATTCCGGGCAAAATGGTGAAAGGCATGGGCGGCGCCATGGATTTGGTGGCCTCCGCGAAGAACATCATCGTGGCCATGCAGCACACCTCCAAAGACGGACAGTCCAAGCTATTAAAGAACTGCACCTTGCCCATCACCGGCCTGCAGTGCGTGAAGAAGATAGTAACGGATCTGGCGGTACTGGAGGTAACTGAAGACGGCTTTAAGTTGCTGGAGCGGGCACCGGGTGTTACCGTAGAACAGATTCAGGCCGCTACAGAAGGGAAATTAATCGTAGAAGGCGACATCCCTGAAATTAAAGTCTAAGAAAAGGTGTTACCCTAAGGCTGCCCCAACCCGGGCCTGACTGCTTTTGCTGTTTTTGAACCCATTTCCGGAAAACAAGTAAAAAGGAGCTAGCCCTTCATCGGCTTGGTGGCCGCAGAAAGCTTTTGTAATTTTGAAGGAACGCCTTTCAGAAAAGTCTGCAGCACTCTCCCAATCCTCCGTGATCAGGAAGCTGCCCTTCTCCCGTTGGCGTTTCTAAACCGATTTGACGTAACATGAGTGAAAATACCGAACACAAATTAATCCTTCGTCAGCTTACCACCTCAGACTACAAGGAAGTAAAACAGATCATGGAGCTGGTGTACACCAACATCGGCGGCTCCTGGACCCAGAAAGAATTCTCCTCGCTCCTGAAACGCTTCCCCGAAGGCCAGCTTTGTATTGAAGACAAGGGCCGGGTAGTGGCCGCCGCGTTGAGTCTCATTGTGCAGTATTCTGAGTACGGCGACAAACACACCTACGAGCAGATTGTAGGCGGCGGAAAGTTTGACACCCATGACTCAGACGGCGACACGCTCTACGGCGTGGACGTTTTCGTGCACCCAGAGTACCGCAACCTGCGCCTGGGCCGTCGTTTGTACGATGCCCGGAAAGAGCTCTGCGAGAACCTGAACCTGCGCGGCATCATCCTGGGCGGCCGAATCCCGGGGTACAACGCGCATTCAGACCAGATGACGCCCGGCAAGTACATTGAGCAGGTCCGGAACAAGGAGATCTATGACCCCATTCTCACCTTCCAGCTCAGCAACGGTTTCCACGTCCGGAAAATCATCAGAGGCTACATGCCGCAGGACAAAGAATCCAAAGCTTATGCCTCGCTGCTGGAGTGGATCAACGTCTATTATGAAGAGAAAGAAACGCTGGTAGGCGGTACCAAGCGCGTGGTTAGAATTGGGGTGATTCAGTGGCAGATGCGCCAGATGACGTCGCTGGAGGATTTTGAGCAGCAGGTGGAGTTCTTTGTGGACACCGTCAGCTCGTACAAAGCCGATCTGGTGATGTTCCCCGAGTTCTTCAACGCCCCGCTGATGGCCCTTTCCGATGAGAAATCGCCCTCGGCCGCTATCCGGAAACTGGCCGAGTACACCGATGGCATCCGGGAACGGTTGATCCACCTGGCGCTTTCCTACAACATCAACATCATCGCGGGCAGCATGCCTGAGTACATTGACAACAAGCTGCACAATGTGAGCTATCTCTGCCGCCGCGACGGTACGTATGACAAGCAGTACAAGCTGCACGTGACCCCGGATGAATCTCAGTACTGGGGGATGCGTGGCGGAAACAAACTCAGCGTCTTTGACACCGATTTCGGGAAGATTGGTCTGTTGATCTGCTATGACGTGGAGTTCCCGGAACTGGCCCGGATGCTTTCCGATCAGGACATGAAAATCCTCTTCGTGCCGTACCAGACCGATACCAAGAACGCGTATCTGCGGGTGCGTCACTGCGCTCAGGCCCGCGCCATCGAGAACGAGTGCTACGTGGCCATTACCGGAAGCGTAGGGAACCTGCCCCGCGTGGAGAACATGGACATTCAGTACTCCCAATCGGCGGTGTTCTCCCCTTCCGATGTTGCTTTCCCGCACGATGCCATCATCGCGGAAGCAACGCCTAACACGGAGATGACCCTCATTGCCGACCTGGACCTGGACTTGCTCAAAGACCTGAACACCACCGGTAGCGTACGGAACCTGAGAGATCGCCGGAAAGATTTGTACAACCTGAGCTGGTTACACCAGAAAGAAGACGATTTAACGGAGATTTAAGGAAAACACCCCAAAAACAGAAAGGCCGGTAAATACCGGCCTTTCTGTTTTATAATGATCTGGCAATTAAGTTCATGGACTTAAGATTGCCTGAACGCTTAGACTTCTATAGCAAGTTGTCTCTCAGTTCGAACCCATCTACTTGTTTGTTCTAAGAAGGACGTTTCTGTTTTGGGGCAGTTTTCAGAAAAGTGACCCTAAAACGTGGGCAGAAGCAGATGTTTGCTGCTGAAAACACTAATCAAAACTGCCACTAAGAAACGTTTTACAGGCTGTAAACCTATCCCACTCTTTGGTTGTTGATCCGGCTGTTTTTGCGGTTTTCCTGCGCCTGCGCCAGCAGGAAAGCAAGAAGGAAACCCACCAAAGCACCAATGGCCAAATGCCATTTCAACCGGGGACCAGTTTGGTGAATCAACGGGGCGAAAGCAACCGCTACCTGCATGGTTTCCAGCTTCCGGAGCTCATCTTCCAATAGGGCTTGATTTTCGTACAAGGCCGCACTTTGCTTGTATAGGTTGGTAGGGTCTAATGGCTCTCCGTAGACCAGTCCATTGGTGGGACCTTTGAGGGTGACCGCCGCCCGCTTGATGCTGTCAATAGAAGCGATGTCTTCCTTTAACTTGGCGATGGTGTTCTGCAACTGTTCCCGCCGGGATTGGGTGCTTCTGGAGAAGAAGGCGTTGCGCTCAAAATAACCAATCAACGCTTTCTGAAAAGCAGGAAAGAAATTCCGGTCGTACAGCTCCGCATCTACCCGGAAGGCTGCGCCCACCAACACCGTGTCCGGGGTGCCGGCAAAAGGATCAATCTCCACATACTGCACCGATTTGATATTGGCTGCCTCTTCGGGGCTCAGGTGGAGATCAGAAGCAACGGTTTCAGTATTGCCGTCCAAAAGCAAGGTGGCTAACCGGTTCACCTGCTCTTGCAGTAACCGGTTCCGGATTTCAGAAGGTACTAACGTGACCGATGACCGGTAGAAAGGACGTTGGCTTAAGTAGATCAGGTAACTTAAGCCAATGCCCACCAGTACCAAGAAAAGTACCAACGGCCAGCGGCGCAGAAGCAAAAAGAAAGAACGCCTGATCCCGTCCCGGATCTGGCCCGCGAAAGAAGCCAGTTTTCGGAAAACTACTCGTAAATCAATTTCGTCGCTTGTTCGGTCCTCTCGCCGAGACGTTTTATCCATGGGAACGTTGTTGTACTTCTCTTTTCAAAAATATAAAAACTTTATAGAACTCTGTGAAAAGCTTTCGGGCCGCTGCCAGCCGCCGTTTGGTGCTTCCGTTTATATTCGACTACCTTTGTCTGCTGGCAAATTCCCCGCGGGCGAAGCGAAACCCGAAGATTTTCTACTGTTTCAATTTGAAGGTTTACCTCACCAGGCATTGACCTTTTGACGAAACCACCCGGAGGTTGTAACCTACCAGTTTCTGCCAGCGACTTCACTTATAAACTAACGCCTTTCCGTTGAGTAAAATCAGAGCACTAACGAACGAGATGATGAGCGGCAGGATCCTGAAGAACTTGGTTTCGTTGGGTTCTCTGCAACTCTTCAATTTCCTGATTCCGCTGGTGCTGTCGCCCTACCTCGTCCGGATCATTGGGCTGGAGAATTTTGGACGGGTGTCGGTGGCACAGGCCATCATCTCCTACTTCAACATCGTCACCGACTACGGGTTCTACATCACGGCCACCAAGGAAATCTCCCAAAACCGCGACGATCAAAAAGCCATAGGCGCACTTTACAACGAGGTGCTTACCACCAAATTGGCGTTGCTTGCCGTCAGCTTTCTGCTCTTGGTAGGGCTGGTGACACTTTTCAGCACCCCTGAGACGCGGCCGCTTCTTTACCTGCTGTCTTTCACCTTGGTGGTGGGGCAAGCCGCCTTACCCGTCTGGCTGTTCCATGGCCTAGAAGACATGAAGTACATCACGCTGGTGAACTTCGGCACGAAGGTGTTTTCCGTACTCCTGATTTTCCTGTTCATCCGGCAGGCGGAAGATTACATCTACATCAACTTTTTCCTGGGCCTGGGCACCATGCTGGCGGCGGCCATTTGCCTCTTCTTCATCAAAAGGAAATATGGCCTGGTGTACCAACCCACTTCTTTAAAGAAAGTCCGGCAACATCTGAAGGAGGGGAAAGACATATTCGTCTCCAATTTTGCCGTCAACCTTTACTCCAATTCCAATATCCTGATCTTAGGTTTATTTGCCCCCGTGGAAATTGTGGGCTTCTACAGTATAGCCGAAAAGATCATCAATGCCGTGCGGCAGGTGTTGGGCGTGTATTACCAAGCCATTTACCCGTCTATGTGCAATCTGGTGACCAAAACGAAAAAGGAGATTCTTCAGGTCACCTTGCGCCTCCATCTTCCTTTTTCGTTCGGGATTTTAGGGATTTGCGCCGGAATCTTCTATTTCTCAGAAGAACTGACGCTTTATTTTTCCGGCACTCACACGCCAGCCATCGTGCACCTGATCCGGTTGTTGAGTTTCGTTCCTTTCTTCGTGGCGCTAAACATTCCCTCCAACCAGCTTCTGCTCATTTACGGGTTCAAGGAAAGCTACCGGACAACCTTGCTGCTAGGCTCTTTCCTGAACCTGCTGCTGAACACCGTCTTAAGTTCTTTTTACCAGGCTCAGGGCACAGCAATTGCCGTGATCATCACCGAGGTTTTCATTACAGCGGGCTTGATCATTATGCTGGAATACAAGAATCCTGTTTTTAGCCTGTTATTTAAAAAACAGCCCCAAAATCAAATCTGAGGATGGGCGGTTTCTCACCGTTTATTTTCTGATGCTTTTGATTTACGTCATCGGAAGTATAACACCCCGGGCCGCCGAATCTCAGTACCTATGCATATGGCGCTTACCAGTCTGAACCTGACATGATTGTATCTACCCTTGAAAACACGGCGGCCGTGGTGGTATTGTACCACCCGGAGGAAGAGGTTCTGGCCAACCTTGCCTCCTACTTACCCGCCGTTGACATTCTCTTTTGTGTAGACAATTCAGAGGTTAAAAATTCCAGGTTGGTGGCGCAGTTAAAGGCTTTCCCGAAGATCGTGTACCATGACAACCAGGGAAACAAGGGCCTGGCAGCAGCTTTGAACCTGGGGGCGAATCTGGCGCAATCTAAAGGGTACGCCTGGCTTTTGACCATGGACCAGGACAGCAAAGCTCATCCAGATATGCTGCCCCAAATGCGTAGTGCTTTGTCCCACCTTGGTGCTCAGAAGGTAGGCATTGTGGCTCCTTTCCAGCTGGATAAGGACAATCAGGACCAACTTCCGCAGCAAGAGATTCAGGATTTAAACGCCGTGATGACATCGGGCAACTTGCTTTCTATGGAAGCTTTTAAGAGCGTTGGTCCGTTCAGAACCGATTTCTTTATTGATTACGTAGATTATGAGTATTGCCTGCGTTTGAAGACCCACGGGTATAAAATCCTGCAGGTTCCACAAGCCATCCTGTACCACAGCGTAGGAAATATTACTCTAAATTATCTGCTGGGCGTACGGGTGACCGCCTCTAACCACTCTCCCATCAGGAGGTACTACATGGCCCGGAACCGGCTTCAGGTGATGAAAATCTACCGTAAACAATTTCCCGGTTTCGTGAAACAGGATACCTTTGACTTTCTGAAAGACGTGGTCAGAATCCTGTTCTTTGAGAAGGAGAAAGGGAAAAAGCTCCTGTACACGGCGTTCGGGATCCGGGATTTCTGGCACAACTCTTTCGGGAAATTCAGGCCCTGATGCGTTTACTTCTGGCTAATGCCGCCACAAAGATGAATTTCATGCGAGTTGACTTTATCCGCACTTACTTGAATCTGCCCGGCAGACCTACTTGCACCTCATGACAGAAGCTGCCTTCGCTCTCCCCTGGGTGAGTATCATCCTGTTGAATTACAAAGGCCACCAAGACACCATGGAGTGCCTTGAAAGCCTGTTCAAACTGGACTATGAGCGGTTTTCCATTGTCGTGGTCGATAACCACTCGCCCGATCATTCCCTGGACTACATTCAGCAGTGGCTGCAGGAATATGAGCAGGAGAAGGTAAAAGAGAAGTTAGTCGTAACCGAGGGGCGATTTCATTTCCATTTTGATCATGTAAAGGAGGAAACTCTGGCAACTCACTCCAGGGTGAAAGCCTTGGTGACCACCATTCAGGGAGCAGAGAACCTGGGGTTTGCGGGAGGCAACAACATCGGGATTCGTTTTGCGCAGCGTACGTTTTCGCCCGATTTCGTCTGGGTGCTGAACAACGACACGGTGGTGGCTCCAGACAGCCTTTCCCATCTGGTCAGGAAGGCGCAGCTCGATCTGCAGTTTGGGCACAGGATTGGGATTTGGGGCTCAAAGCTGCTCTACTACCATCAGCCGGACACCATTCAAGCCATCGGCGGAAAACTGAACCTAACCACCTTTACCACCCGCCATATCGACGAAGGGCAGAAAGATTCTCCTTCCGCTTACCTGGAAAACCCGAATCAGGATTACGTCATAGGGGCCTCGCTGTTTGTCAGTAGGGCCTTTCTGGACGAGGTAGGCGTGTTAAGTGAGGATTATTTTCTTTACTTTGAAGAGCTGGATTGGGTAAAACGAGGGCAGAAACTCGGCTACGCGCTGGGCTACGTACCAGAAAGCAGGGTGTACCACAAAGAAGGCACCTCCATCGGGTCCAGCTCAGCCGGCAAAAAGAAAAGCGACCTAGCCGATTACCACGGAATCCGAAGCAAAATCATCTTCTTTCAGAAGTTCTACCCAGAAAAAAAGCTGCACCTTTACGCTGTTTTATTGGTGTCTGTTTTCCTGCGCCTGGGCAGGTTTCAACTGAAAAGAGCATTCCAGATTCTCAAGCTGATGGGCCGTACTCCATGAACATGACTTTTCAACCCAGGATCTCGCTTTCGTCCACGCTTCTGGTTTCTCTTCTTGTTTCGCTCCTGTTCAGTGGTTTTATAAAAAACTTCCTCTCTTTACCGTCGCTGAGTTTAGGAGCGGTATTGGTGGACCTGTTCATCGCGTTACAAGTAGTTCATACCGTTTTGGTGCTGGTTTTCCATTATCAGGCCCAAAACAAACTAGACAGAACCTACCTCCTGCTGGCGCTTTTCTGGTGTATTCTCCTGCTCTTCACCCTGGCTAAACTCTCCTTGGTAGACGCGAACCCAATCCGGGAAAAAGTGCTGGGGCTCAGAAACAACCTGATCTATTGCTTCCCGATGTTTTACCTGCCGTTGCTGCTTCAGAAGGAAAATCAAGTGCGCAAAAGCCTTTCCCTTCTGCTCGCCATCGGGTTGTTTTTATGCCTTTTTGGTATTTTTCAGTTCACGTTTGCCTCCCGCCTGCCCCTTTCGTTGCTGGTCTTAGATGGAGAAAGTGCCTTTAAATTCTATGACCAGGCAATCACCCGGCCAACTGCTCTGTTAGGGAATACCATTATTTTCGCCAGCTTCACGCTGTTACTCTTCTGCCTGCTGTTTACCAAATACCTCGCTCAACCCAAGAAAACGTATCTGTTTTACCTGGCCCTGGTATTGATCACCAATGTGCTGACCTATACCCGGGCCAGTCTGGCAGGTTTTCTTTTGTGCAGTATTGCCATTCTACTCCTGCACTATGGGCGCTTTACAGTAGAGTACCTCCTCAAATTAGTAGTGGGCCTGATGGTCACCCTGACGCTTCTCCTCAGTATTGGGTATCATTACCGTGATTCCTTTATCATCAAGCGCCTGACCGGCCGGGAAGCCAGCACGCAGTATTCCAATGAAGGCCACTTCAGCATGATTGAAAACGCCCTTCTGTATTTGCAGGACCATCCTCTGGCTGGCTCTGGCGTTGGTTCCCAAGGGCCGGGAGCTACGGCAGAGAATGTGATTATCCCGGATGGCTACTGGTTTCAGTTGCTGCTGGAGAATGGGATTCTTTTAGGCCTGCTCTACTTAGCTTTCTATCTGCTGTGCTTTGTCTATGTGCTTCTGGTTTTTCAAAAGACCCAAAGCGTTTTCCTAAAACAGCTGTGCCTGACTTTTATTGGTATAAGCGTGTATTACTACGCAGCTTCGTTCATTAACTCAGCGTTTATCGGGCGGGTGAACTTTATCCTGTACTGGGTAATGTTCGGTCTGGTCATGGCGCAACACCTCATCATCAAAAAACAACAGAATGCCCTCCCTCGTCATTGATGCCCGCATGGTGCACGCCTCCGGCATTGGGGTGTATCTGAAACAACTGCTGCCGTTTCTCCTTCCTTCGTTCCAGGTGCAGGTGTTGGGAAACCCACAGGAATTGACGCAGTTTGCCTGGGCTTCGGCGGTGACAGTGATTCCGGTAGAGGCACCCATTTACTCAATCAAAGAGCAACTCGCCCTCGCGGCGAAAATCCCGGTCTGTGACATCTTCTGGTCTCCGCAGTACAACATCCCGTTACTCCCCATCCGGGCCAGGAAAAGAGTAGTGACCATTCATGACACCTATCACCTGGCTTACCGGCACACCTTGAGTTTGGCGCAAAAAGTCTACGCCACGGTGCTCTTGAGGGCGGCGGTCAGGGTATCAGACCGGGTGGTTACGGTGTCACAGTTTTCCCGTGAGGAACTGATCAAGTACACCGGGTGTCCGCCAGCTAAAATCAACGTGATTTACAACGGAGTGAACACAAGCTTGTTCAAGACCTCGGATTCACCGCAACTGGAACACACCCTGCGGGCGGCTTTGCCGAAACTTCCGGCCAGGTACATCATCTATGTGGGCAACGTAAAACCGCATAAAAACCTGATCACCCTGCTGAAAGCCTACGCGGGCCTGCCTTCCTCCCTTCGGGAGGAATATCATCTGGTTATTGTGGGGCAGAAAGAAGGGTTTATCACGCCAGACGAGGAGGTTCCCCAATTCCTTGAGGCGCAGGAAGGTCTGCGGCCGTTTGTGCATTTCACCGGTTTTGTTCCGGACAACCTTTTGCCATTGCTCTACAATTACGCATCTTTGTCCGTTTTCCCGTCAGTTTACGAGGGTTTTGGGTTCCCTCCTTTGGAGTCGATGGCTTGTGGTTGCCCGGTGGTGGCCTCTACCTCGGCTAGTATCCCGGAAGTGTGCGGAGAAGCCGCCCTGTACTTTGAGGCACTTAATGAAAAAGGACTCCGGAAACAGCTGATGCGGGTACTGGGTGACCCAGAGTTACGGGCCGAGCTGGTGCGCAGGGGTTTACAACAGTACCGGCACTACTCCTGGCAAACTTCGGCGGAACAGCATCTGCAGGTTTTGAAAGAACTGCTCGCCGCCCGGTAATTCACCTCCCATTAACAAAACAGGGCTTGGCCCTGTAACAAGATAAATAGTAGTGAAAGTAGCGATTGTACACGAGTGGTTAGTTGATTATTCTGGTTCAGAAAGGGTGTTGGAACAGCTCCTGCAGATTTTCCCGGAGGCAAGTCTTTTCGCGGTCATTGACTTCCTGCCAGATCACCTCCGGCAGCACATCTTTCACAAACCCATCACTACTACCTTCATCCAGAAGCTTCCCTACGCCCAGAAACACTACCGCCATTACCTGTGTCTCATGCCACTGGCCATTGAGCAGTTGGATGTATCGGGGTATGATGTGGTCATCTCCAGCAGCCATGCCGTGGCCAAAGGCGTGCTCACCAGTCCGGGCCAGTTACACATCTGCTACTGCCACTCCCCCGCCCGCTATGCCTGGGACCTTTACCACCAGTATCTGCAGGAAGCTGGCTTAACCACCGGCTTGAAAGGGCTTCTAGCCAAGCTGATTCTGCACCGTTTCAGGAACTGGGACGTGATGACCGTTAATCGGGTAGACTATTTCGTAGCCAACTCGGCGTACATCGCCAAACGCATCCAGAAAAATTACGGCCGGGACTCAACGGTCATCTATCCGCCGGTGGATGTGGAAAGTTTCAGTCTGCCTACCCAGCGGGAGGATTTCTACTTCACCGCCTCGCGGATGGTTTCCTATAAACGAATCGACCTCATTGTGGAAGCCTTTACCCAGATGCCCGACAAGCAACTGTTTGTCATTGGCGAGGGCCCTGAATACGACAAGATCAAAGCACTGGCCGGACCAAACGTGACGTTACTGGGCTATCAACCCTTTGCGGTGCTCAAAGAGTACATGCAAAAGGCCAAAGCTTTCGTGTTCGCCGCCGAAGAAGATTTTGGGATTACTCCGGTGGAGGCGCAGGCCTGCGGCACGCCCGTCATCGCCCTGGGCAAAGGCGGTGCGCTGGAAACCGTCACCCCAGAAACCGGCCTTTTCTTCCCTCATCAAACCACAGAAAGCCTGATGGAGGCGATCGCCCGGTTCGAGAGCAGTGAAGTTACCTACCAGCAGGAAACCATCCGGGCCTCGGCCCAGCGGTTCCATAAAGAACGATTCCGGCAAGAGATCCGGCAGTTTGTTTTAGAGAAATACGATGAGCTTCAGCAGTCTAACTAAGAAAAGCGTCTTTACCCGCCAAGATGCTTTCGCTTATCTTATTTACGTCTATGCCCTCATTATTCCGCTAAGAACCCACCTGAAGTCGTATGTCTTTCTGGCTCTGCTGGCGTACTTCCTCTGGAAATGCCTGTTCGCGGGAAACTGGCGGCACATCCCCAAAAGCTCCGCGTTTAAGGCCCTTGCCGGGTACTTTGCCCTTTGCGTGCTCTCCCTGCTGTACACAGAGCATCCCAAGGAGACGCTGAACTTTATCATCTTGCAGGGTACCCTGGCATTTCTGCCGCTCATCGTGTATAAGCAGCTCACGTTAAAGCAGATTCATGCCGCGCTGCTGCTTTTTTGCCTGAGTTGCTTCTGTTTGTCTGTGTATGCCACGGTAGACATTACCCGCCAGTACTTTGATAAATTCCCGCAGCACGTTCACCAGTGGCAGGAAATTGACTGGACTTTCTTCTCGTATTTCCTGCCCCAGAACATCAAATTCCACGCCCCATACTATAGCCTGTACATCGGGGTTTGCCTTATCATACATTCGTATTTTCTGTTCGTTTCCCGGAAAACGCACCAAAAGAAGGCTTTCTTTCTCCACCTCTTCTTCTGCGTCTTCTTCTTTGCTTTTCAGGCCCTGCTCTCTTCCAGAACGGCGCTGGTGGCCACGGTGGTAGTCATTGCGTTGGTCTGGGCGTATGTGGCGGTGAAGGCCGGCAGATACGGGCTGATGGTGGCGGTGGTCGTGTTTACCCTGGGCACCAGCTTTCTGGTTTTCCAGAAGGTGACCTACCTGAAAATGAAGTTCAGCGAAAGCGCCGGCGTGTACCAACGCAAAATGATGTGGACCTCTGCCCTGGACATCATCCGAGAACACCCGCTGCTGGGCATCAGCCACGGCAATGCCGAAGAGGCGTTGGTGGAGCGCTATAAAGCCAACCAGTTCACCGAAGGCGTGGAAGCACGCTTCGATGCCCACAACCAGTTTCTTATGCACGGGGTTTCCCTGGGAATTTTGGGGGCGCTGGCTTTTCTCCTGGTGCTGTTCTTCCTGGGCAAAGAAGCTTACCAACGCCAGGACTACATCCTGTTCTGTTTTATCGCCGTTTTCGCCATCTGCTGCCTCACCGAATCGCTCCTGCAGCGCCGCGACGGCACGCTGCTGTTTTCTTTCATCACATCCCTGTTGCTTTTCGCGAACAAAGAACCCCAGGTTGGTCTTCCGGCGGATGAGCCAGTGGATAAAACTCCTACAACTTAGTCCTTCCGTTTTTGACCAGTTTTGCTTAAAACAGGCTGAAAACGTATCTAGCTCAACACGAGTCAATAGAGCCTGTTCAAGGAAGTCTATGGACAATTCCTTTAGTTTTGGGATTCTCTCCAGCAAGCGGAAAGGTGCCGATGTCTGGTTTGTTGGTGAGAACACCAACAAAGGAGGTGTAAGTAGCGAGGTGGAAAGGAGGCGAAGGTGCGTGTTTCAGGTTTATCTGCAAAAAGAAGACTGAAGATGGGTGATGTAATGGTTGTGCAGCATTGCTCATCTGGCTTACATCTATCAAGAATGCGTGGGAGACGGAACAGACTGACTGTTTTGGGGCTGTTTTCCGGAAAAGAGCGGTAAAACGAGTTAGAAGTTGGTTTACCCCGAGGGAGCCTGATTCTTTTCTGAATTTGCTATCTTCGCAGCATGAGTCAAGACAAACCTTCTATCCCCAAGGGCACCCGCGATTTTGGGCCGGCCACGGTGGTAAAACGCAACTATATTTTCTCCGTCATTAAGCGCACGTTTGAGAAATTCGGTTTCCTCCCGCTGGAAACTCCCGCCATGGAAAACCTGTCGGTGCTTACCGGTAAGTACGGCGACGAGGGCGACCAGCTGATTTTCAAAATCCTGAACTCCGGCGATTTCCTGAGCAAAGTTTCTCCGCAGGACCTGGAGCAGGGCTACAAGCCCCTCACCCGCAAAGTCTCTGAAAAGGCCCTCCGCTATGACCTCACCGTGCCGTTCGCGCGGTTCGTGGTCATGAACCGCAACGAGATCGCCTTCCCCTTCAAGCGGTACCAGATTCAGCCCGTTTGGCGCGCAGATCGTCCGCAGCGGGGCCGTTACCGCGAGTTCTACCAGTGCGATGCCGACGTGGTGGGCACCAATTCCCTGCTCTGCGAGGCCGAGATCATCCTGATGATGGATGAAGTGCTGAGCACGCTGGGGCTGGTCGATTTCACCATCAAATTCAACCACCGCGGTTTGCTGGCCGGCATCGCCGAGGCCATCGGGGCCAAAGGACGTGAGGCCGACCTGTGCGTGGCCATCGATAAACTGGATAAAATTGGGCAGGAAGCCGTCAACGACGAACTCCGCCAGAAAGGCATCGCCGAGGAAGCCGTGGGCAAACTCCAGCCCATCCTGAATCTAACCGGCGACATCGCTGATCTGCTTCCGCAGTTAGACACGCTATTACAGGACTCTGAAGAAGGGCAGCGCGGCTTGCGGGACATCCGCAGCATGTTGTCGTTTCTGGAGAGTTTTACCATAAACAAGGCCAAAGTACAGCTGGACGTGACGCTGGCCCGCGGGCTTTCCTACTACACCGGCTGCATTTTTGAGGTGAAGGTGAACAACGCGCAGATGGGCAGCATCAGCGGCGGCGGCCGCTATGATAACCTCACGGGTATGTTCGGGTTGCCGGGCGTGTCGGGCGTGGGCTTCTCCTTTGGCGTGGACCGCATCTTTGACGTGCTGGAAGAACTCAACCTGTTCCCCGAGGAAAGCCAGACCATCACCCAACTGCTGATCGCCAATTTTGACGTGGCGTCCATGCGGTACGCTTTGCCGGTGCTTCAGTCGCTTCGGGCGGCTGGCATCTCCGCAGAGCTGTACCCAGAATCAGCCAAACTCAAAAAGCAGATGGCGTACGCCGATCAGAAACGAATCCCGTACGTGTTACTCATTGGCTCTGAGGAAATTGAAAGCGGTTTACTCAACCTCCGCAACATGCGGACCGGCCAGCAGGAGAAACTGCCCTTGACCCAAATTCTGGACGTACTTCAGACTAATTCCAGCAATTGATGGCCGGGCAGCATCTCGTTTCCCTGGCGCCTCTTTCCTTGGAAGAGATTGGAAAGGTCCTGAAAACCAGGGCCACCCTGGGCCTTTCTGAGGAGGTGGAGCAGCGCATTAGCCGCAGTTACACGTACCTGCACCAGCATCTGGCCAACGCGTCAAAACCGGTCTACGGCATCAACACCGGCTTTGGCGCCCTCTGTAACACCAGCATCTCGCCCGAACATCTGGAAACCCTCCAGCGCAACCTAGTCATGTCGCACGCGTGCGGCACTGGCGAGGAAGTGCCCGCCGAAGTGGTGAAACTGATGTTGTTCCTGAAGGTGCAGTCGCTGGGTTACGGCTACAGCGGCGTGCAGTTGAGCACCGTGCAGCGGCTCCTCGCCTTCTTTAACCGAGAGGTGTACCCGGTTGTCTACCAGCAAGGTTCTCTGGGTGCCAGTGGCGATCTGGCTCCTTTGGCGCACTTGTGCCTGCCTCTGATTGGGTTGGGCGAAGTGCGGTTCCAGGAGTTCAAGCTGAAAGGCCACGAGATTCTGGACATCTTCAGCTGGGACCCCATCCGGCTACAGGCCAAAGAAGGTCTGGCGCTGCTGAACGGCACTCAGTTAATGGCGGCGTACGGAGCCATCATCTGCCTGCGCGCCCGCCAAATTTCCATGGCCGCCGATGTGGTGGCCGCGCTCTCGTTGGAAGCCTTTGACGGACTCAGTGCCCCTTTCTCGCCCCAGATCCACCAGGTAAGACCGCATGCCGGGCAAGTGAAAACCGCCGCCCGCATCCTGAACCTGTTGGCGGGCAGCGAGCTCCAGCAAAAAGAAAAGGCGCAGGTGCAGGACCCGTATTCGTTCCGGTGCGTGCCGCAGGTGCACGGCGCCAGCCTGGATGCGCTGGAGTACGCCGAGAAAGTCTTCACCACCGAGGTGAACGCCGTGACCGATAACCCCAACATCTTCCCCGAGGAAGAACTGATTCTCTCCGGCGGCAACTTCCATGGGCAGCCCTTAGCATTGGCGCTGGATTTTCTGAGCATCGCCCTGGCGGAGTGGGGAAGCATCTCCGAGCGGCGCACGTTTCAGTTGATCTCGGGGCAGCGCGGGCTGCCGCAGTTCCTGATTCAGGAGCCGGGGCTGAACTCCGGGTTCATGATTCCGCAATACACGGCTGCCTCCATCGTTAGCCAGAATAAGCAACTGTGTACCCCCGCCAGCGTGGATTCCATTGTCTCGTCTAACGGGCAGGAAGACCACGTGAGCATGGGCGCGAACAGTGCCACCAAGGCATATCAGGTGGTGCAGAACGTAGAGCGGATCTTAGCCATCGAGCTTATGGCGGCGGTGCAGGCCCTAGAGTTCAAACGCCCGCTGCGCAGCTCTCCGGCCCTGGAGAAAGTAGTGGAAGCGTTCAGAACGCAGGTGGCCCCGCTGGAACAGGACCGCGTTTTACAGCCCGATATTGAAAAAAGCATCAAATTTATCCAGGACTTTCCTTTTGAGGAGCTGATGGCGTGAGAAAACGGTTTGCATTTCTGCTGTTGTGGTTAGGAACTTCCCTGAGTGGCTGGGCGCAGCAGGAACGCCCCTGCTTTCTCGCCTACAAGCAGCAGCAGAATCAGGCCGTAGAAACCTTCTGCGTGGGAGAGACCATCACCTTCAAAGATAATTCGGGCCGGCCCAACGTCACGGAGTTCTATGATTTCGATGCTCGGGATGGCGTCACCCCTGACCAGCTACCCCAGCATGTGTTCACCGCACCGGGTACGTACACGGTCACCCAATTAACTGGGGTGGGCAATCTCTGCCCGCGCACGTTTGTGGTGAAAGCGGCCGCGCCGCCTTCGGCCCCGGTTCTCCAGAAAATCGCCTTGCAGGGCACTTCTATCCAGATACAACTACAGACCTCCGGGGTGAATGACCTGGTGGTAGAAAGCGCCTCCTCTCCTACCGGCCCTTTCACGACCTTGGAAACCCTGTCCAGCGTAGCCACGGGGCAAAGCCAGCACTCCATCGCGGTAAGCTCCGCTTCGGGCTGTTTCAGGGTCCGGGTGACGAATCTGTGCTCGGAACGGGAAGATATCATCTCCAATGTGGTTTGTACTCAATCTCTGGCCGCATCGGCGGGCGACCGGCAAAACGTGCTTTCTTGGAGTGCCAACGCCAGTTCCGGAAGTGTGACCGGTTACCAGCTGCTGCGGGGCGGACAACTCTACCAAACCTTTGCGGCCGGACAAACCACGTACACCGATGCGCAGGTGGCCTGTGGCCGAAGATACACTTACCAACTAATCGCCTTGCTGCAGAATGGGGGGCAAAGCGCCTCGTTGCCCGTGGAAGTGGAGACGCGGGGTACTTCGCGTCCGGCGGCCGCCTTGCTGGTGGCCAGCTTTGACCTCCAGAACAGAGTATTGCTGGAAACCAAGGTGCCCGGCCAGGAGACCTTCAAAGAACAATCGGTGTACCGAAGCCAAGGCGGCGCTTTTAACCTGATTTCCGAAAAACAGCCCCAAAACACCGTGGATCCCGCTCCGGGAGACCTTCGGTCGGGACTTTGTTACCAGATTGCTTACCTGGATTCCTGCAACCTTTCCTCGGGGCAAAGCAACAGCGCCTGTCCTTCCATCTTAATCGCTTCTGCCCAAGCCAACGGGGCGGTTCAACTTACCTGGAACTCGTATGAAGGTTTCCCGACGGACGTGGGCACCCAGACGTTGCAGCTCCTGGACGAGCAGGGCACCGTGTACTGGAGTACCTCCGTGACCGGCCAGAGCTATCTGGACGCCCAGCCCCAGACCAAATTCCAGCGGCTCACGTACCGGCTGCTTTCCGTGTCACCGGATGCGGCTTACCAGAGTTTCTCCAATACCAGTTCCGTGGACCAGGGCTTTCAGTTTTCGTTCCCCACGGCGTTCACGCCCAACAACGATGGCCTGAATGATGTCTTCCGGCCCGTGGGAGCGCCTTTCGCCTCGTCTTTTATCCTGCAGGTGCTGAACCGATGGGGCCAGATCATCTTTGAAAGCAAAGACCCCAAAGCGGGCTGGGACGGCACGCACCGCGGCAAACCCGCTCCCCCCGAAACTTATATTTACCGCATGGAAGCCGTGGATGTGAACGGCAAAAAGATCACCCAGAAAGGAACCGTCACGTTGATCCGGTGAGCCGTTTTGGGGCTGATTTCCAGAAATTAGGCTTACATAACTTTGTGAATCGTGCAGTTAGGCTGGTTAGCCAAGATTTCCAAACTCTGGTTTAGTTGAAACCGCCAAGTAGTCCAGAGGCTGCTTATCACCTTATTCATAAAGGCCAAAGCAGTTCATCCTATTGAATAGTTTTGACAGAAAAACCCCTTTACCCTTTATCCCATATAGATGCAGACACCGTCGTCTCGGTTGGAATTTCTGGACTTTTTACGGTTTATAGCAGCCTTCGCGGTGATGCTCCAGCACACGTTGGAAAGTAAGTCTCCGGCCTTTGCGACATTCAGCACCCATTACTTTCAGTTCGGGGTGTTTGGCGTCACCTTGTTTTTCCTGACCAGCGGCTTTATCATACCGGTCTCTCTAGAGAAAGCAAAATCGCTGAAAAGCTTCTGGATCAGTCGAATGTTTCGCCTTTTCCCGCTGTACCTGACCAGCATACTGGTTTCACTGGTTCTCATCTACCTTGGATGGATAGAAGGAAGTCTGCCCACGGCCGGTAGCTTGCTGGCCAATGTCATCATGTTAGCCAAATTCCTGGGGCAACCTTTGATTCAAGGCCTCTACTGGACTTTGAACCTGGAAATGGTATTCTATCTAGCGGTGACGGTTCTGTTTATTACCGGCCTACTCAGGAGAAGTGTCTTGTTAGCGGTAGCGGCGCTTGGGTTTGCCTTACTGGTTGGGGTGGTGGGAACCCAGGTACTGCACCTGTTGGAAAGCGGTTGGGGGCTCTGCTTCCAACTGGCCACCATGTTTGTGGGTACTGTTTTTTACCGCTACATGACAGGGCAGGTAACGGGTAAGTCATGGGGTTTGATCCTATTTGCTGCGATAGGAGTGCTTTTCGCCATCACCTATGCCAACTTGTACCAGAAAGATATACCTTCGGAATTGGGCACCAGAAGTTTCTGGCCAGTCACCAATGCTTTTTTTCTTGCTTACGCACTGTTTACCTCCTGCTTTCTGCTCAGAGAACGCTCCTACCCGAAACCTCTCCTTTTTCTGGGCATCATCAGTTATTCTCTGTATCTGGTGCAGGCCACTGTTCTGGCGATACTGTTACCGCATCTATCTAATGTCTTCGTGGCAGCACCAGTGGGTATTGCCGCTACGGTCTTTGTCTCCTATTTCACATACACTTTTATTGAAAAGCCTTTCGTCAAATTAGGGCGAAAACTATCCGGGAGCAAAGTACCCACAGTCTCGCCACACAACAATTGAGGACTAAACTCAGGTCTCAAATCGATACCGCACATCTAAGCTTTGCATGAGCCGAAAGGAACTCCTTTAAGCCTGATTTGGCAAAATCAGGCTTAAAACAGAACGGTTCGCTTGGCAGGAGGCGGGCTAGGCAGGTGCCTCGGGCCGCTTGTACAACATTCAGGTAAATCCCTTACTTTTGAGGCGTGAAAAAGAGGCCGGGCAGTATCTTCTGCGGTGGTTTCGCGTTAACTTGGATAGAACTCATTTAAAGAAGAAGACTATGTTTGACATGTTCGGGATGATGAATAAGGTGAAGGAGATGCAGGCCAAGATGAAAGAGGCCCAGGATAATCTCAAGCACATCCAGGTATCGGCGGAGGCCGGCGGCGGCATGGTAAAAGCCACGGCCAGCGGAGACCGCCGCTTGCTGAAGGTGGAGTTTGATGAGACCCTCATGAACCCCAACGACAAGGAAATGCTGGCCGATCTGGTGGTGGCCGCCGTGAACAAAGCCATGGACGAAGCCGGTGAGCGCGCCAAGGAGGAAATCAAGAAGAACACCGAAGGCATGCTGCCCAACATCCCCGGTTTAGATTTGAGCAACTTTGGCTTATAGTTCCCCGCGCGTGGCGGTGGTCATCCTCAACTGGAACGGCCGCCGTTGGTTAGAGCAGTTTTTGCCCTCGGTTCTGGAAAACAGCCCCAAAGCCGATGTGGTGGTGGCCGACAACGCCTCCTCCGATGATTCCCTTTCTTTTCTGGCGCAGCAGTACCCGCAGGTGAGAACCATCCGGTTACAAGAGAACCTGGGCTTCTGCGAAGGCTACAACCAGGCCCTGCGCCAGGTAGAGGCCACGTATTACGTGCTCCTCAATTCAGACGTGGAAGTCACCCCTCATTGGCTGGACCCCATGGTGGAGCTGTTGGAGAAAAATCCGCAGATTGCCGCCTGTCAGCCTAAAATTAAATCCTTCCAGCAACGGACCCATTTCGAGTACGCCGGAGCCGCCGGTGGGTTTCTGGATGCTTACGGGTATCCGTTTTGCCGCGGCCGCTTGTTTGACACCCTGGAAGAAGACCGTGGCCAGTATGATGACGTGCGACCCGTCTTCTGGGCCACCGGCGCATGTCTGTTCATCCGGGCCAGTGCCTACTGGGAAGCCGGCGGACTGGAAAAGGAGTTCTTCGCGCACATGGAGGAAATTGATCTCTGTTGGCGGCTCCAGAACTTGGGGCACCAGATCTACTACCAGGGCCAAAGCACCGTGTACCACGTGGGCGGCGGCACCTTACCCAAAGCCAACCCAAGAAAAACCTTCCTGAATTTCAGAAACGGTGCCGCGCTGCTCTACAAAAACCTGTCTGACGAAGAACTGACAAAGGTTTTCTACACCCGCTTAGCGTTAGACGGCGTGGCCGCGACCCAGTATTTCCTGAAGGGCGAATGGAAAGAGGTAAAAGCCATCTGGCAGGCGCACCGCACCTTCTTTGCCGAGATGGACTACTGGAAAAGAAAAAGGCAGGAAAACAGCGTCAAAAAGAAAACCACGCAATTGACCGGCTGGAGCCAGCAGAGCGTGGTGTGGCAGTATTTTGTGAAAGGCAAAAAGGAGTTCTCTACGCTAGACGTCCCAGACGGTGCTGCGCTCCCGGCGTAGGATCTTCCGGATGTTCAGCCAGAAAGCCAGAATCAGGTACACCAAGACCGGTGAGCCGAACGTTAAAAAAGAGAGGTAGATAAAATAGAGCCGAATGCTGCTGGTGGCAAAGCCTAACTTTTCCCCCACTTTGGTGCAGACCCCAAAGGCTTGGCTTTCCAGGAAAGACTGAATATTTTTCATGGTTTGAAAAGTTAAACACCTAAGTTAAATAAATTAATCAAATTCTACCGTAACTTTCCCTTTGAAAAAGGCTCAATTTAGAGTCTGGTAACGTTTCATACGTTTCTTGTTGTAGTTAAGATATGCCTTTGTTGTCCCGCCGTTCCCTTTCCACGTTTAGTCTCGTTCTTCCCCTTCTTTTAGTATCCGGATGCACCCTTTCCAGAATGGCCAAAAAGGCGGAGAAAGGCCAGATTATCACCGCCCAGCCTCAGGTGCTGATGGTGCGCGGAAACCAGGTGCCGGTAGAAGTCCAGGCCCAACTGCCTAAAAACCTGCTCCGCAACGACTACCGCTACGGCATCCGGGTGTTTTACAAAGCCGAGAAAGGCGTGGAAGAACACGTGGGCTCGCTGGGCTTCGATTTCGGGAACTACAATTTCGTGGACGGCAAACCTACCATGGGCAGCTCCTTCGCCTTCCCGTACACGGCTTCCAAGATCAGAGGCAAACTGATGGCCCAGGGCGTAGTCACTGATCCCAAAGGCCGCAAGAAATACACCAAATCCAAAGAATTGGCCGAGGGCATTATCACCACGCCTCAGCTGATCCAGACGGTACATACGCCCACTTACGCGCCGGAAAACTTCAAGAACGAAGCCCCCGGTCCGCTGAAGTTCCCCATCTATTTTGACCAGTCTCTGGCCACTCTGCGCCAGGGGCACGGCACCAACCTGCAGTTACTGGAAGATTTCATCAAAACAAACCAGAAAACGAAGAAGATAGAGATTCTGGCCATGCACTCGCCGGACCAGGAGGAGAGCACCACGCGCAACCTGGCGTCCCGAAGAGCGGTGGCCGTGGAGCGGTTCATCAAACAGAAAATAGAAACCGAGGGCTACAACAACTCGGTGCAGGCCATCAACTTTGATCTGCGCACCCTGCAGAAAAACTGGGCCGCCTTTCTGGGCCGCGTGCAGAACTCCGCCCTCCCAGAAGAGCAGATCCAGCAGATTCTGGATATCGTGAACGGGTCCGGGTCATTCCAGGAGAAGGAAGAGAAATTACAGGCGCTTCCCTCCTATGATTACCTGGAGATGTACGTGTACCCCGTGTTGCGCTACGCCGAAGTCACCATTGATTACCAGCCCAACCTGCGCCGCGACTACGAGATTTACCTCATGGCCAAACGCATTGTGGAGAACCGGGCCAACGCCGATGCCCTCACCGCCGAGGAAATGCAGTACGCCGCCACTCTCACCCCCCTGCTCGCTGAGAAAAAGCGCATCTATGAATCGGCGGTGGAGACGTACATGAACTGGCAGTCGCTGAACAACCTGGGCATGGTGTTCTTTGAGCAGGCGCAGAAAGAGCTTCGGCCCAAGGTGAAGCAGACGCTGCTGGAAAGTGCCATTCTCAACCTGCGGTACGCGGCGCACCGGCAACCCAACGCCCAGCAGTTCTACAACCTGGCGGTGGCTCATCACCAGCACGGCGATGCCCTGGAAGCCCTGCAAAGCTATGATTACGCCATCCGGTTGGGTGGTTCGCTGCCGGTGCTGCAACAGGTCTTCACCGACAAAGCCGCCCTGGAACTGAGCGTGGGCCAGTACGATGATGCCGTGCGCAGCCTCTCGTACGCGGGCAAAGGCTACGCCGCCCAGTTCAACATGGCTCTGCTGTACTTCCTGAAAGAGAACTACGAAGGGGCCGCCGAGCTGGGTCAGCAACTAGTCACTGAATTCCCGCAGGATGCCAACGCCCATTACCTGCTGGCCGTGATTGGCGCCCGCAGCCAGAAGGAAGACCTCATGGCCGAGCACCTGAAACTTGCCATCAAAGCCAAACCCACCCTGGCCGCCAAAGCCATTGATGACCTGGAGTTCCGGCGGTACCATAAATCGGCCGCGTTTGCGGCGGCCATGAAACCCTGATTCCGTTTTAAGCCTGTTTTCGGGAAATAAGGCTTAAAACACTTCTATCCCGCTAATTTCACTCTAAGGCAGATGCGTTTTTTTTATTGTGCCGCATGTCTTAATTTTACCTTCAGATAGACGTTGAAAAATCTTACTATGCGAACCATACAATTCAGAGAGGCATTGCGTGAGGCAATGAGCGAAGAAATGCGCCGCGACCCAAAGGTGTTCCTGATGGGCGAGGAAGTTGCCGAGTACAATGGTGCTTACAAAGTGAGCCAGGGCATGTTAGACGAGTTCGGACCAGAGCGCGTGATTGACACGCCTATCGCCGAGCTGGGCTTTGCCGGTATTGGGGTGGGTGCCGCCATGAACGGTCTTAAACCCATCATCGAGTTCATGACCTTCAACTTCTCTTTGGTGGCCATTGACCAGGTGATCAACTCGGCCGCCAAAATCATGTCTATGTCTGGCGGGCAGTACTCTGCCCCAATGGTGTTCAGAGGCCCAACCGGTAACGCCGGTATGTTGTCTTCGCAGCACTCCCAGAACTTTGAGAACTGGTACGCCAACACGCCCGGCCTGAAAGTGGTGGTTCCTTCCAACCCCTATGACGCCAAAGGTCTGTTGAAGTCGGCCATCCGCGACAACGACCCGGTGATCTTTATGGAGTCTGAGCTGATGTACGGTGACAAAGGCGAGGTTCCGGAGGAAGAATACCTCATTCCCATCGGCGTAGCCGATACCAAACGCCCCGGTAAAGACGTGACCATCGTTTCCTTCGGGAAAATGGTGAAGCTGGCCTTGCAGGCCGCCGAGGAACTGGCCAAAGACGGCGTGGATGCCGAGGTGATCGACCTGCGTTCCGTGCGCCCGATCGATTACAAAGCCATTATTGAATCCGTTAAGAAAACGAATCGTTTAGTAGTGGTGGAAGAAGCGTGGCCGTTGGCCTCCATCTCTTCGGAGATCGCTTTCCACGTACAGCACAACGCCTTTGATTACCTGGATGCGCCGGTGAAACGCGTGACTGCCCGTGACGTTCCGTTGCCTTACGCGCCTACCTTAATTGAGGCGTCACTGCCCAACGTGAAGCGCATCATCCAAGCCGTGAAAGACGTAACGTACGCCAAAGCATAGGCTTACCCACAATAAAAGCAAGAGCCGACCTTTATAGAAATGGTCGGCTCTTGCTTTTACCGGCATTTTACGCTTGTTTTCCTTAAAAGAGCCTTAAAACAGGATGATCCAGAAATATCTAAAAGTCTCCTTCGCCGCTGCCGCGCTGTGCCTGTTGGGGTTTTGGGGGTGTACCGAGACCTCAGAACTAGAAGAAGTGGTGCTGCCCGCCCCCGTGGAGGAGACCTCCGGCTTCCCGCGCGTTCCGGTAAAAGTTGACAGCACGCTTACCCTGAAAGTACTCTACCGCCCGGCAAACGGCTGCGGACGTTTTGAGCGGGCAGATTCTCTGGTGAACGGGCAAACCACCACCCTCACCATCTTTGCTGCCTACCCCACCGAAGACCAGGAAGCCATCTGCGCCGATATCTCCAAACAGGTGGCCTTTACGTTCCGGTTTAGAACCAAGGCGGTGGGCAAGCACTATTTCCGGTTCTGGCAGTCAGACACCTCTTTCCTGCTTGATTCCATCGTGGTTCAATAGTCCTTTCTGTAAAATACCCTTCAAACGCGAAGCCTCCGTTTCGGGCCTGTTTTCAAGAAAACAGGCCCGAAACGGAGGCTTCGCCATAAGCAGTTCTTGGTGGTGTTAGGTTCGCGTGAGCCGGGCGATGTAGTGGTCGTCTTCCTCCTGCAGGAGAAGTTCGGCGGTGAGGCCGGCTTCCTGGGCGTACTGGTGCAGCAAATCAAAATCAATGAAAAGCCAGGGGAAAGGCGGGGTGCGCTCCGTCCCGTATTCCATCATGTAGGTTAGCTCGCCGTAGTAAGCGCCGTTCAAATCCAGCAGCACAGAGCCGTCCTCTTCTTCATACAGGTACAGGATATCAGAAGACTCTAGCAGAATCTGTCCGCCGGGAGCTAACCAGCGCTTGCAGGTTTCCAGGAAATGCGGGAGTTGGTCCAGGGTGCCGGCCAGACCAATGCCGTTCATGAGCAGCAGCAGGGTGTCATGCGGCGTGGGGTCCAGTTCAAAGAAATCACCGGTGAGCACGTTTTTCACGCCGCGCGCTTTTTGCACCTGGGCGGCTCTCTCCGAGATTTCCAGCGCGGTCACCTCCAGCCCTTTTTCCTGCAGCGCCAAGGCATGCGAACCGGCCCCGGCCCCAATGTCCAGCACGCGGCCGCGGGCTTCGTTCAAGGCAAACTGCTCGCGCTCGGGCATCTCAGTAAAGGTCCGGAACAGGTACGCGGCGGGCAGTTCATCGGCCTCCATATTATCGGAGTAGACGGTTACGGATGCCTCCTTATTCCCCTCCCAAAATGCTTTGATGGCCCCGCCCATGGGGTCTGGTTTTTCTAACTGCATCATCTTTGACATAAACCCAAAAGTACACAATCTGCGGCAGTCCCGCGCCTAAATTCTGGTGAGCCTCCGGCGTAAGCGCTTGCCAAGGCAATTAGATTTAAACGAGCGTTACCGATGATTCATCGAAAAAGGGTGAGGGATGGATATAATTTTCTGAACTTTGCAGCCTCTTGGAGAAAGTATGCGGCTTTGCCGCCTGAAAGGGTAGTAAAAAAAGGGAACAGAGTAAAAAGGACCTTTTTCTTCTGTTTCGCCAGCGGCATAAGCTGTACCTTTAAGAGTTGAATCACCATCCCCCACCTCCTTAAAAAGAGGGAACACTTATGAAATTAATCACCACCATCTATACCGTCATCGGGTTGATTCTGGCCATGTTCTGTATTGTGACGCTAGGTTACATCCAGCAGACCAGAAAGGTTAAGAAAAGTATTGAAGACGTACTCTACACCTCTGATATCATCAGGGAGGGAGAACGGGCCCAAAAACTGATCCTGGACATGGAAACAGGTCTGCGAGGCTACTTACTCACCGGGCAAAAGCCGTTTCTGGAGCCTTACCTGAAAGGACATATAGAATTTGAACGCAGCATCAACCGCTTGGACACCCTCACCGAGGGACGTCGGGAGCAAAACCAACTGGTGGATTTGATCCGGCGTGATGCCGAATTCTGGGAGGAATCATTTGCGGTGCCGCTGCTGCAAAGCAAGGAAAAGGAAAGTCATAGCAGCCAAGACAACCATTACCACGATTCCCTCTTCAATTCCAACGTGAGACTTGGAGTTGGCAAGCGGATCATGGACAAAGCCCGCGTACGTTTTCAGCTGATAAGACGGGATGAAGAGCAGATAAAAGCCAAACGGTTAGCCGAACTGGATTCCTCTTTTGTCAAAACCAATGAGATTTCCGTTGGGTTAATGCTGGCCTCCATTCTGGCCGGTGGGTTTATGGCCTTTCTTTTGGGAAAGACCATCAAAAAAAGGTTTCGGCGCATGCACAGCCTGGCCAACAGCATTGCCCAGGGAAATTACAGCGTTTCTTTGGTAGACAAGCACCACGATGAGATCAGCAGCCTCACGCAGTCTCTGAACATCATGGCCAGTAAACTGCAAGCCAGTTTCAACCACCTCACCAAGATAAACAAAGAGCTGGACCAGTTCGCTTACGTGGTTTCCCATGACCTGAAAGCTCCCCTGCGCGCCATCAACAACCTGGCCGAGTGGATAGCCGAAGACCTGCAGACCCAGGACGAAGACATCCTCAAGAACCTATCCACGTTACGCGGCCGGGTGTATAGAATGGAGAACCTGATCAACGGCATTCTGGCCTACTCACGCGTGGGACGGCAGACGCTGCCTTCCACCACGTTCTCGGTGCAGGAGCTGTTGCAGGAAACCCTGGAAAACCTTTTGCCGCCTCCTTCTTTCAAAATAGAGGTACCAACCCCGCTCCCCACCGTCACCGGTGAACGGACGCTGTTCTACCAGATCTTGTCTAACCTGCTGAGCAACGCCATTAAATACCACCACACCCAGGAAGGATGCATTGAGGTGAAAGCCAAAGAATTGCCTGATTTCTACCAGTTTGAGGTCAAAGACGACGGACCGGGCATACCCAAAGAATACCAAACCAAAGTATTCGGGATTTTCCAGACCATGGAAGCCCGTGACGTGAAAGAAAGCACCGGCATAGGGCTTTCCATTGTCAAGAAGATTGTGGAAGAAAAAGGAGGCCAAATCTGGATTGAATCTGAAAAAGGACAGGGTACCACCTTCCTTTTCACCTGGCCCAAGGTTCCCGCCCAAAGTCTCATCCAAACGCCCGTTCTATCATGATGCACTCAGAACAACCCTGCGCCCAACAGCTAGAAGACCTGCAGAAGGAGTACGAAGAGTTCGCCTACATTGTCTCCCATGACCTCAAAGCCCCTCTGCGGGCCATCAGCAACCTCTCTGCCTGGATAGCCGAAGATTTGGGCGACGATCTGTCCCCTGATGTGGAGAAGAACATCCAGCTGCTCCAGAAACGCGCCGACCGGATGGAACGCATGATCAACGGATTGCTGGAATTCTCCCGAGTTCCGCGGTTTGATCTGGAGGTGCGGGAGGTAAACGTGACGCAGCTGGTACAGCAGGCAAGCGACCGGGTGCGCCAAAACCACGCCCTGGAGATACACGCCTCTTCTCTGCCTACGCTCACCACGTATGGCAAAAAGCTGGAAACGGTTTTCTTTCACCTGCTGCAAAATGCGGCCACGTATACCCAACACGAAAATCCGCAGGTTTGGATCTCCGCCACCGAAGAGGAAAACGCGTTCTTATTTCAGGTAAAAGACAACGGGATGGGTATGAAGGAAGAAACCCTGGACAAAGTGTTCAAGATGTTCTATTCAGCGCAGGCCAAAGACCAGCACGATGGCCTGGGCGTAGGCTTGTCCCTCGTCAAGAAGATTGTGCAGTTTGCGGGCGGTACCATCTCGGTCACTTCTACACTGGGTGCCGGAACCGAATTTCAATTTTTTTGGCCCAAAACTGTGCAATAGCCACACGTACCCCAATTACTATTTTTTAAATTCATCTCGGAGAAACCACAGGAACGCGACATAGGTATAGTGACACTTGGCACCCCCTCCGGTAATCAGCACATAAAAACATGGAAGAGCAAGAAGTAAATATTCTACTGGTAGAAGACGATGAGGTAGACATCATGAACGTGCAGCGCGCCTTCAAAAAAAACAACATCACCAACCCGCTGCACATCGCCAACAACGGTTTAGAAGCCCTGGAGAAGCTCCGGTCAAACAGCTTCCCCATGCCGCCCATCATCATTCTGGACATTAACATGCCCAAAATGAACGGCATAGAGTTTCTGCAGGAACTCCGCAAGGACCCTGAGTTGAACCGCATCAGCGTGTTTGTCATGACTACCTCCAATGAAGACAGCGACAAAATCAACGCCTACAACCTCAATGTGGCCGGGTATATTCTTAAGCCCTTATCATTTGAGAAGTTCATCACCTCGGTGGCCACCTTGAACCGATACTGGAAATTATGTGAGCGGCCTTAAGGAGAATACAAGAAATTGTGTATTTTTAACGCCCCCTCTACATTTTCTTGCCCAAAACTGCCTTGAAAACAAACCAAGCCCATATACTCTTAGTAGAGGACGATCCGATGGATGTAGCCGCTACCAAACGTGCTTTTCAGTCCCAGAACATTGAAAGCCCTATCCACGTTGCTGCCAACGGGAAAGTGGCCTTAGACATGTTGAAAGGGAGAGGCATGCCGGCGCTGCATCCTACGCCCCATATTATCCTGATAGATCTGAACATGCCGGAGATGGGCGGTATTGAGTTCCTGAAAGAACTCAGGAAAGATCCCGAGCTGAAAGCGTGTAGTGTTTTTGTCATGACCGGGCAGAATTCTGAGCAAAACGTGCTGGAAGCGTATAACCTCAATGTAGCTGGCTACATTGTAAAGCCCATCCAGTATGATTCTTTCCTGGAGGCTATTGCCACCCTTCACTCTTTCTGGAAATTAATTGAACTCCCCAACTAACGCCTTTCCCTTCATGGAGCCTGCGGTAAAACTGCTCATTGTAGATGACGATGAAGTAGACCGGATGATCATCAAACGATCGCTCCGGACGGCAAAAGTGGAGGCGACCATCACCAACGCGGCCTTCGGTTCAGAGGCCCTGGAAGCCGTTCAAAAGGATACCTTTGACTTCATTTTCATTGACTTCATGCTGCCCGACATGAACGGGCTGGAGCTGTTGCAGAAAATCAGGGAAAAAGGCATCACCACCCCGGTTCAGATTGTGACCTCGCAGGGCGATGAACGCATTGCCGTGGAAGCCATGAAAACCGGGGCTTCTGATTATCTGCCCAAGACCCTGCTCACTCCAGAGGGCATTTCCCAGAGCATCCGGACGGCCATCCGGCTGCACAAAATAGAGCAGGAACGGCTTCAGACGCAGGAGCAGCTGGCCACCACCCAGAAACAGCTGGACACCGTCATCAACGGGGCGCCCATCATCCTTTGGGCCGCTAACCAGAACGGCATCATCACCATGTCGCGCGGGAAAGGTCTCCCGCTCATTGGTAAAGTAGAGGCGCAGTCGGTGGGAATGTCGGTGTTTGACGTGTACAAAGACTACCCCATCGTGGTTAAGTGTGTCAGGAGAACGCTCAAAGGTAACCGTTCTACCTGTATGGTCAACATCCAGGGCGTTTGGTTTGACTGCCTTTTCCTCCCGCTCCGCAACGCCACCAATGAAGTGAACGGGATCATCGGCCTGTGCAACAACATTACCGAGCGCATCTTAATTGAAGAGGAGCTGAAAAGAGCCAAAGACGAGGCCCTGAGCATGGCTCAGGTGAAGGAACAGTTCCTGGCCAACATGAGCCACGAGATCAGGACCCCCATGAACGGGATTCTTGGTTTAACCGAAGTTTTGGCAAAAACCCCTCTAAACGATAGCCAAAAGGAATACCTGCAAGGCATCCATGCCTCGGCCAACAACCTGATGGTGATCATCAACGACCTGCTGGATTTCTCTAAAATTGAGGCGGGCAAGATTACGTTTGAGGTGATTCCCTTTGACCTGAAACAGGCCATCAAACAACTGCTGGACATTCTGGAGATCAAAGCCAAAGAGCGCCAGAACACCCTCAAACTACTCTTCGACCAGGATATTCCGCAGATGGTGGAGGGTGATCCGTTTAGGCTGAGCCAGATTCTGAACAACCTGCTGGGCAACGCACTTAAATTCACCGAGAAAGGCACCGTACGCCTGAACGTGGAGGTGATCTCGCAGGAAGAAAACCAGCTGTACCTGGAATTCACGGTGAAAGACACCGGCATCGGCATTCCGAAGGACAAGCTGGAAACCATCTTTGAGAAGTTTACCCAGGGCAGCAACGACACTACCCGCAAGTTTGGGGGCACGGGCCTGGGGCTGTCCATCGCCAAAGAACTCATTGAAGCCCAGGGCGGGCACATTGCCGTGGAGAGCACGCTGCACGTGGGCAGCACGTTCCGTTTTGTGCTTCCTTTCCGGAAAGTGGCCGCAAAACCCGAGCCTTCGTGCCAGGTTACATCCTCAGATCCTCACCACCAGAAAACGTTGCGCAACGCCCGCGTTCTACTGGCCGAGGACAACTCTGTGAACCAGATGCTGGTGAAAAAGGTGCTTCAAGACCATGAGGTGCAGGTCTGCGTGGTGAATAACGGACGCGAGGCCCTGGACAAACTCACCGAGGAACCGTTTGACCTGATTTTGATGGACATGCAGATGCCCGAGATGGATGGGTATGAAGCCATGTACCACATCCGGGAGAAAATGCCTACCCACCGGGATATTCCCATCATTGCGTTGACCGCGCACGCCACCCAGGGCGATTTCCAGAAGTGCCTTTCGGCGGGCGCCACCTCCTACGTATCCAAGCCGTTCAAGTCAGATGAGCTGGTGCTGGAGATCTCGGCTTTGCTGCAAAACAAGCAAACCAGGCCAGCCGCCAAACCCGCCACGGTGGAACCGGTGGTTTCTCCCCTTCCCACCGAGGTGGAGATTGACCTCACCTACCTGGAGAACTTCGCCAACGGGAGCGCCGAGTTCATGCGGGACATTCTGCAGCTTTTTATTGACCAGACCCCGAGGCTGGTAAAGGACCTGACGACTGCCGTTTCACAGGCGAACTGGGCCGAGACCCGCACGCTGGCGCACAAAATTAAACCATCTATTGCCCTGGTGGGCATTCAGGAACTGGAAGAGCTGAACGAAACCATTGAACAGTCTGCCTTGCACCACACCAATACCGAGCAGTTACCCGCATTGGCCCAGCAACTGGTAGAGCTGGTAGACCGCTCCATTCTGCAATTGAGAGTAGAACTGGCGAAACTGGAGAGCAAATTAGCGTAAAAGGGACAGCAGCCGTTTAGGGGCTGCTTTCCCGAAATCAGCCTCTAAACGCATCTAACCTGTCACCTTAACGCCATGCACACGCAACTTTTATCTTCCTTTGAAAAGCTGGAAAAGCAGCGGGAGGAGTTCAGTCAATGGGTGGAGAAAGCTCCGCCCCAGGCACAGCACCGTCAGCCAAGCGCAGACCAGTGGTCGGGGGCGCAGTTGTTGTATCACCTGGCCAAAGTAGATGAAATGGTGGTGTTGGGGCTGGAGAAAAGATTGGCCAGCAGCAAGCCGTTAAAGTCCCGCAAGCTGGGGACCAGGGTGCGCTCGTTCCTCCTGAATCTGTTCCTGCGTTTGCCCATCAAGTTCAAGGCGCCGGCCGCCGTGCGCGAGGTGCCCGAGCAAGTGGTCATCGCTGAGGTTATCCAAAACTGGAAGCAAACCCGCCATAGGTTGCAGGCCATTCTTTCGTCATTCCCCGAGGACCAGTTGCAGAAAGAGGTTTTCTTCCATCCGAGGTCCGGGATGATCACCCTGCCGCAGACGCTACGCTTCATATATGAGCACCATGAACACCACCGGCGGCAGATGCATCGGCTTCTTTCTTAGCTTCCCTTTCTTATCTTTGCAGCCCTTTTGCAGAAAAACTGCGTACTTACTTTAGCTTAACTGACAGTACCCTCCCATGGCTGAATCCACCCCCTCCAAAGAAAACTTCATGCGCGAAGCCATCCGGCTATCCATTGAGAAAATGAAAGAAGGCAAAGGCGGTCCGTTTGGGGCAGTGGTGGTGAAAGACGGCCAGATCATTGCCCGGGGCTTCAACAACGTGACCTCCAGCAATGACCCCACGGCCCACGCCGAGGTAGACGCCATCCGGAAAGCCTGCCAAACGCTAGGCACGTTCCAACTCACCGGCTGCGAACTCTACACCAGCTGCGAGCCCTGCCCCATGTGCTTAGGCGCTATCTACTGGGCCCGCCCTGATAAAGTGTACTACGGCAACACCAAAGCAGACGCCGCCGCCATCGGGTTTGACGATGCCTTCATCTACGAAGAGCTGGAACTCCCCCTCCACGCCCGTTCCCTCACCATGGAACAACTCCTGCCCGAAGAAGCCCTACTCGGCTTCAAAGAGTGGGAAAAACACGAAGGCCGCACGGAGTATTGATTGCTGATTGCTGATTGTTGATTGTTGGCTCGTGGATGTTGCTTGTTACGCACTGATTTTGTTAGGCATCTACAAATTAACCTAACAAAACTGGCGCGAGTTTATAACTCGTGCCTCAGGATGACGGGGAGTCTCCAGACTCCCCTCGCTGCCCGGCAGCGAAAACGGACCAGCTGATCAATCCAGCCCCAAACGACCTCCCTGGTTTTAGTATCCTTTTCCAGAAACAAGCCCCAAACCCTTGCAGGGTAGGGTGCACAGCTTTTAGCGCACATCTTCCGTAGTTAGAAGCGTACAAAACGTTGACCCTATGGAAAAGAACCTGTCTCCTCTTCTGAGCGGCCTCGCGCTTCTCTTTCTTTTCTCCGCCTGCGGAGGCAACAACACCGACTCGTATGTGAAAGCCCCCGGCGGGGAGAAAACTACCAAGACCAAAGTCCTGGAGGCGGGAGCCGATCTGCTGCAGAAGAAAACGCCGCTCTCTAAAATAGACGCGTACCTCAACGGTTTCCACTTCTACAACGGCAACCTGCAGGGCCAGATGGAGGCGCACCACTACGTCACGCAACTCAACGAAGACCTGCACCAGGCGGTGATGTATGACGGCAACGGCCCTAACTCCAAATTGATGGGCGTGGAATACATCATCTCCGAAAAACTCTTTAAAACCCTGCCCCTGGAGGAACGCAAGCTCTGGCACAGCCACCACCATGAGGTAAAATCGGGGACGCTCATAGCCCCGGGCATCCCGGAGGTGGCCGAGCACGAGCTCATGGAGAAACTGGTGAGCACCTACGGCAAAATCTTCCACACCTGGCACACCGATCGCGACCTGGAACTTCCGCTGGGCAGCCCCATGCTCATGATGGGCTTCACCAAAGACGGCCAGCTGAACCAGGAACTGGTCACCGACCGCGACAAGCGCTTCAACGTCTCCTCACAAGAGAAACGCAAACAGCGCGAAGACATTCCCATGCCCCAGGTAATAGAAGGAGCCAATGCCTGGGAGAAAGGTGACATACGACAATTGCAGTTCACCAACAACTACAACGCACCCGAACACCAGCACTGACGCTTTCGGCCTGTTTTCTGAAAAGTAGCTTAAAAGCAGCGCCTACCTGGGTTCGTAAATTCTGAACTCGCCGCTGCAATGCAGCAGACTCATGAGGTACAGCAAGCCGCCGTAATAGCGGTCGCCTACGGTATGCGGCACCGGCAACTGCCAGAGCGCCTCCACAAACTCTTTGGCCACCGGATGGGTGGCGGCCAAACTCACCACGGCGTTGGTGGAGACCAGACCAGCGGCGTGGCTGTTCCCTACTTTCTTGCCGTCCAGGCTGTAGATGTTGCCGTACGTGGTAAGCCCCTCCCCCGCAAAGAAGGTTTGGATGCGGTTGCTCAACTCCGGTTCCCGCGGGTCTTTCCGCCACCAGGCCCAGTCCACGCTCCAGTTCATGGCCGTGCGCTAGGAATCATAGGCGAATAGGTGCGAGTTGGGGTTGAAGTGCGTAGTGACTGGTTTCCCGTCAAAGTGGGCGTAATCTGGAGCTAAACCGGTGGCAGGATGCGTGGCTTTCTGAAAGTAGGCGCGGCTGGTGTCAGCGGCGGCGGCCCAGAACGATCGGTCGGCTTCAGGTCCCCATAAGGCCCAGAGTTCATAGAAAGCGGGCAGATGATAAGAGGGATCGGTGAACTTTCGGCCCGGGTTTGTGGGTACGAACAGAATCATCTTATGTTCTTCGTTCACCATCGGGCCACTTACCTGCGGTCCGAACTTGGTTTGGCCGGACACTTCAGGGTGGTGGCGCATGGTGGTGAGGATTTTATTTGCCCAAGCTTTGTAGTCGTAGATTCCCTCGCCGTTGCCCCATCTGCCCGACGCGAAGTACAGAGCCGTCACAAAGTATTCCTCGCCATCGGGCGCGGGGCCTTCTGAGTTGCGCGTACCATCGGGTTTAGTAGACCACGCAAAATACCCTTCCGACGGATGCCCGGGGGTGTCTACATACATGTGTGTCATGGCATAATTCCAGAACGCATCAAACTCGGCCTTCTGGTCCAGCTGCACCGCAATCATCATCCCGTAAGACATGCCTTCGCTGCGCACGTCTTTGTTGTAGACATCGTAAATGTAGGCCAGCGGCCCCCGCTCGTTCTTGCCCGCGGTAAAGTAAATGGCCTGCGTTGCAGAATCGCCGTGGAAAAGTTGCTGGTATCCTTTCTTTATCTTTTCCTTGATTTCCTGCGCTGAATGTCCGTTCTCCTGGAAGAGATTGCGGTAGCTTTTGGTGGCGTAGGCGCCTTTACCAGTAGTGGCCGTTTGGCTGGTCTGCGAAGCGAGATTTCCTTTGGGCGCGCACGAATTCAGGACTCCCGCAAAGGCCAAAGCCGTGACGGAGAACTGCACAAGTACTTTCAAGCGGGAGGAAGCGGTGGCTTTCATGATTTATCTGGCAGGTGAAAGGTTTGCAAGGTTATCAGGAAAGATACTCCATATTATTCTAACGGAAAGACGTCAAGTACACCAGTTAAGAACTTTCATCGGCTCGTGTTAGACCTTTATGAGCGCCGAGCCTTGCGTAAAGGTCTACTTCGTTCGCCCACACGTTCCCTTCAGGAGAATAAATAGGTTACGTTTATTTCCGTTTGGAGCCCGTTTTACCAGAAACTGCCCCAAAACAAAAGCCCCGCACCAAGTGGTGCGGGGCTTTCTATAATTCTACTGCTGGTCTTCTTAAACGAACAACCAACAATTAGCAATCAAACAATTAATTACCGGCGGCCCATCATGCTGCCCAGCTTGGCCAGACCGCCTTTGGTGCCGGCCATTTTGTTCATGCTACGCATCATTTTGCGCATGTCGTTGAACTGCTTCATGAGGTTGTTCACCTGCTGGATGTTAGTGCCTGAGCCTTTCGCGATCCGGTTCCGGCGGCTGCCACTGATCATATCTGGGTTCTGGCGCTCTTCTTTGGTCATGGACTTGATGATGGCTTCAATTGGTTTGAAGGCGCTTTCGTCAATCTCCACGTCTTTCAGCATTTTGCTCACGCCCGGGATCATGCCCACCAGGTCTTTGATATCGCCCATCCGCTTGATCTGCTCCAGCTGCGACAGGAAGTCATCGAAGTTGAACTGGTTTTTGCGGATGTTCTTGTTGATCCGTTTGGCTTCGTCCTCGTCAAAGGTTTGCTGGGCGCGCTCCACCAGGGAGATTACGTCACCCATGCCCAGGATACGTTGCGCCATCCGGTCGGGGTAGAACAGGTCCAGGGCTTCCATTTTCTCACCAGTGGAGATAAACTTGATGGGTTTCTCTACCACGGCTCTGATGGAAAGGGCCGCTCCACCACGGGAGTCACCATCCAGCTTGGTCAACACCACGCCATCAAAGTTGATGCGTTCGTTGAAGGTTTTAGCGGTGTTCACGGCATCCTGACCGGTCATGGAGTCTACCACAAACAAGGTCTCGGTTGGCTTGATGGCCTCCTTGATGTTGTAGATTTCCTTCATCATGGCCTCGTCTACGGCCAAACGACCGGCGGTGTCAATGATGACTACTTTCTTGCCAGTTTTCTTGGCGTGCTCCACGGCGTTACGGGCAATGGAAACCGGGTCTTTGGACTCGCGCTCGGCGTAGAACTCCACGCCTACCTGCTCGGCCAGCACGTTCAGCTGGTCAATAGCGGCGGGGCGGTACACGTCACAGGCGGCCACCAAAACGCCTTTTCCCTGTCTTTTCAGGAAATTGGCCAGTTTACCGGTGAACGTGGTTTTACCGGAACCTTGCAGACCGGCAATGAGCACAATGGCGGGAGAGCCGTTGATATTGATGTCTTTTTTCTCGCCACCCATCAGCTCGGTGAGCTCCTCGTGCACGATCTTCACCATCAGCTGGCCCGGTGACACGGCAATCAGAACGTCACGGCCCATGGCCTCGTCCTTGATCTTGTCGGTCACGGTTTTGGCCACCTTGTAGTTCACGTCGGCATCCACCAGGGCGCGGCGCACTTCTTTGATGGTCTGGGCAACGTTGATCTCGGTGATGCTGCCTTGGCCTTTCAAGGTCTTGAAGGCACGGTCCAGCTTGGTACTTAAATTCTCAAACATGTGGGATATATGACTGAGTTAGCTATTTACAAGAATTGACAAAGACAAAAATACGCAGAATTTGCGGAAGTTCACCATCTTTTAGCCAGAGGTACGTATATTCGGACTTAACTATACAGTTGCTTACGGGAATTCTGTTTTTGTGCTTTTTTGCGTAAAACACCCCTAAAACGGTTTCCGTTCGCTCTGTCGCATCAATTACCTGTAGACCATTAGCTTTTGAAATCAACTGGCCCACATACCACCCGGCAAGCTTTACTGATTACCTATTACTGGCCCCCTTCCGGCGGAGCCGGAGTACAGCGTTGCCTTAAATTTGTGAAGCACCTGCCCGAGTTTGGCGTGAAACCCACCGTGATCACCGTTGATGCCCAGCAGGCCTCGTACCCAGTGCTAGACCAGACGCTGCAAGCCGAGGTTCCCGCCGAGGTCCGCGTGATACGGACGGCCACCCGCGAGCCGTTTGAATTCTACAAAAAGCTGACGGGCAAGAAAGACATCCCCTTCGGGGGATTTGCCAATACCGGGCAGGAAAGTTGGAAACAGAAGCTGTTCAAGTTCCTGCGGGGCAACCTGTTCATCCCAGATCCGCGCGTGGGCTGGAACAGCTTTGCGTTCGCCGCCGCCAAAAAAGTTATTCAGGAACAGCAGATCAAGGCCATTGTGACCTCAAGTCCGCCCCACTCCACGCAGCTCATCGGTCTTAAACTGAAAAAAAAGCTGGGCCTGCGGTGGATTGCCGACATGCGCGACCCCTGGACCGATATCTATTATTACGCTGACTTGAACCACACCGCCCTGGCTCAGAAACTGGACGCCAAGTACGAGCGCGAGGTGCTGGAGCACGCCGATGCCGTGGTGGTGGTGTCTGAGGACATGAAGCGTCTGTTCCTGAACAAATCCACCACCATTGACCCGAAGAAGATCCACGTGATCCCGAACGGGTATGATGAGGCCGATTTCGTGCATCCGTCCACGCCTTCGTCTGAGGAGTTCATCATCACCTACACCGGCACGCTCACCGAGGCCTACAACGTGATCGGGTTCTTTCAGGCACTCTGTGAAACCATGACCCGCAACCCGCTCATGCGCTACAAGCTGCGGTTCGTGGGCAAAGTATCAGCGGAGATCAGAAAACAGATTGAGGAAGCCGGCTTGCCTTTGATCACCGAGTACATTGACTACGTACCGCACGAACAGTCCATCAAATACCTCATGGCCAGTACCATTCTGTTCATGGCCATTCCGGATGTGCCCAACAACTTCGGGATACTGACCGGCAAGCTGTTTGAGTATTTGGCTTCCAACAAACCCATTATGTGCATCGGGCCCATTCACGGCGACGTGGACAAGATACTGGATGAGTGTGGGGCCGGTCGGGTGTTCCATTACTCTGGCTACGAGCTGATGCTGGATTACCTCATGCAGATGAGCAAAAGCTGGAAAGTGAACCACAACCTGGATCTGCCTTTCATCAACTACACCCAGTACTCCCGCCGCTCGCTCACCGAGCAATTGGCCAAACTGATTGGCAACTAAAGCGTTTCCGTTTCGGGGCTGTTTTCCGGAAAACAGCCCCGAAACCTATACCAGAACCGGAAAGAGCTTCGTTTTCTCCCCGTGAACATCATTTTTGACTACGTCCTTTTCCATTTCCAGCGCCTCTACCACCTGCCTTCTCCCTTGGAGATAGGTTACGGGTTAGACGGCCGAAGCCGGGTTCAGGTCACCTCCACCACCAGCACCTTCTTTGAACGGCAGCAAGCCAAACCAGTGCAGACCGTCTGGAAAGACTGGCAGGGCACCAACCTCACCCTCTTCTTTGATGAAACCCCCGATCAACCCTGGTTTACCCAAACTGAGCAGGGCCACGTGGTGGTGCACTATGATCTGGTAGCCTCGGCATTTTACCTGTTGAGCGGCTGGCAGGAATTCTACGGCCCCGAACGGGATCAATTCGGCCGCTACCCCTACAAAGCCTCGCAGCAGGCCCGGCACCGCTTCATCACCAAACCGCTGGTTAATTATTACCTCGATATTCTGCGCGAAGCTGTTTCCCTCGCCTACGGACAAGAGATCAAACCTAAGCTTTGGCACGGAAAACCGTTTGCCACCTGCCTCACGCATGACATTGATTTCTGCCAGAGTGCCTGGAAAGTGGCCGGGAAACCGGCGCTCAAAAAAGGAAATCTTGGCTTATTCCTGAAGCTGGCGCAGCAAAAGCTTGCGGGTAAGGACGCCTGGTTTAACCTGCCACAGGTAGAACACGAACTGACGCAACTGAACGCCAAAGGCACCTTCTTTTTCCTGCCCGAGTCCGCACCCTATGACGGCCACCCCAATGCCGACTATGACGTTTTAAGCCAGGAAATCCAAAAAGAGATCAAAAGGATCTCGGCTGCCGGGCATGAGATTGGGCTACACGGCAGCCACGGCACCGGTACCAACGCCCGGCAACTGCAAGCTGAGCGCGACAAACTTCCCGCCGACGTTAAGGGAAACCGTTTCCATTACCTACGTTTTGATCCGGTGAAAACCCCGGCCCTGCTGGAGGAACTGAACTTCGCGTATGACAGCACCCTGGGGTTCCCCGAGCACTTCGGGTTCCGGAACAGCTATTGTCATCCGTTCAGGCTGTTCAACTTCAAGGAGCGGCGGATGCTGCCGGTCTGGGAAGTACCGCTGAATCTGATGGACGTGACCCTGAATCACCCCAATTACCTGCAACTGTCCCCCGCCGAAGTCATGCCCGCCCTAACGCCCATGCTGGAGGAGATCATCCGGTTTGGCGGGGTGTTCACCTTGCTGTGGCACAATGAGAATTTCAGTGACTACGGTTTGTCAGCAGGAAGGCCGCTTTTTCAGGAGATCACCCGTTTTCTCCAGAACCGCGAGACGTGTTTCCTGACCGCGGGTGAAGTGATTGGGTTGACGGAGTAGTAGTCGGTGGCCATTCATTTTTAAGCGGCATAGCGAAAGCCACGGGAGAAGCTGCTATTTTTGTTTTTCGGGCCGAGGCTGTTTAGGGCCTGGTTTCCAGAAATCAGCCCCAAAACGCCGCACGCACTCCATGGATGTCATCCGCAAGCAGAGTTATCTGAACACCGTCATCTCCACCGTGGGAATGGTGATTGGCTACCTGAATACTGTTTTTGTTCTCCCCTATTTCCTAGACGATACGCAAGTGGGACTCACCCGTTTTTTGATGGCTGTTTCTCCGGTATTCGCGCAATTTGCCGCCTTGGGGTTCACCAACACCAGCGCCCGCTATTTCCCCTACTTCCGAGACCGCGACAAGCAGCACAACGGCTTTCTGTTCCTGATGCTGGCCATCCCCATGCTGGGTTTTGGGGTGGTCACGGTGCTGTTCCTCTTCCTGAAACCCGTCGTATTTGACTTGTACCGGGTTACCTCGCCTTTGGCGGTGGATTATTATTATTACATCATCCCGCTCAGCTTTTTCACGCTGCTGTTCCTGCTGCTGGATGCCTACCTGCGTTCGCTCTACAAAACCATCGTGCAGACCTTCCTCCAGGATTTTATGGTGCGCGTGCTCACCATGGCCTGCGCCGCCCTCTTCTACTGGGGCTGGATCGATTTTCAGGGGTTTGTCATTCTGTTTATTGCCGCTAATTCCTGTACGGCCTTCATCTGCATTGTGTACCTGCTTTGGTTGCGGCAGTTCTTTGTGAAGCCGGGCCGGAACATGTTTCAGATTGTGCCCATCAAAGAAGTGGTGCAGTACGGCTTGTACGCATTCCTGGGCAACATCTCCAGCACCATCATCACCTTCACCGACACCGCCATGATCATGGCCTACCGCGGCCTGTCTGATGTGGCCTATTATACCACCGGATACTTTATCACCAGTGCCATCCTGGTGCCCTACCGGTCCATGAACAAGATTCTGAGTCCGCAGGTAGCTGATCTCTTCAAGCAGCAGGACATGTCGGCGCTCCGCAAACTGTACAAGAACATGACGCGCGTGAACCTGCTCATCGGGTTGCTGCTGTTTCTGGGGATCTGGGGCAACGTAGACAATATCTTCGCGCTAATGCCGGAGGAATACAGCGCCGGCCGCTACGTGATTTTGTTCATGGGCATCGCGCGCATCTTCGAGCTGGCCACTGGCCTGAACGCCATGATCCTGGTCACCTCCCACAAATACCGCTACGACCTGATTCTGAACATCCTGATGGTGACGCTCGTCATCTTCACCAACTACCTGCTCATTCCGCCCTACGGCATCAGCGGGGCCGCCTTCGCCTCCATGCTCGTGTTTATCCTGATTAATGTATTCCGGGTCGCGTTTGTGGGCTACTTTTTTAAAATGCAGCCCTTTGGGTGGGACTCCCTGCTGCTGCTGCTCATTGCCGGAGTGGCGTATCTGGCTTCTTGGCTGCTGCCGCAATTGCCAAATTTAGTGCTGGATATTGCCGTGCGTTCAATCCTAATCACCGTTGTATACGGAGGGTTAGCGGTAGGATTGAAAGTCTCCCCCGAGCTGAATAACGGGATACAGAAGACCTTGCACCGGAGATAATTCATTATAGATACCTATTCTAAACTCAAGGGATAATTACACATTAATCATTTGTATTTACCTCAGGCTCGTGTATATTACTACTTCTTAATATTTAAATTTAACATTATATTCAAAGGGAAATTGGTATCCTGCATTCATCTCTCTAAATGAAAAAAATCTACATTTTATTGGTTACCCTCTTAACTGTTGCTTCTCCTTCCTTTTCCCAAACTACCGTTGAAAAATTAATTGCCTATTTCCCCTTTGATGGAAACGCAAGAGATGTGAGCGGTAATGGCTACCATGCTACGGTAAGAGGAGCCACATTAACAACGGATAGGTTTAACAGGCCCAACAGTGCCTATTCCTTTGACGGCCAAAATGACAATATTATCATTCCAAGCAGTTTTGATCTACTGCCCAAGACCATCAGCTTCTGGTTTAATGCCGCCACCATTGACGCTTTTTCCAGGGTGTTGTATGTCTCTGATAATCCTGCTCTGAATTATGGAATTACTGCCATTGAAGTCAAAACGTTAGATGACGTGCCAAAACTCATCACCCATATCACCAGTTCCAGAGACACTGCGACCATAACTTCTGATGCCTGGTTTTTCTTTACGATTACCATCAATACAGATTCCACCCACTTCTACATGAATGGTGAGAAACTGAAAAGTAGAGTCAGGACCGGTTACCCTAAATCAAACACGGGCGTTCCCCAGACCTTTGTGGGGTCCCACAGACAAGGAGATACTCCAAGCCTCTATTTTCATGGCAAGATAGATGATGTAAAAATCTACAACAAAGAAATGACAAAGCAGGAGGTTAAAGCCGCCTATGATATGCTTTCCATTGATCTTGGCCCGGATTTCTGCTTAAGAACCGGACAAGTCAGAAGTCTATCGGCCCCAGGTTTTACGAGTTATAGGTGGAGCACCGGCTCTTCAGAACCGGTGTTACGGGTGAATCAACCTGGTAAATACACCCTTACCGCTACTGATCAATATGGCAACCGATACTTTGATGAAATTCAGGTATCTGACTGTCCTCAACCAGACTTTACCTACACCTTTGACTGTAAAACCAACAGTTTCAGATTTGAGCCGATCCTCAATTTCCCGTATGATCGGTTTCACTGGAAACTGGATAATCTGGTGATACCCAATAACACCTCTCCTACCCACCAATTCTCCAGGGAAGGGCAACAATACGTTACTCTGAATGTCTACCAGGATGGAGAAGAGTTCGCGGTAACTAAGACCCTGGACTACACGAAAAGTGTAACCCCTTACTTAGGCAGGGACACCATCCTGTGCACAGACAAGGCGTTCACCCTAACCCCAGACGTTTTACCCGGCACTACCTTACGTTGGTCAAACGGAACCACAGGATCTTCTTTGAATGTCACCGCTGGAGGAACGTACTGGGTAGAGGCCACAAGGGGTGATTGTACTTTCAGGGACGAGGTCAAGATTGAGTTCAGCAATCCCTTCTCTATCCATCTTGGGCAGGACACCACCTTATGTGAAGGCTCATCGGTACTGTTTGACCCCAAAGCTCCAATGGATGCTACTGTGAAGTGGTCTGATGGTTCTTCCGGCCCCACTCTGCAGGTGAACAAGGCAGGAACTTACTGGGTGGAAGTACAGCGCGGGGCTTGTACCGAACGAGATGAGGTACTGGTCACTTATTGTACAATTGATCTGTTTATCCCCAACATATTCACGCCTAACGCTGACGGGCTGAATGATAGCTTTTTTGTGAGGGGGCTGCTCTCTGAGAGTGCTAACAATGGAACCGAATGGGAATTAACCGTCTTTAACCGCTGGGGAGGACAGGTGTACCACAACCGAAACTACAAAAATGATTGGGACGGCGGAAAGCTTAAAGAAGGCTCCTATTTTTACCTTTTAGCTAACAAGGATCAGAAGAAAAACTACAAAGGCTATGTGGAAATTCTGCGCTAAGCAGTTCCATTCTCAGCATGATTAGCCCTTTACATATAAGCTTGTTTAAGCAGTTCTATTATCTGCCTATTAAAATTAGAAAGTTAGTTGATGAACTGATCCAGATTGCAAAGATAAAGTGCCGTGATAAAGTTTACGAGCATCTCGTTAATTTCAGAGCGGTCCTATCATTAACAGGAAGCTACGACCGCTTTAGCAATTGTTGGAGTAATAAGTGCAATTCCTTTTCTCTTCTTTCTTCCCGATAACGAAGGGCAATTTGCTGTCTTGCATTTTCGGCAAGTTTTGGGGAATTTGAGCGTAAAGCATCTTTTAATAAATGCTCTAATAAAACCGTATCCTGTTTCTCTAGAACGAAGCCGCTATCACCAATAATTACAGGCATTCCCCCTACTCCGCTAACTACCGGAACGCACCCGCACAGCATGCTTTCGCTTAGAGCGTTGGGAAACCCTTCAGATAGGGAAAGCTGCATGTAAAAGGTATGGGCACTGTACACCAATTTAAGATCGGCCAAAGGCATTTTAGGGAGCAGCTTTACATTGGCAGGTTGGTTGGGGAACCTGAAACCGTCTGGCGCGCCTACAATCGTGAAGGTGGCCTCCGGCATTCTGGCGGCCACTTCCAGCATCAAATCTAATCCTTTCAGGCGCTGGGTAAAACGCATGTCCAGCCCGGCACAAACGGTCAGAAAAGTGTTTGGCTGACGGACCACCGCTGCATCTGGCTTCCAGAACGAGGCGTCATATCCGTTGTAAATGACGGTGTGCGGCGTCTTTAGCCCAGGGCAGTGAAAACGGAATCCCTGGTGGGGAAAATCATTTGGTTGATAAGTATAGTCCTGCCACACCAGTTTCTCGTGTACCGGCGCAATGTGGGCCGCCATCTGGTAAGACCAGCGGGCGAATCGCCCCAGCAGCGCATTCGCGAACACGCCATAGCCAATGCTGGGGAAAGCCACACAGTCGGTGCCGCCTGCCACAATCAGACAGGGTTTTGAGGCTAGTTTCCCGAAAAGGGCCGGTAAAAAGGAATGGTACCCGGCAAACATGCAGATCAGCGCATCGGCTTGCCAGATGTGACGGAGAAGGAAGAGCACCTGACCTAACCAGACCAATGGCGTTTGCCACTTTTTCTTCGGCAGAAAACCTTGGTGGCGTACTTCGTATTGCTGCTCCATCAGCCGCAGATCTTTCACCACAAAAGATGACTGCGCAGGATAGAAGTACAGCAAAACAGGTTTACGCGACGGCATGGAAATGGTAATCAGTGGAAAAAGCTACAGCCACTTGGAGGACAAGTCCTGCAATTTCAGATCTACTTTAGATTTCGGCTGTACCGTCTCCGGCACCAGGCGTTGTTTCAGCAGGATCCACTGATAGTCTTCGGCCTGGGAAAAAAGCGAATAACTGTCCAGTTTGTGCAGATACAGTCCGGCCGCGTAGGTGTTACGCAGCAACTCATCCGTGTGAATCGGTTGATCGATTACCTGCAGCAACTCCGGCTGGTGCTCGCGCACCCAAGTCAGGTACAGCGGATGCGGAATGTTAATGGCCACCACCGATTTCTTGTGCAGATGGCGGGAAATCACCTGGAACAGGTTGGGGTGCTGCTCCAGCGGGATGTGTTCAATGACATCGGGCAGCACCACAAAGTCAAACTTCTCAGGGCGGTTGAAATCCGTCATGTCAGAGACGGCGAACTCCACGTGGTTGAACTGCTGGTTGAAGCGTCGGGCCATGTCAATGCTCTTCGGGCTGATGTCTACGGCCAGTACTTTCCCCTGCGGCGTGGCTTTGGCGATAAGGTGCGTGACGGTGCCAATGCCGCAGCCAACCTCCAGCACTTTGGAATCGGACTTCAGGCCGGCTTCTTTCAGGTTTTTCAGGATGGTCCGGTGCCGGATGTGGATACCCTTCTGGAACTGCTGCTCGGTATAGTCGTCGTAAAAATCAGATACTGACATGGCGGATCTTCTGTGGCCGGAAAGCCGTTACTTCTTCAATTCGTAAATGCGTTCAATAATCTCCACTACCTTGAGACCTTCCAGGGCGTTGGTGGTGGCGAAGGTCTTGCCTTTGAGCGTGTCAATCACGTTCTCAAAGATGAAGTGGTGGTTGGCGGCGCTGCCTTTGTAGTGGCCGTAGTCGTTGGCCGGGCTGCTGGGCGGCAATTGCGGCATTACGTAATCCTGCACGTGGCAATACTCCACCTCGTTCATGTACTGCCCCCCTACCTTGATGCTTCCCTTTTCGCCGATGATGGTCATGCTGCTTTCCAGGTTGCTGTCCCAGACGGCGGTGGAGTAATTGAGCGTGCCCGCGCCGCCGTTCATGAACTCAAACTGAATGAGGCCGCTGTCCTCGAAATCGGTGAGCTGCTGGTGGTTGAAATCCATGAACCGGCCGCTGATGTTCCTGATGTCCCCGAAAAGCCAGTACATAATGTCAATGAAGTGGCTGAACTGCGTGAACAGCGTACCGCCGTCCAGGGCCTGATTTCCTTTCCAGTTGCCGGGTTTGTAGTACCGGTCGTCGCGGTTCCAGTAGCAGTTGATCTGCACCATGAAAATCTGGCCCAGCCGTTTCTCCATGATCATTTCCTTCAGCCACAAAGATGGCGGACTGTAGCGGTTCTGCATCACGCAGAACACCAGCTTGGAGGTCTGCAGAGATTTGTAGATGATGCGCTCACAGTCGGCTTTGCTCAGGGCCATGGGCTTTTCGCACACCACGTGGCAGCCGTTCTCCAGCGCCAGCATGGCATGATGGGCGTGGAAACCGTTGGGCGTACACACGCACAAGACATCGGCCTTGGGGCCGGAGGCGAAATATTCCTCGATGCTCCCATAAAACGGAACCCCAAAGGACTCCACCTCGGCTCGGCGCGCCGGATCAGTATCTACCATGGCCACCAGTTCTCCCTCGGGGTGACGTTGCACCATGGTGGCGTGGCGTTTGCCAATGTGGCCCGCTCCTATTACGGCAAAGGTTATCTTTTCTGACATCAGATGTCGGCTATTCGTTTTGGGCTTGTTTTGGGAAAACACCCCTAAAACAAGCGGATCAATGTTGAGGACGTCTTGTCCATACTTTACTATCTAAGTTCTGGTGCTTGCTTGTCGGCAGAGCGGCGAGAGGCACCACGTTTCCTTAGAGGAAGCAAGTTATTCAATTATCCCCTGAAAAAGCGGACCACGGCTTCACCGATGAAATTTTGCTGCTCTTCGGTGAGCTCGGTATGCATGGGCAGGGAAATCACTTTCCGGCACAACTCCTCAGAAACCGGGAAATCGCCGGCTTGGTAGCCTAGGTAGGCGTACGCGTCGTGGAGGTGCAGCGGCACCGGGTAATACACCATGCTGGGGATTCCTTTCTCCTGCAGATAAACTTTCAGTTCATCCCGTTGTTCGGCGGGCACCTGCAAGGTGTACTGATGGAAAACGTGGCTGCTGTACGGGGCCAGGGCCGGAATCCTGATTTGCGCCACTTCCGCGAAAAAGGCATCATAAACACCCGCGGCTTTCTGCCGACGGTAGATAAAGTCATCCAACTGGGTGAGCTTCACATCCAGCAAGGCCGCCTGCAAAGTATCTAGCCGGGAGTTCACGCCTACGCGGGAGTAATGGTATTTCTTGTGCTGCCCGTGGTTGGCGATCTGCTGCAGGGTAGAAGCCAGGTCGATGTCCTGGGTGAAGATGGCTCCCCCATCGCCCATGCAGCCCAGATTCTTGGACGGGAAAAACGACGTGGTGCCAATGTGCCCAATGGTGCCGGCAAAAGAAGTAACTCCCTCGGCATCTATGTACTGCGCTCCGATGGCTTGGGCATTGTCTTCAATCACGAACAGCTCCTGCGCAATAGCCAGGTCCATGATTTCTTCCATGGGCGCACACTGCCCAAACAGATGCACCGGCATAATGGCCACGGTTTTGTCCGTAACGGCGGCTCGGGCTTTGGCCGGGTCAAGGCAGAACGTATCGGGGAGCACATCCACAAAAACTGGTTTGAGCCCCAGCAAGGCAATCACCTCGGCAGTGGCCACGTAGTTGAAGGCTGGCACAATGACCTCGCCGCCGGCGGGCAGGTCCAGGGCCATCAACGCAATCTGCAACGCATCGGTGCCGTTGGCGCAGGGAACCACGTGGTCCACCTGTAAATACTGGGCCAGGTTCTGGCTGAAGGTTTTCACCTGCGGACCGTTGATGAACGCGGTACTGTCTACCACCGCCTGCATGGCGGCGTCAATCTGGGGTTTCAGGCGCTGGTACTGACCTTTCAGGTCCACCATCTGGAGCTGGTTCATGGATTCAATAGAAAAGACAAATATAGGTTTTGTCTCCCGAACCATCCGTACTTCTCCCTGATTATTCCTCCATCTCAGCCGCACCGCACCCTTCTATCCACTTCTTAACAAAATACAATATATAAATTTTCATATTACGTATTTATACGAAAGTGAAACATCGCCAAATGGTTCTCGTTCAAAGCAATTACAAGTACCAAGATTTATTAACCAACCTTACGACTATGAAAATGTACAATCCACTTAAAAAAAATACATTGGTGTATGCGGCCTCTTTCACCTTGGCCTTTACCCAATTTGCGTGTAACCGCACGGAAAGTACGGAGACAGCTTCGTCTACCACTACTACCACCACCTCTTCTCCAGACCAGGCTTATGATGACTACAAAAACCACATCACAACGCTGGAGTCTGACGTGCAGCGCGGCTGGGACACCACCATGGCCGACGGCGAGGCGCAGATGAAGCAGTGGGAAACTGATTACGAAACAAAACGAGCGGCCGTAGCGCAGTACGAAGGAGACTTTGACGATACTCGCCGGAAAGAATACGATGAGTTGCAATCCAGATACAACACGGCCTGGGCTACCCGAGAGGAGCAATACAACACCTGGCGCATGAACCACCAGGGCACCGGCATGGCAGCCAGCGGCACTTCTTCCGTGGACATGTCTTCTATGGATGAAAGCAAGATCCCGTCTTATACCGCTACCAACATCCGTACCGCGTATGAGGACTTCGTGAAGCACGTGGAAGCCAACAAATCAGGTTTCAGTAACGAAGACTGGAGAACGGTAGAGAAATACTGGAACCAACTGGATGACCGTAAAAACGCCATCCAAAGCCAGCTCAGCGACAAAGACAAATGGGAAATTGCCAAGGCTAAAACCAAGTACGTGGCCATGAAAAACGCCAACAAAGCCGGTAACAAGGCCTCCAATATTGGCTCTGATGTGAAGGAAGTGGGCAAGGACGTATCTAACAGCAAAGTAGGCGAAGCCACCAAAGATGCCGGAAAAGCCGTGGGAAACACCGCGAAGAAAGCCGGCCAAAAAGTAGGTGACGTTGTAAAGGGCGATAACTAAAGACGTGTATCGCCGATAAAGAAGCCTCTCCCACCGGAGGGGCTTTTTTATTGCCTCTGTTCTCGCGCTGGTTTCACAAAAGGAAGCCTAAAACACCATCGTCTCTGTTTTACCCCTGTTTCCGGTAAAAGGGCCCTGAAACGCCATCGTCTCTGTGCCTTGCTTTGGGAAAAGGTGCCTAAAACGCTGCTACTTCCGCAAGTACCGGTCCAGCAATAGGAGTCGGTAGAGGTCAAAGAAGCGCAGGCTGGGCTTTCGGGACACCAGATTACGTTTCAGGAGCGGAAACAACCATTGACTGTTCTCGCGCAGCAGCTTGGTAGCTTTCCACTTTTTAAGGGAAGCATAAGCGCTGAGCAGTTTGGTCTGGTTCCCGAGGTTGAATTCCCGGTGCAGGTGCATCAGGTTATGGAGGGCTTGCTGGGTTTTGAGCAGAAAGATGTCGGCGGATTCCAGGCCCAGGTGCCAGACGGGGTTGTCCAGGTGCTGCACCGGAATTTGGTTTTGCTCTAGCCGCCAGGCGAAAAGCGTGTCTTCGTGCCCATACCCGGAAAGCTCGTTTTTGGGGAAACAGGCCAGAAACACCTTTCTGGACACCAGCAGATTACTGGTAAACACCCGCTGATAGGGATTCTTCTGCCGCAGGTGAGCGGGTGCCTCTTCCCGGGCTTTGCCGTATTTCCAGCGCAGCTCCGCGCCTTTTGGGGCAGATGCCTGATACGCAACTCCACCAACGGTCACATCGCCTTGCGCCTGGGTTAGATATCGATGCAGGAAATCTGGGTGCACGGGCAACACATCGTTGTCCAGGAAAAGGAGGTGCTCAAAACGGGCTTCCTGTGCTAAATTATACCTTATTTGGGAGCGGCCCACGTTTTGGGGCAGTTCCTGGTAAATCACCCCGGAAACACCTTGCAATGATCTGTTTTGCTGGAGCGTCTCTGAATTGGAGCCATCGTCATACACCCTGATCTCACAGGGAATGAGAAAAGCAGTGGTTTCCTGGCGCAGCGCCTCCACCAGGGCCAGCACGTTCTGGTTGTAAACGGGAATGAGAAGAGATATCTCAGATACCATCAACGAGCGAAAACTCTTCGCGCGAAGAATCCAGGACGCGGCCTCTATCGCATTTCAGGATACGGCGCGGGTAGCGCTGCAGGATGTGGTGGTTGTGGGTAGCCATTAAAACGGCCGTGCCGCTGTTGTTGATCTCCTGGAACAGTTCCATGATGCCCTGGGTCACGTCGGGGTCCAGGTTTCCGGTGGGTTCGTCGGCGAACAGAATGAGCGGCTCGTTGAGCAAGGCCCGGGCAATCACCACGCGCTGTTGCTCGCCGCCCGAGAGCTGGTGCGGCATTTTGTTTGTCACAGAATCCAAGCCCACGCGCATGAGCACCTCAGAAATACGGTTCTTGATGCGGGATTTGTCATTCCAGCCGGTGGCTTTGAGCACGAATTTGAGGTTATCGGCCACGGTGCGGTCAAAGAGCAACTGAAAGTCCTGAAACACGATGCCAATCTTGCGGCGCAGAAACGGAACTTGGTTCCAGGTGAGGGCATGGATGTTGAAACCGGCTACCTGCGCGGTGCCTACCTTCAGGGGAAGATCGGCGTAGAGGGTTTTCAGGAGGGAGCTTTTGCCGCTCCCGGTACGGCCCACCAGGTATACAAACTCGCCTTTCTCAATGGTACAGGTTACCTCAGACAAGATGGTGTTCACATCCTGAAAAATAGAAACTTTGTGCAGCAAGACCACTGGGTTAGACGAGAATTCCATGGCGGGGTACGTGGTAAAGTAAAGGACCGCCCAGAGGCAGCCGGAAATCATTTGAATTAAAAATACGCATCAGCAAAGGAGACGGGCACGGCGAATTCAGGGTACTTTCAGGAAAACAGGCTCAAATCTCCAGTTTCTGCAGTTTGCCAAATTCAAGGCCGGCAATCACGGCGGCCAGTTCCTCCTCTTTGCTGTCCAGGCCGTAGCGGTCCAGATTCTTCAGAGGCCGGTCGGCCCGGAAGTAGGCAATCAGCACGAAGTTCTCATCGCGCAGCTGAATGTAATCCGGAATCTTGGCCTTGCCTTTTACTTTGATGATGTACACTTTAGATGCATTAGAAACCAGGAAGCAGCGCGTTGGAGCCGAAGAGTAGCCGCAGCCGGTTCTCCAGACCAAGCGCTCTGCTTCCTGGTTTTGTATTTCTAAAACTTACGCGTTCGCTTTCTTGTGATCGGCAAGGAACTTGGCCAGACCGCTGTCGGTCAGGGGGTGGTTCAGCAGACCGGTGATCACGTTCAACGGGCAGGTCACCACATCGGCCCCAATCTCAGCGCATTTCACCAGGTGCATCACGTGACGAACCGAGGCCGCCAATACTTCCGTGGCGAAACCGTAGTTCTGGTAGATGTTCACGATCTGATCGATCAGATCCAGGCCATCGGTCCCAATGTCATCTAAACGACCCACGAACGGAGAAACGTACGTAGCGCCAGCTTTGGCCGCCAGAATGGCCTGCCCGGCCGAGAAAATGAGCGTGCAGTTGGTTTTGATGCCTTTGTCTGTGAAATATTTGATGGCTTTCACGCCGTCTCTGGTCATGGGAACTTTCACCACAATGTTGGGGTGAAGCTGGGCCAGCTCCTCTCCTTCTTTCACCATGGTCTCAAAATCAGTGGCAATTACCTCGGCGCTGATGTCTCCGTCCACAATCTCGCAGATGGCCTGGTAGTGCTTCATGACGTTGTCATACCCCACAATGCCTTCTTTGGCCATGAGCGATGGGTTGGTGGTAACGCCGTCCAACACGCCTAAATCATGGGCTTCGCGGATTTCGGCAAGATTTGCGGTATCAATGAAAAATTTCATAGTAGAAATGGTTTGGAAACACAAATCTACTTCAATATGGTTTCAAAACCGAACGGCTGCCGCAAGTATTTTAACGCCTTGCCTTACCAGCACTTGAGGTCAACAAAGCGCAGAAAACGTTGCGAAGAGACTCTTAGTTTTAGGCCTCTTTTCCTGAAAACAGGCGTAAAACGGTAGAAAATAAATGAAGGAAGAAGGGGTATTGGGAGCAGGAACCGGAGCGGTTCCGTTGGGGTATGGGCAAAAAAAAGCGGCAAACCGAGTATCGCGCCGCTCAACCACCTACCCTTGCTCCCTTCCGGGCCTGGGGGAGTTCAGCAGGAGCTGGCCGTACCGATTTGCCGTTGCAAAGATAGGAAGACTTTCTTTCAGCACAAGCTGTTTCTGGCTTATTTTTATAAAAACAGCCCTAAAACCCGCCAGTACGCTCATCCTCAGCAAAGTAAATTTCGCGTCAGGGTTTCAAGGCATTTATCAAGTGCCACTTGAACCACATGACAGCTTCTTTGTAACCTCTTTCATAAAGCAGCTGAATTGACTTCCCAGCCGCCCTTGCTGGTGAGAACACCAACAAGGGCGGCTGCAGGTGCCTTTCCGCCTGTCTGCATAAGTTGTCCAGGACATATTCCCTGCTCACCCCCAGCAGCGCCTCGATGTCGCGCATGCCGCCGTTGCGCTCCGAAGGCCGCGATATCATCTGCTTTGTGGCAGGATGAGCACCGTTGTAACTATAGGAGGCATGGAACTGCTTTTTACAGGATCGGCACAGCAAGTTCTGCGAGCCATTCTTTTTCTTCCCGTTTTTCACTACCTCACTGCTCTGGCAGCTGGGGCAGTTTACTTTGATGAGCACTTCGAACATTCCATCATCTTAGACACTCCGCTGCCAGCTTTTATCCCATCATACTTTCTAAACCACTACCGGAATCTTATTCCTTAACCAATTTTCTTGTCTACAGCTTAGGTACTTGTTTTATCTGTTTTAGATAACATTTTCGCTGATCAACAAAAGGGAAAAAGAGTAGCTAAGACACTGAAAACAAACATGGAATGTTCAATAGAAAAGGCAGAAGAGAGGTCGTAAAATCGTGCTTTCAATATTTAGAAGTCAACTTCATGACATAGAGTTGTACTTGCGGTGTGACGGCACTTCATTATAAATCAAAAGGCCAGGGAGCTACCTCTCCTGGCCTTTTGATTTGGATGTAGCTGCTACAACTACCTTAAAGCTTGAGAGAGAAGCCGGTGTTGAGGGCGTAATCAGAGAAAGCGGCATCGCCGTGGGTATAGTTGCCGGTTTGGGCAGTTACTTCTTTGTCTGTCACGCTTTGCAGGCGGTCGCGCTTAAAGGCGACAGGCACGGTAGCGAAGAAGTTGAATTTGTTCATCTGGTAACTCAGCCCCGGCTCCACGGACTGCACATAACCCGGACGCCGGAACCCTTTGCTGCTGCCAAAGACATCCTCCACCGGCACGCCTTCCATCCTGGCGCCCAACGAGGCGACCACTCCTTGCAGCTTTCCTGAGAAACTGCGGCTCACGCCCAACCGCACCATATACTGATCCGGCACGCTGGTGATAGCCTCGTTGGCACGCAACGGCGACAGGGTTTCGCGGAAGGTGCGGGTGCCGTTTTCGCCACGGGGGTTGAAGAGGTAATACACGTTGCCGTAGGCACTGAAGTGGCTGCCCAGTGCATAAAAGCCATTCAACTCCGTAATGGCTCCCACGCCGCCATCGCCCAGCTGGATCGATTGGTCGACAGGCCGTACTTCCTCGCCTCTGTCAGGGCCCACATTGTAGAAGGTGTCTTTGTAGTTGTAGTTGCCGGTGGGCAGTTTCATGCCCAGTCCCAGCTGCAGGTTGCCCTTGGTGGCCTTCTGAGGGTCGAGCAGCCACCTATAGCCCGTGATTCTGACATCGCCGATGCCTGCCGAGTTGCTGTTGTGCCGTTCTGTTCTGCCGTGCTCATAGAGCGAGGACCGTTTGTTAGACAGCAGCGGCAAACCTACCGCCAGTGTCCACCTGTCACCAAACTGCCGGATCAGCGTCAGGTCGAGGCTGTGCTGCCAGTTGATGACCTCTGTGTTCTGCTCCAGGCGCTCTTTCTGCTCCTCATCGCCCTTGAAGTGCCGGAACGACTTAAAGTAACGGTGGGCCACATTCAGCTGCCACCCCTTAGAAACTGATTCTTCGCCTAGGTGCTCCATCGAGCAGGACATCATCCCGTTGCTCCTGATGGCTACACAGCCTTGTGAGTAGGCCTGGCTGTAGAACGCGAGGCAAACTGCCGCAGAGAGTAAAAATTTCTTCATATAAGAAGGTTAAAATTATAAAATAATATATTAATTACCAGTTAGTTAATCTAACAGAAAGGTGGCTACCAGTTAGTTAATCTTGCGGGAAGGGGGCCGTTTGAGTGTAACCGAAATATATACTTTTTGCTTGGAGCAATGCAACTAATGTTAAAACATTTTTACATGTAATATGAAAAAGCCAGTATGATTTAGAACACATTTGCTTTTTCTCTGTCTCTCATTAAAATTTACTAGGGAGAACTAGAAGTTTTCTGTTTCTATGGTTCAACCTAAGCTATCAGAGGGTCTTGTCAGAGGACTTCGAACATTCCATCATCTTAAACACTCCGCTGCCAGCTTCTATCCCATCATACTTTCTAAACCACTACTGGAATCTTATATAGAGTTCTGCCATGGGGAAGATAGAACGTGTGGAACGATCAGTTCTCTTCTGCCCCACTCCCTCGCGCCGGCAGGCAAAAAGATCTTTACCGGATTAAGGGAAATGCAGGCGAGCGGCTGTTGCCCGAAAAGGAAGAAGCCGTTTCAAGGCAGTTTTTCTAAAACTAACCCCAAAACGGCTTCTCTATAATAATACGTGTGCTTACTCCGCTTTGCGGCCTTTCACGTTCTCGAAGAGGAGGTTCAGGTTACGGCTGGAACCGCTTTCCTTTAAGACGTTGCCCGCCCGGTTAGGGAAAGAATAGTCGGGCACGTAGTATTCCAGGGGCAGTTTCAGGTTAGAAATCGTGCCGGAGAGCACATGGGTAGCGACATCGTACTGCAACGCGGCTGTACCATCCAACACCTTCACGCAGCCCGGCGACATGGCACCGCTGCCGTCAGAGAAATTCTGCCCGTTGTGCACGCATACGGTGGTGGCATCTTTTAAGGAAATGAACGCTGGCAGGTTCTGAATGCCCCGGTTTTTGAAGTGGATGGACACCCATGATCTATTGTCTACGCCAGAGGTGTCTCTGAAATACAGGGTAACGCCATTGTTCTCCTCCAGGAAATAAGCTACTAGTTTGTCCTGGGCAGTTACTTTGTAGGTTTTGCCTCTGAGGTTGTTGTAAGCCTCGGGATACGAACTCTGGAATTTGGCATCCACCTGAATGCTGTCCACGAGCGAAAACGTGCTGTGGGTGGCAGTGGCCTCCGGGGAGGGCTCGGTGGTATCTGAATCGGCTTCACAGGAGATCAGCAGGGAGGCGGTCATCAGCACCCCCAGCGTCGCCTTGAAGGAATGGAGTATATATTTCAACATAGATTCTTACGAGCGGTTTGTTTCTTTTTTTGGCGAACCTTTTTCAACGAGCCGGTTCGCGCCTTTCAAATTCCTAACTGAGTATGCAAAATGCGTGCCTCGTTTAAGGTTTCGTAAACTACATTCTTTTTTTGATATATTTTTCAAAAAATGGCTGCGAAACGGACAAAAGGTCTGGTCAACTGTTTTCAAAGACAGACTCGTTCTGCCGCTCCCCTACTCTGCTGTAAATTCATTTTCATGTTTTAAAACCGGCACGTACCTTTGCACATGCCAGAAAAAATTCTCATCCTCGATTTCGGGTCTCAGTACACCCAGCTGATTGCCCGTCGCGTCCGCGAACTCAACGTTTACTGCGAAATCCATCCATTCAACAAAATCCCGGAAATCACCCCAGACCTGAAGGGCGTGATCTTGTCAGGGAGCCCGTCATCGGTGCGGGAAGAAAACTACCCCAATCCAGACATCACCCCGTTCCTAGGCAACTTGCCGGTGCTGGGCGTGTGCTACGGGGCGCAGTTGATGGCGCAGGAAAACGGCGGCGAGGTTATTGCCTCCACCATCCGGGAATACGGCCGGGCCAAGCTCAGCCACGTAGACCATCATAACCTGCTGCTGAAGGAAATCACCCTGGACTCACAGGTGTGGATGTCGCACGGCGATACCATCAAGAAAATTCCAGACAACTTTGAGGTCATCGCCAGCACCGATTCCGTGGAAGTGGCGGCGTATAAAGTAAAAGACCAGGAAACCTACGGCATCCAGTTCCACCCTGAGGTAACGCACTCCACCGAGGGCAAAACCCTGCTCCGCAACTTTGTGGTACACATCAGCGGCTGCTCCCAAGACTGGACCCCTGACCAATTCATTGAAAGCACCGTGGCGGAACTGCGCGAGCAGATTGGCGGCGACAAGGTGATTCTGGGCCTCTCCGGCGGCGTAGACTCCTCAGTGGCGGCCATGCTCATCCACCAGGCCATCGGCAAGAACCTGTACTGCATTTTCGTGGACAACGGCTTGCTGCGCAAAAACGAGTTTGAGGACGTGTTGCACTCCTACAAAGACATGGGCCTCAACGTGAAAGGTGTGGACGCGAAAGACCAGTTCTACGCCGCGTTGGCGGGCTTGACCGACCCCGAGGCCAAACGGAAAGCCATTGGCCGCGTGTTTATTGAGGTGTTCGATCAGGAATCGCATCAGGTGGAAGACGCCAAGTGGCTGGGCCAGGGCACCATCTACCCAGACGTGATTGAGTCGGTTTCGGTGAAAGGTCCGTCGGCGACCATCAAATCGCACCACAACGTAGGTGGCCTGCCCGATTTCATGAAACTGAAAGTAGTGGAGCCGCTCAAGACACTGTTTAAAGACGAAGTTCGTTTAGTGGGCAGAACCCTGGGCATCTCCGAGAACATCATCGGTCGTCATCCGTTCCCGGGTCCAGGACTGGCCATCCGTATCCTGGGCGACATCACCGCCGAAAAAGTGGCCATCTTGCAGGAAGTGGATCATATCTTCATCTCCTCTCTGAAGAAAACCGGCTTGTATGACCAGGTGTGGCAGGCGGGCGCCATGTTATTGCCGATCCAAAGCGTGGGCGTGATGGGCGATGAGCGGACGTACGAACGCGTGGTAGCACTGCGCGCCGTGACCAGCGTAGACGGCATGACCGCCGACTGGTGCCATTTGCCGTATGAATTCCTGGCCGATGTGTCTAACGAGATCATCAACAAGGTGCGCGGGGTAAACCGCGTAGTCTATGATATCAGCTCAAAACCACCGGCTACCATTGAGTGGGAATAGGTTTTAAGCTTCCTTTTGAGAAAACGATGAAAAAACGAATAGTACTTGCCGTTGCGGGGGTTGCGCTGTGTTGGAATGTGCAAGCCCAGTCTACTTCAGATCTGGACACCAGGCTGCAGAACGGCCGCTTGCTGGTAGATCAGGAGAAGTATGCGTTGGCCATGGCCGAGCTGCTGCCCATTGCCAGCACGGCTACGGGCAAAAGCTACGCGCCAGACGCCGCCTACCTGTACAGTGTAGCCGCCAGCCGGCAGAAGAAGTTAGCCGAGGCCGATAAAATGCTGACCCAACTCACTTCTGAGCACACCAACTGGGGCGGCCTCGCCGATGCCCAGTACCTGCACGGGCAAGTACTGTTTGAGAAAAAAGAATACCTGCGGGCACTCAAAGCCCTGGAGCCCATTGATGACAAGTCGCTGAAAGACGAGGTAGCCGCCATGAAACGGTACTACATGCTGCAACTCACTGACAAAGCCACGTTCCAGTACCTGATGCGGCAGTTCCCCGAGGATGCCACCCTGGCCCGCGCCTACGCCGATAAGCTGGTGACGGGTTGGTTCACCGAGGCGGACCGGCCGCAACTGGAAACCCTGGTGCGTCAGTTCAATTTGGACCGCAGTTACCTGCAACGTTCTGCCGCCGTCAAGAAAGACGCGTACAATGTGGCCGTGCTGCTGCCGTTCAACGTGACAGACCAGGGCGTAAAAGTAGACAAGAAGAACCTCTACATCACAGATTTTTACGCCGGGCTTCTATCCGCGCGGGATTCGCTGCAAAAAGAGGGCGTGCAGGTGAACGTCTTCCCGTATGACACCAGCAATGATACCGCTCAGGTGCGCACAGTGATGGAACTTCCCGAGATGAGCACCATGGACCTGGTGATCGGACCAATATTTAAAGGCAACAGCGCATTTGCTGCCAAGATAGCCCAGCAGCGGAACCTCAACATGGTGAATCCTTTCTCAGATGACGCTGATATCACCAAAGGCAACCCGTACCTGTACCTCATGGAAGCCTCCGTGGCCACCCAGGGCCAGCGGGCCGCGACGTATGCGTACCAGACGTTCCCCAGGAAAACGGCCGTGCTGGTGTATGACAGCGAGAAAAACGACACCGTCTTTGCCGGAAACTTCAGGAGAACCTTCACGGCCCTGGGCGGAAAAGTAGTCAGCTCCCATAAAATCAACTCCAAAACCTCCGGAAATGTGGGGGGCATTTTAGGTGCGGTCAACCTGAAAGACCTGGGCGTGCTGGTGGTGCAGTCTTCAGCGGCCAATGTGGCCACTGGCACTATCAGCTTCCTGGAGCAGCGCGCCTCCAAAGTTCCGGTAATTGCGCCCCAGGCCTGGCTGGAGAACCCGCAGATCAGTTTCGCCCAGTTCGATTTTCTGGAGATGTATTTCACCGCCCCAAAATTCATTGACCAGGAAAATCCATCGGTGCAGAATTTCAAACGGGCGTACACCAGCCGCTACAACCTGCCACCTTCCACGTTTACCTACACCGGTTTTGAGCTGCTACACTACTACGGCCGTCAGTTGAAGGAAAACGGGTACTCTGCGCCACCAAAATTAAGCCGGGTGCAGCCTGGTACTTTTTACCAGGGCGTGGGCTATGAAGCCGCTCCCGGCAAGCAAGCCCAGGACAACCAGTACCTCCCTTTAATAAAAGTAGAGAACGGGCGTTTACTGGTGGTGAACCCGGTACTCTAAAATAATGAGAGCGTGAGCGGTTGCGAGCTAGAGAGAATGCAAAATGTCTCTTCCTTCTACCCATCCTTCACGCTCTTCTTCCATCCATCACACAATCAAACAACATGTCACTTACCCATACAACCAGCCAGGACCTTTTCCAACGGGCGCAGCAGTCCATCCCCGGTGGCGTAAATTCGCCGGTGCGGGCGTTCAGAGCCGTGGGCGGTCAGCCGCTGTTCCTGAAATCGGCGAAAGGTGCTTACCTCTATGACGAAGACGGAAACCAATACCTGGACCTGATCAATTCCTGGGGTCCCATGATTCTGGGCCACGCCCATGAGGTGGTGGAGAAAGCCGTACGCGATGCCTTGCCCGGTTCCCTTTCCTTTGGTGCCCCTACCCGCCGTGAGGTGGAGATGGCCGAGCTCATCATCAGCATGGTGCCCAGCGTGGAGAAAGTGCGCATGGTGAACTCCGGCACCGAAGCCACCATGAGTGCCATCCGGGTGGCCAGAGGCTACACCGGCCGCGACAAGATGATCAAATTTGAAGGCTGCTATCATGGTCACGGCGACTCGTTCCTGATTGCCGCGGGCAGTGGCGCCATCACCCTGGGCGTGCCCGACAGCCCGGGTGTGACCAAAGGCGTGGCCAATGACACTTTGACGGCTCCTTTCAATGACTTAGCCGCCGTTCAGACCTTGGTTGACGCCAACCCGGCGCAGATTGCGGCCATTATTCTGGAACCGGTGGTAGGCAACATGGGCCTGGTTCCTCCGGCCGAAGGCTTTCTGCAAGGGCTCCGCGATCTGTGCACCAAAGAAGGCATCGTGCTGATCTTTGATGAGGTGATGACCGGCTTCCGGCTGGCCAAAGGCGGGGCGCAGGAACGCTACGGGGTGACGCCAGACATGACCACGCTGGGCAAAATCATTGGCGGCGGCATGCCCGTAGGCGCGTACGGCGGCAAGAAGGAAATCATGAACGCCGTGGCTCCGGCCGGCCCCGTCTATCAGGCGGGAACGCTTTCCGGAAACCCGATTGCGATGTCGGCGGGAATGGCGGCGTTGTCCTACCTGAACGAGCACCCCGAGATTTACGCCCAATTACAGCAAACCACCGATAAACTGGTGAACGGCACCCGTCAGAACCTGCAGCAAGTGGGCCTGAACTACATCCTCAACCAGGTGGGCTCCATGTACAGCCTGTTCTTCACCGAGCAGCCCGTGACCGATTTCGCCTCCGCCAAGACCTCAGATTTAGTGCTGTTCGGCCGCTATTTCCATGAGATGTTGCAGCGTGGCATTTACCTCGCACCTTCGCAGTTTGAAACGCTGTTCGTATCGGCCGCCATCACCGATGACCTAGCCGATGCCTATTTAGCCACCAACCTGGAAGCCCTGCAGGCTTTGCGGGCATAATTGCGAAAACCAGTCAAAAGCAGAAGCGGTCCTTGAGTACTTTCAAGGGCCGCTTCTGCTTTTAGAGCGATTCTTGGCGGCTAAGTTACTCTTCTACTTTTTCTCTGCATGGAAGCAAGAAGTTGCTATCCGCCTCTATCGGGATGAATCCTGTTGCCAAAGTATTTACCGATGCCACGCTAGTTTAGGGCTACTTTTGGAAAATCGCCCCTAAAACAGCTTGCCCCTTTCTCCTCCTGAAAGGAACGTGCGCACCCAGTAGAAAAGCGGCTTATCAACCGCGATCAATGTCCGCAAGTTCTGGTAGAGAAATTACGTGATACAAATCACTGCTTAAACTACCTTCCAACCCATTCGCTGTTTTAAGACTCTTTTCTGAAAACAAGCGCTAAAGTAGCCCGTGTGCTGCTACTGGTTGCAACAAAGTCCTGCTAAAAGGGCAGGCAAATGGAACAATATGTAACTTCGCGGTGAACTACGGCCCTGATCGTATCCTGAACTGCTTTCTCTCTCACTTCACGTGCCTATGACTTCCTTTTTTGAGCTGAAGAAAAACGGAACCAACCTCCAGACCGAGATCATTGCCGGCCTCTCCTCCTTTCTGGCTACGTCTTACATCATTGTGGTGAACCCCAGCATCCTGAGCCAGGCCGGAATGCCGTTTTCCGCGGTGCTCACCGCCACGGTGCTCGTTTGTTTCTTCAGTAGCCTGATGATGGGCCTTTACGCCAAGAACCCCATTCTGGTGGCGCCCGGCATGGGGCTGAATGCTTTCTTTACGTTCACGGCGGTACTAGGCATGAAGGTGCCCTGGCCGGTGGCCCTGGGAGCAGTGTTCTGGTCGGGTGTTGTGTTCCTGCTGCTGTCGGCGTTCAACGTCAGGACGTACATCATCAAAGCGATTCCGCGTCCGTTGCGGTATTCCATTGCGGCCGGCATCGGGTTATTTATCTCGCTCATCGGGTTTTCCAACGCCAAATTCATCGTCTCCAATCCGGCGACCATCGTGGGGCCGGGAGCGCTGACCCCGGCGGTGCTCACGTTTCTGGCGGGCTTGCTGGTGACGGCGGTATTGGTGACCCGGCAGGTAAAAGGCGGAATTCTGATGGGTATTCTTTTTACCACGTTGGCGGCGTACCCCATTGGGCGCTGGTGGGGAACCGAGGAACTCATCCATTGGCAAGGCCTCTTTGCGGCCCCTGATTTCAGCCTCTTTTTCAGTTTAGACCTCGTAAACTCACTGCAGTGGGCAGTGGTGCCGGTGATCTTCGCCTTCGTCTTCACCGATATGTTTGACAGTCTTTCCACGCTGGTGGGTCTGGCCGAGGCCGCCAATCTGCTGGATGAGCGCGGCGAACCCCGTAACGTCAAACGTTCTCTGATGGTGGATGCCATCGCCACAACCATGGCGGGTCTGGTAGGGTCCAGCCCCGGCACGGCGTACATCGAATCAGCGGTGGGCATTGAGGCGGGCGGCCGCACGGGACTCACGGCCGTGGTAGGCGCGCTGCTGTTTCTGCCGTTCCTGTTCCTGGCCCCGCTGCTATCGGTGATTCCGGCCATTGCCACGGCCCCGGCGGTGGTGCTGGTGGGCGTGTTCATGGTAAGGCCCGTGACCAAGATTAACTGGCAGCAACTGGACGAGGCCATTCCGGCGTTTCTGGCCATGGTGCTCATTCCGTTCTCCTACTCCATCACCCAGGGCATCATCTGGGGATTTCTCTCCTGGACGGCCCTTAAACTGATCTCCGGCAAGAAAGAAGATGTCACCTGGCCCCTGCTCATTGTGGATGTTTTCTGCATCATCGCCCTGGTGCTGGAATAAGGCGCTGTTTTGGGAGCCTATTCCTGAAAATAGCCTTAAAACAGGAAAGTTTGATGGAAGGTGCTTCCTGAAATAAGTTTGGCATAGAAGCCTGAAATTTGATTAAAACTAGGCGTCTGGTGCAGGTCGCTTTGACGGATGGCAAGTTGTCCAAAACTTGTGCCCGTTGTAGCTGTTTCTCTGTGGTAAACCAATCCATTTACCACTAGAAAGGGCGACATGAAGAATTATCTGATTATTGGGGGCTCCTCGGGCATCGGCAAAGCACTGGTAGAACTGCTTGCCCAAGCCGGACACCGGGTGTACGCCACCTACTGCCAGCATCCGGTCCAGCCCGAAAGCTCTTCCTTGGCGTATCATTATCTGGATGTCCGTGAAACAGACCACGACCTGAATTTCCTGCCTGATTCCCTGGACGGTTTCGTGTATTGTCCGGGAAGTATCAACTTGGTGCCTTTCCACCGCCTGAAACCCGCCGATTTTGCGGCTGATTTTCACTTGCAGGTGAATGGAGCCATCCAGTTGCTGCAGGCCATTCTGCCCAAACTCAAAGCCGCCGGAAATGCCTCCGTTGTGTTTTTCTCCACCGTGGCGGTCCAGACGGGATTTCCCTTTCACGCCCAGGTGGCGGTTTCCAAAGGGGCCATTGAAGGATTGACCAGAGCCCTGGCGGCGGAATGGGCACCCAACATCCGGGTAAACGCGGTTGCTCCCTCCCTCACCGATACCCCGCTGGCGGCCAAATACCTGAGCAGCGAAGAGAAGATGCAGGCGAATGCCCAACGCCATCCCCTGAAAAAACTTGGCTCCCCGCTGGACATCGCGCACATGGCCGCTTTTCTGTTGTCAGAGCAATCTGCCTGGATGACCGGTCAAATCCTGCACGTAGACGGCGGTATGTCCAGCGTGAAGGTATAGAGATAATTTCAGCCTCAGCGGTAAACATAGTGGCAAGTAGAAAACAGTTTTACGCCTCTTTTTTACGAAACTGTAGCAAAGGAACTTTATATTTGATCTGTTTCCCTAGCTTCTCCCCCAAACCCTTGCTGCCATGGCGAAAGAACATCTTCACAAATTCAACATTGACATCAAGGTGACTGAGGCCGACATTGATGCGTTGGGCCACGTGAACAATGTGGTCTATGTCCGGTGGGTGCAGGAAGTGTCGGCGGCGCATTGGGCGCACGTGGCGCCTCCCCAGATGCAGGAGAAATACCAGTGGGTGGTGCGTCGGCATGAGATCGACTTCCATAAACCGGCTTTTGCGGAGGACACCATCAAAGGCTACACTTGGGTGGGCGAGCACGAGGGAGCCAAGTTTGAGCGTTTTGTGAGCTTGTACCGTGCCGAGAACGACGAACTGCTGGCCTCGGCCAAAACCACCTGGTGCCTCTTGGATGCCCTATCCATGCGCCCCAGACGCATTGAGCGGGAGATGTTGGAGCTGTTGTGAGCACATTGAACTGCATCGGCAAAAGAGTAAAGTCATCCGCTCACTAAACATCCCTGGCATGAGATTTCTGATTCCCGTTTACTTGCTGGTGTTTTTCGCCACGCCGGCTCTTGCTCAATCCAGAAAAGCTAAGCAGGTTGACACGTCCAAGCAGTTCGTGCTGGGGCTGACGGAGGAAATCAGCTCAGCGAAATTAGGCGAGAAAAGGATTCTGAACATCTATCTGCCCGAAGGCTACAACCCGAAAGACACGACCCGCTACCCGGTGGTTTACCTGCTGGACGGATCGGCGGAGGAGGACTTTATTCACGTGGTGGGCCTTTACCAATTCAACAATTTCCCCTGGATTGACCGGGTGCCTAAATCCATCATCGTGGGTATTGCCAACGTAGACCGCCGAAGGGACTTCACCTACCCCACCACGCTGGAACCGGACCAGAAGCGATACCCCACCAGCGGCCACTCAGAAAACTTTATGGCTTTTCTGGAGCAGGAGCTGCAACCGTACATCGCCCGGAAATACAAGACCAACTCTTCCCGAACCCTGATCGGGCAATCACTGGCCGGACTCTTCGCCACGGAAGTTCTGCTGAAGAAACCCACGCTTTTCAACCAGTACATCATCATCAGCCCCAGTATCTGGTGGGACAACGGCTCCATTCTGAACCAATCCTCTCCCCTGCTCAGTGAAGGCTTTTCTCAGAAAACCGACATTTACATTGGTGTCGGGAAAGAAGGACTCTCCCCCGGCGATATCCCGCACGTCATGGAAGTAGACGCCAACCTGCTGGTGGAGAAACTGAAAACCAAGAACCGGCACGTGACCGTCCATTTCGACTACTTGCCGCAGGAAGACCACGCCACCATCACCCACCAGGCCATCTTCAACGCCCTGCGGCTTCTACACCCCGATAAACGGCAAACGAAGTAGACGCCTACTAACGTGCTTTACTCTTTTTGCTGCCCGTGTTGTATTTCGCTCGCCTTTTTGGGGTTCTCACCAACAAGTCAGATCCTGTCGTCCTTCCGCTGGCTGATGAAAACACAGCAACAGCGGTACAATCCACGCTTGCTACCCTAAATAGGTTTAAGGAAGCTCTTCCATTTTCAAAAGCCGTTTTGGGGCTATTTTCCCGAAAACAGCCCCAAAACTCCAAATCCATCAGAAGCCAATGAACGCACTCCCAGAAAGGGCATGAGTAGAAACCGGAGTAAGAAATGCTAAAGAAGTGTTATGCGGCACATGGCTTATTTCGCGTACTTTGAGTTTCCACCTCAACTGTATTTATGTCGATCAAGAAAATCATACCCGCGCTTTTATTGATGGGAAGCAGCTACCTGGCCACCGGGCAGGCGGTGAAAGAACACGGGGCGCTGCACGTAAAAGGAACGCAGCTGGTAGACAAAGCGGGGCAGCCGGTCATCTTACGAGGCATGAGCTTCGGGTGGCACAACTTCTGGCCCCGGTTCTACACGCCCCAGACGGTAAGCTGGCTCAAACAAGACTGGAAGATCAACGTGATCAGGGCGGCTATGGGCATTGAACCCAAAGACGGGTACCTGCAAAAGCCCGAGTGGTCTAAGGAAAAGATCAAAGCGGTGGTAGACGGGGCCATCAAAGAGAACATTTACGTGATCATTGACTGGCACAGCCACAACATCAACCTGCCGGAGGCCAAGGCGTTTTTCACCGAAATGGCTCAGACCTATGGCAAGAACCCGCACGTGATCTACGAGATCTTCAACGAGCCCGATGAAGAATCCTGGGCTGAAGTAAAGGCCTATTCCGAGGAACTCATCAAAACCATCCGGGCCATTGACCCGGACAACCTCATTCTGGTGGGTACCCCGCACTGGGATCAGGATGTGCACCTGGCCGCCGATGATCCCATTACCGGGGCTTCCAACCTCATGTACACGCTGCATTTCTACGCCGCCACCCACAAGCAGGAACTCCGAGACCGCGGTGATTACGCCCTGAGCAAAGGCCTTCCGCTCTTTATCTCTGAATCGGCGGGCATGGAGGCCACCGGCGACGGTCCTCTGAATGAAACGGAATGGAAAAAGTGGCTTGATTGGGCCGAGCAGCGCAAGATCAGCTGGGTTACCTGGTCCGTTTCGGATAAAAACGAAACCTGTTCCGTCCTGCTCCCTTCGGCCTCGGCCACCGGCCAATGGAAAGACGCTGATCTCAAACCATCGGGTTTGAAAAGCCGCGAGCTCCTGCGGAACTACCACAACGCCCAACCGGCCAAGAAGAAAACCGCGAAGGCCAAGTAAATAATGGCTTTTGCATCGCGTGTAGCCCTCAGTTGATCTGCCATTCTACCCCTGAATCGTCCGTCGTTCTTTCTCCTCAGGAAAGCGCGGGGCGATTTAGGGGTATTTTCATGGAAACAGGCGTAAAACGAAGTCCTCCGGTTTTAGAGGCGTGGCAAGAACCGGAATTTACGTGTACCTTGCAGCCTCAAGTTTAGCTACCTACCCGCATGATCCTCACCGACCGTCAGATTCTGGAAGAGATAGAAAAAGGCACCATTCTGATAGAACCGTATGACCGCTCCTGCCTGGGCACCAACTCCTACGATGTGCATTTAGGCAAGTACCTGGCGTTCTACCAAGACGAGGTGCTGGATGCCCGTAAACACAACCAGATTGAGGTGTTTGAAATACCCGAGGAAGGCTACATTCTGGAGCCCGGCCGTTTGTATTTGGGCGTTACCGAAGAGTACACCGAGACCCATGCGCATGTTCCGTTCCTGGAAGGGAAATCCAGCGTAGGCCGTCTGGGCATTGACATCCACGCCACCGCCGGCAAAGGCGACGTGGGCTTCTGCAACCACTGGACGCTGGAGATCTCGGTGAGCCAGAAAGTACGCGTGTACCACAACATGCCCATCGGGCAGCTGATCTATTTTGTGGTGAACGGCGGCATTGAAAACTATTACAACCAGAAGAGCAACGCCAAGTACAACCAGCGGTCTGTGTACCCGGTGGAGTCCATGATGTGGAAGAACAAGTTTTAGATTTTTCCTGCTTAACCGGCAGTTTTAAGGGTATTTTGGATAAAACTCATAGAAAGCTTGTAGTACAGCAAGAACTTTATTTCCAATAAGTTATATAGGGCTCTACAGGAAACAAACTAACCTAAAGCACGTTCTTTTTTACAGGAGGCCAACTTTTTAGCCATTGGTTTTGTTCTAAAATAGATGGCACAGGAATTGTATAGGAACTCTCAAACCAGAACGACTATGAAAAGATTAGTGTATACCTTAGCCCTTGTTCTCTCTGTTTCATTCGCCTCTTTCGCGCAGAACGGAGGAACCGCAGAACAACGCGCCAAGAACCTATCCGATAAGATGATCCGGGAACTGCAGCTGAACAACTACCAGTCGCGGAAACTGAGAGAGATGAACCTGGCCAACGCCAAGAAAATGGTAGATTTTGAGGCCAAACACGCCAATAATCCGGCCGAGCTGGAAAGATGTATCAACGGAGTTTGTAAAGAGCGTGACGTTGCTCTGGAAGGGCTATTGAGCACGGCGCAGTACTCCCGCTATTACGGAGCCCGTAAATCCTTCAACAGCTATGACCGCGCCTACGCGCAGCAGTTGCTGAAAGAAAACGGCAAGGCTGCCAAGTCATTGATCGCGCAGGACAAAGAAAGCACCAAGCGTACCTTCCCGCAGCCTGAAACGGCCGTGATCAAGGAAGCTGCCCCCGGAAACTAAACATACCTTTTATACCATAAAAAAAGCCGCTCTCTCCAGCGGCTTTTTTTATGGTATTTCTTTTAGCTTACTGCGGGTTTTGGGCCGCGTTACGCTTTTGCTGCTCCTCTACGTGCTGCATCAGCTCCTGGCACAGGCTGCGCATTTTCTCGGCCATCAGCTTGTCATTGGTAGCGGTTTCAATGCTTTGCGCCATCGCCCCGATGGTGTCAATGTAGAAGTATTTCATTTCATCTACGGGCATGTCTTTGGTCCAGAGATCAATCTTCATGGTTCCGGAGTCATTGCGGTCCCAAAGCGAGATGTTGATGGCTTTGGCGAAATGGATGTCAGTACCGGCATCGGTAGCGGTCCAACTGATGGCCTCCGGGATGCGCTGATCATCTAAGGCAATGCTGAAGTGTATCTCTGATTTTTTCATTTGTTTCATGGGTTTTGCGCTTTCGCGCAGTTTTCTGAAAAACAAAGGTAAAATGTTTTTCTCAGTTCTGGGGATAGATGCAATGCCTTTTCTGAAGCGTCTCTACTTTGGACCCGATTTCAGGAAAGAACCCTCATAACAAAAAACCTTTCTCATCTGCTTAGCTTGTTCATCTTATCAACGCAGATTTATTTGTTTCTCTATGGAGCGGAAGTTACTTCCGTGACTACCTGAGTGTAATTCACGGAAGTAACTTCCGCTCCATAGAGAAACAAATTCAGGTTCTGGTAAAGAATTTCAGCCTTTTCTCCTGATGGCCTGTTTAGAGCTTGTTTTCAAGAAAATCAGCCTCAAAACAGGAATTTCATAATCGGAACTCCTTTCTGCATCAACCATTATTTAAGCACTCTACTGGGCAGGCAGCTCGTTCCCCAGCAAAGAAGAAACGGAAGAGGTAAGATCACTTAAAAGCAGTCCACTTCCCCTCCTCGCCATTTTAAGGCTGATTTCCTAAAATCAGCTTAAAACGGGAAATCCTGCCTGGGTCTTATGCCGGGCAGGATTTCTGTATTCTCTAGTTTCTGTAACGCTTACACGTAGTTGTTGAGCATTACCGGCATCACCAGCATCAGGATACTTTCTTCCTCATCATTGGTGGAAGGCATGAGCAAGCCGGCGCGGTTTGGCGTGGAAAGCTCCAGGGTGATTTCATCAGAGTCAATGTTACTCAGCATCTCGGTGAGGAACTTGGCGTTGAAACCGATTTCCATGTCCTCGCCATCGTACTGGCAGGTCAGGCGCTCATTCGCTTCGTTGGAGAAATCCAGATCCTCGGCCGAAATCTGCAGTTCGCTGCCCGTAATGCGCAGACGCACCTGGTGGGTGGTCTTGTTGGAGTAGATGGAGATACGTTTCACAGAGCTCAGGAAATCGTACCGGTCAATCACTAATTTATTGGGGTTCTGAGCCGGAATCACATTCTCGTAATCTGGGTAGCGCTCATCAATGAGGCGGCAGATCATTCTGATGTTATCAAAGCTGAAGAACGCGTTGGACGTATTGAACTCCACCCGAACCGCCGTGGCCTCATTGGGCAACGTGGACTTGAGCAGGTTGAAGGCTTTTTTAGGAATGATGATGGAAGCGGCGTTGTCGCTGCTCACATCCTGGCGGCGGTAACGCAGAAGGCGGTGTCCGTCTGTGGCCACAAACGTGATGTTCCCGCTGTTCAGCTGCACGAAGATACCCGTCATGGCCGGCCGAAGCTCATCGTTGCTTACCGCGAAGATGGTTTTGTTGATGGCCCGGCCCAATACGTTGGAAGGGATCTCAATGGCATTGCCCCCGCGCACCACCGGCACCTTAGGGAAATCAGTGGCGTTTTCACCAGACAGTTTGTAACGGCCGTTAGACGAGCTGATCTCAATGGTGTAGGTCTCCTCGTCAATGGTGAAGGTCACCGGCTGGTCCGGCAGGTTTTTCAAAGTATCAATCAGGATACGGGCCGGAGCGGCGATACGGCCATTTTCACGGGCTTCCACGTGTATCTCCGTGATCATGGAGGTTTCCAGGTCACTAGCTGTGATGGTCAGAACACCGTCGTTGATCTCAAACAAGAAGTTCTCCAAAATCGGCACCACCGGGTTGTTGGCCACTACCCCGTTGATGCTAGTAAGCTGCTTGAGCAGCGCCGTAGAAGATACAATGAATTTCATCCGATATAGTAGGTTTGGATAAGGTCGTATATCGGGCAAAGTTAACCAAAAAACGATTTTTTCCTATCTTCCAAGGGGCTTTTGTTTCTGCCCATCCGCTATTTTAAGCCTGTTTTTGAGAAAAGATCCTCAAAACGACCTTCCTATAAAAAGGCTTCGCCCACCAGCTCTGACGTTGAGCCGTCAGGGCTGGTGGGCGAAGCTTTTTTATAGGCGATTTTTATTTTTTGAAGCGTTTGAACATCCCCTTCCCTCTGGTCTTAGACGTCCCGACAGGCACCTCGCTTACCGGGGTAGTTCCATCTGGAATATGGTACACCAGGTTAGGTTCTGCCACGGTGATAAACGACTGTTGGTTGAAGATGGAACAGATTGTCAGCACATTACCGGTAGAGAATTTATCGGCGCGCAACAGGTGAATATCGTCTGAAAAGGAGAAAACCAGTTTGGTGTTGGTTCTGGCCATTAACTGCTCCAATTGCTCATAGGTCCCGTTGCCTTCAATGGAAACCATGAACTCATTGGAGGAGCCCACCCAAGCTTCTGTAGGATCTGTGGTTTGTGGTTCAAAGAAAGGATAGGCAAAGGAAACGGCGCCTTCGCGCTTCAATCGCTCCATCAGTCTTTCCACGTCTGAGCAGGTTGACCAGGGAGTTAAGTTCACCCGCGTGATCACGCCGGAATCCATAAAGATCTCTCCGTCTATGCTCTTGAACTGCGAATAACGGCTCAGGATCTGGTGACGGGCTTCCATAGAAAGACCCTCCTGGAACCCTACCAGCAGAACTCCTCCCCTGGCGCTGCCAAAACTTACCGGGCCAGATACTTTATTGAAATAAGAATACTCGTTGCAATATGTGCCTCTTGATTCAGAAACCACCTCAGCATTGATATTTGGCTCGATTTCTTCTTTTTCACAAGAAAACAGGAAGAAAGTTGCGAAGGAAAGGGAAAGTAGAGAGGAGAGCTTATTCATGGTAAAAAGATAATGTTCCAGATATTTTCTACTCCCATACGCAGCAAAATAAAAAAGGAGACGAAAATGGAATTAAATAACTACCATAACTTCTAAATTACTGAATTTCAGTTAAATAATTTTATCACTTATTATCTTATACTCATCTAGTGAACAGCCTCCCCTAGCCCTCTGATTTTAAAGCAAGGTCAGACCACTGCGGCGGTCAATTTTGCCGGTGGCGGTTTCCGGCAGTCTGGGCAAATACCCGAACTGCTTAGGGGTTTCGTACTTGCTGAGCGACTCGCTGAGCTTGCCTTTCAGATTGCTTTCCTCCACCTCCGTGAGCGGACTTCCTTCCAGTACGGCAATCAGGCGCTCGCCCAAGGTTTCATCAGGCAAGGCGGCGGCAAAATACCGGCGCGAAATTCCCATTCCGGAGAGCGCCTCCCCCAGGGCGGCCTCCACTTTCTCCAGCTGCACCTTCACGCCTCCTGAGTTAATGGTATTATCGGCGCGGCCGAGCCAGCGGAAGGAGTTGTTTTCCAGCAGCTCCACCAAGTCATTGGTTTCCAGGGTTTCCCCGCCGGTCACGTCAGCGGAGATGGTGAGGCAGCCGCGTTTATCCTGCCCCAAGGTAACTTCGGGTGGAGCGGTGTAGTAATCCGTTTTCTCTTCTCCGTTCAACCGGCGAACAGCTATGTGGGAGATAGTTTCGGTCATGCCGTAGCTTTGGTACACGGGTACCTCCAGCGCCTGCACCGCCTCTTCCAGCGACTTGCTCACCGCGGCTCCGCCCAAGAGAATCGCCTTCATGGAATTGAGCTTGGTTAGGTGTTCCGGCGTCTGCTCCAGAATGGTTTGCAGTTGCAGCGGTACCAGGGCCATAAAATCGAACTGCGGCTCAGGGCCCACGCTGGCCAACGGATTCCCGATGGGCTCGATGATGGTCATGTGCAGGTTCCCCACCAGGCCCCGCACCAGCATCATCATCCCGGCAATGTACTCGGTGTTCAGGCATACCAGCACCCTGTCCTCGGGTTGCAGACTGAAAAGCCGCAGGGTACGCCTGGCACTGGCCTCCATCCGGTCACGGGGAAGCTCCATGAACTTGGGGATGCCGGTACTACCCGAGGTCTGCACAGGAAACTCCTGCACGCCCTGCAGCCAGTTTTTGCAGAACTCCAGCGTTTTGGCCTCATACCCGTCAATGGGAATACTCTCCCGGAACGAGTAGTACTGGACTTCATCTAAAAAGAATTTCTTGCCGTTGAGGAGCAGGTGGTCGGGCATGGGTAGGCGCTAGTAGTTGGATATTAGTTGCTAGACTTTGTCTCGTAAACTTACTATCTGGGCCGAATAAAGTTTGTTTCAAGCCAATAAAAAGCCCTACCTCTTGAAAAGGTAGGGCTGAAGTCTACAATCTAATGTCTAACTGCCAGCGTCAGATCAAGGGAACTTTGGATACTTGGAGAAATCTGGTTTGCGCTTCTCCAGGAAGGCGTTCTTTCCTTCTTTGGCTTCGTCTGAGAGGTAATAGAGCAAGGTGGCGTCTCCGGCCAGCTGCTGCACCCCGGCCTGTCCGTCCAGCTCGGCGTTGAAGGAGGCTTTGAGCATGCGCAGGGCCAGCGGGCTTTTCTCCAGAATCTTTCCGCACCATTCTACGGTGGTTTCCTCCAGTTGCTCCAGCGGCACTACTTTGTTCACCAAACCCATGTCAAGCGCTTCCTGGGCATTGTACTGGTCACAGAGAAACCAGATTTCACGGGCTTTCTTCTGCCCTACCACCCTGGCCAAATAAGACGCCCCGAAGCCTCCGTCAAAGGAACCCACTTTAGGGCCAGTTTGGCCAAAACGAGCGTTTTCCGCGGCTATGGAAAGGTCACACACCACGTGCAGCACGTGGCCGCCGCCAATGGCCCAACCGGCCACCATCGCAATCACGGGCTTAGGAATTCGGCGGATTTGCATCTGCAAGTCCAGCACATTCAAACGGGGCACGGTGTCTTCACCGATGTAGCCGCCGTGGCCGCGCACGCTCTGATCACCGCCGGAGCAGAACGCCTTTCCCCCTTCGCCGGTTAAGATAATCACCCCGATGTCAGAGTTGTCGCGGCAGATGTCCATGGCATCAATCATCTCAGCCACAGTGCGCGGCGTGAACGCATTGTGCACGTGCGGCCGGTTAATGCTGATTTTGGCGATGCCGTTATAGAATTGGAAAAGTATCTCTTGGTATTCTTTGATGGTTGTCCAGTTGAATTTGCTTTGCATGAACCTTGTGTTTAGGTAGAACATTACGGCGTAAAGGTACTGTGCCTTTGCAGGAATATGCAAAGGTATACGCAGATTTGGGTTCTACCCTAGCAACAGAAGCTCCAATTAGTGGTTATTCTGGTACCGCTGCTTTTTCTCCAGCAAGCGTTTCTCGTTCATCTCAAACTTATGATCCACTGAATAATACCCGGAGCCGCCCACAAAATAGAAGATCAGCGCGATGAGCGTCACCAGCGAGAGACCAAACTGGGGATACACGGAGAAAAAGCCCTGCCCGGGATTAAAGAAAAACACGGCTCCTATCAGAATAGGAAGTTGGAAGCCGATGGCTACCCGCGTGATCAGCCCGATGGCAATCAGGAGCCCGCCCACTAGGTGCGCAAAAGCTACATAGTGCGCTAAGCCCAGGGAGATCCATTGAAACTGGCTGTTTTGGATGATCTGCGCCAGCCCGGCGGTGTCAGCGATAAAGGTCAGGCCTTTGTAGAAGATAAACAGGCCTAAAAGAATTCTTCCGTAGTCATAGGCTACGGGCCGGTGTTCATGTTGCCACCGGTCTACTTGTTGTACCCAATTCATTTGCGTTACGCCATTAAAAGACAGCGCCTCCCATAAATTTTAGGTTGACTACCAATCGCTTAAAAACAACTACCTAAACTTTTTCTTTCCTGAGAAACCGGCATTTTTCAACAACTGCCGGACAGGCCCCAGGGAGAAAAGACGACGAGCTCCTGCCACTTTTATGGAAATCTTTGGGTTAAGTATGGCAGAGAACTACAGGGACAACTCCCCAATTTCCCCGCCTTGCCCCAGAGCATTACTCCGAGGATTTGCGGAACCGATAGGCGCGGTTATGATCAAAGGAATAATATCCCGCCCCGCCAATGAAGTAGAAAATGAGGAACAGCAGGGTGTAAATGGCTACCGCAAAGGGAGAGTACAGCGAGAAAAGGTCATGCGTAGGAGTGAAAAACAAGACGGCAGATAACAGAATAGGAATCTGCACCAGAATGGCGGACCGGGTATGCCACCCCACGGTGATCATGGCGCCTCCCACCATATGCAGCACCACTACAGCATAGGCCATGAACGTGGCCATGGAGTAGAGCTTACTGTCCAGCAGAATCTGTTCCAGCGCCGAAATATTAAACAGAAAGGAGATGCCCTTGAATACGAGAAAACAGCCTAGCGCTATTCTTCCGTAATCATACAGGACCACGTGGTGCTTGTGGTGCCATTCTTCTACGTTCTTTGTAAACTCCATAATTATACCGCTTTATTACAGCGTCTCCTATGGTGATTTACGACTTATTTTTCGCTAAGTCAACAAAGAACGTGTTAAATTTAACCTTTTGACCTTTAAATATTTAGCTTGGACGCCACCTGTTTCCGGTACGCTTCAAAAATGGCGAAATTCTCGGGGCTGCTGGTCTCAATCTCGAGCAACTGCGGCCCCGCCGATGGGTTGAAAAAGGAAGGTAACAAAGCGGCCAGGGAAGCGGCATCAGAAGCCTGCAGATACTGGAACCCCATGTCTTCTGCGGTTTTCTGGGCGGTCAGGCGCTGCTCGGTTTCAAAGAAAGGGCGCAGTTCGGGTTGGCTGCGCGGGCCTTCAATCATCCTGAAAATGCCGCCGCCGTGGTTATTTAGCACCACCACGCGCAGGTTATGCGGCAGGTAATTGTGCCAGAGCGCGTTGCGATCATACAGGAACGCCATGTCGCCGGTGAGCAGCGTCACCAGTTTTTCGGTGCTCAGAGCCGAGCCCACGGCGGTGCTGGTGCTTCCGTCAATGCCGCTGGTGCCGCGGTTGGCGCATACTTCCACCCCCTCAAGATCGGCTACGCCGATGAGGTTGGCGTAGCGTACGCTCATGCTGTTGGCCAGGTGCAGAATACTGTGGGCCGGCAAATTCCGGAGTACCTGGTGACAGGCCTTGAATTCTGAAAAAGGGCTGTTTTCCTGAAAACCCTCCAAAAACGCTTTCGCCCGCTGATCCAACTCTGTCCAGGTCTGGGCAAAGTCTGACGGATGGGACAGATTCTCCTCCCCTTCGGCTACTTGCCGGAAGAAATCCTGCGGAGTGGTTCTGATGATTCTGGTGAGGGACTGGAACGTATCAGCCACCATTCCGGCCGGTTGCACGTGCCAGTGCTGGAGGTTCGTCTGTTTCCTGAGAAACAGTTTCAGATTTTTAGAAATCAGCGACTTGTGAAAGGTAATCAACAAATCCGCTTGAAGTGCGTCTGCCGAGTGGAGATGCTTGGCGCCCAGGAACACATCATGGAAATTGATGGTCTCACCGGCTACCTGTTGGTTGCTGATGGTGTCGGTCACGAAGACGGCCCCGTTGGCTTGGCAGAACCGAAGTACCTCCTGGTGCAAGGCCTCGTCCCGCTTGCCCTGACCCGCCACTACCAGCACACGTTTGTACTGTTTCAGCTCCTGATTCAGGGTTTCCCAACTCTGGGCAGGCAAGCCAAACCCCGATGGCAACTCTTCTATGATCTTAACGTTTGAAGAATACGCAAACTCCTCACCCGGCTCCGGGTAAAACGGCTCCCGCAAGGGGATATTCACCTGCACCGGCCCCTCCGGAAACGCCATCGCTTCATTCAAGGCTTCATTTAACAGACGAGCAGCATACCACTGGGCATCAACGTGCTTTGTATCCACCGGAAAGTCAAAGCTCCGCTTCACGTGACCGCCGTAAATATGCGACTGCCGGATGGTTTGTCCGTCCAGCTGATCAATCCACTCGGGAGGTCTGTCGGCGGTGAGCACCAGCAGCGGGATGTTCTGGTAGAAGGCCTCGGCCACCGCCGGGGCGTAGTTGTAGGCAGCCGTCCCGGAGGTACACACCAGCACCACCGGCTTGCCCGTCTGCTGCGCAATCCCCAACCCAATGAAGGCGGCACTCCGCTCATCGGGTACGGTGCGCACGCGCAGTTTAGGGTGCCGGGCGAAGGCCAGCGTCAACGGTGCGCAGCGGGACCCCGGTGACAAGACAATATCCTCTACCCCCTTGCGGACGCAGATCTCGGCAATATCAATGACGGCTTGTAAAATCATGATTCAGACGCTTGAAAAAGACGGAGCACGGTTTGCATTTTGAGCTCGGTTTCCACCCACTCCTTCGCGGGCACAGAATCGGCGGTCATGCCGGCGCCGGCGTAGGCGGTTACCGTATCCTGCCCCAACTCCACGCACCGCAGGTTCACGAACAGATGCGTTTCCTGCCCCAGTTGCACCGGCCCCAGATACCCGCTGTAGTAACGGCGCTCATGGAGTTCCAGTTGGCCTATCATCTGCAGGGCCGCGGCTTTGGGCATGCCCCCCACCGCCGAGGTGGGGTGCAGCAGTTCCAGCATCTGGGTACCTAACTTGAGGAAGCCCACTTCGTCCATGGCGGCGCTGAAATCGGTGCGGAGGTGCAGCAGGTTACCGGCCCGCACGGTGCGGGGTCCCATCTCCACGTACTCCCGCAGGCGCAGGTGCCGGAAGCAACTCACAATGTAACGCTGCACCAGGGCCTGCTCCTCAATTTCCTTTTGCCGCCAGATGGCATCGGCGGGCGTAAGCCCATCGGTGAGCGGTTGGGTGCCCGCCAAGGCCACAGTCCGGAATACCCGGTGCCGGTCTACCTGCACCAGCAACTCGGGCGTAGCCCCTAACCAGGTGCCTATCCCCGGGATTGCGACGAGCGAGACAAAGGCGGTGGCATACAGTTGGGTCAGCTGGGTAAAGGCGTGCAGCAGGTCAAATCCCTCAAACAGCGGCAAGGTCTTCGTGCGCGACAAAACCACTTTCTCCAGACAACCGGCCTGCATAGACTTGATGCTGGTGGAGACGGTCTTCTCAAAGGCATCGCGGGCGATGGAGGGAACCGTTCCGGCGGGGTGGCTCGGCCACTTCCCGGCCAGGTCTGTTTTTAAGCCACTTTTCTGAAAATCGGCCCAAAACGCGGTGGGCAGCACGGTATCGCCCAGTTCGGGTGCTGTCCCTGCTTTGCCGGAGAAATACAAATCAGCGGGTAAAAACGTGACCGGCGCTGAGGCAGATACCTGGAACGGGCAGAACGCAAAGCCTTTCTGCGGACCTTCCATGGGCGGCAGGGCGTGCTGAACTCCGGAGGCCACTACCACCTGGACTTCCTGGGTATTGGGTAATCGCCAGAGAGCAACCGGCAGTTGGGCGCGAAGGGCGGCCTGAAATAAGCGATGGGCTGTCTCCCCGGGGGAAGTGTCAGCGGAAAGCGGGGGTATGGAAGGGTTCTCTTGGGACATGTACTTCTATCTATCCAGAACGGCCATGGTGATGCGGCTGATGCAAACCAGGTCACCGGCTTCGGAGGTAATACGGATTTCCCAAACTTGGGTCTTGCGCCCTACGTGAAGGGCCGTGGCCTTACCGTAGACATAACCGCTGCGCACGCTCTTGATGTGGTTGGCGTTGATCTCCAGCCCCACGCAGTACTGCTTCTCCAGGTCCAGGAACATGGTGGCGCCCACGCTGCCCAGGGTCTCGGCCAGGGCCACAGACGCGCCGCCGTGCAGCAAACCCAGCGGCTGGTGGGTGCGGTGGTCCACCGGCATCCGCCCGATGAGGAAATCCTCGCCAATCTGGGTGTACTCCATGCCCAGGTGCTCGCCCAAGGTGTTTTTATTCCAGGCATTTAGCTGATCCAGGGTCACATCGGGGCGTCTTTTCATGGGTAGTTCTCGTATTTAAGGCCTATCTTAGGGCCTGCAAATTAGCGTAAAATTGAGCCTCAAAAAAATCTACCTCGTTCGTCACGGTCAAACGGATCTTAACCTGCAGGGAATTGTGCAGGGAAGCGGCGTTGACAGTTCCCTCAATGATACCGGCCGCTGGCAAGCCCAGAAATTCTTCCAGGCCTACCAGGGCATCGCCTTTGACAAAGTGTACACCTCGGTGCTGCAGCGCAGCGTGCAATCAGTGCAGGGTTTCCTGGATCTGGGCATCCCGCATGAGCGGCACGCCGGCCTGAACGAGATCAGCTGGGGCAACCGCGAGGGCACCCGCATCACCCCCGAAGAGGACGTCTATTACTTTGACATGCTCCGGCGCTGGCAGGAAGGCGAGACCGATGTGCCCATTGAAGGCGGCGAGAGCCCCCAGATGGTAGCCGACCGCCAGAAACCCGTCATCGACCTGATTCTCTCCCGCCCTGAGGAGAAGACCATCCTCATCTGCATGCACGGGCGGGCCATGCGGGTGCTGCTGGCCCAGCTGCTGCGCTACCCGCTGCACCAGATGGACCGCTTTGTGCACCAGAACCTTTGCCTCTACGAACTCAATTTCACCGGCTCCATGTTTTGGGTGGAGCGTTTTGCCGATGTGTCACATTTGACCTAGAAAAAAGAACAACCTTGCTGTTTTTGGCCTCTTTTTTTGAAAACAAGCCAAAAACCCCCTCACATTCTCTTAAACGCATATTTGTATTACAGCATTTTTGCCTCTATTTTTGAGGCCTTAAAACCGAGCAAAAAACTATGGCCGAAATCATCCGAATGCCCAAGATGAGTGACACTATGACCGATGGGGTCATTGCCTCATGGTTAAAGAAAGTTGGTGACTCTGTGAAATCTGGGGACGTTCTTGCCGAAGTGGAAACCGATAAGGCAACCATGGAATTGGAGTCTTATGAAGATGGGACGTTACTGTACATCGGCCCTAAAAATGGTGAATCAGTACCGGTAGACGGCGTGTTGGCCATCATCGGGAAAGAAGGTGAAGATATCGCTGGCCTGATGGCTGAAGTGAACGGCGGCGCTCCTGCCCCTCAACAAGAAGAAGCCCCTAAAGCCGAGGCCCCGAAGGCAGAGCCGGCTCCGGCCGCTGCTCCGGCCGCTGCTCCCGCTCCTGCTGCCCAACCGGCGGCCGCCGCCAACGTGAACGCCGAGGTGGTGCGCATGCCTAAGATGAGCGACACCATGCAGGAAGGCACCATTGTGGCATGGCACAAGAAAGTGGGCGACAAAGTGAAATCCGGCGACCTGCTGGCCGAGGTGGAAACCGACAAAGCCACCATGGAACTGGAGTCCTATGAAGACGGTACGCTGCTTTACATTGGCGTGGAAGCCGGTGCCTCCGTGGAAGTTGACGGCGTTCTGGCTATCATTGGAGAAGCCGGTGCCGATTACCAGGCCCTGCTGAACGGCGGCGGAAACAAATCTGGTGGAAACGCCAACCCCGCAAAAGGCGCGAACAACGAAGAAGCCACTCGCCGCGAAGAACATAAAACCGAAGAGCAGTCTCAGTCTGGTGACGGCGTAAACGAAACCGTTGGTGCTCCGGTACCAGGTCCGGGAACTGATGCCCAACCTGCTTCTGGTTCTGCTACGCAAGGCCGCGTGCTGGCGTCACCGCTGGCCAAGAAAGTTGCCCAGGAAAAAGGCATCAACCTCTCCCAGGTAAAAGGCTCCGGCGAGAACGGTCGCATTGTGCTACGCGACGTGGAGAACTTCACTCCAAGCGCCGCCCCTGCCGCCCAACCAAAAGCCACTCCGGCCACAACTTCTGCTCCTCAGGTTGCTGCTCCGGTGCAATCCGGCGAAGCCTTCACCGAGGTTCCGGTATCACAGATGCGCAAGGTGATCGCCCGCCGCCTGTCTGAGAGCTTGTTCACCGCGCCGCACTTCTACCTGACCATGGAGATTGACATGGACAAAGCCATGGAAGCCCGTACCAGCATGAACGAGGTGGCCCCGGTAAAAGTCTCCTTCAACGACATGGTGATCAAAGCCGCTGCTGCTGCCCTGCGCAAGCACCCGGCCGTGAACTCGTCCTGGTTAGGCGACAAGATCCGCTACAACAACGTCATCAACATTGGCGTGGCCGTAGCCGTGGAAGAAGGTCTGTTGGTACCGGTGGTGCGCAACGCTGATCAGAAATCCCTGTCCACCATCTCTGCCGAAGTGAAAGATCTGGGCGGAAAAGCCAAATCCAAGAAACTGCAACCGTCTGACTGGGAAGGCAGCACCTTCACCATCTCTAACCTGGGCATGTTTGGCATTGAGGAATTCACCGCCATCATCAACCCGCCAGATGCGTGTATCCTGGCCGTAGGCGGCATCAAGCAAACCCCAGTCGTGAAAAACGGACAGATTCAGATTGGCAACGTGATGAAAGTAACCCTTTCCTGCGACCACCGCGTGGTAGACGGCGCCGTTGGTTCCGCCTTCCTCCAGACCCTGAAAGGCTTCCTGGAAGATCCGGTGAGAATGCTGGTGTGATTTTAGTCTTTAGTAATTAGTTGTTCGTTCTTAGTAGACGAACTTCCTATAAGAAAGAGCCGACGGAGAAATCCATCGGCTCTTTCGTTTTAAGGGTCTTTATCAGAAAACGGCCCTAAATCACAATAGTCCCAAGTAGCCAATTTTGCAGGGGCAATCCCTTGTGGTTGCCCTTTCTGCTGCAAACGTAAAATGCAACCACAAGGGATTGCCCCTACAGTTTAAATTCCGTTTATCGGCTGTTTTTAGAAAACAGCCGATAAACGGAATTCTCCTTTCCAGACACAAAAAAGCCGCCTCAGAATTTCTGAAGCGGATTTAGAAAAGTACTTACTGGGGTGCTTAATAATGGAACCGTACGAAGGCCTCCATGGCCTCGTAGTCAGCCAGGCCGAGGTGGTCATAGCGGCGGGCGGTCTCGCGGTTGCGCTCCTGGGCGCGTACCCAGAACTCGCGCTCGTCGTCGCCGGGGAACACCGGGCGGTCTTTCTGGCTCTGGTGCTTGAAGATGGCGATGCGCTTGCGCTCCACCTCCTGCGGAGACAGCGGCACGGCCATCTCGATCTCGTGGGTCTCGAACTCGTGCCAGGCGCCGCGGTACATCCACAGCCAGCAGTCCTCCACCCAGGTCTCCCCGGCGGCCCGGAGCCTCCTCAGCGCCTCGGTGATGATGTTGAAGCACACGATGTGCGTGCCGTGCGGGTCCTCGAAATCGCCGGCGGCGAACACCTGGTGGGGTTTCACCTTCTGCAGCAGCTCCATGGTCAGCTCGATGTCGCGGTCGGTCACGGGGTTCTTCTTGGTCTTGCCGCTCTCGTAGAAAGGCAGGGCCTGGAAGTGGATGTGATCGTCTGAAAGACCTGCGTAGCGCGCCCCGGCGATGGCCTCGCTCTTCCGGATGAAGGCCTTCACGTCCTGGATCTCCCGCGTGTCCACCTGGTTCGGCTGCTTCCGGGCGATGAAGGCGCGCATCTGCTCGTACACCGAGGAGAGCGTCTCGCCGTCCTGCCCGATGCTGCGGCTGAAGTCGATCGCGAACTCCATGTAGCGCAGCACGTCATCGTCCCACACGGCGGTGTTGCCCGAGGTTTGGTAGGCCACGTGTACGTCATGTCCCTGGTCTACCAACCGGATGAACGTACCGCCCATCGAGATCACGTCGTCATCGGGGTGCGGGGAGAAAATCAGCACGCGTTTCTGGGCCGGGTTCGCCCGCTCCGGACGGCCCGAGTCGTCGGAGTTGGGTTTACCGCCGGGCCAGCCGGTGATGGTATGCTGCAGCTGGTTGAAAACGTCAATGTTGATGTTGTACACCGGTCCCCGGTTCACGCCCAGTTGGGCCATGCCGTGGGCGTTATAGTCTTCCTCGGTCAGTTTCAGGATAGGCTTCTTCACGGTGTTGGAGAGCCAGATCACGGCTTTGCGGGTGAGCTGGGCATCCCAGACGCAGTCCTTCACCAACCACGGCGTCCCGAAGCGGGTCAGCTCAGCGGCGGCATCCTGGTCCAGCACGAACTCCACGTTGTCAGAGAGTTGCAGGTAGGTGGCGGGCACCTCGCCGGAGATCTCCCCTTCCACGGCTTTTCTCACTATGGAGGCCTTTTTCCCGTTCCAGGCCATAAGCACGATCTCGCGGGCCTTGAAGATGGTGCCAATGCCCATGGTGATGGCCTTTGTGGGCACATTCTCTTTCCCTCCGAAATCACGGGAGGCATCGCGGCGGGTAAGGTCATCCAGGGTCACCAGCCGGGTACCCGAGTTGGGCGCGGAGCCCGGCTCGTTGAACCCGATGTGGCCCGTCCGCCCGATGCCCAATACCTGCAGGTCCAGCCCGCCCAGCTTCTCTATCTTGCGCTCGTACTCCAGGCAGAAAGCCGGGATCTCCTCAAGCGGCAGGGTGCCGTCCGGGATGTGCACGTTGGCTTTTTCGATGTCAATGTGGTTGAACAGGTTCTCGTCCATGAACCGCACGTAGCTCTGCGGCGCGGTGGGCTGCATGGGGTAGTACTCGTCCAGGTTGAAGGTGACCACGTCCCGGAAGCTCAGGCCCTCCTCGCGGTGGAGCCGGGCCAGTTCATTGTACACGCCCACGGGAGTAGCACCGGTGGCCAAACCCAGCACCGTCTTCTCTCCTATCGCCTGCTTGCGTCTGATCAATTCGGCAATGCGGTGGGCTACGGCTTTGGAAGCCTCCTGCTGATCTTTGTATACCGTGACGGGTACCTTCTCGTACCGGGTCTCCTCCAATAAGTTGAGCCTACTCATAGTTTTCTGTGGTTTGTGGTGATAGGTGAAGCAAAGGTAGAAATGTCAATTAATTGACAAAATTTACAAACGTTAATTTAATAGTAAATTTTTTAAAAAAGTTATTTCGTTAAATATCGTCTAAAAAAACACCTAAATCTAAGAAAACGGTCACATTCTAAAACCCTCCCCTGAAACCTGCCAATGCATCGGCTACAACTGGGTTCCATAAGCGGGGTCGCCGCCCCAAGATAGGGCACGTTCGGGTATTCGGAAAGTTTGTTGTACTTTCGCGCCCGTAGACTTAAGGCAAAGTCTTCTCATTAAGAAAGGTACATCATGACGAAAATACGTTCTACCACCGTACTGGGAGTTTACCACAACGGGGAAGTGGCTTTGGGTGCCGATGGCCAGGCCACCATGGATAAATACATCGCGAAAAGCAATGTGAAGAAGATTCGCAAGTTGCAGGACGGGAAGATTGTGACGGGTTTTGCCGGTTCCACCGCCGATGCCTTCACCCTGCTGGAGCGTTTCGAGGAGAAACTCAACGCGTACGGCAACAACATGAAGCGCGCCGCCATTGAGTTGGCCAAAGACTGGCGTAAAGACCAGTACCTGCGCAAGCTGGAGGCCATGATGGTAGTAGCCAACAAGGAAGAGCTGTTGATCATCTCGGGTACCGGCGACGTGCTGGAACCAGATCACCAGATTGCCGCCATCGGCTCGGGCAGCACGTACGCTCAGTCCGCGGCGTTGGCCCTGAAAAAGCACGCGCCGCACCTGACCGCCGAGGAAATGGTTCGGGAATCATTGAACATCGCGGCCGATATCTGTATTTACACGAATCACAACCTGATCATCGAAAAACCGAACTAACCAGTTCCATTTCCTGTTTGCTCCATGGTTTCTTCCTTGTTTGGGAAAAACGGTGCAGAAACACTTAAACTAGTACGTAAAAACAATCAACTAATTGAACAGCATGAAGGTAACGCAGTTCCTGAAAGATCATTACAAGCATTTCAACGCAGCCGCTCTCATTGATGCCGCTGAAGGTTATAAAACCCATTTGAACGAAGGTGGTAAGATGATGATCACCCTGGCCGGTGCCATGAGTACCGCCGAACTGGGAATTATTCTGGCTGAGATGATCCGGCAGGACAAAGTGCAGGCCATTACCTGTACCGGCGCCAACCTGGAAGAAGACATCTTCAACCTGGTGGCTCATGATTTCTATGAGCGCATTCCCAACTACCGTGACCTGACTCCGCAGGACGAGCAAGACCTGCTGGACCGTCACCTGAACCGCGTGACCGACACCTGTATTCCTGAGGAGGAAGCCATGCGCCGTCTGGAGCATACGGTTCTGAAATACTGGCAAAAAGCGGATCAGGCCGGCGAGGCGTACTTCCCGCACGAGTTCTTCTACCAGATTCTGAACTCCGGCGATTTGGAGCAGTATTACCAAATTGACCCTAAAAACAGCTGGATGCTGGAAGCGGCCAAGAAGAACCTGCCCATCTTTGTACCGGGTTGGGAAGATTCTACCCTGGGCAACATCTACACCGGCCACGTGATCACCGGCGACATCAAAAATGTGCATACCATGCGTACCGGTATCCAGTACATGATGGAACTGGCCGAGTGGTACACCAACACCGCCAAAGAAGAGTCTACTATTGGCTTCTTCCAAATTGGCGGCGGTATTGCCGGTGACTTCCCAATCTGCGTGGTGCCTATGCTGCACCAGGACTTACAGCGCACCGGGGTTCCGTTGTGGGGGTATTTCGCGCAGATCTCTGATTCTACCACCAGCTACGGTTCTTATTCCGGCGCGGTGCCAAACGAGAAAATCACCTGGGGCAAATTGGGCATCAACACGCCTAAGTTCGTGATTGAGTCTGATGCCACCATTGTGGCTCCTCTGGTGTTCGCCATCGTGTTGGACATGTAATCAGATCAAAATAGCTTATCCAGGAAAGGCGGGAGATTCTCCCGCCTTTTTTTATGCCCTACCTGTATTACTATTCCAATAAAATTGATAACTTGTATCTAAAGCCGCTTTTCTCCAGCTGAATCAAACTAATTGGTACTCATGCTGATACATCGCCTCACCCTTTCTGATGAAAATCTGCCCAACCAGCGGCTTTTTTATACCCTTGCTACGGGTTTTTCCCCACCAATCTGCTCAGACAACGCTTTTACTGCCAACACCAGCACCGCCGGTCTAACTTTAAACCAGCATGAAGCAGGTGAAAACCCGGCTTATCATTTTGCCTATACGGCTCCGGAGAAACAGCTATCCGGGGCAGAGACTTGGTCCACGAATGCGGCTGATCTACAAGTTAAAAATCGGGGATATCATCCCATTATAGAGAACAGGCAGATGGCGGGAACAGGTGTTAAAGGCTTGGAACCGGAAAACGGCTCTCAACCTAGCGTACAGGTAGCTTCAGTTCAGGTTCCAAACCAGTGGCCTGCTTCCCTTTCCCGCTCCTCCATCGCACCTAAAATTAGCCTGCTGCGGTTGGAGATTGGTACTTACCGCTGCATCGGGTTAATTCAGGAAAATGTAGAAATACGGCAATAAACAGGGCTTCAACTATTTTTTCCTTTTCTGATAAAATTTTAAAACCTTCCTTGATTAATAGATCGTAAGTAACGGAGTAACAGAATTTTAAACACGGATAAAAAAATGAGAAAGCACTACTATCTGTCCACCATCTTACTCGTGATTTTAATGGCCGGCCTCAGCGGCTGCCTGGGCTTCGGACACCGCAAATTCGGTTCTGATTACAGCTATGCGGGGGCGTTCCATAAGTATAAGACGTTTAACTTCATCACCCACGCCTCAGAAGAGGATAGTAGCACGCTCAAGAACTACGAGGTCCTGAAGAAATACATCCGGGAGCGGCTGGAGATCCAGGGCTACGAGTACAGTGATAAAAAGCCAGATCTGTTGGTGAGTTACTACATTTATTACAATGACCTGAACATGAAAGGCTATGAGCAGGAAGAGTTTGACATCTGGCTGGTGAACAATGATGAACCCACCAAAGAGCACGAAGGCTACAAGCCCATCAAAATGTACATGAGCCAGGGCACCTTGCTGGTGACCCTGCTGGACCATAAAAAACAGAACGCCGTTTGGCAGGGCTATACCTCCGGGGTGCTCTCAGACCCGTCCACCGAGAGCACGGCCTACCTAAACCGAGCCGTCCGGACCATCTTTGACCAGTACCGCGTTTTCCGGAAAGGCTATCTGCGGGAGAACTCCTCGGCGAACTAGTCTTGCCGGTCTAGCAAGAACACTAATTAACCATCGGGTTTCGGGGCTGATTTTCTAAAATCAGCCCCGAAACCCGATTCTGTTTTAAGGCTACTTTCCCAAAAACGGCCCTAAAACACATTTGCTTTGGGTAGGTGTACGGTTACCGGCTATTCTGTACATTTACAAAAAAGCGATTCTAAAATCCATGTCCCGCACTCCTTATCCCCTGGAACCCACCGCCTCTGAGCGCGTGGCGGTACAACAGGCTGTTGAAAGTTATATTCAGAATTTCCTGACCCAATTGCCCGCGCTGCCCGCGTATGTGGACACCCCAGAGAAAGGGGCCGGTCTACTGGAAAGCCCCCTGGAAGAAAATCCCATCTCCATTGAACACGCACTGGGCTTACTCAAATCTGAGGTAGACGTACCGGGCATCAACTCGGCCTCGGGCGGGCACCTGGGGTATATTCCGGGCGGAGGCCTGTATTACGAGGGTTTGGGCGACTACCTGGCGGCGGTCACCAACAAATACGCCGGAATTTTTTACTCGGCCCCGGGGGCGGTGCGCATGGAAAACCTGCTGCTCCGCTGGATGGCCAGCTTGATAGACTTCCCGGCCGATGCCGCCGGAAACCTGACCTCGGGCGGCAGCATCGCCAGTCTGATCGCTTTGGCAACGGCCCGAGACGCGCAGAAAATAACTTCCCGGATGATTCCGGATGCCGTTGTGTACCTGACCGCGCACGCCCATCACTGCTTAGACAAGGCGCTGCGCATTGCCGGGCTGGGAGAATGCCCGGTGCGGTACATTCCAATGGATGCCCGCTATCGCATGCAACCCGAGGCGCTGGAACAGGCAATTCTGGAGGACAAAGCCGCCGGACTTACCCCCTGGCTCATCATCGCCTCGGCCGGTACCACGGACGTGGGCGCCGTTGATCCGCTCAGCGCTATCGGCCAAATCGCTAGGCAACACCAGCTCTGGTATCATGTGGATGCGGCGTACGGAGGCTTCTTCGCCCTGGCTCCTTCGGGCAAACCTAAGCTGGAGGGGATTGCCCTCGCAGACTCCGTGGTGATGGACCCGCACAAAGGCTTGTTTATTCCGTACGGTTCCGGCGCGGTACTCATCAAAAACCGTAAGCAGACCGCCGAGACGCACCATTACCTGGCCAATTACATGCAGGACGCCCTCTCCGCCACCGAAGAAGCCTCGCCCGCTGATCTTTCCCCCGAACTCAGCAAACACTTCAGGGGTCTCCGGTTGTGGCTGCCACTGAAATTACACGGCGTAGGCGCTTTCCGTGGTGCGCTGGAGGAGAAACTGGATTTGGCTAAATACGCTTATGCGCAGCTACAGCAGATGGCTGGCGTGGAGGTTCCCGTTGAACCAGAGCTATCGCTGGTGATTTTCCGTTTTGTGCCCACCACCGGCGAAGAGGCGAATGCCTTTAACCAGAAGCTGATCAAAGCGGTGCAGCAAGACGGACGGGTATTTCTGTCCTCTACCCTGCTGGACGGGAATTTCATGTTGCGCCTGGCCATCCTTTCGTTCAGAACCCACCAGGAGACCATTGATCTGGCCCTGCAGATTCTGCGGGAAAAGGCAACTGAAATAGAACAGGACTACCGGAGCTAAGCCGACACCTGCTCTTAAACGAGGTGAAAAGGCTATTTACCGGAGGTGGTGAGTTTGATGGTGTCTTTCGTCTCCACGCCTACCAACGGGAACTCTCCGTTTTTCAGGAACAGATCACCGTTTTTCGTCAGCAAGGTCAGGTTGTCCAGCTCAATTTTCCAGTGGTAATTGCTTCGGTTGAGGTATAAGACGGCCTGGGAAACAATTTCGGGGGTGGTGTCACCCAAGGCCAGGGAAAGGTGCGGCACCCACACCTCGGGGTGGTAGTAGGCGCTAATCTCCTGGCTGATGAGGCAAACCGCTTTGTGCAGCTGCCGGTGGAATTGGTTTACTTTAGAAGTTCGGAGGATGGGAATGTACAGGACGGGCTTCTCGCCCGGGAAAATGCCCAGTCCGTTGGTGGTGATCCTGAACCGGCAGCAAATTCCCGCCGCGTGGCCTAAGGTTCTCTGCAGATTGGGCAGGCTCCCGTCGTTCACCGTCAGCCAGGTGATGTGCGGAAACGGCGTTTTCTGCACTTCCTTCAGCCCAAATTCGCGCTCCAAGCCGTAAATCAGCTGGTTCATCCTATCAGAATGTTCGTCATCGAGCAAAGAAACAATAGCTACCATAGCGTATCAGATAAGCGTTTTAGGGCTGGTTCTCCAAAATAACGTGATAAACAGGCAAACGTTGAGTTATACGCTTTAATATTCCACCGGAAGGCAACACGCTGAGAAACAGCTCAAATGAAAACAGTTGAAGCAAGTAGATGTTTCAAGTTCTGTTTCAGAGCTTGTGCTCATGTTTAGAAAGCTCACAGGCGTCGCAACAAACCTGTACTTTATCACTTCTTTAGAAGGTTTAGAACTCCCATTTTAGAAAGGCCAGATACAAGGCTATCGGCAATTTCGGAGTGAAAAGCAGCAGTGTAGTGCACTTTATCCACGTACCGGTTGGCCGAACGGCTTTGTTGGATATCCGCTAGCCAGAGAGAATTAAATTGATCTGCGCTCTTTTTCCATTCCTGAGACATTTGGCCATACCCGCAACCCGGATAACAATCCTTTGCCTCCTGAGCCGTTAAAAAGTAAACATCTTTGGGGGTGTAGTTGAAACAGGAAATAGGTTGCCAGACAAACACGCTAGGGATAGCAGCTTGTTTGGCGACAGCCTCAATCATTTTGCGGTTCTGCCAGTAGCGTTGATGAACCACCTGTATAGAATCTGCGTGGCAGCTGTACTTTGGTTCCGGCAGTTCAGGAGAAATACCCAACAAACGGTAGCGTAGAGAGCGGGCCAATCGGCTAATGGATAATCCTTGAAACCAATATTGAAACAAGGTGCCGGGTTTCTGGTCAAACAGCGCTTGCGTCTGCTCTACAAACTCCGGTTCTGGCTGGGCATATTCATTCAGGCCATCCACAAAAACCACTACATCTGGCCGAGCCCCTTCCAGCAGTAATTTCTCAAAAAGCGCCCGTTCCTGCACGGAATAGTAAAAGCCCCGACCAAAATTATAGCAGCGTATTTTTGGGTCTATTTTTTGGAAAGCACGCTGTAAATGCGAGGGCAACGTTTCTGAGTCTGCCACTCCGTAGCCAAAGGTGGTGGATCCGCCAAACACAAAAACATTGACAAACTGGGAATCCAGAGGCCAAGGCCCTTGCTCCCAACCCATCCTGAAGCCAGCTGGGTGCACATTCAGGTACTTACCCTGGAAGGCGGCTTCCTTGAAACCGGTAAAGCTTTCGTATTGTTGTTTTCGGGTCCAGGTTTCGGTAAGCAGCACGTCCTGCTCCTGATCTGAATAGGAAGGATACACCGATCGCAAGGCTTCTCTGCCGTACTTCTGCACAATAGGATTCGTCTTCTTAAGCTCCTCATCTTTGTAGAAATAAAACAGGGAGAGTAACATGTTGAGCAACAAGACCAACATCAACAGGGTAAAAACCTGCACTGCCACGAATTGATACCCAGACGCCCATTTCTTGTACATAAGTCCTATCTTTCAGGGGGCAATTTGAGAAAATTCAGAGTTTTTTAATAATGAGTGAATTCGTTCTGGGCATATCGGCCTATTATCATGATGCGGCCGCCTGTCTGGTGGGGAAAGGGAAAATTTGGGCGGCGGCACAGGAAGAGCGTTTTACCCGGAAAAAATTTGACGAGTCATTTCCTGAGCAGGCCATCCGATATTGCCTCTCTGAAGCCGGGATCACGCTGTCAGAGGTGAAGGCGGTAGTGTTCTATGACAAGCCTTTATTGAAGTTTGAACGGTTGCTGGAAACTTATTATCAAAATGCCCCCGCGGGATTTTCCTCGTTCCAGGCTTCCATGCCCATCTGGTTGAAGGACAAGCTTTTTCTAAAAACCACCTTGCAGAAAGCGTTCAAAGAAATGGACCCCGAGGCAGCCCCTCCGCTTTATTTCTCAGAGCACCATCTTTCCCACGCCGCCAGTACCTTCTATGCCTCAGCCTTTGAAGAGGCAGCCGTCTTAACCATTGACGGAGTGGGCGAATGGGCCACGGCGGGTATATACCATGGCCGGGGAACCCAGCTGAAATCAGTGGTTGAAATGAAATTCCCAGACTCTGTGGGCCTGCTGTACACTTCTTTCACCTATTTCCTGGGCTTCCGGGTCAATAGCGGGGAATACAAACTGATGGGCCTGGCACCTTACGGCCGGCCTGAACAGGCCCAAAAGCTCACGAAGAAACTAGAAAAAGAACTGGTCATATTGTACGACGATGGGTCTCTTACTTTACATCAACCTTATTTCCAATATGCCACTGGCTTACGGATGATCCATGAAAAGAAATGGGAGCAACTATGGGGATTTCCAGTGCGCTCCTCTTCCGAGCCTTTGAATCAAAACCACGCTGACCTGGCCCTGGCCATTCAACTGTTCACCGAGGAGGTAGTACTACGCATGGCGAAAACCGCTAAAAAGCTTACCGGAAGCAAAAACCTTTGCCTGGCTGGTGGAGTGGCTCTGAACTGCGTAGCCACGGGTAAACTGGAAAACTGCGGCATTTTTGAAAAGATCTACACCCAACCTGCCAGCGGTGATGCAGGAGGAGCCTTAGGTGCAGCCTTGGCATTTAGCCATCTTTATTTGAATCATCCCCGCCTGAAGAACAATGGTTATGACGCCCTGCAGGGCTCTTACCTGGGTCCATCCTTTTCAGAAAAGGAGATCGAAAATGCCCTTCTCCAAAGTAGCTTTCAGTTCAACTATATCGCTGACTTAGATCAATTAGTGGACCATACCGCTTCTCAATTAGCAGAAGGAAAAATAGTGGGCTGGTTCCAGGGCCGCATGGAGTGGGGACCGCGGGCTCTGGGGAACAGAAGCATTCTAGCTGATCCCCGCAGCTCCAAAATGCAATCTATCCTGAACCTCAAAACCAAGCACCGCGAGGATTTCCGGCCCTTTGCCCCAGCTATTCCTTTAGAGTACAAGGCTGCTTATTTCGAGAATGCGTCGCCTTCGCCTTACATGACCACCACCACGCTCCTTAGAGCAGAACACCGCCTTCCTGTAGCGGAGCATTTTGCCCAAGCTGACATAAACACAAAACTCCAGACCCCCAAAAGCAACTTACCCGCCATCACCCATTCAGACTTCTCTGCCCGGGTACAAACCGTTACCCCAGATACCAATGAGCGTTTCTGGAAACTCCTGCAAGCCTTCGGAAAGAAAACCGGAACCCCTGTGCTGGTCAACACCAGTTTCAACGTCAACGAAGAACCCATTGTCGCCACTCCCGCAGATGCCCTCAGATGTTTTAAGAGCACTGAGATAGATATGCTGGTATTAGGTAACTTTGTGGTCAGTAAACCTTGAACGACATGGATTCCTTGAAAGAGCTTTGGCGGTACATGCTCACCCGAAAGAAATGGTGGCTCACCCCTATTTTGTTTTTACTTCTACTTTTGGGCTTATTGGTGGTGGCCGGCGGACCAGCTGCGTCCTTCATTTACGCTCTTTTTTAAAATGGCCTCTAAACGCCTTGAGACCTTGGAGGCCGCCATTTCGCTGGTGGTTCCTCTGCTCTTTTTCTACATCTTCTGGTTTCCTAACCTCCTCTTAGTGGTAGTAGCCGGGGCAATCCTGGTTCTGGCGCTGCTTTCAGTTCCTCCTGTTCCCTGGCTCCTGCAGAAATGGATGGCTCTGCTGCATTTTGTTGGCATCATCAACACTAAAATTCTTCTGGCGATTCTCTTTTTTGGGGTGCTCACTCCTGTTGCCTGGGTATACCGCCTGTTCCATAAGCCAGCAAAAAAGGAGAACTCCAACTTCGTTCAGAGAGACCACACCTTTAGTGCCTCTGATTTTGAGCGCACCTTCTAATATCATAAAACTCAGCTCTGGTTTTGCGGCTGCTTTCTGAAAATAGCCTCCAAACCTCCCCTTCTTGCTTGAACAAAGCGGCTGGTACTCTCCATCCGTTCAAGGCACGTTTTACAGGTTTTGGCTGTTACTACTCTGTTAAAATCCTGCAGCTGCAAATGGCGGACGCCTGATAATTTTCAAAGTGTTACCTTTGCGCCCAGATATAGTTTGATCCATGATTTCCATTAATAACCTCAACTTCCATTTCGGGAGCCGCACCCTGTACGAAGACGCCAACCTGCACATCAAACCCAAGGACAAGATTGGGCTGGTGGGGCTGAACGGAACCGGTAAATCCACCTTGCTACGCCTGCTGGTAGGCGAATACCGTCCCGATGGCGGCAGCATCCAGATGGGCCGCGAGATCACCCTGGGTTTCCTGAACCAGGACCTGCTTTCCTATGACACCCACGAGAGCATCCTGAACGTGGCCATGCAGGCCTTTGAGGAAGCCATCCAGCTGCAGCACAAGATTGACGAAGTGCTGCACCAGATGGAAACCGACTACCAGGACGAGCATATTGACAAGCTAGCCAAGCTGCAGGAGCAGTTTGAGGCGCTGGACGGCTACAACATGCAGATCAAAGCCGAGGAGATTCTGGAGGGTCTGGGCTTTACCACGCAGGAACTGCAGCAGCCCCTGAAGACCTTTTCGGGTGGATGGCGCATGCGCGTAATGCTGGCCAAGATTCTGCTCCAGAAACCGTCGCTCCTGCTTTTGGATGAGCCTACCAACCACTTGGACTTACCATCCATCAAATGGCTGGAGACGTACCTGAGCGCGTACGAGGGAGCCGTGGTGATTGTGTCCCACGACCGCGAGTTCCTGGACAAAACCATCAACACCACCGTGGAAGTATCGGGCCAGAAACTGAACGTCTATGCCGGTAACTACAGCTTCTACCTGGAGGAAAAGGAACTTCGGAACGAGATCCAGAAAGGCGCCTACGAGAACCAGCAGCAGCAGATCAAACAGGCCGAGCAGTTTATCGCCCGTTTTAAGGCAAAAGCCACCAAAGCGAAGCAGGCCCAGAGCCGCATGAAGGCGCTGGAGAAGATGGAACGCATTGAAGACGTAGCCGGCGATGCCCCGGTGGTGAACTTCAAGTTCCAGTTCACGGTGCAGCCCGGCCGCAACATCCTACGTCTGGAGAACGTGAGCAAAAGCTACGGCGAGAAACTCATCTTCAAAAACACCAACGTCAACATTGAGCGCGGTGACAAGATCGCGTTGATTGGCGCGAACGGAAAAGGAAAATCGACCCTCATGCGCGTCATTGCCGGCGATGAACCGGTGAAAGGCGAACGGCAGCTGGGCCACAACGTGATCATGGCGTTTTACGCGCAGCACCAGTTAGAGAGTCTGCACGTGGAGAACGAGATTCTGCAGGAAATGGTGCAGGCGGGCAGCCGCCGGACCGAAATGGAATTGCGCGGCGTGTTGGGCTCCTTCCTCTTTACCGGCGACACCGTATTCAAGAAGATCAAAGTCCTCTCCGGGGGCGAGAAAAGCCGCGTGGCCCTGGCCAAAACGCTGATCTCGGAAGCCAACTTCCTGCTGCTGGATGAGCCTACCAACCACTTGGACATGCAATCGGTGAACATCCTCATCCAGGCGCTGGAGCAGTACGAGGGTACGTTTGTGGTCATTTCCCACGACCGCTACTTCGTGGAGAACGTGGCCAACAAGATCTGGTACATCGAGGATTACGAGCTGAAGGAATACCCCGGCACCTACCACGAGTACGAGTACTGGATGGAGCAACGCGAAAAAGGCGTCAGGAAACCAACTTCGCAGGTAGCCACGCCTAAAACCCAGGCCAAACCCAAGCCTACCGCCAGCCAGCAGCAGGAATTGGAGCAGGAGCTCAAGCGCGTGAACCAGAAAATAAAACAGATAGAAGGCCTGGTGAACGAACTGGAAGGCAAGCTGAAGAACTGCGAAAACAAACTGGCCCTGCCCAGCACCTACGCCGACCCCAACGCCCTGCACGAAGCCACCCAGCAATTCAACAAAGTGAAAGCCCAGCTAGACAAAGAGCAAAGCGTCTGGGAACAACTCATGGAACAAGTAGACGAACTGGAAAACCAGCTGAAGTAAAGCTTACAAAACCTCACCGGTCATTGACAATGGTGAGGTTTTGCGTTTTGCGCCCGTTTTCGAGAAAACAAGCCTAAAACATACTTTGATCTTCCAACGCTTTGCGTGGTCCTACCTTCTTTTTCGTTTTGGACGGGTTTTCCAGAAATCAGCCCCAAAACGTTGGCCTTGGCGAACGCCGGCCCAAGAACTTCTCAGATAACCAATGCTCAGCGGTTCTCCGTAGAGACATAAAAACCCCAACATGACACTACCTTTCAACTGGAAAAACGGAATAATGGCCCTCACGGTGGCCGCCGCCGCTCTCACTGGATGTGTACCCGTGGAGTCTTCCAGCACCGGAACCGGCGCCTCGGGCACGGCCGCCATCCGCTTTGAAGACGCCGTCTATAACCCCGATGTCCGCTCGGTGCAGTTCTATGCTTTAAGCAACAACGTGGGCGATGTGCTGGCCCCCCCGGTGGTCTCCCTGGAGCAGTCCAGCGCCTTGGTATTGGAATTTGACCGGATGACGGCCCCGCGCGGACGGGCGGTGGTGAAACTCCAGCATTGCGATGCCCGGTGGCAACCGTCCCAACTCCAGCCGCTGCAGTTTGTGCAGGATTACAATGAATTCTACATTCAGGAAGTGGACCCCTCGGGCGGCACCAAGGTACCGTACTGGCACTATAGTTTCCGGTTACCGCGGGTGAAACTCAGCGGAAATTACGTCATGGAAGTTTCTGAGGAAGGCGGAAGCCCCTTGCTGACCCGTCGGTTCGTCATCTATGAGCAGCAGGTGCAGGTGGCCTTACGCCCGGTGGCCACGCCGGGAGCCGGAGACCGCTACGAGCGGCAACAGCTGGACTTCAACATCCTCTACGGCCAGTACCCACTCGTCAATCCGTCACAGGAGATCAAAGTGGTCATGCGCCAGAACCACCGCTGGGACAACGTCAAGTACTTCACCCGCCCCACGTTCATCCAGGAAGCCCAGCGCCGGCTGGAGTACCAGCTCTTTGACGTGGAACAGGCCTTTCTGGGCCTGAACGAGTTCCGGGCCATTGATACCCGCAGCGAGCGCTTCAGTGGCTTTGGCGTAGAGCGCCGCGATGTGTCCGGCAGCCCGGACCGGGTGTTCGCCATTACCGGCCGAAGCCGCGCCCGCGAAGTGTACAGCACCCAGCCAGATGCCAACGGGAAATTCATCTTCGGGAGCCGCGAGTACGGAAACGCCCCCCTCAACGCCGATTACCAGCAGGTCACGTTCTCCCTGCACTCCCCGGAGCCCGCTCCCGGCCCCGTCTACGTGTTTGGCGCGCTGTCTGACTGGCAATTACAAGAGCCCTTCCGGATGACCTACGATGCCGAGAAACAGCTCTACACCGGCACCGCGCTGCTCAAGCAAGGCTACTACAACTACTACTTCGCGGTGAAAGGCGCCAACGGCCAAGCCGATGCCCGTTACTTTGAAGGCAGCCACTTCTCCACCGAGAACGTCTACGATGTGCTGGTCTATTACCGTCCGCCCGGCACCCGCGCAGATCTGGTCATCGGGTACTCCACCATCCAATTCAATCCGCAGCGGTAGACTTGTTGATTGCTTATTGCTGATTGTTAATTGCTGGTTGTTAATCTCAGAGATGCGGTTTACTGAGTTGAACCATCATCTCCTAAAGAAAGGCATAACCTAAGCTTACCCTGGCGCGAGTCTCCAGACTCGTGCCTCCGGGTCTCGGGTAGTCTCCTGACTACCCTCGCTGCCCCGCAGCGAAACCGGGCTGGTTTGCTCCCCATATAAAAATGGCTTCGATATACTTTCATGTGTAAGAAAGTAAATCGAAGCCATTGAAGTTGTAAAGCCCTTGGTTCCCGGCGAGTCTGGAGACTCGCTTCATCCATCGGCACGAGACTGGAGTCTCGCGCCAGGAACGTTTCATGGCCTTGTGCCACGTCTGCTAGTTTCTAGCCTACTTTTAGAAAACACGCCTAAAACGACTAATCCCACTACAGCAACGCATCAGACCTCGTAGTGTCCGGAGGACCTACGAGTGTCTCTGCCTATAGAGAGTCAGTTCCGTTTTAGGGCCCTTTTCCTGAAAAGAGGCTAGAAACGCTTGCGTTCCAGATAGGCTTTCAGTTTAGAAGTCAGGACCTCGTTGATGCGCACGTATGATTCCTGGGTCCAGCCGGCGATGTGGGGTGTTAGAATCACGCGCGGGTGTTGCATCAGATAGGTCAGGCGTTCCTGCTGCGCGGGGTTCAAGGTCTTCAGCTTTTCATTCTCCAATACATCCAGGGCGGCGCCCAGCACTTTCCCGGCTTTCATGGCTTGCACCAAAGCGGCATGATTCAACACCTCGCCGCGGGCGGTGTTCAGGAGCCACAGAGAGTTCTGGAAACCGGAAAGCACGGCCTCGTCCACATAATGGTGGTTTTCTTTGGTGTACGGGATGTGCAGGCTGAGCACCTGGGCTTTCTCCTGGATTTCCGCCAGCGATGTCAGCCGCACGTGCGGGTACGGGTTTTCTACTGGCTGATGGTCATAGGCCAGCACGTTGCAGTCAAACCCCATCAGCAGCTTGGCGAAGGATTTGCCCATGTGCCCGTAGCCGATGAGCCCGATAGTTTTGCCGCCAATTTCCTCGCCCCGGTTGTCTTCCCGCAGCCATTGGCCCTGCCTGATCTGCCGGTCGCCTTGGGTGATTTTCCGGAAAAGCGCCAGTAAAAGGCCGAGGGTATGATCGCCCACGGCATCGCGGTTGCCTTCGGGGGCATTTATCAGGGTGATATTGCGGGCTTCCAGCACGCCGTCATCTATGTTGTCTACGCCGGCGCCGGCCCGGGCCAGAATCTCCAGTTTTGGGGCACTTTTCAGTAAATCGGCCGTTATTCGCATTTTGCTGCGCACCACTAGCATCTGGTACCCGGGGAGTAAACCCGGCACTTCTTCTTTTTTGACATCGGGCAGATACGTCACCTCCACGTCCAGGTTCTCCAGCATGGGCATGAGGCTCTCGTGCATCAGGTCGATGACGAGGCAACGGAACGGGGTTGGGTTGGCTAAGGTCATAGGCAAAGGAAGGTCTGGCAAGGATTGTCTCCAGCCCTCAGATCAAAGGTTCAGTAATAAGTGGGCCACCATAAAATAAACGGCTAGGCCCAACAGGTCATTGGCGGTGGTGATAAACGGACCGGCGGCCACGGCGGGGTTCACGCCGTATTTGTCCAGGATCATGGGCGTGACGGTGCCCATGAAAGACGCCAGCAGCACCACGCTGAACAAGGCCACGGCCACCACGATGGACAGGGTTATCTGCACCCCCAGCAGTACGTTGAACCCAAACACCAGCCCAGACATGACCAAACCGTTGATGATGGCGACCAGCAGCACCTTCACGATCCGGGAGGTGAAGTTATCGAACATGACGGTTTTGTTGGCCAGCGTCTGGATGATGATGGACGAGGATTGGATGCCCACGTTTCCGCCGGTGGCGGTGATGAGCGGCGTGAACATGGCCAGCGCCGGAATCACGGAGATATCGCCCTCAAACAACCCGATGAACCTTGCCCCCAGCAAACCGCCCACCATGCCTACCATCAGCCAGGGCAGCCGCGCCCGAGACAAACGGAACACGCTGTCGTCTTCCTCAATGTTCTCGGTGATACCGGTCATGAGCTGGCGGCTCAGCTCGGCTTGCTCCTGGATCACGTCAATCACGTCATCGATGGTGATACGGCCCAGCAGACGGCCCTGGATGTTCACTACCGGGATGGCGTCCAGGTCATACTTCTGCATGACAGCCGCTACTTCCTGCTCGTCCTTATATGACTCAATGGAGATGACATCAGCGTCGTAGATCTGGGAGATGGGCGTGTGGTCGTTGGAGAGCAGCAGGGTTTTCATGCCCAGGCGGCCCACCAGTTTGTCGCGGTCGTCTACCACGTAGATGGCGTAGACCTTCTCCACTTCCTCGGCCTGGCGGCGGATCTCCTCAATGCACTGTCCTACCCGCCAGTTCAGGTTCACCTTGATGAGCTCCTTCGCCATGAGACCACCCGCGCAGTCTTCGTCATAGTGAAGGAGTTCGATGATGTCGGCGACGTGTTCCTGGTCTTCCAGCAGGGCGATGATCTCTTCCTTGCGCTGCACCGGCTGCTCGTTGAGCAAATCCACGGCGTCATCAGAGTCCATCTCGCCAATGTAGCGGGCAATCTCCTCAATGGTGAAGTTCTTCAGGAAATTGGTGCGCACGTCTGAGTCCAGGTCGCTGAGGATCTCGGCCCCCACCTCGGCGGGCAGCACGTCCATCACGTACTTGCTCTGCTCGGTGTTGAGTTCGTACAAGACGGTGGTGATGTCCACGGCGTACATTTCCTCCATGTTGGAGAGCACGAACTCGGCATCGCGGCGCTCAATGGCGTCTTCTATCTGGTCAATGAACTCGCGGGTGATTTCAGACTGCATGCTGCTGGATCAGAAGGGTCAGGTTGATAAAATCGGTCACGGAAAGCTGCTCGGCGCGTTTGTCAAACAAGGCATCCTGGGCAACTTCCTGCGGAAGGTTAAAGGGTTTCAGGCAATTACGCAGCGTTTTGCGGCGCGTGGCAAAACTGGTCTTCACTACTTTGAAAAACAGTTTCTCGTCGCAGGGCAGTTGGGCCACCTCGTTGCGCGTGAGCCTGATGACCGCGCTTTTCACTTTGGGCGGCGGGTTGAACACGTGCTCGTGCACCGTGAACAGGTACTCAATGGTGTAAAACGCCTGCAACAGCACGCTCATGATGCCGTACGTTTTGGAGCCGTGCGGCGCGGCAATGCGTTCGGCCACTTCTTTCTGGATCATGCCCACCACTTCGGGCACCTGGTCGCGGTGGTCCAGCACCTTGAAGAAGATCTGGCTGGAGATGTTGTACGGGAAATTTCCGATGACGGCAAACGGGCCGGAGAACAGCGTTTTAAGGTCGGTTTTCAGAAAATCGGCAAAAAGCACACGTCCGTCCAGCTGCGGAAAATGCTCGTTCAGCCAGGCGATGGACTCCCGGTCAATGTCCACGATGGTGGTCTTGTATTCGGGGTGATTTACCAAAAACTGGGTTAAAACGCCCATGCCGGGCCCCACCTCCAGGACTTCCCGCACCCCGTTAGGCAGACGCAGCGCCTCCACTATGTTCTGGGCAATGTTGAGGTCAGTAAGGAAATGCTGACCCAGGTGTTTCTTGGGCTGGACGGGCTTCACTGGTTTTCGGTTTCCGTTTGTTAAGGCTATATTGCAGCTCAAAGATACACATCTTATGCGCACAGAACTGACCTACGTAGCAACATTACCGGCTAATACCAGCACCGCCGTCTTAGTTCCGGGCCACGAGCACCTCCCCGAGGAGCTTTTCTCCCAAGATGAACAGGAATACATCAGCCGCCAGCTGGCTCTCAAGAGCACGTTGGTGACGATCAATAGATACACCCACCAGCTGTACCTGGTGCTCACCGATCCCAAACGCAAGGAAACCGAAACCCAGGAAGCCCTCCGGAAAGCAGGCCATGCCCTGCACCAACGCCTCTCCGCCGACAAGGTGGACCACGTGGTGTTATTGGACGGGGCCGATGGTGAGGCTTCGCTGTTTGTAGCCGAAGGTCTGGTGTTGAGCAATTACTCGTTCCAGCGCTACAAAACCGAGAAAGCCACTCCCCCGCTCCTGAAATCGGTCGCCATCACGGGTGTAGGCGTATCGCAGACCCAGGTCATGGAACTGTCTCACCTGCTCGACGCCGTCTACCAGACCCGCGACCTCATCAACACGCCTCCCAACATGCAGACGCCAACGATGCTGAGCGAGCAGATCCAGGAGATGCTCCAGGATTCTGGCGTGCAGGTGGAAGTGCTGGACCAGGTGCAGATCCAATCCCTGAAAATGGGCGGCTTACTGAGCGTCAACCAAGCCTCTGATGAATCGGCTACCTTCAACATCCTGGAGTGGAAACCCGAGAACGCCACCAACGCCCAACCCATCGTGCTGGTGGGCAAAGGCGTAGTCTATGATACCGGCGGACTGAGCATTAAGCCCACGCCCAACTCCATGGACTACATGAAGTCTGACATGTCAGGCGCGGCGGCCGTCACCGGAACGCTGTACGCCCTGGCCCATAACAAAGTGCCCCTGCACGTCATCGGCCTCATCCCGGCCACCGACAACCTCATCAGTGGCAAAGGGTTCGCCCCCGGCGATGTGATCACCATGCACAGCGGCCACACCGTGGAAGTCCTGAACACCGATGCCGAAGGTCGTTTGATCTTAGCCGATGCCCTGCACTTCGCCAAGCGCTACAACCCCGCCCTGGTGATTGACATTGCCACGCTCACCGGAGCCGCCGCCCGCGCCGTGGGCCGCGAGGGCATCGTGATGATGGGCACCGCCGATGATTTACTGAAAACAGACCTGAAACTGGCCGGGGAGATGGCCCATGAACGCCTGGTGGAGTTCCCGCTGTGGGACGAGTACCAGGACCACCTGAAATCCGACATCGCGGACCTCAAGAACATCGGCGGAGCCGAAGCAGGCGCCATCTCGGCGGGCAAGTTCCTGGAGTTCTTCACCAATTACCCCTGGATTCACCTGGACATCGCCGGTACGGCCTATCTGCTCAGCCCAGACTCTTACCGCGGCAAGCACGCCACCGGCAGCAGCGTCCGGTTGTTGTACCACTTCCTTACCTCACAAGCCACTGCTTAATCAATGGAGCACAGAACCAAGCCTCGCATAGGAATTACAATAGGAGATATCAGCGGCATTGGGCCGGAAGTCGTACTGAAAACCCTTTCTGATAACCGGGTACTGCACTACTGCACCCCTATTATATACGGCTCCGCCGGGGCGGTGAACAAATACCGCAAACTGCTGGGTCTGGAGAATTTCAACTTCCAAACCATCCAGTCGTTTGACCAGCTGCACCCCAAGAAAACCCACGTCCTGAACTGCCTGGAAGAGGAGATTGAGTTCACCCCGGGCACTCCCACGGCTGCTACCGGTCACCTGGCCCGCACGGCCTTGCTGCGCGCCGCCCAGGACCTGAAAGACGGCCATATTCAGGCGGTGGTGACGGCCCCCATTGACAAGGACAACACCCAGGGCGAAGGGTTCCAGTTCCCGGGCCATACCGAGTTCTTCACCACCTTCTTTGACGCGCCGGAGAGCCTGATGTTTCTGGTCGCCGATGATTTCAGGGTAGCCACCGTCACCGGCCATCTGCCTTTAAAAGAGGTTGCTCACCGCATCACCCCAGAACTGCTCATCCGCAAGCTCACCATTCTGGACAACTCGCTGCGCCGGGATTTCGGGATTCAGAAACCTAAGATTGCGGTGCTGGGGCTGAACCCCCATGCCGGGGAAAACGGGCTGCTGGGCACCGAGGAAACGGAGATCATCCTGCCGGTCATTGAACAGCTCAAGAACAAAGGCAACCTGGTGTTTGGTCCCTTCCCCGCCGATGGCTTCTTCGGGACGCGCAGCTACAAGAAATTCGATGCCACGCTGGCGCTTTACCATGACCAGGGCCTGATTCCGTTCAAGACCATCGCCTTTGAGCGGGGCGTGAACTTCACGGCCGGGTTGCCCATTGTGCGCACCTCCCCTGACCACGGCACCGCCTATGACATTGCCGGGCAAAACAAAGCCGACGAGACCTCGTTCCGGGAAGCCCTGTTCGCCGCCGTGGATATCCTGCGTGTGCGGGCAGAGGCGTAGGCGGAAGTAAGGAAGAAACAATTGAAAGCGTTTTAGGGCTGATTTATTGAAAAAGGCCCTAAAACGCTTTGCTTTATACATCGCTTTCTAAGCCGGGGAAATGGGTTCTTTGCGAAGAACAGCCGTACAAGAAAACAGGTCCACCGGTTTCAAACCTAGAGGTACAGGTATCTGGCTCATAATGAACTAGTCCTGTTTAGAAGCTGTTTTGCCCAAGACAAGCCCGAAACGGCTATTTATTAACCAGCGCAAAAAAGGCATTTGTATTTTATAATTCAGATATTCTTGCTAATTTTGCGACTTGCAAAAAAAGAGGCAACGTGAAGGAGATTAAGAAATACGATATCAACCTTGTCAAGCTGGGCAACAAAAGCCACGGCTACGAGTTTGAATTGGATAACCGCTTCTTTGAGTTGTTTGAGCAGGAACTGATCCTGGGCGGCAACTTGAAGGCAGTGGTAGAGCTGCACAAATCGGAGCTTCTTTTGCAGTTTGACTTCCACATCCAGGGAACCGTCCGCCTGATCTGCGACCGGAGCCTGGAGGAATTTGAGCACCCGCTGGAAGTGGAGCAAACGCTGCTCGTGCGTTTCGGCCCGGAAGACCTGGAACTGGACGTGAACGTGTTGCAGATTACCCCTGACACGCAGTACATCAACATCGCCCAGCACCTGTATGACTACATCGGGCTGGCGATACCCATGAAAAAGCTGCACCCCAGGTTTGTAGAGGAAGATCTTGAACTGGAGGATGATCCGGAGGCGGAAGGCCTGCTGATTTACTCCACCGGCTCTGACGGAGACGAGGAGGACGGAGATGATGACGGGGAGGACGATGGTCCGGTAGACCCGCGCTTCGCCGCCCTTAAAAAGTTAAAATAAGTTTATAACCAATTTTGTAATAATTACCTGAGATGGCACATCCTAAGCGAAAAATCTCCAAAACCAGAAGAGATAAGAGAAGAACGCACGACAAAATCACTCCAAAGGCGATTTCTATCTGCCCTAACACCGGTGAGGTGCACCAATACCACAGAGCGTACGTGGTAGACGGAGATCTGTACCACAACGGTAAAGTGGCCATCAAAAATTATACCTCTGTTGCGTAATAAAGCTTGCCTAGACAGGCTTTATTTTAGTTACTTGTAGGATAATTTACGAAACACGCTTTACATGAAAATAGCTCTGGATGCAATGGGCGGCGACTTCGCCCCCGACGCAGTTGTAGAAGGCGCACTTTTGGCGGCTGAGACTTTGACGAATGAAATTGAGATTTTCCTCATTGGAGATGAAGTCAAAATCAATTCCCTCCTCAAAAAGCACGGCTACACCGGTTCCAGAGTAAAGGTTGTTCACGCATCTCAAGTGATTGGGATGGGTGAACACCCTACTAAAGCCCTCACCCAGAAACAAGACTCCAGCATAGCGGTAGGTTACGGCATGCTGGCCTCTAAAAAGGTAGACGCTTTCTGCAGCGCCGGTAATACCGGCGCCATGTTGGTAGGCGCTGTCTTCAGCGTGAAACAGGTAGAAGGCATCCTTCGCCCGGCCCTGGCCAGCTTCGTCCCTAAATTAGCGGGCGGATACGGGGTCATGCTGGACGTGGGAGCTATCGCAGACTGCAAACCCGAGATTCTGGAGCAGTTTGGCGAGATTGGTTCCATCTGTGCGCAATACCTGCTGGACATTGAGAATCCGCGGGTAGGCCTCATGAACTTAGGGGAAGAGGAAGGAAAAGGCACCATGGTGACCCAGCCCACCTACAAACTCCTCAAAGAAAACAAATCCATCAACTTTATCGGGAACATTGAAGGGCGCGACCTGTTCAATGACAAAGCCGACGTCATTGTCTGTGACGGGTTCACCGGTAACGTGCTTCTCAAAATGGCAGAATCTATCTACGATATCCTGCTGGAGAAAAAAATCTCTGATCCCTTCTTTGATCGCTTCAACTATGAAGCGGTAGGCGGAAGTCCGATTCTGGGCGTGAACGGCAACGCGGTCATTGGCCACGGTGTATCCAGCCCTACTGCCATCTGCAATATGCTCCATTTAGCCAACAAGATGGCGGAGTCCCATATCTCAGATAAATTCAGAAAATACTTTAGCGCCTAATTGTGCGCCCTTTCACCAGACATTCCTTCAGAACGTTATGAGCAAAATTACCGCCGCCATCACTGGTGTGAGTGGCTATGCCCCGGAGTATGTGTTAACCAACCAGGAGTTGGAGACAATGGTAGAAACCAACGATGAGTGGATCGTTAGCCGTACCGGGATCAAAGAAAGACGCATCCTGAAGGGAGAAGACCAGGGCACCTCCGCCATTGCCATTCCGGCGGTACTGGAACTGCTGAAGAAAACCAATACCCAGCCAGAGGAAGTAGACCTGCTCATCTGCGCCACCACCACCCCAGACATGGTGTTCCCAGCTACGGCCAACATCATCTGCGCCGAGGTGGGCGCCGTGAACGCGTTTGGCTATGACCTGCAGGCCGCCTGCTCCGGTTTCCTGTTTGCGCTGGCCACCGGCGCGCAGTTTGTGGAGACCGGCAAATACAAGAAAGTGATTGTGGTGGGGGCAGATAAAATGTCCGCCATTGTAGATTATACTGACCGCGCCACCTGCATCATCTTCGGGGATGGCGGCGGGGCCGTGATGCTGGAACCTAACACCGAAGGGTTTGGCGTACAGGACAGCATCCTGAAGTCAGACGGAACCGGGGCGCAGTTCCTGCACATGAAAGCCGGCGGAAGCCGCAGACCCGCCACCCAAGAAACCCTGGACCGGAGAGAGCATTACGCGTTCCAGGAAGGCCAGCAGGTGTTCAAGTTCGCGGTGAAAGGCATGGCCGATGTGTCTGCCGAAATCATGGAGAAGAACAACCTCACCGCCGATGACATTGCCTGGCTGGTGCCCCACCAGGCCAACAAGCGCATCATTGACGCCACAGCCAACCGCATGGGCGTGGGCCCGGAGAAGGTCATGATCAACATCCAGAAATATGGCAATACCACCAGCGGCACCATTCCTTTGTGCCTGTGGGAATTTGAAAACCAACTCAAAAAAGGTGACAACGTGATTCTTGCCGCTTTTGGCGGTGGTTTCACCTGGGGCTCCATTTATCTGAAATGGGCGTATGACCCTAAGTAAGGACCTCGTTTTTAAGGCACTTTTCTGAAATAGATCAAAAAATTCGGCTATCTTTGGCCGAATTTTTTTATGTCCGAACGGGAAAAACCCACCGGCATTTTAAACCGAAACCCACAACTACTTATGGCAACTACCGCTGATTTCCGCAACGGGCTTTGCATTGAATTCAACGGCGACCTGTGGCTTATCACTGAGTTTCAGCACGTGAAACCCGGCAAAGGTCCAGCCTTCGTGCGTACCAAACTGAAGAACATCAAAACCGGCAAAGTGGTGGACAACACCTTCACCGCCGGCGTGAAAGTAACCACGGCCCGTGTAGAGCAGCGCCCGCACCAGTTCATCTTCAAAGATGACTACGGCTACAACTTCATGGACATGAATACCTTTGAGCAGGTAACCTTGAACGAGAAACTGGTACCTTTTGCTGACCTGATGAAAGAAGGCCAGGAAGTGACCATCCTGTTCCACGCCGAGACGGAAACCCCGCTCACCGCTGAACTTCCCACGTATGTAGAGCTAGTTATCACGTATACAGAGCCGGGCATCAAGGGAGACACCGCCACCAACGCCTCAAAACCAGCCACCGTAGAAACCGGGGCCACTATCTCTGTTCCGTTGTTTATCGGGCAGGATGAAAAAATAAAGGTAGACACGCGTACCTATACCTACGCCGAACGAGTAAAATAGAACTATGAAAGCTAAGGAAATCCAAGAACTGATTGATTTCATCGCGAAATCAGGCCTGAACAAAGTTGACATCGAGACTGAGGAATTCAAAATCTCAGTGGAGCGCGAGGCGAGCCAGAAAGTGAAATTTGTGCAAGGAGCTAGCCCTGCCGCCCCAGCGGCATTGCCTGCGGCCCCCGCAGCCCCTGCCCTGCCCCAGGCTCCCGCTGCTCCGGCCGCCCCGGCTCAGCCCGCCGCCGATGACACCAGCAAATACGTGACCATCAAAGCCCCTATGATCGGGACGCTGTACCGCTCTGCCAACCCAGAGTCTCCGGCGTTCGTGAACGTGGGCGACGAGGTACAAAAAGGCCAGGTGATCTGCATTATTGAGGCCATGAAGCTGTTCAACGAAATCGAGTCTGAGATCTCAGGCCGTATCGTGAAAGTGCTGGTAGACAACTCCAGCCCGGTAGAATACGACCAGCCGTTGTTCTTGGTAGATCCTAGCTAATGTGCTGATTTTTTAATGTGCTGATGTGCTACTTTAAGTGCGGGTGGAATTTCATGACTTCATTTAGTTCCCTCCCTGCTTTAACTAGTTCATTAGCACATTATTTTTTTGAATCATTAGCACATCAGCACATTTACACATTAGCACATTAACTACATGTTCAAAAAAATACTTATTGCCAACCGTGGCGAAATTGCGCTGAGGGTCATCCGGACCTGCAAGGAAATGGGCATTAAAACGGTAGCCGTGTACTCTACCGCCGACAAGGAAAGCCTGCACGTACGCTTCGCGGATGAAGCGGTGTGCATCGGGCCGGCCCCATCGTCCCAGTCGTACCTGAATATCCCTAACCTGATTGCGGCTGCGGAAATCACCAACGCCGATGCCATTCACCCGGGCTACGGGTTCCTTTCTGAAAACGCTGAGTTTTCCAGAATTTGTGCCGAAAACGGCATCAAGTTCATTGGCGCCTCTCCGGAGATGATCAACTCCATGGGCGACAAGTCCTCGGCTAAGGAGTACATGAAAAAAGCCGGCGTGCCTACCATCCCGGGATCGGAAGGATTGTTGGCTTCTGCCGAGCAAGGCAAGAAACTGGCGGCCAAAATTAAATATCCGGTCATCATCAAAGCCACGGCGGGTGGCGGTGGCCGCGGCATGCGCATCATCAAATCAGCTGATGAGTTTGACAAGGCCTGGAACGATGCCCGTCAGGAAGCCAAAGCCGCTTTCGGGAACGACGGCATGTACCTGGAGAAATTCGTGGAGGAGCCGCGCCACATCGAGATCCAGATCGTGGGCGACCAGTACGGGGCCGTTTGCCACCTGTCTGAGCGTGATTGCAGCATCCAGCGCCGTCACCAGAAACTGATTGAGGAAACTCCTTCGCCGTTCATCTCAGACGAGCTGCGCGAGCGCATGGGTCAGGCCGCTATTGCCGGTGCCAAAGCCATCAACTACGAAGGCGTGGGGACCATTGAGTTCCTGGTTGACAAGCACAAAGATTTCTACTTCATGGAGATGAACACCCGTATTCAGGTGGAGCACCCCATCACCGAGGAAGTTGTGAACTATGACCTCATCAAGGAACAGATCAAAGTAGCCGCCGGAATTCCTATCTCCGGCAAAAACTATTATCCACAGATGCACGCCATTGAGTGCCGTATCAACGCCGAGGACCCGAAGGCCGGTTTCCGCCCGAGCCCCGGCAAGATCACCGTGCTGCACATCCCGGGTGGCCACGGCGTTCGCGTAGACACGCACGTGTATGCGGGCTACACCATTCCTGCCAACTATGACTCCATGATCGCGAAGCTGATTGTGAGTGCCCAGACCCGGGAGGAGGCCATCGTTAAGATGAAGCGTGCCCTGAGCGAGTTTGTGATCGAAGGCGTGAAAACCACCATCCCGTTCCACCTGGCCATGATGGACGACAAAAACTTCAACGAAGGCGATTTCACCACCAGCTACCTGGACACCTACGATTTCACTAAGTTTTAAGAAAAACAGGCTTAAAACAGAAAAGCAGCTCAGAGGGGCTGCTTTTCTGTTTACCGGGAAGTAGAGATGAAAATGAAAATAGGGTTATCCTTCGTCACGTTTTGCCTTCTCGCGGTTAGTACCAGCTGTACCAAACAGCTCTTCGTGAAGGTAGAACAGCCACCCGCCCATGCGTTCCCCAAGCAGGACAGGCACTTACTGATTGTTCCACTTTACCAGGCTGCTTCCCTCTACAAGAAGAAGGAAAAGGCCGAGGTGTACCAGTTTGCCGCCCAGGAAGCCATTGCGGGCGCAACTACTTTTTTCCGGAAAGACTCCAGCTACCACGTGCAGGTGGCAGATAGCCAATTGCTGAACCGGTTTAACCTCCGTCCTCAGAGGATTTCCGCCAGCTACGTACAGCAGATTTGCCAGGAGAGGAAGGTCTCTCAGGTTCTGTTCCTGCAGGAGGTGACCGCCGATATTCAAAGAAGTGATGTAACTCTGGGGAACCTGCTCAGGTCACCGCTGCCCTCGCTGGGCCCCCAAACGAACACCTGGCACTACAGTCTGCTCCTGACCACCCAGTGGGCGCTGTATGACCAAACGGGAGCTCTCCTGGACTCAACGCATGTCACGGCGCGTAAACCGTACGTGTTTAATGAAAAGATGACGAAGGAAATGACCTTGGTGGGTCCTGCTCTGGAAAACTCACTAGAAACGGTGCATTCCGTTGCGCTGGCCAACGGACAGGCGTACGCCCAACGATTCTTTCCGAAAGCAATCGTGGTCCATCGGCCTTACTACCGCACGGGAGCGCTGGCCCCCGCCGCCGAGTGGATTGAAATCAGAAACTGGAAAGAGGCCGCCGAACTACTTCTCCCGCTGGCGCAGGATGCCTCCCCTTCCACCGCTGCCAAGGCTGCCTACAACCTCGCCTTGATGAGCGAGGCCCAAGGCAACCTGGAGGAAGCCAAGCAATGGGCCCAACTTGCCGCCAGTGCTGGCAACCGCCTGGCTCGCAAAATGCTTTCAGACCTGAAGTAAAGTTGATACCCCCTGAAAATCGGATCGCCCGTTTCAAGCCTTCTTTTAAGAAAAGAGGCCTGAAACGGGCGATCCGATTTTAACAGGAATGCGGTTTATTTGACCAGTGCTTCTTTGGCGACCATCTCGTCCAGTTCCTGGAACCACTCCTCTCCGTATTTCCGGATCAGGGGTTCGCGCAGGAATTTGTAAACGGGTACGCCCAACTCCTGCCCGAAGGAACAGGCCGGGTTGCAGATTTCCCAACGGTCATAGTTCAGGGCCTCAAAGCCGTCGTATTTCGTGATCCGGATGGGGTACAGGTGGCAGGAGATTGGTTTCTTCCAGGAGATTTTACCGTCCAGATAGGCTTGCTCAATGGCACACTTCAGGGTGAAGTTATCGTCGTAGATGGCGTAGGCGCACTCGCGGTCCCCGATGGTGGGCGTGCTGTAATCACCTTCAAAATCCTCTACGTACAACCCCTGCTCCTCCACGGCCTTAATGCCTTCCTGCGACATATAGGGCTTCACGTGGGCGTACGCATCGGCTAACTGGGGCAATTCATTTAGATCCAACGGAGCGCCCAGGTCACCTTCCACGCAGCAGGCACCTTTGCATTTCTCCAGATTGCAGACAAAGAACTTGTCTTTGAGATCATCTGAGAGAACGGTATTTTGTAGTACAATCATGAGCTTTTTCTTACAGCAGAAAGACAAAAGTACCGCTATTTAAGTTCGACCGCAAAAAGAGGAAAAAGAATATCCCTCAGTTGGCTATTCGCCGCTTTAAGGCTTCTTTTCTGAAAATAGGCCTAAAACGGCGGTGCTGCTTTTCTCTTTCTTTTATCCCGGCAAGACTATGGTAATACTTTTTGATTCTGTCTGAGTACTATTAACATGATACTATTTTATCTTTTTGTCAAAACACTGTACTATATGAATAAAATATAATATATTGGAAAGCAGATAGCCTTTACCCCCAAATTCTTCTTCCATGCTACATCAGTTGGAAAGAAAGCTTCTTTTACTGGCAGCTTTTCTTTTTCCTCTTTCCCTCCCTGCTTTATCTCAGACGGTTAGTACCGCAGCAACCAGTAACCAGACCACACAAAGCTACCCCGTACGCCTCTACCGAGAAGCCACCAAAACCGAATCGCACTTATATAATGGTCCGGAGTATGTAGACTACCGAAGAGCCAGCCGCGATGGGCACCAATATTTCTTACAGGACAAGAGCGCGCCGGGAAACGTGCGGTATGATGGCTCTTTGTATGAAGATGTTCCCCTGCTGTATGACATCGTGACCCATGAAGTGATCGTGGTATCGAACGGTTATCTCCTGCAGAAACTGATCACGGAGAAAGTGACGGCATTTGAATGGCAGGGGCACCGGTTTATCAGGCATGTGGCGCCGGATTCTACGGTGAGAGGAGCGCTGCCCACCGGCTTTTACGATGTGGTGTATGAAGGAGGCACGCAATTACTGATCAATAGAAGCAAGCTGAAAGAAGATAAAATAACCGACCAAAAAGTAATAGAGGTTTATACATCAAACGACAGGTTCTTTATCAAAAAAGACTCGGCTTATTACCCGGTGCAGCGAGCGGCATCGGTGTACAACATTTTCAGCGACAAGAAGAAGGAACTGAAAAAGTTTGCCCGCACCCAGAAGTTCTCCTTTAAACATCGGCGTGAGGAGGCCATTATGGCGCTGGTACGGCAATATGACCTTTTGAAAAACAGTTGATTGACCACTCTCCCCTACTACATCCAGCTTTACCGCCCTTTGAACAACATCAGATGACCCCACTTTACCGGATTACGTTTCTTTTGGCCGCCTTTCTCTTGTTAGGCTTACGTCAGGGAAACGCCCAAACTTCTTCCCCGCCCCTGCTGACCTTAAGCCTGAAGGAAGCTTCCTTTCATGACCTGATCCGGGAAGTAGAGAATCAGACCAGGTACCGGTTCTATTATCATGCCGCAGATCTGGACAGTGTCACCGTTACCGTTCAAGCTACCCAGAAGCCATTGAAGGAAATTTTGGAGCAGGCCGTGGCGGGAACGGACCTTCGGTTCAGCATCACCGAACAAAACGATGTGCTGCTTACCAAGGGCAAAAAGTTTGTGGCCACGCTTCCGGACAACTTCTTCCAACGGAATGAAAACCTGACCAAAAGCAAACCGCTGGCGAACGAGGGAGCGGCCCGGCAGCCATTCATCCCGGGGGAACAAGACAAGAAGAAAGCGGTCTCAGAGGCTAAATTGTACGTCATTGGGGTGAAACGTGACGGCGCGACCGGCAACGCGAACCTGGCGGGGCACCTGCGGGATGCCAAGTCCGGTGAGCCGATCATCGGGGCCTCGGTGTACATCCAATCGCCGCTCCTGGCCACCACCTCAGACCAATACGGCTACTACTCCTTAACCTTACCCGTAGGCCAGCACGAGCTGCTTATCAGAGGCATCGGGATCAAGAACTCCAAGCGCCGCATTGGCTTGTATTCTGACGGAAAACTGGACATTGAGGTGGAGGAAGACGTGAGATCACTGAAGGAAGTGCTGGTGGAGGCCGAGAAAGACCGCAACGTGGCCGGTATGCAGATGGGCATGGAACGCCTGGACATGCGCGCCATCAAACAGGTGCCTACCGCCTTTGGCGAGACGGACATTCTACGCGTGGTGCTTACTTTACCGGGCGTGAAATCAGTAGGCGAAGGCAGCACCGGCATGAACGTGCGCGGCGGCTCCACTGACCAGAACCTGATTCTCTTCAACGATGCCACCATCTACAACCCCTCGCACCTGTTCGGTTTCTTTTCCGCCTTTAACCCGGATATCGTCAAGTCAGTGGAGCTGCACAAAAGCAACATCCCAGCTCGGTACGGCGGCAGGCTGTCCTCGGTGCTGGAAGTCACCACCCGGGATGGCAACAAGAAGAAGTTCAGCGGCTCCGGCGGACTAGGACTCCTCACCAGTCGGTTGATGCTGGAGGGACCTATCACCAAAGACAAGACCTCTTTTATGGTGGCGGGCCGCAGCACGTACTCAGACTGGCTTCTCAAGAAACTGCCGCAGGAAACGTTCGCCAAAAGCTCAGCCTCGTTTTATGACCTGAATGCGCAAATCAGCCACGAAATAAACAGCAACAATACGCTTTACGTCTCAGGTTACCTCAGCAAAGACAAGTTCCGGCTGGGCAGCGACACCCTATACAGCTTCGCCAACCATAATGCCAGCGTCAAGTGGAAACACATTTTCCATAACCAACTCTACAGCGTGGTGACTGGGGCCTACAGCAACTACGGTTACGGGGTGAATTCTGAAAAGAACGCTGTAAACGCCTCAGACATGTCGTTCAGTATGAACCAGGCAAATCTGCAAGCTGATTTCAATTACTTCCTGAATTCCAAACACACCCTTGACTTTGGGGCCAGTTCCATCCTCTACAATGTCTCGCCGGGAAGCCTGAAGCCGGTAGGGTCTGAGTCGCTGATCATGCCCGATGTGCTGCAGCGGGAAAAGGCGCTGGAGAGTGCGGTCTATGCCTCTGACCAGATCGATATTTCTCCCCACTTTTCTGTTTACCTGGGGCTGCGGTATTCGCTGTTCAATGCGCTGGGGCCGCGGGAGGCCTATACGTATGCGCCCAACGAACCAAAAACGGAAAGCACCATCGTTGACACCGTTTCCTACGGCTCCGGCAAATCCTTTGCGACGTACCACGGACCCGAGTACCGCATTTCGGCTAGATTTGGTCTGACGGATCATTCCTCGGTGAAGATGAGCTTCAACCGGATGCGCCAGTACATCCACATGCTCTCCAACACAGCCACCATGTCCCCCACAGATACCTGGAAACTGAGCGATGCGAACATCCGGCCGCAGGTAGGCGATCAGGTGGCGCTGGGTTACTACCAGAATTTCCGGGCCAACACCGTTGAGTTATCCGTGGAAGGTTACTACAAAAAGATGAAGGACTTCCTGGATTACCGCAACGGCGCCACCATTGTGCTGAATCACCACATTGAAACCGATGTGGCCAATGCCGAGGGTAAAGCCTACGGGGTGGAAGTCATGCTGAAGAAACTGACCGGCAAACTCAACGGCTGGGTGAGCTACACCTACTCGCGTACGCTGGTGCGCCTGAACAACCCGCAGGTGTCTGAGCTCATCAACCAGGGAGAATGGTACCCCAGCAATTTTGATAAGCCGCATGACGTGACACTCATCAGCAACTACCGGTTCAGCCAGCGGTTCAGCACGTCGCTGAACTTCACTTACAGCACCGGCCGGCCCATCACCCTGCCCATCGCCAAGTACCAGGACGGCAACGTGCAGCGCATTTTCTACTCAGACCGAAACCAGTACCGGGTACCGGATTACTATCGCGTGGACTTCGCCATGAACATTGAGGGGAACCACAAAATCAAGAAGCTGGCCCACAGCTCCTGGACACTGGCGGTCTACAACCTGACCGGCCGCAAAAATCCGTACTCGGTGTACTTCCGGTCCGAGGCCGGGAAGATCAAAGGCTACAAACTCTCCATCTTCGGGCAGCCCATCCCTACCATCACCTATAACTTCCGATTTTAATGCGTTTTCCTAAAAATAGCCTCAAAACAGCTCTTTCTTGGCTTTGTCTTCTTTTTCTGGCCAGTTGCGAGGAACCGTATGCCCCCGAGGTGGTAGAAGGCCCCAACAGCTTTTTAGTAGTGAGCGGCTTCATCAACAGCAACGGGCCTACCACCATTAAACTCTCGCGCACCCAAAATCTGTCAGACGAGAGCGCCCCCAAAGTGCAGTCGGGTGCCACCGTAGCGTTGGAGGAAGAGAATGGAAACACCTTCCCGCTACGGGAAACCGAAGCCGGCACCTATTTTGCCAGTGCTCTGCCCATCATAGGAGACAAAAAATACCGGTTGGTGATCTCGGCTTCCGGAGATCGCTATGCCTCCGATTACCTGGAGGTAAAATACACCCCGACCATTGACGACATTACCTGGAAAACCGATGATGGCAACCTGCAGGTATCCGTCAGTTCCCATGATGACCAAAACAACACCCGCTATTACCGCTGGGAGTTTGAGGAAACCTGGGAATATAGCGCCTACTATTACTCGGTGCTTGAGTATGTCAACGGGCAAATGCGGGACCGGGACCCTAGAAACCAAATCAACCTCTGCTGGCGGTTCAACAATTCCTCTTCCATCCAGATCGGGAATACCGTGCGGCTGAGCCAGGACGTGATGAGTAATTTCCCTTTGCTGAGTATTCCCTCCAATTCAGAGAAACTTAACCGCAAGTACAGTATTCTGGTGAAGCAGTACGCCCTGACCAAAGAAGCCTATGACTACTGGGAAGCCCTGAAGAAGAATACCGAGAGCATTGGCACCTTGTTTGATCCGCTCCCTACGCAACTCACCGGAAATATCCGTAGCCTGACCACCCCCTCTGAACCGGTGATCGGGTTTATGGCCATTTCCTCTGTGCAGGAGAAACGGATCTTCATCAGCCGAAGTGATTTACCCACGGGTTGGGGAATCAGAAGCCAATTCTGCCCCTTTGACACAGTTAAAGTTGGAGAGGAAGGGGAATATTTCTCAGGTAGTGGCTACCTCCCCGTTGACCGCATTTACTCGAACAGCATGGCATTGATCGGTTACGCGGGCGCCTCCAGTTCCTGCGTAGATTGCCGGGTGTTTGGCACCACGCAAAGACCAGCCTATTGGCAATAAACAGCACACAACATGAACGCACCAATAGCACATCAACCGGTCATAAACCGCCAGCTCACCTTCCGTTTTGGGGCTATTTTCCGGAAAAGCGGCCTAAAACTCGCCTTGGGATTAGGGCTGGTTCTGGCTGTCCTTCAGCCGGCAGCAGGGCAAGTGAAGTCATTCGCCAGTCTGGTTTCTGATTTCCAGGAATACAACCGAAAAGCCCTTCAGGAAAAAATCTTCCTGCACCTGGACCGCCCGTCTTACGTCTGCGGCGAGACTATCTGGTTTAAAGTATACACGGTGGAAGGCGCCCACCATCACCCGCTGGACATGAGCAAAGTGGCCTATGTGGAAGTCCTGGACAAAGACCAGAAGCCGGTGCTGCAGGGGAAAGTCGCGCTGAAAGAAGGTACTGGAAGCGGCTCATTTGTCTTGCCGGTGACGCTAGAGGCAGGAAACTACTCCGTCAGAGCCTACACCAACTGGATGAAGAATTTCAGCCAGGATTTTTATTTCCAGCAGTCCATCACCATCATCAATACGTTTCAGCCCCTGGGTTTGAAAACCCTCACGGATACCGCTGCCTACGCCATCCGGTTTTTTCCGGAGGGTGGTCACCTGGTCCGCGGTTTGCCGGTAAAAGTGGCTTTTCAGGCCCAAAACAGCGTGACCGGCAAAGGTGCCTTCTGCCAGGGCGAGATCCTGGACCAAACCGGAAAAGTAGTGGCCAGCTTCCAGCCCACCAAGCTGGGGATAGGGTACTTCCGCTTCACCCCTACGGGCACAGACCACTACACGGCCCAGATCAGATTTGCCAACGGAAAGGTGATTCAGCAGAAATTGCCGCCCGTGCAGGAACAAGGTTTTGGAGTACAGTTGGAGGATAGCAATAGTGGCGAACTGCGCCTCACCGTGCGGGCAACGGGCGAGCACACTGGTACGCTGTACCTGCTGGGGCACACCAGGCAAAGAGTGGCCGTCACCGCCTCCGCTCCGCTGACCAACGGACAAGCCCTTTTCTCGGTCCTGAAAGATTCGCTGCCCGAGGGCATCACCCATTTCACCGTTTTCAACAGCCAGCAAAAACCAGTTTGTGAACGCCTGTTCTTTAAACGACCGGCGCAGGAGTTGGAGATAGAAACCAGCATCGGGAAAAATCAGGTGGGCACCCGGGAGAAAGTGGCTCTTGACCTGCGCACCCAATTCGGGGCCGGAGCATCCACCTCGGCGAACCTTTCCGTGGCGGTTTTCAGAAACGACCAGCTGGCAACATCCAATCCCGCTGACATCAAGGCTTATCTCTGGCTAGGTTCTGACCTGAGAGGCACCATTGAGCAGGTTTCCTCCTACTTTTCGGAAACCGGCCCCAAAGCCGACGAAGCTTTTGACAACCTGATGCTCACCCATGGCTGGAGCCGTTTTTCCTGGGAGCAGATTCTTTCCCAGCAAACACCTGCTTTCGCTTACCTGCCGGAATATGACGGGCACCTCATCAGAGGGAAAGTCACGCAGGCAACCACCGGCGAGCCCGCCAAAGGCATACGCGCGTTCCTGGCCTCGCCCGGCAAGCTCATCCGGTTTTACAGCAGCGTGAGCAAAGGGAACGGGGCGGTGCTTTTCGATGCGAAGGATTTCTTTGGCCAGAAGGAGGTGGTCCTGCAAACCAATACCCTGAAAGACAGCATCTACCACTTGCAGCTTTTGGACCCTTTTTCTGAAAAGCACGCCAAAACGGCCCTGCCTCTTTTTGAGGTAAGCGAAAACCTGAAAGATGCCATCTACCTGCGCCACCTGGAGGTGCAGGCGCAGAACATCTACTTTGAAAAGTCCCTGAACCGCTTCCAAGCCCCCAAAATAGACAGCCTCGCTTTCTACGGCAAACCCAGCCAGCAGTATTTACTGGACGATTACACCCGTTTCAAGGTAATGGAGGAGGTGATGCGCGAATACGTGCCTGGCGTGATGGTGCGGAAGCGCCGCGATGGCTTCCATTTTCTGGTGTTGGATGACGCGAACCGGCAGATTTTCCAGGAAGACCCTCTGGTGCTGCTGGATGGAGTCCCGGTTTTTGACATCGACCAGATCATGGCCTTTGATCCGCTGAAGGTGCGCAAACTGGACGTGGTGACAAGTAAATACTACAACGGCTCGTTGGTTTCCAATGGTGTGGTCAGTTACACCACCTACAAAGGCGATCTGGCCGGTTTCCCGCTGGATTCCCGCGCCTTGCTGCAGGAGTACGAGGGCTTACAGCTCCAGCGTGAGTTCTACGCTCCCGCCTATGACACCAACGAGCAGAAACTCAGCCGCCTGCCCGACTGGCGCAACCTCCTGTTCTGGGCTCCAGAGTTGGTGACGGATGAGAGCGGCCGCGCCAGCCTGCACTTCTACACCTCAGACCAGCCCGGCTCTTACTCCATCGTGGTGCAGGGGCTTACCAAGAACGGCTTACCCGGCAGCAAAGTGCTCACCTTTGAAGTGAAGAAACCTTTGTAACGCACCAGCTTGCCGTTTTGGGCAAGGTATTCAGAAACCAGGCGTAAAACGAACTCAGGAAATGCGACTTTATTCCGTAATTTTGTGTTCTCCCTGAAGAAAGAATCATTGTGAGCATGGATTATCTGAAACTCCTGAATGAGTCACAGCGCGCCGCTGTTTTAAATACCGAAGGCCCTTGTATGATCATCGCCGGTGCGGGCTCCGGTAAGACGCGGGTGCTGACCTACCGCATCGCGCACTTGCTGGAAAAAGGCGTTGATCCGTTTAACATCCTGTCCCTTACCTTTACCAACAAGGCCGCCAAAGAGATGCGCGGTCGGATTGAGAAAGTGGTGGGACCCGAGGCCAAGAACCTCTGGATGGGGACCTTCCACTCCGTTTTCTCGCGTATCCTTCGGGCCGAGGCCCAGAAAATCGGCTACCCCAGCCACTTCACCATCTATGACTCCGATGACTCCAAAACGCTCATCCGGAACATTGTGAAGGAGATGAACCTGGACGACAAGCTCTACAAACCCAACATGGTGCTGGGGCGCATCTCGGCGGCCAAAAACAAACTGATCTCCGTAGCGCAATACCTCCGGGACCCCGCCATCCAGGCGGATGACGAGGCGGCGCTTCGCCCGAAAATAGGCCAGATTTTCAAAATCTACGCCGAACGGTGCTTCAAGGCCGGCGCCATGGACTTTGACGACCTGCTGTTCAACACCAACGTGCTTTTCCGGGACCACGTGGACGTGCTTAACAAGTACCAGCACATCTTCAAATACGTGATGGTGGATGAGTACCAGGATACGAACTACAGCCAGTACCTCATCACCCGCAAGCTGTCCGCCAAGGACCGCAACATCTGCGTGGTGGGCGATGATGCCCAGAGTATCTACGCCTTCCGCGGTGCGGATATCCAGAACATCCTCAACTTTGAGCGCGATTACCCTGAGCTGGAGGTGTTCAAACTGGAGCAGAACTACCGTTCGACCCAGCACATTGTGAAGGCGGCCAACAGCGTCATCAAGAACAACAAGGCGCAGCTGCGCAAGAGCGTCTTCTCCGAGAACGAGGAAGGCCAGCTCATTGACGTGATCAAAGCCAGCTCAGACAACGAGGAAGGCAAACTGGTGGCCCACGCAATCTTTGAGGAGAAGATGAACCACCACCTCTCTTACGAAGATTTCGCTATCCTTTATAGAACCAACGCCCAAAGCCGGGCCATGGAAGAGGCCCTGCGCAAGATGAACATCAAGTACCGCATTGTGGGCGGTCTGTCGTTCTACCAACGCAAGGAAATCAAGGATTTGATCTCGTACCTGCGCCTGGCCATCAACCACAACGATGAGCAGGCCCTGCGCCGCGTGATCAACTACCCTAAACGAGGCATTGGCGACACCACCATTGAGAAACTGATTGTCACGGCCAACGAATCCAACCACAGCATCTGGGAAGTGGTGAGCCACGCCAATCAGTTGGTGGGCGGAAGAGCCGGGGCCGCCATCCATGATTTCGCGACGAAGATCAAAAGCTTCGCGGTGATTGCCCAGGAGAAAGACGCCTTTGAGGCGGCTACCTACATCGCCAAACACTCCGGTCTGGTAGATGATCTGTACGCTGATAAATCAGTGGAAGGATTGGCCCGTTACGAGAACATCCAGGAATTGCTGAATGCGATCAAGGAGTTCGTGGACGATCCGGAGAAAGAAGACAACTCCTTGGCCTTGTTCCTGCAGGACATCGCGCTGCTCACCGATTCTGACACCAAGAAAGAAGAGGAAGGCGAGTACGTGACCATGATGACCATCCACTCGGCCAAAGGTCTGGAGTTTAGAAACGTGTTCATTGTGGGTATGGAAGAGAACCTGTTCCCCAGCCAGATGATGCTGCAATCCCGCGCCGATCTGGAGGAGGAACGCCGTCTGTTCTACGTGGCCATCACCCGCGCCGAGAAGAAGCTGACTCTCTCCTACGCCACCAGCCGCTACCAGTGGGGGAACCTGCGGGCCGCCGAGAAGAGCCGGTTCATTGACGAGATTGACCCTACGTTCCTGAACTTCAAGTTCGGCGATGAGCGCGCGCCGCTGGAGAAAGTATTGCAGCGGAAAACACCTGTGGCCCAGCTTATTTCTCCGGCTAAGAAACCATCGGCGGCCTCGTCTTACACGCCGCCCGCCGACTTTACGCCTAGTGACACCTCAAACCTGCAGGCGGGTATGCGCGTAGAGCATCCTAAATTCGGGTTCGGGAACGTGACCAAGATAGACAATCAAGGAAACTCCATCAAAGCCATCATTGAGTTTGAAGGCGTGGGCGAGAAAACCCTGCTCCTGAGTTTCGCCAAGCTGCGCATTCATGCGTAAGACATGAAGCGTATCACGAATCACGTATCAGGTAGCAAGACTTTTATCTTGACATATAGCATTTGAATAAGTATTTCCGTTTTAGGCCTGTTTTTCTAAAAACAAGCCTAAAACGGAAATACTTTTATCGTGATACTTGATACACGATACATGATACGAACAAAAAATTCCTAATTTTGACTTTGCAACACATTCCATCACATGGTAGCTAGTTCCACTTTTAAACAAGAGCTTTTGCTGCGGGAGTACGGCCGCAACGTGCAGAACATTGTCCAGTACATCCTCACGGTGGAAGACCGGGGCAAACGCACGCAGCTGGCCCAATTGCTGGTCAACCTCATGGGCCGTCTGAACCCCAACGTGAAAGACATCCAGGATGCCCAGCAGACGCTCTGGAACCACTTGTACGTGATGTCAGACGGCAAGCTGGACGTGGACGCGCCCTTTGCCCTGAGCGCCATGGAATACCTCAATGACAAGCCGCAGCGGGTAGACTATCCGGTGCAGAACCCCCGGTTCAAGCATTACGGCACCAACCTGGAGCGCCTCATTGACAAAGCCAAGCAGATCAATGATCCGCAGGAACGCGAGGCCGCCGTTATCTCCATCGGGAAACTGATGAAAGTACTGTACCGCACCTACAACAAAGACAGCGTCACCGACGAGGTGATCCTGGAAAACCTGCGGGATCTCTCCAAAGGAGAGCTGGACGTGAACCCTGCCCTCATGGAAAAAGGCAATCTTTTTGAAAGCACCATCAAAGCGCCGCAGGGTCCTGGTAACAACAACAATTACCAGAACAACAACAACCAGAAGTACAAGAACAACAACCAGAACAAGAATCAGAATCAAAACCGTAGTAAGAATAAATAAGAACGCATGGCGTCTTTTGAAGTAATAGGGGGTCGTACTTTACACGGCGAAATTATTCCGCAGGGCGCCAAGAACGAGGCGTTACAAATCCTTTGCGCGGTGCTGTTGACCCCTGAGCCGGTGGTCATCTCCAACATCCCCAACATCCGGGACGTGAACAAACTCATTGAGCTGTTGCGTGACATGGGCGTGGACGTGGAGCAAACCGCACCAGACACCTATGTTTTCAAAGCCGAGAACGTTAACCTGGACTACCTCACCACCGAGAAATTCATTGAGCAGGCCCGCGCCATTAGAGGCTCAGTGATGATCCTGGGACCTATGCTGGCCCGTTTCGGGGTAGCCAAACTGCCCAAGCCCGGCGGAGATAAAATTGGTCGCAGAAGGCTGGACACGCACTTTGTGGCGTTTGAGAAACTGGGGGCCAAGTTTACGTATGACTCCGCGGACAGCTTCTACCACCTGGAAGGCAAAAACCTGAAAGGCACGTACATGCTACTGGACGAGGCCTCGGTGACCGGAACGGCCAACATTGTGATGGCCGCCGTACTGGCTGAGGGGATCACCACCATTTACAATGCGGCCTGCGAGCCTTACCTGCAGCAGCTTTGTAAGATGCTGAACCGCATGGGTGCTAAAATCAGCGGCATCGGGTCTAACCTGCTCATCATTGAGGGTGTGGAGAAACTGGGCGGTACCGAGCACCGCATGCTCCCGGATATGATCGAGATCGGTTCTTTCATCGGTTTGGCCGGCATGACCGGTTCCGAAATCACCATCAAAGACGCTCAGATCAGGGAATTAGGCTTGATCCCGGACACGTTCCGCAGATTGGGAATCCAGATGGAGTTCCGGGGCGATGATATTTTCATTCCGGCTCAGGACCATTACGAGATTGACACCTACATTGACGGCAGCATCCTGACCGTTTCTGACCATACCTGGCCGGGGTTCACCCCAGACTTGCTGAGCATCGCGCTGGTGGTGGCCACCCAAGCCAAAGGTACCGTGCTCATTCACCAGAAGATGTTTGAGAGCCGCCTGTTCTTCGTGGACAAACTCATTGACATGGGCGCGCAGATCATCCTCTGCGATCCGCACCGTGCCAACGTAATTGGGCAGAACCGTCAGGTGCCGTTACGCGGCATCTCCATGACGTCGCCGGACATCAGAGCGGGCGTGGCCCTGCTGATCGCCGCGCTTTCCGCCGAGGGCCGCAGCGTGATCCACAACATTGAGCAGATTGACCGCGGGTACCAGAACATTGACGGCCGTCTGAACGCCATCGGGGCGCAGATCACCCGTCTGTAATCTCGATTACCCTACTTTATAGAAAAGGGAGCCCTTAACGGCTCCCTTTTTTTGTGCCCAGGAGTTTTCGTTTTGGGGCCATTTTCAGAAAAACAGCTCTAAAACAACTCTTCTATCGGCTCTAGTTTTTCAAAGGAAAATGCACCAAGGCAGGATCATTTCCTCACTTTTCCTTTTCCCCTACTTTCAGAAAAAGAGCCCCGAAACGTAATCAGTGGGTTACTTATTGTGCCCGTGAAATGGGTTACCTTTTTGAGGGACAGCGCATTAAAGGTAAACTTCGGCCTATGAAAACTCTCTTCTCGTTTCTCTCGCTTTTCCTTTTCTGCACGGCCTCCCTCCTTTTCAGTGGATGTGAAGGCAAACAGCAAGAAGCCATGGTTCAGGAAACGGCTACCAGCCAGGATGCCGCTCAAAGCACCGCCCCACCAGACGAAGCCAAGCCCACCGCCCCGGAGCACGTGATCCGGCAGGCCGAGGTGAAGTTTCAGGTGAAGGACCTTTTTGAAAGCACCCAGCGGGTAGAGTTATTGGTCTCCGATCTGGGCGCCACACTCGCCAACACCACCCAACAGCAAACCGATGACGCCAAGACCACGGATTTCGTCATCCGGGTGCAGCCCGAAAAGTTTAAACCGCTGATGCAGCAGCTGCAGAAAGAGAGCATCCAGTTAGATGTCCGGACTATCTCCACGGAGGATGTGGGCATGGAGTACGTTGACCTGCAGGCCCGCAAGAAAGCCAAACTGGCGGTGGAGCAGCGTTTTCTGGGTTTGTTGAAAGAAGCCAAGAACATGAAGCAGGTGCTGGAAGTGGAGCGTGAGATTCAGTTGGTGCGCGAGGAGATTGAAAGTGCCGAAGCCCGTCTTAGGTACCTGCAAAACCAGACGGCGTTCAGCACCATCCGGCTGTCTATGTACCAGGTGATTCCTACCCATGTGCCGCAGGAACCCGGTTTTGGCAGCAGACTTCTGGCAGCTCTGGACACAGGCTGGCAGCTGTGGCTCTCTGTGGTGGTAGGTCTCTTCTATGTCTGGCCATTATGGTTGTTAGGTGCGGGCGTGCTTCTTTACCTGCGCAAGCGAAATGTAGCGTAAGCGTTTCAGGGCTCCTTTCAGGAAAACAGCCCTAAAATGGTCAAGCCGTTCAGCAAAGCCCCAGCGTATAACCATCGCCCTTGCTGCGTGATAGCACCAGCAAGCGGAAAGACGTTCTGGTCTGACTTGTTGGTGAGAACACCAACAAGGAAGGCTGACAATAGGTGAGCAATGTAGCATAGCCGCTTTTGATCTTCTTTCTGAAAATCGGCTTAAAAACAGAAACTGAAGCGTGTAAGAACAAGAATCCCTCAGCGTCATCTAATCAGTAGATGGCGCTGAGGGATTCTTGGTTTAGCGAAACGATGTGTCTGAGGCTGGTTTATAGGCGATGGCTCATCAACATCTATTCTTCACTAGGCTCATTCACGCGCTTGCTGCCTCTGTACAGTTCATACTTGAACAAGCGGCATTCAATGGGACCGTTGTACAGAGGAATCCGGCGCGATGGCTTTAGTCCGATGTGTTTGGCGGCTTCCAGGTTTCCGGTGAAGATGCAGGCATCCCAGTCCTGGAAATTAGATTTCAGGGTGTCACCTATCATTTTGTAGAGGCCGTTGATCTCGCTTTCCTCGCCTATCCGCTCGCCGTAGGGTGGGTTCATCACCACAATTCCCTGATCAGACGGCTTTACGGCCTCTTTGAAGTTGAGTTCTTTGATGCGTACGTATTGGTCCAGCTCGGCGTATTCCATGTTCTGGAAGGCGGCTTCCACGAAATCAGGGTCTACGTCAGAGCCGAAGATATCGACCTCCACATCGGCTTCTTCTTTGGAGATGGCATCCTGGTACACGCGTTTGTAGAGCTCGGCGTCGTAATCGGGCCAGCGCATGAAGCCGTAATCGCGGCGGTACACGCCCGGCGCAATGTTGTGGGCAATCATGGCCGCCTCGGCCAGGAACGTGCCCGAGCCGCACATAGGGTCATACAGCGGCGACCGCTTGTCCCAGCCGCTCAGCAGCAGAATGCCGGCCGCCAACACTTCATTCAAAGGGGCCACGTTCGTCTGCTGCCGATAGCCCCGGCGGTGCAGTGAGTCGCCCGAGGAATCCAGGGCCAGCGACACGATGTTCTCGTGCATGTGCAGGTTGATTCTCACATCGGGCGTGGTCACGTCAATATTGGGCCGACGGCCGGTTTTCTCCCGGAATTGGTCCACAATGGCGTCTTTGGTGAGCTGGGAGACATACAGCGAGTGCTCAAACGTGGAGCGGGACACCACCGCATTGATGGCGAAGGTATCATTGAGGCTCATGTACGGGTCCCAGTCAATCTCGCGCACCTTCATGTACAGTTCCTTTTCATCGCGGGCCTTGAACTGGGCAAACGGCTTCAATATCCGGATGGCCGTGCGGCAGCAGATGTTGGCCTGGTAGAGCAGGTACTGGTTTCCGCTGAAGGTCACGGCCCGCACCCCTACTTTCACGTACTGCGCCCCCAGATCGCGGAGTTCCTGAGCCAGCACTTCTTCCAAACCCGCCAGGGTAGTTGCCGTCATGTTGAAATTACCCGATGATTTTGATTTGGCCATAGAAAGCGGTGTTTGGTTGAGCGGAGCCATTTTGAGGGATGGGCTCCTTTGAAGCGGCAATTTCGGAAAAAAAGTGGCATGCCGCGCACCTGCCTCCTACCTCGGCCGCCAAATAGAAGAATAATATTGCGTTGGTAGCAACGATAACTTTTTAAAAATTTTTATTAAATTTAGCAAAGCAACAGCACCGTAAAACGAGATTTTTCCCACATATTTGATTTTCAGCCCAATGCTCCACACCCCTACCCACTTCTAACATGTCAAAAGTAATGTCATCCCACTCTCCTGGCCTTCCAACCCAGGCACCCTCTGTGAATTACACCCGCTCCATGTTCATCATTGGCGCTCTGTTTTTTGTGTTCGGGTTTGTGACCTGGCTCAACTCCGTGCTGATCCCTTACCTGAAGATCGCTTGTGAGCTGAACAACTTTGAGTCCTACCTGGTCACGTTTGCCTTTTACATCGCTTATCTGGTCATGGGAATTCCGGCGGGTTGGCTGTTAAAGAAAACTGGGTATAAAAAAGGCATGTCGGCGGGGCTGCTGATCATTGCCGCCGGAGCGCTGGTGTTTATCCCGGCCGCCATGACCCGCACGTATGGCTTGTTTCTCTTGGGCTTGTTTGTGCAGGGAACTGGTTTAACGGTGTTACAGGCGGCCGTGAATCCGTACGTCTCCATCATTGGTCCTCCCGAGAGTGCCGCCCAGCGCATCAGCATCATGGGGATCTGCAACAAAATAGCGGGTTCCTCGGCTCCTTTCATCTTAGGCAGCATTTTATTGGCGGGCGCCGATGACCTGGTGACCAACCTGAGCACCATGGATCTGGCGCAGAAAGCCCAGGGATTGGATGCCCTCGCCTCGCGGGTAATCACGCCTTACCTCATCATCATGGGTGCCCTGATTCTTCTATCTGTGTTTACGTATTTCTCTGGCCTGCCCGAGGTGGACACCGACCAGGAAGATGAGTCTGTAGCTGCCGCCAACACCGGTAAAACCAGCGTGTTCCAGTTCCCGCACTTAGTTATTGGCGTGCTGAGCTTGTTCCTGTACGTAGGCGTGGAAGTAATGGCCGGTGACACGGTGATCAGTTACGCCTCCAGCCAGGGCATTCCGTTAGCCGAAGCATCCCGCTTTACCACCTTCACCCTGTGGGCCATGATTGCCGGTTACGTGATCGGGATTATCGCTATCCCCAGATATATCAGCCAGCACAAAGCCCTGCAGATCTGCGCGGTTTTAGGGGTGGTTTTCACGTTGATGGCCATTTTCACCGATGGCTACGTGTCTGTGCTGAGCATCTCCCTGCTTGGCCTGGCCAACTCCCTGATGTGGCCCGCCATTTTCCCGCTGGCCATCGCTGATCTGGGACGTTTCACTAAGATTGGCTCCTCGCTGCTGGTGATGGGCATTGCCGGCGGGGCGGTACTTCCGCTGCTGTACGGTTTCCTGGTAGACATTGTCAATGCGCAGCAGGCTTACTGGATGATGGTGCCGTGTTACCTGTTCATCTTGTATTTCGCCGCCCTCGGTTATAAAATTAGAACCAGATAGGTTCCCTTTGATTTGAGGCCGTTTTCTGAAAAACGGCTCTAAATCAGGAAAGCCACCTCCCCCCCGAGGTGGCTTTTTCTATGCCCCGCCCCGGCGTACTGATTTCTGTTTTCATTTCCGTACTTTTGCTCAACACTCCATTTCCCTTGCATGACCATTCAGAGAGAAGCCTCGTTGCAGCCGTACAACACCTTTGGCATTGACGCCAGAGCCACCCTTTTGGCCGAGTTTACCTCCGTGGAAGAACTGCGGCAACTGCTCCAGAACCCCGAGGTGCAGGCCTTGCCTAAACTGATTCTGGGCGGCGGAAGCAACGTCCTTTTCACGCAGGACGTGGAAGCCGCCGTGCTCCTGAACCGCATCAAAGGCATCACGCTCAACCCCGAAGCCGACGGAAAACATGTGCTGGTGACCTCGGGCAGCGGTGAGACCTGGCACGACCTAGTTTTGTACTCGCTGGAGCAGGACCTGGGCGGCATTGAGAACCTGTCATTGATTCCCGGCACCGTGGGCGCGGCTCCGTTGCAGAACATCGGCGCCTATGGCGTGGAGCTGAAAGACACCTTTGTCTCGCTGGAAGCACTGGAGATGGAATCCGGCAACTTAGTGACGTTTACCCATGAGCAATGCGGCTTCGGCTACCGCGAAAGCGTTTTCAAGAAAGAAGCCAAAGGCAAGTTCATTGTCACCTCGGTTACGCTTAGATTAACCAAAGAGCATACGTTCAACACCTCCTACGGCGCCATCCAGGACACCCTGCTCCAACAGCAGGTGCAGGAACTGAGTTTGAAAGCCATCAGCCAGGCCGTGTGCCACATCCGGAGAAGCAAACTTCCTGATCCGGCTAAAATTGGCAACGCTGGTTCCTTCTTCAAAAACCCCGAGATTCCGTTGGCCTTGTTTGAGATTCTGAAGTCGCAGTACCCGGGCATCCCCGGCTATCCGGTAAGCCCCGAGACGGTGAAAGTACCCGCCGGCTGGCTCATTGAGCAATGCGGCTGGAGAGGCAAGATCCTGGGCAAACACGGCGTGCACAAAGACCAGGCGCTGGTGCTGGTGAACTACGGCGGTGCGGCCGGAAATGACGTGAAAGCCCTGGCCTATGAGATCATTCAATCCGTGGAGCAGAAGTTTGGCATCACCCTCACCCCTGAGGTGAACATTATATAACGCCAGTTGCAATAATCAGAGATTTCGAACCCACCCCTCCAAGGAGGGAAGTTCAACGTTAGACGGAAAACTCCCCTCCTTGGAGTAGGGCCGTTAAGTTCTAAAAATATAGCTGGTTCAAGTTTCCAACTTGGACCTAAAATGAGCTGAAGTTTTCAACTTCAGTGAGCCGTGAGGCTCAAAATATGTAGTAACGTTAATGCCTTCGGGAAGGAGCCAAACCATTGAAATAAAACTTAACGGCCCTACCCTCCTTGGAGGGGTAAGGGGTGGGTAATTTTCGTTCACTGAAACTTCCATTATACAAATCGCAACTTAGGCTAAATAATAGAACACCATAAGAATAAGGGATACAACCGTTTGCAACCAAGATCCTTTCAGGATGACAGATGGAAGCGGAGCGCCAGAATGACCAGTGCCCTACAAGAATTTGAAATAGAAATTGATACTAGTATTACCTAAATATTGATACTAGTATTGCCTAAATAAAAAAGGGAGCCGGTAAAAACCGGCTCCCTTTTTCTATGGTACGTTTCAGGCCTGTTTTCTGAAAACTCGGCCTAAAACAGAAGATTACTTCAGCACGATGATGGAAACGCCATCGCCGCCGCGCTCTATGTGTTCATCAGCCACACTGGCCACTTCCCGCAGGGTGCGCACGTAGTCCCGGATGACCATCTTCAGAGCACCACTACCACGGCCGTGGATGATTTTCACCTCGGGCATGCCCAGCATGATGGCATCGTCCATAAAATTCATCACGGTGGTCAAAGCTTCTTCGGCACGTTGGCCCCGCACGTCAAGCGTGTACTGGAAATCGGCCATGCGCTGGGTCACGTCCAGGCCTTTGGAAGGAGCGCCGGCGGTAGCCAGTTCCTTTTCCTTTTTGGCTTTTTCGCGCACCACATTGGGGTCAGGGCGTTCCAGTTTCTCCAGCTTCACAATGGTTTTCAGGCCTCCGAAGCTCACTTCCGCCGTCTTGCCTTTGATGGCCAATAGTTCACCCACCGAGTCCTGCCCGATCAAGGCCACGCGCTCGCCCGGCTGTAATGGTCCGGTTGGTACTGAGCCGTTGCGTTTGTACACCGGCTTGGGTTCGGGCGTAAGCTGCTCCTTGAATGTATCCAGTTGCTGACGGGCGGCTTTGGTTTGTTCCTTGTCGGCTTGGCTGCGTTTGATCTGCTCAATGGTGCTCTCAATCTGCTGGTTGGCATCTCTCAGCAGCAGCTTGGCTTGACCTTTGGCGGTCCGGATAATGTCCTGTTTGCTTTCCTCCAGGTGCTGTTTCAAAGCGGAGTATTCCTCTACCTGTTTCTGCAGTTTGCGCTCGTGTTTGGCCGCGGCCGCATTCTTGCGCTCCAGATCGGTTTTTTCCTGCTCCAGTTGCTCCAGCAGTTTGTCGTACCGGATCTTCTCCTTCCCTACCAGCGTACCCGCCTTGTCAATGATGTTCTTCGGCAAGCCGATTTTACGCGCAATTTCCAAGGCGAAGGAAGAACCCGGTTTCCCGATCTCCAGCTGATACAGCGGCTGCAACTCGGCGGGGTTATAGCGCATGGCCCCGTTCACGATGCCTTCGTTCTTCTCCGCAAAGTTCTTCAGGTTGGTGTAGTGGGTGGTGATCACGCCAAACACTTTCTGCTGGTGCAATTGGCCCAGCACCGCCTCGGCAATGGCGCCGCCCAAAGCCGGCTCCGTTCCCGTCCCGAACTCATCGATCAGCACCAATGACTTTTTATCGGCTAACAGCACGAACTGCTTCATGTTCTGCAGGTGCGAACTGTAGGTACTGAGGTCATTCTCAATGGATTGCTCATCGCCCATATCCAGGAACACGTCCCCGAACAAACCGGCTTCCGAGCCTTCGTCCACCGGAATCAGCAAACCGCACTGCAGCATGTACTGGAGCAGTCCCGCCGTTTTCATCGCTACTGATTTCCCCCCCGCGTTGGGCCCGGAGATCAGCAGAATGCGCTGCTCCTGGTCCAGGTCCAGGGATAACGGCACCGCTTTTTTGCCCTGCGCCTGTAAGGTCAGGTGCAGGATAGGGTGCCGGGCGTTCTTCCACTTCATAACCGGGCGTTTGTGCAGCGTGGGCATGATGGCCCCCAACCGATTCGCGACCACCGATTTGGCCCGGATAAAATCCAGCAAGGCTAAAAATTGGTACGCTTTGCGCAGGCCCGGCAAGTGGTGCCGCACCTGATTGGTCACGGCCGTCAACAACCGGATCAACTCGCGGTGGTAGGCGTTCTCCAGGTCTTTGATGTCGTTGTTCAGCTCAAAGACGCTCTCCGGCTCCAGGAACACGGTTTGGCCGGTAGCCGATTCATCGTGGATCAAACCTTTGATGCGGCGCTTGTACTCGGCAATCACCGGGATCACCAGACGGCCCCCACGGATGGTGGGCTCGGCATCCCCCGGCGTCCAACCCTCGTTTTTGGCGTGTCGCAGGATGCTGCTGATAGTCTTCCGGAGCTGCGTCTGCTGCCCGATCAAATCACGTTTCACGCGTTGCAGTTCCGGCGAGGCATCGTCTTTCACGGCTCCATTGTCGTCCACCAGCTTGTCCAGGGCGGCCACCAGTTGGCGGTCTACTTCCACGCCTTCGGTCAAAGCTTTCAGGGCGGGGTACTCCCCTTCCTCAGACTCCACAAAGAAGCCCAGCGCCTGCCGGATGGCCCGAAGCGACATCTTGACTTCAAACACGCCGCGCACTTCCAGAAATGCTCCTTCCAGAGAAGCGCGGTTCAGGTGCTCGGTCACGTCAAAGTAATAGCTGGAGGGGAAATCTTCGCCGGAGCGCAGGATGTTAGCAAACTCATGCGTTTGTTGCAACAGCCGTTGTACCAGGTCAAAGCGGTCCAGGAAAGACACGCGCTCTACAAACCTCCGCCCCAGGGGACTTAAACAGGCGTCAGACAACATCTCTCTGATCTGGCTGAACCCTATCTTCTGTTCAAAATTTGATGGGTATATCAAGTCTTCGTTTTTTCTAGTTTTATTTTCTCGTTTTCTGCCCGATTTCGCAAAAGTAGTCTAAATACGGGATTGGGCAGCATTTTAGAACATCGGCGGGCGACGGTATGTTCCGTGGTCTAATAGAATAATTATAGAGCTGCGTTAGTTAACATATTAATACAACCAAAGACGAACGTCAAAACTTCTCCTCTATTCCCAACCCGAACAACGCGTAGTCATACTTCACCGGATCTGCGGGGTCAAACTGCCGGAGGTTTTGGGTGAGTTCCTCGGCCATGGCCCAGTCTGATTGGGTTCGCTCAATGAGGCCTAACTTGCGGGCCACACGTTGCACGTGCACATCACAGGGGCACACCAGATCAGCGGGGGACATCTGGTTCCAAATGCCGAAGTCTACTCCCTTATCATCTTGCCGCACCATCCAGCGTAGGTACATGTTGATGCGTTTACACGCCGATTTCTTGGCCGGGGTGGAAATGTGCTTGCGGGTGCGGTGCGGAGCCTCGGGGAGGGAGAACACCAGGCTGTAGAAAAACTCCAATCGTGCTTTCTGGGACGTGATTGGTGCCGCCGGGTACCCCACAAACGCCTCCTCCAGACTGGCATGCCGCTCATAAAACCACCGGAAGAAATACACCAGGTACAGCAGATCAGTGTCATTGAAGGTGCGGTGCTTGAAGCCGAGCAGTTGCTTCAGGTCATCGTCCTGATGCTGGGTGATGAATTGAAAGGGAGCATTGTCCATGCGCTGCAGCAGTTCCCGGCACTTGTTGATGATGGTCTTCCGCTGGCCCCAGGCCAGAATGGCGGCAAAGAACCCGGCTATTTCTATGTCCTGCTTCCGTGTAAACAGGTGCGGAATGGAAACCGGGTCGTGTGGAATGAAGTCTGGGGTGTTGTACCGCTGGTAGCGGTCTTCCAGCAAAGCTTCCAGTTGGGCGGTGGTATAGGTCATCGAGTTACTTAAGAATGGGGATTTGAGAACCAGGAAGGAAAAAGCATCAGAAGGTTTACCGCTTCATAACTGGTCTCACTTTGCAAGGTTTCACTTGTTCCGTTTTCGGCCTGTTTTTATAAAAGAAGCCGAAAAATGAAAGAGGCAAAAGACGGAACCAAGTTGGCTTCCGTTTTTTGCCTCTTTTCAGAAAAATGGCTTAGAAACGCCTAGGGCATGTAAGACACCTCCACTCTGAAGCGCTTGTCTACGGCACCAATTTGCTGGCAGGCTTTTCTGGAGAGCTTCACCACCACTTTGTCATTGTCGCCGGTGGCGGGCAGTTTACCGATGACGCGCACGTACACGGTCTGGTCATTCATGGGGTTCTTCACCGCCATGATGGTACCCACCGGAGCCGATTTATGCAAAGCCAGAAACTTGTTCGCATCGGTACGGGTTTCGATCTGCTCGGCCATGCCGCTCTCGTTGATCCGGGAAACGTATTCCGAGGTTTTAGAGGCGGCGGGTTTGTCTTCGTCTGCCTCGGCTTTAGCCGGAGCTGGAGTTGTAGTTTTGGCCGTGGTGGCTACCGGGGCGGTGCTGGTGGCGGGTTGCTTGGCCGGTGTAGCGGCAGCGGCAGTGTTGGTGGCAGGCTGCTTGGCGGTGGTGACCACGTCATCTGACTCGGGCACGTACACTTTGCTGGCGGTTTGGGTCCCGCTGGCTTGCGCCGGAGCTTTGGCTCCCACGCCCACAATCATCTTCTGCCCTACTTTTACAGTAGACGAGGTTAGGTTATTCCACTTCTTCAGGTCGTCAATGCTCACCTGGTGCAGGTTGGCGATGGAGAACATGGTCTGACGGGCCTGCACCGTGTGGATTTTGTTTCCCTTGGCGTCTACCTCGTACGTACGGTTCGCGGCGGGGCTGGCCACAGGAGTTTCAGCGGCGGCAGAAGTAGTGACTGCGGCGGTACTGGTGCTGCCCGCTCTCATGGGAATGAGTACCGTTTGCCCCACAATCAGTGATTTGTTTACATTTTTATTTACGGCCACAATCTGGTCTACGCCAACGGCGTACTTGCGGGCCAAGCCATACAGGGTTTCGCCGGGCGTTACTTTGTGGGTGATGTAGGTTTTCCCGTTCTGGACTTTAACCCCGGTGGAATCTCGGGGGAACAATGTCTCGGCGGAGGCGGCGCCATACGAAACCAGAAGACATCCCAAAACAAACACAAACTTCTTTAACATGGACTCTACTTCTTTTAATCAATAAAAAACCGGAGAAGTACCTTTATGATTGATCCCGGATCTTCAGCCACGGCGGGCATGTTTTCCGTAAATTCTGGCCACTTCCCTTTCTCTCAGACTTCCTCAGAACGGCAAAATGTCCCTTCTAAGTCTCTTGTGAGGGTGTAAGTTACCAAAAAAATTGGTAACCTTCTCTCTTCCTTTTCCGTTTAGCGCAGTCCTCAAAAGGCTTAGAACTGGTAAACGACTTTGTACTCTTCGTTCAGTTTCAAGGCTGCTTCAAATTTGTTGCCAGTTTTGGGCGAGGTGAAGCCTTTGATCTTACCGGTCTTGCCTTTCAGGATCAAAGCCTGAATCTGACTCTCGGAAAGCGTTTTTCCGTGCAGTTCAAAAGGCACCATGAACTGGCATCCTTCCCGGAAGCGGCTGCACCCGTAGGCGGTTTTGCCTTTCAGCATCTGGCCCTGGCTACACTTCGGGCAGATCATCACCACCGGCTTCTGGACCTTGGCCTCTGCCCTTTCCAGCTGTAGTTCATGCGTGGGGGACAACACAAAGGCCGCATCGTACTTCTCCCCCGAGGTCTCGTCCACAAATCCTTTCACCACCGGGCTTTTGCCTTTCTTCAGAAGCGCCTGCACCTGCTTTTCGGCCAGCGGCTTGCCCTGGAAATTCATGGGCAACCGGAACGTACAGCCCTCCCGGAAACGGGCGCAGCCGTACGCCTGGCTCCCTTTCAGGATATGGCCGGCCCCGCAGGACGGGCACGCGCCCAATCCGCTCGTGGGAGCGGCGGCGTTTTTGGCCTCTTTTTTCGTTTTCTCCCCTTTTTTGACGGGCTCCTTTTCCTGCGGTTGGGCAGCAGTTTCAGTGGGTTGCAGGGTTACTTTGTGGGTATCCTGCTTTACTTCCTGCACCATTTCCCACACCAGCCCTTTTAGTTCCTGCAAGAAATCATCGGCGGAGAACTCGCCGCCTTCAATCTGCCGCAGCTTTTTCTCCCACTGCCCTGTCATCTCCGCAGATTTGAGCGTGGGGTTCTTGATGACCTGAATCAGGTCGATACCCATCTGGGTGGGCAGTATTTTCTTTTTCTCCTTCCGGATGTAGTTGCGTTTGAACAGTGTTTCGATGATGGCGGCCCGGGTAGAAGGCCTCCCGATGCCGTTTTCCTTGAGGGCTTCCTTCAGTTCATCGTCTTCCACCTGTTTGCCGGCGGTTTCCATGGAGCGCAGCAGCGTGGCCTCGGTGAAATCCTTGGGCGGACTGGTAGATTTACGCTCCAGCAAAGGCTCGTGCGGACCACGTTCGCCGGCATCAAAGTGCGGCAATACGGCCAGATCCTCTTCCTTCTCCTCGCCTTCGGCCCCGGGCTTGGCGGCAGGTTTGGGAGCCGCGGGGTTTTCCTCAGGGCCATACACCACGCGCCAGCCGGGCTCCAGAATCTGCTTCCCCTTCGCCCGAAACGCATGTTGCGCCGCCTCGCCGTTCACCACCGTGTTGCTTACAATACAGTCTGGGTAAAACGCCGCGATGAACCGCTTGGCTACCACGTCAAACACCTTCGCCTCGGTCCCGAACAGCCCGCGAGCCTCAGAACCGGTGGGAATGATGGCGTGGTGATCGGTGACTTTGTTGTTATTGAAAACCTTCGCTGATTTTCTGATTTTCTTGCCCAGCAATTCCTGGGTGAGGTGCTGGTAGCCCGTGAGACCACTTAAGATAGAAGGAATCTTGGGGTAAATGTCATCGGGGAGGAACGTGGTGTCTACCCTGGGATAACTGACCACCTTTTTCTCGTACAGACTCTGCACCGTTTTCAGGGTCTCATCCGCTGACATCCCGAATTTATTGTTGCACTCCACCTGCAAAGACGTTAGGTCAAACAGCCGGGGCGAGCTCTCGGTGCCGCGTTTGGTTTCCACGTCCTTGATCTCAAACTCAGAGGGCCTGATCTGCTCCAGAATTTCCAGGGCTTTGGCCTCGTCTTTGAATCGGCCCGAGGTGCTGCTGAAGGTCACCTCGCGGTACACGGTCTTCAGTTCCCAGAAAGGCTCTGACTTGAAGTTCTGGATCTCCAGGTGCCGGTGCACGATCATGGCCAGCGTAGGCGTCTGCACCCGGCCCAGGGAAAGCAGCTGCCGCCCCTGCGCGTACTTCACGGTAAACAAACGGGTGGCGTTGATGCCCAGGAGCCAGTCACCGATGGCGCGGCTTTTCCCGGCCTGGTACAACTGGTCAAACTCCTTGCCGTCACGCAACTGCGCGAATCCCTGCCGGATGGCTTCCTCGGTCAGCGACGAAATCCAGAGGCGTTTGAACGGTTTGCGGTACTTGGCCTGGTGCAAAACCCAGCGCTGGATAACCTCCCCTTCCTGCCCGGCATCTCCGCAGTTGATCACTTCCTCGGCGCTGTCCAGTAAGGTCTGGATGATCTTGAATTGTTGCTCTACCCCTTTGTTGCTGATGAGTTTGATGTCAAACCGGTCTGGCACCAACGGCAGGTCTGGCAGGTACCAGCGTTTCCAGTTGGGGTTGTAGTCATCTGGTTCGCAGAGCTGGCAAAAGTGCCCGAAGGTCCACGTGACCTGGTACCCATTGCCCTCAAAATAGCCGTTCATCTTGGTTTTGGCACCAATGACGTGGGCAATCTCACGGGCTACGCTAGGTTTTTCGGCGATGCAGAGTTTCAAGGCTTTTTTTCTAAAAACAGGTCAAAAACAAACCACAAAGGTACGCAAAATTGAAGGCCTATGCCAATTTAGACGCTCTGCCAGCCATATAGCACTTTACCTATGTACTACAAATTTCTCACTACTCCATCGATTTCCTTTATAAATTCACTATCAACCTTTTACCACCCCTGCAACACCTTACAACCGTTAGGAAAACAGACCAATATTTAGTATTTATACTTAACCCAGGCAAAATGGACTCGTATACAGGAACCGATGCCTTTAGTGGCATCTGAAGAATCCATCATTCACCTTTAACTAGATACAACTATGAGAAATCACGGAATGGGGTACGATGCGTTTAACTCGTATCGCTCTGGACATGAAAACACCAATCGTAGTGAATGGGGCAGCTTGGGCAACCGCATGGAAGGCCAAGGCAATAAAGATTATCAGTCTTACGGCGGCAGCAACAACCGCGGCAACTCCGGTGAACGCGGCGAAAGCAACTTCACCAGCCAGGGAGGTTCCGTTTTCAGCGGCAACCTAGGCGACCGTCAGGATAACCACTACAGCAGCCAAGGATCTAACTACGGCGGAAACCAATACCGCACCGGAAACCAAAGTGACCAGAACAGAAGCGGCACCAGCGGCCAGTACGGCAGCAGCAGCGGCTGGAGCGGACACTCTATGCAGGACAACAACAACAACATGCGCAGCGGCTCCTCCAACCAGGGAGGCTATGGCTCTTCCATGGGCAGCCAAGGCAGCTACGGTTCCCATAACTCAGGATCAAACCAAGGCTCGTCTAACTACGGTTCTTCCAACTACGGATCATCGAACCAAGGTTCCCGTGGCGGGTCAAACTACGGCCAAAGCGGCTCCTCCAACACAGGGGGTTCTTCCTCTAACATAGGCACCTACGGCGGGGCCCGTTCTGGCTATGCCGGATCATCTTCCGGAAACACCTCTGGCGGCGCGCTGGACAGAGGCAACGCTTACGGCAACTACGGCAACTCCAATGATTTCCGCGGATCAGGTTCTGGCTACGGAACTTCAAATTACGGGAGCCAGCGCGGCGGACAGTCATCCGGTTCCTCCAACTACGGCGGATCTTATGGCCACAGCGGGTCTTCGTATGGGAACAATTCCGAGTCTTCTTACGGGCAGTCTTCCAGAGGCGGTTCTGGCTACGGAATGAGCGGCAACTCAGGCATGGGCAATTCCTCATCGGGAATGAACAGAGGCGCCAACTCCTGGGACAATGACCGTCACTCTGGCGGTTCTACCAACCTATATGGAACCAACAACCAAAGCAACTACCGCAGCGGCAGCAGCAACAACAGCTGGATGAACGACCATGACGACCACGATCATGCCCGTTTCAGCCATGGCAATGCCAACGAAAACCGTTATTCTGATGACTACAGCCATCCGTCTAACATGAACCGTGGCAACCAGTACGACCAGGACCGGTACAGCCACAACCGCAGCCATGACAGCCACCAGGACAATGACCAGGAAGAAGGCTTCTTCGAAAGAATTGGCCATGGCATCAAAGATGCCTGGAACAGCATAGCCGGTGACGATGACAACAATGACAATAACCGCCGTGGTTCTGCCGGTGGCCCTCCGTACAACTACGGGGCCGGCTCTAACAACGCCGGTTGGTAATCACCCCTCCTTTTTAGGGAAAAAGAAAGCCCCGCCAATATGGCGGGGCTTTCTTGCTCTAGAACAAAATCAGGGAAACTATTAAGATGGCTCTTGCATGCCGTAGATGTGCGCAAATCTCTTGAGCATGTGCTCTTTCACGTTCAGGTTCTTAAGGATACCCTCCCGGATGTCATACACCAAGCCATGCAATTGCGGCGGGTTTTCGTTCTTCAAAGCGTTCTGGATGATGGACGTTTTGGACAGGTTGATCACCTGCTCAATCACGTTCAGTTCCACCAACCGGCGGAAGCGCTGCTCCTCATCCGTGATGAAGTTGAACTCGTTCTCGTGCAACCGGATCACGTCTTTGATGTTGGTGAGCCAGTTGTCAATCAACCCGAACTGTTTGTCGCTCATGGCGGCGGCCACGCCACCACAGCCGTAGTGGCCTACCACCATCACGTGCTGTACTTTCAAGACCTCCACGGCGTACTGCAGTACAGAAAGAAGGTTCACGTCTGTGTGTACCACCATGTTGGCGATGTTGCGGTGCACAAACATCTCGCCTGGGCCCGTGCCGGCAATCTGGCTGGAAGGCACCCGGCTGTCTGAACAACCAATGAACAGGTATTTGGGAGTTTGCCCTTTGGCCGAACGCTCAAAGAAATCTGGGTCCTCTTCCCGCTTTTTCTCCACCCACTCGCGATTTCCTCTGAAAATACGCTCCATGTCGGGGTGCATTGGTTCATTATTGATAGCTTCCATATAGTCTTAATTAATGCATTTCCATTGTTTTCACGGATGGGATATCGCGCAGCGTGAGCCGGATGTCTTTTTCGTGGGCCACTGTCTTGAAGTTCTGAATCGCTTCCAGAACATCATAGTCAATGTAGGTAGACTGCGAACCGTCAATGACCACGTCACTGTTGGGGGGCAGGTGATCTAAGGTGAGCGCCACGCTGGCTTTGTTCAGGAAAGAAACGTTCTCGCTCAGTTTGATGTGGATTTTCTCCTGCCCGTTAAGGCTTTCGCGTTTAAAGAAGTACGGTGACTTGTAGTTGGCTTTCAGGATGTAGAACACGCCTACCACTAAACCAATGGAGATACCTTTCAGCAAATCGGTAAACAGAATGGCCAAAATGGTGATGATGAACGGCAGGAACTGATCCATGCCCAGTTTCCACTGAGTTTTGTACAGCACCGGTTTGGTGAGTTTGAAACCTACCATCAATAAAACAGCGGCCAAAGCGGCCAACGGCACCAGCCCCAGCACATTGGTCAGGAACAGGATGCTCAACAGAAGGAATACGCCATGGAAGAAGCTGGATAGTTTACTCTCACCGCCGGCATTCACGTTGGCGGAGCTTCTCACAATTACCGCCGTCAGCGGGATACCGCCAATCAGACCACTCATCATGTTCCCCACGCCCTGGGCTTTCAGCTCACGGTTAGTCGGGGTGCGGCGCTTGTGCGGGTCCAGTTTGTCAACGGCTTCCACGCTCAGCAAGCTCTCCAAACTGGCCACAATGGCCAGCGTGATGGCTACCACCCATACCTGCGCATTGGTGATAGACGCCCAGTCCGGAAAACGCAGTTCATTCAGCAGAGTAGCGGGGCTGGAAATCTCAGGCAGCTGCACCAGGTGCGTATCAGCGATGGCCAATGCTGGGAAAGAGTTCTGGAACATCAGGTTCAAGCCAATGGAAACCAGAACTGCGATAAGAGCGCCCGGAATGAGCTTCAAAATGGTATTCCGTTGGATAAACGAACGCTCCCACAGAATCAGGATGCCCAGAGAGACAATCCCCACAATCAGGGAGCCAAACTGCAACTTGTTGCTGAAGGCGTAACCAATTTCTGAGAAGGTGTTCCGCCCGTCTGACTGGAAGAAGTCCAGGTCGCCCAGGAAGTCATTGTCAGCGCCCAGGAAGTGCGGTATTTGTTTCAGGATCAGGATAAGACCAATGGCGGCCAGCATCCCTTTAATAACCGATGACGGGAAGTACAACCCGATGATCCCGGCTTTCAGGAAACCCAGAATCACTTGGAAAACCCCGCTCAGCACCACGGCCAGCAGGAAAATCTCGTATCCGCCCAGCGACTGGATACCGTTTAATACAATTACGGTCAAGCCCGCAGCCGGACCACTCACGCTCAGTTGCGAGCCGCTCAGCCAGGAAACCACCAAACCACCAACTACCCCGGCAATCAAACCTGCGAAAAGAGGCGCCCCAGAGGCGAGGGAGATCCCGAGGCATAGCGGCAAGGCCACCAGAAAAACCACCAAGCCGGCAGACAAATCTTTGCCTACGGTGTCAAATAATCCCCGTTCTTTCATACGATGTGTCTTTTGCACCCTTTGCCATTGTGGCAAAGGTTTTTACCTATTATAGAAATTTTGAAACACAAAAGTCACTAAAGGGAATTAAGATCGAATTAAAACCAAATTAAAATCTGATTAAAATGGAAGAAAGAACCATGGTTTGATCATGAAGAAAGCATTCCGTTTTCTGCCTGTTTTCAGAAAAAGAAGGCCAAAACGGAGGAATGACTAATGGCTACCAGAAATTAAATTCAGATTAGAAATACCCGCATCCGTTTTAAGGCCATTTTAAGGAAAAGGGGGCCAAAACAGCCGGAACCCGTGAACGCCTGAAGAAGGAGAACTTCTCAGATTTTGTAGATCTCGTAGAGTTTAGGCAAGGTGATGGTGACCTCGGTGCCTTGGTTCAGCTGGGAATGGACCGCGATGGAGCCTCGGTGCAGCTTGATGATTTTCTCGGCCAGCGGCAACCCGATGCCGTGCCCCGAGATATCGCGCACGCTCTCCGCCCGGAAGAAAGGCACGAACACTTTCTGCACATCCTCCTCGGCCATGCCGATGCCCTGGTCGCTCACCCGCAGGTGCACGAAGGTGGGCTGCACTTCAATGGAGGCGGTGATGAGAGGATCGGTCCCCGAGAATTTGGCAGCGTTCTCCAGCACGTTCACCGTGGCGATGAGCAGCAGGGCCTCGTTGCCAATGACCAGCAGTTCGTTGTCATCCTCGGGCAGGTTCGCGAATACCACTTCCACCTTCATGTGCGGCTGCCGTTTGCGAGCCTCGGCGCAAGCCTGCCACACCAGTTCGTCTATCCTGATCTCGGTCATCTGCACTTTGGAAGAATCGGTACTGGCTTGCACCATCTGCAACAGGCCGTTGGAGAGCTGCGCCAGTAATTGGGCATCTTCCAGGATAGATTTCAGTACCCGTTCGTATTCCTCGGTTTGGCGCTTTTTCATGAGGGCCACCTGCAGCTCGCCAATCATGGCGGTCAGCGGGGTCCGGAGTTCGTGGGAGGCGTTGGAGACAAACGTGCGCTGCACCTCAAAGGCCCGCTCCAGCCGGTCCAACAGGTTGTTGAAGGTCTGGGCCAGTTGCGCGACTTCGTCCTGCCCCTCGGCTTGGGTTAAGCGGCGGTGCAGATCAGAGGCATTGATTTTCTCCACCTCAGACACCACTTTCAGGAAAGGCCGCAACGCCGCCCGCGAGAAAGCCATCCCGCACAACACCACCGTGACCAGCGCCATCACAAAACCCGTCAGCAGCAAGGTGCGCAGGTGCAGCAGTTTGTTCAGGTTGTACAAATCAATGGACGAAGCCAGCACGAAGTGGTATTGCCCGCGGTGCAGGTACCGGATGCCCACCACCTGCCTGTCGCCTTGGTCCAAGCGCACCTCTCCCTGCTGGCTTAGCTGGTTCAGCAGCCCCGGCGGGATCTTTATTTCTTCATCGCCCTCACTGAAGATGAGGCGCTGGTTCTGGTCATACACCTTCACCACCTCGCGGGGCAGCATCTGGAAATACAGGCGCTGGTCCAGGGCGTGCTGCTGCTGGCTCACGGAGTCGGCGTCCAGCACGAAGTGGGCGGTGGCGTAGGCGCGGTTCAGGATGCGGCCGTAGAAATCATTCTGGCGGTAGAGCGAGCTGAAGTAGTAAACGGAGACGCAGAACAGCAGCAGAATACCCGTGAAGATGGCGGTGAACTGCAGCGTCAGTTTGGTTTTGATTTTCATTTTTCCTCCATTTCCTTCATCACGTATCCCATGCCCACCAAGGTGTGGATCAGCTTGGGCGAGAAATCTTTGTCAATCTTCTTCCGAAGGAAATTGATGTACACGTCTATCACGTTGCTGCCGGTGTCAAAAGATGTTTCCCAGACCTGTTCAATGATATCTACCCGTGACACCACGCGCTCTTTGTTGCGCAGCAGGTACTGAAGCAGGGCAAACTCGCGGGCGGTCAGGGAGATGGGCTGGCCTTTCCGGAAGACGGTTTTCTTCTGCACATCCATTTCCAGATCGGCGATTTTCAGGACCTCAGTCCCCACACTTTCCTGCGAGCGGCGGGTGAGCGCCCGGATGCGGGCCAGCAGCTCCTGAAACTCGAAGGGCTTCACCAGGTAATCATCGGCGCCGGAGTCAAGGCCCAGGATTTTGTCATCGGTGCTGCCCAGGGCGGTGAGCATGAGAATGGGCACCGTGAGGCTATGCTGCCGAATGAGTTTGCAGACCTCCACGCCGTTCATGCGCGGCAGAATCACATCCAGAATCACCAGGGCGTATTCATTCTCGGTGGCCAGCTTGGCACCGTAGAAACCGTCATAGGCCGTCTCCACCTCGTACATCTGCTCTTCCAGGCCTTTTTTGATGAAAGCGCTTACTTTGGGTTCATCTTCAATGAGCAGGATTTTCATAGGCATCTACTTGGGGTGGTTTGGCTGGACAAAGGTAACTATTCAGGCTATATGATGGGCAGCCGCCTCAGATGGCCACGCAAATCACTGGCACAGCATCTTTAGGAAGCTAAGTTCCATTGAGGCGGGGTTTCCTGTTTTGCGGGTGTTTTGCTTAAAACAGGCTTAAAACGAAGCGCCTTCAGGCGGATACGTTGGCCATGGCGGCCTTCTTGCGGGAAGACGTTTTCCAGATGAAGCCGTCCAGGATGTAGTGCGTCATCTGCGGCAGGGCCAGCAAAGGTACCAGCACCGAAAGCAGCACGTGATCCTCCACCGCCGACATCCCCTGGAACGAGGCGAACACCTCCGGATGCTCGCGCCACACCAGGGCATCCCAAAGTCCTTCCTCCACATACGCCAGCACCACCACCAACCCGATAAAGAACGTAATGCCCACCGCGCCCAGCGAGAGCCGTTGCCGCCAAGTGAGATGCGCGGCCGCTCCCGGAGCGTTTTGGGGCTGCTTTCTGGAAATCCAGACCAAAGCCAGATAAGGAATGCCGTGGGAAATCACGTTGAAGGCGGTAAAGATCAGGTCGCCGTTGTACTGCACAATGCCCACGTACCAGGCCAGGAAAGTACCCGTGATGACCAGGTGCCGCGGCAGGTTCCAGCGTCTGGTTTGCCAGAACACACAGATCTCCTTGAGCAGGTAGCCTACCATCACCCCGATGTTCAGCAATGCGATGTAGGGCGTGAGCTGGGGCAACTCAAACGTCAGGAAATCATCTTTTATAAACCAGTTGAAGTTGCGGTGGCCTTCCAGGTGCCAGTACAGCAGCGGCAGCAAGGTGGCGGCGTACACACAGACGGTATCTACCTGGTGCTCCCAGCAGGGGCGCTGCTCCTTCCGGGAATACAAGCGCATGAAGCCGTACTGCTGCCGCACAAAGTGATACACCGCCAGATACGCCAGAACCCGCCAGAAAATCCCCTCGCCCAGAGAATACAGCACGACTCCGCCCACCCAGGCCCCCACCGGAGCCCAGAGCAGCAGTTGCCCTTTCTGTTTCAGGGCTTCTTTTTCAAAATAGGTCCTGAAAAGGGTGCTGTACACGTGGCCCACGTCAATGAGCAGAATGAGCAGAACCCAGGCGGGAACCGGCAGGCTTTTCACGTGCTGCTGAAAGAAACCGGGGAAAAGCAGAATAGCCAGCAGACACAAAAACGGCGGCGACAGGATAAACAGAACGTCTACCTTCGCGGAGTGGAGCCAGGGCTGTTTTGGGGCCGTTTTCACTTAACTCGTTAAAATCTGTTGGGCCGCTTTGATGCCCTTGTAAAACGCCTCTTCAAAGATGGAAATGCCGCTGAGGTCTGAATGGGCGAAAGCGATCTTGTTCTGGATGGGTTGGGCGGCGGCCTCCCGATCGGGTCCCCAGATAAAACCGGGCGTAGGTTTAATCATGCCGTGGCCCCAGACCCAGACATCCAGCTGCTCCACTTCCTCCCGGATAGAGGGGTGCGCCTTCTCCAGTTCCTGCAACACCAGCTCGGTCCAGTCTTCCCGCTTTCTGGTAAAAACCGCCTGCCGGGAGGCCGGAGACGTGTCTGGGATTGGGTAGTAAAAGGTAATCACCTGCTTATCGGGGAAGCCGACCACACTCTGGTGCTGGGCGTTCACGTAGCCCAGCGAGGAGCTGCCGTAAATGACATTGTCCCAACTCAGCGGAATTCCTTTGCCCGCCGGCACCTGATTCAAGGTAAGGTTCGCAACCACCCAGGGGGCATAAGTAAAAATCCGGCTGTTGACCTTCGGGGCAGCGGGTACCTTGGCGAGCAGTCGTTCCCGCACAAACTGCGGCGTGGCCATCACACATTTCTTAGCCATGAGCCTGGTGGCCTCATCAGTGGCTAAATCAAGGTAATCAACAACGATTTTATCATCGGCTACTTCCAGGTTGTACACCAAAGAACCGGTTCTGAGGTCGGGCCCGGCTTGTTCCCGCAGTCGTTCAGCCAGCCAATGATTGCCCTGGGGCCAGGTGAGCACGCGGTGGGCATCGGAGTTGGCAGCCTGGGCCCGGCGGGCGGCAAAGTAGTGGATGGCGGCCCAGGCCGAGGTCTGCGCCAGCGTTCCCCCGAAATCATCCAGGCAGCAATACTCCACGTACCAACTCAGGTAAGTTGAAGTCAGGTTTTGCTTTTGTAGCCAGTCCTGCATGGTCAGTTGGTCCAGTTGCCGGAACTGGTCATCAGAAGAAGAATGCGCCAGCGGAATGTCAAAGGCGAACCGCCCATCTGCCCCTTTGGCCTGCTTCATTTCGTCCATGAGCGCCTGAAAGCGGTCTATCTGCTGAAGATCCGCGGGCGGCACGCTCCAGTTGGGCACCAGCCCCTCCTGCCAATAGCCGTTGATGAAAAGGCGTTCCTCCGGATCAAAGCACAGGTGGTATTCATTGTATAAAGGCAGCCCAGCCGCATCATAGCCGGTGATCAACTTCGCCTCCTCCAGAAAACGTAGCAGCTGCGTATTAGAGTTGTTGGGCAAAGGCAGGTAATGGGCACCCCACGGAAATGCCGAGTGCGCGTTCTTCCCAGATTGGCTGTTTCCGCCGGTGCGATCTTCCAGTTCCAGAAGGCACACCCGCTGCTCTGAGTTTTTCTGCAGCCACCGCGCCGCCGATAAACCGGAAACCCCACCGCCGATGATCACCACGTCCACCTCTTGGGTACGCGCGGGTACTTTCCGGATGCCGGTTCTGAGTAAATGCCCCGCCTTGAAGGAAGGGCCAAACAAGCGGCCCGCTACCTGCTTGGTCTCTTCGGTCCCGCAGCCGGGCAAGGCCGTGCCCGCCAGTGCCAAACCACCCAGGGCCAGTGCACTCTGCTTCAGAAACCGTCTTCTCTCCTCCGCCTTCATCTAATTGATATAGTGCGCCCATTCGTCTTCAAAATAGCGGACGAGGGCCTGGTTGTTTAACTTGTTGACCTCGGTCTGGCGGGCGGGCATGTCCTTGGGAAACGTGCGCATCTGCTCAAATGTGGCCTGGTCCAGAAAGCGTAATTGAGGCATGAACTGCCCGTTTACCGGTAGCATTTTATCCGGCGAAGCCAGCACAAAACCCCAATCGCCGAAGGAGGGCACGTGGGCGTGGTACGGCAACGTGGTGAAGCCGCAACTCACCAAGGTGTTCACCACGCACCAGTACGCGTTGGGCGCCACAAACGGCGACGTGGCCTGAATAACCGCGGCCCCACCCGGCGCAATGGCCTGCCGCAGCACCTTATAGAAGGTATTGGAATACAGCTTCCCGATGGCGTAGTTGGCCGGGTCCGGAAAATCAATCACCACGAAGTCAAACTGCTCCTGGCTGGTTTTGAGCCATTGAAAGGCATCGGTGTTGATGACCTGGACTTTTTTGGAGAGCAGGGCTCCTTGATTTAAGTTCTTGAGCACTTCGTGGCTCGCAAATAGCTTGGTCACGGCCTGGTCCAAATCCACCAGCACTACTTTCTCCACGCTGGGGTAGCGCAGAATTTCCCGCACGGCCAACCCGTCGCCGCCGCCCAGCACCAGCACTTTTTTGGGATATTTCACGGAGTTCAACCCCGGGTGCACCAGCGCCTCGTGGTAGCGGTACTCGTCAGAGCTGCTGAATTGGAGGTTCCCGTTCAGAAAGAGCCGGAACTCCCGCTCATTTTTAGTCAGGACGATCTTTTGGTACGGCGACTGCACCGAGTAGATGATCTTATCGGCGTAGGAAAGGCTCTCGGTGAAGGCCAGAATGCGATCACTCAGCACAAAGCCCGCCACCAACGCCACAATGGATGCCACGCAGGAAATCCGGAGGAAATGAATCCACTTGACTTCTTTGCTGAAATAGAAACACAGCCACAGGGCCACCCCGGCGTTCAGCAAGCCAAAGAAAAAGGAAGTACGCAGCAAGCCCAGGTGCGGCACCAGCAGCAGCGGGAAAATCACCGAGGCCAGCAAAGCCCCGATGTAGTCAAAGGTGAACACCTTGGAGACCAGCTCCTTGAACTCAAACCGGTCCTCCAGAATCCGCATGATGAGGGGAATCTCCAGGCCCACTAGAATTCCGGTAAGAGAAACCAGCAGGTAGAGCACCATCTGGAAAGAAGCCACCCGGTCAAAAAGTAAAAACAGGAGGGTGGAGCTGAAACCGCCCACCACGGCCACCAGCACCTCCACCTGAATAAACCAGGCAATCAGGTTGCGGTTGAAGAACCGTGACAGGTAACTGCCAATGCCCATGGAAAACAGGTACACCCCAATAATGGTGGAGAACTGCGTCACCGAATCCCCCAGCAGATAACTGGCCAACGTACCCGCCACCAACTCATACACCAACCCGCAGGTTGCCACCACAAACACCGAGAAGAGCAGCAACACCTGTACGTTTATACGCATGAAACCAACTTCTTACCCGTGAACAGATGCACCAATGATGATGGCGATGGCGATGATAAAGGCCGCAAAAACGACTGCCAAGGCCATATTCTGCTTTTCCAGAATCTCTTTCCAGAGGTTTTCCGGCGTGATCATCTCCAGGAGCCAGAAGGTGAAGAACAGGATGGCGATGCCAATGAAGGAGTACAGCAAAGACGCGGTAATCAGTTTGTAGTTGATGAGTGATTCCATGGGTTTATTTGTGGTAAAAGGTATGTCTTCTGTATCCGCCGGAGGAGGTGCGGGAATTGCTGCCCGCCTCCAGTTCTTCTTTGTCATCGCCCAGGAAACGGGTGCCGGTGAGCCCGGCATAGGCGAAGTAGCCCACCACCAGCGCCAGGTAAGCAATGAAGATCTTTTTCAGGTTTTTCTGCATAAGCGCTTACTCCTGTTCATAAGGTGAATAATCGCTGTTCATCCAGCGGTTCTTTTCAAAGTTGTAGTGCCGCATACCCTGCACCGCCGGTACGGCCGCCAGAAGCAGCAAAGCAATCCAGAAGTTGGACCAGATGGGCACATCCTGCACCAGCATAAGGTGAAACGACTCCGGCCGACTGGCCCCGAAGGCGAAACCCTCCCGCGAAGGCTGTAGGTACACCTGGTAGGTACCGCTGGGAAGCGAGGAAAGAATATGGTCGGTGCCGGGGCTGCCCTCAGACCAGCGTTCGCCGTCTTCATAGCCGCTGTAAAACTCCACCCCTACCTCTACAAAGTATTCGCGGCCCGTTTTCACGTTCAAAAGCGAGATCCCCGTGGCAAACCAGGTGTTGGTGACCGGTGCCCGGAGAAATACCTGCACGTTGGTGGAACCCAGAAAAGAGGAACCAATGTCTATGGTGGGGCCCGGCAATGGCAGCAAGGTTCCTTTGCCAACTTCTTCGGTGAGGGTATAGGTTTGGTCCAGCAGCACCTTATTCTGGTGGAAGAGGGAAAACAGCACCTGAATCACCAATAGAATGCCGGCGGCCCAGCCGGCCAAGGTGGCACTGTATCTAAAGGAGAAGTTCTGCGAAAAAGGTTCTACCGCGCCTACATCCAGCCGGTCTGGCATGGCCCCTTCCAGCGCGAAGGCCTGTTTCACCTCCTCGGGCTCCAGGTGCTCGCCCAACATCCAGCTCTGCTCGGTTCTATTCACCGAAAGCGTGAGCATGTACGGCGGCGCAATGTACTCCAGGTACTGGCTGGTGTCTTTGTGGGTGGCCCAGAAGAACTCGCCGCGCGCGGCCATGACCTGAGACCTGTATTTGTTGTAAAGCTTGAACTCCCGATCCAGATAATACACTTCCGCCTGCGTTCTCCGGGCCCCGATGGAAAAATCAAAGATATACCGGAAGAAAGTCCAGTGCCCGTCATACTCAGACAGGTAAGCGTACCCGTGCACCGGGTTGAAGAGCACGTACTCCCGCCAGCGGTATTTAAGGTTCTGCTCTTTGTACACCAGAAACCCCACGACCCGGTACCGCACATCCTTGATTTTACCTTCCCGCCCGATGGGCAACAACGGCTCGATTCGTTCCTTGTCAATCGCCTGGATGGGAACCAGCCGATCGTCCTTTACTTCAGACAGATAGAAACACTTTTGGCAGCACACGCTTTTGGCCTGGGCAAACGTAAACAGCTCTATCGTGTTCTTGCACTGCGGACACGTCACTTGCAGCGGCTGCGCCGGAAGGGTGCCCTTCTCGTTCACCTCAAAGCCATTCATGGTGTACCCGGGTTCCTTGAAGTGATAAATCCTTTAACTCAACGTACCAGCCCAAATAGGCATGGGGCGGCCCGTACGAGGTGGCGTGCACGAGGCCCATCTGCCCATCGGTCCGGAACAGCTCCAGGGAGGTAAACCCCTGCTCCAGAAGCCCCTGCTCAGGCACCTCTCCTTCCCAATAGATGCTTTTCACCTTGTCAATAATTTCCACCTCCAGCGCAACGTCCATCAACGTAAGGTTATCTCCGATGGCCGCACTGAGTACTGAGGTTAAGCCGGTGTAGTTGGATTCCTGAAAGAGGCTGTAATTTCCGGCCCAGTCGCCCAGCCATCTGGTCTTGCCGCTGGCAAACAGGACAAACCAGTGATTGCGGTACCCTTCGGAGAAAAAGTACTGAATACGGCCAATCACCTCAAAGGCTTCTCCCTGGAACATACCCGTGGTGCCTAGCTGCACTATATTCAGGACCTCTTTCATGGGCGAGGCCTGCTGAAGAACCGCTCCCTCCACCCCTGCTTTTCGCACGATGGTCCGGCAACTGGGGCAAACCTGCGACAAGGTGAACTCGGTTTTGAAGACAAGGCTGGTACTACAGGAAGGGCAAGGGAAAGGGGTACCCACTGGTGCCATCATAACTTTCTAAAGAATCAACGCCGGTGAGCAACAGCCACCGGGCCTGTTTTGGGTTTGTTTTGCTAAAAATAGTATTAAAATGTTAAATTCAGAACAGATTCTGGCCCAGGCGTTCCTCCCTATCTGCTACTTATAGACATGTAAACCCGCCTCAGCTCCCCATCCACAGCCAGCACCCTGGATTCAGGCCTCTGGAATAATGCAAACGCCATCACTTCCTTCAGGTATCTCCTGCGTTTTTGGGCTATTTCCGGTAAAACAGCCTTAAAACGAGTGAAGTGGTTAAACCTTGGAAAGAAAGATGCTTCCGGCCAGACCTGATAGTTTCAGGATGCAGAGCACCTTTCCGCAGAGGTAAAATTTATTTTCGGTAACCTATTGGAGAACTCGGCAGTACTACTAACTTTGAAACTCAAAGTACTTTACATGAACACACATCTACAGCACCTGGAAAACCTGAGAGAGATCAGGAGCATCATGGACCGGTCCTCCCGTTTCCTGTCGTTGAGTGGCTTGTCGGGGGTAGCGGCAGGCGTATGCGCGTTGCTGGGCGCCGGGGTGGTGAAGTGGTACCTAGGGAGCCATTACCTGCTTTCGCGCTCTTTTTACCAAACTACCCCTAATTGGGACACGATCTTTTTCCTGGGCGCAGTGGCCGCGGTGGTGCTGGTACTGGCGCTGGGATCTGGTATTTACTTCACGCAGCGCAAAGCCCGGCAAAACCGGCAAACCATCTGGGACAGCCAGGCGAAACGCTTGCTGCTCAACCTGGCCTTGCCGCTGGTCGCCGGAGGAATTTTCTGTGGGGCGCTGCTTTACCACGGCCTCGTTTACCTGATTGCCCCGGCCATGCTCATCTTCTACGGATTGGCTTTGCTGAACGCGAGCAAATACACGCTGCGCGACATCCGGTTTCTGGGACTTTCAGAAATTGGCTTGGGCCTGGTGGCGTGCTTCTTCATCGGGTACGGTCTGCTTTCCTGGACCATCGGGTTTGGGCTGCTGCACATTCTGTACGGCACCATCATGTATGTCAAATATGAACGGGAGGCACCAGCGCACACGTGAAGAACTATCTTGAAGACATGGACAAAGCGTTTGAAAGCAAGGCGCGGCTGGGCATTATGTCGGTGCTGCTGGTGCAGGAGAAAGTGGAGTTCGCGAAGCTCAGGGAAACCCTGCACCTCACCGACGGCAACCTGGCCAGTCACCTGCGCGCCCTGGAGGAGGCGGCTTACCTGCGGGTGGAGAAACAATTCGTGGACCGGAAGCCCAACACCACCTATGCCGCCACATCTACCGGGAAACAAGCCTTTCAACAACACCTGAATGCCCTGGAGAAACTCATTTTAAACAATAGATCCAATTTTCAACCAAAAAAATTTAACCATGAACTTTGAATTACAAAGTACTTTAGAAAAATCAAAGGAAGTAATTCCTTCCCCACGTCAGGTCCTCAAACCCCTCCTTAAAGCAGGCCTCCTCTGCATTCTAGCCTCCTACGGGCTCTTCGTCTTCCAGGAATGGCAGTTGACCGATGACAACGGTAGAAATGAAAACTCGCTTTTCCTGGTGAATTACCTGCTGGCAGTAGGATACTTTGTTGCTTTGCTCCTCCAAAAGGGCTTCCGATTCAAGGCCCCGCTCTCTTACCTGGATCCCCTCCTGCTTTTCCTGGTGCTGGGCCTCATCAGCTGTTTCTCCCTGAACAAAGAGCTCACGATATTCAACCCCAGCGTGGACTGGCTGACGGGGTGGCTGATGGTGGTAGCAGGGGCCATGATCGCGTATGCTTTCCGGTTTTTCCTGCCGAGGGGTCTGCAGCTGGTGGTGGTGTTTCTGCTGGGCACGGGCGTGGTGTTGCTGGGCTATTATGCCATTTACCTCACCCCCTATTATTGGGCGGGGGTTATAGGCGCTCTGGCGCTGGGGCTAGGTTTGCACCTCTTCGTTCCGGTGAGTACAGTATTTTACCTGTTGGTTACGGCCAAACGGATGTACCGGGAAGATACGGGCATGACCCGCACGTTTGTGGTGGGCATTCTGGTGCCGGTGCTGTTTGCATTGGTGTACCTGAGCCTCTGGCAGGCCGGCCACGATAAAATCACCCGCATCCTGAACTCCTACCAGGTGCAGGACCGGCAGGACCTTCCGCGCTGGGTGGTGCTGAGCCAGCAGATTCCCACTACGCCCATCTTTGAGCGCATCGTGCAGTCTGATTTTGTGTACCAGGCCGCCTCTGAGTCCTTTGAGGCTTTCGGGACGCCCGAGCGGCGGTTTGAGGAATTGCAGCGCCATGACCCGCTGGTGGTGCTCGCCACCCGGCTGTTCGGGAAACCGGAGTTAACCCGCGAGGAACGCATTAAAATCATGGAGAGCCGGTTTGGTACCCGCCACGCCGCACAGGAACGTCTTTGGTCCGGGAAGCACCTCTCCACCAGCAACGTCATCACGCACGCCCAACTTTACCCGCAGTACCGTTTCAGCTACACAGAGAAAATCCTGTCCATCCGCAACAGCCTGCCTCGTCACTGGGGAGAGGAAGAAGCGATTTTCACCTTCCATCTGCCCGAAGGCAGTGTGGTCACCTCGCTTTCCCTCTGGATCAACGGGGTAGAGGAAAAAGGCTACCTCACCACCCAAAGCAAAGCCGACAGCGCCTACAAAACCGTGGTGGGTGTGGAAGTAAGAGACCCCTCTGTGGTGCACTGGCAGGAAGGCAATACCGTGAGCGTGCGGGTCTTCCCCTGCACGCCGCAGGAAAGCCGGCAGTTCAAGATTGGAGTAACTTCTCCGCTGCGGCTGGAGGATGGCCAACTGGTCTACGAAAATATCTACTTTGACGGACCTTCGGCGCAAAACGCCTCTGAAACCACCGTGCTACGGGTAGAGGACGGCACCTCGGCTCTCCGTTTACCCGATGAATTCCGAAAAGCCTCCTCAAACCGGTATGAGCGCTACGGAGACTACGAACCAGACTGGACCCTCCGGCTACCGGCCCCGGCCCTCAGCTCCCAACCGTTCTCCTTTGCCGGACAAGCTTACCAGATGCAGGCGTACACGCCCGTCCTCACGTCCTTCGCCCCCGCCCGTGTGTACCTGGACCTGAACAAAGCCTGGACCGAGGAAGAGTTCAGCACCGTTTTGCAGGCGGCCAAGCACGCGAAGGTGTATGCTTTCACCGGCGGTGTTATGACGAAACTGACGCCGGAGAACCAAGCTGAGATCTTCCGGGAGCTGCACCAGCTGAATTACTCGCTGTTTCCGCTGCACCTGGTCAAAGATCCGGTGCAGGCCCTGGTCATCAGCAAAGGCACCCCTGACAGTTCTCCCAACCTGAGCGACCTGAAAAGCAGCCGTTTTGCCGATGATTTCGCGAAAGCAGCCCCAAAACAGGGAGCCATCCGGTTCTTCCAGCTGGGTTCTACGCTTTCGCCTTACACCAAAACCATGAAGGAACTAAGCCTGCTGCAGTATGACCAGGGCTCGCTGGAAAAGTTGGTGGGGCTGTTAAAGCAGAAGCAGTTTTTGCAACCGCCCACGGAGGCAAACGCCGTCTTTCTGGAAGCCGCCGGGGTGAAAATCACGCGCGCCGGCACGGCTGATTCGTCCGCCGCCGGGCCCGATCACCTGATGCGGCTGTTCGCCTACAACCACTTGCTCCAGCAGATCGGGCCGAGGTATTTTGAGAAGACTTACCTGGAAGAAAAGCTGATTGAAGAGGCCACGCAGGCCAACGTGGTGAGCCCGCTTTCCAGTCTGGTGGTGCTGGAAACCCAGCGGGATTACGAGCGGTTCGGGATTGAAGAAAGCAAGAACAGCCTGGGCAATGCCAGCGTGAAATCGTCTGGGGCCGTGCCCGAGCCGCACGAATGGGCGCTCATCTTCCTGGTGATTCTGGTAGTGTCCTTCTCCGTACTCAAACCTCGGCTGTTCTCATGAGCGCTGTCGCTTTCCCCTTTGGGGCTCTTTTCCGGAAAACGGCCCTAAAACCGACCGTTGCGTTGGGAATAGGGTATGTACTGGTGGCGGGGTTTTTCCTGCGCCAGTACCTGCTCTGGGACCCGCAGTGGGTGCTGGGTTTGGCCTTGCTGCCGTTCATTACGTTGCCTGCTATCAAAAGGAAATCCTCCCCGTTTCTACTAATCGGGTTGGTTTGCCTGCTGCTCATGGCGGCTTTTTACAAGATCACCACGTTGTATTTCTTCGCCCTGCTGCTGGCGTTCTGGGTTTTCCTGCAAACGGTAATGGGCAGATCGGGCGGATACGCCCTCCTGATGCTGGCGGTGGCCTCCCCCATTTTCAGGTACGTCTCCGAGATCCTGAGTTTTCCGCTGCGCTTGCAGCTTACCAAAGCCGCGGCGGTTCTCCTGAGTGTGAGCTACACCAAGGTGGAGGCGGTGGGGAATCTACTGCTGCTGGACGGCGAGGAGTTCTCCGTGGACCCCGCCTGCGCGGGCCTGCACATGCTGTCGTTCTCCTTGATGATTGGGGTTTTTCTGTTGGCGCACCTGCACCGCACGCAGCATAAACCCTGGCCGCTCTGGCAGCTCACCGTCTTGTTGGCCGCCATGCTCCTGCTGAACCTGGGGGCCAACCTCCTCCGGATTCTAGTACTGGTCATCCTCCGGATTGGCCCCGAGGATCTCATGCACGATGCCGTGGGCCTGATCTGCCTGGTTCTGTACGCCCTCCTGCCGTTTTACCTGCTGGTGAAATTCACTAAAAACAGAAGCCGTTTTAAAGCTGATTTCCCGAAAGAAGCCTCAAAACAGGAAAACCCATCCAAAGAGACGGTGACGCTGCACCTGCTTCTCCTGCTCTGCCTGGCCGGCGTGGGCTACCAGGTGCAAACAGACCGGAAATCTCCGCAACTTACATCCCGACAGACCATCCCCGGGTTTGAGAAGACCATTCTTCAGGATGGCGTCACCAAATTCACCAACGGACAGGCTTTGGTGTACATGAAACCCGTGCGGGCCTTCTATTCCACTGAGCACCACCCCATGATCTGCTGGGAAGGCAGCGGCTACCAGTTCAAGCACGTGTCTGAGAAGCAGGTCAACGGCAAGATCATTTTCACCGGTATTCTGGAAAAAGGCCAGGACCGCCTGCACACCGCCTGGTGGATGGACAACGGCCGTCACCAAACCATTTCCCAAGCAGATTGGCGATGGCGAATGGCCCGCGGCGAACCAGCGTTCCATCTCGTCAACGTCACCGCCAGCACAGAAGCCCTCCTTGTGGCCCAGGTCGGGGAGTTAAACTGATGAACCCCTGGTCAGATAAGACCTCCACCTGAGGATTAAAATCTTCGCCTACAGCTTGACTCAAAGTAGATTCGGGCTGTCAACCAAGTCATCGATTACGAGTTCCCGCTAAAGCAAATCGCCCGTTTAAGAGCCGTTTTCAGAAAACAGCCCCTAAACGGGCGATTCATTTCAGGAGGAAAGATTACATCTCCGGAACGGCTCCGGATAGTTCGGCGGCACGGTAGTTGGCGGCGCTGCTCTGCCCGATGAAGTAGATCAAAATGCCCAGCACGGTGCAGGAGGTCATCACGATCACCATGGGCAAGGCCGTTCCGTTGTGCAGCAAACTCACGGCTCCCGACACCAACGCCCCGATGCCCATCCTGAAACTTCCGCCCAAGGCCGAGGCGCTGCCCGCAAACTTGGAGAACGGAGCCAAGGACAGCGCCGAGGCGTTGGGCGCCGTAAGCCCCTGCCCCAGCAGAAACAGGAACAGGACAATGATCAAGCCCATTTTATCGTACCAACCGGCGTACACGCCAACCACCATCAGGGCGCCAACCACGGTCTGGTACATCAGCCCCATTCTGATGATCTGGTCGCTTTTCAGTTTCCGGAGCAAGATGTGGTTGAACTGCGGGGAACCGATCATGGCCACCGACAGGATCGCGAAAATCCAGCCGTACTCCTGCTCGCTTACTTTGTAGATGTTCATGAACACATCCGGCGAGCCTGAGATGTAGCCGAATGGTGCCGCCGAGGCAATGCCGCCCACCAGGGTGTACACCAGAAACTGAGGGTTCCGCAACACGGCTAGGAAATTTCCCAGCACCGCCTTCGGCTTCAGCGACATGCCGGGGTCTGGTTGCTTCCCTTCGGGGAGGGCGAAGAAAATCGCGATCAGGATTGCCAGCGTGATGGCACCCAAGGCGATGAACACCGAAGGCCAGCCGAACGCCGCCGTCATGTAGCCGCCCACGGTGGGCGCAATCATGGGCGAAACGGCGATCACCAGAATCAGCCAGGAAAACACCTTGGCCGTCTCGGACACCGGGAACAGATCGCGTACCAGCGCCTGGGCCGCCACCATGCCCGCACAGCCGCCCACGGCCTGCAGAAACCGCATGGCAATAAGCATGTCAGCGGAGGTAGACAGGGCGCAGCCGATGGAAGCCAGCACGTACACGCCCAAGCCCACGTACAGCGGGTACTTCCGCCCGAAACGGTCCAGCAAAGGGCCGTAGAGCAGCTGCCCGGCCGAAATTCCTATCAGATAAGCGGTTAACGAAAGCTGTACTTTGGAGATGGTGGTGTTCAGGTCCTGGGCAATGGCCGGAAAACCCGGCAGGTACATGTCAATGGAGAAGGGACTGATGGTGGAGAGGGAACCCAGAATCAGGATAATCAGAAAATATTGTTTACGCGTCATAAGAATAAGCCAAAGAGGGCAAAGGTACGCTTCTTCAAGGGGCAATCCCCTGGAAAACCCACTTTTGTGCCAGTACCCTCTGTGAAACTGACTTCTTTCTACGCAGTTAATGTAGACCCGGCCAGGTGTTTACGGCTTGTTTTCTGAAAATCGGGCAAAAAACGAACATAAGTTAAAAGTACCCTTTGGGAACGGGCTAGCCCTCTGAACCAGCATCGCTTTCCCGCACCTCTTCCCTCCTCCCGTATAAAAAAAGCCGCCGGGAGAGAGCCCCCCCGGCGGCTTTGCTGCAAGCGTAAACTCAGGCCAGCGGCTTATTTGCCGTCCTGGTACATGAGGTGGTAATACTCATCGGCCATGCGCTCTGAACCGAAGTAGGCGGTCACGTCACGCATGCTCTGCTTCATGATGTTGACCCATTTCTTGCGGTCCTGGTAATAGGCCGGGATAATCTCGTTCTCCAGAATGCTCATCATGTTCTCGTAGTCCTGATGGTCCTGCTCAAGATCCGGGAGCGTGGTATCCACGATGGGGAACAGGAAGCTGTTCTCGCCATGCTTGCCAAATTCGGGAATCCAACCGTCCTGCACCGAGAAGTTGATGGCTCCGTTCATGGCGGCGGTCATGCCGCTGGTACCGGAGGCTTCCCTGGGGCGGCGCGGCGTGTTCAGCCAGATATCGGCGCCATATTTCAGCTTGGCCGAGAGGTCCAGTTCGTAGCCCGTCAACACGGCCACGTTCTTCTTCTCATGCGAAATGTCAATCAGTTTATTGAAGATGCTGATGGCGCCGTAATCAAACGGATACGGTTTCCCGGCCCAGATCACCTGTACCGGCTGCCCCTCGCGGTTCACGAGTTCAAAAAAGCGGTGCAGGTCATAGAGCAGCAGATCGGCGCGTTTGTAGGCGGCGAAGCGGCGGGCCCACACAATGGTGAGCACATCGTTCTTGAAGATTTTCCCGGTCTGGTCGGCCACAATGTCAAAGAGCGGCTTTTTCATCTCGGCTTTCAGCTGCACCAGACGCTCGTCATCGTTGGTTTCCAGCGCCTTCCTCAACTCGGGGTTCTGCCAGTAGGTGATGTTCTGGGCGTTGGTAATGGACTTGATCTCGCTGATTCCCTCGTTGCCGTACCACATCTCCCTGGACACCTCGCCGTGCAGTTTGGATACTCCGTTGGACATCTTGGAGAGGCGCAAAGCCGTCAAGGTGTAGTTGAGGCTGGTGCCGTGGGCCCCGGAAATACGGCGGGCTTCCTCCACGGGCAAAGCCCCGAAGAAGGACATTTTGGCCAGCAGGTCTACATCGTGCTCCTCGTTGCCGGCTTTTTCTGGGGTGTGGGTGGTAAAGACCATCCGTTTTTTCACCTCGTGCACATCGCGGTAGCGGTCAAAAAGGTGGAACACCAGCGGCAAGGCGTGGGCTTCGTTCATGTGGTAAATGGCGCATCCGCCCAAGGTCTCCACTACTTTGGCTCCGCCGATGCCCAGAATAATGCTTTGGGCAATACGGGTGGGAAGTTCCGGGTCATAGAGGCGGTGGGTAATGGTGCGGCTCAGATAATCGTTTTCGGGGATGTCAGTGGTGAGGAAGTACATGGGCACCGTCCCGAAGGTGTCGGCGGGCAGCACCAGCGCTTTGACCCAAACGGGGTTGTTGTGGATGTTCACCTGCACCATAATGCCGGTGTCTTCCAGAAAGGTGTAGAACTTCTTCTGGAACTGAGCCGCCATGTACTGGTCTTCCTGCCGCACCTGGTCATAGTAGCCATAGCGCCAAAGGATGCCTATGCCAATCATGTTCTGGCGGAGTTCATAGGCGCTGCGCATGTGCGACCCCGCCAAATACCCCAATCCGCCGGAATAGATTTTCAGGGCCTGGTGAATTCCAAACTCCATGCTGAAGTAAGCCACTCGCTCACTGTACTTCTCATTAATGGTATACGGATGATACCACTTGCTGTAATTTCCCATAAAGTAATAGACGCGGTAACGTAAAGTTCTTCTCTAGGTAAGGCCAGGCGCGGTTTCAATTCTTGCTTCACCGGAAGAGAAAAGTTCAGGGCCAGCCCTACGTATTAATACTAGTGATATTCTGCTTTAGAAACAAATACAGACGCTATATGCAAGAAAATCTCAGAAGATGCATCTTCTACTGACAATTAAATTTCTGTAAGATTTTGACGAAGGAATGGTTTGTCTTCCACAGAAGCTGAAACAGTTTAGCTGCCCTGAGAAGCAAGGGGCTGTTCCCTTGCCTGTTGGTGAGAACACCAACAAGGGCTTGGCTAAATACCTAAGGTGCCGTCTAAATGCCGAATCTAAAAAGGCTTCCCTCAAAGCTTAATTCAAAAGCTCCGTTCCGAGCCTGTTTGCAGAAAACAGGCCCGGAACGGAGCTTTTAGAATCAGATAGTTACTATACTACCTTTGGTTGCTTTACAGACGAAGGTTATCAATTCTAACGGCCGAAGTCGTCCTGCACCCGCACAATGTCATCTTCGTTCGAAGGGTTTTCGCTATCGGTGTGTTGCCAGATCTCGGCTAACACGCCCCACTCCTCCAAACCTACCAGGCGGTGGCGTTCAGATTGCTTCAGGGTGATGAGCGCTCCCGGCTCCAGGCGCTGCAATTCCCCTTCTTCGTCGGTGGGGCTGGTCACTACACCCACTTTGCCTTTCACTACTTTCCATATCTCGGCCCGACGGTGATGGTACTGCCAGGAAAGACGCTTTTCGGGGGCCACTACCAGAATCTTGGGGCTTAGTTTGCCTGATATTCTGAGCTCATCCACCGAAATGCCGTCAAAATACGTGTCGGCAAATTGCTGGGCCTGGTTTTCATCGATGACAAAAAAGCCTCCCCAAGGTCTGGTTTGATCCTGATTGGCAATACCAAACCCTTTGGCGGTCAGTTCTTGCTCTATTTCCTGAAAAAGCGCTTGTTTCTGAGTGTCAGTAGTAGACATAGTGCGTTCAAATTATAGATGTTCAGGGCTAAATTAACAGGACCCTTTGAATTATCCAGAAATATTTTGAACCTCTCCGTTAAGGATGTGGAAATTACTTACCAACTATATCATGCCCATGAGGTGGTCAATTTTTGCTGAGCGGTTTGTTCGGGTTTTACCTTATAATCTTGAGCTATCCATTCAACCTCCACTACCCTATTTAAGAAGTAGTACTTCTTATGTAAAATACAAAGGCACAACTTCTACTAAATCTATAATAGTGATATTAGTTCATGCCATTACAATGGCGCTACATAAGATCATCAAGAAAAAGAGAAACCAGCGGTTCAGTTAGTTTTACATTTAGAGAATAATCGCTCCCATTTTCATTTCAAATTATACTTCATTTATCATCTTTCTAGTAGTACAATTATTGGATCACAGATACATACATTAATTTTATATTCAATTAAATCTTTATTAATCAGCTAATTAATTAAATTCAAAATCCAGAACAAAGAACAACTTTCGCCTGATTTGCACTTGATAATTTCATCCTGGTCTATTTACTTCTTGTATTCACCTTACTATTAGATCAGCAGAAAGTCTTCTAATATTCATTTCACAATCATTTATGTTAAATAGATTATATTTAGCCAGTTATTGTTGAAAATAACTTCTCCTGTCCCATCATGTTATTTGAATAATGAAATTTATTTTACTTTCCCATCAATTACATTTGTGTAGAAAATCTAATTTGGCAACTAGAGATAATCGATGGGAAACTTTTACGAAACATCGGAACAGGAAACTCCAGAATCCCTGAAGGACAGCACCTCTGACAAAGTGCTAGCCCTGCTTAGGTCTGAAATGTACGAGCGTGGAGAAGCCATTGATGAGGTCCTCGTCATTGCTACTTCTTACCTCCGCATCCTGCAGCAACAGGATTTTCAGGACACTGAAAAGTTTGACTGCGTTTACTGGCATCTTGACACGCTCATTCAGGAGGCGTTGAACATGTTGGAGAACCCGAAGAAAGATTTGTTTCTCTATTTGAAAGCGTTGCATGATTTTAAAGAAACGGCAAAAGAAACGCTGCCTTTTCTAAACACCTCAGCGGCGTAACCTAAGCGCTGCTTCCAGCTTGCCTGTCACATCGCTCAAGGTAAGTGGCACAGAGGCTCAATGAAAGGCAACCTGCTCGCTTAGGCTTCAACCGAATAGCCGCTGTTTTCAACCTGTTTTTCAGAATTCGGCCTCAAAACAGCGCCTGAAAACGAGAAGGGCAGACTGCTAGTGGGGTTTATTCCGGTCATCTGAATCCACTACCTTTTCTGTTCTCTCGTTTGTGGCTGGCACCTTGGCATCAGGGGAGATTTGCCCAGGGTAACTGGCGGGAATTTGATCTCCCAGGAGTTTTCCCCAGGGCTTCAGGTACTCTATCCGGTCGAAGATAATTTTGAGCACCGCCACCATGGGAATGGACAGGAACATGCCCGACACTCCCCACAAGGCTCCGCCCAGCAATACGGCCAGAACAGAAATCAGGGCGTTGATCTGCACCTTGGAAGAGACAATCCGAGGGACGAGCACGTTGTTATCAATGAATTGAATCAAGGCGTACGCGCCAATGATCAGCAGTTGCGTGGTGTAGCCCTCCTGGGTGACGGTAGCCATGAGCACGGGCAGGATAATGGCCACCAATCCGCCCACGTACGGAATCAGGTTTAGAATGGCCCCGATCACCCCAAGCAGAATGGCGTACGGCACCCCCAGAATTGTCAATGCCACAGAATTCATGACCGCCACAATGGAGGCTTCTATGAGCAAGCCCACAATGTAACTCTGGATCGCTGATTTGGTTTCGTGCAGAATCTCGGCTACCGATTGGGTGTTCCTGGTGGAAAAGACCTCAAACAGGAAGTTCAGGATCAAGGGTTTGTATAAAAGGAACAGGAAAATATAAACCGGAATCAGGAACAGCAAACTAAAAATCCCCAGCACGCCGCTCACCGTTCTTCCAACTAAGGCTTTGCCGCTGCTGGCCGTGTCTTTCAGAAACTGCGTCTGTTTCTGAATACTGACGCCAAACGTAGTCTCGGCGAAATTCTGCAGATCTGTGAGAATCTGGGCGAACTTGGTTTTTAAGGCGGGTACCATCTCGCCAAACTGGATGATCTGGGACGAGAGGAAATACAGAATGATCCCCAGCACCGACAAAGCAATAAACAACGTCAGGACGATGGACAGCACCGTGGGTATTTTCAGGCGCATCAGCCGGCTGTTCAAGGGATTCAGCAGAATAGCCAGTAGCAAAGAAAACGCAATGGGCACCAGAATGTCAGATAAAGTGGCCAGCACGTACACCAACAAAATGATTCCCAGTAAGATAAGGGTGCTTTTTTTATAGAATGGTTCTGAAACGGTCATAGCCATCTTTACTCTGATGGAGGTAGAATGTTGCTGCTATGACTTAATTCAGAAGCTTTTGGATGTAATTCCCTTAGTTTTTAGTGGCTCTTTTGAAGATTCACCCGAGGCAATTAGAGTTGCGTTCTAAGATGACGATTCCCTTTTGAAGGGCATTTACTAAAAAGACCTGAAAAACAGCTGGAAGCTTTACAATCATCTACTCAATTCAACAGATCCGTTTCAAGCTTCGTTTTTCAAAAAGAGGCTTAAAACTGGAGCCATTTAGAATGTGAAGCGCTTGCTAGTTGACCTAAGATACTGACAAAACAAATAGGATAACCTCCAGAATAAGTAGGTGCCTTGTCTTTCAGGCGAGAAGATCTTCAGAGCTTGGAAAGTGGCAATACCACTCCTCCAGTTCGTCCAGAACCACCGCGGCTAAGCCCAGCAATATTTCCTCGTCGGGGACAGAGAATTTACGCGGCTTCTTATCCGCGATGGCAAGTATGCCCAGGTTAATTCCGTCAGCGGAACGGATGGGAGCCCCGGCGTAAAAGCGTAATTCCTCATTTTCGGGCAGGAATGGGGACAGGAAAAGGTCTGAAGCTTCATTGGGGTTCTCCACGTAAAAGACATCCTTTCCAGCAAAAGCCAGTGCATCCCACCCTATCTCCCGGTCAACGAAGACAGCTGCCTCTGCACTTACGCTAGTTTTGAACTTAGCCGATTTAGTCTCTATAAAATGCACCAAGGCCCAGGGCACGTTGAAAATGCGGGTCGCCATATCCGTTACGTGCTGAAAAGCGGCTTTCGCCTCGGTCTCGTTTAGCAGTACATATTGGCTCCATCTGACTAGCCGTTCCTGCTCGATTCCAGAACAGGCGATGTTTTCAGATTTCGTATCCATTGAAGAACTTTAATTTGATAACTTCTATGGCTCACCTGCAGTAGGCGTTCCTCAGAAGGTGAAATGATTCCCGAACCGGTAGCAGTTGGTAAAGGAACCAAAAGATAAATCAGGAATTAGGTAAATAGATCAGGAACCTGGTTCCTTTTCCGGGCCGGCTGCTCACGTCAATATGCCCTCCCATAGTGTCCAGGTGGTTCTTGATCAGGTAGAGGCCCAGCCCCCTGCCCTCCTGCGTGCCATGGAATCGCTTGTACATCTTGAACACATACTTTCGGGCTTTCTCCAGGTCAAAGCCGGTACCGTTGTCAGAGAAAGAAAGGAGCGTGCCAGCCTCGGAATTCACCAAGCACTTCACCCGGATCTGGAGCGGACGGCTGGTGCTCCGGTACTTCAGGGCGTTTGACACCAGGTTGTAGAAGATGCTATACACGTAGGCTTTGATGGCCAGTACTGCCTGCCCTTCCTCAATGTCCACAGTTACGTTTGCGCCCGAAATCTGCAGAGCTTCCGCAAAGGAGGCCAGCACCTGCCGGATGATAACGTTGAGATCCACCGCTTCCCGCTGCAAACCGTCTGAGTTGTTGCGGATGCTCAGGATGGTATTCATGTCTTTCAGGACGGTGTCTAACTGAAAAACCACCTGCCGCAGGTATGTAAGGGAGGTGTCAAAGGTCTCGCTATCCTTCCTGGCAGTGTTTAGGAGATCCGTTAGACCTATCATATTGGCCACCGGCGCCCTTAAATTGTGGGAGACGATGTAGGTGAATTGCTGTAGATCACTGTTCTGCCGGTAGAGATCCTTCGTCAGTTTGGACAATTCCATTTCAGAGGTCTTCAGCTCGGTGATATCGGTCTGGATGACCACCAACCGATCTATGGCACCACTCCCGGAGAAGACCGGGTTTATCTCCACACTCACCCACAGCCCTTCGCCGTCTTTTTTGCGGTTCAGCACCTCAAACGTAGCCGATTCGCCCCGCGAAAGTTTCTCTTCGATGGGCGAGTACATGGCCGTGTTCATCTTGGGGTGATGCAACAAACAGGATGGTTTCTGACCGATGGCCTCTTCCAGCGTATACCCATGCAGCCGGGTAAATCCGTCATTCACCCACTCTATGATGCCGGCTTTGTCTATGATCAAGACTCCGTTGTTGGATTTGCTGGCGACCAGGGCAAGTTTTTCCAGCTGGATGCCGGAATGGGGCTGCTCGTCTCTGTACCGAGCCATTTCGCCCTTGACCACTTCCCGCCCCGAGCAGAACATCAGGTTTTCCGCAGCAGACCACTCAGCGGACCACACCACCCGCAGAATTTTCCCATCTTTACATATTAATCGATTCCCATAAGCAGAGGCCATTTGTCCGCCCATCACCTGCTGGGCTGCCAGCAGCGTGCTCTCCCGATCCTCAGGAAGTACATACTCCAGGTAAGGTTTACCCTCCAGCTCAGTGGCTTCATACCCCAAGATCCTGCTGCTCGCCCCCGCAACTTTCACGAAACGCCCCCGGCCGTCTATGCAACAGAGCATGTCCGGGATGTGCTTCATGATCTTTTCAGACCAGTCAATTTCTTGGTGCATGGGTAAGTAATTACTCTAAACGCTTGCCGCTGATAACATTAGCTCTACCAAATGACCCAAAGTCACCGGCAGAATCTTTTGCAGCTTTCAAAATTACTAAAAACTATAAAGATAATTCAGTATTTGTACAGAATGAGCATTTCCAAGTACAGGCAAGAAATGGATGATGCAGCGCCAAGAATGAAATTCGCCAGGCATTTGCCTCTTCTTCAGTTTGCTTAGTCCTAGGCTAAAGGCGGCTTAGAAGTTAATTAAGATCATGATGGAGGTCTTCATATTCTCCATAATGACGACCACAGAAAAACATCAAATCCAGCCGAAAGCGGGCAGAAACCAGAGAGGTAGTTCTAAACTTAACAATACACTGTGTGTGCAAATTGTGTACAAACAAAAAAGCCACTTACAAGTTTTACCTCGTAAGTGGCTGATTAAGAAGTGGGCCCACTTGGAATCGAACCAAGCACCTACTGATTATGAGTCAGTTGCTCTAACCGAATGAGCTATAGGCCCGGCCAAATCTTTGATTTGGGAGTGCAATTCTACAAATTTGTGTTTTAAATCGCAAAATAAAGCACTCTTTAATCGTGGACTTTTCTTCAATCAAAAATATCATCTTCGACCTGGGCGGGGTGATCATCAACATCGACTACGCCAAAGGAACAGACGCCCTGAAAGCCTATGGCAAAACGGGAGCTGAGGTAGATTTCAGCCAGAAGGCGCAATCAGAGCTCTTTGACCTGTATGAACGCGGCGATATTTCGTCAGAGGAGTTCCGGGAGGGACTTCGGACCGAGTATTTCCTGGAAGCGACGGATGAGCAGATTGACGAAGCTTGGAACAGCCTATTGCTGGACATTCCCGCCGAGCGGATTGAACTGTTGCGCGAACTGGGCAAGCACTACCGCCTGTACCTGCTCAGCAACACCAACGCCATCCACATGCTGGCCTTCAACAAGATTGTGGAAGACAATTTCGGGATCCCCAGCCTGGACAGCCTCTTTGACAAAACTTATTATTCGCACCTAGCCCGGATGCGCAAGCCCGGCGGCGAAGTCTTTGAGCGTATTTTAACGGAAAACGGCCTAAAACGCGAAGAGACCCTGTTCATTGATGACAGCATCCAGCACATTGAAGGCGCTAATAAAGTAGGGCTGCACACCCTCCACCTGGCTCCTCCCCTCACCATCAACCAGGCACTGAAGGAGGCGCTGCCCGAACATGGCGCGTAAGCTGGCCCTGCACCTGTTCCTTTTCCTGCTCACGCTGTTCACCACCACCATGGCGGGAGCGGAGTGGCGCTATGGCAGGTCTTTCTTTTATGGGGCAGATGGATTCGTCTGGCCGGGAGCCGATACCTGGACCCAGATAGCCGGAGGGCTGGCGTTCTCCCTAGGTTTTCTGGGCTTTTTGACCACCCATGAGTTTGGGCATTACTTTACGGCCCGCTACTACCGGGTGCGGGTGACGCTCCCGTACTATATTCCCGTCTGGCTGGGAGTCACCTTTGGCATTGGCACCATGGGCGCCTTTATCCGGATCAAAGAGCGCATCTTCTCGCGAAAGGAGTTCTTTGACATCGGGATTGCGGGTCCGTTGGCGGGCTTTGTGGTGGCCCTGGCCTTACTAACATACGGCTTTACGCACCTGCCATCGCAGGAGTACCTCTACTCCATCCACCCGGAGTACCGCGTGTTCGGTCAGAACTATGCCGATTACGTGTATACCCGTGCCGATGACCTGGCCATTGGCCGAAACCTGCTGTTCTGGCTTTTCGAAGAGTTGGTCGCGGATCCTGCCCTGCTGCCTAGCCGGTACGAGATCGTGCATTATCCTTTCCTTTTTGCCGGATTCCTGTCGCTGTTCTTTACGGCCCTCAACCTGTTACCCATTGGGCAGTTAGACGGCGGACACATCCTGTATGGCATGTTGGGCTATGAACGTTTTAACCGCTTGTCCCCTATTCTGTACACGGGCTTCATCTTCTATGCCGGCCTGGGGCTGCTTTCGCTGGACATCAACCCGGAGGAGGACTGGTGGATGTGGGCTGGCTACGCGCTCTACCTGTTCATCGTGTTCCGCCCGCTGTTCCCCGAGCCTCGGCGAGGCGTACTGCTGGCCGCCGGGGTACTCAGTGCCCAAGTGCTGGTTCAGTTCCTCTGGCCCGACGTGCAGGGATACAACGGCTGGCTGGTGTTCGGGCTGATTCTATCGCGGGTGTTGGGCGTTTTCCATCCGCCCAGCCCCAACGAAGCCCCGCTAAGCAAAGGCCGGATTTTGCTGGGTTGGTTTGCGTTGGTTGTATTTGTCCTATGCTTTAGCCCGGCCCCGTTTATTATTGACTGACGTTCCGTTTTAAGCCTACTTTTCAGAAAACATCCCTAAAACAGAGCATTAGTCAAAGTATTTAGTTCTCCCCCGTCAACGATAGGTCTTTGGGTCGAATCCAAACGGGATCAAACCTGATTATTCTTGCTATTAGAGGAAATCACAACTCCTAACTACCTTCGATGAGCCGTTTACACCGGAACTTCTAAGTCAATCAGCTAATAAAAGCCGAACTCCCGTTTTGGGGCTGTTTTCAGAAAACAGCCCCAAAAC
>NZ_JACOAF010000020.1 GCF_014269285.1 Rufibacter sediminis
CCCTCTCGGTCTCCGTTTCCCTTCCTTCCGGTAGGGGCTGCAAAGGTAGGGACTTTCTTCGATTCCGCAAGCCTGAGCAGCTTTTTTTCTTTTTTTCTCTTCCCAACCCGATCGGCTGAGCTTGCTTTCCTTAGCCTCTCTCTGGAAGCGGGTGCAAAGGTAAGAACTTTTTTCCTTTCTGCAACGCTTTCGAAAAACTTTTTTTTCTTTCCTCAATCCTTTCGACCAAGAAGCGCTTCCATCTTCGGCCCTGAGGCCTTGTCCCTGAAGCGGGCTGCAAAGGTAAGAAGAACTTCTCTCTCCGCAAGCAATCGGCAAAACTTTTTTTCGTCTCCGTGGCACCCGGTCGGCGCGTCAGACCCTCTCTGGAAGGGAGTGCAAAGGTAAGAAGAACTCCCGGAACCGCAAGGGGCAGGGGAAACTTTTTCTTTAACTTTCCGTCTACACTAAGTTCCTTCTCCCTCTCCTGCCGAGCGGGCTGCAAAGGTAAGGATCTTTCCCCGGGAAACAAGCGGCGCCTGCTGGTATGGCCGGTTTCACCGCCTCCTTGCCGTGGCCTAGGGAGTAACTATGTTCAGGATTAGGGAGTTCCCTAAGAGGAATATTTTTAAGTTTGTACACTTTACTATCTGTAATCGGTCATATACTATAGTAGTAAGGCAGTTTACTCTAAAGCCTTTCTCTACACGCATGCACTTCTGCTGCCCTGCTACTTTATTCTTGTATATATAGGACCACTATCTTTTCTCTCCACCTCTTGATTCTAAGCTGCTTTTAAGCTGGTGCTCTCTTTATAATATAGTCTCTATAATATAGAAGGAGAGGGAAAGGCCAGACAATGGAGGATGCAGGAAATAACTATCGCAGAAATCCTGAGGCTTGGAGTTCGACTTAAGGCACAATTCATACAGGACTTGCTTGAGATTGGCCGAGAACATGTTTGCCTAGATATCTGTTAACTGCAGACTGGATATAAATGGTGAATTTACTTTACTCTTTATAAAATAATGCTGAGGAGTTCAAGGAAGGCTATTAGATCAGGGTGACAGATGGAACTAGCGACGACTTTGAAGAAACCATCACCTTCAAAGCCAAGGAAGATTCTTGGTTAGCAAAAGCAGAAGAGGGAGCCCATAAGCTCCCTCTTCTGCTTTGTGGTGTTTGTTTTGAGACCATTTTTGACAGAACAGCCTCAAAACGCTTAGTGCGCCTGCAACCAGTTCTCGCCAGTGCCTAAGCCTACTTCCATAGGCACACTCAGCGGGAAGGCGTTTTTCATGAGTTCCTCAATTTTGGGCTGTACTACTGGTAATTCTTCCTTGAGTACATCAAACACCAATTCATCATGCACCTGCAAAATCATGCGGCTAGCCAGTTTCTCGTCGCGCAGCCACTGGTCAATGTTGATCATGGCAATCTTGATGATATCGGCGGCGGTGCCCTGAATAGGCGCGTTGATGGCGTTGCGTTCGGCGTAGCCACGTATGTTCTGGTTACGGGAGTTGATGTCCCGCAGGTAACGGCGGCGGCCCAGCAAGGTCTCCACAAACTCCTGGTCGCGGGCCTGGTTGATGGCACTGTCCATGTACTCTTTCACGGCCGGGAACTCTTGGAAATAGGCTTCAATGATCTCGGCGGCTTCACGGCGCGGGATGGCCAAACGCTCCGCCAAACCAAAGGCTGAGATACCATAGATGATGCCGAAGTTAATGGTCTTGGCCTTGCGGCGCATGTCTGAATCTACCTGATCTACGGGTACGTGGAACACCTTGGCCGCCGTAGAAGCGTGAATATCCAGACCGTTCTGGAACGCTTCTTTCATGGTGGCGTCATTGCTGAAATGCGCCATGATTCTCAGCTCAATCTGCGAATAATCCGCGGAAAGCAGCACGTGGTTCTCGTCCCTCGGCACAAATGCTTTCCTGATCTCGCGGCCTTTCTCCGTCCGGATGGGAATGTTCTGCAAGTTAGGATTAGTAGAGCTCAAACGCCCCGTAGCGGCTACAGCCTGGTTGTAGGACGTGTGCAGACGGTTATCCTCGTTGCAGACCAACGCCGGAAGCGCATCTACGTAGGTGCTCTTCAACTTGGTCAACTGCCGATGGTCCAAAATCAGCTGCACAATTTCGTGCTCAAAGGCTAGTTTGGAGAGAATCTCCTCGCCGGTAGCATATTGGCCGGTTTTGGTTTTCTTGATTTTGCTTCCGCCCAGACCCATGCGGTCAAACAGCACCTCGCCCAACTGCTTGGGGGACCCGATGTTGAATTCCATACCCGCCAGGTTGAAAATCTTCTGCTCAATTTCCTGGATGCTGGTTTGCAGCACAAGGGAAGATTCAGCCAATGCTTCGGCGTCAATGCTCACGCCTTCGCGCTCCATGTGCCCCAACACGCGCAGCAAGGGGTTCTCCACCTCATTGAAGAGGCGTTTCAGGCCTTGTTTTTCCAAAAGTGGGTCAAAGTAGTTTTTGAGCTGCAGGGTAATATCAGCATCCTCGCAGGCGTACTCGTAAATCTGGAGCGCCGGCAGTTTGTCCATGGTGAGCTGGTTCTTGCCTTTGCCCAGCAGCGTCTCAATAGCGATGGGCGTGTAGTGCAGGTACGTTTCGGCCAGCAGGTCCATGTTGTGGCGCATGTCGGGTTCCAAAAGGTAGTGGGCCAGCATGGTGTCATAGAGCGGTCCTTGCACGTCAATGCCGTAGCGCTGCAACACCACCAGGTCATACTTGATGTTCTGGCCAATTTTGGTGATGGCGGGGCTTTCCAGCACTTCCTTGAACTCCTGCACAATCTCGCGGGCGGCGTCCTCGTCTTTGGGCGGAACCGGAATGTAGTAGGCCTCACCGGGCAGGTAGCAGAACGAGATACCCACCAAACGCGCGGTAATGGCGTCAATGCTGGTGGTCTCGGTGTCAAAGGAAACTTCTTTCTGCAGCTTCAGGTATTTCAGCAGTTGTTGCCGCTGCTCGGGCGTGGTGAGCAGGTGGTATTCGTGCAGGGTGGTGTCAATGGTTTTGCGGATGCGCGGCGCGTAATCCTCGCCGGTTGCATTAAGGTCAGCGCCTTCTTCGGGCGCATTGGTTTCGGCGGCGGGCATGTCAAACAAAGACGTCTGCCCCATGGGCTTGTCAGATTTGAAGCCTTTGCCCACAGTGGGTTTGTTGCTCACGGGTTTGGGAACGGCGGGCGAAGCGGTGCCCAGCACGCGCGTGGCCAGTTGCCGGAACTCCAACTCGTCAAACAGGGCGGCCAGCTTGTCCATGTCCGGCCCATCGTAGCGCAGTCCTTCTTCGTCGAAGTCAATGGGCACGTCCAGGTGAATGGTCGCCAGTTCTTTGGACATGAGACCCTGCTCCGCGAAGTTCACCACGTTCTCTTTCTGCTTGCCTTTGAGCTCGTGTGCGTTGGCGATCAGGTTCTCCACCGAGCCGTATTTCTGGATAAGCGTTTTCGCGGTCTTTTCACCAATGCCGGGTATTCCGGGGATGTTATCCACGGCATCGCCCTGCAGACCCAGAATGTCGATGACCTGCTTCACGTCGCTGATTTCCCAGCGCTCCAGCACTTTGGGTTTGTCAATCACCTCAATGGCGTTACCCAGAAAGGCCGGTTTGTAGACGAAGACGTGGTCGGTGACCAGTTGGTAGTAGTCTTTATCAGGCGTCATCATGAAGACATCGTACCCGGCTTTTTCGGCTTTGCAGGAAAGCGTCCCGATGATGTCATCGGCCTCAAAGCCGTCCAGCATCATGCCGGGGATTCCAAACGCCTCCACAATCTTCTTCACGTACGGAATGGCGATGGAGATGTCCTCGGGCATGGCCTGGCGGTTAGCCTTATACTCCACGAAGGAATCATGCCGAAACGTCTTGGAAGGCGCATCATAGCACACGCCAATGTGGGTGGGCTTCTCGCGGTTAAGCAGGTCTACCAAGGTGTTGGTGAAACCCAGGGCAGCCCCGGTGTTCATGCCTTTGGAGTTGATTCTGGGGTTCTTGCTGAACGCGAAGTGGGCGCGGTAAATGAGCGCCATGGCGTCTAGCAGAAACAGGCGTTTATCTGGTGTACTCATAGGAAACGAAGGTACGGGCAAAGCCGCGGCTATGCAATGGTGTCTTTATATAACTACGGCGGCCGAAGAAAGTTGGCGGGGTTTGATTTAAGCCTGTTTTGACGAAAACAGGCCCAAAACGGAGTTAGTTGAAGACAGCCATACCTCCCAGGTTTTCAAAACCGATGCGGCCCCTCCGCTTAGCCCCGCCATTGCGCCTGCTCAAAAGACCTCGTAGCGGCGCACGACCTACGGGCGTCTACGGCAACTCCGTTTCAGGCCTTTTTTCGCTAAAACACCCCTAAAACATGGCTCTAAAGCAGAGAAGCACGCTGCCTGTAAATGCCCGGGCGGCAAGAATCTTTAGAACTAACCAATTATTTGGTTAGTTTTGCTAGTAGACCAAAACTAGCGAATCCATGCCTAAATTTAGATCTGGGGTTCTGTACGGAGATGAAGTGCAGGACTTATTTAAGTACGCCAACGATAATAACTTCGCCCTTCCGGCTGTCAACGTAATTGGTACCAACTCCATCAACGCGGTGCTGGAGACGGCTAAGGCGGTAAATTCTCCCGTAATCATTCAGTTTTCCCAAGGTGGCGCGCAGTTCTACGCGGGCAAAAGCCTGAGCAACGAAGGCCAAGCCGCCTCTATCGCCGGTGCTATCTCTGGCGCGCACCACGTGCACCAATTAGCCGAAGCCTACGGCGTGACCGTGGTGCTCCACACTGACCACGCTGCCAAGAAACTGTTGCCTTGGATTGACGGTCTGTTAGATGCCGGTGAGAAATTCTACGCCCAAAACGGCAAGCCCCTGTTCAGCTCCCACATGCTGGACCTTTCTGAGGAGCCCCTGGAAGAGAACATCGAAATCTCCGCCAAATACCTGGAGCGCATGGCCAAAATGGGCATGACCGTGGAGATTGAACTAGGCGTGACCGGCGGCGAGGAAGACGGCGTTGACAACTCTGATATTGACAGCGCACACTTATACACCCAGCCAGAGCACGTGGCCTACGCCTACGAAGAACTGGGCAAAGTGAGCCACAGGTTCACCGTAGCGGCCGCTTTCGGAAACGTGCATGGGGTGTACAAACCCGGTAACGTAGAGCTTCGTCCTGAAATCCTGAAGAATTCACAGGTGTACATTCAGGAGAAATTCGGCACGAAGGAAAATCCAGTGTATTTCGTATTCCACGGTGGTTCTGGTTCTGAGAAGGAGAAAATCAAGGAAGCCATTGAGTACGGCGCCATCAAGATGAACATTGACACTGACATGCAGTGGGCGTTCTGGGACGGCATCAAGAACTACTACGAAGGCAAGAGAGACTATCTGCAAGCCCAGATCGGAAACCCATCCGGCGAAGACAGCCCGAACAAAAAGTACTACGATCCCCGCGTATGGTTACGCGCCGGCGAAGAGACCTTTGTGACCCGCCTGAAAGAAGCCTTCGAAGACCTGAACTGCATCAACCGCAACGCATAATAATGTGCTGATTTTTTAATGTGCTGATGTGCTATCATCTCGCACGCCAACAGAAAAGCCGATCCTTGAGGATCGGCTTTTCTGTTTTAGATAAGATTCTCCCAAAGGGGAAATCCCATTTAGCGCAACATAAATTTGCTTAAAGGCCTTGGAAATGGCTCTGACAAAAAAATGTAGTGGCAATCCCTTGTGGTTGCCCTTTTTGATTTGAAGTGCAAACCCATTGTAAGATGTTTTGATCCCATTAACGAAAGATCTCTGATGTTCAGCATTCCTGATTTGAGCCCCTTTTCTAAAGAGCAGCCCCAAAAAAGCAAGGGCACCCTTAAGAGGTGCCCCTACCAATTATTTCTTCCTGAACTCAGGACTCAGAACTCAAGACTCAGAACTCGCGCGGCTACGCGCAGGCGATCTTGTCTACCCGGGTCTGGTGACGGCCCCCTTCAAACGGAGTGGTTAGGAATGCTTCCACCATCTCGCGGGCTACTTCTTCGCTCACGAATCTGGCGGGCACACATAATACGTTGGCGTTGTTGTGGGAACGGGCAAGCTCGGCCAGTTCTTTTTGCCAGCACAGCGCGGCTCTGATGCCGGCGTGCTTGTTGGCCGTGATGGCTACGCCGTTTCCGCTGCCGCAGAGCAGGATGCCCAATTCATACTCCTTATTCTCCACCGCCGTAGACAGCGGGTGCACGTAATCCGGGTAATCCACGGATGCCTCTGAGAACGGCCCGAAGTCCTTCACTTCATGGCCCAGTTCCTCCAGCTGTTGCTTCACCAGGCCTTTGTATTGGTATCCGGCGTGGTCGCCGCCTAATGCTATTTTCATCTTAGTTTCTTTTAAGAAGTAGCTTGTTCATTTAGTTTGGCCAAATCTCGCCGGCGCACCCACCAGGAGATGTTGATACTCACCTCGTAGAGCAGCAGCAGCGGAATGCCCATCAACGTCATACTTAATACGTCTGGCGGAGAAAGAATGGCGGCCACAAACGCAATCACCACAATGGCGTGCTTGCGGTAGATGCGCATGAGCTCCGGCGACAGAATACCCGCCCGCGACAGGAAGTACACAATCATGGGCAGCTCAAACATGATCCCGCAGGACAACACCAGCGTCACCAGCGTAGAGATGTAGGACGATAAGTCAAACTCGTTGGCAATACTAGGGTCTACCTGGTAAGAGGCCAGAAAGTTGATGGAGAGCGGCGAGACAATGAAGTACCCGAACAGCGAGCCCAGCAGAAACAGGAACGACACAAAGAAAACCGCTCCGCGCGAATTTTCCCGCTCATTGGGGTACAGGCCGGGTTTGATAAAGCGCCAGATCTCCCAGAACAGGTACGGAAAGCCCAACAACAAGCCAATCACAAACGAACTGGTCAGGTGCATGGTGAACTGCGAGGAAAGCTCGCGGCTCTGCAGCGTAAAGTCCAGCTTGTTGATGCACAGACCCGGCGAGTTGATGGCCGCGCCTACCTCACAGAGTTTCCGATAGGTAAAAAAATCGGTGCGGGAAGGCCCCAGGATAATGTCATGGAAGACAATCTCTTTGTTGGCCATGGCAATGCCCGTAAACACCACAATGGCCACGGCCGCACGGATCAAGTGCCACCTGAGAATCTCCAGGTGGTCCAAAAAGGTCATTTCATGCTCTTCTCCGCCGTGCGCTGCCACCTCTCCGGAACGTTGTGCCATTAGTTGCTTAGGGTTTAACAAATAAGCCGGACTGTCACAAGCTGGATTCTGCGCTGGCTCTCTTGGTCAAATGGCCAGAAGAACCAACGCAGCATCTTGTGTCTACGGTCTTGCTACCTGTGTCTTATTACTTAGTAATTGAACAACGGGAACTGTTGCATCCAGTTGTTGATTTCTTTTCTGGTCTCGGACAGAATGGTGTCATTGTCATGGTTCATGAGCACGCGGTCAATGTAGCCCACAATGCGGTCCATGTCCTGCTCCTTCAGTCCCCGGGTAGTTACGGCAGCCGAGCCGATTCGGATTCCGGAGGTCACAAATGGCGACTTATCGTCAAACGGCACCATGTTCTTGTTGATGGTGATATCAGCCTTGATCAAGGTGTTTTCGGCTAGTTTTCCGGTAAGGTCCTTAGAACGAAGATCGATCAGCATCAGGTGGTTATCGGTACCCGAGGAAATGATTTTGTATCTGCGGTCTACAAACGACTTCGCCAGCACCTGCGCGTTTTTCTGTACCTGCAGGGTGTATTCTTTGTAAGACGGCGAAAGTGCCTCGTGGAAAGCGACCGCTTTGGCGGCGATCACGTGCTCCAACGGTCCGCCCTGCGTGCCCGGGAAAACGCCGCTGTCTAAAAGGGAAGACATCATGCGCAGCTCGCCCTTCGGGGTTTTCAGGCCAAACGGGTTCTCGAAATCTTTCCGCATCATGATCATGCCGCCCCGTGGTCCGCGCAGGGTTTTGTGGGTGGTGGTGGTCACAATGTGGCAGAACTCAAACGGATCGTTCAACAGGCCGGTGGCAATTAAACCGGCGGGGTGGGAGATATCGGCTAATAACAGGGCGCCCACGGCATCAGCGGCTTCGCGCAAGGCTTTGTAGTTCCAGTCACGGGAATACGCCGAGGCCCCGCAGATGATCAGCTTTGGCTTTTCGCGCTCCGCTACCTCTCTTACTTTGGTCCAGTCAATCTCGCCGGTCTCGGGCTCCACGCCGTAGAACGATGGCTGGTACAGTTTGCCCGAGAAGTTCACCAAAGAACCGTGGGTCAGGTGACCGCCGTGCGATAAATCGAATCCCAGAATCTTATCGCCGGGGTTCAGGATGGCCAGCATCACGGCCGCATTGGCCTGCGCACCGGAGTGCGGCTGCACGTTCACCCATTCAGCCCCAAATAACTGCTTGGCGCGGTCAATGGCCAACTGCTCAGACTGGTCTACAATCTCGCAGCCGCCGTAATAGCGCTTGGCAGGCAGTCCTTCGGCGTATTTGTTGGTGAGCACACTGCCCATGGCTTCCATCACCTGGTCTGAGACAAAGTTCTCAGAGGCGATGAGTTCTATGCCATGCAGCTGGCGCTGATGCTCTTTCTGGATAAGATCAAAGATTTGGGAATCGCGTTGCATTGGTATTCTATTAGTGGGTGCCCAAAAGTACGGCCATTGCGGCAAATAACCAATGGTTTAGAAAGCAAGGAACCGAAGAGAAAACATAGCCCGGCGTTTGAAGGCCGTTTTCCCGAAAACAAGCAAAAAACCCCCAGGCATTGCCTGAGGGTTTCGTTGCACCGTAATGGTGGCCGATGTTTATTTCTTGAGAAGCCGCAGAGAAGTGATCTTGCCGTTGAGCTCTGTGAAGAGATAGTACATGCCCGGTTTCATTCTTGGATCAATTCTGATCTCCGTCTCTGATTTCCCTTTCGGTACCATCACTCTTTCAAACAGGCTTTCTTTGCCGTTGCTAGACAGAAGCTTGATGTTTAAGTCTCCGGCCTTGGGCGTGTTTACCGTAAGTTTGAGGTGGTCATTAAAGGGGTTAGGAGAAGCCTGTACTACCTGCACGCCACAGTTAAATCTCACCAGGATGATTCTGCTGTAGTATTTTCTGCCTTTTGCGTCATACATCTTCAGGCGGTAGTATCTTACGGTTTCCTGGCCCTTCTTGCTGTCTTGCAGCTCAAAGGCCTGGGACTGGTCAAGAGCAACTTTTCTCTGGAATTTGCCGATGATCTTAAAGTCATTTTTCAGCAGGTCAGTAGCCACTTCTACCTCGTAAGAGATGAATTTGCTTCTTGGCTTGGAGAACCACTTCAGCTTGATCATGTCACAGTTCACGGAGTCCTCTACCGGTTCAATCTCCTCATCTGGCTCGGGGATTTCCACTACCGGCTTAGAGGCCACAAAGTCAATGGCGGAGGAACCGTTGTGCAGGTAGTATTCCGTAAAATCAGTGATGCCCGTCAGTTCAGCGGTAAAGTAGTTTCCGGTGGAAGAGAAAGTGGCGGTTGTCACATGGTTGGTAGAAGAACCTGCCTCCACGTTGTCTGTGTAGTCACAGTTCTCAGAAGTTCCGGCGCTGCTGTAAGTGGTAAAAGACAGATCGTTCAACGATGAAACGGCAGTAACGGACGTTTTGTACGCTTCCACTTCTGACTGTAATCCGTAGAATCTGATTTTAACCGGCTTATCTGCGCTAGGCGCTACTGCAGATCTGATTCTCCAGTTTCTCGCTAAGGCCTGTACCTGCGCAGTTTCCGCATTGATCAGCGGACGGGCGTTATTGGCGCTCACGACAAAATCAATGGCAACTTCGCCTAGGCTGTTACCGCCATCATTGATTGAAGCCACTACCTCGCCCTCCAACTTCACCTCCTGCCAGATACCTGACCCGGTAGATACTACCGCCGCAGATGATTTGCACGCATCAAAATCGGTGGTGCTTTTAGGCGAATAGATGGTTGATCCGCAACCCAGGAAATTCCAACCGTTGGTGTTCCCGATTGATCGGCTCGATAGGCCCGCATAATAGGCTCCTCTTCCGGTGGCCGTTACGTCAGAGATGGTGAGGTAATCGGTACAAAAGCCATACGAGGAGAAGTTGAGGTTGGCCGTTTGGCCGAGCACCGAAGACTGGATATTGGTAATGGTACCTTCTCCAAAGGTGAAAAGGCTCTCAATGGTCTGGCTTTGGCCCGCCTCCAGAACAAGGGTGTTGCTTTCTGTAGCGACCTCCGCTTTGGGCAGGGTAATGCTCTTGAAGGTATTGCTTTGGTTCACATACGACTGAGGCCCGTAAAGTGTCACTAACCTGTACGACTTTCCGCCTCCGTTGAAGATATGGGTTTCGGGGCCGTTTAACGTAAAAGCCGCCGAATCTGCCTTCAGGTTCAGGGAAGGGGACACGTTCCAACTGCTCAGGTTGTCAAGGGCAGAACTGCCCAGGTCCAGAGATCTGGCGTTGTCACCAACAGAATTGAATGCGTTGATGGACAACGGATAGCCATTGGTCTTGAGAGTTCCCTGATTCAGGTTAATGGTTCCATTGGCGCTCACCCGAATCTGGCTTTTCAAATCCCAGCTACCGGAACCATCAAACGTCAAGACAGTTCCCGGGGCAAAGAGCCTTCCTTCAAAGTTAACCGGGGTGTTTTCAGCCTCTGATTTCAAATTCAGGAAAAAACCTTTCGTGCCGGTAAAAGTAAGATCCAAGTTTGCCTGTACCGCTCCGTGCACATTCAAGGTTTGGCCATTCCCGTCAAAGTTAGTAGCCCGGATGCCATTCCAGGAGATGTTGTTCACGTTTGCTTCTTTGTCTAGGGTAACTTTCTGGCCTGTGAATAAGAAAGAGTTGATGTCAAACACCACGTTGTCTACTGCGGTTGGCAATGTTTGATGCTTCTCTTTTCCACCGCTGGTAGTTGCCCAGTGCCCTATTTCGCTCCAGGCTCCGCTCCCGCGGTTATTCGTTCCAAATGGCACCCAGTAATAGGTTTTGCCAGCAGCGGTTGAATCTTCTACACTTGTTACTCCCAGCCCTTTGGCCATCCAGGTCAGGTTAGAGATGGATAGAATGGATTGGGTTGTCTTAAGGTGTTCTCCTTTGATGAAGAGACTAGTCCCATAACTAGAAGACATGCCCCCGCTGACCAATACCAGACTGAGGGCGAGGCACACCACCTCCTTTAAGCGAGTAAATGTTCTTATCATACGTTTTTAATAAAGGGTTAGGAATTGGGTTAAGAAACTGATGATGTTTTAAGAATAGTTCTACTGCTTACATGCTCTACAACTCACTCAAAGCATTATACTAAATGTTTATAGTTGGCTTTTCAGATATAGGTCCTCTATTCATATAGTGATAACTAATTCCCTTCTATGACCATTGAGAGAGCGACACAAGCTTAAATCAGCCAAATATATATACTAATATATACTATAATAATATATAGTCAATAGAACCTATATAGTATTTACTCTAATATAAATAATATTCTATATTATGTTTAGCAAGTGACACAAACCTTGCATCACGAACGGCCTGCCTTTTCGCTCCACCTGGTAAAAGCACTTAATTCTTCCATCAACAACTGTTTCCATTGCCAATAGCAGAAAGGAAGATGCTATTCTACCGCAGACCTTGATCATAACCTTCAGGGCATCCCACTTACCACAGAGCACCACTAAAGAGCATAAAAAAGGGGAGGCAAATGCCTCCCCTTTTTTAAAAATCAAAGTATCTACAACTATTTCTTGATCACTCTCAAGGTAGACACCTGGCCGTTTAATTCTGTTGAAAGGATGTATAAGCCAGCTCCAAGCGCTGCATTGTCCAGAGGAAGCTCAATGGTAGAGATTCCGCTTTCAACTGCAAATACTTTCTCAAAAGCTTTCTTGCCCGTCACGTAGTACAGAACAACAGTCATCTTGCCAGCTTTCTCAGCATCCACTTCCAGGTTAAGGACATTTGCATCATCAAATGGATTTGGATACGCTCTCACTGAAGCTGTGGCAACAGTTGCTGTGTTTTCTACCACAATGGTTTTGCTGTACTCCACACTGCCATCTAAATCAACTTGCTTCAAGCGGTAGTATGTCACTGCGTTGTTGGTTGACGTGCGATCTTCAGTTGCATAAGATGTGGCCGAAGCACTGTTCACCACCTTGCTGTTCACCCGCTGAATTGTCTTGAATTCTTTATCAGCTGGGTTTGCACTGGCTTGCACTTCAAAGTAGGCGTTGTTTCTTTCTGAAGCCGTAGTCCAGGTTAAAGCAACTCCGTTTGCTGTGTTCTTTCCGGCAAACTCCACTAATTCAACTGGAAGCGTTGTTGGCTCAAGCACTAAGAAGTTTGCCTGAGCGGTACCACCAGCTGTTGTTACAGTCATTGGTCCTGAAGTAGCACCTACTGGAACAGTCACTGTGATCGTGTTGATGTCCTCACTAATGTAATCAGGCGCGGCAGTCCCATTGAAGTCAATGGAAGTAATGTTGTTTAGGTTCTGGCCTTTTACAGTAATGACAGCTCCTACCAAACCAGAGTTTGGCGATAACGAAGTAATACTAGGCCCTACATAGAACATTGTTTGCGCCTCCCCGCCGTCGGTGGTCACCACCAGCGGACCCGAGGTCGCACCCACTGGCACAGTCACTTGAAGCTGCGTTCCGTCCTCACCCAGAGTTCCGTACTGGGTGGCAGCGATCCCGTTGAAGGTGATGCTCCGCACGCCCACCAGGTTGGTACCGTAGATGAGCAGGGGCTCGCCCACCGGCTTGGAGGATGAGGACAGTGAGGTGATGGTAGGAGCCGGAGGGGTCACGGTGAAGTCGGTGCCGCTTTCGGCGATTGTCTCGCCTTCTTCGTTCACGACCACTATTCTGCCCGTCACCGCGCCTTCAGGCACCCGGCCGGAGATGGAAGTCTCGGACGGTCTGTCCATCTCCTCGGCGAAGAGGACCTGGCCCGCCGCGTTGTAGAAGCCGATGCCGGCCACCTCAGGGAAGTTGGTGCCGTTCACGGTCACCAGCGTGCCGATTGGCCCGCGCTCTGGGCTGAATGAGGTGACAGCAGTTTCAATAATAAAATTAAACTGAGCCTCACCACCGTCAGTGGTCACCACCAACGGACCCGAGGTCGCGCCTGCGGGAATCGTTACCAATAACTGCGTTCCGTCCTCACCCAGAGTTCCGTACTGGGTGGCAGCGATCCCGTTGAAGGTGATGCTCCGCACGCCCACCAGGTTGGTACCGTAGATGAGCAGGGGCTCGCCCACCGGCTTGGAGGATGAGGACAGTGAGGTGATGGTAGGAGCCGGAGGGGTCACGGTGAAGTCGGTGCCGCTTTCGGCGATTGTCTCGCCTTCTTCGTTCACGACCACTATTCTGCCCGTCACCGCGCCTTCAGGCACCCGGCCGGAGATGGAAGTCTCGGACGGTCTGTCCATCTCCTCGGCGAAGAGGACCTGGCCCGCCGCGTTGTAGAAGCCGATGCCGGCCACCTCAGGGAAGTTGGTGCCGTTCACGGTCACCAGCGTGCCGATTGGCCCGCGCTCTGGGCTGAATGAGGTGACGATGATTCCAATAACAGTAAAGAAAGATTTTGCAGAACCTCCTGCAGTCGTTACAACCAGATCGCCTGTAGCTGCTTCATCTGGAACAATGACAATTAATTGATTACTGTTAACAGACATGAACTCAGAAGCAGTTACACCATTGAAGGTAATACTTCTGACCCCATCCAGATTTGAACCGTTTATAGTAACTTCTGTACCTATTGGTCCAGAAGATGGGCTAATGCTTGTGATAGAAGGAGCTGGTATGATTACTGTGAAATTAGTTTGAGCAGATCCTCCAAGGGTGGTAATCACCAAATTTCCTTGGCCTACCGCTGCCCCAGCAGGCACCCTTACTGTTAATTGTGTTGCGCTTACAAGCGTGTAGTCAGTTGCAGCTTGACCATTGATGGTGATACTTTGAAAATTATCCTTTTCAAAGTTTCTTCCGTTAACTGTAATCAATGTGCCAATTGGGCCAGACGTGGGAGTGATGGAGGTAATAGCTGGCGCTGGAATAATTGTAAAAGAGTTGCTAGAAGTAGTTGAGTGTAAAGCATTCTTCACAGTTATAGGGCCAGTAACAGATCCAGTTGGCACGCTAACAGTTATTCTGCCATCGTTTACTACAGTTAAATTACTGCTTGGTTTGTTAGAAGAAAATAAAACCTCTGTCGTGTTAATCAGGTTAGAGCCGTAGATGTCTACTGTTGTACCAAATCCGCCTGAGCTTGGAGTGAAAGAAGAAATAACAGCTGGTAAAATTGTTCCCGCACCTGTTAAGTTTACCACATAATTAGCTTCGTCTGAGTCATTGTTTCTGATTGTCAACGAAGCCTTCTTATCATATAAAGCGCTTGGTTTGAAAGCCACTTTAAAAGTGGTTTCTTCATTCGGCTGCAGCGTTCTTACAGAAGGGTATTCAACTATTTCGAACTGGCCTGATGGATCTTCGCTTGTGATAGACAAAGCAGGCTCTGCTTCTGGGGCTGTAAGCAGCAAAGGCTCCAAACCAATATTTTTAATAGTAAATGTGGTTGGGCTGCTTGTGGTCTTAACATTTTGTGAGCCAAAGGAATAAGCTGCTCCACCACTTACAAGAGTTTTACCAGATACGGTTACGTCTATCTCTGGAACTGTTGTTCTTTTGGTAATGCTTACCTGGTCAATGTAAACTCCTGTTGCACCACCTCCATTAGAATTTACTGAGACTAAACGAAATCGGATGCTTTTAGTGTCGGGCTTAAGGGAGGCGGTCATTATAGTGGAAGCGTTAAAGCCTTTAGCCGCTAAGCTAGTAAAAGAAGCTTCCGGTATTGGGTTATAAACTCCATTTATGGTAGATGCCTCTTCTACTACAAACTGCCCAGTGAAACCTTTGCTACTTGAGTTTGGGTTTGCCAAAAAAGTTAGCTTTTCCGGCCTATCTGAAAAGTTTACTTGAACAATAGACTCAACTACATTGAAATTAGCAACAGAGGAAGATGCTGTATTTTGCGCTGGGTCTGAGTCTGGAAGAGCAGTGTTGGTTAAGTTAGTAAATGACGGGTCACTTCCTAAACCTAAATGGGACCAACCTACTACTGTTGACGGGGAAGTTAAAGGACCTTTCCATTTACCACTATAAGAGGTAGGTAAACTAGTTGTTGCAGTTCCAAGTATCTGCCCCTGCACCTCTAGCATAGGCATGAACCCTAACAGGATCAAGACAAAAAATAGCCAGACCCTGCTTGCATTGTTTTCCCCGGAAGCACTTCTTCTGAGTAAATTTTTCTCCATAAACGCTACTTTAAAATTGATAAACCTATTTTTTATTGTAATTCTCTGTTTTTCTCACTCAAGGCCCATCCCATAAACAGTCAATTCCTTGATTGCCTATTCAAATATTTCTAATCTATAAATTAGCAAATATTAAGAAAAGGTTATATTTAAAGACGGCCTTATACGGGTAAAATTACTAGAATGTTTAAGATTGTCTAAATATTTAGTATAATTTTTTTGCCATTGGATTTATTGCATTCATTCATTCCAATTCAGCTAAATTGCGCTGGGAGCTTTAAAAGGCCTATTTAGAGAAGAAGGAAACGCATAATCTATTTATTATAACAATAATTATTATAACTATTCTAATTATATATAAAACAACTAAAATATTATATATAAAATATTATAATTTACTTGACCTTGATTTCATAAGGCTGCTCTTGATTTTTCAAGAAGAATAATTCTATTTTATCTAAATCAAAGGCGCACAGGTGTCCGAATTGTGCGTTCCGGTAATAGACACAGCCGGCATCTAAATTGATAGCGGGTCTTTTCCGGCTGATGGCGTTTTCAATGGTAGATAGAGGGACGGGAAGATGTCCGTGGAGGAGCCTCCGCCCGCCGAGTTTGGCCAGGGAAGGTTGCATGTGTTTGGTATTCAGGAGAAGATGATTACTGGAAAGAAGGGGATTGGAAAGGGTGAAGTCTAAGCCGGCATGCACCAGGAGGTAATCATCCAGCAAGACCAGGAGGGGCAACGACCTTATAAAGGAGATATACTCTGACGCGATGTCTTTGAAGCAGGTGACCTCAAAATTACGAAGGGTTTTCTGCTTCTCGGCCTCGGGGAGCCAGACGGTGTGCTCGCCTTTGTCTATGGCGTCTAACAACAGTTGATCATGGTTGCCCCGGAGGCAAGTCAGGCGGTAGCCTTGGCGTTGCAGTGAGAAGATGTAGTCCATTACTCCTTTGCTATCAGGGCCTTTGTTGATGTAATCTCCCAGAAGATAGAGATGGTCGTGGGGCTTTAGCTTGATGACGTCTTTCACCATCGTCCGGAAGGTAACCAGACAACCATGAATATCAGAGATCGCGTAGCGGGCCATAGAAGCAAAGGTTAAATTAAAAAAGCGGTTGGGGAGGAAGGCGCTCAGTCTGATGCGCTGATTTACAAAGCATCTTAACTAGGAACGGTTCAGAGGCAGCAGCTCTCAGGCTATCTATTTTAGGGCCGTTTTGGCGAAACTGCCCCTAAAACGGCACAAAAAAGCACCTCCGGGACAGGAGGTGCTTTTTCTCTTCCAGTGAAGAACCAGATCAAGAGCCGCCGTAGCTGGGCTTGTTGATGTCTGGCTTATGCAGATTGCGGTTAGGGTGGGTGATAGCCTCCGGAACCGGCTGCTCGTTTTCATCCAGGTGCTTGGCCACAATTTCCTCACTGCGGTCAATGGCATCCGGCCCGCCGGTGGTCTTCATTCCAGCTTTGCTGGTGCCATGGTTGGTAGGGTCACCTTTCTGGGACTTAGAATCGTGGCTGGTGTTCTTGCTTTTATATGGCATGAGTTCCTCCTTTTCTATTTGGTTAAACAATCAATCAGGTTAAAAATAGCATCAGGTGCCGCGGCCTTCGCCATCGGTGCGCATGTTGTCTTTGGGATGCTCGTTGCTGTCGGCCTCCTCGTTCACGCTCACGCCGGTTGGTCCGTCAGAGCTGTCTGAGCCGTAGCCTTCCTTGCCGTCGCGGTTCCCGAAACCACCTCGCTGCGCCTCGTTCTTGGGCGGATCAGCACCCGGTATTATATGTCCTGCCATCATGTCTTCCATGTTGGTGGCGGTATCATCTATTACCCGCACCGGACGGTCGTGTCCGTTAGGGTGGTCGTTATTGTCAGTTGCCATAGGCGTTTGTTGTTAGAGGTGATAAGTCTCCCTTTTTACTGCTTTCCACGTGGAAAGGTTGAGCATTACCCGCCTATCTGCTCGCCGCCGTTCACGTGAATGGTTTGTCCGGTGATGTAGGAAGCGTCCTCGGAGGCCAGGAACACATAGGCGGGCGCGACCTCAGAAGGCTGCCCCAGACGCCCCAGCGGCTGATCTTTCCCGAATTCGCCCACTTTCTCCAGTGTGGCCGGAATCAGCGGAGTCCAGATTGGCCCTGGAGCCACCGCGTTCACCCTGATGCCTTTTTCGGCCAGGTTAGAAGCCAGGGAACGGGTGAAAGACGTGATCGCGCCTTTGGTAGCGGAGTAGTCCATGAGGTGATCTGAGCCGCGGTACGAGGTGATGGACGTGGTATTGATGATGGCATCGTCCTTCTGGAGATGGTTCAAGGCCGCCTGCGCCACATAGAAATACGCAAAGATGTTGGTTTTGAAGGTTTTCTCCAGCTGTTCCGAAGTGATCTCGCGCAGGTCTTCCTTCTCGTGCTGCTCGGCGGCGTTGTTCACCAGAATGTTGAGCCCGCCTAGTTCTTTCACCGCCTGCTCCACACTTTGCTTGCAGAACTTCTCGTCGCGCAGATCGCCGGGAATGAGCACGCACTTGCGACCTTCCTTCTCCACCATCTGCTGGGTGTCTTTGGCGTCCTGGTCCTCGTTCAGGTACACGATGGCCACATCGGCCCCCTCGCGGGCGAAATGCACGGCCACCGCCCGGCCAATCCCGCTGTCGCCGCCGGTAATCAAGGCTTTTTTGCCCTTCAGCTTGTCGCTGCCTTTGTAATTCTTCCGGATGACGATAGGCTCCGGGGTCATTTCATGCTCTAAGCCGGGTTGGCTCTCCTGATGCTGGTCTGGAACTTCTTTCGGTTTCTCGGTTGCCATTGGTTTATCGGTTTTCGGTTTTACGTTCAGGTCTGCCCTCTGAGGCCAAGTAGCTCTTGCGCGCCGGAGGGCAGAGTATGAATTACGGAGAAGCCGAAAGGAAGAGCCACGTTTTCGCATCGTTTTCCCGAAAAGAGAGTACAAACACGGAGGCGCCGTAGAGCAGGAAGCCTCTGAAAAGCAACGTAATTTCCATCCTGCAGAACCTTCTTTATGTGGACAGAACAAGACAACCACCTCACCCGCAGCTTCACGTTCAAGGATTTCAAGGAAGCCTTCGCCTTCATGACCGACGTGGCGGCCGTGGCCGAGGAAATAGACCATCACCCGTGGTGGAGCAACAGCTACAACAAAGTAAAAATCAGGCTCACCACCCATGACGCGGGCCATACCGTCACCCAGCGCGACCACGTGCTGGCGCAGCGCATTGATGCCCTGGCCGAGCGCTACGGCGTGTAGTGCTTGTTTTGAGCGCCTTTTCCTAAAAACAGCCCCAAAACAGACCACCTAACTCTGAACTCGAGACTCAGAACTCAGGACTGAAATATTCCCTATCTTTGAGCTATGGCCGAACCCGTAGAAGAGACCAGTCTGTATTTAGTGCCCACGCCCATCGGGAACCTGGAGGACATCACCCTTCGGGCCATCCGGATTCTCAAAGAAGTGGATGTGGTGCTCGCCGAGGACACCCGCACCAGCGGCAAACTGTTGAACCACCTGGGCATTGACAAGCGCATGCACAGCCACCACCTGCACAACGAGCACAAAGCCGTGGCGCACCTGGTGGAACGTCTGAAGAAAGGCGAAAAGATGGCCATGGTCTCGGATGCCGGCACACCCGGTATCTCGGACCCCGGTTTTCTGCTGGTGCGCGCCTGCGTGCAGGAAGGCATCAAGATTGAGTGTCTGCCCGGCCCTACCGCGTTTGTGCCCGCCCTGGTGAAATCCGGCTTCAGTACAGATAGGTTCACGTTTGAAGGCTTTCTGCCCATCAAGAAAGGGCGGCAGACGCGGTTGCAGAGCCTGGCCCAGGAAGAGCGCACCATGATTTTCTACGAGTCGCCGCACCGGGTTTTAAAGACGCTGGAGCAGTTCAAGGAAGTGTTCGGGGCGGAGCGCATGGTCTCGGTGAGCCGTGAAATAAGTAAAATGTTCGAGGAAACCCTCAACGGCACCCTGGAAGAGATGGTGCAGACGTTTACCACCAAAGCAATCAAAGGAGAATTTGTCATTGTTGTCCAAGGAAACAAATAATCGTTTTTACCTCCCGGGGCTGGCGTTCCTAAGCGCCTTTCTGCTGTGGTTGGGTTGGCCGGTGAAACCACTGGCTATTTTCTTGTTTATCGGGTGGGTACCGTTCCTGTTGCTGGAAAAGGCCATTTCTGAAAAAACGGCCCCCAAACGCGGGCGCACGTTCTTCAAGCACGCGTACCTGCTGCTGCTACTCTGGAACATCTTCACCACGTATTGGGTGAGTTACTCCACGCTGGGCGGCGGCATTGCGGCCGTAGTGTTCAACGCGCTGTTCATGATGATGCCCATGATGGCTTTCTTCTGGACCAAACGCGCCGCAGGCCGCACCATCGGGTATTTGAGTTTGCCGATTTACTGGATCGCGTTTGAGCAGTTTCACCTGAACTGGGATTTAAGCTGGCCCTGGCTTACGCTGGGCAACGGCTTTGCTTCGCTGCCCAGCTGGGTGCAGTGGTATGAGTACACCGGCTTTCTGGGCGGATCGCTCTGGGTATGGGCTGTGAATTTGCTGGTCTTCTTCGCCCTGACTTCCGCCAAAAAAGGGGCAGGCAAATGGCTGGCCCCGGTACTCACGTTTGCCTTGCCATTGGTGATTTCCTTCGTCATCGGGAGTCAATACCAGGAGAAAGGCGAGCTGGCCGAGGTGGTGGTGGTGCAGCCTAACTTTGACCCCTATAAAGAGAAATTTGAAGGGGGCGAAGGCTATGTCCCGTTTGAGCAGCAGTTCGCCCGCATGCTCAAGCTTTCTGAGGAGCAGATCACACCCAACACCCGCTTCGTGCTCTGGCCCGAGACGTCCATCAGCAACGGCCTCAATTGGGAAGAAGACTTTGCGCGGAGCCCGGTGAGCTATGCCTTGCGCGATTTCCTGAACCGCCATCCCGGCCTGGAGTTGGTGTCCGGCATTACCTCGGCGCGGCTGTACCCAGATTCTACCCAGAAGAGCGGCACCGCCCGTTTCCATGAGCAGGTGGGCTATTACGATGTCTTTAACGCGGCCTTGCACTTCAAACCATCCGGGCAGCACGAGTTCTACCACAAGTCCAAACTGGTGCCGGGCGTAGAGAAGACGCCGTATCCGGGCGTGTTCAAGGCGTTGAAAATGTTCTCCATTGATCTGGGCGGCATTGCGGGCAACATGGGCACGCAGGAAACTCGGTCCATCTTCACGCACAGTCAAAACCCGAAACTGGTAGGAGCACCCGTGGTCTGCTATGAATCCATCTACGGCGAGTACGTGAGCGAATACGTGCGCAACGGGGCCAGTGCCATTTTCATCATCACCAACGATGCCTGGTGGAGCGACAGCCCGGGCTACAAGCAGCATTTAGCCTACGCTTCCCTGCGAGCCATTGAAACCAGACGGGACGTGGCGCGTTCAGCTAATACGGGCATCTCGGGGTTCATCAACCAGAAAGGCGAGCTATTGCAGAAATCGGGGTGGTGGGTGCCGGCGGCCCTGCGCAGCCAGATCAGGTTCAACCAGGAGCAGACGTTTTACACCCGTTACGGCGAGTTCATTGGGCACGGCACGCAGTGGTTGGCCCTGGGGCTGGCGGTGCTGGCCGTAGTGCTCGGGTTTACGCGGCGCGGCGCAAAGCCGGGAGCCGCCGTTGTATAGTTTCCGTTTTGAGGTTCTTTTTAAGAAATCGACCTTAAAACGTGTACATGAGTATAGTGCGCCTTGCTTGCTTTTTGGCAAGAGGTTCAGATAACTAAAAAAATAGACATGACAGATTTTTCCGCGCTCCGCGATCAGGTAGTACAGCTCACCAAGGAGGTAGGCAAGTTCATCTTCAACGAGGCCGCTAATTTCGATGTCTCCAAGCTGGAGCACAAGGGCCTGAACAACCTAGTCTCGTACGTAGACAAAGAAGCCGAGCAGCGTTTAGTGGCCGGTTTAGAGAAATTCCTGCCGGAGGCGGGCTTCATCACCGAGGAGGAAACAAAATCAGAGCAAGGTGAGGAGTTCAACTGGATCATCGATCCGCTGGACGGCACCACCAACTTCATCCACGGCTTGCCGGTGTACTCGGTGAGTATTGCCTTGATGCAGCACGACGAGCTGGTGATAGGCGTGGTCTATGACATTACCCGTGACGAGTGCTACCACGCCGTAAAAGGCGGTGGCGCGTACTGCAACGACAAGAAGATCTCGGTTTCCGGGGCTCCTACCTTAGGCGATTCATTAATTGCCACCGGTTTCCCGTACTACAGCTTTGACTTGATGCAGAAATACCTGCAGGTGATGGGCTCGTTCATGCAAAGCTGCCACGGCGTGCGCCGATTGGGTTCAGCTGCGCTAGATCTGGCTTACGTGGCCTGCGGCAAGTTTGAAGGCTACTTTGAGTTCAACATCAACTCGTATGACGTGGCCGGCGGTGCGCTGCTGGTGCAGGAAGCCGGTGGTCAGGTCACCGATTTCAGGGGCGGCAAGAACTTTGTGTTCGGGCGCGAGATCTGCGTGAGCAACAGCCCGGCGGTGCAGCAGGAAATGCTGAAACTCATTGAACCGTTCTGGAAAGCATAAGCATTGCTGGAGGCGTTTAGAGGCTGTTTTCCGTAAAAGCGCCTCTAAACGCAATCTGGTAGTTTCAACGGGGAAACTACCAGATTGCGGCGCATCGGTTAAACTATTTCTACCTTTGCCAGCGTTAGGCTAGTGTTATGGTACAGGAAATCATCATCATTTTCGTTTTTCTGCTGGCGGCTGGTTATCTGCTGCGGCTAGGGTACAAAAGCTTTTTCTCTAAAGAAGCAGGCTGCGCCAAAGGCTGCGGCGGCGGTTGTTCCACCATTGACCTGGCCAAGATTCAGCGCGAGATAGAAGCCCGGCAGGCGCTTAAATAATTTCTTTCAGCCCGTGAAAACAGCAGAAGCCGCCTCTTAAGGGAGACGGCTTCTGCTGTTTTCACGGGCTGCCTGCTTTCAGGGTGTTTTCTGAAAATCAGGCGTTAAACGGCTCTCTGGCCAGAAAGGCGTTTGTTTCCATGTCCCTACATCGGAAATCTAAATATCATTTTCTTTGAATATAGCTGGCAACCCTGCCGGGTTTTTACGTATAGCCCACATACAACAACGCTATTGACAACACCTAATATACCTCTGTGCTATGCAAGACAAGGAAGAAGAAAGAAGCTTAATTAACGTAGAAGCTCGCCTTAAAAAAGAAGGATACACCCAAGATTTCAGAGTAAGCGAAGACAACCGTCTTCAGACTTTGACAGGAGACAAAACCTACAGTGTAGAGGAGGTGCAGATTGTGGACTTCTTCCGGTTTGAAGGAGAAACCAACCCAGACGACATGTCTATTCTCTACGCCATTGAATGCACTGACGGAACGAGAGGCACCATCTCCAACTCGTACGGACCGTACGCCGACCAGAACATAGATGCCTTTCTCAAAGAGGTGGAAGACAAAGGCAAGAACCTGGACAAATCAGATAAATAAGCACCTTTCCCCACAAAGAAAAAGCGGCCGAATTACTCTTCGGCCGCTTTTTCTTTGTCTTCTCCGTTCGTGGCATTCTGCGGGAGCGGCAGCTTTTCTTCCTCCTGTTCCGCCTCCTGGCCCCCAATGGAAGCCGTAAGTTTCGGTAAAGCTTCTTTGAGTTCGATGGAAAGATCCTTGCCGCCTTTCACCCCGAAGTTGAGCGTGGTAATAGGGAACGGAATCTCTATTTTATGCTGGTCAAAGGCTTTCTTGATCTTGATAATGGCGTTGCTCTTGGCGTAGACAAAATCGGTCTGCCGCTTGTAGCTGATCCAGTAGCGCACCAGGAAATTGATGCTGCTATCCCCGAACTCCTCGTAGACCACCTCCACTTCTTTGCCTGAGATCATGTTGGGGATGTCCACCATGGCGTCTTTCACCACCTGCTGCACCCGCTCCAGGTCCTCGGCGTAGGAAACCCCCACTTTCAGGTCAATGCGCCGGATACCGTAATGCGAGAAGTTGGTCAACGCCGATTCAAACACTTTGCGGTTAGGCACTTTCACCAGCTCGCCGGTCTGCCTTCTTATGTCCACGGTGCGCAGGTTGATGCGCTCAATGGTCCCGAAATGCTCGTTGGTTTCAATCACGTCGCCCACCACAAACGGCTTCCGGAACGCGATGATCACCCCGGAGATGAAGTTGGCGGCAATGTCCTGAAACGCGAAACCCAACGCCAACCCGATGATACCGGCACCCGCCAGCAACGTGGTCACCGTCTTATCCAGTTTCAGGATGCTGAGGGTGAAGAAAATGCCCAGCGTCATGATGGTCACGTACACCGTGGTGCCTACCAGGTTGTTGAGGGCGCTGCTGTGCGTGAACCGGATGAGCAGTTTGTCTGAGGTTCGCCGGAGAATGCGGGCGGCGAAGAAGGTGAGCACCAGCACCAATAGGGCTAGAAACAAATTGGGGAGCATGAGCACAATCTGCTTCAGCCAAATCTCCAGCTTGCGCCAGAGGAGTTGAAACGCTTCGTTGATTTCGGTCACGGGTAAGGGGATAAAATGACACTGCGCCTTTGGTGTACAGGGCCTCGGGCGCTAATTTCCATCATACGCAAACGGAGGCAATCTAGCTACAGAAAGTAACCGAACCTGACTACCCCCACACTTTGGTGCCTTCTGAGCAGTTGCGGCACATCTCTATCTGGCTGCGCCCCTGCAGCAGAGAACCCCTGAACTTGCGGTAAGCATCGCTTTTCCAGAGCTGCTGGAAGCTTTGCTGCTGCAGGTCTCCCAGCCGGTAATGGGCGTCTTTGTCAAAACAGCAGGGCACCACCTTGCCGTCCCAGGTGATCACGCAGGAATGCCACATCTTCCAGCAGCCGTCTATCAGTTTGTTTTTAAGCGAGTACGTGCCGTTGGGCTGCGCCTGGTACCTGGAATAATAGTCAATGGTGGGGATGAGGGGCGAGCCTTGCGCATAGTCATAGATCTGGGCCGTCTTGAACCAGACATCATCCACGCCAAGTTCTTTGGCCAGTTGCCTGGCTTCGTCTATCTGGTGCTCGTTGGGCCGCACCACCAGAAACTGGAAAATAAGGTACGGGGTCTTGGACTTCAGCTCGCGTTTGTACTTCACCAGCCGCTTGGTGCCTTCCAGTACTTTGTTTAGCTGGCCGCCCACGCGGTACTGCTGGTACACGTCCTGCGTGGTGCCATCCAGGGAAATGATCAAGCGGTCCAGGCCAGACTCTACCGTTTTGCGGGCGTTTTCCTCGGTGAGATAATGGGCGTTGGTGGAAGTGGCGGTGTAAAGGCCTTTGCCGGAGGCGTATTTCACCAAATCCAGGAACGAGCGGTGCAGGTACGGTTCTCCCTGAAAGTAAAAGAGCAGATACAGCAACCGGCCCTGCAACTGGTCAATGGTCTGCTTGAACAAATCATCTGACAGCATACCCGTGGGCCGGGTGAAGGATCGGAGGCCGCTGGGGCACTCGGGGCAGCGCAGGTTGCAGGAGGTGGTGGGCTCAAAGGAGATGCTCACGGGGCTTCCCCAGTGGCGGGGCTTCTTGGTAAGGCGGGCCAAAGCGTAACTGCTCACCACCTGCAGCACGTTCCAGGCGCGGCGCGGCGTCAGTTTAGACGCAAAATTCAATCCATCCTGAAAGGTGCCTCGGTTCAATGCTTTCTATCGTATAAAAACAGGTGCCCTCCTGTACGGCTGGCACCTGTTTCTGTTTTAAACCTGTTTCGAGCTTGTTTAAATTTGGGATTGGTAAGCGAAAATGGCGAGAGTAAGGTTCTGAGAAAGCGATTTTAGAGCCTCGTAGCAGCGCTACGAAGGCGATAAAAGGGCGAACTCAGGTTCTTGCTATGGCCATTTGCAGCACCAAAGACAAATTTCAAACATGCTCTTAAGGCAAAAGTACGCAAAAAACGCTACTTCCGGGACGAGTTCCGGTATTGATCAATGGCTGCGGCGGTCTCACGGGCCCCTTCTGCGTGTCCAGGCCTACGGGCGTTGGTATTAATAAGGATACCATCTGGCGAGATCATGAAATACGCCGGGAAAGATTTCACGTCGTAGTCCTTCAGGATCTGCGCCGAGAGGTCTGGCGCGTAGAGATGGATGCCCGGCAGTTTCTTCTGCGCGATGTTCTGTTTCCAGGTGTTCAGGTCCTCGCCTACGGTTACCTGCAACAGTACGATGTCTTTGGCCGCCAACTGCTCGGCGAAATATTTATAAGCCTGCTGGTCAACGGTGCAGATACCGCAGTGCGTGCGCCAGAAGCCCAAGTACACAATCTTGTTTTTGAAATCACTCAGAGACACACTGTCTCCTTTTGCTGACAACAACGTGAACGCGGGCGCGGTGGAGCCCAAACCTACTCTTCTGAATTGCTTGTACTGGTCGTTGACGAACGAGATGAAATTGGCGTCTTTGGCTTCCTTTTTAAAATCCTGGTACATGGCATCGGCATCGGGTACGTACCCAAACCGGAACGACTGGGAAAGGATACGGGCCAGCATCATGTCGCGGGCGGTGCCCTGCAGCTCTTTTTTGGCTAAGCCATACAGGGTAGGGTAGTAGTCGCGCTCCATGTTGCTGGGTTGCTGCTGCAGCGCCCGGAACTGGAAATAGTTGTTCAGAAAATCAAGGTAGGCCTGGTTCCGGAGTGCACCCGGCATGTTGAGGTTAACCTGCTTCAGGAAATCATAGTAGTTTGCGGAGAGCTGGGGCGGCAAGTCACCCACTCGTTTCCGGACATCTACGTAGGTCAACCGATCGTTGGCGTAGCCAAACTCAATCTGCGCCTGGGCATAGGCCTTGAACGCGTCAGACACTTTGGTCTTTTTCAGGAATTTCTCTAGAAAAGCAAGCTGGTCTTCCTTCCGTTCCTCCAGGAACAGCAGGAATTCCTTTTCCCGTTTGTGGATATTGTCGGGCAGCACCTGGTAATCTTCTTCCTCTTCAAACTCGCGCTCAAACTGCAAGAGGTAGTTGTTCTCATTGACTCCCTGGCCCTTCATTTTCACGCTGGAGATGAAATCATCGGCCTCGGCGCGTACCTCCAGGTTGTCACCGGGCTGCAGAAACAGCATGATGGACTCGGGGCCGTGCACCAATTCGCCCAGCATGGGCTCGTTGACGGGCGCTTTGAGGGTGAATTCGCCGGTCTTAGACAACGCCACCGTGTGCGATTCACCGGAGTAAGAAGCCGGCACGGTATAGAGTTCCAGCAGAATACTGTCACTCACCGGGTTGTTGATCTTGCCGCTGATGGTGACCGTTGCCTGCGCCCAGGAAGCAGAAAAAGTACTAACGCACAGCGCCAGACTTAAAACTAAAGAAGTTGCAAATCTTTTGACGGGGAAAGACATCTTGAATAACAATAGAAAAGTATAAGATCTAGGGTTCAGTAATGGCTTTCTAACGACAGCTGCTATAAAAATAGTTCAAAGTACCCGCTTATCCAAACAAACCACTGAACACTTCCTCCAATCTGCTGGCTGCATGAATCCTTATATTGAACCGGCTCAAATCTACCCCCTTTTTATTATATTTCGAGATAAAGATATCCTGAAAACCCAATTTCTCTGCCTCAGAGATGCGCTGCTCAATGCGGTGCACCGCGCGTACCTCGCCTCCCAAGCCTACCTCGGCGGCAAAACAGGTGGTATGCGGAATAGCCACATCTTCAAACGAGGACAACAGCGCAGCACAGATGGCCAGGTCCAGCGCCGGGTCTTCTACTTTCAAGCCGCCGGCGATGTTCAGGAACACGTCCTGCATGCCCAGCTTAAAGCCACCGCGCTTCTCCAGCACCGCCAGCAGCATGTTCAGGCGTTTGGCATCATAGCCGGTGGTGCTGCGCTGCGGCGTGCCGTACGTGGCGGGCGTGACCAGGCTCTGCACCTCAATCAAAAGAGGACGGTTGCCTTCCATGGTGCCGCCAATAGTAATGCCGCTGAATGCCTCATCGCGCTGCGAAATCAGGATCTCAGACGGGTTGCTCACCTCGCGCAGGCCCGTGCCCAGCATCTCGTAAATCCCCAACTCAGACGTGCTCCCGAAGCGGTTTTTGGTGGTGCGCAGGATGCGGTAGGTCATGTGGCGGTCGCCCTCAAACTGCAGCACAGTATCTACCATGTGCTCCAGGATCTTGGGCCCGGCCAGATTGCCTTCTTTGGTGATGTGCCCGATCAAGAACACCGGCGTGCCGCTCTCCTTCGCAAATTTGAGCAGCTCGGCGGTACACTCGCGCACCTGGGCCACGCTGCCCGCGCCGCTCTCAATAAAGGAGGAATGCAGCGTCTGGATGGAGTCAATGATGAGGACATCGGGCTGGAGTTGCTCAATCTGCTTGAAGATGTTCTGGGTGCCGGTCTCGGTGAGGATGAAACAGTTGGGGTGCTTGGCGCCCAGCCGCTCGGCCCGCATCTTGATCTGCTGCTCGCTTTCCTCGCCGGAGATGTAGAGCACGCGCTGGCTGCGCAGGCTCAACGCGATCTGCAGCATTAGCGTGGATTTGCCAATGCCGGGTTCGCCCCCGATCAACACCATGGAGCCAGGCACGATGCCGCCGCCCAGCACGCGATTCAGCTCGGCGTCCTCGGTTTCAATGCGAGCTTGCTCAGAATACGTGATCTCCCCGATGGGCTTGGGTTTGCTGGCGACCTGCTGGCTGCTGGTGCCCACTTTCCAGGCGGTGGTAGGTGTCACGTCCTCGCGGGCCACCACTTCCTCTACGTAGGTGTTCCACTCGCCGCAGGCCGGGCACCGGCCTATCCATTTAGCCGACTGCGCCCCGCAGCTCTGGCAGAAATATGCTGTTTTGATTTTAGCCATAAGAATGATTTTCCGCGCCACGAAAAAAGTGAAGGTAAGGATTCGGCGGCAGATTCAGCGGATACAGAGAGAACAAATCTACGGTATAAATACTCCCGTTTTAACCCTGATTTTCTAAAAAAAGGTCAAAAACAGACGCCGGGCTTTTCTCTACGTCAGCCATTTAGGCGCGGTTTCCGTTCATAGATTTCCAGTTAAGTACAAGACCATGAAGAAGATAAAAAACCGCCTAGCCAGTGTACTCTTTGCCCTCGCCGCTTTTTACATGACCAGTTGCCAGACCACTGCTCCCGTGGGTCCAGACGCATCAGCGAATGCTACTGTCACCGATGAAAACGCCGTCATGGATACCCTCGTGCGGTATTCGCCCCAGCGGGTGGATGTGCGGGGCACCATCACCCAACGGGAGTACAACCAGGGCCAGATGCTGATTCTGGTGGAGGGAATCACGGACCAGAACACCCGGTTCAGCCGGGCGGTGGTGCTGGTGACGCCTATCACCCAGATTGTGGGCCTGAACGGAAGAACCATCAGTTTAAGCGAGTTGCAGAACGGGCAGCAGGTGGCTATTATGTTCCGGGGCCGCTACCGCGAGTCGGTCTCCGGTTTTTCGGCGCAAGCCGTGGCCCGCAAGATGTGGATTGAACCGCTGGGCGGCTACTAACATCGGCGGCAGCCTGACTTCGGGAATTACTTCTGAAGGATGACCTGGCATTTACCGCGGCATCTTTGTGCATAAACCATAGGTGCACGCGCAGTTATGCCCTGATTATGAGCCTTTTTTTGTAAATTGCCGCCAAATCAGGTTTGGCTTTGGCTTCTTCTATGTCGCGCTTTTTTCTTCGTTCGGCTCTGGCTCTTGGCGGGCTGCTCTTCATGTTTCAGGTGGCGGCTACCGCGCAGGCGGGGAAACCCATCAAAATCGCTGATCTGGAGGTGCAGGTAGCGGGTAAGGGGCAACCGGCCACGCAATTTGAGTATGCGTTTCAGGCCGGCGATGTACTGGTTCTGGACCTGGACAACAAAACCAAGACCAGCTACACCGTTACCGTTCAGGAGTATTTCTCTAAATCGCCGCTCTACAGCACCCAGGAAACCAAGAAACTGAACAACCTGCGCCTGACGGTCCCGCAGAAATCGGTGTACATTCTCACGTTCCAGAGTTTATCGGAGACCAGCACCCGAAGCCATTTCACGCTCACCCGCATCCCTAAAAGCGAGGCCACGCAGAATTTCAGCACGCTGGTGGCCTGGCGCACCGTGCAAGACACCACCTGGACCACCGCCACCGAGAAAGTGCTGGTGAAGAACGACCTGAAACCCGAGACAGTGGTGGACAAAACCTTTCGGCTGGCCTCGCTCACCAACCTCACCAGCAACAACCGCAGCACCGAACGCTTCAAACTGCCGGCCGGCACCAAGCATTGGGTGTATTGGGTAGGCGTGGGGCAGGAATCGGTGCAGGCGCTGCAGGAAACGGGCAAGACGCTGGCCAAAGGCGCCACGGCGCTGCTGACGGGTAGTAATCCGCTGGTGGCGTTTGGGTTGGGTTTGCTGCCGCAATTGCCGCAGGTAAAATCCAGCGGTTACATCAGCTATTACCTGTTCAATAAAAACCAAGCGTACCTATTCCGGGAAGACGAAGACGGCTGGAAACCTTACGGCGTGGCCCGCGGCAAAGATGTTCTGTCTGATTACGGCAAAGTGCTGGCGAGCCAGACTCCCAAAACCGATGACGGCTTTCTGTACCTGGGCTTCGAGAACCCCAGCACCATCACCGGCCTGGACCTTACCCTGAAAGTGGTGGCCTTCGTGGACAATCCTGTGTACCAGACCCGTACCGTGCGAAAACCCGCCAAAATCACCACTCGCCGCGAGCCCCTGCTGGCCGCCGAGTAATTCCGTTTTAAGCCTGTATTTTCAGAAACAGGCCAAAACCAGAAGTCGTATCTTTGCGGGAGCTTCGGCCTAAACCCGGGCACCTTCGTTTATGAGCCTCGCACTTCCCGCCCCTTTCCAGACCCGCATGCAGACGCAGTTGGGCGCTGCCTATCCGGCCTTTGCCGATGCCCTGGCGCAGCCTTCGCCCACCAGCATCCGGGTAAACCGCGCGAAGATGGCCCTGCCCACCCATCTGCCCAAAGTGCCCTGGACCGAAACTGGATTTTACCTATCGGCTAGGCCGAGTTTTACCCTGGACCCCATGTTTCACGGCGGCGGGTATTACGTGCAGGAGGCCAGTTCCATGTTTCTGGAGCAGGCCCTGCGGCAAAGCGTGGATCTGAGCGAACCGCTGGCCGTGCTGGATCTGTGCGGCGCGCCCGGCGGAAAATCGACGCACATCGCCTCGCTGCTTTCCCCGGAAAGCCTGCTGGTAGCCAACGAGGTCATCAAACCCCGGGCCAACATCCTGGCCGAGAACATCCAGAAGTGGGGCTCCGGCAACGTAGTGGTGACGAACAACGACCCCAGCCACATCGGGCAGCTGACCGGCTTTTTCGATGTGCTAGTGGTAGACGCGCCTTGCTCCGGCGAGGGCATGTTCCGGAAAGACCCCGATGCCATGAACGAGTGGTCGGAGGCCAACGTGAAGCTCTGCTCTGAGCGCCAGCGCCGCATTCTCATGGATGTCTGGGACGCGCTCAAGCCCGGCGGCGTGCTCATCTACAGCACCTGCACCTACAACCTGGAGGAAAACGAGGAAAACTTGGCCTGGCTGGCACAGCAGCAGGACGCCGAGACCATCGGCTTAGAACTTTCTCCCGACTGGGGCGTGACCCCAACCGAACTGGAAGGCATGCACGGCTACCGCTTCTATCCGCACCAAACGCAGGGCGAAGGCTTCTTTCTGGCTGCCGTCCGCAAAACCGACGGGGAAGAGGCGCGCACGTTCAAGAAAAGCAAGCGCCCGTTTCTGGTGCTGGCCTCCAAGCAGGAAAAGAGTTTAGTGCAGGATTGGCTAAACGAGCCCCAAAACTGGGAACTGGTGAAGCACAAGGAAGTATTACGCGCCCTTCCCAAAGCCTGGATGCTGGAACTGGAGCAACTCTACGAGAACCTGCGCGTGGTCTACGGCGGCATTGAACTGGCCGAGGTCATGAAGAACAACGCCAAACCCCTGCCTGCCCTGGCCCTTTCCCAACACCTTTCCGCCGATGCTTTCCCCCGCGCCGAGGTCGATTTTCCCACTGCCCTCAAGTTCCTCCACCGCGAGGACATTGATTTGGAGAACTCGGCCAACGGCTGGGTACTGGTGCAGTTCAACGGCGTACCGCTGGGCTGGGGCAAGAAACTCCAGAACCGCGTCAACAACCACTATCCCAAAGAATGGCGCATCCGGATGAGCCTGGACGAAGCGTTAAAACCGGAGAATGTGGCAGGTTTGTTTACGCTGGGGAAGAGTGCCAAGTAGCAAGATTTCCCATTCCGTTTTGGGCCTGTTCTGATGAAAACAGGCCTAAATAGAAGTCTCAGCCATTTGCAAACTTGCTATGGCGCACAAGTAACTTCCGCGGTTTACAATGGAAAGTGCTTTGGTTAAATATTACAGCGCACCCTCTATGAACAACTATTTTCAGAAAGTAACTTTGACTGCAATCCTGTCTCTAGTTGCACTATGCATTTCGTGTGAACCAAGGAAGCAGAAAGATGTTGCTATAGAAAAATCTACTGTTCTGAAACCTATTTCTACGGACTCCACCCAACAGAATAGGCAAGGTACTTCAGATACCATCTATTCAAGCGAGACAGTCAAAATCCTCGGAGATACTACTTCTGCCAAACATAAGATTGACTATGCTTATGTGAAGTTTGAGCCTTTCATAGGCTTTTCTGACTTCAAAGTAGATGCCGTTTATGAAGGGAAACATGTACCACTTGACTACAAGAGCAACCCTATCGCAAAGGAATTCAAGACCATAATCACCGAGACCTACAACAAAGAAGGCGTAAATTTTGGAGGTCACTATACCTTTGTCAAGTGGGGCTGTGGTTCCGCCTGTCAGTCAAGCGCCATTGTAGACGTGAGAACAGGGAAAGTATATGAAGGACCTGGTGCTGCTCAAGGCTATAGCTTCGAAAAAGACAGCCGTATGCTACTTGTAAATCCGCCTGAGGACAATGGTTTCTTCGCTGATTGTGCCTATTGTCATCCGGAAATATACATCTGGAACGAACAAACAAAGGCTTTCGAACAAAGACTGCCCATCCTTGATTGACGGATATGTTCAGCAAAGGCGCTCCCATTCTGGCGCGAGTCTCCAGACTCGTGCCTACGGATAATGGGTAGTCTCCAGACTACCCTCGCTGCCCGGCAGCGAAAGGTTCATTTCCGATCCTTTTTGGCTCAAATTTACTTCCGTGCCCTCTGAGTTATACCAATTCATACACGTTCAAGAAATAACAGGTGGTTCCCGGCGAGTCTGGAGACTCGCTTCATCCTTTGGCACGAGACTGGAGTCTCGCGCCAGTCCTTCTCCGGAAACTAGCGGTCACAAAAAAACAGGAAGGTCTCTGCTGTTAATTACTGGCAGAGACCTTCCTGTTTTAGGGCCGTTTTCTTGAAAGTAGCCTCAAATCATCATTTAAATTCAGAAGCTGGACTCTAGCGTTTAAAGTCTAAGTTCTAACATCATGCTACTTGATACATGCTACTTGATACCAAAAAAACCTATTCCACGTACAGCACCAGGCCTTTCAGGTACTCGCCTTCAGGGTGGAAGATGCTGACGGGGTGGTCGGCGGGTTGCGAGAGGTGGTGCATGACTTTCACGTTACGCCCGGCTTCAATGGCGGCGGCCATGACGGTGCTCTGGAACAGGTATTTGTCTACCACGCCGGAACAGGAGAAGGTGAACAGGATGCCGCCGGGCTTAATTTTCTGGATGGCCTCGGCGTTCAGGCGTTTGTAGCCCATGAGCGCGTTGTGGCGCACTTTCTGGCTTTTTGCGAAGGCGGGCGGGTCCAGCACAATGAGGTCGTACTGGTTTTCGCGGCCTTTCATGAAGTCAAACGTATCGGCGGCGTAAGCTTCGTGGCGGTCCTTGCCGTTGTTGAGGGCCGCGTTCTGGTCCGTCAGGTCGATGGCTTTTTTGGAGACATCCACGGAGTGCACGGCGGTAGCGCCGGCGTTGAGGGCGTAGATGGAAAATCCGCCGGTATAGCAGAAGGTGTTGAGCACCGACTTTCCTTTGGAATAATGGGCCAGCAGTTGGCGGTTCTCGCGCTGGTCAATGAAAAAGCCGGTCTTCTGGCCGGTTACCCAATCTACTAGGAACTTGTTGCCGTTCTCGGTGACCACGTGCGGCGTGGATGTTTCCCCAATAAGATAACCGTTCTGGCCTTGCTCGGGGCCTTTGCCCGGTAAAGTCTCGGCGCTTTTATCGTAAACGGCAGTGAGTTTTCCGTCATAGACTTCCATGAGCGCCTGCGCGATGTGTTGTCGCACGTGGAACATGCCTACGTTGTGGGCCTGCAGCACGGCGGTATTGCCGTACACGTCTATGATGAGGCCGGGCAGGTTATCGCCCTCGGCGAAGACCAGGCGGTACACATCGGTGTCCGGGGTGTCCAGGAAGCCCTGCTCGCGGCGGTAGTCTACGGCCCGCTGAACGCGGCTTTTCCAGAAGGCGTAATCGGGTTCCACTTCCTCAAACGAGAAGATGCGCACGGCAATGGAACCCGGTTGATAGTGCCCGATGCCCAGAAACTCGCGGCGGTTGGTGTACACGGCCACAATATCGCCTTCCTGCACATCGCCTTCCACCTTTTTGATGGCTCCCGAGAAAACCCAGGGGTGAAAACGTCGCAGGGAATGTTCTTTGCCGGCGTGCAGGAGGATAGAAGGAAGATTTGCCATAAGAAAAGGGACACCGCACAAAGGCGTCCGTTTTAGAGTTGTTTTTGCAAAAATCGGTAAAAAATCCGGCTTTGCGGTGCCCTACTAGTTGGTTCTTCGTAAACTCGCGGTCAGACCGATCTCCCGTATGCCTGATTCCCGCTTGCCCATCATTGACCTGCACTGTGACCTTACCGGCTACCTCGCCTATATTCCGGGGGCCACCGCCCTGGACGCAGACATCATCGGGTGCGCCATTCCACATTTGCAGGCGGGCCGTGTCACCTTGCAGACCATGGCCTTTTTCACGCCCACCGAGCCCGGAAGCGCCGCTTTCACCTTACAGCAGGCCCGTTTATTTCAGGAAAATCTACTGCGCAACGATGACGTTTTTGCCCCTGTTTCTTTAAAAGACCTCCAAAACCAGGTGCTGCACGGCGAGAAGATAACCATTGTGGCGGCCATTGAGAATGCCTCGGGCTTGTGCGAGGAAGATGAGCCGCTGGATCTGGCTTTCGCGCGGCTGGAGGAAATTACGCAATTGGCGGGGCCGCTGCTGTACATTGGGTTTACCCACGCCGATGAAAACCGGTTCAGCGGCGGCAACTTCACGCTGGGCATCGGTCTGAAACCCGATGGCGAGGAACTACTGCGTTATCTCAGCGGCAAGCGCATCGCTCTGGATCTGGCCCACACCTCAGACGCCGCCGCCTATGACATGCTGCATTTCATAGACCAATACGGGCTGGATATTCCTGTCATTGCGAGTCATTCCAACTTCCGGGCGGTGTATGGCCAGGCCCGCAACCTGCCGCGAGAGTTAGTGCAGGAAGTGGTGCGGCGCGAAGGGCTCATTGGGATCAATTTCCTGAAGAAGTTTGTAGACCCGGACCAGCCTGAGACGCTGCTGGAGCACATCCGGTACGGCCTGGAGCACGCGTCCAACGCGCTATGTTTCGGGGCCGATTTCTTTCAGGAATCCGGCATGATGGCAGGCGGTGAATCGTACTTCCACCCACAGCACCGCAACGCGGCACAGTATCCGGTTATTTTACAGGAGTTAGCTCAACAGTTTTCCGCCGCTGAATTGGCCGCATTGAGTCATCAGAACGCCCTTAAGTTTCTGCAGCGGCTTTGGCTTTAAGGGAATTTCATTTTCCTGATGAAAAGAATTTAACGGTGGCTGCAGCCGCGGCTTGCCGAACGTTTCTGCCCACACCCAACTCAATCATGCCCACCGGGAGATTTGCGGCACTTATCTCTAAGATTTCGCGTTACACAGCCAGAGAAACTTGGGCCCTGAACGCGCCATGGGAGAACCGTGGCCGAGTTTCCCGTGAAATAAATAGCCGCGTTTTGAAACTCTTTTCCCTAAAACAAGCCTTAAACGCACAGGAACAAATGCGCCGGAAATTTCGTATCTTTGCGGCCTGAATTAAGTAAAGCAGAAGATGTTAGATAAACTGGAAGCTATAAAACAGCGGTTTGAAGAGGTAAATGAGCAACTCATCCAGCCAGATGTTGCCAGTGACCTCAAGAGATATAAGTCGTTGAACAAAGAGTTCAAGGACCTGGAGAAGATCGTGGCCGAGTACGAGCGTTACAAGCTGCTACTCAGCAACATTGAGCATACCAAAGAGGTGATCTCCACCGAGAAAGACGAGGATTTCCGGGAGATGGCCAAAGAAGAACTGGACGAATTGCTGCCGCAGCGCAACGAGATGGAGGAACGCATCAAAGAGATGCTGATCCCCACGGACCCGGATGACAGCAAAGACATCATCATGGAGATCAGGGCGGGAGCCGGGGGCGACGAGGCCTCTCTCTTCGCTGGTGATTTATACCGCATGTACAGCCGTTTCGCGGAGAAGCAGGGCTGGAAGATGGAAGTCATTGACGTGATGGAAGGCACCGCCGGCGGTTACAAAGAGGTAATCGTGGGCATCAAGGGCGAGGACGTGTACGGCAAGCTCAAGTTTGAGTCGGGCGTGCACCGCGTACAGCGCGTTCCCGCCACGGAGACGGCCGGACGTATTCACACCTCGGTGGCATCAGTAGTGGTACTGCCGGAAGTGGAAGAACTGGACATCGACCTGAACATGAACGACATCCGGAAGGATCTTTTCTGTTCTTCGGGCCCGGGTGGTCAGTCTGTGAACACCACGTATTCCGCCGTTCGCCTCACGCACATTCCTACCGGCTTGGTGGCGCAGTGCCAGGATCAGAAATCGCAGCTGAAGAACTTTGACAAAGCCCTGGCCGTGTTGCGTTCCCGGATCTACGAGCAGGAACTCGCCAAGAAAAACGAGGTGGAAGGTGCCCAGCGCAAGAGCATGGTGGGCGGCGGCGACCGTTCAGATAAGATCAGAACCTACAACTACCCGCAGGGCCGCGTGACCGATCACCGCATCGGGTTAACGGTGTACAACCTGCCCAACGTGGTAGACGGTAACATTGACGAGTTTGTGGAGCAGCTCCGTATCGCGGAGAACGCCGAGCGCTTGAAAGAAGGCGTTCAGGCCTAAGCGCCTTGAGTACAGAAAGCGCAGTTCACCAGAGCTGCGCTTTTTTTATTTCTTTGTTTTAGGCCCGGTTTCCGGAAAACATTCCCAAAACAGGGCAGATAAATAACATCAAGTTAGCTACGCAGTAGCACATTGTTTCATCAGCACCTTACACGTTCATGCATCGGTTTACGCGTTCTTCTTCCATCAAAACGTTGCTGCAAAGCCTGGCGCTGGTGTGCACGGTAGGCTGGTGGATGAGCGCGTGCACGCCCCGTGATGAGGAAATCACTCCCGATGCGAGTGCCACACTCCGGCTGGAAGCCGATACGGTGCTTTTTGACACGGTCTTCACCGAGGTGGGCAGCGTGACCAAGCGCCTGAAGGTCTACAACCCCAACCAGAACGCCGTCCGGATCTCTGAGATCAAAGTAGGCGGCATGGGTGCCTCGGCGTTTCAGGTGTTTGTGAACGGGGCCGCCGGGCCGCAGCTGCAGAACGTGGAGCTCAGGGGCAAAGACAGTCTGCTCATTCTGGTCAAAGCCACCATCAACCCTACCGCGCAGGAGCAACCGTTCCTGGTCAATGACTCCATCCTGTTCCTGACCAACGGAAACCAGCAGCAGGTAAAACTGGTAGCCTACGGGCAGAACGCCACCTATTACCGCAACAACTATAGTACCGCGCCCGGTGAAGTTTGGACCTCGGCCAAAGCGCACGTCATCTATGATTCCGTGACGGTACCGGCGGGCCAGACGCTCACCATTCAGAAAGGCAGCCAGATCCATCTGCACAAAAACGCCAAGATAAAGGTGCTGGGTACGCTCAACGTGGAGGGCGAGCACGAGAAACGGGTGGTGTTCCAGCAGGTGCGCCTGGAGGAGCAGTACCGCAACGCGCCCGGGCAGTGGCAGGGACTGGAGTTCTTGCCGGGCAGCCAGCCTAGTGAGCTGCGGTACGTGGAGATCAAGAATGCCGTCACTGGAATTTACCTTTTGGCCCAGGGCGATCAGGTTCCCCGTGTAACAGTTAAGCACGCTTTTCTGAAAAACATGCTACAAACGGGTGTGTTGAGCCACGGCGGCCAGGTAGACCTCATCAACAGCATCATCACCAACTGCGGGCAGTACACCTTCTCCGGGCAAGGCGGCACCTACACCATCTACTTCAGTACGCTAGCCAATTTCAGTCCGGATTTTATCAGGGCCACGCCGTCCGTTTCTTTTCAGGAAGGAAGCACACCGTACCAGGTTCAGATCATCAACAGCATCATCTGGAGCCGGCAGGAAGAAGAACTGGACTTGCAGCCGTTAACCGCGAATTCTACCATCCAGATCAGGAATTCATTTGTGAAGACGAAGAAGTTTGCCGGGCAGTTCAGCGAGCCAACCCTTCAGAACCAACTCAACGTGGACCCGCTGTTCCGTGACGCGCCCAAGTTCGATTTCCAGCTCATCAAACTGTCTCCGGCCAACGCGGCAGGCACCCCGCTCTCCGGCATTGCCGTAGATTACGAGAACAAACCCCGTGATGCCCAGAAGCCCGATGCTGGGGCTTTTGAAGTAGACTATTAACCGACGCTTACCCTATGAAGTGGTTCCAGAAAACGCTCCGCCTGCCCGCCGTGAAACGTGGCTTTCACCTCATCACCGATCTGCTGGAAGCCCAGTTGCCCGAGTTGGAGGAAATAGAGGTAGGCCTGGCGCACATCTTCATCCAGCATACCTCGGCCAGCCTTTCCATCAACGAGAACGCCGACCCTACCGTGCGCCACGACTTTGAGCAGCACTTCAACCGCATGGTGCCCGAGAACGCGCCCTACTACCGCCACACCTTGGAAGGTCCCGATGACATGCCCGCGCATATCAAAGCCGCTTTGCTGGGAGCATCGGTCACGGTACCCATCACCAACGGCCGCCTGAACGTAGGCACCTGGCAAGGAATCTACCTCTGCGAGCACCGCGACCACGGCGGCAAACGCACCATCGTCATCACGCTGCAGGGGAAGTAGGAGATTTCAGGTAGTAACTTCGAGTAGAGGAGAATATTCCGTAGGGGCAATCCCTGGTGGTTGCCCTTGTTTCGTTCACAAACGTGAAAGGGCAACCACCAGGGATTGCCCCTACAACGCTAACTCTGTTTCGGGCCTGCTTTTCAGAAAACAGGCCCGAAACAGAGTTAGCGTGCTTCCGGGGAATAATCTATCTGGGAGAAGTTCACGGTGAAGGTGGTGCCTTGGCCGAGGGCACTTTCCACGTCAATGGTGCCGCCCAGCGCCTTCACCTGCATGCGGGTAAGGTAGAGCCCCAGCCCCTTGGATTGTTCCACCTGATGGAACACCTTGTACAAGCCAAACAGCTTATCGCCCACGTGGTCCAGGTCCATGCCGATGCCGTTGTCTGCGATGGAGAGGTGGATCGTGTCTGCAGTTCGCCAGCTTTTGATGGTAATCTGCGGCTGACGCTCCGGGGCGCGGTACTTCAGGGCATTGGAGATGAAGTTGTGCAGGATACTCTCCAGGTACAGCTTGGGGATGGAGATGGTGGCAACCTCCAGCTGGGTGATGATCTGCGCGTCGGTTTCGGTAATGGTGGCGGCCAGGTTTTGGGTCTCCTTTTCGATAAGTTCGGCCAAAACGACTTCCTCATGCGGAAGCTGGTTCACCAGATGCGTCTTCAGGATGATGTTCAGGTCATCAATGGTCTCCGACATGTTATCGCTCACCTTCTTAACGCTTTCCATGGCGTAGGCGGCGCTTTCCTGGTCGGGCTCAGCGGTGTAGAAATTGTGCAGACTTTTGATGGTGGCCAGCGGCGAGCGCAGGTTGTGCGAGATGATGTACGCGAAATCCTCCAGCTGGGCGTTTCTGGTGCGCAGTTGCTCGGTGTTGAGCAGCAGTTCCTGGTTCAGGTTCTCCAGTTCGTTTGTCTGGTTGCGCAGCCGGATCGCGATCAGGTCTTTGAGCAGAATCTGCGTAATCTCCACCTCGTTGATGCTCCAGGGCTGCGATTTGCCCTTGATCACCTCCACCCATTTCTCAAAGGATTTACGCGGATGAATGCGCAGGCCATCGGTAGCCATGGGTTTCTCGGGGTTGCCGGCCCATATCCGCGTCTCCTTGATCTCGGGTTTGAAGAACAGCAGGTACTCCTGGTTGTAGCGCGAGATCTCCAAGGCCAGCAGCCCACTGGCGCCTTCCCGGATGGCCTCGGCATGCGGATACTCCGCAGATAACTGGCGGGTACAGAAGACCCCCTCTGACACGTGCTCTGAAAGCCAGTGGACCAGTTTCCTGATCTCCTCTTGGGCGGGCGTCGCCCCGAAGGTGGTGAGCGTACCATCCAGCAGCAGCGCCGCGCCCTTGCTTTCGGTGATATCTAATAAAGTGGGCGTCTGCCCGAAAAGACCATCGGCAAACGACAGGCCGCTGTTCAGGTGCTGCACCAGCGCGCGTTCTACCTGTTTGTAACGGTTGAATTGCTCCTGGTCCCGTTTCTCCTGAATGGAGGCAATCACGTTCCCGAAGGTTTTGGCCACCAGATCACAAAGTTGCCGCCGCCAGATGTCAATGTACGTGGGTTCCACGTTGTGGCAGGCAATCACGCCCCACAGCTTGTTCTTCACGAGGATAGAGAACGAAATGGTCGCAGCCACGCCCGTATTCCGGATGTACTCCAGGTGAATCTCAGAAGGATTGCGCAGCTCTGACTTTAAGATATTGGTGGGTGCCCCGGTGCCGGGGTTGAGGTACGGGTAAATTCCTACGGCCGGAGCGTTGACATCGGGGATCTGGCGCACGTGCTTGTGCAGGAGCAGTTCCCGGGCCGGAGCCGGAATATCAGTGGCCGGGAAGTGGTGCCCAATGAAGGACTGCAGGTGGGGCGCGCAGCTCTCGGCAATCACATCGGTGTTCCACTCAGAATCAAACTGGGTGACGTCTACCCGGTCATAGGCCAGAATCTCGCGCAGGGTATCGGCCACGGCCTGGGCCACTCCCTCCAAGGTGTACAAATGATTGAGCCGGTTATGGAGCTGGCAGAGAATGGTGTTGTGGTGCATCTTCTCCGCATCGGGGTAAGGAGCACTGGGCTCCCCCTCCAGCATGATTTTACCCTCCGTTTTGTGAAAATACCCGATAAACGGCTTCCCGCCCAACGTCAGGAAATGGGTACCCGGCAGATGCGGGTCAAAGGCGGCATCCTCCGCGGAGAACAGGCTCCCCAGGGGCTTGCCAATGATTTCCTCCACCGAGAAAGGCAGAAACTGGCCCACGTTTTTGCTGGCCTGCTCTATTTGTAACGTGTCCTGGTCCAGCACCAACAAGAAACCATGGGGCTGGATGCGACCGATCAGGTGAATGGGTTCACTGTCACAATTAGAAAGGTCAACGTGGTGATTATGATAATTTTGCATGCTAATACTACTTCCTCTGCTGAGGTTCCAAGGGGTAGGAAAGGAGTTGAGGTTAACGCGGTAAGACAATTTACGTTACATATTTTCCTAACTTACCTCCAATTTCACATTTTTCTGGGAAAACGCCTACAAAAGACCCTTCCCAGGCTTTATTCTTACTGTATGTTTGTTTCCCTCAGTTCCTTTACCATTGCCAATGACACCGAAGCCAGCGTGAAAGAGGCATTTAGAAATAGACCTCACCTGGTAGACGATGCGCCCGGTTTCCAGAGGCTGGAAGTGCTGTCTCCGCAGGACAACCCCAATGAAATCTGGCTTATGACCTACTGGGACGATGAGGAGAGTTTCAAGACCTGGTACAAAAGCCACCAGTACCATGATTCCCACCACGGCATTCCCAAAGACACCAAACTGGTGCCCGGCAGCGTCAAGATCCGGTATTTCTCCAAAGTAGGCGAATAGCCCGCCAGCGGAAAATCTTCCTTATTGGTAATGGGTTATGGAGTCACCTCACCGGTGACCGTGTACCGTTCTGCGCCTACCAGGAGCAGCTTCTGCGTCTCATCCAGGCGATACCGGAGCAGGCGGGGCGATGGGCCCGCCTGGGCTTCCAGGTGCAGCAGCTTTTTGGTGTTGAACATCATGTTCTCCTGCACAATGACGGCGTCCAGCTGCATTAACTGGCCCTGGGCATCCAGGACATAGGTGACTTCCTGTACGTTGGTGGAGGCGTCTTCCTTCGCTTTGTAGGTGCGTACCTGCTGCCCCTGCGCGTTGGTGAAGGTTTGCTCGTCAAAGAGCCCTTTCAGGGCAGGCTTGTTGATGTCCGCATCGGCGAACGGGGCCAGTTCCTCGGTCCAGTTCAGGGAAGTAAAGATTTTCTCCTCGTTGACCTTGCCCTCCTTAGACACCGTTTTGCGCACGGCCGCTTTTTTCGCCGTTAACGCGTTTGCCTCTTGATCCAGAAAGCTGACTACGTCATAGGCCTGCTGCGTGCGCGGCACTTCAGGGGCCGCTTTCCCGTCGTCCTGGCAGGCACCGGTTCCCAGCAGCAGCGCTGAAACAAGAACAAAGGTTGATTTCTTAACCCAAAAACGGAAAGGCATAAGCTGAGGCATGAGTAACAAAGAAGAAAGAAGCAAAGCGGCTTTTGGCCTGTTTTACGGATAACAGATAAAAAACGGAGATAGAGAAAGCGAAAGGGCTTCTCCATCTCCGTTTCTAGTGTACGGATGTACTATTCTATAGTAGGGATCAGCAGCGAAGTACCGGTCATGTCGGCGGGGGCCTGCACTCCTAAGAGGGCCAGCACCGTAGGCGCGATGTCGCCCAGTTTCCCGTCCATCAGTTCGCCTTTGTACTGCTCATCCGCTAAGATGATAGGCACCAGGTTGGTGGTGTGCGCGGTGTTAGGCGTACCGTCTGGGTTGCGCATCATGTCGGCGTTGCCGTGATCAGCGATGATGATGGAGGCGTACCCGTGGGCCAAAGCAGCAGTCACGACGGCCTGGGTACACTGGTCCACGGTTTCCACAGCTTTCACGGCGGCTTCAAACACACCGGTGTGGCCTACCATGTCTGGGTTGGCGAAGTTGAGGCAGATGAAATCAGCGGTCTCGGCTTCGATCTCGGGCACAATGGCGTCTCTGATGTCAAATGCGCTCATCTCAGGCTGCATGTCATAGGTAGCCACCTTGGGCGACGGGCACAACAGGCGCTTCTCGCCGTCAAACGGTTGCTCGCGGCCACCGGAGAAGAAGAACGTCACGTGCGGGTATTTCTCGGTCTCGGCAATCCTGATCTGGGTTTTGCCGGCTTGCTCCAGCACTTCGCCCAGGGTGTTAGCCAGGTTGTCCTTATCGAAAATAGGTTGCACGCCCACAAACGTGTCGTCGTAGTTGGTGAGGGTGTAGTAGCGGAGGCTCAGCGGGCGCATGTCCTGCTCAGGGAACTCGCGCTGCGTCAAGGCCTGAGTAATCTCGCGGCCACGGTCGGTTCGGAAGTTGAAGCAGATCACTACGTCGCCTTCCTGGATATGCGCCATCGGCTCGCCGTTCTCCCCAAGACACACAATGGGCTGGATGAACTCATCGGTGACGCCGTTGTCATAAGACTCCTGAATGGCTTCGCGCCAGTTCACAGAGGCTCTGCCTTGCCCGTTCACCAGCAGATCATAGGCCAGTTTCACGCGCTCCCAGCGGTTGTCGCGGTCCATGGCGTAATAGCGGCCAATGATGGAGGCGATCTTTCCGCCAGTGGTGTCCAGGTGGTTCTGCAGATCGGTTAAGTAGGCCAGTCCGCCTTTGGGATCGGTGTCACGGCCATCGGTGAAGGCGTGGACAAACACGTTGAGCGCGCCCTGCTCCTGCGCCAGCGAGCAAAGCGCTTTCAGGTGTTCAATGTGCGAGTGCACCCCGCCGTCTGACACCAGCCCGATGAAGTGCACGGGTTTGCCGTTTTCGCGGGCAAATTGGAAAGCATCCTGCAAAACAGGGTTCTGGCCCAGGGTTTTCTCCCGGATGGCCACGTTCACTTTCACCAGGTCCTGGTACACCACGCGCCCGGCACCCAAGTTCATGTGGCCCACCTCAGAGTTACCCATCTGGCCCTCGGGCAGCCCCACGGCCTCACCGGAGGCTTCTAGCCGGGCATGCGGAAACCGGTGGAATAAAGAATCCATAAAAGGAGTATTGGCGTGCTCAATCGCCGACACGGAAGGGTCTGTTCCCAGGCCCCATCCGTCTAGAATCATCAAAAGTACCTTCTTGCTCATGCGCGTAAAGATACAAGCCCGGCCGGAAAAAGTAGCGCTCCGGCTTTGAATATAGAGATTTCCTGTATCTTTAGGGGTGTGAACTTATCTGCCTTTGGCATAGTTTTGGCATTGGATAAGGAAAACTTGCGTAAAACAGACATGAAAAACTTAAAGAGATTGATGGCGATGACCTTGGTGCTGTTGGGGATGCTGGTAGGCGCTGGACAGGTAGCTGCTCAATCTGACGTGATGGGCGGTATCCAGTCAGCGATCAAAGCGGGTTCTTCCCGTGACCTGGCCCGCTACTTCAATTCAAAGGTAGACGTGAACATTGACGGAGAGACCGGAAGCTACAGCCAAAGCCAGGCCGAGATGGTGGTACGGAACTTCTTCAGCAAGAACGCCCCGGCAGGGTTCAGTTTCGATCACCAGGGCGGTTCTGAAGACGGACAGCGCTACGCCATTGGCAAATACAACCACAAAGGCGGCCGCTACAACGTGGTGGTGAAGGTGAAGAAATACGGCGATTCCTATAAGATTGACACCATTGAGTTTAAGTAAAAGCCCTAAGACTTTTGCTTGAAAGGAAATATAATTGGCCGCTTCGCGCCGATAGTTAGAAAAGGCACCGATAGTTCGGTGCCTTTTTTTATTTTTGCATCGTGAAAGCATCCTACCTTACCCAAGAAGGCATTAGGGCATTTATCCGGCAGGCCCTGCAGGAAGACGTAGCCGACGGCGACCACTCGTCTCTGGCTTCTATCCCTGAGAGTGCCCAGAACCAGGCCAAGCTCCTGGTGAAAGACCGCGGCGTGCTGGCCGGGGTGGAACTGGCCTGGAAAATCTTCCATGAGGTAGACCCCACGCTTCGGTTAGAGGTGTTTTTACAAGACGGGGCCCAAATCAACCACGGCGATATTGCCTTCACCGTGCACGGCAAAGCCCAGTCCATTTTGACCGCTGAGCGGCTGGTGTTGAACTGCATGCAGCGCATGAGCGGCATTGCCACCTACACGCAGAGCCTCATGAAGCTCATTGAGGGCACCGGCGCTAAACTGCTGGACACCCGCAAGACCACCCCTAACTTCCGGATGATGGAGAAATGGGCGGTTTTGATTGGCGGCGGCACCAACCACCGGTTCGGGCTGTATGACATGATCATGCTCAAAGACAACCACGTAGACTACGCTGGGGGCATCAGGCAAGCCATTGAGGCCACCCACCGCTACCTGGAGAAACTGGGCAAGCCGCTCAAGATTGAAGTGGAAACCCGCAACCTGGACGAGGTGCGGCAGGCGCTGGAGACCGGCGGCATTGACCGCATCATGCTAGACAACTTTGCAGTACCTTTGCTGCGCGAAGCGGTGGAACTGATTGGCGGCCGTTTTGAAACTGAGGCCTCCGGCGGTATCACCGAGGAAACCATCAGGGCCGTGGCCGAGACCGGGGTGAACTACATCTCCGTAGGCGCCTTGACGCACTCCAACCGCAGCCTGGACCTGAGTTTGAAAGCGTTCAAGTAGTAGCACGATTATAAAAGAGTAAAAGAGAATAAATTAAAACCAATAAAGGTAGAAGCGTAGAAAGCAGAAAGTTGGCAGGTGGAACATCATGATACATGATACTTGCTACGTGATACCACAGAGTTATGCAACAACCAAATCAACGCGGCGGGCAACGGGTACAGCAACAGCAGCCTTTCAACCCCCTGGCCATCCGCACGAAGAAGAACCAGTTAGACAAGAACGATTACGCCAAGATGGCGCTGGTGCAGGTCTGGAAGAAAGAATGGTGGCGGGCGCTTATTCCGCTGGTCTTGTTCTCTTTGCCGGCCGCTTTCGCCTTCTCGTGGTGGTGGGTAGCCGGGGCCGTGATCGTGACCGTGCTGTACGTGCTGGTGCGCTCGGCGCAGGTGATGGGCGTAACCCAGATGGAGCAGAGCAACGTGCTGTTTGAGCGCGTGATGTTTGAGATTGACCAGCGCCAGATCCTTATGAAGCGCAACGACCGCGAGGGAATGGCCCTGCAGTGGGAAATGATTGACCGCGTGGCCACCACCAAAGACGCCTACCAGATGTACCTGAAAGGCCCCGCCGCTGACCAACTGCCCAAAGGCTGGAAAGGCTGGGTGGCCAAGACGTTCAACGTGCCCGTGTTCCTGCACCTGCCGTTCAAGATTTTTAACAGCCCCAATGACCTCAAACTCATGGAATCACTGTTGCGCCGTAAAAACCTTATTCCCGCGTAAGCGTCTAAAACAACAGAACCTGTTTTCGACTTAATTTTCCCAAAGATGATAAAAAACACCCTTTCCGTTTTCGCCGTGGCCGGTGCGCTTTTACTGGCCTCCTGCAGCAGCCAGCCTTCTGACCTGCGTCCTGAGGTTAAAGTTTCTGATGACTCTGTGCCTCCGGGAATGCGCAACAACACCTCCAACATTGACAATGGAAACAATGAGGCGGAAGTAACCCGCCCAGACGTGAACGTGAACCATGACGAGCACGAGAACCGGACCAAGCCAGGTGCTGAGAAAGGCACGCTCCCTAGCCAGAAAAGCGTAGACAAAAACGCGGTAGAAAACCACGAAGGGGCAGAGAACCACGAATAATCACACCTTATCTGAAGCCCGTTTTTGGCTTGTTTTCTTTAAAACAGACCAAAAACGGGCTTCGGCGTACCTTTCAATTTCTATGAGAAAGACTTTCCTTGCCGGGGCCATCCTGTTGAGCACCCTGGGCACCGTTTCTTCCTGCAACAACTCCTCTACCACTGAGCAGCCGGGCACTTCCGCCACCGCAGACACTGCCGCCTCCAAAGAGCAGATGGCCTACATCTGCCCCATGGAATGTGAAGGCAGCGCCAGCATGGAGCCAGGCACATGCCCGGTATGCAAAATGGACTTAGAGAAGAACCCTGCCTATGCGGCAGTTACAGACTCTGCTGCCGTTCAGTAAGCCCTGTACCCGCGGTGTTAAGCACCGGGATAGACGTGTTGCCTGCTTACCTATTTCCGTACCCGCATGATACACCCGGAAGATTGGTTTCATACCTGGTTTGATTCACCGTATTACCACCTCCTGTACCGGAACCGCGATGCCCAGGAGGCCCAGCGGTTCTTGGACAACCTCCTGAATCATCTCCGGCCGAAACCCACCTGCCGCCTCATGGACCTGGCCTGCGGAAAAGGAAGGCACTCGGTGTACCTGAACCAGAAAGGCTATGATGTCACCGGCCTGGATCTGTCTGAGCGGAGCATTGCCTACGCGCGGCAATTTGAGAACGAAAGGCTCCGGTTCTTTGTGCATGACATGCGCGAGGTGTTCCAGCCAGAAGCCTTTGACTTTGTCTTCAACCTGTTCACCAGCTTTGGGTATTTCAGTGCTGATTACGAGAACGTGATCGCGTTGCGGGCCAGCACCGCCTCCCTTAAACCGGGCGGCAAGTTCATCATTGACTTCATGAACACGCCGCGGGTCATCAACCGGCTGGTATCCCGGGAAACGAAGGAGGTGGGCGGCATCACCTTTCACATCACGCGCAAAGTAGAGGCGGGCTTCATTCTCAAGACCATCACTTTTGAGGACCAGGGGCAGCCGTATGAGTTTTTAGAAAGAGTACGGGCGCTCCAGTACCAGGAGTTTCTGGAGTACTTCCAGATGGCCCAGCTTCGGTTGGCTCACGTGTTCGGGGATTATCACCTGGGGCCGTATGATCCGGAGAAGAGCGAACGTATGATTTTCATCCTGAAGAAATAACTTCCATGATAGTAGCGGTCTCCGTTCTATTCTTTACCGTCTTGGGCGCGGGCTGGCTTGTGCGCTTTCTCCCCCAGGACAACCAACGCTGGCTGAAGCTGCTGCTGGCTTTCAGTGGGGCCTATTTGTTTGCGCTCACCATCCTGCACATCTTGCCCGATGTCTTGCTCAGCACCCAGGACCCGCACCGGGTGGGCTTCTACATTCTGGCGGGCTTCTTCCTGCAACTGGTGCTGGAGGGCTTCTCGCACGGGGTAGAGCACGGGCACATCCACGCGCATCCGCAAGGCGAGGGGCACCATCATAACCACGGAACGGTGCCGGTGCTGCTGCTGACCTCGCTGATCATCCATTCGTTTCTGGAGGGCAGCGTCATGGTCCAGAGCCGCATGGCCGCCCAACAGGCGCATGAACACCTGCACCACCACGCCCACGTAGGCGACAATTTCTACCACATTCTGGCGGGCATCGCGCTGCACCATATTCCGGCGGCCATCGCGCTGATGTCGGTGCTGGTGACGCAGCTGCATAGCTTTAAGAAGGCCTTCGGGTATTTGTTGCTGTTTGCGGTGGCTTCGCCGCTGGGTCTGCTGTTCAGCAATTACGTGGCGCTGGAGAAACTGCTTTCCGGGGAGGCTTATACGGTGCTGTCGGGCTTAGTGGTCGGGAACTTCCTACACATCTCCACCACCATCTTGTTTGAGACCAGCCCCGAGCATCGGTTTAACCGAGGCAAATTGCTGGCCACCATCGCCGGGGCGTTGATCGCCATTGGCGCAGGCATGCTGTAGAAACTGGGCAGACACATCAAGTATCCAGACCGCCGGTCCGTTTTGAGCTTGTTTTCCCAAAAGCAGGCTTAAAACGGACCGGCGGTTCTGTTTAAGGCTCTCGGCGGAAGCCCAATTTTCACAAGGCGCACGCCCGGAAAAGAAAGTTTAACGGGAGTCCCGCCAAGGCGTGAGCGCGCGGGCCGGTTTTCCGTACAATGATTTTCTACTCTGCAAGATGACATTCCTATGAAAAGAATCATGGTGCTGCTCTCGGTGCTGGTACTAGTGGGAGCCGTGGGATATTGGCTCTACAAGCGGTACGCGCAAGGCCCCGAGTTCTCTTTATACCAAATAAAACAGGCCGTAGACAACCGCGATCTGGTGGCGCTGGAGAAGTACGTGGATGTGGACCGCACCACGGCCAGTTTCCTGGACCAGGCCATGCAGGCCGGCATGGCCGAGCTGCCCCAGAAAGAGCAGGCGTTGGCGGCCATGGCGTTGGGCATGGCCATGGCTTCCAAGAAGCAGGAAGTGCTGCAGTCCATTAGGGGAGGCATTGAAGACTACGTAGCCCACCGCAAATCCATGAACGGTCGGCCTGCCGCGGTGAGCGAAGAGGAGTGGGAGCAACTGCAGGCCGTGCTGCCCCTGCAAAAGCTCCTGCAGGAAAACCCCTTGACCAACAGCCGCCTGGAAGGAATCTCCTACGTAAACCGCAATGATTCACTGGCCGTGGTGGGCCTGGATTTGCGCGTACCCTCGCAACCGAACCCGGTGATTGTGGAAGTGCAGATGCGTGACCGGGGCAACTATTGGCAAGTGGTGGGCTTACCCAACGCGGGTCCGGTCATGAAGCAGTTGGGCTTGCTGGAGACGTTCAAAAACCTGAAGAACCTGCCCCAGCTGAAGCTGCGCATGTAAACTCAGAAACGTTTTGCTTTTCTTTCCATCCATCCTTCTTCCGTTTTAGGGCACTTTTGCGTAAATCGGGGCTAAAGCTGCTTGCCTCCTGACTCATGGTTAATTTCCTGCTTATTGACTGCCCAGACCGCAAGGGCCTCATCTTCACCATCACCCAGATCGTCTTCCGCAACAACCTCAACATCACCAGCAACGATGAATTTGTAGACCGCCAGCAGAATCAGTTCTTCATGCGGGCCGAGTTGGCCGGCGAAGTACATCCTGCCGCCCTGGTGCAGGAACTGAGCGCCGAGTTGCCGCCCGAAGCCAACATCCGCCTGGTGCCGGAGCGAAAGAAGAACATCGTGCTACTGGTCACCAAGGAACACCATTGCCTGGGCGATCTGCTGTTGCGCCACGAGTACGGCGATCTGAACGCCAACATTCTGGCCGTACTGGGAAACTACGCGGAGCTGGAGTCGCTGGTGTCGCGCTTCGGGATTCCGTTTCACCACGTGTCCCATGAGCACAAAACCCGCGAGGAGCACGACCAGGAAATGAGCCGAATTCTGGCCGATTATTCGCCGGAGTATGTGGTGCTGGCCAAGTACATGCGGGTGCTCAGCCCGGCGTTTGTGGCGCAGTTCCCCAACCGCATCATCAACATCCATCACTCGTTCCTGCCCGCCTTCATTGGCGCGAACCCGTACCGGCAGGCCTATGAGCGGGGCGTGAAGATCATCGGTGCCACCGCTCACTTTGTGAACAGTGACCTGGACGAAGGCCCTATCATCGCGCAGAACGTCATCCAAGTGAACCACACGCAGGATGCCCGCGACATGGCGCAGTCGGGCCGCGATGTGGAGAAGATTGTCTTGGCGCAGGCCCTGAAGCTGGTCTTTGCGGAGAAGGTGTTTGTGAGCAACAACAAAACCATCATCTTTTAGAGGTGCTTGGCCTTAGCGCTTCTAAGGTGCAATTCATAAGGAACCATAGCTGAGTACCCTTTCTTTTGTGCTCATTTCATGGAACAACATTGTACAGAATTATGTACATTTGAATAGAGTAAAAGAGAACAGCCATGATATCATTAACTGTAAGTGCCTTCAGAAACAACATCAAGAACTACCTTGATCTGGTGACCAAATCATTGGAGACGTTGGTAATTCCCAGGGAGAATGAAGAGGCTGTGGTGATCATGCCTTTGCAGGAATACAACTCCATCATGGAAACCGCTCACCTGCTCTCCACTCCCGCTAACCGCCACAGGTTGGAAGAGTCGCTTGCCCAGGCGGAAAGCGGTCAAACGATTGCTTTCTCCCTAGAAGATCTCCAGAAGGAAATAGAAAAATAGGTGCATGGAATTCAGGTTCACCAAGAACGGCCATGAAGATCTCTTCTATTTTGTTAAGACCGGTGACTTTGCTATTGTAAAGCGCATTTATGAATTGCTTGAAGCCATAAGAAAAGATCCCTTTAACGGGCTTGGGAAACCGGAGCCCCTAAAGCATGACTTAAAGAGCTATTGGTCACGGCGCATCACCCACGAGCACCGTTTAGTTTACAAGGTAACAGGCACAAAAGGGATAGATCAGGTATGTACCATCATCCAGTGCCGGTTACACTATTAAAGATCAAGTAACCCTACTCTGTTGCCTTTTCTTTACTGCAAGTTCCCTCACTTCAGGAGATTGATTCTTGTATCTTATAAATTAGCAGTTCCTCAGAGCCTTTCTAGTTTGCCCACAAGATCTTTTCAAGATGACAGGGCGAGGAGAAGATGGCTTTCGTAAAAGCCGCTCAGAAACAGACAGCTTTCTGCTACTGACCATCAGCAATACACCACCAGCAACCTTTAATACATGCGGGGCAATTCAATGCCTTTGATCTTCCGGAAGAGGCTGATGGCGCTGCTGTCGGTGAGGCCGGAGATGAAATCAGTGATGTTGAGGATCTTCTCGTAGCTGTCTGGGGAGAGTTGGCGCTGCGGCCCCAGGAACTGATCGGGCACCAGGTCCAGGTATTTGCGGTGTTTTCCGGAAAACGGCTCAAAAACGGCTTTCAGAAACGCTTCCAGCAAGCCGCCCAGCACCTCGAAACCTGCGGCCTCAATCTCCAGCACCGGCCGGTGGCGGTAAATCCGCTCAATAGAGATTTTCTTGATCTCGTCCAGGGCGGCTTTCTGCTGCACCAGGTTAATCAGCGATTGGTCAAACGTGCCGCTCAGGATGGCTTCCTCATGGTCCAGGAAAATGCCCGCACACTCATACATCAGGTTGTTGATGATGACGGCCCGCCAAACGCCCAGCTGTTCGCGCCAATCGTGGAAGGTGGTGCTGTGGACTTTGCCGGGGCGCTCATTCAGCAGCGGGTGCAGCAGGTCGCGGGCCTGTTCAAACGGAATCAACCCCAGGCGGCAACCATCCTCAAAGTCAATGATGCGGTAGCAGATGTCATCGGCGGCTTCCACCAGAAACGCCATGGGGTGCCGGTGAAAGGCGTGCTCTCCGGCAGGCAGCATGCCCAGCGCCTCGGCAATCTTCCTGAAATGCGCCTGCTCGGCCTGAAAGAAGCCATACTTTTTCTCGCTGGCTTTTTTGGTGCCTTTCACCACGGCATCTGAGGGGCGCGGGTATTTGGTGAAGGTGGCTAGCGTGCTGTAGGTGAGGCGCATGCCGCAGGTGCCGGTGCTCTGCCCCGGATGCGTGTGCGTGATGATCCTAAAACCGGCGGCGTTGCCTTCAAAATTCTGGAGATCAGAAATCTGGGCCGGAGTCAGGTCCTGTAAGTATGCGGCGGCCTCAAGGCTCCGGAAGAAAGAGGAAATGGCGTCTTCGCCGGAGTGCCCGAAGGGCGGGTTCCCGATGTCGTGCGTGAGGCAGGCGGCCGCCACCATGTCCCCGAAATCAGACTCCAGCATGCCGGGGTGCGCCTCCAGAATAGCCGGATGCCGCTCCAGCAAAGCCTTGCCCACCATACGGCCCAAAGAACGGCCCACGCAGGACGTCTCTAGACTATGGGTAAGCCGGTTGTGCACGAAATCGCTCTCGGGCATGGGCATGACCTGGGTCTTGTTCTGCAACCTCCGGAAAGGCATGGAGAACACCAACCGGTCATAATCGCGCTGAAACTCGCCGCGCACCGACTCATCGGTGGCGTGTTCCAGGGTCTGGGCATCAAAGCGTTTCTTGGAGATCAGGCGCTCCCAATTCATCTGTGGCATGGCAAAACTCTAAGCCCCGAAACTACGCCTCCTCTAGGTCCAAAGCAAAAAATGAAACGCTGTTTCAGGGCCGTTTTCTGGAAAAGAGCACAAAAACAGAAAGGCCCGGAAAAGATGGATTCTTTCCGGGCCTTTCTGCTTTGCCGCTGCACTGACCCTATTCTAGTTTCAGGTACCGGATGACGCCGTTTTCCTGCTTGGTGCTCCACTTGATCAGGAACAAGCCCCGTCTAGTAGGATACATGTCTGTTTTGCCTTCCTTCTGGGCCGGGAACAGCGTAATGTCATACTTGTTAGATTCCGGCGTCACTTCTAAGGACCATTCGCGGTAGAGCTGGCCGGCCGTATTGAAGATAGCCAGATGCAGCACTTCTTTCTCGGTGGTATTGAAAAACAGGGTTGTCTCGTTGCCACCGGGGTTAGGGGCTATCTGCCGCACAAAGTTGGGACCGGCCACCTGCACCACTTCTGAGTACTCCTCTACTACCGTATTGGCCCTGATCAGGCGCAGGCGGTAATAATTGAGTACGGTGAGCGGGGAGGTATCCAGAAATTCATACGAGGTGGGCGTGGTAGAGGTGCCGCTGGCGGGCACGGTGCCAATGGTGGTGTACGTCTCCCCATCGGGGCTTCTTTCTACCGCAAAGGCCGTGATTCCGTTTTCCTGCTGCGTGGTCCACTGGAGCAATACCTGGTTGTTGACGGTCAGTTCCGCTTCCAGTTCAATCAACTCCACCGGAATGGCGCAGGCATTGGCGGGTTTGGGCTCCATGGGTTTCTCACCACAGGGGGAGGCCGTCCGGCTGCGTTCCATCACATAATTTCCACCGGCAATATCATTCTCGGGATTCAGGGTTCTGGACGATTGACCCCGGGCCACGGCATAGTGCATCACGGCCTTGGGCAGAATGAGGTGACTAAGCTGATGCCCGTGCCCTAACTCATGCACCACCACCGACTGGAAATCGAACTGCCGGTTGGTGGAGGCATCAGGGCCGTACTGCCAGTCACTGCGTTGCGCAAATTCCATGTCTATCTCGTCTACCCAGAAGTTGAGCACCGTGCCCGAGATACAGCCCCGGTACCGGCTAATGGTGCGGCCCAGCACGTTGGCGGGCAAATCATCGCTGGCGGTGGCAAACCGCACGGCATTGATGTTATCATCGGCGGTGTTCGCCACGGGGTTGTTGGAGACGGTATTCCAGTTGACGAACGTAGTGCAGGACCACTCGTTCATGGAGCGCTTGAAGGCATACAGCGCGGCGGTATTGGCCTCAAAGCTGGCCCCAAACCGGAACGTATAACCGCCCTGCCCGTTTTGTGAGATCAGCCGGGTCTGTACGCTTTGCTCCTCTATTTTACGCTCCTCGCTTTCATAACTGACATTGGAATGGGCAAAAATGATGTTCAGAGGACTGGCGGAGGTGGCGGTGTTAGGGTCATTGTTCACCACCCTGAAATCTCCAGTGCCGGCCGTACCGCCGTCTATTCCGTAGGAAGGTACTTTTACCCGGATCTGAGTATCTGACCAACCCAGATAATCGGTAGCCAGAGGCTTCACGAAGGTCTTGCCGCCATCATCAGAGTTCCGGAATTCTACATATCCGTTGCCCCGGGTGCTCCCGAAGTTGGTGCCGGTAATGGTGAGCACATCGCCGGTGCCAGCCCGGAGGCTTTTCGGGCTGAAATTATCAATAGTAGGGATGGAGCGCCGCTGGTTCTGGGTAGCGGGTTTGGGTTTCAGGGCGATGTCCAGGTCGGTGTTCGCCTTCACTGCCTTCAGTGTCCGGCCCGACAGTCTGGCCAGGGAGCCGTACACTTCCAGCGGAATGGAGGCGTATCTGGTGAATGGGTCTTTGGCGGTGCCCTCGGTTAACTGGTATTTGATGAAGCCCTGCGTACTGCCGAACACGGTGTACCCCGTCTTGGCCAATTTGGCTTTGGGAGATGGTTTAGGAGACTGTAGAAAGAAAACGCCCTGTTGTTCCTTCTTCAGGGAAAGCGTGGCGGAGTACACGTGCAGGTCCATATCTACCCTACCGCCCTCGGTGATGATCTCCACGGTAGTAGCGGTGGGCTCCCCCTTGAAGACTTTGTACACTTCTACCTGGCTGGCGGTGTAAATATTCTCGTGCTTCTCGTCCCAGAAAGAGCGCTGGCTGATCACTTTTCCTTCCACCACCACCTGGGCGGCTTGCACGCGTTCTTCCAGAGACAGCGGAATAAGTTGGCAGACATCCTGCGCCTGTACCCCAGGAGCCATCAAGAAACCCAACACCACCAACAGCAGCGAAGAGAGGTTCTTAGCGATGAAAGAAAAAGGACGAGTAAAGCTTTGTTTCATAAAAACAGTGAATAGAAAGTGCTGTGGGTAAACGCACGAACTCCGCCAGTGTCTGTAAGTTACTGGTGCCGCGGCACAGGTGCAACACAACTACGAATTATATAGCCCCAACGGTTGGCTGTACTCTCCTTTGCGCTAAAAAAATTGAGGCACTTACCTCTGAAAGATAAATGCCTCAAAAAGCTAAACAGAAACTACTTCGGGTTGAAAACGGGAAAGCCGCCGGACATATTGTGCCTACATGAAGATATATCGGTGATTTTAAGCTCTTTTCAGGAAAACAGGCTCAAAAAGAAAGTTGGCGTACGGCGGGTCTGGCGCGGCATTGAAGAGGGAGGGAGCAAGTGGAAACAGCAGCGCTATCCTCGTTCGCGAACGCGGGTCAGCTAGTAGATTATTTGTGCCGAGGTTTGATTTACGGGGAAGGGAACCCCACATAAGGAGAACAAGCCCTCTAAAAACAGAAAGATCCGGCTAGAGCAGCCAGATCCTTCTGTACAATACACAACAACTATTTCCCCTCCAAAACGGAAACATACAAGGTTTATTGTGCTCTCGCAAAAATTTATTTTCGGGTTTTAGGGGTGTTTTCCTGAAAACGGCCCCAAAGCTGCGGCTACTTCAATTTAGCGCCTTTCTGGGCGAACCACGGGTGCAGTTCCACCACCAACCGGCCTGCTTTCACCGCCGGATCGGCCTCGGTGAGGGCTTTCGCCTCTTCCATCGTCGCGACGTTGAAAATGAAAATCCCCCTGAATTCGCCGTCGTCCATGAAAGGCCCGGCCAGGGTCAGCTTGCCATCGGCGGCCATTTTGTTGATGTGCGCCATGTGGGCCTCCTGGATTTTCACCGAGGTCAAAGAGTCATGGCTGCGGTTGGGGCCTTTCTTCAGGAACGCCAGGTAGTAGAGCTTCATCTCGCCTTCGGCGGGTTCTTTCACCTGAGGGGCAGGAGATTCCTGGGCCTCGGGCTTACCCGGGGCTTTCTCCACGGTTTTGGCCGGTTTCCTGGCGGCGGGTTTTGTCTGAGCATGGGCAGTAGCGGCTCCCCAGCCGAGCGCGGCCACCAATAAGAAGTGTTTCACGTGCATAATTGAAAGGCTTGTTGTGTCTGTATTCGTACCGGTTCCTACGAGGGGCAGCTTTATCCGCTAAGGACCTCGTTCCCGGTCTCTCGCCCAATCATTCTCTCTGCGGGATAACGTCCCGCAGCGCGGCGGTTCTCTATTGGGAATATACCAATGTTTTCTCTAATATAGAGGAGTAAACCTCCGTTCCTGCGGATGCTTTTTCTGGCGATGGATAGCCACGCTGCAACTCAGCCCCAAACGGGCCTTTCCGAGAGATTGGCTTGCGGAAACCACCAGAAGGAAGCCCTAGTTTTGTAACGTTGGAATACCCCTTACGCCTCCGTGCAGATGCGGGGCGGGGGCAGCTATTACTTTTAACTATACTTGGTGAAACTAACGCCCGTAAACATGAATAGACCCTTTACGTTTATCTGGGTTGCTGCCCTGGCGGCGGTAACCGGCTGTACAACCAGCACACCAACCGCTTCACCGTCGGCGGCAACCAGTGCGGCCACTCAAACGCCCGCCGGGTCCGCCAAACCTTCCACCTCTATGTACCCGAAAACCGAGAAAATAAACCACACCGACACTTACCACGGCACCCAGGTCCCAGATCCGTACCGCTGGCTTGAAGCCGATACCGCCCAGAACGTAGCCGACTGGGTAAAAGCGCAGAACGATGTCACTTTTGATTATCTGGCCAAGATTCCGTTCCGGGAGCAGATCAAACAACGCCTCACGCAGCTCTGGAACTACCCCAAATATGGATCTCCGTTCCGCGAGGGAGACTATTACTACTTCTATAAAAACGACGGGTTGCAGAACCAGAGCGTGCTTTACCGCCAGAAAGGCCTGAACGGCACCCCAGAACTGTTCCTGGACCCCAACAAGCTCTCAGAAGACGGCACCACTTCCTTGGGCAGCCTCAACTTCAGCAAAGACGCCAAATACGCGGTCTACACCACTTCTACGGGCGGCTCTGACTGGCGCGATGCCTATGTGCTGGACGTGGCCACCGGCAAAAAGCTGTCCGATGAGCTGCACTGGATCAAATTCTCCGGCACCAGCTGGCACAAAGACGGGTTTTTCTACAGCCGTTACGCCGAGCCCACGCAAGGTTCCAAGATGGCCAACAAGAATGAGTACCACAAGGTCTACTACCACAAGGTAGGCACGCCGCAAAGCCAGGACCAACTCATCTGGGAAGACAAAGCGCACCCTTTGCGCCTTCTGTTCGCGGGCACCACCCAGGACGAGAAGTACCTTATCCTGACGGCCTCCGAAGGCACCAGCAACAACTCGCTCTACGTGAAAGACCTCACCAAACTCAACAGCCCCTTCGTGCCGCTGGTAGAGACCTTTGACAAAGAGTACGGCGTGGTGGAGAACATCGGGGACAAACTCATTGTGCTCACGAACCAGAATGCGCCCAAGTACAAGCTCGTGGAGATCGATCTCAAGAAACCACAGGCCTCCAACTGGAAAACGCTGGTGCCCGAGACCGACAATGTGCTGAACTATGCCTCGCTGGTGAACGGCCGCCTCCTCCTGAACTACATGAAAGACGCCGCCACCCTGGTGCGGGTGCATGACACCAGCGGCAAGTGGCTGCATGACGTGAACCTGCCCACCATTGGCACCGCCGACGGCTTCTCGGGGAAGAAGGAAGACAAGACCGTTTTCTACACCTTCACCTCCTACACGTACCCCACCACCATTTACCAGTATGACATCGCCTCCAATACATCTACCTTATTCCGGAAATCAGAGGTAGACGTGAACATGGAGGGCTACGAGACCAAACAGGTGTTCTACCCCAGCAAAGACGGCACCAAGGTGCCCATGTTCATCACCCACAAGAAAGGCCTGAAACTGGACGGCAACAACCCCACGTACCTGTACGCCTACGGCGGATTTAACACCTCCATGACCCCGGGGTTCAGCATCGCGCGCATGGTGTGGCTGGAGAACGGCGGCGTGTTTGCGGTGGCCAACATCCGGGGCGGCGGTGAGTACGGCGAGGCCTGGCACAAAGCGGGCATGACGCCCAACAAGCAGAACGTGTTTGACGACTTTATTGCGGCCGCCGAGTACCTGAGAGACCAGAAATACACCTCGCCGCAGAAACTGGCCATTGCCGGTGGCTCTAACGGCGGCCTGCTCATTGGCGCCGTGGCCAACCAGCGCCCCGATCTGTTCAAAGTAGCGCTGCCCGCGGTGGGCGTGATGGACATGCTGCGGTTTCATAAATTCACCATCGGGTGGGCCTGGGTGCCGGAATACGGCTCCTCTGATGACGCGGCGCAGTTCCAGAACCTGCTGAAATTCTCGCCTATCCACAACATTAAGGAGGGCGTGAGCTATCCGGCCACCCTGGTAACCACCGCCGACCATGATGACCGCGTGGTGCCGGCGCACTCGTTCAAGTACATTGCCACGCTGCAGGAGAAAGGCGCGGGGCCTAACCCGTACCTGATCAGGGTTGACGTGAAAGCCGGGCACGGGGCCGGGAAATCCACCACGGCCCAGATTGCCGAAGCCGCCGATGTCTGGTCCTTTGTGTACTACAACATGGGCGTGAATCCGTTCGCGGCGCAGTAGGTCTTTCCCTGCTTAATTTCTGCCTTTCGCCCCGTCGTTTCGCCTTTTGCCGCGAAACGATGGGGCTTTTTTATGCGCATCAGACCGTGTACCTTGCGGCCACTAGCCGACAGCATGGCTATAAAAACCTTGACTTTATGAGCTTAAGCATAAAAATCCGGAAAGGAACTGAGGCCGATCTGCCTGGCGCGCATGCCCTGATTGTGGAGCTGGCGGTTTACGAGAAAGCCCCTGACGAAGTCACCAACACGATAGAAGACATGCGCCGCGACGGCTTCGGGGAGAGGCCGATCTTTGAATTCTTCGTGGCCGATTCTGCCGAGGAGGGCATTGTGGGCATCGCGCTGTATTATACCGCCTATTCTACCTGGAAAGGAAAAATGCTGTACCTGGAAGATATTGTGGTCACGGAGCGCCTCCGCCGGCAGGGGCTGGGCCGGTTGCTGTTCAACGCCGTGGTGCAGACCGCCAAAGAGGAAAATTACAAACGCATGAAGTGGCAGGTACTGGAATGGAACGAGCCCGCCATCGGGTTCTACCGCAGCATTGGAGCCAACCTGGACGGCGAATGGATCAACTGCAACCTATCTCAGGAAGAACTCCACCGGTTCTAAACATCGGGTTTACACCCTAGCATCAGCTACACCTGCGGAGCGCATTTTAGGCCTATTATCCAAAAAACGGCCCCAAAACCTCCTGAAAGCAGTTTCTCCACAATGTAAAGAATACTCCTGCGCCCTGCCGGATAAAAGCAAAATACCCTGAAACCGAAGTCCGGTTTCAGGGTATTTTCATAAAAACGGGGCAGAAACAGATTAGCGTTGGCTGTCTGCTTATCCGCGAATCGCGCCCTATACTGGCAAAAGCTTCCTGAGCATTCCCGAGGTTCGCGCTGCGCCTATTCCACAACCTCCAGCACGGTCCGGAAAGACACGAACTGGCCGGGGTACTGGGCCTGCATTTTGGCCTGCATGGCCTTGTCATGCTCCCGATGGTACTCCAGCAGGTCATCCATGTGGCGGGCATAGTACTGGATGGCGTAGGTGGTGCCCCCGGTATCTTCCTCCTCCATCACTTTGGCCAGCTGAAACTTAATGAAGAAGGTAGTGGCCATCACCTCCGGAATATGGGTTTCCTGCATCCACTGGAGCCAGTCGGCGGCCACCCTGTTGTCTATGTTTACGGTCTCGTTGAAAAGAATCATGTGCGAAAATACTGCTTATCTTACTTGGCTAACAAGTAGTCTTACGAAATGGTGCCTGCTTTTGTAGAGGGGCTATTTTCTTATATTATTCTTATTGTGTAAGTTACGGGTAAGTGATCTAACAAAGAATACCCAATTAAATGAAGAAAATTTACCTGGTATTACTTGCCCTGGTGTTGGCTGCCTGTGAGAAAGAGGAGGAGACTGCTCCGTTAGAATATCCCTCTACGTACACTTCGGCTTATTTAGAGAGTACCTCTAAGATAAGGGTTTTTACCCGCCAAGGGGAAGTCACAGACCCGCAGGTCATCAGCAAGTTTGCGCGGAGATATGGAGAGTCCTTTCTATTTGAAAACGGCTATAAAGAGAATGTGCTGGTGGGGCTTGTAGACTCTCTACGCATCATTTCAGCTGGAAATGCTCAATTAAAGAGAGCTTCTTTGCACAATTGGACCGATTTCTCTCTTGTGAAGAAGGGAAAGGATTTGGAGTTGGTGGGAAAAGATACCATTACCTATGTAGGTGCGGAATGGAACAGAAGCCAAGATGAGTATCTCTTCAGGCTCTCCAATGCTTTCTACCTACATCCCTATGCTTACCGTGAGCCCCTTTCTGTTCCCTCGCAAAGTTTTATCTACCGGTATTTGACTACAATGGTGGCACAAATCACCAATGGGCAGCTGCATTTCCCTAGGTTGAATTATGTTTTAGTGCAGTATGACTACCTCAATGGGCAATATAGCCCCAGGAGCTACACCAAGATTAGCGGAGTAAACAATGTCTTGCAGGAGCGCCCAGATGTAAGTCAGTTAAAAGCCGGTGATTCTATCGCCTTTCAATCATTTCGCCTCGCCTTTGAAAGAAAATGACGCTACTGTTCTGCTGCCAGGGCGTGGGTAACTAGAACGGCGCTGTCAGTGATAAGCCATCTGCTTAGGGGCCGTTTTCAGGAAAACGGCCCCTAAACTTTACTCTACATAGTCCAGCTCTTTGCCGTAGCTCTCTGGTAAGGTTAAGATGGCCGCCAGCGCAATGACCAGCGCTATTACTCCCAGTACCCCGGCCGTCAGTAACAAGCCCCACTCTTCTTTGTAGGCGCTAAACATAAGGGTGAACGGCACAACGGCACCGCGTACAAAGTTAGGCACCGTAGTAGTAGCCGTGGCCCTGATGTTGGTACCGAACTGTTCTGCCGCAATGGTCACAAACATGGCCCAATAGCCACTGGCAAAGCCCAGGGCGCAGCATAACACGTAGAAATAGGTCTCACTGGCACCATGGGCGAACAGGTAAAGGAGAATGGCGAGCGCCAGCAAGAAGAGAAAGAGTATTACGGCACGTTTCCGGCTTTGCAGCTTTTGGCTTAGTAACCCGCTGGCCACGTCTCCCAAACTCAACCCGAAATAAGAGAAACCGATGGCCTTGGCCGTTGAAATGGCCACGGGCACGCCCAATGCCTGGCCAAACTCGGGCGAGAACGTGATGAGCACGCCAATCACAAACCAGATAGGAACTCCCACTAAGATACATTTCACGTATTTCAGGAAGCGGGCACCATTGGTAAAGAGACTCAGGAAATTGCCCCGTGCTACGTCTTGCTGCTGCGTGCGCGCAAACATACCTGACTCGTACACCCCAATCCGGAGCAGCAAGAGGAGCAGACCTAAGCCGCCGCCCACAAAATAGGCCGTCCGCCAGTGGAAGTATTCCCCGATGATGCCCGCCAGAATAGCCCCCGAGATACCCACCGAGGCCACGATGGTAGTACCATAACCCCGCTTCTCCTTCGGCAGGACTTCTGACACCAGCGTGATACCGGCTCCCAGCTCCCCGGCCAGCCCAACCCCCGCAATGAACCTCAGCCAGGCGTACGCCTCCAGGCTGGAGACAAACCCGTTTGCAATGTTCGCGGAAGAGTACAAGAAAATAGAACCAAATAACACGGAGATCCGCCCTTTCTTATCGCCCAGAATACCCCAGAAAATACCGCCCAGCAACATACCCGTCATTTGCATATTTATCAGACGGACCCCATCCTCCAGCAAGGCCGCCGAGTCGGTCACGCCCAGGTCGCGCAGGCTGGCGATCCGCACAATACTGAAAAGCACCAGGTCATATATGTCTACAAAGTAGCCTAAAGCGGCCACAATAACCGCCGTGTTTAAGAGTTTACTTGTAGAAGCCGAAGAAGTAGTGGTTTGCATGGGCCGGGCAGAAGAGATAGACGATCATTACCAATAGGAAGATTTTGCACTTTTGATATAAATCTTCAAATATGACCGGAATTCGATAAATTATTTAAGAACAGACGGTTAGGATTGGGCGAGGATTTACCCCGTTTCGTCGGAATCTTGATAAAGATCATATTCTACTCTAAAAAAAAGTTCTACTTTTGTTAAAGTTCTGCAACCTTCATCATATGAGCACGTATAAAAGCGCTTTTATTTACTTCTTCTTACTTCTGGTTTCAACCGTTTCTTTCATTGAAACCGGCGCTTGTGCTTCACTTGAACCTCAAAGCAAATCGTTACTCTGGAAGGTAAGCGGCAAAGGCATCAAGACCTCTTATCTCTACGGCACCTTCCACCTGGTTCCCAAAGATCAGTTTGCTTTGCCTAGTAAGGTAAAACAAAAATTAGTGAAATCCCAGACCGTGATTTTTGAGGTAGACCTGGACAGCCCCAAGCTGAGCCGCCTTCTTTCCAAGACCATGCGCATGAACCAGCCGCTGGAGTCTTTGATGACTGCGCAGGAGTATAACCTGCTGGCCAACTTTGTGGAAGACTCTCTGGAGCGCAACATGCAGCAGTACCGGTTTATCAAGCCAGGTTTCCTGGGTCAGTTGCTGTTGTACCCTAAATTACTGGGCTACAGCCCTGAGTCTTATGACCTGGCTTTGCTGGACATGGCCAAGAAATGGCACAAGTCTATTTATGTGCTGGAAACCCCAGAGGAGCAGGTGGCCCTTTTTGACCAATCTACCCTGGAAGTTCAGACCAGCCAACTGCTCAACAACGTGAAGCAGTTTGATAAACAGCGGAAACTGATGAAGAACCTGCTGAGCCTTTACCAACAAGAAGATTTAGACGGTCTCTATTCCCTGATCACCTCGCAGGAAGACGCCAAAGGATCAAACAACCTGCTGCTGGATGAGCGTAACCACAAATGGTTGGCGCCTATGGTAGACATGATGAAGAAAAGTCCGTCATTCGTGGCCGTGGGAGCCGCCCACTTAGCCGGAGAGGAAGGGCTCATCCAGTTGCTTCGCGCCCAAGGCTACAAAGTAGAGCCCGTTCAGGAATAGGCCTCCAACCCCAAGATACGTAAAAGCGCGGGCCCGTCTCATTTGGTTGACACGGGCCCGCGCTTTTGTGGTGTATAGATCTTCCCGTTTCAGGGCTGTTTTCAGGAAAGGAGTCGATAAACAGAAGTGGCTGTTTTCCGAAAACCTACCCAGCTTAGTTGGCGAAGCATGCACGGAAAACACGGTAAATAGAAAAAGGCGCAAGAGGTGTTTCCTGCGCCTTTTTCTGAAAAGAGGTCAAAAACCCAAAGCGGCTTACCCGAGACTTTTACCCGATGGGCACCACCACTTTGATGCTCACGTTGCGGCCCATGTTGTACACACCCATTCGGCCGGTGGCGGGGTTCTCCGGGGCGTACTTCAAGCGGCTCAGGTGGCTTTGGTAGGCTTTATCCAGCACGTTGTTGGCGATGAGGTACACCGAGAGCCTAGTTTTCCCGGCGGCATTGGCGAAGTTTCCGCCTAGCCCAAGGTTAAGCAAGCTGTAGCCCGGCGTGGGCATTTCCGTGCCGAAGGCGCTGTACACGTTATCCTGCTCAAAGTAGGTTTCCAGCTCTGCCTTGGCGTACCAGTTTCTGATGTAAGCACCCGCTTTGGGGAAACTGACGCGCAATTCAGTATCTAGCCGGGGGGCGGGGGTGAACGGCAGGTGCTTCATTTCTGCCGGTACGTTCTTCTGAATAGACTTCACCCAGGAAAAGGAGTTCTCTAGATGCAGCCAATCCAGCGGGTGCGGATGGATATCCATCGTGAATTCGCCGCCGTACACGTAAGCATCGCCCTGCACATATTTAAAGGTAGGAGCCAGATCATCTTCGTCGCCGGAGAGGGAGTCTCCGCCTAACACGCTGGTCAGTTTCTGCGCGAAGATGTAGTTCTGGATGTTGTTCCGGAAACCGTTTACGCCCAGGGTCACGTGTTTGCTGTCATAGGTCAGGCCGGCATCGGCCTGTAAACTGGTCTCGGCTTTCAGGGCGGTGTTGCCTACCTCGTACCGGAACGTGCCTTCGTGCCGACCATTGGAGGCCAGCTCCGCGATGTTGGGTGACCGGAACCCTCGCGCCACATTTGCTTTTACGCTCAGATTATCGGTGAGGCTATACGTGGCGCCCACGCTTCCCGAGACGTTGGAGAAGGTAGTGGTGAAGGGATTGAATTTGGTCTCGGCGGCTTCCTCGGGGTTGGCGGTGAACGCATCCTCGTCGGTCATAAACAACGCATCTGATTTGATTCTCCGGTAATCATAGCGCAGCCCGCCGCTCAGGTGCAACGGCCCGAACTCTCGTTTAATAAACGCGAACACGCCCGCATCCCACAGCCGGTATTCCGGAATAATGACTTCCTCGCCTTCGTTGCGGTTCTGCTGCACCATGCCGTTTACGCCCACGGTGGGCTCCCAGGCTCCCCAGTGCGGCAAGAAATACTTCACGTCATAATTGAAGGTGCGCAGACGCATGGCCAGTTCCTCTTCCTCAGTATCTACTGGGTTGCCGTACTCGCGGCGAAGGTTCTGCTGCCAGGCCAGGTTGAACGTGAGGCGCGAATTGTCAAACACCAGGTTGTTCTGCGAAGCTACCCGGAAATGGTTGATGCGCTGCTGCGGAATGCCAATACCATAGCCTTTCAAGTCCTCCTCGGTGGCGGTTTCTTCTTCGGCTTCGCCGTTGCGGTTCACCAGTTTCAGGAAGTTGCCGTTCTCATCGCGCTCACCTTCCACCAGGCCCACCGTCTGGTTAAAGGTACTGAACGCCAAATGCGAGTAGCCCCAGCTTTTGTTCAGGCCCACGTAGCCGTTCGCGTTCGTTTCCCTAAAGCCCGAGTTATACACGCGGCCGTCATAGTCATTGCGGTAGTTGCCCGCTACTTTCTGGCTCAGGCGCGCGGCCCAGTTAAAGCCGTTCAGGTTGCCCGCGTTGTAGGCCGAGTACCCCAGCAGGTTGTTGTTGGTCTGGTAATTGGTAGAAACGTTCCCGATGACCTTGCCTTCTTCAATGGGGTCTGGCGTGAGGAAGTTGATGACCCCGGCAATGCCGTCTGAGCCGTACATCAGACTGCCCGGGCCTTTCACCACCTCGGCACGGTCTACGGAGTACTCGTCAATCTCAATGCCGTGCTCGTCGCCCCACTGCTGCCCTTCCTGCTTGATGCCGTCGTTGAGGGTGATGATGCGGTTGAAGCTCAGGCCCCGGATGACCGGCTTGGAAATGCCCGCCCCCGTGGAAATCTGCGCTACGCCCGGCGTTTTGGCGATGGCGTCAATCACGTTGGTGGCGCTGCCCCGGTCCAGTTGCTCCCGGCCCACCACCGTGGTAGGCACCGGATTCAAGCGGGCTTCAGTAGAAGAAGAAACCCCCGTGACCACCACCGCCCGCACTTCCGTCACCGAAGGCGCCAGGGCAAAATTAGCCGTTACCGCCCCGTTAATGGTAATGGCCTGCACTTTGGTCACGTACCCGATGTAACGGACCTCGGTTAGGAAGCGGCCTTTGGGCAGTCCTTGCAGTTGGTATTGGCCATTCACATCCGTAGTGACGGCGCGTTTTAAGTCCGTTAAATACAAAGTGGCCCCAATCAAGGGGCTAGCGGTTTGGGCATCGGTGATGGTGCCGGAAAGGGAATTGTTGCTCTGGGCCAGCGTGCTTCCGAAGGAAAACAGCAAGCCTATCAAAAGAAAAAATCTTTGGAAAGCCATGAAGGTGGGTTTAAGAAAATAGGAGTCCGCCGTCAGCGCGGGCGCAATGTAAAGGCGCACCATCAGCAGACAGAGACATCGAAATGAAGACTCAGCAATAGCCACCCCTTGCGCCGCGTACAGCACCAGGAATGTTCTGAAAAAGGAAAATGGAAAGGATTAGGCCACCGCCGGCGGACCGCGCGGAGAAGCGGTGTGCGGATAACTGAACTTCCAGATGAAGGCGTAGCCAGCCTGGTAACTATCTGCCAGCGGAAGCGGAGCCGAGAACGCCACAATGGTTTCCGAAGATTGGAAAGGCGCATCAAACAGCTCGGCGGTAGGGCAGTGCGTGTGCTTTTTCTCTAAGTGCGGCCGGTTCTCATCATGGGCTTTGTCTTCTGAGTGCGCGTGGGCGTGCAGGGCCACCAGCACCTTTTCAGGTACCATCACCCGCAAAAACAGCAGGAGCAAAAGGTAGGCACTTAGGTTCCGAAGATTCCGCACAGCAAGAGGAGTGTCTACAAATATAAGCTAAATCCTTAATTCTTGGCTATCTAGAAAATCTGAGCCTGGAGAGGCGGAAAGTCGTTTCGAGCCTGTTTTTCTGAAAACAGCCTCAAAACAGGAATGGGCGGGTTGCTACAATAAAAGAGCCGCCTCAATTGAGACGGCTCCTGGTGGTTAAAATGGGAAGCTAGCCAACGGCTTTCTTCTTAGTGGTCATGGCCCGAGGGGTGAATCTCAAAGGTGACGTTGAGGTCATCTGAGCCCCCGGCAAAACGGTAGTCTGGGTTGTTCCATTGCGCGGCGGCCGCGTGGGCTTTGTCCAGACCGTGGCGCAGCACCACTTTCAGGTCAAAAGAACCGTCATCGGCTTTCAGGACTTCAAAGCGGCCCTTCAGCCCGATGCCGCGGCCATTAACGTCTTTGTCTTCATAGGTATAGGCCAGGTAATCTGGCTTGGACGGGATAAAGAAGAACTGGTGCTCGTCTCCGGCGTCAATGAATTCCTGGTTCAACGACTTGCCGTTGCGCTGTACATCTATAAACAGGCGGTAATGCGCGTGTTCCTCCAGATGTACGTGGTGCGGCGATACGGTACCGTCTTTGGCCACGGTCACTTTCACGGTGTCGGTGGTTTGGTGGTAATGGTTGTGGTCGCCGTGAGGCTCCACTTCCAGTTCAATGAAATGGAACTTCACGCCGTCAAACTCTTCCTGCGGAACTTCGGGCTCCGGGTCATCAGAAGAACAGGCGGTGAAGAACAGAGAAGTGCCCAAAGCGGCAATGGTTAAAAACGAACGGAATAACTTGTTCATGGTCTTTTTGAGATTTTGAGGTTAAAAATGCTTTTGTAAATGGGTTAGAACCGCCAGGTAAGCCGGGCCGTGAAGTTGCGACCGGTGTCATGGGCATAGTACCTAAAGCGGTTCATGTACTCTTTGTAAAGGGTGTTGGTGAGGTTATTCACCGATAAATGGAGGCCCAGTGCGTGTTCGCCCAGCTTCCATTGGGTGCCCGCGTTCAGGTGCAGCAGATGATACCCGGCAGGCGGGGGCGCGAAGTCACTGCCCACGGTGTAGCGGTGCTGCCGCGCGGTCCACTGTGACTGCACTTGTAGATAGGTGTCTTTGAAGGTTGCGTTCCCCTCCGGTTTCCAGCTCAGGCTGTTCTCCAGCCGGTCCGTAGGAATCCAGGGCAGGTATTGGTCTTGCCGCAGGTTGGTGGCCCGCACCAGTGAGCCTTTCAGCTCGTAGCGGAGGCGTTTCCAGAAATCATACTGCAAAGACACGTCACTGCCCCAGAAGCGGGCATCGGTTTGCCGGTACTGGAACGTGGGGAAAGACCCGCGCAGGCTCTCATAAAATCCGCCCGATGGATCCAAATAAATGTAGTCCTGAATGTGGTTGATATAACCGGTGACCTCCAGCTGAAGTTGGTTGGCATGGTACTCCAGCGTGTTGGTCCACTTGTAGCTCTTCTCACTTTGCAGCGTAACATCTCCGGTTTCATAACTGGCGGTGCCGTGGTGCAGGCCGTTGCTGTACAACTCATTCACCACGGGCGGGCGCCAGGCAGAGCCCACGTTGGTCCGGATGGTCCAGGCGGGGTGCAGGTGCAGCGCGCCACCCAAAGAACCCGTCACGTTGTGGAACCGCCGGATGCCGCCGTAGGCCTCCGCGTTGTCATAGTAGCCGCGCGCGTTCACGTACTTGTAGTCATAGCGCGCCCCGGCCTCCAGTTCCCAGTTTTCCTGGATGAACTTGCCAATGAGGTAGCCCCCGCCGGCATAGCTGTCATAGTTGGGAATAAGCGGAATAGCGCCCGTACCCGGCACGTTGTTGTTAATCTGCAACATCCCGTTCAGGCCCGTGGTGATTTTCAGGCCATTTTGATAGAGTTTGTCATAGGCCACGTCCAGGGTTTGGGTGGTGAGCTCCATGTCCAGAGACGGTACGCTGCGGTACTCGCCCCGCCGGATGTCAAACTCCTGCCGTTGATTCAGCTGCAGACCATACACTACGTCCAGGTTTTCGCCCTCGCTCAGGTGCAGGTGGCCTTTGGCTTTGAGCAGATGATGGTCTATCTGCTGCCGGGGCACGCCTATCCCGTAAGAGAAAGCACCGTCCTCCAACGGACGTTCCGCCGAAATACGGGTCATCAAATCTTCCAGACTGCCAATGTGCGCGCCCTTGAAAATCCCCAACTCCGTCTGGAAGCGGCTGTAGAAAAGCTCGGCACCTATTTTCTCAGAGGTATAGCCCAGCGCCGCCGAATAGTTGACTTCCCGTAACCCGGTGTTCTCCAGGTAGTAATCGGCGGTTTTGAGGTTACCGGCTTTCTTGAGCGTTCCCTGTACGCGCCAGCCCAGCCCCGGCACTTGCTTCAGCCCGCCGTGGAGCATGCCGGACACCGTGCCGCTGCGGCCGTTGCTGGCCCCGGCGGTGGTCAGCTCGCCGTGCAGTTCGGGCGTGGAAGGCAGGGCCGGAGGCTCCACCAGCACCACGCCGCCAATGGCCTCGGGGCCGTACCGCACGGCTTCCGCGCCTTTCACCACGGTGAGCCGCTGGGCAATAAACGGGTCAATCTCCGGGGCGTGCTCGGCGCCCCATTGCTGGCCTTCCTGCCGGATGCCGTTGTTCAGCGTGAGAATGCGGTTGCTGTGCAGTCCATGGATGACAGGTTTGGCAATGGTACCGCCCGTCTGCAACATGGTCACGCCCGCCACGGTGCTCAGCGCCTGCGCCAGCGAGCCGCCTTTGGTTCTTTCCAGCGCCTGTCCGCTCAGGGTGGAGCCCGTAGTGGCCCCCGCGGTTGGCAGTTGGTGCCCGGTCACTTCCACCGCTTTCAGCAGGGTAGCATCGGCGTGCAGCGCAAAGTCCATGGTTTCAGCCGTGGCTCTGAGCCGCTTCTGCCGCTTTTCGGGCGTATAGCCCACATAAGACACCACGAGCTGGTAGGTGCCTGGGCAAAGCCCCGTGAACTGGTAGCGGCCTTGGGCGTTGGTACTGGTGGCGTGCGGGGTGCCCTCTAGCTGAACGGTGGCGCCCACCAAAGGAGTCCGCTGGTCACGGTCGGTGAGGAGGCCAGACAGGGTAAGCCCGCACGGTGCCACCCCAGAGGCTGCGGTCGGCGCATAAGCGGGCTGAGCCCATCCTACAGACAAGGACAGCCAGACGCACAGCACCAGCCACGCCGAATAGGAAAGATATTCGCGCAATTGGGTAAGAATAAAGAATGGAAAATAAATGGGCGGGTGCCCTACGGTTTCTTAGGCGCGCAAAGGCGTTTCAGGTCCGTTTTCAGGAAAACAGCCGCTAAACGGATGCGCACGGAAAGGCCTGGCCTCTCCTGCCGAAGAAATACTTAAGAAAGGGAAGAGGAGGCCGGGGGGGCCGCGCAGGAAAGAATGCGCCGGAGCGGTGGCGTAACCGACCAGCGTCACAGAAGAACCATGCTGCACCGCGTGCACCAGCGGAACCGGTACCACTACCCCTTCAGGGGCCTGGAAAGACGCCTGGAACAGGTTGTCTACCGGACAGTGGTTGTGCTTGGTGCTAAGCTCCTGCTTGCCCGGCTGGTGGGTGTGCTCCGGCGTGTGTTCGTGCGCGTGCAGTTGCAGCAGCAGCGCATCCGGGGTCATGACCCGGGCGAACAGCAGCAGCAAAAACAGGGCACTATAGCGCGAGAAGTTTTTCACCGAAACAGGTTAGGTTCGGCCAAATATACAAAGTTTTCGTGGGAACGGTTGCCTTTACGTGTTTTTTGCCGCCAGACAATCTGCCAACCTGTCACTTTCAGCCGTCTGGAACAGCTTTTGCCAAGGGAAGAATTGTTGCAGCTGGTGGCCGGTTGTTTTGAAATAGCAAATATTCCCGGTTGTCCCCCTTTGAAGGGGATAGGGGGATGACAAGGCTAGATGAGGACCGAACAACAGCAGCTATGAAACGAGCAGAAGTGACTCTCGGGAATGCTTAACTCTGCAAGAGTAATCGGCAGGAGTAATCATCCCCCTACCCCCTTCAAAGGGGGACGAAATGCGTTTTAGGCCTCTTTTGCGGAAAACAGGCTCAAAACAGGAACATCGGCGCAGCCGGAAGTGGAATAGAAAACAAGTAATTTACTTATAACATCGATATAGAAAGAAATGGAAGAAAAAGGCACGATTTCGATTCACACCGAGAACATTTTCCCCATCATCAAGAAGTTCTTGTACTCAGACCACGAGATTTTCCTGCGGGAGCTGGTGTCTAACGCCGTTGACGCGAGCCAGAAAGCCAAGAGCCTCTCCAGCATTGGTGAGCTGAAAGGCGATTTAGGCGAGCTGAAGGTGACCGTGAAGGTGGATAAGGAGAAAAAGCAAATCATCATCTCGGACAACGGGATAGGGATGACCGCCGAGGAAATCAAGAAATACATCAACCAGATTGCGTTCTCGGGGGCTACCGAGTTTGTGGAGCGCTACAAAGACTCTAACGCCGACAAGAGCCAAATCATCGGTCAGTTCGGCCTTGGTTTCTACTCGGCGTTTATGGTGGCCAGCACCGTGGAGATTGACACCTTGTCACACGCAGACGGCGCGGAGCCTGCGCACTGGATTTGCGACGGTTCTACCGAGTTCTCCATCACCAACGGAACCCGCACCGAGCGCGGAACGGATGTGATTCTGAACATCGCTGAGGATTCTGAGGAGTTCCTGGAGGAAGCCCGTCTGCAATCCATCCTGAACAAATACTGCAAGTTCCTGCCTATTCTGGTGGAGTTCAACGGCGAGGTTATCAACAACCCGAACCCTATCTGGACCAAGTCTCCGTCTGACTTAACCGACGAGGACTACAAGAACTTTTACAAAGAACTGTATCCGTTCTCGGAGGACCCGCTGTTCTGGATTCACCTGAACGTGGACTATCCGTTCAACCTCACCGGTATTCTGTACTTCCCGAAGGTGAAGAACGAGTTCGATTTCCAGAAAAACAAAATCCAGCTCTACAGCCGCCAGGTGTTCATCACCGATGAGGTGAAAGACGTGGTGCCGGAGTTCCTGATGCTGCTGCACGGCGTGATTGACTCCCCAGACATTCCGTTGAACGTGAGCCGCTCGTTCCTGCAGGCCGATGCCAACGTGAAGAAAATCAACACCTACATCACCCGGAAGGTGGCTGATAAGCTGAACGAAATCTACAAGAAAGACCGCACCGCCTACGAAGAGAAGTGGAACGACATTGGCGTATTCGTGAAGTACGGCATGCTGTCAGATGACAAGTTCTACGAGAAAGCGAAAGACTTCGCGCTGCTGCAAAGCACCGACGAGAAGTTCTACACCCTGGAAGAGTACCGCAACTACGTGCAGGCCAACCAAACCGACAAAGACGGCAACCTGGTTCTTCTCTACACTACTGATGCCGAGAAGCAGCACGCTTTCATTGAGACTGCCAAAAACCGCAACTATGACGTGGTGAAGCTGGACACCATGATTGACCCGCACTTCATTGGTCAGTTAGAGCAGAAATTGGAGAAAACGACCCTGAAACGCGTTGACGCCGACACCATTGACAAGCTCATCCAGACCGATGCCAAACCGGAGAGCGTGCTGTCTGAAGACGAAACCACGCGTCTGAAGGAGCTGTTTGAGAAAGCCATCTCTAACCAGAACATGACCGTGGGCGTGGAAGCCCTGAGCGTGGATGACCAGCCGGTGATTATCACGCTACCTGAATTCATGCGCCGCATGAAAGACATAAACCGCATGGGCGGCGGTGGCGGCATGATGATGATGGGCAACCTACCCGACATGTACAACGTGACCATCAACGCCAACCACCCCATCAACCACCGCATCCTGAAAGGCGATGACGAACGCGGCGAGAAAATCGCGAAGCAAGCCTATGACCTGGCGTTGTTGTCACAGAACATGCTGTCTGGGGCTGCCTTAACGGCCTTCGTGAAGCGTAGCGTGGAGCTGATTGACAAAGAATAGCGGCTAGTTTAGCGCTGTTTTTATAAAAAGAGGCCGGAAACGTAAGTTTTCGGCCTCTTTTGGTTTTAATGAGATATTAAAGGAAACTAAGCTGACCTCTTGAATCAACAATGGAGATAGAGGTGAATTTAATTCTGGGCCTCTTTTCAATAAAGACTCCTTGTTTGTCTTGTCTATCTATATACCCCTTGATTACACAGTTATTGAAAAGCGCAGTTTTGTAATCTTTGATATTTCCTCTCTGAGGTAAACACGTTAACACATGGTTTTGGTAAAGTAAACCTAAAGTATTCGTCTTCTCATTGCCCCTTGTGATATGACCTTCTAATTCAACATAGGCACCATGTTCTAGTTCTGGGAAGAGTACTTCTTTGTCCTCTTCCTCATTTAAGAATATATATTTATTTTTATAATTTACCCTTGCTTGTTCCTGTTCTAGCGGTTCAATATAGCCTATCACAAATTCTCTGTCTTCCTCAACAATACCAATTAACTTCTGGAAGAGACTTTCGGGGCAATTAGAGAAATGCTCCAGAAATTCAACAGGAAACCAGAGTATTCTATCATAATCGTTTTTCAACCCAATAAACCTATTGTCTGGTGAGAAAGATATATTTCTAAAATGCTTTCTACTTAATGACCCTAAATGAGTAGCCGCTTTGATAACCCAGGTCATTGCCTTGAAGGCATTCTTAAAGATGTCTTTAAACCCAAAATCTTTGAAATCATTCTTGGCCATTTCTTCAAGAGCACTTCCAACATACTTGCCGATACCCCATGCCGCTAATCCTTTTAGAAGCAACTCGTCAAGATTCTCTGAGAATATTGCTTCCCAACTTCCTTTTCTAATTCGAACTGGAATTTCAAAAGGAATAAGTTCTAAGTCAGGATATTCCTGATACAAGAAAAATCTAAGTGCCTCATCTATACCAGATAAAGCACTTGCTGTTTTTCGAGCATCTAAAAAGCCATCCTCAACAAGTTTTCCTTCATACTTAATGAAAGCTGCAACTGAATCCATTTAATTTAAATTTTCTAGGAGTTCAAATCCTATTGTTGAGTAGTAATAATATTGAGCTTTCTTCTAAAAGTTGAATATATAAAATTGTGGTTGTCAAATTGCTATTTACAATGTAAGTGCCATACCTCAATAAGAGGAGGCTTTTACAATCCTCTCTTTTTAATTTTTTTTAAAAACATTTTCTAACTCTCTGCTTCCTTTCTACATTGCAAGCATTCTTCCGTTCATTGAACTTGTTCTCCCAAAAACTATGACTAAATCTTTCCTATCTTACCTTTCCATCGGCTTTTTAACCTTGGCGTTAGGCTGTTCTTCCTGTTCCAAGGAAGCTTCTACCACGGCCACAACTCCTTCCTCCCAAAGCAGTTCCACCTCAGCCAAAGCCAAACCGGGGCTTATCACCGGGGCCGACCAGACCGAGAAATATGTGCCGTACCTGAAAAGCAAGAAAGTGGCCATGGTGGTGAATCAGTCTTCCACCATCGGCGGGAAGTCTAGTGTGGATAGCCTGTTGGCGGCGGGGATTCAGATTGTGAAGGTGTTCGGGCCGGAGCACGGCTTCAGAGGAAATGCCAGCAACGGCGCGAAGGTAGACGACGAGGTAGACGCGAAAACCGGCATTCCCATTATCTCCTTGTACGGCAAAAAGAAAAAGCCCAGTAAAGAAGATTTGGCGGGCATAGACGTGCTCATCTATGACATCCAAGACGTGGGCGTACGCTTCTACACCAACATCAACACCCTGCGCGATGTCATGGAATCTGCCGCCGAGCACAACGTGGAGATGATGGTGCTCGACCGGCCTAACCCGCACGCGTACATGATTGATGGTCCCATTCTGGATATGAAGTATAAATCGGGCATCGGGCAGTTTCCTATTCCCATTGCGCACGGCCTTACCGTAGGTGAGTTTGCCCAAATGGTGAACGGCGAAGGCTGGATGGAGAAAGGCCTGAAGCTGAACAAGCTCCACATCATCAAACTGGCCAATTACCACCATGACATGCCGTACGTGCTGCCGGTGAACCCCTCGCCCAACCTGAACACGCCGCAGAGCGTGATGCTGTACCCCAGTCTGTGTCTGTTTGAGGGAACCATCATCAGCCAGGGGCGCGGCACGCACATGCCATTCGCCGTGCTGGGTGCTCCGGCCCTGAAAGGCAAATACGAGTTCAATTTCACCCCGGTTAGCATCCAGGGCATGAGCGAATCGCCGCTGCACATGAACGAGGTGTGTTACGGGTTAGACCTGCGGAACTATGACGTGGAGCAACTCAGAAAGAAGCGCCAGATCAACCTGAGCTGGATGATAGAACTCTACAAAGCCTACCCCGAGAAAGCGCGGTTTTTTGACTCATCCTACAGCAAGCAGATGGGCGTGATTGAACGACTAGCCGGCGTAGCCGATTTCCGGAAGCAGATAGAAGAAGGCTGGTCTGAAGAGCGAATCAGAGAAACCTGGGAGCCGGGCCTGAAAGCGTACAAGGAAATGCGCAAGAAGTACCTGTTGTACCCCTGAGCAAAACCGGCGTAGCCCTTCCATTTTAGCCCTGTTTTCATCAAAAGAGGCCAGAAACGTACGTTTCTGGCCTCTTTTATTCGACTACTTTCTGTCAAGCGAAGGGAAGCATCGCGCTTCTTCTACTTGAGCGCCACAGGTTGACCAGCAGCAGGATCAGGAGAACCGCCGTGTTAGCAACTAAAACAGACATTAGCATAGAGATAGAACCCAGCGTCATCAGGAACATATTAGTAATCGCCTGCGCCACTATCACCTTCTCCCATTTATTCAGCCCATCGGGCAGCAAGATACAGGCCCCCACCAAAGCAAAAGTCAGCAAGCCAAGGGAATTGGTGATGACGGTAGTTTGCAGCAGGGCACTCCCCATTGTGGCTCCCGCCGAAAGAAGAATAGCCCAGGGCAGCCTGCCGTTCCTGTACTTTTCCAACGCAGAGGGCCCTACAGGTGCTATTGCCTCTGCCGAAAACAGAAACTTGAACCGTTGATATTCATACAGGAGCAAGGCCACGTTCAGGCCCAGAAAAACCGCATTGACATAGGGTGTGCCACTCCAGTTCTGGGAGATTGTCACGGCCAGAATAGAGATGTTTATGGGTACCAGCATCACCGCGCCCAGCGTGCTGAACCGCTGCGAGAACAGTAGTGCGCCTATTACCACCTGACTCACGGCCACCACCTGCGCGAAAAAAGCTAACCCATATTCCGCGAGCCGTTCCTCCAGCCACGGCGGCCCAATCAGCTGCCCGAAGTTACCGTGCGTGAGTTTGCAGATTCCCGCCGAGAAGAAGACGTAGCCTAGAAACAGGCGGGTAAGGAGCACCAGAAAGTCTTTGTTTTTGATCATGGCCTTAACGGTTGAAGTACGTTTCAGGGGCGATTTTCCAGAAAGCCGCTCCTTTGATGACCACAAGTAAAGCAGCTCTCTTTCCGCCTGAAAATCTTTTAGACCAACCGCCGCATCACCTAGACCAACTCCGGCTTTTTACCTGATCCTCAGCAGAAAGAAAACAGCTGCTGGTCGTTTTGGAGGTATTTTCACCAAAACAGGCCGAAATCGCTTCCGGCCTGTTTCAGAGATATGACGTGAGCGCCTAAGCGCCTATTTTCACCGAGGTCATGGTCAAAGACCCGCCTACCATTTTGTCATTGAAGAACGAGGTTTCTTCGTCTTTGCCCTGCAAGCCCAGCGTGTACAGCAGCGGCAGGTAATGTTCTACCGTAGGTATGGCCAGCAACGCCTCTTTGCCCAAGGTCTGGTAGTTAATGAGCGGCTGGTGGTCGCGGTTCTGGATGAGGGCTTTGAATTTCTCGTTGATGGTGTGGGTCCAGTCGTAGCCGCCGCCGTTGATCATGCTCCAACTGACCATGCGCAGGTTGTGCACCATGTTGCCGCTGCCCACAATGAGCACGCCTTTCTTGCGCAGCGCCGTCAGATCTTTAGCCAGGTCATAGTGGTACTGCGGCCCTTTGGTGTAGTCAATGCTGAGTTGCAGCACGGGTACGTTGGCCTGGGGGTACATGTGCCGGATGATGGTCCAGGTGCCGTGGTCCAGGCCCCAGTCGTGGTCAAGTTCCACGTGGGTAGAGGTAATCAACTCCGCCGTCTCCTTCGCCAGGGCCGCGTCACCGGGCGAGGGGTACTGCACCGCGAACAGCTCCTGCGGAAATCCGCCGAAGTCATGGATAGTCTGCGGGAAGTCCATGGACGTGATTCTGGTGCCCCTAGTGAACCAGTGCGCCGAGACCACCAGCACCGCCTTAGGCACCGGAATCTCCTGCGCCATCTTCTTCCACCGCTGGCTGAATTCATTGTCTTCGATGCCGTTCATGGGTGAGCCGTGCCCAATGAAGAGCACCGGCATGGTATAGTCCTGAGAGGTTAGATCCTCGGTAAATTTTCTGAAAGCGCTTATGGTGGTCATCGTGATTGCTCCTCCTGCTATGGATTGTATGAAAGTTCTTCTTTTCACGAATGTTGCTTTGGGGCGCGAAAAAAGGCGTGTATTTCCTGGGCGAGCGATGAATACAACAAGGCTATCGCTACCGCAGGTTCACTCTACAAAGGTGAGGAGACCGATGCCCAAAAAGAATAAGGTAGTTTAAGAAATGGCCTGCTGGTAGAGGTCCAGCCCCGCTGATTTGATGGAGCTAAAGAACTCTGGGGTGATGCCCAGGTACGAGGCGATGTGGTACTGCGGAATGCGCTGGCTCAGGCTGGGGAATTTGAGCAGGAAATCACGGTAGTTCTCGGCGGCGGTCTGGGTCATGCCATTCAGCATCCGTTTTTTAAACGCGAAGTACCCGTTTTGGAGCAGTTTCCGGTAAAACAGGTTAAAAACAGGATGCTCCTGCGTGAGCAGCTCAAAGGCATTGGTGTTGATCTGGACGTACTGCGTCTGCTCCAACGCCTGAATGGAAAGCAAGGCTGGCTGATGGAAGGAGATGTCGCTGATCCAGTACCGCTCTACCGCAAATTCCAGGTTCACCTCCTTGCCCGCCTGGTCCACGATAAACGACCGCAGGCAGCCGTGCAGCACAAAGTATATCTGCTGGTTCAACTCGCCGGTGCGCAGCAGAAACTGTTTCTTCTTCGCCTCCTGCGTGACGCAGATGGCCATAAACGCGGCTTCCTCCTCGGGCGTGAGCGAGACGTGTTGGGCGAGGGCCGCGGTGAGGAGGTCGTGAGGCAAATCAGAAAGAAATTACAGTGGGGCCTGGGCGCAAAGGATGAGCTAGAACTTCCCTGATCACCGGAACCATTGTGCTCAGCGTCATATACGTATTATCTGGCGCAGCCAATAAAAGGACCGGGGTGGAATACTTGGTAAAGTTCTGCTGGAACTGGAGGTTTTTGTCAAAAGTAAGCAAAGCATCAAAGCTTTCGGTAAAGAGCAACAGCATGAGCTCCCCGTTCTTCTTCCCATTCCAGCCTTTGTCACGAACGGTGTAGATTTCGTGTTCTGCAAAGTCGGTTTTCAGGCGTTTGGGCAAGTTCTCATCAAGCAGCAGTTTCATATAGCTGCTCAATGTTTTTTGACGTCACTAGTTTTTCTGCAATCCCTAAAACGCCCACCGCATGCTCTCTGAGGACCGTAGGAAAATCTTCCAGAAAGTCATCTAGTGAAACTCCTTTCTCCAGGTGAGCGAACAGGGCCTCAATGGGAACCCGGGTTCCTTTAAACACGGGCTGCCCAGCCAGAATGTCTTGGTCAATGGTGATATAATCTTTGATAGCTGCCATACTCAAATATACGCGTAAAGGGAACAAGAGGCTCTTTTTCACGGAATGGGCTCAAACGAGAGCTGGAGACAGTGAACGCAGCCCAACATCGAAATAGAGTAGGGACCATCCCTGGTAGTAGTCCTGTTACAAGTGCCGTTCCGAAAAAGAGCAACCACCAGGGATTGCCCCTACCTCAGAAACATTGAAAAGAGCATGACTGTTTTAGGCTAGTTTTCAGGAAAACAGGCCCAAAACAGCCTACTACCACTCTCCACAAAACTTTGCTTTTGCCGCCAGAAACTCCTGCCACATCTCGTGCACGATCTCGCCGGCGGGTTTGATGTCGTTGACCAGCGCGGCAATCTGCCCGATTTCCAGTTCGCCTTCGTCCAGGTCCCCTTCGTACATGCCGTGTTTGGCCCGGCGGGAGCCTAGCAACTCGGCCAGTTCCAGGTTAGAAGCTCCACGTAGTTCGGCTTCCTTTACGTCTTGGTAGAACTTGTTTTTTAGCAGGCGCACGGGCGTGAGTTGCTTCAAAGAAAGCTCGGTGTCACCTTCCTGTGCCGCCACCACGCGGTCTTTGAAGCTTGGGTGCGCGCTGGACTCCACGCTGGCTACAAACCGACTGCCTACCTGCACCCCATCGGCCCCCAGGGCCAGGGCCCCGAAGATCCCCGCTCCGTTGGCGATGCCGCCGGCGGCGATTAGGGGCAGGTTCACGGCCTGGCGCACCAACGGAATCAGGCAGAAGGTAGTGGTTTCCTCGCGGCCGTTGTGGCCTCCGGCTTCAAACCCTTCGGCCACAATGGCGTCAACGCCCGCTTCCTCGCACTTACGGGCAAACTTCACATTGCTCACCACGTGGATGACTTTGGAGCCGTTCTCCTGCAGTATCTTCGTCCAAGTCTTGGGGTTGCCCGCCGAGGTGACCACCACGGGCACTTTCTCTTCCATGATGATCTTGAAATGCTCGTCCAGATCTGGGTACAGCAGCGGCACGTTCACACCAAACGGTTTATTTGTGGCGGCCTTGCATTTTCGGATGTGCTCGCGCAACGTGTCTGGGTACATGGAGCCCGCGCCAATGAGGCCCAGCCCGCCGGCATTGCTCACCGCCGAGGCCAGTTTCCAGCCGCTGCACCAGATCATGCCGGCTTGTATAATGGGATATTGTATGTTGAAGAGTTGGGTGATTCTGTTGCTCATTTGGTAGCAAGTATCATGTAGCAAGTAGCAAGACATTGTCTACATGAGTTGGTGAAATGATAACCTATAAATTTGTGCTACTTGATACGCGATACTTGATACGCGTTTTAGTGGCTGAAATCAATCTCGGTGCTGTCGCCGATGTTCAGGCGCTGGCTTAAGCCTTTCAGGGCGGAGTCTGAGCCTACCAGCGAGTCTTCCAGCACGGCGTATCCCAGCTCGGCGTAGCCGCCGATGATGGAGTTGCGCACGATGGTGTAGTTGAGGATGGCGCTTTCGCCAATGGCTACGTTGGGACCCACAATGGAGTTGGAGATCTGCACGCCCTTGCCAATGCTCACCGGCGGAATGATGATGGTGTTGGGGAAATCGGGGTACTCGGCGCGTCTGAACTCCGGCCGGTTCAGGAGGGTGGCGTTGGCCTGCAGGAGCGTGTCTTTGCGGCCGCAGTCAAACCAGTGGTCTACCGTGTACGACACCATTTTCTCGCCGTGCTGGATCATGTGCATGAGGGCATCGGTGAGGTGGTGCTCGTTCTGCGTTCGGATGTCGTTGGCCACAATGTACTCCAGGGCCTCTACCAGTTTTGCCGGGTTGGCCATCTTGTAAAGACCCACCAAAGCGTAATTGGACTTCGGGATCTTGGGTTTCTCAATCACCTTGGTGATGAAGCCGCCGTTGTCCATCTCGGCGATCCCGAACATGGTAGGCGTTTTCACTGGCTTCACGGCCAGCATGGTGTGCTCAGAAGAAAAGAACTGCTGCATGTCCACGTCCACAATGGTATCGCCTAGCTGAATGAGCACATCTTTCTCATTCCGGAAGGTCTCCCGGGCAGACCAAAGCGCGTGCCCCAAGCCCTCGCGGGGCTGCTGCACCACAAATTCGGCTTCAATGTGCGGGTATTTGCGTTGCACGTAGTGCATGATTTTCTCGCCCAGGTATCCTACCACCAGCACAAACTGCCTGATGCCCGCCGCCTGCAGCCGCTCAATGATGTGGCCCAGAATGGCTTTGCCGGCAATAGGCACCAAGGCCTTGGGTTGGGTGTGGGTGTGGGGCCGCAAGCGTGCTCCCATTCCAGCCACCGGAATTATTGCTTTCATACTACTCTCAAGAAGGCTTTTCATCACAAGCTACGCAATTCTGCCGGTTTTCGTACACATGGGCGGCGCCAGAAACAGGTTTGGAAACTGCTCAGGCCTAAAATCTTTATAGCGTTTCTTGAATATTTACCCGGAACCTTGTTATCTTTCGGCAGGCACATCGCGCTGGCGGGGCAATCTCCTGAACCGTCCGTTTTAGGGCCGTTTTCAGGAAACTGCGGCAAAAACGCACATTTTCCCTTCTGTTACGTATAGAGGTTGCCTATTACTGATAAATACGGATATTGCGTACCATACCTTCTGAATAAACTACCTCAACTATGAAAAAACTATTGCTTTACCTTGTAGGCTTCGTGATTCTGGCCTCGCAGAGCTCCTGCGGATACAATGATATGGTGCAGAAAGACGAGCAGGTGTCCAGCCAGTGGGCGCAGGTGCAGAACTCCTATCAGCGCCGCGCAGACTTAGTGCCCAACCTGGTGAACACCGTGAAAGGAGCCGCCAACTTTGAGAAAGAAACACTTACCCAAGTCATAGAGGCCCGGTCCAAAGCCACCAGCATCCAACTCAACGCCGACGATCTGACCCCCGAAAACCTGGAGAAATTCCAGGCAGCCCAAAGCCAGCTGAGCGGCTCCCTGTCGCGGTTAATGGCTACCGCCGAGGCGTACCCAGACCTGAAAGCCAACCAGAACTTCCTGGAGCTGCAGGCCCAGCTGGAAGGCACAGAGAATAGAATCTCGGTGGAACGGCAGAGATTCAACACCACCGTGCAGGACTACAACACCTACATCAGGGCGTTCCCGCGCAACTTCTTCGCCGGCTGGTTCGGGTTTGAGAAGAAAGGCTACTTTGAGGCCGCTGCCGGTGCCCAGAACGCCCCAACGGTCCAGTTCTAAGGAAGCGCGTAGCCGCTAGCCAGACTTCAACTTCTGTTTAGGGGCTGTTTTGACAAAAACAGCCCCTAAACAGAAGTCCCTATTGACTCAGGACTCATCACTCAAGACTCAGAACTTCCCACTCCATGCCCCGCGACACCATCACAGCAGCAGACGAGGCCGTTATTGTACAGGCCATTCAGGAAGCGGAACGCAACACCTCTGGCGAGGTGCGGGTGCACATTGAAGACACCTGTGAGGGCGAGGTTTTAGACAGAGCCACCCAGGTGTTCGCCTACCTGCACATGCACCAGACCAAGCTCAGAAACGGCGTGCTGTTCTACGTGGCCATGAAAAGCCACAAGTTTGCCGTGCTGGGCGATGCGGGCATCAACGCGGTAGTACCTAAGGATTTCTGGGTCGAGATCAATAAAACCGTGATCGCTGATTTCAAGGAAGGCCGGTACGCCGAGGGCTTACGGAAAGGCATCACCATGGCGGGCGAGCAACTGAAAAGCTATTTCCCGTACGCCGGAGACCACAAAGACATCAACGAGCTGTCTGATGATATCTCCTTCGGCAAAAACCTGGACGAGAACCAAAAATAATGAGAAAAACCATCTGGCTTCTAGGGATATTGTGGCTTTGGGCAGGACTAGGGCTGGCGCAGGATTTTCCGCCCCGGCCGTCTCCGCCGCGGCTGGTCAATGACCTGGCCAACATCCTCTCCCCAGAGGAAGAACAGGCGCTGGAGCAGAAGCTGGTCAACTACAATGACAGTACCTCCACTCAGATTGCCGTGGTCAACATCACCTCCATTGGCCAGTATGACATCTCAGACTACGCGTTTAAGCTAGCCGAGCAATGGGGCATAGGCCAACAGGGCAAAAACAACGGTATTCTCATTCTTACGGCAGTCAATGAGCGTCGCGTGTTCATTGCCACCGGCTACGGCATGGAAGGCGTAGTGCCCGATGCCATCGCCAAACGCATCACGGAGTACACCATCAAACCCGAGTACCAGCAGGGCCGCTATTACGCCGGTCTGGACAAAGGCACCAGCTTCATCATTGACGTGGCCAGCGGCGAATACAAAGCCGATCCCAAGCAACGCCAGGGCGATGAAGAAGGCGGCATTCCCTTCCTCTGGATTATCATCGGGATTCTGATCCTTATCTTCATCATCAGCCGCAGAGGCGGCGGAGGCCGGGGCGGACGTGGTGGCGGAATGCGCACCCTGGGCGGACCTTTCTTCCCACCCGTTATCTTCGGGGATTTCTCCGGCGGACGTGGCGTCTTTGGCGGCGGCGGTGGCTTTGGAGGAGGCGGAGGTGGTGGCTTCGGCGGTTTCGGGGGCGGTAGCTTCGGAGGCGGCGGGGCCGGTTCCAGCTGGTAAACAGATCAACTCCCCGTGTAAAGAAAAGCACCCAGCTAAGTTTGTAGGAAAGCGTTTTGGGCCTGTTTTCAACAAAACAGGCCCAAAACGCTTCTTCGGTTCATACCACTACTTTTGGCCGTTTTCCTGAAAGCAGCTTTAAAACAATCTAGACATCTTAGACCTCACAGGTTTTGAAAACCTGTGAGGTCTTTTCTTTTGCCGTAGCTGGTGTTTCTCGCCGTTGCCTCCGCCGTTGTTGGTGTTCTCACCAACAACTTAAACTGCCGTTCAAGCCGCCACTTCAATATAGAATTACCTCTATATTACAGACTACCTTCCTCTAACACTATATCGTTTCAGGCCTATATTTCAGAAAATGGCCCCAAAACGAAGGCCGGGCTTAGCGGACTCGGCGGTAATAGGGCCCGTTCTCTACTTTCTCGTAGCGCTGGAAGATCAGGGGAAGTTTGTACTGCAGCTCGGGCATGAGGTTCTGCTGGTCCACGATGTAGGCCGGAGGAGCCTTCCGGAGGTCTTGCAGAATGGTGAAAAGCGACTCGTAGTAATGCAACCGCCCGAAGTACGGCTTGGCAAGATCCCAGCGCAGGTACGGTGAGCCAAGGCTGTTGTGCTGGTAGTAATTCAGGTCGGGCCCCAGAACCAGCATGGACTGGCCTTCCACCTGCCGGTACTTGGGATCATCCCGCACTTGTATCAGCTCCGGCTGAAGGCCGAGGGCCGGGTAAACTAAGCCCAGCGGGTTGTAGCGCATGGCCATCACGCCCGCCACCAGCACCAGGAACAGGAGCTCGGCTATCCACAAGCGGTTTCCCCACCAACTGAATAGGAAGATGCCAAAATAAGCCAGCAGGGGCAGCAGCAAAATCAAGCCTTTCACGGAGCCATCGTGCCCGCTAATGAGCACCAGCGCCACCACAATGGTCCAGATGAGCATAAACTGCATGAAACGCGCCTGGTAGTTCGCACCCAGGTTCACCAGCGGCAGACTCAGCAGAGAGAGTACCAGCAAGCCCAGGGGAAGGGCGGCCACGGTGAGCACCTGCCCCACGGGTAAGCCCAAGTCAAACGATAATTGCCAGGACCATGTGAGCGCCTGCTCCAGAAAGGGCCCTAAGGCGTTCTGGTACAGAAAATACGTCAATACCACCGTAAACGGGAACACAAAACCGGTGAGCATCAGCAAGGTGCTCCGGAAGGCCCCGGAGGCGAAGTAGATAATCGCGAAGAAGCCCAGCACCAGAAACCAGACCATGGGCAGGTAACACAGCGCCGCCAGCCCCAGCATGAAGCCGGCCTTGAACAGACGGCCCGCGTTGGAGGCTTCCTTGGAGATAGCCGTGAGGCTGTATACCGCCAGCACCACAAACGTGTGGCCCAGCAGTAGCGGCGACAGCACATCCAGCTCAAAGAAGATGCTGCCAAACAGCATGTACAGCAGCGCCGGCACATACGACTTGAAGGGATGCACCTGGTTGCGGTTGAACACGAAGTTGAGCAGGAACGCCTGGTAGCCCAGCAGAAACGTGGCCAGCAGGCGGTGCGCCAGGTAAGAGCGCGGCGCTACAGCATCCAGAAGCCAATACACCAGGCCAGAGAGCGGCCCGGTAGTATCGTAGAGGTCCTGGTAGAGGGTAAAACCTTGGTGCAGGCGCTCGCCCAGCAGCACATAATGCAGCTCAGAAAGCGTACTGGGCAGCCCGAAAATGAGCAACGGAAGCCGGATGAGGAGAAACAGCAGTACCAACACCACCCACCTGGACGGAAACAAACTGCGGAAGAATCGTATCAAGCAATGCGCGGCTTAGCCGTCTACTCGCACCTTGCGGCAAAGAGGACGGCGGTTTGTGGGGTAAAAATGTGAAATTAATACGATATTTGCGGAACCATGGAAAGTAAACGCCAACAAAAATTCGCCAGACTGATTCAAAAGGAACTTGCTGAGATCTTCCAGCGCGATGTTTCCCATTTGTTTCAGAGCACCTATATCTCAGTAAGCGGGGTAGCCGTGTCTCCGGATCTGGGCGTGGCCAAAGTACACCTGAGCCTTTTGCTCAACCCCAACGGGCGCGATCTGCTCAACGAAATCAAGGTCCACACCAAGACCATCCGGCACGAGTTGGCCAAACGCATCAAGAACCAGGTGCGCGTGATCCCCGAGCTGATCTTCTATCTGGACGATACCGCCGAGTACGCCGCCAAGATGGACAAGATCCTCTCTGAGCTGGACATCCCCTCAGAATCCAAAGAAGATCCTACCAACCCGTTCCGGACCGAGGACGACTATTATTTATCTGACGAAGACGGCGAGGATGACGAAGAAGACGCCGAAGAGCGGTAGTCTCACCCATCCTGCGCTACTTCCTGCTACGCAAGCCAGCTACTAAACCCACCCATGCAGTACGATCCCATAAAACGCGTTCTGGGCGAGGCGTTCAACAAAACGCCTTTCCTGCGCAAGCTTTTCTATAACCTGTTAGACCTGTTGCTGCTGCGCACGTGGCACATCCACAAGGAACTGCGGGCGTGGGCCAAAAACAAGCGCCAGCAGCCTATCCAGATCCTGGACGCCGGTTCGGGCTTCGGGCAATACAGCTATTACCTCTCCGGCCTGAGCCCCAACTGGCGCATTCTGGCGGTAGACGTAAAGGATGAGCAGATCGCAGACTGCGCCAACTTCTTCCAGAAGATCGGGCGGCACAACGTCATGTTCCGCAAGGAGGACCTGGTGACCTACCGTGAGCCGCAGCCCACCTTTGACCTGGTGTTGTCTGTTGACGTGATGGAGCACATCCTGGAAGACGTGGAGGTGTTTAAGAACTTCCATGCGTCTATGCGCCCCGGCGGCATGCTGCTGATCTCCACCCCCTCAGACCAGGGCGGCTCAGACGTGCACGGCGACGAGGAAAGCTCGTTCATTGAGGAGCACGTACGCGACGGCTACAACATCCAGGAAATCCAGCAGAAACTGAAAAGCGCCGGGTTCAGCCGCACCGAGGCGCATTATTCCTACGGAAGTCCGGGTAAGATCTCGTGGCGCCTGAGCATGAAGTACCCCATCCTGATGCTGGGGGCTTCCAAGCTGTTCTTCCTCCTTCTGCCGTTCTACTACCTGCTGGTGTATCCGTTCTGCCTTCTCCTGAATTGGCTGGACACCAACGGCAAGCACCCCACCGGTACCGGCCTCATCGTGAAAGCCTGGAAATAGAAGAAAGAACTCTTCTCAACATAGAGAAACGCTATTCCATATTGCGCCAGCTAAAGCCATTCCTACCATCAGGTTTGAAAGGCTTTAGCTGGCGCTAGTGTTTTGGGCCTACTTTCTGAAAACTACGCCTAAAACAGAAACTCAGATAAAGTCCGGACGTTTGCGCTTGGGAGAAGGAATAGACGAGAAAACGACTACCGCAACCATCACCGCCCGCTCATCTTTCTTCTGGAATAAATCTCTGCCATCCGGCCTGAAGAGCTCTCCACACGTCAGCGAAGAGCTATTCAGGCGGTACAGTTGTCCAGTTCCGGCGTTCTTTTATGGACCCAGGACCCAGAAAAGGGGAGGATTTCAGATTCGGGGTCATTCCTGAAAAATAGCCCCAGAACGGCCTCATTTTTTGGAGGTTTGACAATCTCCCAAGAACTGCTAACTTCACCGGAAAGTTACCTGTCACCAGTAGCTATTCCCTCACTATGATAGAGTTAGTCAGAACAGATTCAACCAGTCCAGAATTTGTAGAACTTGTTTCTCTGTTAGACGCAGATCTTCACGTGAGGGATGGAGACGACCATTCGTTTTACGCCCAGTTCAACAAAATTGACGCTATCCGGTACGTAGTGGTGGCCTACAACAACCAGCTGGCGGTAGGGTGCGGCGCCATCAAAGCGTACTCGCCAGATACCCTGGAGATAAAGCGCATGTTTGTGTTGCCGGAGTTCCGGGGGCAGGGCATCGCGGGCAAAGTACTGGCAGAACTGGAGCAGTGGGCGGCCGAGCTGGGTTATGCCTCGCTTATTCTGGAAACTGGCAAAGCGCAGCCAGAGGCCATCAGGCTGTATACCAAGAGCGGCTATCAGGTGATTCCCAACTTTGGGCAGTACGTGAACATAGAAAACAGCGTCTGCATGAGCAAGCCGATCGCCCAACAGCCGGTGCAAGAAGGATAAACTTGGGATAACCTCTAAAAAGACGTAATTTCGGGCTTCCGCGGGCAGAAAACAGAACCCTTTTGCCTCAGAACAGTAAAGGTGACCTGAACGAGGAGAAGCGAAATCTCTCTTCCGGCACCTAATCAATCCCTTATTCACTCATTCCCACGTAAATGAACGTTGCCCTTTTTATCGCCCGGCGGTATTTTTTCTCTAAAAAGAAGCGCAACATCATCAACATCATTTCCATCATCGCCATGATTGGCGTGGGCGTGGGCACCATGGCGCTCATTGTGGTGCTCTCCGTGTTCAACGGCCTGGAAGACCTCATCCGGTCGCTGTACGGCAAGTTTGACCCCGAGATCAAGATCACCACCGTAGAAGGCAAATCGTTTGAGACCGATGCCCAGTTGCTGGAACGGATCCGGAAAACGCCGGGCGTGGCGCTGCTCACCGAAGTGATTGAAGACAACGCCCTGCTGCGCTACAATGACCGCCAGATGGTGGTGAAGATCAAAGGCGTGAGTGATAACTTTTTCCAACAGAACCAGATTGACTCCGCCATTGTGGACGGCGACTACCGCCTGAAACGCGATGGCAAGCAGTTTGCCCTCATCGGCCGGGGCGTGCAGTACCAGCTTTCCATCCGGCCCGAGAACCCGTTCTCGCCGCTGCAGTTCCTGTACCCCAAAGCGGGCAAGAAAACCATCATCAACCCAGAGAACGCCTTCCGGCAACTGGGCATTCAGGCGGGCGGCGTGTTTGCCATTGAACGCCAGTACGATGACCAGTACGTGTTTGTGCCCCTGAGCTTCGCGGAGGAGCTCCTGAGCTACGGAAACAAGCGCACCTCGCTGGAGATCAAAACCGAGAACATAGAGCAAATTGAGAAGGTGCAGTCCGCCCTGCAGGAGCTGCTGGGCGAAGGTTTCAACGTACAGGACAGCGAGCAACAGCACGTGAGCCTTCTGCGGGCCGTGAAGGTGGAGAAGCTGTTTGTGTTTGTCACCTTCACCTTTGTCTTGCTCATCGCGTCCATCAACATCTTTTTCTCGCTCTCCATGCTGGTGCTGGACAAACAGAAAGACATTGCCATCCTGGCCTCTTTGGGCGCTGACCCGAGAACGATACGTAGGGTTTTCCTGCTGGAGGGTGCCATTGTAGCTTTTACCGGGGCCGTGGTGGGCTTGGTGGTGGGAGGGACCATCTGCTGGCTGCAGCAGACGTTTGGCTGGGTGTCCATGGGCATGAGCACCTCGGTGGTGGAAGCGTACCCGGTCTTGATGCGCCCCACTGATTTCCTGCTCACGGCCGCCGCCATCATTCTCATCACCTTTCTGGTGTCCATCCGGCCCGCCCGCCGCGCCGCCGCCCTCTCCATCCGGGAAAACCTGTAGTCCGTTTTGGGGCCGTTTTCAGGAAAGCAGGCTTAAAATCCTTTCTGTATTATTGGCGGTTTTCCGGCCCGCCGCTTTGGGTCTGTTTTATGAAAACAAGGCAAAAAGTAGGACTGTAGCTACCAAATACTCAGTGATTTGCTAAAAATTCTGCATTTTACTGCGGTGCGAAAAAGATTTTGTTGTACTTTCAATATTGGGATAGCGAGCACCTTGCCATGAAAGTATTTACAACACAGCCATTTCAAGTTATTTATTCTCTTTTTGAGCATGAATACCTGGGCTATTTGTTTGAGTCTTTTGTGGTGCAGGTCAACTCCAAACGGCAACTCACCCTCCAGCACCAGAACATCTCCATTAAAAACGCCGATGAGTTCGCCTCACGGCTCAACGACACTGATTTCCAGCTGATTGAGTTGGTAGACCAGATCCAGCAGGACGCGGTGTTCAAGAAATTCGCGATCAAGAAAACCACCCTCGCTGATTTCTTCTTCAAAACCTATGACCCCGCCAAGGGCGATAAACTCCTGCAGGAAAGTATTGACCACTACATCCAGAGCCGCATGGCCAAGATTCTGGACCTGCTGCAGGACAAGATGGTGTTTGTGATGGGCAAAGACGGCGAGCCCACCTGGAAGCGCCTGAACATGGCCACCGAGAAAGCCACCGTGCTGTTCCACTTCCGCCGCAACGATGACAACACCCATTACTTCCCCACCATCAAGTACAAAGGCGAACGGCTGGAGTTCCAGTATCAGGACGCGGTACTGGTGTGCAAAGAGCCGGCCTGGCTGCTGCTGAACGACTGCCTCTACAGCTTTGAAAAGCAAGTGGACGGCAAGAAGCTGCAACCGTTTCTGAACAAGAAGTTCATTGCCGTGCCGCGCAACGTGGAGGAAAGCTATTACCGCAAGTTTGTGGCCCCGCTCATAGAGCAGTTTGACGTGTACGCCAAAGGCTTCGATATAAAATCTGAGCGCTACGTGCCGCAGCCCCAGCTGCAGTTCTCAGAACTGGCCGTGGCCGAGCCTTCGCCGGCTTTGCTTGCCGCCGCCGGTGAAGACGAGGAAGAGGAGGAAATCGCCCCTCCCTCAGATGGCGACAAGATCGTTTTCCAGCTCAATTTCAATTACGGCCCCTATACCGTAGGCACGCAGGAGCCCCGGAAGATCAGCGTGAGCGTGGAGAAAACTGCTGAGTCGTATATTTTCCACCGGCTGCACCGCGATCTGGATCAGGAAGCCCATTTTGTGCAGGAGCTTTCCAGCCGAGGCTTGGAGATCAGAAACGGCCAAGCGATCCTGGACAAGCCCCAGGCGTTCGGGTGGCTGAACAGCTACGCCAAAACCCTGGAAGAACTGGGCTTTACCCTCCAGCAGAGCCAGTCAGAGAAAAACTATTTCATTGGCGAGACCTCGGTGAACGTGGGCATCAACGAAACCAATGACTGGTTCGATATTTACGGCACCGTCCGTTTCGGGCCGTACGAAATTCCGTTCATCAAGCTCCGGAACCACATTCTCACCAAACGCCGCGAGTACAAATTGCCCAACGGCCAGATCGCGATCATCCCCGAGGAGTGGTTTACCCAGTATCTGGAACTCTTTGCCTTCTCTGAGGGCGACGAGGAGCTGAAACTGCGCAAACACCACCTCTCACTGGTGAGCGACCTCCAGAACGGCAACCTGGCCCACGTGACCATGAGCCGCAAGCTGGAAAAGCTCCGTGAGTTTGAAGCCGTGGAAGACAAGCCGCTGCCGCTCGGTTTCAAAGGCGAACTGCGCCCTTACCAGAAAGCGGGCTATAACTGGCTCCATTTTGTGCAGGAATACCACTTCGGCGGCTGTTTAGCGGATGACATGGGTCTAGGGAAAACCGTGCAGACGCTGGCGCTCTTGCAGCACCGAAAGGAAAATGGTGCTCAGACGGCGTCTTTGCTGGTCATGCCTACCTCGCTCATCTACAACTGGCTGGCCGAAGCCCAGAAGTTCACCCCGCAGCTGCGCATTCTCACCTATACCGGCACGTACCGCAACAAAAACGTGGCGCAGTTCAAGCACTATGACCTCATTCTCACGTCTTACGGCATCGTGCGCCTGGACCACGAGATCCTGAAGACGTACCTGTTTGACTACGTGATTCTGGACGAGAGCCAGGCCATCAAAAACCCCAATTCCAACACGTCCATCAGCATGCGGGAGCTGAAATCCAAGCACCGGCTGATCTTGACGGGTACGCCCGTGGAAAACAGCACCCTGGACCTGTGGAGCCAGATGTCATTCATCAACCCGGGCTTATTGGGCACCCAGAACTTCTTCAAGAAGGAATTTTTACGCCCCATTGAAAAGCTGAAAGACGAACAGAAAACCAAACGCCTGCACGCGCTCATCAAGCCCTTCATCCTGCGCCGCCATAAAAGCCAAGTGGCCAAAGAACTGCCCGAGAAGATTGAGCACATCACGTTCTGCAAGATGACGGAGGAGCAGGAGCACGCCTACGAGGAAACCAAGTCCTATTACCGCAACAAAATACTGAAGAACATTGAGGAGCAGGGCGCGGCCAAGTCGCAGTTCATGCTCTTGCAGGGTCTGATGAAACTGCGCCAGATCGCGAACCATCCCCGCATGGCTGATCCCGCCTCAGAAGCCGAATCGGGCAAGCTGGGCGAGGTGCTGCGCCTGACCCGCAACGTGGTGAGCGAAGGCCACAAGGTGCTTGTCTTCAGCCAATTCGTGAAACACCTGGACCTGGTGCGAGCCGCCCTGGACGAGCGCAAGATCAGGTACGCCTATCTGGACGGTTCCACCAAAGACCGCCAGGCGCAGGTTGCCCATTTCCAGAACGATCCTACCCTTCCCGTCTTCCTGATCTCGCTCAAAGCCGGAGGCGTGGGCCTCAACCTCACCGCCGCTGATTATGTGTTCATTCTGGACCCGTGGTGGAACCCTGCCGTAGAGGCTCAGGCCGTAGACCGCGCCCACCGCATTGGCCAGCAGAACACAGTCTTTACCTACAAGTTCATCACCAAGAACAGCGTGGAAGAGAAAATCCTGGCCCTCCAGGACAAGAAACTCCAGATGGTCTCTGACCTCATCTCCACGGATGAAGCCGTCATCAAACGTCTCACCAAAGAGGACATTGAAAGCTTGCTAAGCTAAGCGTTTAGAGACTTGTTTTGGGAAAAGAGGGTGAAAACGTAGGTAGCTACTTCCATCCAAAGCACCAATAACCGGAGGTATTCCGTTTATATGGTAATTAGCTGTAATTAAAAAGAATGAAAATAGAATCAAATTCTCATCTGAACTCATACTTGAACCAAATTCAGTATAAGTTAGAAAGCACCGAAACAGACCTGCCAGAAGAATTAGAGAAGCTTATAGATTCCGGATTTAGAATTGAACAAGATTGTATACTGATTAAAGACTTTCAGTACTTCGGGCCTGGTGACTTGGACACAGATTTTAAGAAATGTGAATATGAAGTCTTCTTAAATGATATTCATGTAGACGACTACTATAAGCACTTAAACAGCGAGTTGGAGTATTTACCGATTGGACTCAAACTGGCCAAAAGACTGCATCACAAATTGACTTCCAGTTTTGACGCCGACTTTAGAATTGTAGTATCATTCTGTGAGACAACTTACTCTGGGGAAGAGATTGATGTTTACGGCGGGTGCGTAGTCAAATTCCATAAAATACGACCTTCCAAAGATGATGAATTTAAGTTTTCAAATTTAGAAAACTTTGAATCGGAAGCAGTAATGACAATAGAATAACAGCAACGGACTAGTATAAACATCAAGCTACGGCCTTGCTCGTTATTTATTCTAGTCCGTTGGCACCAATAAATAGAATCAAATCTTACATATGAGAAGGAGATTTACAGGCTTATTAAACATCTTCATATTTATTGGACAGTTGAGCTGCACCACAGAAGGCAACACCAAAAGCAATCCAGTTAGTGAAAAGTCAGCACCTCCTGTAAATCAGACTACCCACTCCGCAAATAATGATAAAAGTTACTGCCAGGGACAACACTCTCCCCGCTAAAGCCGACACGGCTTACTTTACAGTAGCTAAGGCGGCAAAGAACCTTGACCTAAACACAATCCGAATAGAAAAAAACGGGAACATACCGTCTCGGTTCTTACTCCTTGAATATACAAGACTCTCCCTCCAAAGAGGAGCACTACGACTTTGAAATCAATAGAAACGGCAAAAGTATATTCAGAACAGAGGCCTTCGACATCTCAAAAGTAGTTGTTGACAAAAACTTAGTAGTCTTCACAATATTTGACATGGTTACAGAGGATAATGCGAACACAGGTCATGCTTATATTCTGGACACGGTAAGGGCAGAAATAAAGAAATATCCTGAACCGCTACAGAATACAACAAACCCAATAGCTATCGGAAACAGGATATTCCTCACGAACGGGCTGTCCATACTGGAGACCGACAAGAATTTAAAGAAAGTAAGTGAGCGGAGCATCTTCTACTCTTCCGCAGAAGCAGAAGATAAATTCGAGTACATGGATACTTACAACATCAACGAGCTAAGCAGAAAAGGTAGCAGTTTGTTTATCAACTTCACCCCGCATAAAAGCGACAAAGACATGAAGATGTTCAGCGGCGAAATAGGCAAACTTGCAGATGTGATACTCCTGAAAGAATAAAAAATTACAGGTGCTAACATTGTGCATAAGCCATGCTTCGGCCGGCGGCCTTGCACGCCTCATGCACAAGCCGTAGTATGGCATTAATGATAAAAAAGATAGAAACCTAAAAAGGTGTTATCTACAAATAGATAAATCGAAAAAGTAAAATAATGTCTAAATTATTTTATTACGGAACGGTTGTTTCTGCTTTAGTGCCTTCTACTTATCTGTTTATAATTTCTTTATTTATTGTGTTTAGTCTTGTAGAATCTTTTCCCCTAAACTTACAGGGTTCTGTACTGCTAACCCAAAGCTTACTTGGATTATTCGGTTACTTTGGGCTTTTGATGCTATTAATAGAAAATACGGGTGAAAGGCGCAAGATGGTTCTTATTTTCTTAGCCATGGGGGTGGCTTCGTTTTTAGTTTCTATAGGCTTCAGTGGACAAAAAGCTTTGAATTGGTTAGCATCAATGAAAGAGCCAGGTGAGTTGTTTGTTTTAGTCTGGCCCGTAAGCATATCAATATTCTATATTGTTAGAATAGCAAAGCGGCTACCTACATATCCTATCAATGAATAAGAGTCGCATTTGGCGATACTAGTCCTAAAACTGAATAGACAAACATCTTTGAACTGAATTCCTGAAAACTAGCCTAAAACAAAATTTGAACTCTAGAGTCAACCGCAGAAGAACACCGCCATACAACAACAGCTGAACGCCAGCTTAGATTAAGGGTCTTGCCGCCGTTTACATCAGGCAGTTAGCAGCAAGTATAACGCCCCACGTCCCCTCCTCAACAAGTGGACGTTTGAACAAAGTGAATTCGGACGTTTAAACAAAATCGCTAGACAGAAAGCACTCTACTTTTGTCCCAACCAAATAACTAAAACATGGGACAATCAAATTACAACGGAGCATTACAGAAGCCACTGGGTTCGGGCTTCAACGCAAAATCAACGTCAACAGAAGTAATCAAAGGAATTGACCTCAGCGGGAAAATTGCCCTTGTTACAGGGGGTAACACCGGAATTGGGTTGGAGACGGTAAAAACGCTTTCCAACGCAGGTGCAAAAGTTATTGTTCCGGCAAGGGACATGGATAAGGCAAAGAAAAATCTACAGGGGATTGGCAATGTAGAAATAGAAGAAATGGACTTGATGGACCCAGCTTCGATTGACACATTTGCAGGAAAGTTTCTGGCTTCAGAAAGACCTTTGCACGTGCTCATCAACAATGCAGGGATTATGTGGGTCCCGCTGCGCAGAGACGGCCGGGGAATTGAATCACAATTAGCGGTTAATTATTTGGCTCAATTTCACCTCACCAGCAAACTGTGGCCCGCATTAAAGAAAGCCAGCGGAGCAAGAATGGTAAATGTCTCTTCACAAGGTCATCAATTTGCCCCCTTCAATTTTGAAGACCCCAATTTCGAACATCGCGAATATGAAACCTTGCAAGGGTACGGACAGTCAAAAACAGCGGTTAATTTGTTTTCGCTTGAATTAGACAGCCGGGCAAAAGAATTTGGGGTAAGGGCTTATTCCGTACACCCAGGCTCTATTGGAGGAACAGAATTAGGGAGAGAAGCACCCTTAGAGTTATTTATACAAATGGGCTATTGTGATGAAGAAGGAAATATGTTGCCTGAAATTGTCGCATCGCTCAAAACCGTTCCACAAGGTGCATCTACCACAATCTGGTGTGCGACCAGTCCGCAACTAGACCACATTGGCGGGGTGTATTGCGAAGACAATGATATCTCAGAATTGCATCTTGGGCAAGAATTTTCAGTAGGTGTGAAACCTTACTCGTTAGACGAAACCAACGCAAAACGCCTGTGGGAGTTAAGTGAGAAATTGACAGGCATACCATTTCCACTTGATTGAGCTTTGTAAATAGGTAACCACACGGGCAATATGGAGTTCCAATTAAAATACATCACCGAAGATATCAAGCTGTCTTGCTACGAAGACAGGTTATTTAAGACCGAAGTTGTGTTTGATCACCATATGCTTGTGTGGTTTATTTCGGGCGAGACAAAGATCATTCAAGCCGACCAGAACTATTTATTTAAAGCCGGCGACATTTTCCTCATTCCAAGAAATCAGTTAGCAACCATTATCAATTATCCCAAAGATGGGCTTCCGCATAAATCGGTTGTCATGCACTTGTCCATAGACAGACTCCGCGGGTTTTACGCGCATTTAAACATAAAGCCCAAAGTTTCTGCAACGCAGAGAATCCGAAGTTTTGACAAGCACCCGTTGTTAGAAAGTTGTCTTGCTTCGTTAATTCCGTATTTTGACCTGCAGGAAAAATTCCCTGAGGATATCGCCTCACTAAAAATTACGGAAGCAATTTCCATCCTTAGAACCATTGACAAAGACATTGATACCCTTTTAGCCAACTTTGAAGAACCGCATAAAATTGAACTAGCCAGCTTTATGGAAAAGAACTTTATGTTCAACATGCCATTGGAGAAGTTTGGCTACCTGACAGGTCGCAGTCTGACTACTTTCAAACGCGATTTCCAGGGAATATACAACACCACCCCACAACGCTGGCTCACGCAGAAACGCCTGGAACTGGCCCATTATCAACTTGCCGAGAAAAAGAAGAAGCCTACGGAAGTGTACTTAGAAACTGGCTTCGAAAACTTATCGCATTTCTCCTACGCATTTAAAAAGCAATTCGGACTGACTCCAACAGAACTTGCCAACCGAACTACCAGCCGCTAATCTAGGCTTTGCGGAATGGCAGGCTTCAAGAACAAGTGCTTAACGTTAGAAATCTTATTTAACTTGGGTGCAAAAGCTCGGCTCACTGAATACAGAACCCTTCACCATTACAAAGCCCATGTTCGCGGTAGTTTTAGCAGACTTCATCGTATGACAAAGAAAACTTTAATTCTTATTGGATTTATTTTACTGAAATTCTTATTGCAATACGTTTTAATAAGCTCAGACTACGACTTACAGAGAGACGAATATTTACACCTTGACCAAGGACAACACTTGGCTTGGGGTTTTCAATCTGTTCCGCCATTCACGTCATGGGTTTCCTATTTAATCTATTTACTTGGCAACTCTGTTTTTTGGGTAAAATTTTTCCCGGCACTCTTTGGGGCTCTGACAATTTTAATAGTATGGAAAGCAATTGAGGAGTTGAACGGAAATCTGTTTGCTTTGATCCTAGGTGCTACCTGTATTCTATTCTCTGCAGTTTTAAGATTAAATATCTTATATCAGCCAAACTCTTTTGACGTATTAAGTTGGACGGCCTTCTATTTTGTCGTGATCAAGTATTTCAAAACTGAAAGCATCAAATGGCTTTACATTGGTGCTTTTGTTTTTGCTATTGGATTTTTAAATAAATACAACATAGCTTTTCTTGCAATAGGTCTTTTACCTTCTATTTTATTAACTGAACAACGCAAGATATTTACAAACAAACATTTCTATCTTTCAATTTTGCTTGGACTGCTTATTATTTCACCTAATCTAAATTGGCAGTTAAAAAATAATTTTCCGGTTATCCATCATTTGAATGAATTATCAAATACACAGCTAGTGAATGTAAACCGTGTAGATTTTTTTAAATCACAACTATTTTTCTTTTCAGGCTCTTTATTCGTTATTGTCTCAGCTTTATATGCGCTCATTATTTATAAACCATATAAAAAGTATTCAGCTTTTTTTTGGGCAATGATGTTTACCCTAATGGTTTTTGCTTATTTCAAAGCAAAAGATTATTATGCCATAGGACTTTATCCAATTTATATTTCTTTTGGTTCAGTATTTATTGCAGACAAAATAAATCAAGGCAGGAAAAAATATTTACAGCCAGTAGCTATTTCAATTCCAATTCTATTTTTCATTCCTATTTATACTATATTTTTTCCAAACAAAAGTCCTGAACATATAATAACCCGTAACCATACTTACCAAAAACTAGGCTTACTCCGTTGGGAAGATGGCAAAGACCATGAACTACCGCAAGACTATGCTGATATGTTAGGTTGGAGAGAATTGGCTCACAAAGTGGATAGCGTATTTTCTAAATTACCGAACAAAGAAAAAACACTTATCCTGTGTGATAATTATGGACAAGCAGGAGCTATAAATTATTATACTAAGCAAAAAATAAAAGCCGTTTCCTTCAATGCTGACTATATAGATTGGTTTGACCTAAATAAAAACTATGTAAACTTAATCAGAATAAAACAATCACATGAAGTTGAGGCTGAACTTAAAGAAACATCACCTTTTTTTGAAACTTCATTGATTTCTGATTCTATAACAAACAAATATTCACGAGAATTTGGCACTTCAATATTCGCGTTTATTGGTTCAAAGATTGACCTCAACAAGAGAATTAAAGATGAAATTTCCGAAAGCAAGAACTAACATTGATTTGGCAATGTGTTGGCCAAAGTGCTTTTATTAAACATTTACTTAAGGTGCAGCAGCCTTAAGTAACCGAACTTATATAGTAAGTATTGAGCACATTACTAAGTCATAACCCCAATTTACAGGAATAGAGACATTCCCATCCACTAAACAACTTCCCTATGTCAATCACATCAGAAGCCGAGCTTATCGGGATGCAGAATATAAGCAAGATTGTCGCCTTGACCTTGAAAGGAATGCGCAACTACGCTCAACCAGGCATGACCACCAAAGAGCTGGATTCCTTTGGAGGAGAGTTACTGAAGCAATACGGGGCAAAATCAGCGCCGGCGCTCGCGTATGGGTTTCCGGGTTGGACGTGCATCAGCTTGAATAAGGAGATCGCTCACGGCATCCCCTCAGACGAAAAAGTACTGCAGGAAGGTGATTTGATTAACATCGATGTTTCGGCGGAACTGGACGGCTATTGGGCAGACAATGGCGGTTCCTTCGTGTTAGGCCAAGATGTACACAACCACCAGCCGCTGGTAGACGCTTCCAAGAGGATTTTACAAAAAGCCATCAAAAACATCAAGGGAGGAGTTCGGATTGCCGAAATAGGCCGCTTGATTGAGAATGAAGCCAAAAAGTCTGGGTATACCGTCATCAAGAACCTAACGGGCCACGGAATTGGCCGAAAATTACACGAAGAACCCAGTGAGATAGCCAACTACTATGACCGGTACAACTTGAATAGATTCAAGAAAAACTCCGTGGTGGCCATTGAAACCTTCATTTCAACAAACTCCACTATTGCGAATACCCTGAAAGACGGCTGGACACTGGTAGGAAACAAAGGCGGTTTTGTGACCCAGCACGAGCACACCATTGTAGTGACCGACGGAGCACCTATTATCCTAACCGAGATGAATGAAGTTTGGGCGTAATGCAAACCTAAACTGCAAACTAACCATCCTATACTTTATATTTCTATCCTAAATTCATATACTCTAACAACATGGAAAACAGCTTCTTATTTATCGCGAATATTGGTATTCCTGAGTTACTGCTTTTGCTGCTCATGGTGGGCATTCCTGGTATTTTATGGATTTGGTCGCTCGTTGATTTGCTCACGAGTAAATTTGCGAACAGCCTGGAGAAACTGATCTGGCTCATTGCGATTGTCTTTGTACCGGTATTAGGGGCTGTTCTCTACCTGCTCATCGGCCGGAAACAGAAAATAAAACCAGTTAGCGCCTAGCAAGAGAAGGTTACTTGTACTATTTCCCGCAAAACAGAAAGGGGCGCCATTTGCTGGCGCCCCTTTCTGTTTTGAGCATGTTTTCAGAAAACAGGCCGTAAACCTTATTCCGCGGTGCCCTGATCTTTATTCTTCTTCCCGATGGAAATCAACCGGGGCAGTACCTCTTTGAAGTTCTCTACGCCTACCACCTGCCAGTAATCCTCTTTCTGGAGCATGCGCAGTTCCACAATCATGGACTCGTCGCTGTTCACGGGACGCACCTTCAGGCCTACCAGGGAAATAGAGTCCTGGCGGTTGACGTGGTCTACTCCTTCAAACTCCAGTTTCGGTAAAAGCTTTGTGTTGATCAGTTTGCCAACGGGCAGCAGTTTCACCACATCGGCTACCTCGGGCACTTTCTGGCCAGACACCGTTTCCACACTCTGGATCAGTTGGCTGCGCACAGCCGAGGTTAGCTGTTTCTTCGCTTTCAGGCCTCTCCGCAGCAGGTTAGCGGCACCCTGCAGTTCCTGGGGCAGCAACTCTACCGCCATGTTCTGGCTTTGCTCCACCAGGCTGTTAGAGGTGCGCTTGAAGTCTACATACTTCTGCAGCTTGGTCATGTCTTTGGTTTCCAGGGCAGACCTGATCTCCACCAACGAGGCCTCAGGACCCGTTTTCGCTCGGTTATAGAACCAATAGCCACCGGCACACAGGGCCACAACCACTAAAAGGAGAAGTACTTTTTTCATGTAAGAAGGCTTGGATAAAAGCTTGAATTGATTGCGTACAAACGCCTTCTTTCTTGCAGAAGAAGGCTAGTAATATTACTAAAAAGATTTCACTTGCCGCACATCCTGCAAAACGCTTTTACCCGGGCCTGGGCCAGCCCCTGTTTTGAGGGTCTTTTTTAGAAAACGGCCATAAAACCAAACGGGCACCGGCAACAAGTACCAGTGCCCGATTGCCTGCGGCTTTCCGAAAAACCGACTTAGGCTTTGATCTTAGAATAAGGGAATTTTTTAGACGCCTTGCGCATGATGGTGGTGATGATGGTGTTGGTGTCGCTGCCCAAGCCTCTGGAAAGGCTTTTCTCATATTTCCAGAGCAGTTCACCGGAGGTGCCGTCATAGATGTTGATGGCGGTCTTGCCGGAGTTGGTAGCGCCGTAAACGCCCACTACTAAGCCCAGGGCCAGAGACGCGCCGTCAGACATGGGTTTGTCGGTGGAGAACGTGCCGGTGATGATGCCGTCCACGCCTAGCACTTTAGAGATCTCGGCCGGGGTGAAGCTTTTGATGTTTTCTGGGGTGATGTTGTTTTTCAGCAGCAGGGCGTTGGTGGTAGCGGCATCTTGGAAAGAAACGGTATAGTCATCTTTGGCGCTTACTTTCAGGAAGTACGTTTGCAGGGCGCTCTGCACGGCCAGTCCCTCGTTCTGCTCCATCTCCTTGATGCGCTCCGGGGTCATGTTTTTCATCTGGTTCGGGCGCAGGCCCACGCGGGCATCAAACGGAAGAATGGCAATGGTCTTGTGCTGCTTGGCCAGGCTGGCGAAGGCCGGGTTGGTGTAAATTTCTTTTGTCTGCGCTGACACGCCCACGCTCAGGAACAGAGCCAACAACACAAGTACTACGGCTGTAGATTTCATACGGATTATAAGTTTATGGTGAAATGAAGGGTTGAAAGTTAAAGCGCAGGGCAGCGCCTATATAGCTACTGTAATATATATAATTAAATCGATTAAAAACATACTGCTATCAAGGTAACCTCCTCAAAACCTCCTCAAAGCAACGGTTACCTTTTGGCATAAGGCAGTTGCCGGGTGGCTTTCCGGGTGATGGCTTTGATGATGTGGTGCGTATCGCTGCCGATGCCCCTGGAAAGCATTTTATCATAACTCCACAACAAGTCACCGGAGGCTCCGTCATAGATGCGCATCATGGTGTTGCCGGTGTTGGTGGGGCCGCTACCGCCTATGTAAGGCGTGTACAGCAACGTGTACACCGCTATGGCCGCCGCTACCGCCGTAGAGACGGGTTTCTCAGTGGTGAGGGAGCCCACCAGCACGGCGTCCACCCCCAGCAGTTGGGCCAGCTCTGCGGCCGGAATGGCTTGCAGTTCCTCCGGCTGGAGATCATGCTCTTTCAGAATGGAATTGGTCAGGTTCACGTCCTGCACGGCAATCTTCTCCCTGTTCCGGTTGATCTTGTTCAGGAAATGGATCTGAAAGGCACTCTGCACCGCTTTCCCGTGCTGCAACTCCAGGGCGTAAAGCTGCTCTGGAGTTAACCGCCGCATCTGATTCGGCCGGAGGCCCACCTGCACGTCAAAAGGTAAGATAGCAATGGTCTTGTGGTGCTGGGCGGCTGCCTGAAACGCCGGGCTGGTATAGATATTCCGGGAGTGGTTACAGCTGCTTAACCCCAACACTACCAAAGCCGCGATTCCCCAAAGTGCACTTCTCATCGTCCTTTTCTCGTATGGATTCCTACTTTTACTTTTCTTCTCTTCGGCGCAGCCCGGTTTCGGGAACATTCGGCGGGGGAACAGGTTACCTCATTGCACCTAGTTGGCCGGCATGAAACTTCATCTCCAGACTCCCGTGGCCCAGCATTTCCGGGCCGTTTTAGAAGGTTTTACAGTAGACCTGTTCAAGGCCCTTTCACCCCCATTCCCCACGCTAAAAATTTTACGGTTCGATGGAAGTTTCCCCGGGGATAGGGTAGAGGTGGAGCTGCAGGCCGGCCCCATCAAGCGCCGGTGGACCAGCCTCATCACCGAACGGGAGGTAACGGAGCGCGAAGCCTGGTTTGTAGACGAAGGGCAGGAGCTGCCCGCACCCTTGAAATACTGGCGGCACCGGCACCTCATCACCCAGGAAGGCCCGCACAGCGTCATCCATGAACTGATAGAGTACCGCACCGGCTCCCGCGTGCTGGACCTGCTGCTGTACCCGGTGCTGTATGCGCAGTTTGCGGCCCGAGGCCCCGTGTACCGCCGCATCTTCGGGAAAGTGAACTAGCGTTTAGGGCCTGTTTTCCGGAAAGAAGGCTTAAAACAGGAGACATCGGGCAGGGCCGCGCCCAAACTTTTACACGTGGAACATGTTAAGAACAGGAAAAAGCGGGAAACTGCGTAGATTGGCAACATGGCAAAAGCAGTAGTCATTGGTTCTGGGATAGGCGGCATTGCGGCGGCCATTCGGTTGGCGGTGAAAGGGTATGCGGTGACGGTACTGGAGGCCAACGCCTCCTTCGGGGGGAAAATGACCCAGTTCACCTTGCCCGGCGGCTACCGTTTTGATGCGGGCCCCTCATTGTTCACGCTGCCGCAGTTGGTGGATGACCTTTTTACGCTGGCGGGCCGCGCGCCCCAGGCCTATTTCCGGTACCAGCGGCTGCCCATTGTCACGCAGTATTTCTGGCCCGATGGCACCCGCCTCACCGCCCACGCCTCCGCCGATGCGTTTGCCCGCGAAGTAGAAGCGAAGCTGGGTATTCCGGCGGACCAGCTGCACCGGCACCTGCAGAAAGTAGCCCGGCTGTACCACGCCACCGCTAACACGTTCCTGCACAAATCGCTGCACAAGCTGGACACCTACCTCAGCCCCGATGTCCTGAAAACCCTGCCCGCCCTGCCCGAACTGGGCTTGACTACCACCATGCACGCCGCCAACGCCAAAGCCTTCTCAGACCCGCGGCTCATTCAGCTGCTGGACCGTTACGCGACCTACAACGGTTCTGACCCGTACCAGGCACCCGGCACGCTCAACCTGATTCCGCACCTGGAGTTCAACATCGGGGCCTTTTACCCGGAGGGAGGCATTTACGCCATCGCGGAGAGCCTGGTCAAACTGGCAGAGGAGCTGGGCGTGGAATTCCGGTACAATGAAACCGTGCAGGAAATCATGGTCCTGGGCACCCGCGCCACGGGTGTGCGCACGGGCCAGGGAACGTACTCCGCCGAGGTGGTGGTCAGCAACATGGACGTGGTGCCCACCTACCGCAAACTGCTCCCCAACCAGCCCGCCCCGGAGCGAACCCTGCAACAACCCCGCAGCAGCTCGGCGCTCATTTATTACTGGGGCATCTCCCGCACGTTTCCGGAGCTGGACCTGCACAACATCTTCTTCAGCCAGAACTACCAGCAGGAATTTGAGCACATCTTCCAGAAAGGATCGGTGGCCGAGGACCCCACGGTCTACGTGAACATCACCTCTAAATTAACCCCTCAGGATGCTCCCACGGGCCACGAGAACTGGTTTGTGATGGTGAACGTGCCGCACAACGCCGGCCAGAACTGGGACGAGCTCATCCGGCAGACGCGCCAGAGCGTGCTCCGGAAAGTAAGCCACTCCCTGGGAACGGACATCGCCTCGCTCATCACGGTAGAGAAAATCTGGGACCCGAGGGGCATCGAGGCTGATACGTCTTCGTTTGCGGGCGCTTTGTACGGCAGTTCCTCCAACAACCGGATGGCGGCGTTCCTGCGGCACCCCAACTTCACCAGCAAACTGAAGGGCCTGTACTTTGTGGGCGGCAGTGTGCACCCGGGGGGCGGCATTCCGTTGTGCCTGCTTTCCGCGAAAATCGCCGCTGATCTGGTTCCGCCGGTTGCCGCTCCCGCGCAGACCTGATCCGGACGTTTTAGTTTTGGGCTTCTTCTCTGAAAACGGCCCCTAAACGGGTTTTCCCTACCGGAAGATAACCTCTGAGGACAGATGGTTTTTCTGGGGCAATTGCTGTTCTTTGCAGGGCTCTGCCTCTTATCATCCGTTGCTAACTGCTCGCTTATTTCCTTTGATACCACCCCGTGAATCTTCCTTCAGACAAGCCTTACCGGTAGTGCTGCCGTTTGTGGCGCTGGCGGTGGCGCTCACGTGGTATGTGCAGGACAACGGCTTCTTCTGGGATAGCATTCTGCTGGCCTCCCGGTACGGGCAATGGTATTATCAGACGCGTTTCTCCACCTTGTTCGTGCCCGAGGAGATAGCCGGGTATCCGCCGCTGTTTGGCATGTACGTGGCCGCGGGCTGGCATCTGTTCGGGAAATCGGTGCCGGTGAGCCATTTTCTGATGTTGCCTTTTCTGGTGGGCATCGTCTGGCAGTTGTACTTGTTGGTGAGGAGATTCTTACCCCCGAGTTGGCTTTTCCTGAGCCTGCTGCTCATCTTCCTGGACCCCACGCTGCTGGCCCAGAGCGCGCAGGTGGCCCCAGACGTGGTGCTGCTCTTCCTGTACCTGGTTTGCCTGAATGCGCTGCTGCAACGCCGCCACGGGCTCTTAGGTCTGGCGCTGGTATTCATGGCGCTTCTCTCGCCTAGAAGCCAGATTCTGTTGGTAGCGGTTTTCCTCACGCAGCTGCTGTTGCATTGGCACGAAAACAGGAACCTCAGACTTTCAGAAGTACTTAGGCTGATGCGCCCGTACGTGCCCGCCGGACTGCTGCTGATCACCTGGCTGGGGCTGCATTACCGGCATTTCGGGTGGATAGGGTATGCTCCTTCCTCTGCCTGGAGTTCCTATTCGGCGCTTGTCTCCCTGAAGGGTTTCGGCCTTAACCTCGTTTTCCTTGCCTGGCGGCTGCTTGATTTTGGCCGTATAGCGCTGTGGGTAACGGCCGGCATTTTGCTGTGGCGTTTCAAGGCCCGTTTCCCGAAAGAGGCCCCAAAACTCCTGATTCTGCTGCTGGTGCCGCTGGTGACTTTAAGCGGAGTGCTGGTGTGGTTCACCAACCCCATTGGGCACCGTTACTGGCTGGTGGTGTATGTGCTGCTGGGGCTTCTGACGGCGCACTTGTTGGCGCAGACCCCGAATCTGAAACTACGCCGGACGCTGTATGTGGTACTCGCCGTGAGTTTGGTGAGTGGCCATTTCTGGGTCTATCCGGAGCGCATTGCCAAAGGGTGGGATGCCACGCTGGCCCATCTGCCTTACTTTACTCTGCGGCAGGAGATGATGACGTACCTGGACCAGCACCAGATAGACTGGCAGCAGGTGGGCAGTGACTTCCCCAACCTGGCGCCTCCCGCCGCCACAGATTTAACGCATGACCAGCGGCACTTTCCGGCCAAGGACCTCCGCCGGCACACCTACATTCTGTACTCCAACGTATTCAACGGCTTCACTGACCAGGAATTGGCCGAGCTGCAGCGCCACTGGATCACGGTGCATGAGGTCAGGAAAGGGCAGGTGTACCTGCGCCTGTACCGGAAACCGACAGCGGTAACCACGCTTTCTCAATAACCACAGAGCCATTATTACTTTACCCGCTTTGGGCCTGTTTTGGTGAAAAGAAGCTTAAAACCTGAACTGGATTCGGAAAGAAAACGCGGTCTACCATCGCCCTTAGTGCGTGTTCTCACCAGTAAGCGGAAAGGCGCCTGCATCTGGCTTGTCAATCCTGCTGCTGTACGCAACAGCTTTCCTGTTTTCCTCCCTAAAAGACAACACTATCCTCGGCTTTGACTTCAGAAGAAACTTGCCCTAGCGGGCGATGGAAAACTAACTAGTCCGATGAGAACTGATACAAACCAAAGCTCTGGCCAGCTGCCTTTTACTACCGCTCTATCCTAGGAAATGATCTGGAAAGTGTTATATTTGTTTAAGGCCAGCACCTGCGCAAAGGAACAGTATTATGACCAAGGACGAGCTCTTACGCACGGCCATGCGCTCCTTCTCTGCCAATGGGGTAAAAGACCTGACAGAGCGGCGGCTCATGCAGGAATTCGGTTTATCTGGGGAAGAATTCAACCAGTCTTTCTCAGATAAAGAAGACTTCCTGCGCCAGGCCGTAGAGCTTTACCTGACCGAGCAGAAAGAAGTCCAGAACACGCTTCTCACGCAGGCGGATGACTCCATCCAGAAGCTGCTGGAGGTCATTAAACACCACGTGACCCAGCTACAGCAGTTTACCCCCAGTTTCTTCCTCCAGATCCAGCACCTGTACCCGCGCATCTGGGCGCTGTACCTGCGGCACGTTCAGATGCACTCGTACTACGTGTTCTATGACCTCTTGAACAAAGGCATTCAGCAACACCTTTTTCGGCCCGACCTTAACATTGAGGTAGTCACCAAAGTCTTGCTGGAGCAGATCAATATCCTATTGAACCAGGCCCTCTTTCCGCCCCACCGCTACAACATGGCCGAGGTTTTCAGGGGAATCTTCCTGTATTATCTGCAAGGCATCTGCACCGAAAAAGGCAATAAGGTGCTGGAGAACTTTTTCGCTGATTTTTCACTTTAACCTAAGATGCGGGGGCAAGTGCCCCTTTGCCTGGGAGGCAGGAATCGCCTACTTCCCAGGTAAAAGAATATCTTTGCATTCTTCCACCACCTGAGTAGCACCATTTGTTCGGTTTTACTCTGAATTCTAAACTTCTATATGACTTTTAAGCAAACTGTTTTACAGGAATTGCTCCACCTCATCAGACAAGAAGGACTGGCTCATTTAGACGAGCAGAAAATTATTGATCGGGTTGATATTTCCTCCGCCACGTTCAGAGAATTTTTCAACGACATGAATGATCTGGTGACCCAGGTGGTGCAGTATGACCTGGAAAGCCGCAAAGAGGAGCATGAACGTTTGTTTCAGCAGGAGGCGAGTCCGTTGCGGCGGCTGCTGCTGGTGGTGCAGTTGGGCCTGAAAACCATACAGGAAGCCCAGCCAACTCTGCTGCAGGAAATTCAGGAGCAGTATCCGGCGGCCTGGAACCTTTACTGGCGGCACTCCAATGACTACTCGGCGCACTTGCTGTATGATCTCCTGAACGCCGGCGTGCTGCAGAAGGAGCTTCGGCAGGACCTCAACATCCAGCTGGTCACCAAGATCATGCTGGAGCAGTTGTCCATGATTGTGAACCCGGTGACTTTTCCGCCCGAAAGATTCAACGTGGCCGAAGTGTTCCGAAGCGTTTTCCTGTACTACATCCGGGGCATCTGCACCGATGAGGGCGTGAAGAAAGCCGAGCAGTTTTTCGCCTCTTTAAAGTAAAACACCGCTAAAACGCATAAAAAGAAAAGCCTGCCACTTCTCCAGTGGCAGGCTTTTCTTTTGGTAAGGAAACGCTCCCGCGTATTAGCTGATGGAGACTCGCACCTTCTGGGTGAACTCGCGCAGGGCGGTTTTGAAATCAGTGTTGTGGTCGCCCATGTGGTTGAGGATCCAGATAGCCCCGAAGACGTGGGTCAGTTTCTCGCCTTCGTCAGCGCCTTCAATCTCAAAGGCGGGGGTTTCTTCGTTGATGAGTTGTTCCTCGGCTTCGCGCAGGCTCTCAATGGTCTGCGTTTCTACCAGTTTCTTGATGGCAGGTATTTTCATGGGAGTATTAGGCTAGTTTACGAACCATATCCAGAACAAAGTCTTCTTTGCTGGTGGCGGCACCTTCTACCAACTCGCCGTTCTTGAACACCGCGAAGTAAGGCAGATTGGTTACGCCGGCCAGTTTGCGGGCTTCGGGGCTGGTTTCCGCATTTACGTCCAGAAACGCCACGTTCGCGAACTCCTCGTTGGCAGCCATGCGCTTGAACTTAGGCGAGAACAGCCGGCAGTTGCCGCACCAGTCCGCAAAATATTTCACTACTACCCGCTCGTTGCTTTTCAGCACGTCCTGGAAATCTGTATCGGTTGCTTGAATGATGGCCATAATATATGTAGGTACATTTAAAAAATGAATCAAGCGCAAAATTAACGTTTTTGATCTATTTTCAGAAATAAAGGCCAAAAACAGCCTATCCCTTTTTATTATGTAAAAGACTGCGCTAAATTACGTTGTCTCCTGAAAGCGTCTGTTACGGACAGATCATTGTGCTTTCTCAGGTTCTCACATATTTCCGCTGCATGCCTTTTCTACGTTTCCCTAAAAGCTTCTTCTTTCTACTGCTGGCGCTGGTGGGCCTGCTGGCCGCCTTCGCTCCGCCGGCCTGGCAACAGAACGGCGTCATCAACAAGATCGTCGCCAACCTCACCACGCTGCACAACAAGTACCCGCAGGAGAAAGTGTACCTGCACCTAGACAAGCCGTATTGCGCCGCCGGCGAAGACATCTGGTTCAAGGCCTATCTGGTCAACGCGCAGAACCACCAGCCCAGCGATCTGAGCAAAGTGCTGTACGTAGAACTGATCACCCCGGAGAACACGTTTTACAAAACCAGCGTGGTGCGGCTGGACAAAGGCAAGGGCCACGGCGATTTCGCCTTACCCGATGATCTGCCCGAGGGTACGTACCGCCTGCGCGCCTTCACCAGCTGGATGCAGAACTTTGACGAGGCTTATTTCTTCCACCAGAACATCACCATCTGGAGCCCGCGCAAAACCGATGTAGTCACTTCCACGGCCTTCACCTTCAAACCCCAACCCTCCGGCGATTCTGTTCTGGTGAACCTGCGCCTGCAAACCTACGCGGCAAAGCCCCTGGCCCAGACCAGCTTTTCCTATTCCACCAACTTCGATAAAAAGGGCGGCACTAAAAAGACCACGACCTCCGCGGAGGGCAAATCTTTCCTGCGGCTGTTCCTACCCCATGATGAAACCTCCAGCCCTAAACTCTTTCTAACCCTGGAGCAACCGGGCGGCAACCTGAACCGCACCATCGCCATTCCCACGCCCAAAGATCAGTTGGACCTGCAGTTCTTCCCCGAAGGGGGTAATCTGGTGGGCGGCCTCTGGAACGTGGTAGGTTTTAAAGCGGTAGACGCCAACGGCCTGGGGAAAGACGTGCAAGGTGCCATCTACAACCAGCAGGGCCAGAAAGTAGTTGATTTCAAAAGTCTGAAATTCGGGATGGGCCGCATCGGCTTTATTCCGGAGGCCGGCCAGAAATACACGGCGCGCCTCACGGCACCCAAAAGCGTAGCCAAGGAATACCCGTTGCCGGTTCCGCAGAAAAAAGGCTTTATTTTCTCCATCGATAACAAAACCGGTCCGGCCATGCGGGTTAAGTTCTACAGCCTGGGCTTCAAGCAAGACAGCGTGGGCAAACCCAAGGCCTTGCATCTGGTGGCCCAGGTGCGCGGCGAGGTCCTGTACGCCGCCTCCAGCCCCACCGCCCACGAGGTCTTTCAGGTAGAGGTGCCCAAAAACAAATTCCCCTCGGGTCTGGTGCAGTTCACCGTCTTCTCTGACACCGGTGAGCCCCTGGCCGAACGGCTGGTGTTTGTGAACCACGGTCCGCAGGTCCAGATGAGCATCACCCCAGACAAACCCGCCTACAAACCCCGCGAGAAAGTCACGTTGCAGGTCCAGGCCAAGGACGAGACCGGCGCTCCCGTGGCCGGCAACTTCTCCCTGGCCATCACCGACCAGAAAACCGTCACTCCGGCTCCGCACGCCGCCAACCTGGTGTCTTACCTGCTGCTCAGTTCAGATTTGAAAGGCCACGTGGAAGATCCCTCGTACTACTTCAGCTCGGCTGCGCCCGAGGTGGTGCTGGCCCTGGACAACCTGCTGCTCACCCAGGGGTGGCGTCGGTTTGTCTGGAAAGATATTCTGCAAGACAAGTTCCCGCAGATGCAGTACCGCGCCGAACGGGATTTATACGTGAGCGGCACCGTCTCCAAAATTACGGGCCAGCCCGATGCCTATTCAGACATTACGCTCATGAACGGCAATAACCCCATGAGCGCCATCAAACTCCAGACCGATGACCGGGGGAAATTCCAGTTCAGCCTGGCCAGTTTCCCGGATACTTCCACCATTACCGTGCAAACCACCAAGGGGGTAGTCACGTCTATGCTGGAACTGGACAACAACTTACCGCAGATCCCGGCTTTCCCGCAGGTGCCGTATGAGCCCGTTCCCGCGCCTTACTCCAATGAAGTATGGGCCTACCTGCAACGGAACCGCGAGCAGCTGAAACTGGACCAGTTCTCCGGCAAAAGTGGCATCATGCTCCAGCAGGTGAACGTGCGCGGCAAGAAACAGGAAGAATTCAAACCCGCCGCCGGCAGCCTGCATTCCACCGCCGATAGAGTGTTGCGCGGTTCTGAACTCCCCCGTGGCATGGACATCATACAAGCTTTACAGGGACGGGTAGCCGGCTTACAGGTGAGCAACGGCCAGGTGAGCATGCGGGGTGGGGGACCACCGCTCTTTTTGCTGGACGGTACCCAGATAGATGCCTCCTTCATCCAAACGCTGAACCCCAATGACGTAGAAGCCGTGGAGATCCTGAAACCGGGGGCTTCCTCGGCGGTGTACGGCTCCCGGGGCGGAAATGGGGTGATTGCCATTACTTCCAAGAAAGGAGGCGATAAAAGCGACAAAACCGCTACTGCCGGAAAAATGCCGGGCATGGCCACCTACCAGGGTCTGTACTTCCAGAAAGCCCGCGAGTTCTACCTGCCCCGCTATGACAAGCCCGACACCAGCAACGTGGTCATGCCTGATTTACGCACCACCCTGTACTGGAACCCCAAAGTTCAGACAGACGCCACCGGCAAAGCCGAAATCACCTTCTTCACCGCCGACCAGAAAACCACCTACCGGGCTATCCTGGAGGGCATGACCACCACCGGGAAGATGGGCAGCATGACCGCCACGTTTCAGGTGAAGTAAGGGCTTGGGCTACTGTTTGGCGGCAGTATCTGGTTTGCTCCCGAAAAAGCCGCCCCGGCCCCGGCGCGATGGTTTCGTCTTGAGGGTAATCTGCTCAATGATCTTCTGCCGGGGGAAGGAGATAAGCCACAGGCCGCGTACCTGGCCTTCTGTGAGCCCCTCGGGCTTGCCCTGCGCCGAGTAGACCCGTAGCTGCTCCAGCGTAGGGGAGGTGTAGTCCAGCAGGCTGGGTTCATCGCAGCTGGCGCAGTTGCGTCTCCTGATTTCAATGGGTCGCTGGTAATTCACTTGTCCTTCGCGCACCTGCAGGGTGGCCGTGGGCTGGGTTTTACCATCAGAAGTGACAAGTCCGGCTTTGGTGATGTACTGTTGGGCCTCGGCTTCAGAGGAGAACGTCTGCCGTTTCAGGGTGGCGTTGTAGCGTTGCAGAATGCTGTTCACGGTGGGCAGCTTGTCTGGTTGCGCGACAAACAGCGCCTGCTCTTTGGGCTGGCTCTCGGCTAACTGCAGGAACGCTCCTTCCACCAACCGGATAATGGTATCACCGGCGGCAATGGCCTGTTTCTCCATGTCTTCCTCGGTGATCCGCTTTACTTTGTGCCGTTCGGCTTCCACTGCCATTTCTTTTCCGCGCTCCAGCTTCTCTGGTTCACATCCGAGGGCCAAAAAGCTGAGGCTAAGGCAAATCAAATATATCTTGGGTGTCCGCATGGGTTCTGTTCTTAAAAGGGCACTACGTGCTTTTACGGGAACAAAGATGGGGCTTGTCGGCATGAATCACAAAAGCAGCGGCCAGTGGACATATCGCCCTTCGGTTAAAAGCAAAAATGAAAGCGTTACTGAGCGTTTTAAGCCCGTTTTCAGAAAAAGTCCTCAGAACTATCCGTCCAGAATTAAGCTGTTTTTCGGAAAATGGCCCCAAAACAAAAGCCCGCTGCGGGGGCAACGGGCTTTTGAGAAAGGAGGAAATCTTGCTGCTATTTGTTTTGCAACACAACCGGTTCTCCTAAGCCTAAGTCTTTGAGGCCGGCTAACTGGGTTTTGGCATCGCCTACCACTACGTACACCATTTTGCTCGGGTCGATGTAGTTGTTGATGAGGCTCTTGGCCTGGGTGTAGCTCAGGTTCTGGATGGCGACTTCGTTCTGCTTCAGGTAATCTAGGGGCAGATTGTACGTGTTGATGGTCTCCAGCAGATTCACCAGGCTGCCCAGGGTCTCGTAGCTCAATGCCGTTTCTTTGACCAAGGCTCCTTTGGTGGTGGCTAAATCCTGCTCTGTGTAGCTGGTGCCGTAGGTTTTCAGGATCTCGTCAAAAGTTTGCAGTGATTCTTTGGTGACGTTGGTCCGCACGCTGGATGAAGCGGCAAACATGCCCGGCGCGGTTGGGCGGCGCGAGAACCCGGAGCCTGCCCCGTAGGTGTAGCCTTTCTGCAGACGCAGCACGTTGAACAGGGTAGAGGCCGATCCGGCTCCCAGTTTGTGGTTGATGGCCTGCAGCGCGGCGTAGTCTGGTGAACCTACCGGCACGGCCAGGTACCCGGCGTAAATCACCGACTGTTTGGCCTCTGGCTGGTCAATAAAGTACAGGCGGGCGGCTGGTTTGGCGGTGGCGGTTACCGGGGCAGGCAACGCCACGTTTTTGGCGGTCCATTTCTGCTCAAGGCTGGCCAGGGCTTTGGCCACATCGGCTTGTTTCACGCTACCGGCCACCTGGAAACTAGCCACACTAGGCGAGAAGTTCTTCTGGTAGTAGTCTTTCAGGTCTTGCAGCGTAATGCCTTCCACGGTTTGCATGGTGCCGGCCGTAGGGTAGGCGAAGCGGCTGTTCTCGCCGTATAGCACTTTGTTGAAGGCCAGAGACGCCACCGCCGACGGGTTGGCTTGCATCTGCTTGATCTGGTTCAGGGCCGCCTGCTTGGCTTTCGTGAACTCGGCCTCGTCCCAACGCGGCTCCAGCAGAATCTCTTCCACCAGTTTCATCACCTGCGGGAAATTGCGGGCCAGCGTGTTGCCGGAAATGGTGATGTTCTCAGACGAAGAACTTACGTTGATGAACGCGCCCAACTGCCCGATGGCTTCCTCCAGCTGTTGCGGGGTTTTGTTTTTGGTGCCTTCCAGCAGCATGGCATCCACCAGAGAGGCAGTCCCGATCTTGTTAGGCGCGTCTAGCTGCATGCCGCCTTTGAGCTGAATGCTGAACTGCACCAGCGGTAATTCATTCTGCTCAATGCCGTACACTTTCATGCCGTTTTTCAGCTGCGAAGTCCAGATAGCGGGGGCTTTGAACGCGAAATTGTTGCTCAGCTCCGGCATCTTGCTGCGGTCAATTTTAGACGGCGTTTTGGCGAAGGTGGTAGGCTCAGTGCCCGTATTGGCTCCCTCGGCCCCGGCCACTACTTTCTCTTCCACCACTTCGGCTTTCACGGCGCCTTTCACGGCCAGTTCTTCCTGCCCTTTGGGCACGAAGCTGGTCATCACGTACGGCTTGCCTTTGATGTACTTGCGGTACACGTTCATGATGTCCTGCGCGGTAACGGCCTGGGTCATGGCAATGTCTTTCTTCGCGAAGCCCGGGTCCCCAGCGAACTCATTGTACTGGGCCAGCTGGAAGGCTTTGTTCAGCAGGCTGGAGATGCCGTTGTACAACGCGGTTTCCTCCTTGATCTTCAAACGATCCAGCTCCTGCTGGTTCACGCCGTCTTTCTCAAACTTGTCAAACGCCGCAAATACGGCGGCCTGCACATCGTCCAGGTCTTTCTTATCGAAGGCGCGCACCCGTACCCGGAAGGTACCGGCAATCTCCGCGGAGCTCTGGTCCGCGGAGGCACCCGGCGCCAGTTTCTTCTCTTCCACAATGATGCGCTCAAAGGGCGAGTTCTTGCCTTCAGACAGCAGGCTGCCCAGCATGCTCAGGGCGTACGAGTCTTTGTGGTACTGCTCTACCGTGGGGTACACCATGGTTAACTCGGGCAGATTGGCAAAGTTATCCACGTGGAAAAGTGACTTGGTAGAAGTAAGTTTGGCGGGCTGCGGCGTTAATTTCTTAACCTCTGGTTTGTTTTTCAGCTCGCCAAAATACTTTGAGATCAGTTGCTTGGCCTCGGGCGTCTCAAAGTCTCCGGTCAACACCAACGTGGCGTTGCTGGCGCCGTACCATTGTTCATAAAACTCTTTGACATCGGCTAGGGTGGCGTTCTGCAGGTCTTCCAGTGACCCGATTACCTCCCAGTTATACGGATGGCTGGCCGGGTACAGGTTCTTCAGGATCACGTAGTTGGTGTGGCCGTAGGGTTGGTTATCCACACGCTGGCGCTTCTCGTTTTTCACCACCTGCTTCTCGTTCTCAAGTCCCCATTCGCTCACGGTGTTGATAAAGAAGCCCATGCGGTCAGACTCCATCCACAGGATTCTTTCCAGCGCGTCTTTGGGCACTACTTCATAATACACGGTTCCGTCCGTGAACGTACCGCCGTTGAAAGTACCGCCAATCTGGTTTACTCCTTTGATGAAGTTGCCTTTGCCCACGTTCTCTGAGTTCTGGAACAGCATGTGTTCAAAGAAGTGCGCAAAGCCGGTGCGGCCCTGTTTCTCACGGCTGGAACCTACGTGGTACATGATGGCCACCGCCACTTTCGGGTCTGATTTGTCCTGGTGCAGCACTACCTCCAGCCCGTTGGGCAGCTTGTATTTTTCGTACTTCAGGTCGAAATTGGCAGCCGCCGCCGAGGTCTTGGCCGCAGGCTTCTTGGCGGCCTGCGCCCACACGCTCTGGGCCGGGTTTATTGCCATACCGCCTATCAGCATAGACAAGCAGGCCACTTTGATTCGTTTGTTCATGATCAGAGGAAAAGGGTTTGAGGTGAGTTAGGTTTGATGACTTGTATCGGCTGTCTTATTAGTAGCGGCTCAAGCTGATTTCTTACAGAGAAAGACGCGGGATTTTGCGCTTGGCTGCTTCTTTCCGTTTCGCACCCGTTTTCCGGAAAACAGGCCCAAAGCAGACCGAATCTCCTCCTTTAGAATTTCCGCAGGAAGATGGAGCTGACTTCTGTTTCAGAAAACTTATATATTAGATGTTAGCTATATTTAGGCGAGAATCGCTTTGCTGCGTTTTGGGCATATTTTCGTAAAAAGAGGCGTAAAATGAGTTATTTCCCTTATTTAGTTGTTCAGGCGATGGAAAACACCAACACCTATTCGCGGCATCGGCCGCTATTCTTATATATGACAACCGCATGAAAAATAGAAAGCTCATTTTGTTCCTCTTCTGCCTGGGGACTTTGTTAGCCTGGACCGCCCTTTGCCTCACCTATTTTACCACCGGCCGGATAGAGTGGCTCCGGCTCATCACCTTTCTTGCCTCGGGTATTTTAGCGTACATCGTCTATCAGCGCAAATGAAAAAGCACTTCTTCCTGTTCCTGCTCTGGACGGTCACCGTAGCCACTGCCCACGCCCAGGCTCCGGCGCTGTCTTCCATTCCTAAAAACCACTTCGGCTTACCCGTGGTTTCCAGCACCGCCTTGTACCAGGAGTTAGTGGCGCAAGATCCCAAACAGGAGCTGGTGGAGTTAGCTTCCTACATTCCGGGGCTGGTGCTGGACATCAGATACGCCACAAAAGACAACCTGGCCGGCGAGCCCGTCTACACGCTGGCCACGGCCTACGCCCGTAAACCCGTGGCCGATGCGCTGAAGAAGATCCAGGCCGAGCTGAAACCGCTGGGGCTGGGCCTCAAGATTTACGATGGCTACCGCCCGTACCAGGTCACAGTGCAGTTCTTCGAGAAAGTGAAAGACTCTGTGTTTGTGGCCTCCCCGCGCACCGGCTCCCGCCATAACCGCGGCTGCGCCATGGACCTGACCTTGATCAGATTGAGAGACGGAAAAGAGCTGAAAATGCCCACCGCTTACGATGCCTTCACGCCCAAAGCTCATTCTGACTACGCCAAGTTACCCTCCAAAGTGAAACAGAACCGCGACCTGCTCAAGCAAGCCATGCTGCGGCACGGATTCCAGGTGTATCCAGACGAGTGGTGGCATTTCGATTTCAAGGACTGGCGCAGCTATCCGCTCATGGACATCCGGTTCGAGGACCTGAAAGCGCTGAAGAACTAAGAACTCTTCTCCGTTTTGGCCCTGATTTCAGAAAACAACCCTAAAAACGCAGAAAGGAAAACCTTGTAGGATATATCGAAAGGGCGATATTTGCCCCTTCAGCTTTATTCCTTTTTTCCTTTCTATGAAAAAACCCTTCCCCTCGTTGCAGTCCGGGTTACTGACCCTACTGTTCTGTCTCCTTACTTCCTTTGCATACGCCCAACCTTCGCCCAAACGGGAGTTCCGGGGCGTCTGGATTGCCACCGTCGCTAACATTGACTGGCCCAGCCAGCAAGGCCTCTCGCCCGTCACGCAAATGGAGGAGTTCCGCTACATCCTGGACGAACACCAGAAAACCGGCATCAACGCTGTAGTGGTGCAGGTGCGCCCCACCACCGATGCCCTTTACCGCAGCAGCAAGGAACTGTGGTCGCACTGGCTTACCGGCAAACAGAGCCAGGAACCCAATCCGCCGTATGACCCGCTGGCGTTCCAGATTGACGAGGCGCACAAGCGCGGCATGGAGTTCCACGCGTGGTTCAACCCGTACCGCGCCACGCATGACACCATCAGCGCCAACATCTCGCCCCGTCATATCACCAGAACCCGCCCTGAGTGGTTTATCCAGTACGGCGGAAAGTATTATTTCAAGCCGGGTCTGCCCGAGGTGCGGCAATACATTGTTGACGTGATCATGGACGTGGTGCGCCGCTATGACATCGATGCCGTTCATTTTGACGATTATTTCTACCCGTACCCCACCAAAGACCCGTTTCCGGATGACGAGGATTTCGCCAAGTACGGCGCCAATTTCAAGAACAAAGACGACTGGCGCCGCTACAACGTAGACGAGGTGATCAGGGTACTGTCGGAGCAGATCAAGAAAGAGAAGCCGTACGTGAAATTCGGGATCAGTCCGTTTGGCATCTGGCGGAACAAGACCGAGCAGGAGCCCCGCGGCTCAGACTCCAAGGGCGGCATCACCAACTATGACCACCTGTATGCTGATATAAGAGGTTGGCTGGAAAAAGGCTGGATTGACTACAACGTGCCGCAGATTTACTTCCACCTGGGCCACCCGGCCGCCGATTACGGCAAACTGCTGGACTGGTGGAGCAAGAACAGCTTCGGGAAACATCTGTACGTAGGGCACGGGCCGTACAAGATCAACAATGACCGCGTGTACAAGCAATGGTCAGACCCCAACGAAACCGGCCGCCAGCTTCGACTTAACCGCCAGACGCCAAACGTGCACGGCAGCGTGTACTTCAGCTCGAAGTCTGTCATGGCTAACCCCAACGGCATTCAGGACAGCCTTCGGCAGTTCTATTACACCAATCCGGCGCTGTTGCCCACCATGCCCTGGCTGGACAGCATTCCGCCTTTGGCGCCCACCCATTTAAAAGTACAGAACACAACTGAAGGAGTAGCGTTGCGTTGGACGGCCCCGGCCGCTGCCGCAGACGGCAATACCGCCCGTTATTACGTGATCTACCGCGTGCAGAGCGGCCGAATCCTCAACCCGGAGAACCCGGCCCACATCCTGGCCATTCACCACGGAGGCACCGCCTATACAGACACATCGGCCAAGGCCGGGGAGAACTATACCTATGCCGTTACCGCCGTGGACAGGCTGCACAATGAAAGCTCGCTGTCTGAGAAAGCAGGAGGGAAGCGAAAGAAGTAATCATGTGCCAATGGATGAATGTGCTGATGTGCTAGCTTCTCTATCAACCTCTGATTCTCTTCTGAGGAGCAGGTCATTTTCCTTCAACTGCAGAACTCCCCTCCTTGGAGGGGTAAGTAATTCTTCCCGAAGTTATTTCTAACCATTAACAAAGCTGTTTTAGCGGTCTTTTCCGGAAAACAAGCGTAAAACGGGAGACCTCATCGGCTCCCGTTTTTTATGAATAATTCCGTAGTTTTGAGGCATCTAAAGTATTAACCATTTTCTAACAGATATGAGCGTACGCATAGAGAAAGACACCATGGGCCCGGTAGAGGTGCCCGCCGATAAATACTGGGGTGCCCAGACCCAACGGTCCAAAGAAAACTTCACCATTGGCGGCCAGCTGATGCCCCGCGAGGTAGTGGAGGCTTTCGCCATTTTAAAGAAAGCCGCCGCTTACACCAACACCGAGCTGGGCGTTCTGCCGCAGGACAAAGCCGAGATCATTGGCCGCGTGTGCGATGAGATCCTGGCCGGTGAGTTAGCCGATCAGTTCCCGCTGGTGGTTTGGCAGACCGGTTCCGGTACCCAGAGCAACATGAACGTGAACGAAGTGGTGGCCAACCGCGCGCACGTATTGCTGGGCGGTGACCTGATGGACGAGAAAAAGAAGATCCACCCGAACGATGACGTGAACAAATCACAGTCCTCGAACGACACCTTCCCGACGGCCATGCACATTGCCGGTTACAAGGTAGTGTCTGAGCATACCCTGCCCATGGTGCAGAAACTGCGTGATACGCTGCACGCCAAGTCACAGGAGTACATGAACGTGGTGAAAATCGGCCGGACGCATTTAATGGATGCTACGCCGCTGACCCTGGGCCAGGAACTGTCTGGTTACGTGTCTCAGCTGGACCACGGCATGCGTGCTCTTAGAAACACCTTAGATCACCTGAGCGAGCTTGCCCTAGGAGGTTCTGCCGTAGGAACCGGCCTGAACACGCCACAAGGCTACGCCGAATTGGTAGCTCAGAAAATAGCTGAATTCTCTGGCTTGCCCCTGAAAACCGCTGAAAACAAGTTTGAGTCTTTGGCAGCGCATGATGCCATTGTAGAGACTTCCGGTGCGCTGAAGCAACTGGCCGTAAGCCTGATGAAGATTGCCAACGACATCCGGTTGCTGGCCTCTGGTCCGCGTTCCGGGATCGGTGAAATCATCATTCCGGAGAACGAGCCCGGTTCTTCCATCATGCCGGGCAAAGTAAACCCAACTCAGGCCGAGGCCATGACCATGGTGTGCGCCCAGGTGATCGGGAACGATGTGGCGATCTCCGTGGGCGGCATGAACGGTCACTTTGAGCTGAACGTGTTCAAACCGATGATGATCTTCAACCTGCTCATGAGCGCCCGCTTACTAGGCGATGCCTGTGATTCTTTCGACAAGCACTGCGCCGTAGGCATTGCGCCGAACTACGAAGTAATCAAGCGCCAGCTGGAAAACTCGCTCATGCTGGTAACAGCCCTGAACCCGCACGTAGGCTATGACAACGCCGCTAAAATCGCGAAGAAAGCGCATAAGGAAGGCACTACCCTCCGCCAAGCCGCCCTTGACCTGGGCCTGCTCACTGATGAGCAATTTACCCAGTGGGTGAAACCCGAAGACATGATTGGCAGCCTGAAGTAAGAAGCCGTTTTAGGCGTATTTTACGTAAAAGGTGCTTAAAACAGAAAAGCCCTTCTGCTGTAGCGGAAGGGCTTTTCTGTTTTGTTAGACGCTGGTTTAGTAGGCTTTCTCCATGAAACTATCAGCCCTGGCTGGCTATTCCTCTGACAATGGCGAGCCTTTCAGCTGAAGGTCTTCGGTTCTTTTCCTTATTTTCCGCATGAAGGATTTACCGGGATCGGTTTTAACGGTTCGGTACGAAGAATCGGCTTCTTTCCATAGCGCATGGGCGGCAAAGTCTTTGTATTCATAGTGCCCAATCACGTACTCAATGGGATATTTCTGCTTCAGGTGCCTGATCAGGGCTTCATTGGCTTTGAGCTGGGCTTTGGTGAGCGGGGCATCATCGCTCCCCACGTTTTCTATCCCAATGGCACAGTAATTCAGGCCAATCACGTGGCGGGCAAAGGCGGTGTCGGGCAATTGCCTGAAGATGGTTCCGTCTCGGTCTACCAGAAACTGGGCTGCCACGTTCAAGACGCTGGCTCCGGCAATAGCTTGCCGCCGGCCTGGCAGCAGGGCCGGATTCATGGTATCAAAGCCTTGTTCAACGGTATGGCTGCCCGTCCAGTGCAAGACAATCATCTTAGGCAAGATATAAGGCGCCTCTTGCTGTAGGCCGTGCCTGGAGGCTAAGTATTCCAGGGATAACTTTTTTCGTTCTTCATCGAAAACAACCGGCTTGTCAAGAATCCTGAAGGTAGGGGCAGAGCAGCCAGGAAAACTTAGCAGGCCAATAAAGCAGCAGGTATATTTAATCAGGGAGGAGGGGGTTATCATCTTTATTTACGTAATGGGTATCTAAATTTAAAAGGAGGATCAAAAAAGCTGATCCTCCTTCTAAAACACATTATTGTGGCGTATTCCACCAGAGTGGCGTCAGTAAGCGGTACCGCTCTGAGTTATCACCAATCTGCGCTCCATTTCTATTCTGCTCGTTTGTCTCATACACCATGGCCTGTATCCACTGGTTGGGATTATTGGCATCAAAAACAACCGTGTTCAGGTTAGCCGGTCTTTGCAGGGAAGGTCCGTAGATGGCTTGGCTGTACTCCATGCGGCGCATGTCAACCCAGGTTTCGGGGTTCAGCGTTTGCGTGATGTATTTCTGCCGCATGATGTGGCTTAACCCTTGCGTGAGATTATTGAAATGGGCCACTACGCCATCGGCTAGTTGGGCGGTCCAGTACGCGTTGATGTCGTTAGCAGATACGCCTAACTTTCTCATATTCGCTTTTACCCCTTCTTCATAAGCAGCTAAAGCTCCAGCTGCGTCTGCTGACCTGAGCCGGGCTTCTGCTTCAATCAGCTTTACCTCAGAATAGGTAATAAACGGGAAAGGGGAAGTAGCTCTGGTATAAAACCCACTGTTCTTGAACGGACCGTAGTCATTTTCTGAGGTGAAAGTTCCGGTTCCGCCTTGGCCGCCGTTAAGGCCTAGCCCAGAGCGTAGACCCCGGTATTGACCATCTGCGGCCGGCGTCATGATCTTACTGATGCGCGGGTCTTGGTAATCTGTCTCCGTTACCGGGAAATTCTGCAGTAAGTCAATGTAGAACTGAGTCCAGGTGAAATAGCGGTCTTGCTTGCGGTCTGGGTTGGTAAAACCGCCCCAGCTATACCATGGGTTCTCGTCGGTTTGTTGCCCGTTGGATAAATAGGCGAATTCTGCATCCATTCCGTCGGCGTTAAAGCCATTCTGGGCGGCAGCGATGATCTCCTGCGGTTTGTATAGATTTCCTTTTTTGTGCAGGTGGTTCATGTACCTGGCTTTCAAAGACCAGGCAAAGCGCTTCCACTTCTCCACATCTCCCTGGTACATGATATCCCCGCCACTAAAATTCAGCGGAACCTTGTTGCTTGGGTCATTGAAAGCGACAATGGCCTCGTCCAGCAGCTGCTGAATTCTCTGGTATACCTCTTCCTGGGTATTGAACTTGGGCGTGAGGTTAATCTGGGATTTGCCACTGTAATAATCATCCACTACAATGGCCCCGTACTGGTCTGTCAGCATGCCATAATTCAACGCCAGCAAAGTTTTACCGGCTCCTACAAAATGCGGGTTTCCCTCTTGTTCGCCTAAAACAATCAAGTCTACGCAGTTGGGCATGGTGAACACATAGGCGTTTTGCCAGAAGAAGTAACTGGCTGTAAACCGCCATTGCTCGGCATTGCGGTTGGTGCCCGTTGCTACGTTCGCGGTAGAGGCGTATTGAGTTACCGCCACTACTTCCCTGGAGCCGCGCCACATAGACGCTCCATTGGTGGTGGTAATCGCTCCCACGAGCCTGGTGTGCGCAGGCACGATGGTAGGCAGGTTAGGGTCTTTGTTGACATCCAGATAGTCGTCGCAGCCGCTACTGAGCAGCAGAGTAGCCAGAAGAAGAGTCTTTACTTGTATATATATCTTTTTCATTATCTACGCATTAAAGGGTTACTTTCAAGCCTACATCAAAGCCTCTGGTAGCCGGCACTCCCAGGTTATCAAACCCGAAAGATCCTGAACCTCCCACTCCTGCTCCACTCCCGGAAACCTCCGGATCAACTCCAGAGTAATCGGTAATCAAGATGAGGTTGCGTCCTGTCCCAAACACTTGCAAATTCTTGATGGGCGTTTTCTGGATCAATCCTTTGGGTAGGTTATAGGTTAGGGTGATGTACCGCAACCGGTACCAGCTTCCGTCTTCCACAAAGTCATAGCCTTGAAAGGGGTAGATGGTCTGGTAATAGTTCTGGTCCAGAACCACACTCTGGGTGTTGGGCTGCCCAGTAGCTTCTACAATTCCTTCAAAGACTCTGGTCTGCCCTCTCTCCAGGGTCTTGGTACTTAACCCCGAGCGCACCAGCACGTTCTCTGTGGCATTGTAGATGTCACCTCCAATACGTACATCCCACATGAAGGAGAGAGAGAAGGTTTTATAATTGAAGGTATTGGTGAGTCCACCCGTCCAGTCAGGGTTCCGGTCACCGATAGACTGCAGCAGAGATTGCACCTGAGGATATCCGTTAGAACCTATCAGCAACTGACCCTGGGCATTGCGTTTCCAGACGTTGCCATTGATCCCGAACAAAGAGCCATTCAAAAACGCAGCTCCCTGAGCTACGTTTCCGGCCGCCCAGGCATCAGACAGTTCTACCCTGTCTAAGGCACCAGGCAGATCTTTGACCGTAGCCTTGTTCTTCGCAAAGTTGAAATCCAGGGCCCAGGAAAAGTTTTCTTTGGTGACAGGTTGGGTGTTCAGCATTAATTCCACCCCTTCATTGTCAATCTGCCCTCCGTTCAAGTAAGCTAAGAAGGATCCTGAAGACGGAGGAGTACGGGTACCCAGAATCTGCTCATCGGTGCTGGTTTTGTAATAGGTAAGGTCTACCCCGATGCGGTTCCGCAGAAACCGAACATCGGCACCTATTTCTATTGAGTTGGTGAATTCTGGTTTGAGCGCCGGATTACCATAGTACTCATTGGCGTTAGAGATGAACCCGCGGGGAGCAATGGTAAAAGTGTTGGTAGTAGTGCCTAAGGTGGTTGCCAACACGTGGGGTGGCGCATCTTTTCCTACTCTAGCCCATGATGCCCGCAGCTTTCCAAATGAGATAATACCTTTCTCGGAAGTAATGCCAAATTCTTCCAAAAGATCGGTTACCACAATGGAGGTACTCACGGCCGGATAGAAGAACGATCTGGCATTTACCGGCAGCGTAGAGGACCAGTCATTTCTGCCCCTGAAATTCAGGAACGCAATGCCTTTCCAGTCTAGGTTCAAATCTCCGAAAACACCTATGATTCGGCGTCTTGAAATATTCTGGGAGATGGTACGGTCTGATTGCACCACATTGTTGATACCGGCAAAACTAGGATCAATGAAGTTTCTGCCATACCAGGTAGCTGTCTGCCGATTAGAGTTTTCCAGGTTATGGCCTACCGTAAGGCTCGTGTTGAAGTTTTCGCCAAAGGTTTTCTTACCTGTCACCAGTAGGGTGGAGGTAGTGATCTGGCTGTTGGTGGTAGACTGAGAAAGGGCACCTTTTTCCTCGGTGGTAATGGTGGTGCCGGGCATTCTCACGCTCTTGAAGTTATCTGTGTAGTAGTCGGTTCCTAATCTATAGGTAATGTTCAGAAACGTGAACGGGTCATATATAACGTGCCCAACCGCCATTACCCGGTCAACATCACTGGTTATGGGCTTGTTCTGAACGCCCCAATGCGGGTTATCCATTCCAGGGAAAGTACGCTGGGTACCATTGGGGTTGAGGTAGTTGCTCATGTCATCATTCCGGGGCCAGTACACCGCCCCCATGACCCCGTTGGCGCTGCCTTGCGAAACATACTCACGCCCTGTTTTAATGTAATTGGCCGTTCCTCCAATCCGCAATTTTTCACCGACCTTTGATTCTGCCGTCAGGCGGAAGGTATTTCTCTCCAGGTTGGTATTGTCCACAATACCCCCTTGGTCATAATGTGAGGCAGAGGCATAGAAAGACGTCTGGGCATTTCCACCACTCACCGCCAAATCATGCTTCTGCGTGAAAGCTGTTTTGAAAATACTTTTCAAGTTGTCATAAACAGGCTCATTCGCTTCGAACTGAGGTCCCCAGGAGTCGTTTGAGGTGGCATCAAATACTCCTTGCTCTCCCTGCTTATACGTGGACTGCAGTTCCGGCAACCTGTTCACTTTATCAAAAGAGAAACTATTAGAATAAGAGATTTTAGTGGAACCGGCAGATCCTTTCTTGGTAGTAATTACCACCACCCCAGAGGCAGCCCGTAAACCATACAAGGCAGCGGCGGCAGGTCCCTTCAATACGGTTAAGCTTTCAATGTCCTCGGGGTTGATGTCAATGGCCCGGTTAGATCCCGGAGCGACATCGGCGGTTAAGCCCCCCTGTGAAACGGGAGTGGTGTTGTCTACAGGCACCCCGTCTACCACGTACAAAGGCTGATTGTTGCCACTCAAGGAGGTTCCTCCCCGAATCAACATGATAGCAGACGCTCCTGGCGCACCGCCAGAATTGGTGATTTGCACACCAGCCACTTTGCCTTGTAGGGCATTCACAATATTTGCCTGCTGCGACTCAGTGATTTCTCTTGCCTGTACCTCTTGCACCGAAAAACCTAAGGCCCTCTTCTCCTGCTCAACCCCAAAAGCGGTAACCACCACTTCCTCCAAAGCCTTGGAATCTGACCGCATTACCACATCAAGAGTAGCACCAGAAACGGTACGTTCTAGGGGAAGCATGCCTATAAAACTAAAGACCAACGTACTGCCGGGTGCGGCCTGAATGGAATAGCGGCCATCAGCGTCTGATGAAGCGCCTACGGTTGTGCCTTTCACAACCACGCTCACGCCCGGCATCCCGGAACCGTCCTCGGCCGAAGTAATTCTACCAGCGACGGTGTTGTTTTGAGCATAACTTGCCTGAACTAGTAGAAAGCTCAAAGCAAATAAGGTTAAGCGTAAGATTATTTTCATAGAAAAGGATTTAGGGTTTACTCAATAGATTAGTGGTTTTCTTAGTAGTTAAAATGAATGACAGAATTTCTCCTTAAGCTTTTAGTCAGTTTAAATTGAATAATATAACTCGCCACGAAAATTCAACCAATATCCAACACCACACTTTATCAGGTCCCCTTATCAGAGCTATTTGACTACTGAACTCTTTTCCATTCAAGTGGTCTGCATTACCCCATTATATGTTTTTGCCCTATTTTTCCTAAAACCCCTCTGAAACACTTCTACTACAATGCCTATTCTGCTAGGGATGACCTACATACATCGTCATTTTAATTTAAAAAAATTTTTACCACTTTGCAAGAATTAGCGCATTTATAAATAAAGCACTTAATACTTCTTCATAAAATTTATCATTATTACATAAATATAGGCCATATATTATCTTATTCTAAACAAAGGAAACCATCTTAGGTCACTTGTATACTGCTAACACTCTAGAAAGCTAATTGTAAAGGGAAGGTATAAAGTACAAATTCTGAATATGTTCAGACTGAGCTATCAATGAGCCAATAAGGATATAAGATAGTTTCCTCTGAATAGGAAAGAAGAGCTATTGTAGAAAATTCGGCAGTATCCATACTACTGCATTGCAAAGAATAGTGCGTTCAGTAAGTAACTGGATATACTGATGCTTTAGGGCTACTATTTGAAAATCAGCCCCAAAACAGGGTTACATTCAATAATGGCACGAGCATTCATTGCCAACAGATTTGAAAAACACTAGCTTGTTTCTTTACCAAGAGCAATTAACCAGTTGCCTTGGTGCTTATTACTTAGATTTCATTTATGAAAGCAGTAGGCACATCCTTAAAGAGACTCTCTTCACAACTATTAGGGTATTGACCGCCCCTAAAACAGAAAGGCCCGCAAAATGCGGGCCTTTCTGTTTTAGGGGCGGTGCAGAAACTGCTTACTACCAACCAGGGTTTTGGGTAAGGGTTACTCCTCTCTCTTTGTAAAGAACAATTTGATCTAACGGCAGAGGGTTTAAGTAATATTTATCAGGAATTTCGGTTCTCTGAACTGCAGCATCCCAAGCAGGTGTGATATACCCTTCAGTAGCCGTTTTGCTTTTGTCAAGAACCACGGCACTGTTAATTTTAGGATAATCAGATTTCTTAATCCAAGCCCCCATGTTGATCTCTGGGTTGGTTAATGTATTGGTATACTGTAGCTTTTTCCATCTCTTAAGGTCATCCAATCTGAAGCCTTCAAAGACCAGTTCAATTCTTCTTTCTCTACGAACTTCCCAAATCATTGCTGGCACCGTTGGATCTCTATCCTTGTCATCATAGGTTTGGCCGTTAACCGCTGGTTCTCCACCCAAAACCTGCAGATGAGGCAAGTTTATTCCTGGTCTGCTTCTTAACTTGTTGATAGATATATCTAAATCACCTTGGGTTAAAGCAGGACCACCCACAGTTGCTAACTCAGTAGCTGCTTCTGCATAGTTGATCAGGACCTCGCCAAATCTGATTACCGGAGCATCTGTAGGATTGAGGTTTGAAGTACCAATGGTCTGATCCTTGATGGCTTCATTCAAGAACTTATGCGTAGCAACTCCAGTAGTAGAATAGTTACCAACAACGCCATTCAATCTATATTCGCTTGTCACAAAGGTCTGAGAAATGCGGGGATCTCTGTTACCTAACCAGTTAGAAATGCCTATATCACCTTTATACAGAGGAGAATTCTGAATAGGGAGTCCATCAGCGGCTAAATAAGAATCAATAAGGTCTTTAGAAGGACCGGTCTGAGCTTCTTTGTTATTGTACGTATTAAGTGAGTGCGTGAGGACTCCCTCTACATATTCTCTATAAAGAATAACTTCAGGGTTTGTTGCTAAGCTTAAAGAGTTGAAAACCTCTCTGTAGTTGCCTAAACTATATCTGCCAGACTTTATAACTTCATCAGCGGCCCATTTAGCAGCTTCAAGATACTCTGCTGCCTTGGCGTTGTTGTTGTTATGGTACTTCTGCCAGGTTCCTTCAAACAAGAAGATTCTAGACATATAAGCCAGCACCACATCTTTGTTCACCGTCAGTCCCTTGGCGCCGTTGGTTAAACGAACGTTTTGGGCAGCGTATTTAAAATCTGCTAGCACACTGTCCATCACCAAAGTACGAGAATCACGTGGCTTGTACAGTTGATCTAAGTCAGTTTCTACAAGAGTGCTGCTGTACCACGGCACATCGCCAAAGTTTTTAACCAGATCTGAGTACTCCATGCCTCTGAAGAAACGTCCAATGCCTCTCCAGTGATTAATGGCTTCCTGCTCCATGGGCACAGTCTGTACTCTATTGATTAACAGGTTTGCTTTTCTGACCCAGGTAAAGGTCCACCCGGCTGCTGATGCCGTAGCAGGAACCGCGTTAGGAGTAAATAACCCTGGAGTAACAGGGGCAAAATCATCATTCAGAGACTGTCCGGTAAAATATTTGCCCCAGGTGTTACCAGAGCCATACCCGGTGAAATAAGCCGTATAGAAACCATAAGAAAAAGTTCTTACACTATTCTCATTTATCCAATAAGTCTCATCAGTCAGTTTATCTAACGGAGGCGTTTCCAGGTAGTCTTCGCAACCAAAGAACGTCATTGCAAAGAACAGGATTGTTATTATTCTAGTTTTCATGAGATCGATATTACGTATTATAGGGTAAGCTGAAGACCAAATGAAACATTGGTTTGGTAAGGATACACTCTACCAAACGTTGCCTGATCATTCAAACCAGAAGTAGTATAGTTCACTTCTGGGTCAATTGGAATATCACCTAGATTATCAATAGTGAAGAGGTTCTCACCACTGAAGTACACTCTCACCCGGTCTACTTTCACCTTACGGGTTAGTGTCTGAGGCAATGTGTAACCAAAGGTGAGGTTCTTCACCCTTGTGTAAGATAAATCAAGCAAGTACTTGCTCTGAGGCAAGAAGTTTCTGAAAGTGGTGGATTGGCCAGCGTCTGTAGGCCGAGGATAGAAGGCATTTGGATTCTCTTCCGTCCAGTAGTCGTTCTGATGGGCAAAGAAGGTTCCTTCACTCGCTCTGAAACCGGGAAGGACGATAGGACCAGAGCCCCAGAAATCACGTTTGCCAACTCCCTGGAAGAACACACTGAAATCAAACCCTTTCCATTCTGCGCCAAGGCGCAGACCGTATTGGTAGCGCGGGGTAGAGTTACCGATCACCTTCTGATCACCTGGATCAGATACCGTTCCGGAACCGCGGGTGATGACACCATCACCATTCAGATCTTTGAACTTAACATCACCGGGGCCATAAGAGAAACCAGCATTTTCAAATAAGGCCTGAGATGGAACACCATCTTTCAAGACATATTTGTTGTTCACCATGATAGGATTACCATTGGCATCTTGCTTGAAATCATCTTTGGTGAAATAACGATCTGTCTCAAATCCCCAGATTTCTCCTAGCACTTTACCTGGTCTGTTTGCAGTTATACCTGTGTTATCCGAGAACTTAGTGACTACTTCTTTGAAATCTGATAGAGTAGCCATTGCCGTGAAGCGGAAATCATTCTTGAAAGTATGCGTGAAGTCTACCGCTAGCTCCCAGCCTTTTGTACTTAGCTCGCCGAAGTTTCTTCTAGGCACCGGAGTCCCTAATGTTCCTGGTAGTACTATTCCAGAACTGTGCATGTCTTTCGTCTTTCTTTCGTACCAGTCGAAAGCGACACCAAATTTGTCTTTGAAGAATCTTGAATCAAATCCTAAGTCAAGCGTGGTGACAGTTTCCCAGGTAAGGGGAGCTATATAAGTAGGTGTGCCTACTTGTAGGGTGTTTACTCCGTTCATGACCCAACCAGAGTTACCTGGTGTCATAGTAGAGTAGATATAGTCAATATCGGCGTTTTGGTTACCAATAGACCCCCATGATGCTCTCAGCTTCAGGAATGACAATACTGGTTCTGTAAACTGCATGAAGGATTCTTCTGTGATTACATAGCCCACAGAAGCAGATGGGAAGAAGCCCCATTTCTTGGCTTTTGATAATCTGGAAGAACCGTCTTGTCTGCCATTCACTTCAAAAAGGTATCTGTTCTTGAATGAATAGTTAAGACGGCCAAAGAACCCAAGCGTTGTCCACTTGTCGCGGTCACCACCTACCAGTTGATCTCCTGTGGCAAGAGGAAGCTCTCCCTGATCAGGATTTAACAGGCCTCTTCTTTCTGCAGAATTCCACCAGTACTCCATCTCCTCTACATCACCACCGGCAATGACTTTGAAAGAGTGCTCATTGATTTCTTTCTTATAGGTGGCGAAAGCCTTACCCGTTAGTTGCTCTCTTCTGCTATTCTCATATCTAACTCTATCATTTGCCGCCGAGGTAAAAGGTCCATAAGGCCAAGTGCCTCCGCCTGCCCAGAAATTGTAGCCGCTTACGGCTCCACCGGTCTGGTGATATTGTCCGCTTGTGTTGGTGTAGGTAAAGTCAGCATCTACTGTCAATCCTTCCAAAGGCTTTAGGGTACCACCCACGTTTATTCTGGACAAAGATGTTCTGTTGGTATTGGTCTTTGCCTGCTGTACTTCTGTAATGGCGTTTCTGAAGGGCTTGCCTTCAAATGTGCCATAAGGGAAGTTTACTGGCCATCTATACAGATAGAACCAGGGGTCATAAGTAGCACTGTTAAAGTTGTAAGGCTCTTCAGCTAAGGAGTTAGAGTATAATACTCTTGATCTTAGATCTAACCACTTTGTTGCGCTTGTAGTCACGTTCAGGTTCAGGTTGTATCTATCGAACTTATCAGGGTTTACCTTCAATACCCCTTGCTGTCCTAAGAAACCGGCCCCTATATGGTAAGTCGTTTTTTCACTCCCGCCAGACACGGATAAATCGTGTTTCTGCATGGGTGTCCAGTCACGGATATAGAGATCCTCTAAATCCCAGGTTCTATAGAAGTATAAACGACCGTCTCTCACTTCAAAGTCACGACCCATTACCATGTCTGAACCTAAATCTTGCCCTCCATATTGCTTTTCCCAATCACGTATTCTCTGGATGGCAACATCATCATAGAAAACACCTACTAAGCCCACCTGCGGCAAAGTAGGGTTTGCTCTTCTTTGCGTTGCAAGCAAAAGAGTGGCGGCATCAGCGGCGTTGGCAGGCCTAGGTGTTTCGGTAGGCTTGTTCCACGAAAAATTATTTGAGTAGCTGATCTTTGCAGGAGAGCCTTTCTTTCCTGACTTGGTAGTTATTAGAATAACCCCCCAGGCTGCTCTAGCCCCATAGATAGAAGAAGAAGCCGCATCTTTCAAAACAGAGATGGATTCAATATCATCAGGGTTTACGAGTTGTAAACTGGGTATTTCTACGTTATCTACTAAAATCAAAGGCTGAGCCCCTCCGTTGCTGTTACCCAAGCTTCCGGTCATACCCCGTAAATTGATCGTAGGGTTCTGACCAATCTGTCCAGAGGAACTTGTGATTGATAAACCTGGAGTAGTTCCTTGTAGCGCACGGGCCACATCTGTCACTGGTCTAGATTCAAGCACCTTCGTGTCAACAGTTGAAATAGCACCTGTTACATCACTTCGCTTCTGGGTACCATAACCTACTACCACTACCTCATCCAATGCTTTGGCATCTGACCCTAACTTTACATCAACTGTACCGGCATCACCTACGGTATGCTCCTGCGGAACCGCTCCAATAAAACTGAAGACCAATACGCTTCCGGGGGCTGCCTGTATGGAATAACGACCATCAACATCAGTGGCAGTGCCGTTGGTAGTTCCTTTGACGACCACGCTCACGCCAGGCATGGCAGATCCGTCCTCGGAAGAGGTCACCCTTCCGGTAATGGTCTTGCCTTGGGCAAAACCTGCCTGAGCGATGCAGAGGCTCAGAGCAACTAGTAATAACCGTAACATTATTCGCATAAATAAGGATTTAGAGGTTTTAATAGGTTAAGGTTGGTTAATGGAAACTGGGCAAAGGAACAACTCCATATAGAAGGAGAACCGAGAAGGATAAATGTAAACGCTGGGATACATGGTCAATCAAACAGGGCACAACATGATAGATCTTTTCAAAATCGTTCTCGCCGATAGCTATTGTTATTCTTGGCTTTAAAGCCAGCTCGGTCTTGATAAAATCTTCAGAGATCAGTTTCAAGTAGAGCAGTGATCAAGGTCAAAACAAATAGAGTTCTCACTATATAATATTAGATGGGAAAACTATGAAAAAGCTTTCAAAAGATCACTAGAAATAATAAGCAAAGTTCTTAAAGTTTTTCCATGATGCAATATTTATTAAAATCTGCCATCAATTTTTAAATAAATTCATAAATACAAAGTCTAGGTTTTTACCTTTAGAAAAATTTGAATTGCTTAGCGCTTTATGGGTAGCTCTTGCCCCGGTAAGGGGCTGGTGAAGCCAACCAGAATCTGCTATCTTGCTACTGTTCCTGAAAGCTTACCCAAGGCTTATCTGCTTACCAGCATTACCATTCTTCACCTTTACCCATGCCACGCATGAACCCAACTACTCCTCTACCTTCCCTTGAAAAAGACACCCTTCCCCCGGTAACCACTGCCGTTCCCTCCAGACCCAGGCTTAAGTCACTGGATGTATTCAGGGGAATCACGGTACTGGCCATGATCCTGGTGAACAATCCTGGCAGCTGGGGCAAGATCTATGCGCCGCTGAAACACGCGGCCTGGCACGGGTGTACGCCCACCGATCTGGTGTTTCCGTTCTTTCTCTTTATTGTGGGAGTCTCGATTGCGTACGCCTTGTCGGGCGCGAAGCAGTTTCCGGAGCAACACACGGCCACGATCGTCCGGATTATCCGGCGGGGGCTGACGCTGTTTGCGTTGGGGCTGTTTTTGGCCTTGTTTCCGAAATTCGACTTTGAAACGGTGCGGATTCCGGGGGTACTCCAGCGCATTGGCGTAGTGTTCATCATCGCCGGCATTATCTTCCTGAAAACCGAGCGCCGGACGCAGATCCTGATTGCGGTTTTCTTGCTGGTGGGCTACTGGGCTGTGATGATGTTTGCCCCGGTTCCCGGCATTGGGCAATCCAATCTGCTACCCACCACTAATCTGGCCGCCTGGCTGGACAACACGCTTTTACCCGGTCACCTCTGGAAATCAACCAAGGTGTGGGACCCGGAGGGAATCCTGAGCACGCTTCCGGCGGTGGTGACGGCGCTCTGCGGGGTTTTGACCGGCCAATGGCTGAAGAAGAAGGACGAGCCCGGCAACAAGATCGCCTGGTTGATGGTATGGGGCGTGATCTGTACCTGTCTGGGTCTGATCTGGGATCTGCATTTCCCCATCAACAAAAGCCTCTGGACCAGTTCGTACGTCTTATACACCGCGGGCCTGGCCATGCTGGGCGTAGGCCTCTGCTACTGGCTCATTGACGTGAAAGGCTATCATCGGTTCACCACGCCGTTCCTGGTGTATGGCGTGAACGCGATCACCGTTTTCTTCCTTTCCGGCATCATCCCCAGAATCATGTCTATGATTAAGGTAGATACTGCGGCAGGGGAGGTAGACAGTAAAACCTACCTGTATGAGTCCTTCTACACGCCATTCCTCAACCCGTACAACGCCTCTTTGGCCTGGGCCTTGACCTGGATTCTCTTCTGGATGATCATTCTCTGGGTGATGTACCGCAAGAACATCATCATCAAAGTTTGATTTGTTGCTGACTACTCCTTCAAAGCAAGAAGCATCGTTTTAGCGGCATTTTCTTGAAAAGACCCCTAAAACGCACGCCTGGTACTAAGAGATAGGGCAAGCAGAAAAGGGAGATAGACCCGTTCCGGCGACATTCCGTAAGTACCCAAAATGGAGAAACAACAACCCACCTTTATAAGGAGGCGCTTAAACAGTTTTGGGTACGCGCTTAAAGGCATCTCGGCGGCGTTCAGGTCAGAGATTAACCTGCGGTGGCACGTGCTCTCTGCCGGGGCGGCGGTGAGTGCGGGACTCTACTTTGGGCTGACTACGGTGGAATGGGTCATTGTCTGCTTCTGCATTGGCCTGGTCTGGATGGCCGAGCTCTTCAACACGGCCCTGGAGGTGGTGGTGAACCTGGTCTCTCCGGAGTTTCATCCGCTGGCCGGTAAAGCGAAGGACATTGCCGCCGGGGCCGTGTTGGTGGCGTCTCTCACCTCGGCTATTGCCGGACTGTTGGTATTTCTACCCTATTTCCTGGCTTTGCTGCAAAAGTATTCCTAAACATTCTTTCTGAACCCCACGTTTACTACTTTTGCCCGATTCTGAAAGGCAGAAGCCTGTTTCTTGACCCAATTTACCTGACCAATGACTACGAACGACGTTCTCAAAAACCTGACCGAATATAACGTATGGGCGAACTGGCGCGTGCTGAAAAGCCTTGACCGCCTTGAGGGAGACCTGCCTGACTATGCCCAGCTCATGTTCAGCCATCTCCTGAATGCCCAGGCAATCTGGATTGCCCGCATCACCGGCACCAAAAGCCCGGTGACCGTGCTGCAGCGGCATACCCTGGCAGAGTTGCACCAGCTGCACGAGCAAACGTCCCAGAAACTAGCGGAACTGTACGCCAACGCCGATGAGGCCGAGTTGAACCGCACCATTGAGTACACCAACACCCAAGGCAAGGCATACTCCACCAAGGTGCAGGACATCCTGACCCACGCCATCAACCACGCCACCTACCACCGCGGTCAGGTAGCCCGTGAGTTGCGCCTGGCCGGTCATGAGCCCATCAACTCAGACTATGTGACCTTTGTGCGCATCCGGTACGGTCAGGATCTGGAGATCTGATGATCTGAACTTGTTTTAAGCCCGATTTCCTGAAAAGAGGCTCAAAACGATCATAAATATAAAAAGGAAGAGGGGAGGTATAAAAAGGAAGAGGGGAGGCCATCACAGCTTCCCCTCTTCCTTTTTATATACTACGCCAATTCCGTTAGTTTAAATCAACAGCCGGAATATCGGTGATTCTGTCATTGGTGACTACAATGTTGGTGAGTTCTTTGCCGTGGTACGGCTCTGCGGTGCTGAACTGTACTTTATAGGTCCCGGCCGGAATGCCTTTGATCAGGTACCTACCGGCATCGTCGGCAAATCCGCCAATGGTGTCGTTGGCCGCAGAGATCACCAGAATGCCAGGTTTGGCGGCGGCAGGCGTTACGGTTCCCCTGATGCCCCCGGCTACGGCTTTGGTCAACGTCCGGATCACGGGTTTCAGGTTGTACTGGCCGCTGTTGCCACGTGGAACAATTGATTTGGCCGCATCAAAGTCCAGGAGTACCACATAGGTGACATCGGCTTCCAGATCAGCGTTGATCTGGAGTTTCAAACCAGAGGTCTGGCCACTAGGCGTGGTCAACGGCCGCGGGGTAGTTTCGCCTTTCAACTTAAGGGAGTTGTTGTTCCCCAACACCAATCGTATCTGCGAGATGCGCCCGATGGGCAGCGTGGCACTAGCCAGTAAGGTATCGCGGCCGTTGGCGAAATCCAGCAGGTTGTACACGCCGGGCCGGATGTTCTCCAACGTTTCCCAGCCCGCCTCATTGTCGTTGGCTTCACGGTGGATCTGCACCGAGCGAATGTCCACATTTACTTCATCGTACTCGCCGGGCGCATCGGTCATGCGTACTTCCATGCGCGCTGACCCGGACGGGTCTTTCTCATCTGAACAAGAGGCGAACCCGAGGGCCGCCGTCCACAGCATGGCAAAAAAGAATCTCTTCTTCATGTAAAAGGTGTATGGGTGAAACACTATCCCTTGATAGCCGGACCTTCTACGAGACACTTAAAAAAAGGTAGCGTGTTTGTTTAAGGCCCGTTTTTGGGAAACAGGCCTTAAACAAACTTTATGCCAGCGGAGGGCTACTTTTGCCTAGTGGTATCAGCGGGCTGGGTAGCCGCGGGCTTCTTGGGAGCTAATAACTTGTTTAGCCGTGACTTGGCCTCCGATCTTAATTTCTGTTCGGCTTCTACTCTTTTGGCCTCCAGTTCCTGGCGGGCTTTCAGCTCAACTTCCTGCTGCTTCTTGGCCAGCTCGGCTTTGAGGCTGTCTTTGTTGGTGGGTACGTTCACGTTCAGCTTTTCTTTCACGTCATCCAGTTTGCTGGTCACCACCTGTTTCACCAGCGAAGAGGCCTCAGCTTTCAGGCTACTGCCTTTCAGCGCCACGGCGGGGTCGTTGTAGTTTCCGGTTACGCCCAGTTGCAGGGTTACTCGCTCCAGGCCGTTGAGGTTTTGCACACCCGTTAAGCTGGTGATCTTGCCCGCCAGAGCGTTTCCTACCTTACCGGAGGGCACATCCATGGCCACCACGTAGTCTACTTTTCCACTGACGTTGTTGGTGCCACCTACGGTCATTTTGATGTCGCCCACGGCAAAATCAAAGGGTTTCACGACCAGGTTCCCCCCGACAATCTCGGCGGCGAAGCCCCGGTTCTTCAACGTGAAGTTCTGCACTTCCTTGAGGTTGGTCAACTGACTGATTTTGCTCAGGGCCTGAACATTGGTGACCACCGCTTCCACTACCTCTATCATGCCTTTTCCGGAAAGTGAGCTTAAAACAGGCATCATGTCACTGCCCAGCTCTCCGCTGAAGTTGAACTTAGTGGAGAACTCGCCTTTCAAGAGTTTGGCAATGGGAGCCAGCTTCTGAATGGTATTGAATGAGTTGAAGGACTGTTGAAAATCCAGGTTCTTGATATCTAAGCCGAACGAGAAAGTAGGGTGGATAAGGTCTCTGGAATCATAGGAACCCGTGGTGGAGAACTGCCCGCCCAGAGTGTTGAACGTCACATCTTCCAGTCTGGCTATCTGATCTTTAAGGGTTACTTTCCCCTTCAGATTTTGCAGTTTCAGGTTGTCATACACCACCGTTCCCGCCTGGGTTGTCAACACCACATCCAGGTTGGCCGGCACCTGCACTACTCCCTGGGCCTGCGGCGCAGAAGAAGGTACAGCCTGGCCGGTGTGCTCATCCACCATCCACTCGTTCACATTGAAGTTGGTAGTATTCAAGGTGAAGTTCCCCCGCAGGGGTTGGTTCTCAGAAAACAGGTAGCCCATGTAATTGGAGACGGTTCCGTTCATCTGGACATCGCTTTTGCCCAGGAACCCGTTCAGCTGCTGAAGCGCCACCTGCTCGTTGTTGAAAGTAGCCTTCGCCGAGTTGATGCGCATGCCCTGAGGCAGATCGGTGCTCTTGTAGTTCAGGTTGGCGATCTGCACCGTTCCGCTGGCCTGCACGTTGCCGTAGCGTCCGGCGTCTACATCGGTCATTTTTCCTTTGGCCAGGATGTTTCCGTTCAGGCGTCCACTTAGGGTGGTGCCGTCTATCGGGAAGATTTTGGTGAGTTTGGTCAGGTCCAGAACTCCTTTCACGTCGGCGTCAAATTGGGGTTGGGCCAGGTTCTTGATGCTCACGCGGCCTTCCAGCGGTTCTTTGTCCAAAAGCATCCTGAAACGGGAAATCTGAATATCGGTATCGGCGGCGTTGCCGGTGCGGTTTACCACGGTAGAGGCCACCGTCACCTGCTCCAGCGGCGCGGGGAACGAAGACGATTTTACATAGCCGTTGGTCAGGTTCAGTTTGGCGGTGACTACGGGCATGTGCTTCTCAAAATACACGCCTTTGGCCTGGGCATCTACGTCCAACAAACCGCGCAGGGTGGTGCCTTCCAGCGGAAACACTTTGGTGACCTCAGCTAAGTCAAGTTTGGCTCTCAGGTTGCCATCTATTTTCATCGGCTCCAGTCCGTCTACCACCACGCGGCCGTCTACTGGGTTCTTGCCCAGATCCAGGTGCAACTTGCGCACGTCAATTAAAGTATTGTTCACGTTGCCATCGGTGTTTTTCACGCTCATGTCAATGTTAATGTTGCGGGCGGCCTGCGGCAGGTCCGGGTACTGGAAGGTTCCGTCGTTCACTTTCAGGTCCACGCCAAAACCGGGCATGGTGGTTTCGTTGAAGATCCCTTTCACGTACCCGTTGAAGGCTACTTTACCATCGGTCTTTACGTCTTTGAATTTGTCGGTGAACACCCCGGGCACCAGGGAGAAGATGTTTTTGAAATCAGTCTCCAGCGCTTTGAACGTGAGGTCCAGGTTGATGTCATCAGAGGGCATGGCAATGGAGCCGGCCATCCCCAAGGCGAAATCATTGATCCGGAAGTTATTGTCCTTGAAGGTGTATTTGGCGTTGGTCAGGTCCATGGCCATGGTCACATCAGCGTCTAGTTTCTTGTTCTCTATGTAGTTCACGCCGCCATAGGTCATGGTGAAGCGTTCGGCCTGGGTTTTGGTTTCCATGTCAAAAACGTCTTTGGCCAGATCGCCGCTGCCGGTGTGCTGTACATTATAGGCGTTCACCGCGAACGGGATGCTCAGGTCCTGGTACACAATCTGGCCGTTGCTGACGTTCCACTCCTCTATGCCCATCTTGAAATCGGTGGTGTCCTGCGTTTCTGGCGTGGCGGCGGAGTCTGGAATGAAGATGTCCCAGTTGGCCTTGCCGCTTTTGAGCACCAGTAATTTGATGCGCGGTTCGTCCATCTGCACCGAGTTGATTTCTATCTGGTCACCGGAGATGACGCTCATGAGGTCCAGTCCTAGGCTAAAATCTGGTAAATAGGCCAGCGTGTCGCGCTGGAAGGAATCTTTTCCTACTATGGTGAGTTCTTTCACACTCAAACCTAAATCCGGGAATGTGCGAAAAATAGACAGACTTACGTTATTGGTTTCGTATAGAACGCGGGCATTAATACTTTTGGCTATTTCTTTATCCAGACGTTCTTTAATTTTATCTTTGAATAAGATCGGCACTAGTGCGGCGGCGGCTAGCAACACTACAATAAAGATAGCCAGCCCTATAAATACTTTCCTCATGTTGGTAATGATGTGTTTTCAGCTTGTAAGTTTAGGTATTTTCAAATGAATATACGCTTACAGGTCTTCCTGCAATTTGTGTGCCGTGGCGTGATCCGGAGGAAAACCGGCAGGGAGTGGCTGTTGCTAGGGGGTACTTTTTTGCTTTTTTCGCCTTTCGGGGCGATGGCTCAGGAAAGCACCAGCACATTGCCGTATGCCCACCGTCTCTTTTTAAACCCTGCTTTTACCGGATTATTGTCTGACTACAGCATCACCGCCGGTCACCGGTCACAATGGACGGGGGTGAACAACGGCTACAGCACCCAATGGGCCAGCGGAGAGTACCGGTTTCAGGAAAGCAGGAACGCCTTTGGTGCCACCTTTCTGTCAGACAAGGCTCCGACGGGTGGTTACCAGAAAATACAGGCGGGGCTGTTATACGCCTATCATACTAAACTAAGGAGCAAACTGGATCTAAGCGCTGGCATGCAGGTGGGCTACGGCACCCAGAAACCCTCCACCAATGGACTTATCTTCGAAGACCAGCTGGGTTCCAACGGCTCCGTTACCAACCCCACGGCAGAAACCTTCGGATTGGATAAAACCTCTTATCTCACCTTGTCTGGCGGGCTGTTGCTTTTCACGCCTCAGTTTTGGCTGGGGGTTTCCGGTCACCATGTAAACAAGCCGCAGGTAGGTGAAATGGCTGCCAGCACGGTGGCTCCGGTCTTGCAATTCCAGACGGGGTACAAGTTCTACGTGAGAAGCCGTTTTGACCGAAATCATTTCGAGGAAATCAGCTTTATTCCTACTTTTTCGTATACGCACCAAGGCACCTTTAACCGCTTAGATGCAACTATTTACGCCAACATCACCCCCGTAACGTTGGGGCTGGGGGCCACTATGTTACCGGGCGCAAAAAATACTTCAGCGGTGGGCACTATCCAGGGGATACTAGGCGTTACCCATAAAGGATTTAAAATAGGATATGGGTACCGGCATCCGGTGGCGGTTAGCCCGGTTTCCACGGGCCCCACGCACGAGCTGGTTCTTTCTTTTGAGAAAGTGGATTACTTGAAGATTTTTAAAAGATCTGGTTACGACAAAAAATACAATCGGATTGCTTGCCCAGCATTCTAATTTTCTCTATTATTGCGTGTTAAAAGCCACATTTGATCAAAAGAATACAATTTATCTGGTATTTACCAATTTTATGAAACTGTCTAAACATTTACTGTACGTGTTGGCCGCAGGAGCAATTGTTTTTTCCTCCTGTTCCAAGAACAAACGTCCCACTAGCCAAGACCCGGGGAAGAATAGTACTGCCACCGGTATCGCCTATGATGATGAAGAAGGGGGTTTTGCCGTAGCGGACTACAGCGACGTACCTGAAGGTCCGGGTTTGGTGTTTATTGAAGGCGGTAGAACAACTCTTGGTTCTTCTGAGGAAGATGTGGCCATGACCCGTGACAACATTGAGCGTACGGTGACCATCGCTTCTTTCTACATGGACGAAGCCGAGGTAGCCAACATTCACTGGTTGGAGTACCTGCACTACATCAGAAAAGACTCTTCTGAAGAAATCTACGCCAAAGCTTTGCCAGACACCACTGTTTGGGAGCGCGAATTGTCTTTCAATGACCCGTACGTAAGCTATTACCTGCGTTACCCAGGTTTCCGTTACTACCCGGTAGTAGGCGTGAGCTGGTTACAGGCGCAGGACTATTGTACCTGGCGTACGGCCATGGTAAACAAAAACCTGGCTTCTAACTATGACGGTGATCTTCCGGAAGGCACAACTCCTCCTATTGAGTCTGGCGCTATTCTGCCCAACTACCGTCTCCCAACAGAAGCGGAGTGGGAGTATGCTGCCCAGGCGTTGATCGGGACGCAGTTGAGCGAAGAAGAAAACCAAACCAATAAACGGATCTATCCTTGGGATGGACACCAGGTGCGGAACCCATATGGCAAAGGGCAAGGTCAGTTCCTGGCTAACTTCAAACGCGGCCGTGGTGACTACGCCGGTATTGCCGGTTCATTGAACGATGGTGCCATGATCACTGAGTACGTGTACGCTTACCCACCCAACGACTTCGGTCTGTACAACATGGCGGGTAACGTGAACGAGTGGGTACAAGACGTGTACCGTCCGCTTTCCTTCCAGGATGTGGAAGACCTGAACCCAGTACGTCGGAATGGTGTAATGGATGACTCTGCGTTGTATGACGTAGCAGGCTTCCAGTCTTTGATCACCAATACCGTACGGGTATACAAAGGTGGTTCTTGGAAAGATGTGGCCTACTGGTTGTCTCCAGGTACCCGTCGTTTCATGGAGCAGGATTCTGCTACCTCTACCATCGGTTTCCGTTGCGCCATGATCAACACTGGTTCAAACAAATAAAAAATCACAACATCTCTATAAACAGGAAAGGCCGGTATATCCGGCCTTTCCTGTTTTAGGGGTAGCTGTAAACGCACCTTACGCGGAGAACTCAAATTGTCCAGTAGAAATCATCTGTCTGCTAGAATAAAATGCCGCTAATGTTTCTGACCTGTTTTGCGGAAAACTGCTTGGAAACGGAAAAACACTCGCAGGAACTGCGCGCACTACGAGGTCACAATGAGTCTTGAGTTGCGAGTCCTGAGCCTGACAATAGAAAAAGCGAGTAATAGAAGAAGTTGGTAATAGCAGAAGCTGTCGCGAGACTTCCGTCTCGTGACATAGGATGATGCGAGTCTCCAGACTCGCCGGGAACCGCAAACAGGATTGCGTCACATCAGTTATAATGTGTAGGCAATAGAAGCGACACTCACGGCGCTTGCCCCATTCCGCAGCAGTAATTGAGCACAGGCTTCCAGGGTGGCACCAGTAGTGATCACATCGTCTACCAACAGGACGTGTCTCCCTTTGATCTCTTCCGGCAGATGGATGGCATACAACTGCTGCATGGCTTCCCAACGGGCCTGCCGGTTCTTCGTCGTTTGCGTACTGCTGAATCTGTTTTTCTGCAAAGCCTTTCTGGCCAAGGGTACATCCAACGCCTCGGCTAGTTGTTGCGCAAAACCTTCTACCTGGTTGTAGCCGCGCTGCTTCAGTTTACCTGGGTGCAGCGGTACCGGGACTACGACATCTACCGTCTGAAACGCTTTCTGCTCTCGTAGCTGAGCGCCAAACCACCTGCCTAACACCACCCCAACTTCTTCCTGGCCTTTGTATTTCAACTGATGGAGCAGCCGCTGCACGCGTCCTTTCTCCTGAAACTTGAGGAAGCTTACCGCTAACTGAAGCGGGACTCTGCCCCAGAAAACTTCATGCAAAGGATTGGCAGTAGGGGAGAGGTGGAAGTCGGTGTAAGGGAGTTTAATGCGGCAGTGGCTGCAGATGATTTCCTCGCCAAGGGCCAACTCACCGGCGCAGGCCCGGCAATCCTCCGGGAAAAGCAGAGCCAGGAAATCATGGTAAAGTGACCGGAGGCCCATCTGCCGCTGCAACATAGACTACTTACAGATTTTGATGTAACTTTACATAGCGGCGCAGAATGCCGCCTTTAATGACGCACAACAATGAGCCAAGTAAAAGAATTCAACGACTACCGCACCCGCATGAACGAGAAGATCATGCAAGCGGACAATAAAGTAATCAAACGCTTTTTTAACCTGGATACCAACGCCTACGCCGAGGGCGCGGTAGATGTTAAAACCAAAGAGATGCTGGGCCTGGCCTGCTCCATGGTGCTGCGCTGCGACGATTGTATCAAGTACCACCTGGGCAAATGCTTTGAGTGTGGCCTCTCAGATGAGGAAGTGTACGAAGTCTTCGCCATTGCGAATTTGATTGGCGGCTCCATCGTGATCCCGCACTTCAGAAGAGCCGTTGAGTACTGGGAAGGACTGAAAACCGAAGGGCAAACCCAAGCCTAGAACCATTCCTGTTTCCGGCCTGTTTTCCAGAAATCAGCCCTAAAACCGTTTGCTTTCACCTGTGGATTACTCCTTTATTTGCCGTTCCACCACAAAGAATGATAAAGCGGAAAATCTACTTACAGCTGCGTTTTAGGGCTGTTTTCATAAAACAAGGCCAGAAATACATTACAAAAATGGCGGATAGCAGAAAGTAATCCACGCCTCCGCTACGCCACTTATACACAGCAATTCTATGGAGAACGAAGAAGATTTTGATGTCCGGTGGGCTGCTTTGCGCCAGGACATCAAGAAGAAATTTGGAAAGAAACCAGACCTGAACGCCATCCTCTTTTTGGTGGGCGTGCAGGAACTTGGGCAAGGGGTACGGGAGTTCACCAAAGAAGAGAAGCAGGACCTGATGCACATTGCCACCTGCAAGCTTCTGAGTTTGTCTGGTTACTATGAACTGGATGGCTTAGATCAGGAGGGATGGCCGCACTGGAAATCAGTAAAGCCGTTGCCGGCCTGTAACCTGAAAGAGCAGGAGCGCATGCTCAAATGGCACGCGCTGGAGTATTTTGACGAAATGAATGCATGAAGATTATCAGTTATAACGTAAACGGCATCCGGTCGGCCATCTCTAAAGGCTTTGTGGATTGGGTGAAAGCAGCCAATCCAGATGTACTGTGCCTGCAGGAAATCAAAGCCGACGAGACCAAGTTTGACAAAGCTCCGTTTGAGGAGATCGGGTATCACGTGTACATCCATCCGGCGGTAAAGAAAGGCTACAGCGGCGTGGCCATCCTTTCTAAAAAGGAGCCTAAAAACGTGTGTATCGGCTGCGGCATTGAGCAGTACGACCAGGAGGGCCGAGTGATCAGGGCGGACTATGACGGCTACTCGGTGTTGAATGTGTACATGCCTTCGGGCTCCAGCGGCGAACATCGGCAGGCCTTCAAGATGGAGTGGCTCCGCGATTTTCAACAGTACATTCAGGGTTTAAAGGACACCGTGCCCGGTTTAGTTATTTGCGGCGATTACAACATCTGCCACCAGGCCATTGATATCCACAACCCAAAATCGAACGCCAACAGCTCGGGCTTTCTGCCGGAGGAGCGGAACTGGTTCTCTGGTTTCCTGCAGGACGGCTACATAGATTCGTTCCGGCACTTCAACCAGGAGCCACATCAATACACCTGGTGGAGCTATCGGGCCAATGTTCGGGCCAAGAACCTGGGCTGGCGCATTGATTATCTGTTGGTATCTGAGCATCTGAAACCGTTGATGAAGCGGGCGGCTATTCTGCCCGAAGCCAAACACTCAGACCACTGCCCCATCTTATTGGAGATGCACCCCGTGGAAAACTAAGGTTCCTATTGACAACTTACCAGATGCGTTTTTGGTCTGTTTCCTTTGAAACAGGCTAAAAACGCATTTTTGCTTTCAGCCCAGTGTGAATATTGGGTATCCGTCTTCTTGAGTTACCAACAAGTCCTCTCCAGATCAGTAAGCAGGAACCATTTTCCTGGCTGGTCCCGTTTTACACCTGTTTTCAGGAAAATGGGACAAAAACCGCTGGCTATGTTCCCAAATCAGAGAATTAACAATAAATTAGGCAGCAAAAGAGTTAATACTCTGCTGATTAAATACGTATGATAGTAAACGGAAACGGCTGGTACTTTCAGAAAAACTCCTACCGTTTCGGGCTTCTCTAATCTTTTTCTCTATGCGGGCTGCCGGTTCTTTAGATACAGTTTTACAGCAGCTTCAGGCGTTCAAGCGCAAATTCTACCTGAACCTGCTTTTCAAAGGCGCTTTACTCACGTTGGGGCTGGTGCTTTCTTCTTATCTGCTTATCACGGTGCTGGAATATTTCTTCTATTTTCAGCCGGAGGTGCGCGCTTTCCTGTTCTTCTCGTTTCTCGCCATTAGTGCTTTTGCCGTTGTCCGGTGGCTCTGGACGCCCATTATGGCGCTGACCAACCTGAAGAAGCTCCTCACCGATGAGCAGGCCGCCCAACAGGTTTCGCACTATTTCCCCGAGATTCAGGACCACCTACTCAACCTTCTCCAGTTGAAGAATGTGGCGTTGAACAATGATCTGGTGGCCGCCAGCGTGGAGCAGCGCTCCGAGGAATTGGTAGGCTACCGTTTCCCGGAACGCATCAAATTCACCCAAAACCGATCGTATTTCAAATACCTGCTCTTGCCGCTGACCTTGGTGCTGGTGCTGGCCTTTATTTATCCGGCTTTGTTTGTGCAGGGCACGGAGCGCATCATCCATTTCAAGCGCCACTACACGCCCAAAGCTCCTTTTCAGTTCGTAATTCAGAACCCTTCCTTGCAGGCTTTCAAGGGCGAGAACTTTCAGCTGAAGGTGAACATTGAAGGAAATTCGGTGCCGGAGGAGGTTTCCCTGGTGATTGACGGACGCCAGATGCCATTGAAGAAGCTGAAGGACCAGACGTACGTCTATGAATTTGAGCAGGTGCAGGAGCCCGTGGACTTCCAGTTAACCGGCGCGGGGTTCTTTTCGGAGGAAAACCACCTGAATGTAGTCGCCCGGCCGATGCTCCGTCAGTTGAGGGCAGAACTGAGATACCCGGCCTACACCAAACGTCCCGCTGAAACACTGGACAATACCGGTGATTTGACCATCCCTGAAGGCACGCAGGTAACCTGGCGCCTCGCCGCTGAGAACGCCGATTCACTTTGGCTCCAGTTTGATGCACCGGCTCAGAAAGTAAAAGCCCATACGCGTGATGAGGAATATGTGGTGAGCAAATCGTTCATGCAGAGCCAGCACTACAGCATGCACCTTAAGAATCGCTATTCAGAGAACAAAGAACAGATCTCGCACCAGATTACCGTCATCCCAGACCGCAACCCTGAGATTACCATGGAGCAGTTCCGCGACTCGGTGCTGTACTCCTATTTAGTGGTGGGGGGGACCATTTCTGATGATTACGGCTTCAGCAATCTTTCCCTGCATTACCGCGTGCTCAGAGGAAACAAGGCCGCCACGAACTACAGAGCCGTTTCTATTCCGTTCAGCGGTTCTCTGGCCACGCAATCGTATTTCCGCCAATTGAATCTAAAACCGCTCAACCTGCAGCCCGGCGACAGACTGGAATACTATGTGCAGGTCACCGACAACGACCAAGTGCCGCAGCCGAAGAGTGCCCGCACGTCTACGTTCATCTTCAAGTACCCAGACCCGTCTGAAGTGCAGAAATCCATTGAGGAGTCATCGCAGCAGGTACAGTCCCAGATGAAGTCTTCGCTTACCAAGGCCGAGGAACTGAAGAAATCCCTGGAGCAGAACGAGGAGAAGACCAAACTAAAGAAAGAACTGTCGTACCAAGACAAGAAAGCCCTACAGGAACTCGCCGATAAGAAGAAAGCTTTGCAGGAAGAGTTGGCTCAGTTGCAGAAGATGAACGAGCAGTTGAACCAGCAGCAGGAGCGTTTCTCGCCTCAAAACGAGAAACTAGCCGAAAAACGCGACCAGCTCAAAAAGATGATGGACCAACTGCTGGACGATGAGACCAAGAAGCTCTATGAGCAACTGGAGAAACTCCTGCAACAGAAACAGCCCAACCCCGCCCAAATTCAGCCGCTCTTGGACAAACTCAACAACAAAGAAGAGAACCTGCAGAAAGAGCTGGACCGCTTGCTGGAGATGTTCAAACAGCTACAGGTTGAGCAGAAGCTGGACAATGCCCAGCAGAAGCTAGATGACCTTGCCAAGAAGCAGGAAGATCTCGCCAACAAAACGGGTGAGCAAAACAACAAGCCTGATCAAGGTCTGCAGCAGGAACAAAAGCAGCTGCAAGAGGAATTCAAGCAGATGCAGGAAGAACTCAAGGAGGCCGAGAAGATGAACGAGCAATTGGAGAATCCTGAGGACATCCCTGACACTGACAAGATGGAGGAGCAGATTGAGCAGGAGCAGGAGAACGCCCAGGAGTCTATGCAGAAAGGTCAGAACAAGAAAGCGAGCCAGTCGCAGAAATCGGCGGCTCAGAAGATGAAGCAGATGGCGCAGCAAATGCAGAGCCAGGAAATGGAAAGCGATTCGCAGCAGGCGCAGCAGAACCTGGATCACCTGCGCGATATTCTGGAGAACCTGGTCACGCTGTCCTTTGATCAGGAAAAGCTCATGAAAGACTTCCGCAACGTGCAGCAGAGCGACCCTCGGTTCATCGGTCTGGCCCAGCAGCAGATCAAATTATCTGATGATGCCAAGATCATTGAAGACAGCCTGCTCTCGCTGGCCAAACGCGTGCCGCAGATTCAATCGTTTGTAACCCGGGAAGTAGGGGCCATGGAAGGCGAGATGCAGAACAGTTCTGAAGCCATTAAAGACCGCAACCTGCCCAAAACCGGCCAGCACCAGCAACTGGCCATGACTTCCATGAATAACCTGGCTCTCATGTTGAGCGATGTGCAGAAGCAGATGCAGCAAGCCATGATGGCCATGCAGCAGGCGGGTCCGGGCAAGAAGAAAGGCAAAGGCAAGAACGGGAAGAACCAGCCGGGGGCCCTGGGGCAGATGCAGCAGCAGCTGAATGAGCAGATCCAGCAACTGCAGCAGAGCGGCAAAAGCGGCCAGCAATTGTCTGAACAACTCGCCCGCTTGGCGGCTCAACAGGAAATGCTGCGCAACGCCATGAAAGATCTGGCGCCAGCGCCTACCCAGCCTGGGGGCAAAGAAGGAGGGGAGAAACTCAGTAATTTGGGCAAGCTCATGGAACAAACCGAAACTGATCTCGTTAATAAACGTCTTACAGAGCAGACCATGATGCGGCAGAAAGAGATTTTGACTCGTTTGCTGCAGGCTGAGAAAGCCGCCAATGAACGTGATCTGGACGAGAAACGGGAAGCCAATACCGCCAAGGAATTGCCCGCCCGCATCCCGCCATCGCTTCAAAAGTACCAGGAACGGCAGAAACAGCAGACAGAAACGCTCCGTCAGAACCTACCTGCTTTAACACCTTATTATAAAAAGCAAGTAGATGCTTATTTTAAGCAATTAGGTTATTAGATTTGCAGACATTTCAGATATAGTACACATATTATGAATCAAGTAAAAATTCAGATTCCTTCTATCATTGAGAATATCCGCATCGTGGAGAGCTTCATTGACAACTCCCGGGAGAAGTTTCAGATTGAGGATGACATCTATGGTAATATCATGGTTGCCGTAACGGAATCTGTGAACAACGCCATCAGACACGGTAACAAGTTTGATAAAGATAAGAACGTCTATCTTTCTCTTTTCGTGGAGCCCAACCAACTGCGGTTTGAAGTACAGGACGAAGGAAACGGATTTGACCCTGAGACTTTATCTGACCCTACTGCCCCAGAGAATCTGGAGAACCCCGGCGGCAGAGGTATCTTCTTAATGCGAAACCTCTGCGACGATGTTTCATTCAGCAATGACGGCCGCACCGTTTCTTTAACTTTCAATATTGAGAATGCAGGAACTACCCATTGAGTTCTTTACCGAAGAGGTAGAATTTGAGGTTAAAAACGAAGAGAAGGTCAAAACGTGGCTTTCAGAAATTATTTCGAAATATTCCTTCGAACTAGAATCTTTGAACTACATTTTTTGTTCCGATGAATATCTTCATCAAATGAATGTAGAATACCTCGAGCATGATACGCTCACTGATGTCATCACCTTTGATAATTCCGACTTTGAAGGAGTTATTGAAGGTGATGTTTTCATTAGTATAGACCGTATTGTGGACAATGCCGCTACTTTCAACATATCCCCAGAAGAGGAGCTCCACCGGGTCATGGCCCATGGCTTGCTCCACTTACTCGGTTTTGATGATAAGACTCCTGAAAAGAAGGAGTTAATGCGTTCCAAGGAAAATGAGTGTTTAGATCTCCTAAAGTTGTAAACACCTCTTTCTGTAGTTTTCCTCACTTATCAACAATGTTTCACGTGAAACATCACACTAATCCACACTATGTTCACAAGTTATGATGTAATAGTAGTTGGGGCGGGACATGCCGGGTGCGAAGCTGCACATGCGGCCGCCACCATGGGGTCGAAGGTATTACTCGTAACCATGAACATGAACACCATTGCCCAAATGTCTTGCAACCCAGCTATGGGCGGCGTGGCCAAAGGCCAAATTGTAAGAGAAGTTGACGCCCTAGGCGGTATGAGCGGAATCATCACGGATAAGACCATGATCCAGTTCCGGATGCTGAACATGTCAAAGGGACCAGCCATGTGGAGCCCTCGGGCCCAGAGTGACCGCATGCGCTTTGCCGAGGAATGGAGAATGGCTCTGGAGCAAACGCCCAACATTGATTTCTGGCAGGAGATGGTCTCCGAGATCCTGGTAGAAGATGGCCAGGCAGTAGGGGTGAAAACCAGTTTGGGCATTGAGATCAAAGCCAAAGCTGTGGTGTTAACCAACGGTACGTTCCTGAACGGCATCATCCATATTGGGGAGAAAAAATTAGGCGGCGGCAGAGCCGCCGAAAAATCAGCGAAAGGCATTACGGAGCAGTTAGTCTCTTTAGGGTTTGAAGCCGGCCGCATGAAAACCGGAACGCCTCCGCGCGTAGACGGCCGCAGCCTGAACTATGACGTGATGGAAGAGCAGAAAGGCGATGAGAATCCGTCTAAGTTCTCCTACACTGATACGCCGGCGCTTACGAATCAGCGGAGCTGCTACATTACGTACACCAACTCCAAAGTTCACGAGATACTGAAAACCGGGTTTGAGAAATCGCCCATGTTCCAGGGAAGAATTCAAGGTTTGGGTCCGCGTTACTGCCCATCCATTGAAGACAAGATCAACCGCTTCGCGGATCGTGACCGGCACCAGATCTTCGTGGAACCGGAAGGATGGAGCACTGTGGAAGTGTACGTGAACGGTTTCTCCAGTTCCTTGCCCGAAGATGTGCAGTTGAAAGCGCTGCGTGAAATCCCAGGATTTGAGAACGCGAAGATGTTCCGGCCGGGCTACGCCATTGAATATGACTTCTTCCCGCCTACCCAATTGAACCTGACCTTGGAGACGAAGTTGGTGGATAACCTCTACTTCGCAGGACAGATTAACGGTACTACCGGATATGAGGAAGCGGCCTGCCAAGGCCTTATGGCGGGAATTAACGCCCATAATAAGGTGCATAACTTAGAACCGTTCGTCTTGAAAAGATCAGAGGCGTACATAGGTGTTTTGATCGATGATCTGGTAAACAAGGGTACAAACGAGCCGTACCGCATGTTCACCTCGCGCGCCGAACACCGCATCTTGCTGCGCCAGGACAACGCCGATCTTCGCCTGACGGAGAAAGGCTATCAACTGGGGCTTGCCTCGGAAGAACGTCTGCAAAAGGTGAACCGCAAGAAGCAGGAGACGCAGGAAGTCTTGACTTATCTGCAGCAAAAAGGAATTGAGCCGGAAGAAGTGAACGCCATGCTGCTTTCACTTGACTCCGCACCCATCAGCGAAAGAGCCAAAGCGGGTAATTTATTGAAGCGCCCCAACGTGGAACTGGAGCATCTGCTGGAATCATCCGAGAGCCTGAAACTGTACTTGAGCAAATATTTACCCGATAGCTTGGAGCAGGCGGTTATTCTTCTGAAATATGCGAGCTATATTGAGAAAGAAAATCAAATGGCCTCCAAAATGGAGGAACTGGAAAACTACCGCATCAAAGACCGGCTGGACTACAAAGCCATTACCGCGCTCTCAAATGAGGCCCGCGAGAAGCTTTTCAAAATCCAGCCAGAAACCTTAGGACAAGCATCGCGCATCAGTGGCGTATCTCCCGCAGATATCTCCATCCTGATGGTATATTTAGGAAAATAGAATGAGCTACGAACGGCTAGACCATTGCCCCATTTGTTCCAAAACAGAGTTTAAGAATTTTCTAGTAGTACAAGACAAGAGCGTCAGCCAGGAGAGTTTCGTGATTGTGCAGTGCCTCAATTGCCAGCTCAAATTCACGAACCCGCGTCCGCCCGAAGAAAGCATAGGTCCATATTATGCCTCCGAGGAGTACATCTCGCATTCAGACACCAGCAAAGGTTTGCTGAATAAAACCTATCGGTTGGTCCGCTCCATGGCCGTCAAAAACAAAGTGGAATTGGTCAACCGCCTAGGAAATAAAGGAAAGATTCTGGATTACGGTTGTGGCGTGGGATACTTTCTGCAGGCCTGCCAGAAACAAGGCTGGCAAGTAGAAGGAGTGGAGCCCAATGAAACGGCCAGCAGACAAACCGAGGAGAAAATAGGGAAGCCCCTGTTTCAGGGTTCTTTAGAGAATTTGGGCCAGGAAACGTTTGAAGTGGTGACCATGTGGCACGTGCTGGAGCACATCCATCAGTTGAACGAAACATTGAAAGCTCTGGTGAACGCTACTAAAAAAGGAGGTCACCTGGTCATCGCCGTCCCGAACGCAGATTCTTATGACGCGAAGAAATATGGGGCAGACTGGGCTGCTTACGATGTGCCTCGGCATCTGTACCACTTCAACAAAGCCAGCATGCAGAAACTTCTCCGGAAGCACAAGCTGGACCTGAAGGAGGTGCTGCCCATGAAGTGGGATTCCTATTACGTGAGCATCCTAAGCGAAAAATACAAGCACGGACAAACCAAGATGCTGGACTCGTTCTTCACCGGTTTCAGGTCTAACCTGCACGGGGCCAAGAATGGCAATTCGTACTCCAGCCAAATCTTCATTGCCCAGAAAAAATAACCACATACACTAAGAATAATGACCTTGCAGTTCACACTGTAAGGTCATTTCCATTTTAAAGCCAAAAATGAAAAAACAGCTTATCTACGCCGTAACTGTTATTGCTTTCTTCTTAAAAGGATGCGCCAGCATCAGCAGCCCCGAGGGGGGAGCCAAAGATGTTATCGCTCCCAAGCTTGTGGTGAGCTACCCCAGAGACGGACAAACCAATGTGAAGCCAGAGAAGATTGTCCTGACTTTTGACGAAAATATACAGGCCTTGGACCTGACTCGGCAACTCATTATCGCGCCGTTTTCTGAAAACACGTACAAAAGCAAGGTAAAGGACAGAACCGTAGAACTCACCTTCAGCGAGCCCTGGGAAGAGAATACCACCTACAGCCTCAACTTCAGAAACAGCCTAGCAGACGTCACCGAGAAAAACCCGGCCCGCAACGTTGTGATCACCTTCAGTACTGGGCCGCTGCTTGATTCAGGTCGGGTAACCGGCCAGGTGAACCAGCTGTTCAGCACAACTCCGCCTAAAGAAGTAAACGTGCTTCTGTATTCCATCACAGACACAAGCCAGGTCACCAAAGGCCGGCCACTCTACGTCACCGGCGCAGATTCCAGCGGCAACTTCGCTTTCAAGAACATTAAAGAAGGCGAGTACTTCATCTATGGCTTAACTGAGACCAACAACAACCTGCGCTATGACAATGAGAAGGAAAACATCGCGTACACCACAGATACCATCAGCGTACGACCGGCCCGAGAAGGCGTGCAGCTCACCCTGCATACCCAGGATGTGACCCGCCCCAACGTAGTAGCCAGAAGGAGTTTCCTGAACCTGTATGAAGTAGAGTACAATGAAGGCATCACCACCGCTGCGGTTACAGCGCCAGACAAAGACTCCAACATAAAGTGGCTGGTGGCCAACAACGGTAAAACGCTGCGCCTGTTTCCCGGCAAGCCAGACGAGAAACAATGGCTGGTGCAGGTGCAGGACAGCGCTGGCAACAGCAAACTGGACACGGTGGCCGTAAGGCTCAGCGGAAAAGTGGCACCGCGCAAAAACAACAGCTTCACTGTGGTCAATGGCTCCAGCATTCAGCCCGGCGAGCAGATTAGGGTCCAGTTTGAGGTACCCACCAAGATCATCAATCCGGCAGGGGCTTTCACCTTTGTAGTAGACTCGGCCACCACCATCGCCATTAAAGACACAAGTGAATTCCGGTTTAACCAGGACGCCACGCAACTGCAGTTCAGGCTTCCGTTGGTAGGGAAACGCGATATCGTGGTGAGCATGGATACCACCAAAGTGCTTCCGTTCATTGGAGATCCGTACGGGAGCAATCAGCAGACGCTCCAGATCAGCGACAAAGTGGAAGTGGGTAGCCTGAAAGTGCTGCTGAAAACAAACCAGAAAAATTTCATCGTGCAGCTCATGCGCCAGAACGCCATTGAGAAGGAAGTGGTGAACCAGAAAACCATTCTCTGGGACAAGCTGGCGCCCGGTTCTTACCAGATCAGGATTCTGGTAGACGCCAACGGCAACGGAAAATGGGACAACGGCCTCCTGAAAGAGCGCAGATTACCTGAGCCGGTGGTGCTGCCCAAGGATGTTTGGGAGATCAGGGCTAACTGGGAAATAGAGACCCAGGTCATCGAATTCTAGCGTGGAAACCGGGTGGATAACTGTGGACAAGAATCTGGATAAAACTCGGCCAAGTCTGATAATCGCAAAACCCAAAACCCCAGATCCTACGTTCACAGACCTAATTGTGGGTGAGCGTTCATAAAAACAGAAATTCCTGGAAGTTATGCACGTGAGTATAGACGTTGGGGTATTTCCACCGCCTTTCGTGTGAAGAAGTGGAAAGACCACGTAAGTGCTTGACAGAGATGAAAAAAGAATCCACAGCGCTGGGCGAATAAGTGGGACTACTGAGAGGATATTTCAAAACGCCGGGGAAAACGTGGGGACAAGAAATCTTATCCACTTCTACACAGCCCTAATGACGAACAAGATTCTTTTTAAGAAAAAATCATTTTATAATAGATATCAAGTTGACTCCGTGGAAAAGTGGGAAAAGCCGAAAAATCAGGAATGAGAAGGGGGAGCTGGGGCGCGGCCGATTTTTTGAAAGAGCCCCGGCCGAGGGGCAGAATGTGGAACACCCGCTATTTTTGAGTAGTTTTAAGAAAACAATCCCGGAAACGGAACCATATAACCAATAGAAACTATGGAACAGGACAGAGAACAGTTTGACAACGAGATAAAATTAGGATACGGAATAGGCGATCTGCGCTTCGGGTTAAGCATGGATGACGTGGAGGAGATCATGGGCGAGCCCGAAGAAGTAGAAGAGTCTGACGAGGAAGACGAGTTTGAGCACAAAGCTTGGAACTACTGGGACAGCGGCTTCTCGTTCTACTTTGACAAAGAAGACGACTATCGCCTGAGCTGCATTGAGACCGCCAACCCCAACGTGACCTTGTTCGGGAAGAAGATCTTTGAAATGAGCCAGCAGGAAGTAGAAGATTTGTTCAAGCAGAACGGCGTGCAGAGCGTAGAGAAAGAAAAGATTGAAAACAACGTGACCTGCCTTTCTTACGAGCACGAGATGATTGACCTGTACTTTGAAGAAGGCAAGCTGCTGGCCGTCAACTTTGGGGTACACATGGACGACAACCTGGAAGTTCTCTGGCCAAAAGAAGGCTAAACCAGCCCCATATTTTCAGAGAACACATTCCCTTTTACAGAAAGAACCGCCTCAAGCGGTTCTTTCTTTTTTTAACCCTCCCGGGTGAGATCCGTTTCCCGCCCATTTTCGCAAAACAAGCCTTGAACCACGGTGATTTTCCTAGTGAACTATCCGGTTCTTGCCAAATACGCGATTCTCACGAAGTACATTTTAGCTGTTCCACGCAAATTGCCGTGGAACAGCCTTTCAAAGCCGCCTGAGAAGGGCCATTTGCAGGGCCGCTAAGACACTTGATCACGAATAACGAACTCTGAGAGCCTACGCTTCCCAGAAGCCTTCTAAAGGTCTCTAATTCTGAAAAGCCATTTAGCAGTGGGTAGCTTATCTCAGAAGAACTCAACCAAAGAATCTGCCGGAGGTTATTAAGACCAGCAGCACCGCTGCGCCCGTTTTGTATTCAGGCGTTTTAAGGCCATTTCTCCGAAAACAGGCCCAAAGCAGTTCAAAGAAAGGAAGTGACCATTATTTCTGAGAGAAGAACCCAAACCCTAGAAAGCAAAAGAGCCGCCTCATTTCTGAAGCGGCTCTTTTTATAAGAAGAAAGGTAAGTCTTAGGCAAACAACCAGCGGAAGAGCAGGAACAGGGTTCCGGAAAGGAACATAGAAACCGGCAAGGTTAACACCCAGGCTAGGGCGATGTTCCGGATAGTGCCCGCATTCAGGTTTTTAATCCCGCGGTTGGCCACCATACTACCCGCAATACCAGAAGAAAGGATGTGGGTGGTACTTACCGGCAGTTTGAACACAAACGTAGAGAAACCAATCACACTGGCGGCCATGAACTCAGCTGAGGCGCCTTGCGCGTACGTGAGGTGCTCTTTCCCGATTTTCTCGCCAATGGTTTTCACAATCCGTTTCCATCCAATCATAGTCCCGATACCCAGTGAAAGCGCAATCATCATAATCACCCAGTCAGGGGCGTAGTCAGTGTAGGAACGCATGCCGGTTACGCCGGCTTTCAATTGGTCGCGGTCGCGTTGGCTCATGGTGATGTCTGGGCTCTCCATCAGTTTATCGGTGCCTTTGGTGATCAGCAGGATATCGCGGCGCAGCAGGAAACGAGCGTCTTTGGGCAGGCTTTCCATGTTGGGGTTAGAGGTAAACACGCCGCGCATCTCTCTTACTTCGTCATTTAATAGGGTGAGTTGCTTTGCATCAGAGGCAGAAAGAACGGTGCTGTCTACTCTGGCCAATACCTGCTCCACCTGCGTGATGGAGTTTCTCAGACCAACCGGGTCTTTGTCATTGTCCAGGGCATAATAAGAAGGAACAATCGCAATCAAGATCAGCATCACCAGACCCACCCCTTTCTGACCATCGTTTGATCCATGGAAGAAAGACACCAGGGTACAGGTGATGATCAGAATGATTCTGATCCAGAGCGGCGGAGCTTTGCGTTTGTGCGGCTCTTTGAAAATCGTCTTGTTTTTAACGAACCGTTTCAGAATAAACATCAGAAACACAGTCAAGGTGAAGCCCAGGAAAGGGGAAACCAGCAGTGACATCCCGGTTTTAGAAGCCTCTGACCAGGCGAAGGAAGCCTCAGTGGTAGAGGGCAGCAGCGAATAGGCGATCCCTAGTCCCAGGATGGAGCCGATTAGCGTGTGCGAACTGGAAGAGGGAAGGCCGTAGTACCAGGTACCCACGTTCCAGATGATGGCACTTAATAATAGCGCCCCAATCATGGCAATGCCGTGCCAGACGTCTTGGTCAATGAGCGTTTCTATGGGCAGGAGGTACACAATTCCCATGGCCACGCCAATACCACCGGCAAAAACGCCAATGAAGTTCCAGAAGCCAGACCACACCACCGCCGCCCATGGCCGGAGGGTGTTGGTGTAAATCACGGTGGCCACAGCATTTGCCGTATCATGGAAACCGTTTACAAACTCAAATGCACACGCGGCCAGCAAACAAATTACCAGCAAGATCAACAGATCTGTTTCTAATCCGAACATAATGTAATATAGGTGAGAAAAAAGCTGCCAAAACTACAGGAATAAAAGCCCCGCAATGTTACCGAATTGTTAAGGAATAATCCCTCTACGTAATTTTGGCGGAGCAAAAGTACGAATCAAGCGCTAACTCTGCTTATTATCAGGCTTCTTCCCAGAACATTTACGCCGCAGATGCGGTACTTCTCTAACCAAACCAATACGGCGATTTACAAAAAGTGCCGATGAAACCTCTATATTTGCGCCCATGAGCACAACTGAGAAACCTACAGAAAACGCACAGCTGAAAGATATCATCTCGCACGCCAAAGAATACGGCTTCGTATTCCCGTCCAGCGAAATCTATGACGGTCTGCAGGCAGTGTATGATTACGGGCAAAATGGGGTGGAGTTGAAAAACAACCTCAAGACACTTTGGTGGAAATGCATGACCCAACTGCACCAGAACGTAGTGGGCATTGACGCCTCCATCTTCATGCACCCCAACACCTGGAAAGCATCGGGCCACGTGGACTCGTTCAACGACCCCATGATCGATAACCTGGACTCCAAGAAGCGCTACCGCGCCGACGTGTTGCTGGAGGAGAAAGCCGCCGAGTACGAGAAAGCCGGCGATGTGGAGAAAGCCAACGCGTTGCTGCAGGAAATGGGTCGTTTATTAGGTGCCGAAGATCTCAAAGGCGTACAGCAATTGATTATCTCAGAAAACATAAAGTGCCCTATTTCAGGTACTTCTAACTGGACCGAGGTGCGCCAATTTAACCTGATGTTCTCCACACAGGTAGGATCCGTGGCCGAAGACTCCAGCACCATTTATCTACGCCCCGAAACCGCCCAGGGAATCTTCGTGAACTTCCTGAACGTGCAGAAATCGGGTCGTATGAAAGTACCCTTCGGGATTGCCCAGATCGGGAAAGCGTTCCGGAACGAGATCGTGGCCCGTCAGTTCATCTTCAGAATGCGCGAGTTTGAGCAGATGGAGATGCAGTTCTTCGTACGTCCTGGCACCGAGATGGAATGGTACCAGCACTGGAGAACCATGCGCCGCAACTGGCACGAAGCGTTGGGCGTTCCCGCCGCAAAACTCCGTTTCCACGATCACGAGAAACTGGCCCACTACGCCAACGCCGCTGTAGACATCGAGTTTGAATTCCCCTTCGGTTTCAAAGAGGTAGAAGGAATCCACTCCCGTACTGATTTTGACCTGACGCAGCACCAGAACCTTAGCCGCAAAAAGCAGCAGTACTTTGACAACGACCTGAACGAAGACGGCAAACCCTTCGGAAATTACGTGCCTTACGTGGTAGAAACCTCGGTAGGAGCCGACCGTCTGTTCCTAATGACGCTTTGCAATGCGTACCAGGAAGAGGAAATCACCGAAGGCGACAACACCAAGACCCGCACCTTCCTTAAATTCCACCCAGCCATTGCTCCAGTAAAAGCCGCCGTGTTCCCGCTCGTGAAAAAAGACGGCCTTCCCGAGAAAGCCATGCAAATCTTTGACGATCTCAAGTTCGATTTCAACATGATCTACGAAGAGCGCGACGCCATTGGTAAACGCTACACCCGCCAGGATCTGATCGGGACGCCGTTCTGTATTGCCGTAGATTACGAGACCTTGGATAACGACACCGTGACCGTGCGGGAGCGTGACAGCCGCGAGCAGAAGCGCATGCACATCTCAGAACTCCGCCAGTACATCGGCGACGCCGTGAGCTTCAAGCGCATCTTCGAGAAAATCTAAGCTGTGGATTTCCGCTGATTTCCCGAAAACAGCCTCTAAACGCATTTACATAAAAAAGGCCTCTGCATAATTGCAGAGGCCTTTTTTATGGTGGATAAGGTAAAAAGAGGCAAATTCTCCAATCGCAGTTTTCCACGTGGTTCAATCTGCCGTTTCACAATATATATTATATGGTTCAATATTAAATGGTTCAATTCTGTGACTTGGACCCACTATGATCTGCAGTTTGTAACTGCAGTGAGGCATAAGCCTCAAATACTTTATACCATATAAAGTAACGCTGGCGCGAGCTTCCAGCTCGTGCCTTCACATTGCTGAACATTCCAATAGAAACTTCATGAATGCGTGCGGACACGAGCTACAAGCTCGCGCCAGCAAATGATTGAATATTGTATCTACCTGTAGTTACAAACTGCAGCCATAGTGGGTCCAAGTCACAGAATTGAACCATAGAGGGGAATGCAAAAAGCGTTTCGGACCTGCTTTCACCAAAACAGGCCCGAAACGCTTTTTACTTAGCTACCAGTTTTACGTTAAGATAGGAGGGAAGCCAACGTAACACTATGGCCGGCGGTCTCTGGATCTAAGCTCAGGTTTTCGCCCTGCTGCCGGAAGCCACCAGTAAACGGATGTTCGGCTATAAATAAAGGAGTGTCCAGATCGATGAAGTCAAACCCGCCGATTCCCGCCGCGAAATGAGCCGAGAAAGTCATGGCCAAAATGCTTTCCACCATTCCCCCAATCATCAGACCCAATCCGTATACCTGCGCCAAGGCTGTCATCTGCAAGGCTTCCAGCACACCGCACTTCATCAATTTTATGTTGACAACTGAGGCACTTTGGTTCTGCGCTAAGCGTGCGACATCCGCTGCACTGCGCGCCGATTCATCAGCGGCGATGGGGAAAGGGCAGGTGGTTGCCAACACGGCCAGGTCTTCCCATGATTCCCTCGGAAGTGGCTGTTCCAGTAAAATAACCGGGATTCCGGCTTCGGCAGCTCTGTTGACAAAGTCTTGCGCCCGGACCAGATCATAGCCGCAGTTTCCGTCTACAATCAGTTTTGCCCCCGGCGCCGCGTTGTGGATTGCCTGCAAACGACGCAAGTCATAATCCACATCTACTCCTTCGGTCTTCACCTTTATAATAGAGAAGCCACGTTCCACGATTGACCTGGCAGAGGCGGCCGCATGGGCCTCATCGCCGGCGGTGATGGTGAGGTCGGTTTTTAGTTGGGTCTGCACTCCCCCGAAGAACACGTAAAGCGGCATCTGGTAGTGTTTGCAGAGAGCATCCAGGATTGCCATCTCCAGACCACACCGGGCCGAGGGTGCCTGAGGGGCTAGTTGCTTCAGTTCTTGGGCCAGGGTGCGCCAGCTTTTCACATCTTTCTGTAGCAGGTGCTTCTCCAGTTCGCCCAGCACGGCCAGGGTGCTTTGCTGCGTCTCGCCGCTCACCGCGGGGAAGGGGGCTGCCTCGCCCAAGCCAATGGTTCCGTCTTCCAAGGTGATCTGCACCACCACATTTTCTACCTGGTATTGCGTGCCCGTGGCAATGGCGAAGGGCTCAATCAAGGGTAAATTCAATGGTTGATAACGTACAGAGGCGATTTTGGTAGAAGTCATAGTTTTGGTGGAAAATGTAGCGGCAAAGAAACAAAGAAAGTGAAGTCGCACAACACAAAATCTGCCTAAGAATCAAACCTGGACTATTTTTCCTGAAGTTATCCTGTGAAAAAATGATTTTCCTGTTTTGGGGCTGTTTTCAGAAAAACGGCCCCAAAACGTGTGATTATCCACTTACCTAAAGAACTATAATTACCGCTTGGCAAAGGCAGTAACTACAGCGCCTACTACTAGCCATGAACAACTATACATCAGCGCTTTTCCGTTTAGCGGCCGTTTTTAGAAAAACAGCCGCTAAACGGAAAAGCGCTGAAAACCTGTACTCAAGTTTTTATTGCTTAACTTTGCTAAAAGGAGCGAAGAGAGCTACATAGGTCGTATTTTGCGGTTCTACGCTTTTGCAAGTATCTGCTTTGACAGAATATCTTCTGCGGGAGCGATTCTTGGGAAACAGAATAACACCTACCACATCCTATAGACAATAAGGTGAAGTACAACGAGTATAAGCAACTGGACTATGCGGGGCTGGCCGAAGAGGTGAGAGCCTACTGGAAAGAGAACCGCATCTTTGAGAAATCGGTGGAGACCCGTGCGGGTCAGCCTACCTTTGTGTTTTATGAGGGACCACCTTCGGCCAACGGCGCACCGGGTATTCACCACGTGATGGCCCGTGCCGTGAAAGACATTTTCTGCCGCTACAAAACGCTGCAAGGTTTTCAGGTAGTCCGCAAGGGCGGCTGGGATACCCACGGCTTGCCCATTGAGCTGCAGGTAGAGAAAGAACTGGGCATCATCAAAGACGACATCGGGAAGTCCATCTCGGTGGAGGAGTACAATGCCCGTTGCCGCGAGACCGTGATGCGCTTCAAGCATCAGTGGGATGACCTCACTGAGCGCATGGGGTACTGGGTAGACCTGGACAAACCGTACATCACCTTTGACAACCAATACATAGAATCCAACTGGGCCTTGCTCCGGAAACTCTATGACAAAGGTTACCTCTACAAAGGCTACACCATTCAGCCGTACTCGCCTTCAGACGGCACCGGACTCAGCTCCCACGAGTTGAACCAGCCGGGCTGCTACAAGGAAGTGAAGGATACGTCCATCGTGGCGCAGTTCAAAGTCATCAGAGATTCTAAATCTGATTTTCTTTTCGCGCAGCCTTCCGGCGATGTCTTCATCCTGGCCTGGACCACCACTCCCTGGACCTTGCCTTCCAACACCGCTCTGGCCGTTGGCGACAAGATTACCTATGTGCAGGTAAATACCTTCAATCCGTACACCCACCAACCGGTGAGTGTGGTGTTGGCGAAAGCGCTGGTTGGAAAGTATTTCTCTGAGAAGAACAAAGACCTTCAGCTCGCTGATTACAAACCCGGAGATAAAGCCATTCCGTTTGAGATGGTGCAGGAGTTTACGGGTAAGCAACTGGTGGGACTTCGGTACGAGCAACTGATGCCCTATCTGCAGCCGTTCTACGATGCCGACAAAGCGTTCCAGGTGGTGGCCGGAGATTTCGTGACCACTGAAGATGGTACCGGCGTGGTGCATACGTCGCCCACCTTCGGGGCCGATGACTTTAGAGTAGCCAAACAACACGGCATCCCGGCCCTGACCATCAAAGATGAACTTGGTAATGAGCTCCCTACTGTTGACCGGAGAGGAAAGTTCATCTACGAGATTGGGGTAAGGCTGCAGGAAGGCGTAGCGAAGTATAACATCAAAACCCATAAACCGCTTGGGCCCGATGACTTCTATGTAAAGAATTACACCAATGAAGATGAAAGCCACCCGGATTATAAAACCACGGATGTCATCATCTCCATCATCCTGAAGGAAGAGAACAAGGCCTTCAAAGTGGAGAAGTACGAGCACACCTACCCGCACTCGTGGCGCACCGATAAACCAATCCTGTATTATCCGCTGGATGCCTGGTTCATCAAGACCACGGCGGTGAAGCAGCGGTTAATTGACCTGAACAAAACCATCAACTGGAAACCGGAATCCACCGGCTCGGGCCGTTTCGGGAATTGGCTGGAGAACTTGGTGGACTGGAACCTGTCGCGCTCCCGCTACTGGGGAACGCCGCTGCCTATCTGGCGCACCGAGGAAGGCGACGAGGAAATCTGCATCGGCTCTGTGGCCGAGTTAGACCGTGAGATTGAGCGCAGCATTGCTGCCGGCGTGATGACGGAGAACCCATTGCGCAAGTCCGCGAAAGGCACTACTAACACTGGCACCAAAGACGAACACGAAGCCAATACTTTGCTGGAATTTGCCGGTGAGTTTGCCTTGAGCCCGACCGGAACTGAGGAACCACGTTCTGAATTGGGTATCACCGATTTCAACTACGAAGGCTTCGACCTGCACCGTCCGTACGTAGACAGCATCATCTTGGTGAGCCCGAGCGGCAAACCTATGAAGCGCGAGACCGACCTCATTGACGTGTGGTTTGACTCCGGCGCCATGCCGTACGCCCAGTGGCACTACCCGTTTGAGAACCACGAAACGTTCAAAGCCAACTTCCCCGCTGACTTCATCGCCGAGGGCGTAGACCAGACCCGTGGTTGGTTCTTCACCCTGCACGCGCTGGCCGTGATGCTGGAAGACAGCGTGGCGTTCAAGAACGTGATTGCGAACGGCCTGGTGCTGGACAAGAACGGAAACAAGATGAGCAAGCGCCTCGGAAATGCCGTGGACCCATTTGAGACCATCGGCCGCTTCGGTCCCGATGCCACCCGCTGGTACATGATTGTGAATGCGCCACCGTGGGATAACCTCAAGTTCAACCTGGATGGGGTGACTGAAGTGCAGCGCCGTTTCTTCGGGACCTTGCAGAACACGTACTCGTTCTTCGCGCTGTACGCCAACCTGGACGGTTTCACGTTTGAGGGAGCCGAGATCCCGGTAGCGCAACGCACCGAGAGCGACCGCTGGATCATCTCCCGTCTGAACACACTGGTGAAAGAAGTGGGCGCGTACTTTGACGACTACGACCCAACCAAAGCCGCCCGCGCCATCCAGGACTTTGTGGCCGATGAGTTGAGCAACTGGTACGTGCGCCTGAACCGCAAACGTTTCTGGAAAGGCGAACTGAACCAGGATAAGCAGGCTGCTTACCAAACGCTGTACACCTGTTTGGAAACAGTGGCTAAGTTGGCTTCCCCGATTGCGCCGTTCTACATGGACCGCCTGTTCCTGGATCTGAACCTGGTGAGTGGCCGCAGCAAAGCCGAGTCTATCCACCTGGAGTCTTTCCCGCAAGTGCAGGAAGATTTGATAGATGTAGACTTGGAGCAACGCATGCAGTTGGCACAGAGCGTGTCTTCATTGGTGCACTCGCTCCGGAAGAAGCACATGATTAAAGTGCGTCAGCCGCTGGGCCGTATCTTGATTCCGATTTTGGATGAGAAGATGAAGACGCAGCTGCAAGCCGTGGAAGATCTGATCTTGTCTGAGGTGAACGTGAAAAGCCTGGAGTACTTGGAAGACACCACCGGCATTCTGGTGAAAAAAATCAAGCCGAACTTCAAGCGTCTGGGCCAGGTGTTCGGACCGAAGCTGAAGTTGGTGGCCGCCCAAATTCAACAGATGAGCCAGGAAGACATCCTGAAAATGGAGCGCGAAGGTTTCTTCGAGATTCCGGTGGAAGATGACACAACCGTGCTGAGCCGCGAAGACGTAGAAATCATGTCGGAGGATATCCCGGGTTGGCTGGTCGCGTCGGAAGGAGCCTTGACCGTGGCCTTGGACATCACCATAACGGAGGAACTCCGTCTGGAAGGGATGGCCCGTGAATTGGTAAACCGCCTGCAGAACCTACGCAAAGACAGCGGTCTGGATGTACAGGATAAAATCAGAGTGTTCCTGCAAGATGGCAATGAAGAAGTGGCCTCCGCCGTTCAAGCTTTTGGAGGTTACATCTCAGAAGAGGTACAAGCGGTAGAACTGACCTTGGTGCCGTCCTTGGCTGACGCAGAAGCCACCGTGCTGGACATGGAAGGATTCAGTTTGCCGGTCCGTTTAGAGGTGGCTCGGTAAGCTTCTTCTAAAACCAGAATAAAAAGGAAGATTGAACGCCTGCCGTTTTAGGCCGCTTTTCAGAAAAGGAGGCTTAAAGCGGCAGGTTAACCCATACTCATGAAGTACACGAAATATTATCTGGTTGCCTTGCTGGTAATCGCTATTGACCAGGCAGTAAAAATGCTGGTGCACAACAACATGCAAATGGGCATGCCCGGACAGATTCCGGTGTTTGGCGATTGGTTTAAGTTGCATTACACCTTGAACCCCGGCATGGCCTTTGGCGTGGAGTTAGGTTCTGCGTATGGCAAGATCATCTTGACTGTCTTTAGAATGGTGGCCATGGTAGCCATTGGGTATTTGGTGTACTATCTGGTAAAGCACCGTTACCACCAAGGCCTGATCTGGTGCGTAGGCTTGATTCTGGGCGGAGCCATCGGGAACCTGATTGACAGTATTTTCTATGGCGTGCTGCTGGACAATGCGCCGTACGGGGTGTCTACTCCGTGGCTGCACGGCCAGGTGATAGACATGTTCTACATTGACATCTGGGAAGGCATCCTTCCGCATTGGATTCCCATCATCGGCGGTACGCCCATGTCGCTGTGGCCTATCTTCAACGTAGCCGATGCGGCCATCTTTGTGGGCGTGCTGATCATCGTTTTCAATCAGAACCGCTTCCTGAACCAACCGCCGGCCAAGGAAAAGCGCGAAATCAATATCGTAGAGGCATAAAAGAAGCGGGCTGTCTTTGGTTAGACAGCCCGCTTCTTTTTTAGGGGTGTTTTCCGGAAATCGGCTTAAAAAGAATAACCCATGTTCAGCTGCAGTGCGAAAATAGAAGTACCTTCATTATAGAAATAACCTGCGGCCCGCATCCCGAAGAAGAGCCGGTTGTCGTTGAAGAAGTCGGTTTCCAGCACGGCTTTTCCGCCGAAGTCTTTTTCCCTGATATGGACAAACACATCGCCGGGAGTGTTGCTTGGAGTGGTAACGGTTCCTTCGGGAACTTCACCTCTCACCAGATCCAGCTCTGAACGCCTTCTCACGGCCGGCCCGGCACCAAGTTTAATGGTGTATTTGGTTGTTTCATACAGGTCATAGTAAAGCGAGGCGTCAAACATCACGAACGCTTTTCTGGAAGTAAAAAGCTGAATTTGCTTGTCATATCTGGAGGAACTCAGGTATTCTGCGGAAACCGCAAAATGCAAATGGTCAGTCAGCTCACGGGTATATTGCTGCGAGAACAGAGCCCCACTGTTGTCTCCGTCCAGGATATAGGCAAAGCCCACCCCCGTTCTGAAATGGTTCGGGTACCGGTGTTGGGCCGAGGCACCCTGCATTACAAAGAGAAAGAAGAACCCTACCAAAATACTTTTCAGCAGCAGGTTACTTAGAACGTTAACGTGTTTCATAAAAACGGCCTTAAAACGGAAGATGGGGAGTTGAGCAAATTGTATTGTGAATACTTATGTTTAATTATTTAAGTTGTGCCTGTACATAACTTTTTGCCTATATAAAAGAGTTAGAAGACCTCGCTCGTTCGCTTACCTGTAAGAACTCTCCAGGCAAGAACCAGAGCCAGTAAAACAGAGTAAGACGTTAACTACCACCCCGCAGAAAAGACCTTCTTCCAACCAAGCGCAAACATCACACCAAAATCTCCTCCATGGCTGCCTCCACATCTTTACTCCAGGTAGATGATCTGAAGATTTCCTTCCAGCTGGGGAAAGAAATGACCTCGGCGGTGAAGGGTGTTTCCTTTCAGGTAAACAAAGGCGAAGCGGTGGCCATTGTTGGCGAGTCAGGCTCGGGCAAAACGGTGACGGCTCTTTCTCTCATGCGGCTATTGCCATCCGCTGGAGTGCATATTTCAGGAGCAGCCCGGTTTCAGTCGCCTCAGTTGGATTCCGTTGACTTGCTTTCCCTTCCTGAGAAACAACTGCAACAGGTAAGAGGGAAGGAAATCTCTATCATCTTCCAGGACCCGATGGCCTCCTTGAACCCGGTAATTTCCTGTGGAAAGCAGGTAGCCGAGGCGCTACTAATCCACTTGCCGGTTACCAAAAAAGAGGCCTATAACCAAACGTTGGAGCTTTTCCGGCTGGTGAAGCTCCCCGAACCGGAACGGATTTTCAAGAGCTTTCCACATGAGCTTTCCGGCGGACAGAAGCAGCGGGTTATGATTGCCATGGCCATGGCCTGCGAACCTTCCCTGATGATCGCCGATGAGCCCACCACCGCGCTGGATGTGACCGTTCAGGCCGGAATCCTGCAACTGCTCAATGACCTTCGGCTGAAGAAAGACATGGCCTTGCTGTTTATCTCCCATGATCTGGGCGTAGTGGCCGAAGTTGCGGACCGGATTATTGTGATGTACCAAGGCCAGATAGTGGAGGAGGGAAGCGTCCTGCAGATCTTTAGTAATCCCCAACACCCGTACACCAAAGCGCTGTTGGCCTGCCGACCCACCTTGAAGACGCAGGCCACCGTTTTGCCTACCATTTCTGATATCATTGCAGCTGAGACTAGGGCAAGCGATTTGGGCAGAGATCTGGCTGGCAAGTCCATCAGGGTTCCAGTGGATAAGCAGGAGAAAGTACCCGGAAATTTGACCCATTCGCTGCCAGAAAATCCTTCGTCAGAACCGCTGTTGCAGGTACAGGATATCCACGTGGAATTCACTAGAGGAAGAATGTTTATTTGGGAGAAAAAACAGGTGAGACAAGCGGTGAAAGGCGTTTCTTTTGAGGTTTTCCCCGGAGAGACAGTGGGCATTGTGGGGGAATCTGGCTGTGGGAAAACCACTCTTGGGAGAGCCTTGTTGCGGTTGATAGAACCTACCTCGGGTAAAGTGGTTTTCAACAACAAAGATTGGTCTGTTTTACCCCAGGAAGAGCTCCGGAAAAGCCGCAAAGACTTCCAGATGATCTTCCAGAACCCCCTGGCTTCGCTGAACCCCATGATGAAAATAGGGGAGGCCATTATGGAACCCATGCAGGTACATCAGGTGTTACATACCCAGCAGGAGAGAAGACAGCGGGCCTTGGAGTTACTGGAAACCGTCAATCTTTCTCCTGAGTTTTTTCACCGTTATCCCCATGAATTTTCCGGGGGGCAACTACAGCGCATCTGCATAGCCAGAGCGTTAGCCCTGGAACCCACGTGTATCATCTGTGACGAGATTGTCTCGTCTTTAGACGTATCAGCGCAGGCACAGGTCCTGAACTTGCTGAACCGTTTCAAGCGCGAGCTTCACCTCACCCTCCTCTTCATCACCCATGACCTATCTGTGGCCAAGTTCATGTCTGATCGCCTGTTGGTGATGGACCAGGGCCAGATTGTGGAACAAGGTCCCGCGCAGCAGATTTTCACTTCCCCGCAGCAACCGTACACCCAGGCTTTGCTTCAGGCGGTGCCTGCCGGAGAATTGGAAGACATTTTAAGGGCGCAAGAGAAACGAAAAGCGTACAAAGCAAGTATAGACGAATAGATATATTTGCATGCGCTTTCTTTGCGAGCGCTTTTGCCTTATTTTCCTGAAAACAGGCCTAAAACAGCAAAGAACAAACGCTTTCTGTCGTAGAGAAAGAAAGCAGGAAAGAAATAGAAGAGACAGCTTCTTAGACTGTCAAAAGTAGGAATTGCCCTTTAGGGCAGTACCTGCAAGAAAATTGAAAGAATTAATGGAAAGAAAAAGAAGAGGCCCGGGAGCCGGCAGAGATTCAGCCCCGCGGTCTGGTAATACCAGAAAAGAAAAAGGCGCTCCGCGCCAGGAAAGAGGAGGTGCCTCCGGGAGACGCAGCGGCCGCGGCCAAAACGCGGGTGAAGTCTCCAGAGAAGTGCTGTTGAACGTATTCAGCCAGGAGCCAAAGAAGGTGTTCTCGTACCGTCAGCTGCACCGCCGGTTAGGCGTCACTGATAAAGAAGGGCGCGAGGAAGTATCAGGTCTCCTGAAAAAGATGAGCAAAGGCGGCGAGCTGATTTTCCTGCCCGATGACTCCTACATCCTCAACCCAGAATTCAAAGGCCGTACCGAGCGCAGCTTTGACCGCCCTGAGCGGAGTAGCCGCCGCGGGGAAGACCGTGGTCCTGCTGTCTCCAGAAGAGGCGGACCCACCATCATCGGGAAGGTAGATCTGGCCAATGGCCGTCATGCCTACGTGGTGAGCGAGGAAAGTGAGCAGGACATCCGGGTACCGGTGGAGCGGCTTATGTTTGCCATGGACGGCGATACCGTGAAGGTGCAGCTGCGCCGCAGCCGCCGGGCCAACGAGCGTCCCGAAGGCGAAGTGGTGGAAGTAATCCAGCGCCAGCGCGAGGAAATTGTAGGTCGTCTGGAGATGTCCAAAGGCTACGGCTTCATTGTGCCTGACCAGAAACGCATGTACTTTGACGTCTTCGTGGGCGAGCGCGGCTTAGCCGATGCCAAGCACGGCGACAAGGTACTGGTGAAAGTGACGGATTGGCCAGAAGACCCAGAGAAGAAACCCACAGGGGAGATTATCCGCGTCTTCGGACCGGCTGGGGAGCACAACGCCGAGATTCACGCCATCATGGCGGAGTTCGGTTTACCGTTCGAATTCCCGGAATCCGTCGAAAACGAGGCCAACGCCATTCCGGAGGAAATCACCCGGGAGGAAATCGCCAAACGCCGCGACTTCAGAGACATCACCACGTTCACCATTGACCCCGCAGATGCCAAAGACTTTGATGATGCGCTTAGCGTGCGTCAACTGGAGAACGGCAACTGGGAAATTGGCGTGCACATCGCAGATGTGACGCACTACGTGCAGCCTAACTCCAGACTGGAGAAAGAAGCGTACCGGCGGGCCACCTCGGTGTACCTGGTAGACCGTACCATTCCCATGCTGCCTGAGCGGTTGTCTAATGGTTTGTGCTCGTTGCGGCCCAATGAAGACAAACTCACGTTCTCAGTGGTGTTTGAGATAGATGAAAGCGCCAAGATCCATCATTACTGGGTAGGGCGCACCATCATCCACTCAGACCGGCGCTTTGCCTATGAAGACGCCCAGCAGGTGATTGAAACCGGCGAAGGTGACTTTGCCACCGAGATCCTGAAGCTGAACGAACTGGCCAAGAAATTCAAAGAGAAACGCTTCCAGAACGGAGCGGTCAACTTTGAGACCATTGAAGTGAAATTCAAGCTGGACGAGAACGGCAAGCCGCTGCACCTGTACGTGAAAGAGCGCAAAGACGCCCATAAACTCATAGAGGAGTTCATGCTGCTGGCCAACAAATACGTAGCCGAGCACGTGTACAAACTCAAAAAAGGCGATAAGAAGCTGACCATGGTGTACCGTACCCACGGCGCGCCAGACCCGGAGAAACTCATAAACTTCTCTTTGTTTGCGCGCAAGTTTGGCTACAAGGTAGACCTAGCCGAAGGCCAGGATATCTCCAAGGAGCTGAACAAACTGGCTGGCCAGACCGAGGGCAAGCCCGAGCAGAATGTCCTGCAAAGCCTGGCCATCCGGACCATGGCCAAAGCCAAGTACAGCACCGAGGCTGAAGGGCACTTTGGGCTGGCGTTCGCGCACTACTCGCACTTCACCTCGCCTATCCGGCGGTACCCAGACATGATGGCGCACCGCCTGATTGACCAGTACGCCCGGAAAGACTTCACCGCCGAGAAGGAAGAGTTTGAAGAGCGCAGCCTGCACTCCTCAGACATGGAGAAACGCGCCGCCGACGCGGAACGTGCTTCCATCAAGTTCAAGCAGGTAGAGTACATCAGTGGCTTTATTGGGCAGCAGTTCAAGGGCATTGTCTCCGGTTTGACCGAATGGGGCATGTACGTGGAGATCGAAGAAAACAAATGCGAAGGCATGGTTCGGCTAGCCGATTTGCAGGACGATTTCTACGAGCTGGATGCCGCCAACTACCGCATCATCGGGCAGAACAACAAACGGATTATCTCGTTTGGCGATGAGGTGATTGTGGAGGTGAAAGCTGCCAACGTGCTGGAGCGTACCATTGACTTAACTCTCGTTGACACCGTGAAGAAGTAAGTTCTTCGTCTTACAAAAAGCGTTTTTGGCCTGTTTTCCTGAAAAGAGACCAGAAACGCTTTTTCAACGTACCCATAAAAACTAAAATGCGGTTTCTTTATTTTACTGTAGCTTTGACGGTAAGTAAAGAAACCGCATTTTCATCTAAATCAAAGGACTTTTGCCGAATCGCTTAAAACATACACCTGTGGATATCTCGCAATTCTCGGAACGCATAAACCAGACGCTGTCCACGCTCCAGTACGGGCAGACGCCGGATGAGCTGTACGCGCCCATCCGGTATATGATGGAACTGGGGGGGAAAAGAGTGCGTCCGCTGCTGACGTTATTAGGTGCTTACCTCTTCCATGACGATGTGGAGAAAGCCGTCATGCCCGCCATTGGCGTGGAGGTTTTTCACAACTTCACGCTCATGCATGATGACATCATGGACAACGCCCCGCTGCGCCGAGGCCAGGAAACCGTGCACGAGAAATGGAACACCAGCACCGCTATCTTGAGTGGAGATGTGATGCTGGTGCGGGCGTATGAGTTCTTTCTGGGAATTGAGCCGCAAAAACTCCCGGTCGCCCTCAAGCTGTTCAGTACCTGTGCCGCGCAGGTGTGCGAAGGCCAGCAGCTGGACATGAACTTTGAGGCGCGCCAAGACGTGCAGATTGACGAGTACCTGAACATGATCCGGCTGAAAACGGCGGTTCTGCTGGGCTTCAGCCTGGAGTTGGGTGCCCTGTTGAACAACGCGGCCCCCGAGGATGCCCGGCATCTGAAGGAGTTCGGGATTAACATGGGCATTGCTTTCCAGCTCCGCGATGACCTGCTGGACGTGTACGGCGACCAGGCCAAATTTGGCAAACGCGTAGGCGGCGACATCGTCTCTGATAAGAAAACCTATCTGCTCCTGAATGCGCTGGAGCGCGCCAACGCCACCCAGCAGAAGGAACTCAGGAAATGGCAGGGACTTGGCCAGAATGGCCAGGAAAAGCAAAAAGTGGAGGCGGTGAAAGCCATCTATGATGAACTGGACATCCAGGGGACCACGCATAGCCAGATCAACCATTACTTCCAGAAAGCGCTGCATCACCTTAACGAGGTCAATGCCCTCAACAGCAAGAAAGAGCTGCTCCGGCAACTGGCCATCCAATTGATTGAGCGCGACAGCTAGAACATGGGCTTCCGCCCGATAACCAGAAATGCATCAGCCGGTGATACTGAGCGCAACCGAACCGTGCTTGGCTTCGCTTACCTTGCTGCTAAAAGCAACGCTGTTTTAGCCTCGTTTTCAAGAAAACAGGCCTGAAACGGCTTGGGGTCTCCCGGGCTTCTGTGGATGAACGCGTTTAATGTCGTATCTTTCCTCCGTTCCGCGCCATCGGTTTTAAGCCGCTGGGGAGGGATTTCGGTTTTCAGTACTTTGTCGCTCACCAGAGCCTTCACCCATCTTTGATTCTCATGCCCATCAGTATAACCATCATTCTTATTGCGCTCACGGTCCTGGTCTCCCTGTATGCCTGGCAAAACCAGAACCTGATGGAGAATTGGGTGCATCATCCGCAGTCGGTGGCGCGTAACAACGAGTGGTGGCGGCTGCTGACCTCCGGTTTCCTGCACGCCGATTTCATGCACCTGTTCTTCAACATGTTCTCTTTGTACATCTTTGGGGGCGTGGTGGAGCAGCAGTTTATGGGCGTTTTCGGGTTCACCACAGGAGCCATTCTGTACGTCTTGATGTACTTGGTGGCCATCATTGTCTCTGACCTGCCCACGTTCTTTAAGCACAAAAACGACAGCCGCTATTACTCTCTGGGAGCATCTGGCGGAGTGGCCGCCATTATCTTTGCCAGCATCTACTTCAACCCGCTGACGGAGCTTATCATTTTCCCAATTCCTATTCCCATTAAGGGCTACATCTTCGGGGCGCTTTACCTGGGCTATTCCTACTACCTGAGCAAGCGGGGCAATGACGGCATCAACCACAGCGCCCACTTCTATGGGGCCGCGTTCGGGCTGTTGGTGAGCATTCTCCTGTTTCCCGGCCAAATTCCTACTTTCATTCAGCAAGTGATCGGCGGAGCCTAGGTTTGTATTTCGCTAAGTAGACATCCTTCGACTTTTTTTGTAAACCCACGTATACTATTGTAGAACAGGTGGTTTAAAGGAAAGGAGGCGAAGATGTTGTTGAATTTTACAAAGATAGGGATGGTGTTGTGCCTTGGCGTGCTGCTTCAGGTGACGGGTCAGGCGCAATCCTTGGAAGCCAAAGTAGCCTCCACCTCTAAAGTGGCGAACCTGAGCATGGGCGAGGGAATTGCCCAGAAAGACCGTTTGCTCTTAGACCTAGTCACCAAAGCCGGTCTCATGCCTGTTTTATCCAACGGAGAGGAGCATACCTTTTTCGTACCCTCGGCGCAGGCCTTAACCCAGCATCAGAACGACTCCCCAGATCAGCTGCGCGCTTTTCTGGAACAGCACATGGTCAAAGGCAGCCTCACCACTGAGGATCTGCGCGACGGCGCCGATATCAAAACCTTGAACGGAAACACGCTGCGCGTCTGCCGGAAGAAAGGAGCCCTGCTGGTAAGTGGGGTGCGCCTGCTGCAGTCAGACCAGCTTTACCTCAATGGCGTTTGGCACCAACTGAACGGAGCCGTACAAACAAGCACCAACACCTTCTAGAAAGGCATGTGTGAATGCAGAGAGGGTCTGTCTTTTAGAGGCAGACCCTCTCTGTTTTTGCGGAAAACCTGTTTTAAGCCTGTTTTCTGAAAAGCAGCCCAAAGCTTCACGGTGCCCGGAGACTTGGCGAATGAATCGTTCTTTCATCAGGCGTACTCTGGGAGGATGGGCTTCTCGCAAAGAATTTAAAATAAAGTTCTTCCCAGAAGCAACTCTTTGGCAGACCCGCTCATCTATAGAATGAAACGTAACGCTACTCCCATGAAAAGAACCAACTTCTTCCCCTTGCTGGCTGTATTGGCCCTTCTTGTTTCCTTGTCTTCCTTTAGAGGGGCCAACCGCTCTGTCTTGGATGAGCAAACCCGCGCTTTAGCCGCTTTCCAGAAAATTAGTCTGGCCTATCCGGCCGATGTCATTCTGCGCCAGGGCAGCTCGCAAAGCGTGAAAGTGGAAGGAGACGCCGAGCAATTGGCGCAACTGGTTACCGAGGTGGAGAATGGCCGCCTGATCATCAAAAGAATAGACCAGGAACGGGACTTCAACTGGTCATCCAACAAAGACAGGGTGACTATCTACATCACCGTACCAAGAGTAGAGGCGTTAAGCGTCAGCGGCTCCGGGAAGATCAGGGGCGAAGGTACCTTCAAAGGTTCTTCTCTGGATCTGGCGGTAAGTGGATCAGGCAATATTCAGCTGGCCGCCAATGTAGAAAACGTATCCAGCCGCATCTCGGGCTCGGGCAGCATTGAACTGAAAGGCGAGGGCCAGCAAAGCACCATCTCGGTGAGCGGCTCCGGCTCCATGAAGGGCTACCAGTTCAAGACCAGCCAGGCTAACGTAAGCATCAGCGGTTCCGGTTCCTGTGAAGTCAATGCCACCTCCTCGCTCAAGTCCAGCATCAGCGGCAGCGGAAGAGTAATGTATGAAGGCTCGCCTAACGTAGACAGCCGTGTGAGCGGCAGCGGATCAGTGAAGAAACGCGGCTAATCAAGAATACCTTCGCGGTGGGTGAGCTAGGCAAGCTGCCGCTGAAGCGGATGAAATAGCCCTGTTTTCCGGAAATCGGCTTTAAAACCCAGATGACTGAAGCGGAAGCGAGTCACTTCGTTAGCGGGCTTCGCTTCTGGTACATATTCTTACAAAGCGCATAAGTCGCTTAGTGGCTGGGAAGTACTCCTGATCACTGAGCGACTTTTTTATGGAACGCGCTAAGAATATTTACAAAATGAAATGTAAATTGTAGGGGTAAGAGCCCGCTATATTGTCTATACAAGTATAACAATCGCCCCCGTATGAAAACCCTTCTTTACTCCTCTTTAGTGGCTGTCTCCTTGCTTAGCAGCGGCTGCATGAAACAGTACTTATCCAACGACCCTGAAAGCAGGCTTTCTTTCCTTCCAACCCCTTTCCAGGACAAAGACGTGGAGGTGTTCTTCCCCGGCGAGAAACCAACCGATACCGCTTTTGTAAAGGTGGCTATTCTGGAGAAGAAGGTGATGGGGAATGCGGTTGCCTATAGTGAGCTGGTGAACGCCATCAAAACCGAAGCCAAGCTGCAGGGCATGGATGCGGTCCTGCTACTCAACAAAGGCCAGAATACCCGCCTGGTGAGAGAAGGCGTACTTTCACAGGTAATCGCGGAGACCATTGCTGGCCGAGATCTGGAACCGGAGTATTCTTCGGTCACCACCCATGAATTAGCCGGCGTAGGCATCAAATACAAGAAAAATCTGCAGTACCTGCCAGAATACGTCAAATCCAAAGACATCTTCCTGCTGAAAGATGGCCAGGAAACTCACATGGGATCAGTGGCCATAGATCATGAAGGAATTCCCCGGAAAGCTTCCATTTCCTCCGCCGATGATCAGACCATCTATGAGCAATACATCCAGCCGTATGATGTGAACCACCTTCTCAAAGAGGAAGGACCGCGGTGGAAGTACAGTGCGGTACAGGGAAGAGTCAAAAAACGCATGCTCCTCAGTCCTACAGACGGCACCACCCTGAAAACCATAAAGATAAAATACAACGACGCCCTGCTACCCGCCGAGCTGGAGATGCGTTCCGGCACTTTTCTACTCCCAGAAACCATTCTGTTCTCTTACAATGAGCAGCGGAAACCCGTGGAGAAACGTGTGCTGCGGGAGAAGCAGCTGTATCTGCGGGATGTCTTCAGCTACAATGAGAACGGCAAGCTGGAAAGCATTCTGCATTATAAAGTGCAAGACGGGCAGGAAGTCCCTTTTCTGAAGACCGTGTACGAGTACTACCACTCCCTCGCTTCCGCGGAATAGAAGCTGGACCGTCCAGGTCTCTGAAAACCGGAGGTCCTGTTTTGAGCCCATTTTCATAAAATCAAGCCTAAAACCGGCTAAGGCCAGGCCGTTACTTTCCTGACATTGATCTGCCAAGTCAAACCCATCTAAGCATCGCTGCTTTGCGCGATTGGTTGTCACCGAAAGATTAATAAAAAGCAGAATCCCGTTTACCGCCTCTTTTCCAAAAAAGGGCAGTAAACGGGATTCTTTTTTGGGGCGGGAATGCTAGTTCCCTCAACCTAAGGTGATTTCCTAAGATGGCTATTCTCTCCGGACGTGAGATCCTGTTACTGCAACGTGCGCGGCCGGAACAGCAGAAATCCTACGTGCCCGAAGACGCCCCAGCGGTTCTCATCATTGTCATAGTGAATGAAGTGCAGGGCCGCCGGCCCGATGGGCAATTGCATGATCAGGCCGGTACTGGCGGTGAGGCGGGGCCGGTCAAATCCGCTGGCTCTGACGGCTTGCTGCAGGTCTCCTTCCTCTAGCGGCCGGTGTCTGAGGTGCACGAAGGCCTCGGTGCGCCATTCAAATTTGGTGAACAGGTTCTGGGAGTAGCGCAATCCGGCGGCTGCGTATCGGGTGGCGCGGTACGTATCCAGGAATAGGGTACGGGAGTCGGGCAGGGGCGAGAACGTGGGTGCCGAAGTGAGCGAGGACCGGTAATTGGAGAAAAGCCCCTGCGTACTCACCATGCCCTCAAAGAAGTAACCCCAACTGCTTTTGTCATTGTTGAAGGGGTAGTAGCCTTCATAGGTAGCGGAGAACTGCACCCATTTGTGGTCAACGGTTCGGGCATCGGGGCGCAGAGAGGTGGAGCCGGGTTTATAGGCTTCTTCTCCCATAACGGCCCTAAAACCCAGTACCGCCCGGTGACCTCGGGTAGAGTACATTTTCCGGTTCAGGGAGTTCCGCTCAAAGCGCAGCGCCGTGGTGAGGCCTACAAAATCGGTTTCGTCCAGCACGTCATCCGAGGAGACATTTTCCACGTTGGCATACTCGTCTTCATTGGAGAAATACGAGCCGTCTACCACAAACCTGCTTCTGAAGTTGTGACTGAACCCGGCTTGCAGACCTACCTTGAAATCACGTTGCCGCACCTGGGTGCTGGCCGCGTCTCGGTCCAGGAAAGTTTTGGTGCCCTGGTAGTTAAGGCTGCTGTACATCACGGAGGGTTCAATGTAGAACGGCAGCCGGGCCGGCACATTCACCCGCAAACCAAACTGACCGGCCGAATAGAACCTGCCTAAGTTGGCGTTGAGGCCCATGGTGTACAGCAGACGGTTGAGGTAGCGGTACTCCAGGCCCACGTACAGGTTGTCTACCGGGCGGGTGCTGAAGACAGCCCCCACCTCAGCGGTGGCGTTGTTGCTTTGCTGCGCATCAATGTTGAGCACGTAGCCGCCGGCGGTGCTGTCAAACTGGATGCGCGGGTAAATGCCCCTGAAGAAATCATTGGCTGCCAGGCGGTAATAGCCTTCCTCAATGTCATCTATGGTGTAGTTGTCACCTTTGCGCAGAAAGAACTTGCTCACGTAGGTGTTTTGGTTTTCTTTGAGGCCTTTTACCTGAACCCGGGCAAAACGCGGCGGCGGGGCCTGGCTCTGGAAAGCCGTACGCCGGTGGGCCAACTGCACAGAGTCTGCCTGGCGGGTGATGCGCTCTTTCAGGAGGGGCAATTTTCCTTCGGCAGACTTCACACCCAGGTCAATCAATTCTTTCACCTTAGCGAAATCTGTGGTGCCAAAGCCTTCCAGATCAGGTTGGATGAGCACGCCGTTGGGTCCCACGGCCAGGGTATCGGCCACGTCAAAACTCAGGAAAATGAGCGAACTGCCCAGCAATTCATCGTCCTTCTCTTTGGGGTACTTCTTATAGGAGACATCGCCCACGTTCACGCCAATAATCACATCCGGCTTGAACTCCGTGCGCATGACATCGGTGGGGAAGTTGTTGAAGAGCCCGCCGTCAAACAGATAACGCCCGTCTGACTGCCGGATGGGGCGGAAGGCCAGCGGCACCGCCATGGAGTTCCGGACGGCATCGGCTAAAGACCCGCTGCGCTGCACAATCTGCTGCCGGGTGAAGATCTCGGCGGTAAGAGCCCTGAACGGCACAAACAGCTTATTAAAGTCATACTCCGCAATAGCACCCCCGGCCGCCAGCGTGGAAGCCAATGCATAGTTGAGGTTCACATCACTGATGAGGCCACCGGTGGTCTGTACTTTCAGGCTGGACTGGAGGGTGAGTGGGAGCCGCAAGGCGGCCGGCGAAGGGTCCAGGCTGAAGTAGTTGAAGGCGTGGTCTTCCAGTTGCCGGCCAGAGACCCAGTACTGGAACTTAGGCGACAAGACCAGGTCTTCTATGTCCTGCGGCGAGAAACCCGCCGAGTACAGTGACCCCACCACGGCACCCATGCTGGTGCCTACAATGTAATCTATGGGGATGTTGTTTTTCTCCAGCACCTTCAAGACGCCCACGTGCGCCAATCCTTTGGCGCCGCCGCCACTCAATACCAGGCCCACCTTCTGCGCCGAGGTCTCGCCAGAAAGAAGCAATATGAAAACGAGAAGTACCCTTAAGTGAGATAAGAGTTTAGGCATATAAAACAGCTAAAAATGAAATAAAAGGGCGAATTGCCTGTGCTTAGGTATGCCTTGGCCACAAAGTAATGAATAACTCTGCTAGAGAAAGGAAGTACTGGGAAAGGCTTAAAAGCCATCAACAAAGCCGCTTAGGTGCACTTACTAAAATCACAGAAAAAGGTTAGAAGGAAAGTAGATTGTTTCCGTTCCAGGGCAGCAGAAATATGGGCTATGTTTCTGCCTGCTGGCAACAGAAGGGCTGCCGCCCCTCAACAGCAGAGTTTTTTTCTTCTGAGAATGGGGCAAAGGCGGCTTCTACTCCTGTAAAGGCACTACCCAGGGAGAGGGCGTGTGCGGCTGCCACGGAACGGCGGCCAGGTTCACGGTAGAATCTACCAGAGCTTGGTAGGGACGGCTGTTGAGGCTCACCTGGGTAAGCGCGAATACTTTGACCTCTTTGTACCCCAGCTGCCAGTATTTACGGGCCAAAAACTGGCTGTACTGCCAGATGAGGTCTGGATGCGTGGCTACGGTGCGGGCCTGCTTGGGGGTGAGATGCTTTTCCGGGAACTCCTCAAAGACGTTTCCATCGGCTTCCACCCTGTAGTAGGCCGCTCCAGACTTGGTGCGCAGCATCATGTGCCAGGACATCCGGTGCCCTTCCTCGGTCCAGTTGGTATTGCCGGGGAACCACCATTGCCGCATGGGCAAAATTACCTGTACCACCAGATGGGCGGTCAGCAGCAGCAGCAAGCTCTTTTCTCCCATATGCAGCACCGGGGCGGGGGTAGGAACTGCGGAGAGAGCCGGTTTGTGGCGCAGGAATTTCCGCCGGATGGTTTCGGGTGGGAAAAAGAAGACGCACAACCCCAGCGCCAGGTACGGGAAAATGCCTATATGGAAGACCGCCGAGTTGAACCCGTGGAAGAAAATAGCCAGCAGGAACGCCCACTTTCTGGTGCGGGACCACAGCAGCAGCGGGCCAATTAGAAGATCGAAGAAAATACCGCCGTATACCACCAGTTGCTGAAACCACGCCTGCTGCAACAGCCCGCCAATCAGCCAGAAATGGCTCTTGTTCGCAAACCACACCCGCACCGGAATCCCCGCCAGCCAGTCGGCATTGACCTTGGCGATCGCTGCGTAGGTGTAGACAATGGTCATCTGGGCCACAAAGAGGAGAAGACACCAGCGCGGGCAAGAAAGCGACCGTAACGCCGGTTTCCGTTTCACGTCAAGGGAGGCGTACGCGTGGGCGGGCATCAGCAGCATCAGGAAACAGAGCACCAGCAAGAGGTAATAGTGGTTGTTGTAGCTGGTCTTCTGCATGAGGTACGCGCCCCACCACAGGAAAGTGAACGCCGTGATGCTGGCCCGGTAAAAGAGCCCCACCATGACCAGCAAGCCCAGCAAGGCCATAACCCCGTAATAAAAGTACATGCCGTTGCCGGGAAGCGGCTTCAGCCATTCAAACCCGATGAACGGGAACAAGACCGTGGGGTCTATCAGGTTCTTCTTCACCCAGCCCGTGGCAATGGCCCCACCCGATTCCAGGAACAGCAGCAGCCCAAATATCCACCGGAAGACAATCAAAGGAGCATTGTCTACCGGCTGGCGCAGCCACGTCAGGAAAGAGGGTTTGGAAGCCGTAAGGGTACTGGAGAGCATAGATTAAAGGTAGTGCAAAGGACTGAAATAGGGCAAGCGGTTTTCACCCTGAGAAGCGTACGATTCTGCCTGTGAATGGGTGCTACCTCTAAGAGAAACAAGCCCGGCAGTACAGACCGCCGGGCTTGTTTTCACTACGTTTTCTGAAAAGAAGGCCTAAAATAACTTACCGAAGAGGTTTCGGCATCACGGGTAAGCTCTCGTGGCCTTCGGCGTCTACGGCCTGCACGGCAAAGAAGTAGTTGTCTTTGGAGTACGGCAGGGTAGTGGTAGTGCCTTCCACGTAGATTTTCTTTTCCCACATAGGCGCCGAGGTATCCCGCATAAGCACGTAGTAACCGGCCGGTTTCTCTCCTTTGGCCGGAGCGTTCCAGCGCAGCTCGGTCTGGTTCGTGAGGTTGCTGGTGACCACGCCCACTTCCTCCGGGGAGTAAGGCGCCAGGGCCAGGTTAGACAGGGTAGCCAGGTTCATGACGGTGTTCTTGCGGACGTACTCAAAGTCTACGTGCTCCGGGAAATCGCCGTAGGCGATGCCTTTCTCGGTGCGCACGTTCTGGTGCTGGTATTGGTAATTCTCGTTCATCTCACACACCCTTATGGCCGTGAAACCCGCCTGGCTGAATGGCGTGTGGTCGCCGCCGCGCAGGAAACGGTCAGTGCGGTAGTTCAGGACCACTTCCAGTTGCGGCACGTAGCGGCTGGTCATTTCTTTCATGTAGCGGGCCAGCTGGCGGCTACGGCTGTCGTTCTCGCCACCAATGCTTTTGCGTAGCGCGGTCATCTCCGGGGTTTCAAACGCAGGTACGCCTTCCGAGAAAATCCGCACGCGGGTGTTGTCTTTCAGGTTGGTTTCGTCTGAGAAGGAGTTCCCGATCATGTCATTGTTGAGCATGGCCACCAGGTTCCAGTTTTCTTTCTTGGCCCGCTCGGCCAGATGCTTGGCTCCGTACAAACCTTGCTCTTCGCCCTGCACGCACACAAAGATGATGGTGGCCGGGAACTGCTGCCTGGCCATGACGCGGGCCAGCTCAATGACGGCGGCGGTACCGGAGCCGTCATCGTTGGCGCCGGGCGCTTTGCCGGTCACGTCCATGATGTCGGTGTTGCGGCTGTCTATGTGGCCGCTCACAAGGAACACGCGGTCATCAGTGGGATCTGTACCTTTGAGGGTGGCCATCACGTTGGCGAACTCGGTGTCCTGCGGTACGCGACGGCCATCGGCTTTCACGATGTATTTGTCCTGAGTCACGGTCATGCGCCCGCCCGAGGTGGCGGCGGCTTTCTTCAGTTCGGCCTCAGCCCAGTTGCGGGCGGCGCCAATGCCTTTTTTCTTGTCTTTGACCGAACTGAGCGAGTGGCGGGTCTCAAAGCTCACCAGACCGCGCACCAGGCGCTCCAATTCCTGAGCCGAGACCTGCTCGGTCATGGTTTTGATCACAGGGTCTACTCTGACAATGTTCTGGGCGGGTAAAAGAATGGGGGAAAAAAGTAAGCCCAACGCCACGGCGCTTTTGCGGGCAAACGAGGAAACAGGAGGAAACATAAATAGAAATCTGGGGTTGTTGGTGTAATCAGACTCGTAATTTCCGGAATAATTGGCAGAAACCAATACAGCGGGCAGATCAGGGAGGAAAAATGGGTTTTAAGCCTCGCTTTTGGAAAGTAGCTGATAAACAGAAGGTTGAAAATGTTCTCCGTGGAACAATTGGGCGGGAAGCAACGTGAAGCGGGGTTAGTACGTTTTACTTGAACCACCAACTGCAGAAACTATGAGTCAATCCGTGTCACCCGGCAAAGAATTTTTGAACAGTGTCCATTACTACTATGACCAGGCTGCCCAGCACTCCAAACTCCACTCCGGTATTCTGTCGCAGATCAAAATCTGCAACAGCGTGTACAAAGTGAACTTCCCGGTAGAGGTAGATGGGCAGGTGCAGGTGTTTGAAGGAATAAGAGCCCAGCACAGCCAGCATAAATTGCCTACGAAAGGCGGTATCAGGTACAGCATGCACGTGGACGAAGACGAAGTAGTGGCGTTGGCTACCCTGATGACCTTCAAATGCGCCGTGGTAGATGTCCCTTTCGGGGGAGCCAAGGGAGGCGTGAAGATCAACCCCAGAACGTCTTCCGTGGAGACCTTGGAGCGGGTGACCCGGCGCTTTGCCTCGGAACTCATCAAAAAGAACCTGATTGGCCCGGCCGTTGACGTGCCTGCACCCGATTACGGAACCAGCGGACGCGAGATGGCTTGGATTGCCGATACCTACCATACCTTCAAATTTGGTGAGACCAACGCGCTGGGCTGCGTGACCGGAAAGCCGGTGGGCCAAGGCGGGATCAGAGGTCGGGCCGAGGCGACAGGTCTTGGGATTTTCTTCGGGTTGCGCGAGGCCCTGCAGGACCCGGCGGTACTGAAACCCCTGGGGCTCTCCAGCGGCGTGGCTGGGAAACGCATCATCCTCCAGGGAATCGGGAACGTGGGTTACCACGCCGGTAAGTTCCTGCAGCAAGACGGCGCCATCATCATTGGCGTAGCCGAGCGCGAAGGCGGTATCTACAACCCAGACGGACTAGACATAGACAGCATTTTCTATTATCGGAAGCAAAACACCAGCTTTGAGGGCCACCCGGGCGGCACCTTCATCGCGAACTCCATTGAGATGCTGGAATATGACTGCGACGTGCTGCTGCCGGCCGCGCTGGAAAACCAGATTCACAGCGGCAACGCCGAGCACATCAAAGCCAAGATCATTGCCGAAGGTGCCAACGGTCCCATTACACAGGAGGCCGAGCGCGTGCTCCATGCCCGCGGCGTCGTGATCCTGCCCGACCTTTACCTGAACGCCGGCGGGGTGACGGTCTCGTACTTTGAGTGGCTCAAGAACCTTTCCAACGTACGCTTCGGGCGGATGGGCAAACGCGCCGAGGAGGCCAGCCTGAAACGTCTGGTGAACACCATTGAGCAAACCACGGGCAAAAGCCTTTCCGCGGAGGAAAAGCTCCTCATCATCCACGGGGCCGATGAACGCGACCTAGTGTACTCCGGCCTGGAAGACACCATGATCACCGCCTACCAGGAGATGCGCGAAGTGACCCACCAGATCAAAGGCATCACGGATCTGCGTACCGCCGGGTTCTACACTGCCATTGAGAAGATTGGCGTGAGCTACCAGTCCCTGGGTATTTTCCCGTGATGGAGATTGGCTGTTTCAAGGCCTTTTTGGCAAAACAAGCTCGAAAACGGAACGCTTTACCGAGGTTTAGGTGAGGCGTTTCGTTTTTTCTTGCGGTGTTTGTAGGTTCCGTGGATGTTGTTTTTATGAAGTATGTAGTCCGTTTATGCTGGCGAAGGGCTGCTGTTGGCGTGAGGCATGCGGTTTGCTTTTGCTGGCGGAAGGCTGTTTATACCTTGGGAATGCAGTTTGCTTGTGCTGGCCGAGGGCCGCTGTTGGTGTGGATGCATGCTCTTGGCTGTTTCATGGTTTCCCTCCGTGCGCTCACGGCCGCGAGGCCCCGCCTTCCGGGCTCGCGCTGTACCAGCTTCCTTTGCTCCTTGCAGTCGCAATGCCTGCGGCACCGGAACCTGCTTAGGCGCTCACCCGAAAGGCTGGAACTGGTGCGTTTAGCAGTAGTCCCTACCAATTGAGGCAGCAAACCACCCCCAACCCCTCCTTAGCCAAGGAGGGGAGCTTTCCAGCAAAGCCTTATTTCCCTCCTCGGATCTGCAGAACTTTATTCCCCTCCTCGGAGGGGGTAGGGGTGGGTTACTCTACCCAGGGCTTAAGTCTGTGACTTGGACCCAAAATGACTGGCAGTTTGAAACCTCCGTGAGAATAAGAAGAATGAAAGCAGTGTTCCCTTTATAAAGGCAAAAGGAGAATGTTTACACCTGCCAGTCTTGGCGCTCCTACTATTTGCTGAATGTAGAGACAAGGCATGCCTTGTCTCCTGCGTGCCCTCCGCAACTGCCGGTGATTACCTGCAAAAACATACCCACAAGAGGTGCCCCTACATTGTAATATCTGAAATAATCTACCAACTCATCCGCCGTTGTTGGTGTTCTCACCAACAACCTGAATTACCTCTCTGATTGAAGGAACATTCACATGCTATTTTTGGCCTATTTTCTCTAAAACTGCCTCAAAACGTCTAAAAGAGGACAAGAGACGTTATTTCAGGTAGAAAGTGTAATTTCCCCCCGGTAGCGACTACTAATACCTCAAACCTTTACGTACTACGTTGGAGAATCCGGCCTTACGCGCAGAATTTGTGAAGCTCATTGCCCAGGATCAAGCCTTGATCCATAAGGTGTGCAGCATGTACTGCCGGGACCCCGAGGAGCGGAAAGACCTGTTTCAGGAAATAGTCCTGCAACTTTGGAGGTCCTATCCTACGTTTAAGCACGAATCCAAGGTAAGTACCTGGATGTACCGGGTGGCCCTGAACACCGCCGTCTCTAGTTTCCGGAAAGAAAGCCGCCGTCCCTTCCACGGTTCCCTCTCTGACATGGACCTGCAGATTCCGGCCGCGCCAGATACCTCCGCCGAGTATGAATTGAAGATCAAATACCTCTACGCCGCCATTGACCAGCTCTCTCAGGTAGAAAAGGCCATTGTGATGCTGTACTTAGAAGATAGAAGCTACGACGAGATGGCCGAGATCATAGGAATCACCAAATCAAATGTAGGCGTGAAGTTGAACCGCATCAAAGCGAAACTAGAGAAGCTGTTAACCCCGGTGTATGATGAAATTAGATAGCCTCAAAGATACCTGGAAGGTGTACGCAGCCCAAGCGGCGGCGGCGCACCAGGTGACCGAGCACCAGATTGCAGGCTTATTGAAAGTCCGGACCGAGAACGCCTTGACCAAGCTCAAGCGGAACATCTATTTCGAGATGATCTTGCAGGTGGTTACCATTCTGCTGGCAGGCGTTGGAGCGGTTCTCTTTCGGGAAGACTCGGTATTTCTGGTGCTGTGCATGGTAGTCATGGTGGTGTGTCTGCCGTTTCTAGGTTATTTCTGGGCAAGGCTGTCGTATGTGAAGAACCTGAACGTGACCACTGAAAACCTGCGGGCCACGCTGAGCAACCTCATTGAAATGCTCACCGGGCTCACCAGACTGTACTTCTGGACCAATATGCTGCTAGCGCCCATCGGGTTGGCTGTCGGCCAACTGGGGTATTTGAAACTAGTCAAAGGCCTCAACCTGTCCCATCTGCCCTGGGAGCAGATGTACCCGCGCCTGACCTTCGGCTTTTTCATCGGGGCGGTGCTGGGCTACTTCTTCCTGAAGTGGTACATCAAGCAAATGTTTGGCGACCATCTCAAAGCGCTGAAAGGGGCGTATTGTGAGTTGGAGAGTTTGGAGATAGCAGCGTAAAGGTTTCTTCCCAAGCTTTAATCGATTTTCCAGAATTTATAAGTGTGCACGTAGTTTGCTTGTTCTGGCGGAAGGCTGCAGTTTGCGTAGGTGCATAAGCTGGGCTGTTTCATAGCTGGGCTCCGTGCGCTCACGGCCGCGAGGCCCCGCCTTCCGGGTTCGGGCTGTTGTTTTAGCCTTGGCCAGCAGGCCTGCCGCCTACGCGGCACCAGGTCTAAAACAAAGGCGCTCTCCCGAAAGGCTGGTTTTGGTGCGTTTAGTGGAAGTTCCTACCAATTGAGGCAGCGAACCACCCCCAGCCCCTCCTTAGCCAAGGAGGGGAGCTTTTCAGCAAAGCCTTATTTCCCTCCTCGGATTTGTAGAACTTTATTCCCCTCCTCGGAAGGGTAGGTTACTCTACCCATGGTTCAAGACTGTGACTTGGACTCAACATGACTGGTAGTTTAAAACTGCCGTGTGGATAAGATGAATGAAAGCAGTGTTCCCTTTGAAGGCGAATGTTTACACCTGCTAATTTTGGCGCTCCTGATATCTGATCATGTAGAGACAAGGCATGCCTTGTCTCTGTTTCTCTCCGCAAAACGGCACCCATAGAAGAAAGCCCTTACAAAAGGGGCCCTACATTTTACCTTCTTTAGATAATCTACCAATCTGCCAACTCATCTGTGCCGTTGTTGGTGTTCTCACCAACAACCTAATCTACGCTTGCTTCTGCGTTTCAGCTTGATCGCCGCCATCCGTAGAAAAACTTGCCTAAAGTTGTAAGAAGTAAGCAGTTTGGGAGACTAATTTGTCAAACAGGCTTTCTTATCGTCCTATCTCTATGATTAGATTACTACTATCTCACCAATGGAAAGAGTCTACCCGTTCCAGTGTCTGGCAGAAGAACCTGGCCGTGAATCTGGTGCTGGGTTTCTTTATGCTTCTCATGCTGCTGTATGTGGTGTTGCTGAGTGTATTCCTGGACAAAATCATAGAATGGGGCTTGCCGGGGAAAGATCCGGTGGCGGTCATCAACGGGGTGATGCTCTATTATTTCCTCCTGGATCTGGGTATGCGGTTTGTCATGCAGGAACTGCCGGTCCTGAGCATTCAGCCGTACCTGCATCTGCCGGTGGGCAAAGGAAAGCTCGTGCATTTCGTGCTCTGGAAATCCATTACCAGCATGTTCAACTTTCTGCCCTTGCTGCTCTTCATCCCGTATGCGCTCAAAATGCTGCCCGAGGTGTACGGATTGGGAGGTGCCTGGAGCTGGGTGGCGGGGCTTTTCCTGCTCACACTGGTCAACAACTTCCTGACGCTGTACTTCAAGCGTCAACTGGCGGAGAAGCCGTTGGTAACCGTGGGTTTCCTGCTGGCGGTGGTAGCCTTAGCCACGCTAGATTACCTGAACTACATTTCGTTGGGAACAGCCTCCGGGGCGTTCTTCCAGGCCATGGGGCAGAACCCGGTGTGGGTGCTGGTACCGTTATTGGTGCTGGTGGGAGTGTACCTGATCAATTACCGTTTTCTGGTGGCGCACACCTATCCAGAGGAAATGCGCGTCCGGAAACAATCCAGAATAGACGGCTCCGCTGAGATAGGATTCCTGCAGCGGTTCGGGGAGTTGGGCACCTTGATCGGGTTGGAACTGAAACTGATCATGCGCCACAAACGCCCGAAATCCACCACCATGATGTCCATCTTCTTCCTGGCGTACGGGTTCATCTTCTACACGAACAAAATGTACACCGACGGTTTTGCGATGCTCATCTTCCCGGGCATCTTCATGACCGGTTTCATGATGCTGAGCTACGGGCAGTTTGTACCCGGCTGGCAGAGCGCCCATTTTGACGCTCTGCTCACCAAGCGCCTGAGCCCGTACACGTTTTTCCTGGGGAAATTCTGGCTGTTTGTGCCTGCCTGTACGGTCGCCTACCTGGTGACGCTGCTCTACGGCCTCATGCCCAACATCGGCGGAAAGATCATGCTCATCAACACGGCGTGCTTTCTCTACAACATCGGGATCAACACCTTTGTGGTGCTGTATCTAAGCACCTACAACAAAAAACGGATCGATCTGAGCAAGAGTGCTTCCTTTAACTGGCAAGGCGTAGGGGCCTCGCAGTTCATCATGATGCTACCCGCCCTCCTGATTCCCATCCTCATTTACCTGCCCTTCGGGCTGATGGACAACCCATGGTGGGGAGTTGCCGCCATGGGGCTTACCGGCCTCCTAGGGTTCATTTTCCATAGACAGCTGCTGGGTCTGGTGGTGAAACGCTTCCAGCAGGAGAAATACGCCATTGCGGCCGGTTTCCGGCAAGCTTAGTTTTTACCTCGATTTCTGAAAAATAGCCTCAAAACGATATGATTGAAGTACGCGACCTCCAAAAGAATTACAACGGCGTTACCGTGGTGAATATCCCGGGGCTGACCGTCCAGAAAGGCGAAACCATTGGTTTGGTAGGCAACAACGGGGCCGGCAAGACCACCTTCTTCCGGATGATTTTGGACCTGATCCGGCCTACCAAGGGCGAGGTGTTCAGCAAGGGCGAGAACGTGCGCTCCACCGAAGACTGGAAACAGTACACCGGCTCGCACCTGGACGAAGGCTTCCTGATCGATTTCCTGACGCCGGAGGAATACTTCGCCTTCATCGGCAAGCTGAACGGCTTAACCCCCGGCGATGTGCAGGCGTTTCTGGACCGCTTCCGGGATTTCTTCAACGGCGAGATTCTGGAGCAGCGCAAGTACATCCGCGACTTCTCCAAGGGAAACCAGAAGAAAGTGGGCGTAGCCGCCGCCGTCATGTCTGACCCCGAGCTTCTGATCCTGGATGAACCCTTCGCCAATCTGGACCCCAGCTCCCAGATCAGGCTCAAGAACCTGTTGAAAGACCTGAAACGCCAAGGCATGACCCTGCTCATCTCCAGCCACGACCTGAGCCACGTGATTGAGGTCTGCGACCGCATTGTGCTGCTGGAAAAGGGCCAGGTGGTAGAAGATATGAAAACAAACGAAACCACGCTCCAGCAGCTGGAAAGCTACTTTAACGTCTAGTTATCCACGGGTAATCTCTGTGGAAAAACGTACTTGGCAAGAGGAGTAATCCACATATAGAAGAAGCGGAGAGTCCCCACGTTTTAGAGTCTTTTTCAAGAAAGGAGCCCTAAAACGCGGGGACTTTTCGCTTTACAGCAAACTCTTCCATTAACTTTTCTTACAGGAGTGTGATTGGCAGCGCTACCTCCTTCGCACCTGGTTCAGAAAGGTTAAGCGAAAAACGTTTGCCCTTGCTGCGTGTTTTCACCAGCAACGTGTTTTCACCAGCAAGCGGAATGGCGCCAGATGTCGCTCAGTGAGCACATCAACAAGGCCTGTAAAGCGATTTTGATGTTGAGCAGCGGTTGAGTGAGCGCGGAGGTTCCCGCTTCCTCATGCGCATTTAAGCAGTTTTCTGTTTTAAGGCTCTTTTCAGGAAAGAAGCCGCAAAACGCCTGAGGCGGCTGTGCGTAGAGGAATACCACACAAGAAGCCATGGATTCACTCACCCACGCTGCATTAGGGGCCTGTCTTGGCGAACTCCTGCTCTCCCGGAAACTGGGCAAGCGGGCGCTGCTCTGGGGAGCCGTCGCCCAGAATCTCCCCGATCTGGATGTGATTGCCGCCTTGTGGCTTTCTCCGGCCGATAACCTGCTGGTTCACCGGGGAGGTACTCATTCCTTTCTATTTGCCTTCGTGGTGGCGGGGCTATTGACGGTTTTGGCGGGAAGGTGGTACAAAGACCGGCATATTCCCTGGGCTCAGTTCTTCCTGTTTTTTGCCCTCCAGCTGGTGGTGCATGACCTGCTGGATACCTGCAACGCGTACGGTACCGGTTTGCTGGAGCCGTTCAGTGACCAGCGTTTTTCCTTTCACCTGCTGTACGTGGCAGATCCTTTGTTTACCCTCTGGCCGCTTCTGGGGGCGTTGGCGCTGCTGATCATGAGCAGAACCAAGCCTGCCCGGTGGCGGTGGGCACTAGCCGGTTTGGTGCCGGCCGGGCTGTACCTGCTTTTCGCCGGTTACAACAAAGCGCAGGTAAGTACCCAGCTGGAAGCCTCGCTGGCGCGGCAAAATCTACCGTACTCAGAGTTCTTCGTCACGCCTACACCGTTCAACACGTTTCTCTGGTATGCCGTGGCGGCTTCTCCGGACGGATATCAGATAGGTCATCGCTCCGCATTCGCGCCGGAGGGTTTTGTGACCGATTTCCGGTATTTCCCCAAGAACCAGCAACTGTTGGCCTCGGCGGTAAGCCAGGAGGAAGTACGGGAACTGGAGAAGTTCGCCAAGGGCTATTACACCGTAGAGCGCTGGAATGATACGCTAGTGTTCAACGTGCTCCGCTACGGCCAGATGCAGGGCTGGCAAAACCCCGATGCCCGGTTCACGTTCCATTATTTCCTCAGTCCGCCGGGCGTAGACAACAAGCTGGTCATGCAGCGCGGCCGCGTGCAAGGCTGGTCCCGGGAAACCCTCCGGAACATGTACCGAGTTATCTTCGGGGAGCCGGAGGAAAGGCATTGGGCTGAGAATAAAGAAGAATAGACGCAACTGACTGGCGGAAGTCTGCGGAAGAGGATTGTGGGGGAGGAAAGCTTCAGGCACCAGTTTGCTGGAAATAGCATGTAACAAACCTGAACCATATTACCTGTGACGTACCTGCTGAATAGCGTAGACTGGCTGCTTCTCTGGAACATCGTGTACTTTACGGTGCTGGTGGCGGTGTGCCTGCGCATCATCTATGACACGGGTTCCACGTCTAAAACGCTGGCGTACCTGCTGCTGGCCATCTTTGTGCCGGTGGCAGGCATCCTCATCTACTTTTCCTTCGGAATCAATTACAAGAAGCGGAAGATCTACACCAAGAAATTGATTGAGGACGAGATTTTCCTGCAGGAACTGGAGGAGCGCGTGCACACCTATTCAGAAGAGATGCTGGTGGCCCATGACGGCACGGTGCAGGGCTTCCAGGAACTGGTGAAATTGTTGCTCAACGACGGCCTCAGTCCGCTGACCGGCGGAAACTGGGTGAAACTGCTGGTCAACGGCGAGGAGAAGTTCCCCGAGGTTTTGCAGGCGCTCAGCGGGGCCCAGCACTACATCCACCTGGAGTACTACATTCTGGAGAACGACACCATCGGGAACCAGATCAAAGACATCCTGGTCCAGAAAGCCCGGGCCGGGGTGGAGGTGCGCTTTATCTACGACGATTACGGCAGCCGCTCCATCCGGGGGAACTACGTGAAAGAGCTGCGGGCCGCGGGGGTGGAGGCGTTCCCGTTCCACAAGGTCCATTTCCTGCTGCTGGCCAACCGGCTCAACTACCGAAATCACCGCAAGATCATCCTCATTGACACCAAGACGGCCTTCGTGGGCGGCATCAACGTGGCCGATCGTTACATCAATCCCCCCACCGAGACCAAGCGCCTCTACTGGCGCGATACGCACCTGCGCATAGACGGGCCCGGCCTGTATTACCTGCAGTACCTTTTCTTCTGTGACTGGAACTTCGCCTCGGGCAAACTGCTGCACCCAAATAGAAAGTATTTTGTAGCCAAACCCGTTCCCAACGCCAACACGCCGGTGCAGATTGCGGCCAGCGGACCAGACTCGCCCATGCCCACCATCCTGTTCTCCATGCTGCAGGGCATTTACCTGGCGCAGGAAGAAGTGCTCATCACCTCGCCCTACTTCATTCCCGGCGAAAGCATTCTGCAGGCGCTCACGGTGGCGGCCTTGGGCGGCGTACAGGTGAAGTTGCTGGTGCCGGGCATCTCAGACTCGGCGCTGGTGAACGCGGCCGCCTGGTCGTATTATGACGATATGCTCAACGCCGGGGTAGAGATTTACCTGTACCAGAAAGGCTTCATCCACTCCAAAACCATGGTGATTGACGGAGCCGTGAGCATGGTGGGTACGGCCAACATGGACAACCGCAGCTTTGAACTGAACTTTGAGGTGAACGCCGTGGTGTACGAAGCGGCCATCGCGCAGCAGCTCCGCGACCTGTTTTACCAGGACCTTCGGCACGCCGATAAAATTGACCTGGAAAAGTGGCGGCAACGGTCACACGTGAAACAATTCTTCGAGAAACTGGCCCGGCTGCTCTCGCCGCTGCTGTAAAAAGCGAAGAATAAGGAATGCGTTTTAGCCCTGTTTTGCTCGAAATGGCCTTAAAACAGCTTACAGATCGAAGCCCAGCTGGCAGCGTTGCCCCATCAAAGCCGAGATGTTCTGGCGCAGCTCCAGGTTGGTCTTGATTTCCTTGAACTCCTGCTCAGACCGCACCTTGATTTCTTTCCGTTGGATGGCTTCAATAAAGCGGCGGGCATCCTCTGGGGTTTCCAGGAGCAGGCCAGGTACTTTGGCGGGCTTGTCGTCTTCGCCTTTGGCCACCATGGTGAAGTACGAGGTGTTGGTGTGCTTCACAAAGCCAGATTTCACGTTCTCCGCGATGACTTTGATACCCACCATGAGTGAGGTTTTGCCCACGTAGTTCACCGAGGCCATCAGGCTCACCAGCTCGCCCACTTCCACCGGCTGCAGGAAATGCACGCCATCTACCGTCACCGTCACGCAGTAATTGCCCGCGTGCTTGGCCGCGCAGGCATACGCTACTTTGTCCATGAGCGACAGCAGAATGCCCCCGTGGATCTTCCCCCCGAAGTTGGCGTAGCTGGGAATCATGAGCTCAGTGAGCGTGGTGCGGGATTGGGAAACCGGACGGAATAAATCGGGCTCAAGTCTGGGTGGCTGCATGCTGGTTTTGGGGCTGTTTTCCTGAAAATAAGGCTAAAACGTCAGAAACTGATGCAGCGTTGTACCACCTTTTACAGAAGGTGCAGTTTCCAGGCCTGGTCTGCCAGAATAAGCCCTGAACTGAACACCATGATCAGCAGGAACGTGAGGGCCGTGAGCCGGGCTTTGTAGCCTCTGGTCTGGCAGGTGGCATAGGTGAGGTACCCCAGAATCCCGATGACCAGCAAAGGCAGGGTGTAGGTGCCCAAGCCTAACGAGTGGCTGATCCTTCCTTCGTCATTGAGGTTGATCATGTTCATGGCACCCGCCAGAAACCGCATGTACAGGCACGTGAGCAGAAACGGGAAGAGCCAGCGGAGCTCTTTTCTCTTCAGGAGCAGATACACGATGAATGCCTGCAGAAGCGTGATCATAGGCCCGGCGGCGCTTACGAGATTGTAATGGCTGGCATCTGCGTATCTCCCGGAGGTTGGGTACGAGCTGTTCAGCGTCAGGGTCATGGGGTTGCCCAGTAGTTCACCCATCGTCCAGTGGGCAAACTCGTGCAGAAGCCACGTGAAAACAACTGCCGCCAGCGTTGCCAGCACGTACTTCAGATTCTTCATTAGGATGCGTAGAAAGGCGAGCGTGCAAATGAAAGGAGTAGGGAAAGAGAGGGAACTACAGGAAGATCACGTCGTCTACTACCTGCTCGCCCATCTCGGCATTGATCAGGACCATTACTTTTCCTCTGGCCATGTTGAGTTCATGCTTAAGTGGGGCCGAGGTCAGGCGCACGTACAGTTTGCGGTTGCGCACAAACACTTCCTGCGTTTTCATGGAGATGGCTTTGCCCATGATCTTTTCCCAGGAGCTCACCAGCTGCACCTCGCTCAGTTTTCCGTTCAGTTTATAGGCTTTGAGCATGGCATCAATACTGTCTTTCAGGGAGATAGTATCGGCTTTGCGCATGAACGGACTTCTGGGGTTAAGCGGACGCAGGGACATAAGAGCTGATTTTTAGTGGAGCTGTGCTGCTAAGGTACTGCAATTGTGCACGGGTTGGAGGGGTTTGGGCCAGATGAATTTACCCACCCGGTTATCCCCAGAACCAGCCCAGTTATGCACTTCCTGTTTTAAGCCTGTTTTACGGAAAACACGCCTAAAGCGCTTCCTCCTGATACGAGACTTCCCTTCTTTTTACGGTGATGCAGGAGATTTTTATTTAAGATCCGTGAAGGTGCTGGTTGGTGAGAACACCAACAAGGGGGAGTAGTCTCAATGGCGTGGAAGGTGGTTCCCGGCGAGTCTGGAGACTCGCAGCATCCCAAGTCACGAGACTGAAGTCTCGCGCCAGGGGTATTCTACCGTTAAAGACTCCGCTGTTACTCTGCCACCCGCAGTTGTTGGTGTTATCACCAACAACTTCAAGAGCGGTTCAGAATCAATTGGCCAACAAACCAATCACTGACAACTAATCACGGGCAACGAAGAACTATTCTTCGTCTTCTTCAATCGTCTCGGCGGTGCCTTCGGAGATTCTGAACCGGCGGATGTTATTGGACAGGGGTTGCAGGATTTTATCGGTGCGCTCCAGGTGCGTGTCCGTCAAAAAGATCTGCCCGAAGGTGTTGTTTGCGACCAGTTGCATGAGCTGTTCAATGCGTTTCTGATCCAGCCGGTCAAAAATATCGTCTAAGAGCAAAAGCGGTTTTTGGCCGTTTTTCTGAGAAAGCACTTCAAACTGCGCCAGCTTAAGCGCGATGACATAACTTTTCTGCTGCCCCTGCGACCCGAAGTTCTTCACGCTCTTGCTGTCCATCAGAAACACAAAATCATCTTTGTGCGGGCCCACGGTGGTGCGTTGTAGGAGCAGGTCTTTGCGTTGGCTCTGGTCCAATAAATAGGCGTAGTTCTGGCGTGTCAGTTGGCTCTGGTAGGCCAGCGTGACCACCTCGTGCGAGTCTGAGAGGTGGCGGTAATGGCGCTGGAACACGGGTTCAAAGGTTTCCAGAAACGCGGCTCGCCTAATGCTCAGCTCGGTGCCCAGGGGCATCAGCTGCTCGTCCAGAATCTGCAGGTACTCTTTGTCTACGTAGCTCTTCTCATAGAACTGCTTCAGGAGCGAGTTGCGCTGTTTGAGCACGTAGGTGTATTGGATGAGCAGATCCAGGTAAGAATGGTCCAGTTGGGCCATGAGGGAGTCAAAGAACTTACGGCGCTCCTCGCTGCCTTCCCTGATCAGATCGGTGTCATAGGGAGAGATCAGGACTACCGGGAACTTGCCCACGTGCTCGCTCACCCGCTCGTAAGGCGCTTTGTTTAAGGTGATAATCTTTTTCTGCCCGTTCTTTAAATAACACTGAACGGCACTTATTTTCTCTTCGGTTTTAAACCGGCCTCGTACAATAAAATAGTCCTCGCCCTCTTTGATGTTCTGCAGGTCTGAGGAGGTAAAGGCGCTTTTGGTGAGCGACAGGTAGTGGATGGCATCCAGCAGGTTGGTTTTGCCGCTGCCGTTGTCGCCAATGAAACAGTTGATGTGCGAAGAAAAAGGCAGGGTGGCTTCCTCGTAGTTCTTGAAGTGCAGGACGTGTAGATTTTCGAGGAGCATGAACTTGTTTACAGATTTTTACTTAATTTCGCATGTTTAGAATACCTTACAGGACCAAACCAGGGCTAAATCTACTCTGAAAAAGCCGTTTGGCAAGTCCTGATATTTTTTGACTTAACCCTTACCAATACCCATACAGTATGGCAGAGACGAAAGCAGCGAAGACGAATGATGCGAAAAAGGCAAAGGTAACCGCTGCCCCAGCATTTTCAAAAGAGACCTACATGCGCTGGTATGAGATGATGCAACTCATGCGCAAATTTGAGGAGAAAGCCGGTCAGTTATACGGCCAGCAGAAAATCAAAGGTTTCTGTCACCTTTACATCGGGCAGGAAGCCTGTGCGGCCGGTGCCATCACCGCGCTCACCAAAGACGATAAATGGATCACCGCGTACCGCGATCACGCGCATCCGCTAGGATTAGGAACTTCTCCTAACGCCGTGATGGCCGAGCTGTACGCCAAAGCCACCGGTTGCTCTAAAGGCAAAGGCGGTTCCATGCACATTTTCGACAAAGAAGTGAATTTCGTGGGTGGCCACGGCATTGTAGGCGCGCAGGTTCCGCTTGGCGCTGGTCTGGCCTTCGCCGAGAAATACAACAAGACCGGCAATGTGTCCATCACCTATATGGGTGACGGTGCCGTACGCCAGGGTGCCTTGCACGAGGCCTTCAACATGGCCATGCTCTGGAAACTGCCCGCCATCTTTGTGGTGGAGAACAACGGCTACGCCATGGGTACCTCGGTGCAGCGTACGTCTAACGTGACCGAACTGTATAAACTTGGTTTGTCTTATGACATGCCGTCTGAGGCCGTGAACGCCATGCGTTGCGAAGACGTGCATGATGCCGTAGCCCGCGCCGCTGAGCGTGCCCGCGCCGGTGAAGGCCCAACCTTCCTGGAATTCCGGACTTACCGCTACAAAGGTCACTCCATGTCTGACCCCGCTAAGTACCGCACCAAAGAAGAGCTGGAAAGCTACCGGAACCAAGACCCCATTGAGAGTGTGCGTTTCACCATCCTGGAGAACAAGTTCGCTACTGAGCAGGAACTGGAGGAGATTGACAACAAGATCAAGGCCCAGGTACAGGAATCTGTGGAGTTCGCCGAGAAGTCTCCGTACCCTGCTCCAGAGGAATTATACACCGATATCTACGTAGAGAAAGACTATCCGTACGTGATGGACTAAAAAACCGAGGCCGTGGGAACCCCGCACAACAAATTGGGGTTCAACGGACAAGGCTTTTTCAAGAACAGCATCTAAATCTTATTATTATATTCACTGATGTCAAATAACACAATCAAGCGCGAAGACGAACTGAAGCGGGAAGGCGAGTACGAGCTATTGGAAAACCCAGATGCGCTAGCCGACCGTCTGTTGAAGTCTGAGAACTTTGTGGAGCGTAACAAGAACCTGTTCATTGGGATTTTTGTAGCTATTGCCGCCGCCGTGGTAGGTGGGTTCCTGTATTACCAGAACCAGCAGACCAAGAACCAGGAGGCATTGGCTGCCATGTTCCAGGCAGAATATTATTTAGAAGCTGATTCTCTGAGCAAAGCCCTGAACGGCGATGGCCAAAACGATGGTTTCAAAGCGGTAGCCGATGAGTACGGCAGCACCAAAGCCGGTAAACTGGCCAACTTCTACGCTGGCGTGGTTTCTTTGAAGCAAGGCAAATACCAGGAGGCGCTGAACTACCTGGAGGAATTCAAGTCGGATGACTTGTTGCTGCAAGCCCGCGCTTACAGTCTGCAAGGTGATGCCAACCTGGAGTTAGGCAAGAAAGAAGAAGCTGCTTCGCTGTACAAGAAAGCCGCCGAGCACAAAGCCAACGACTTCTTCTCTCCGCAGTACCTGATGAAAGCTGCCGTAGCCTACGAAGCCGCCAACCAGTACTCAGAAGCCGTGGAAGTATATGACCGCGTAATCACTGATTATCCCCTGAGCCCAGAGGTACCCGACGCCAAGAAATACAAGGCACGGGCCGAGGGATTAGCCAAAAAATAAGGCTCTTTAAAAGATCCTGAACACAGAGCGGCTGCTGAAATAAAATTCGGCAGCCGCTCTGTTTTTTTATGCAATTTTGCGTAGAACCGTTTCCGGGCTGTTTTTGGTAAAATGCGCCTAAAACCCGTTCCTCCCAAACCCAATCTATAAACACCTGCAACAATGGCAAGCGCCCTTAAAAACCTCAGTACCTATAACTCAGATAACTTACCAGACATCTCCGGCAAAAAGTTTGGCCTGGTAGTGGCCGAATGGAACAAAGAGATCACCGATACCCTGTGCAAAGGAGCCTATGACACCCTGATCCAGCACGGCGCCAAACCCGAGAACATCTACCGCAACACCGTGCCCGGCTCCTTTGAGTTGACGCTGGGCGCGCAGTTCCTGGCCCAAAGCAACGAGATTGACGCAGTCATCGCCCTGGGCGTGGTCATCAAAGGCGAAACCAAGCACGATGACTACATCTGCCACGCCGTCGCTCAAGGTCTGACCCAGGTAGGACTTAAATTCAACAAACCGGTGATCTTCGGGTTGGTGACCACCAATGACGAGCAGCAGGCCTGGGACCGCGCCGGTGGCAAGCATGGCAACAAAGGCGTGGAAGCCGCCGCAACCGCCATCCAGATGCTGAACTGGGTTAACTAAAGCTTCTCCTGCGTCTGGAAAGCTCCTATCATGTGCTGAGAAGTTGAATCGCTCTTACTTAAGGTGATTTGAGACCAGCAGAAAGTGCTTAGGACAGATGTAGGACAATAGGCAACAATCAGCAGAAAGGGCCACCCGAACTAACGGGTGGCCCTTTCTGCTGATTGTTATTTAACGAAGTTTCTTTCTGGTAATTTAGAGCGCGTTTTAGGCCCATTTTTCAAAAAATAGGCTTAAAATGGAGAGTTATATACTGCCCCAATTAGAACGCCAGACCCAGCGTTAGGCCCGCCCGGGGACTGAATCCACCGAAGGTACCCAAATCAAAGTCTTTCTGTTCGTTTCCGCCGCTTACCGTGGCCGCGTTGAAGCCCGGCCCCGCAAAGGCATCTACTACAAAGTGCTTGCCCATGATCAACTGGTAGCCCACCAGCGCCCCGCCGCCAAACGAGGTAAGCGTGCCCCTGGCGTTATCTTCTTCGCGGGTGAGGTCAAAGTCCTGGTACCGGAGGTAGCCAGCGCCATAGAAGCCACTGGGCGCGTTGCCGGAGAAGAAGTACCGTACCTCAGGCGTGATGCCATAGCCGTCAAAGCTGGTGTCTTTTACGTTCATGCCGGTTTTGAAGAAACCCACTTGGGCGCTCATCTGCGGAGAAAAGGCGTACTCGGCAAAGAAAGAACCGGTTTTTACAATCGGGCTTAAAATATTGGCCTTCAGGGTGACGTGTTGCGCCTGCACCAGCGAGGGGAAAAGGAACACCGCAAAGAGGGCGAGCACTGCAAAAAACTTCTTCATATAAAGGAACAGGTAGGATTCTGGAGCGTCTATCCATAAATGGTGCCAACAAATCTAAGAACTGAATCAGACCCAAAATCTGGGCTGTAAACTAAGAGAATTGTAAGTTTTAGCGGCCATTTTGTTACTCTATTTAGTTTTCCGAAATATTAGCTGTATTTTTGCGCAAAAAATAATTAGCCAAGGCTTTTATTCCTGAGAGGAACGTATAAATTCTCCGTGCTTTTATGCGAAAAAACCTTCCGGTGAACAGCCCGTCTAAGATTGGATACTAACAAACTATACCATAACCGTTACGAACCCTAAAGCCATGAGTGAAGAAAAACAGCGGTATTCCCAAGAGGAATTGAACGAATTTCAGGAAATCATCATTGAGAAACTAAATAACGCCCGCAAAGAGGTTGGTTTCATCAAAGAAACCTTGAGCCGCAGGAATGATTCTGGAACTGACAATACGGCCTCTACTTCCAAAGTTCTGGAAGACGGAGCCGATACCCAGGAGAAAGAAAACCTGAACCAGCTCGCCTCCCGGCAGTTGAAATTTATCCAGCAGTTGGAGAACGCCCTCATCCGCATCAAGAACGGAAGCTACGGGGTGTGCATCAAATCTGGTAAATTGATCCCGAAGGAGCGTTTAAAGGCGGTGCCGCACACGCAGCACACCATTGAGGCCAAGATGAGCCGCAACGACTAATTAAACCGCAGACAATTTGAACCTGTTACTGAACCATCTTCAGGCGCTGATTTTTTGTGCCACCTCGCCGGTGACTATTGAGGAACTGCAGAAATGCCTTTCCGAGGCGCTGGTGACTGAGGTGAGCGTAAGTGATGTATTGGAGGGAATTGAGCAGTTAAACGCTCAATTCTCTACCGATGCCTTTGCCTTGCAGATCTACGCCATTGGCGGGGGGTATCAGTTTTTGACCAAGCCGGCCTATCAGGACTCGGTTAGTATTTTACTCAAGCATAAGTCCAAGAAGAAGCTGTCGGCTTCGGCACTGGAGACGTTGGCCATCATCGCCTACAAACAACCCATCACCCGTTCTCAGGTAGAGCAGATCAGAGGCGTCAGCTGTGACTACGCCATCCAGCGGCTGCTGGAGAAAGGTCTGCTGGAGATCAAAGGGAAAGCCAACACCATAGGGCGCCCCGTCCTGTTTGGTACCAGCCAGAAGTTCATGGAGTACTTTGGCATCAACCACCTCAAAGACCTTCCGCAGCTCAGAGACCTGGCCCCGGAAGAGAACACCATCGGCGAGACCGCCGATCTCTAATCTAGCATCACATCCTTTTATACAGTAGCGATACTGCAATTTTTCACAAGAACATGGCAAGAAACGAAGATACGCCTCAAGAAGGCAACGACCGCGCACGGGATAATTCTCGCGGCGGCGAAAGAAAAGTATTTGGCAGAGGCACCCGCTTTGACCGCCCAGAAGGCGGTAACCGTGAAGGAGGCTTCCGCAACCGAGAAAGAGATTCAGACAGACCTTCCTCTGGTGACCGCGACCGCTCTGAGAGACCGCGCCGCGAAGATGACCGGGATGGCGATATCAACACCAACCGCGAGAACAGAGAACGCGCGCCCAGAAGAGAGAATGACCGCCGCCCCGGCGATTTCCGTCCGGCCCGTGGCTTTGAGAGACCAGATAGAGGCAATGATCGCCCTGACTTCCGCCCCCGCGGCGAAAATGACCGTTCAGACCGCCGACCAGCCAGAGAAGGCGGGTTCAACCGGGAAGGCAGAGATGATCGCCGAGGCAGTGGTTCTTTCCAGGACCGTCGCGAAGGCAGCAGAGGCCCGGCCCGGGGTGGTGAGGAAAGAGGCGGCGAGCGCCGTTCTTTCGGGAACCGTGACGACCGTGGCGGCGAGCGCCGAGGTACAGACCGTCCGTCTTTCGGCGGAAACAGAGAAGATAACCGCGGTGCCCGTGGTGGTGACCGCCGTGAAGGAGGTTTCCAGAAACCAGGCTTTTCTTCTGACCGCAATGACCGTGGCTTCAACCGCGGCGGCGATGACCGCAGAGAAAGAGGCGGCGACAGAGAAGAACGCACCTTTAACCGGGGCGGAGACCGCCGCGAGGACAGAGGCTTCAACCGCGAGGACAGACGTTCAGATACTCCCCGCGAAAACAGGCCGTTTTCCGGAAATCGGCCCGAAAACGGCACAGACCGTCCGGCCCGCCGAGAAGGTGACCGTCCGTATGACCGCAATGCTCCACGTGAAAACCGGGGCCGCGAAGATCGTTCTTCGTCTTTCCAGAGACGTGATGACCGGCCAGAGCGCGGTACTTCCCGCCCTGACCGCAACGACCGCAACGACCGGAACGACCGCTCCGGCAGAGGTGATAGCAAAGGCTTCAAAGAAGGCCGTTTTGGCCGTTCAGACGAAGAAGTGCAGGAAGCACCTTTCTACAACCTGAAACGCTACGAAGAGCGCCGCAAGAAAAGAGACGATTCCTACGGCAACGAAGACCTGCGCCTGAACCGCTACATCGCCAACGCCGGGATCTGCTCGCGCCGTGAGGCCGATGAGCTCATCGCCGCTGGCGAAATCAAGGTAAACGGACAGGTAGTGACCGAGATGGGCTACAAAGTAGCGCCGACGGATACCGTGCAGTACGGGCGTAAAACCCTGAGCCGCGAGAAAACGGTGTACGTGCTGCTGAACAAACCAAAAGACTTCCTGACTACCACCGATGATCCTGAAGGCCGCAAAACCGTGATGGACCTGGTGAAGAATGCTTCCAAAGAGCGTTTGTTCCCGGTGGGTCGCCTGGACAGAAACACCACCGGTTTGCTGCTGTTCACCAATGACGGTGAACTGGCCCAGAAATTGACGCACCCTTCCAACAAGATCTCCAAAATCTACCAGGTAGAACTGGACAAGCCCATCACGCAAGAGCACGTGAAGCAGATTCAGGAAGGATTGATGCTGGAAGATGGCAAAGCCGAAGTAGATGAAGTGGCGCTTTTAGGGGAGAGCAATAAGTTCCTGGGCATTGAGATTCACATTGGCCGTAACCGCATTGTACGCCGCATTTTTGAACACCTGGGGTACGATGTCGTTACGCTTGACCGGGTGCAATATGCCGGCCTTACCAAAAAGGATCTGCCAAGAGGCAACTGGCGTTTCTTGTCTGAAAAAGAAGTCGTGCGCCTGAAATATTTCATGTAATCTGCCGTTCATAAAATGCTGAATCTGGCGATAGACCGCGGGAACACCCGCATCAAAGCCGGTCTTTTTGAAGACGGGCTTTTGGTGCAGCAATTCACCTGTCCAGACTTTCCCGCTTTGGGAGAGAAACTGGCGGGAGTTCCCCTGCAAAACGCCATCATGTCTTCCGTAAGTCAGGAATCGGCAGAATTGGTGCAGCACATCCCGGTGTCAGGGCAGCGAGTTCTGTTCAATGCCCAGACACCGGTGCCGGTGCAAAATCACTACGGCACGCCGCACACGCTGGGAGTAGACCGCATGGCCGCCGCCGTGGGGGCGCAGCACCTGTTCAAAGACCGGCATTGCCTCATCATAGACGCGGGAACCTGCATTACCTATGACCTGCTGCAAGCCGATGGTACCTTTCAGGGCGGCAGTATTTCCCCGGGAATCACCATGCGGTACCAGGCGGTGCATTCCTTCACCGGAAAGCTACCCTTGCTGGAAGGCTACGAGTTACCGCCCCGGCCCGGCAAAACAACCGCCGATGCCATAAAAGGAGGAATTCTCTACGGCGCAGTGGCCGAGGCAGAAGGCATGATTCAACATTATGAGCGTCAATACAAACCCTTGACGGTTGTTCTGTGCGGCGGTGACGCCCCGTTTTTTGAAAGTACAGTAAAAGCACGCATCTTTGTCATTCCCGAATTGGTTTTAATCGGGTTAAACCGAATACTTGAGTATAATGTATAAGCCTCTCCGCGCACTGTTATTGATTTCTGGTCTCGCAATAGGGTCACAACAACTTCAGGCGCAACAGCTCTCCAACTCTCCTTATTCCCGTTTTGGTGTGGGTGACATGGTGAACGGCACCAGTTCCATCCGTAGTGCGGCCATGGGAGGAGTGGGGGTCGCGAGCGGTAGTGCGGCTCTTATCAATGATATCAACCCTGCGCTGCTTTTCTATAACAACTCCGTGACGTTTGAAGCCGCCGTGGCTTCTGAACTGAAGCGCTTGTCTGACAAAAACACCTCGCAGGTAGACGGTACCGCCAATCTGGGCTATCTCGCCCTGGCCTTGCCTATTAGCCGTAGATGGACCACTTCGCTGGGGTTGCGGCCGTATAGCCGGGTGAACTTCACCACCATCGCTTCCGCGCCGGTAACCGGGGCGGAGAGCACGGTAACCGCCTACAGTGAGTACAGCGGCAGCGGAGGTCTCAACGAGGTCTTCTTTGCCCACGGATTCCGGATCGCTAATGGCTTAACGGCGGGGGTATCTGGGTCTTATCTTTTCGGAACCATTGACCGGCAGGAGTCTACCATTCTGGTAGATAGAGAAGACTCTACCAGCGCGTTGCAGAAAACGTTGATTCACACTACCTCCAGGTATGCTGGCCTTCTTTTCAAAGGAGGAGTTCACTACCGGAAGAAAGTCAGTGACAAGGCCAGCTTAAGTTTTGGAGGTTCTTATACCGCAAAATCGAACTTAAGCACTGACCGCCAGGTAGCCCAGGAACGCCGGTATCTGGATGAGTCGCTTATCTCCGGTATTGTCACCGATAGCCTGGAAGGGCATACCACCGTTCCGCAGATCCTGCAAGTAGGTCTGGCGTATGATAACAACAAGAACTGGACTGTGGGCGCAGATTTTACCCAGACCAAAGGATCAGATTTCAGGGGCTTCAGTTTAGAGAAAGGCGCCGGCCGCCAGGAATTAGGCGACGGGTACCGGATCGGGATAGGGTCAGAGATCACTCCTGATGCCGGATCGGTGAGTTCTTATTTCAAAAGAGTCACTTATCGGTTTGGGGGATACTATGGAAATACCCAGATTAACGCGATTGCCTCTGGCCAGACGGTTCCAAGTGCCCATGATTTGAAAGACATGGCGCTTACCTGGGGTTTCTCGCTTCCTTTGGGAAGAGGAGTTAGACCTCCAGATTATACCCAGGCGCTACTCAATACCAGCTTTACGATTGGGCAACTGAAAGCAGCCGATACCGGCCTGAAAGAACAATACCTGCGGGTGAATGTAGGCGTGACCTTCAACAACCGCTGGTTCATCAAACGTAAGTTCGACTAAGCCCTACCTTCTCTGCGAAAGGCTAGAAAAAGATAACAGATACCAGGCCCCTGCATCTACCTATGATGTTGGGGTCTGGTATCTAACCGTTTAAAGGAATGAGTAATTTGTCTCACGTACTGTTGAAGAAAGCCGGGAACCTCAGAACTCCTCTCTGGCTGCTGTTCCTGCTGGGCACGTTCAGCTGGAGCTGCCAGAACGCAGATGAGAACATTAAACCCATTCAGTACAATGGGCCTTCCTCTGAAACCTACAACCAGGTCACCATTTACAGCGACTCCGCCAAGATGAAGCTGAAACTGAGTGCCCCGGTGGAGCAACAGTTGCAGAACGGAGACATTGTATACTCCAAGGGCATGTACATCACCTTCTACGAAGAAGAAACCCCTACTACCATCATCACCGCCAAGTACGGCCGCTATGACAAAGCCAAAGACCAGTACTTTGCCCGCAACGATGTAGTGGTGAAGAACATCGTCAAGAAAGAGCAGCTGAACACCGAAGAACTTTTCTGGGAGCGGCAGAAACAAACCATCTTCACCGACAAGTTTGTCCGGATTACCAGTGTAGATGAAGTAGTGACCGGCGTGGGCCTCACGGCCAAACAAGATTTCTCTGACTATACCTTAAAGCAGTTCTCCGGTTCTTTCGTCTTAAAGCAATGACCCTAAAACAAACGATCTACATGGCGCTGGCCGTCGCTTTTCTGGTGATTGGCGTGCATCAATCCATTGTGAATGGCGTGGTGGAAAGTTACTGGATCATCATGCTGTCTATTATCTTTCTCATGCTTTTCCGTATGAACAAGGCAAAGCCTTGATTTCCCCAACTGCATGGACCCTGTCTTTCTGTACATAACTGCCGCGGCAGGCTTTCTGCTGCTTTCTGTCTTCAGCGTGGCAGAGGTGGCCATGCGGCACATAGGGCGACCGTACATGCGGTTACAGCTGGCAGAGAACCCAGATTCCGTGCAGGGCTTCTTGCTGTCCCGTGAAAAGCAGGTGTTGGTTTCCACCCAGCTTGGTACCGGCCTTGGCCTTATTTTACTGGGCCTGGGTGCTTTTGGGAGCATCTCTCTTCCGCTGCAATCTTACTTACAGGCAGGAGTAGCTCATCTGCTGGCCGGCATCTTGACGGTGCTCCTCATCGGTGTGCTGTTCCTGGCCATAGGGATGCTGGCTAGCCTGATCTCGCCCATGCGCCTGTTCAGGGGAGTAGCGCCGTTGCTGGCCTTCTTTTTCGTACTCCTCTATCCGCTTACCTTGTTAGCTCAGGTCGTTTTAGGGCAGTTTTCTGAAAAAGAGGACGAAAACGGGGCCGAGGTTCTGTCCAATGCGCTGGCATTTCAGCCGTTTGCCGTAAAGATCCAAAGCCCGGATGAACTGGTGCTCAGCCCTACCAGCGAGGTAGACAGTAAGATCTTCAACAACGCGCTTGAATTCAAGACGGTAAAGGTACGTGAGTGCATGGTGCCCCGCACCGAGATAGATGCCATTGAGCTGGACGAAGGCGTGGAAGTGCTGCGGCAGGCGTTTATTGAGACCGGTCACTCCAAGATTCTCATCTACCAGGACTCACTGGACCATATTCTGGGCTACTGCCATCAGTTCTCGTTGTTCAACAACCCGGCAACGGTAGAGGAGATGCTTACCCCTATGGAAGCGGTGCCCGAGAACATGCTGGCTCGTGAGCTTTTCGTGAAATTCATCACCGAGCATCGCAGCATTGTACTGGTGCTGGACGAGTTTGGTGGCACCTCGGGCATTGTGACCCTGGAAGACGTGATGGAGGAAATTCTAGGTGATATCAACGATGAGTATGACGAGGAAGACCTCCTGGAGCAGGTGATGCCCACGCCCGGGTCTTATCTGTTCAGCGCCCGCCAGGAGATTGATTACCTCAACGAGAAATACAACCTCAACCTGCCCGAGGGCGACTATGAAACTTTAGGCGGTTTTATCTTGTCTGTACTGGAGGAAATACCCTCAGCGGGCGACGTGGTAGTGGTTCCTCCGTTTGAGATCAGGATCCTTTCCATGGATGAGCACCGCATCAATACGGTACATCTTTCTGTAAGGTTAGCCGCTTCAGAAGAATAACCTGCTCTGTAGACACTTATATTTTGATTTTATCACATATTGCGATTATTTTGCATAACGCTTAAAATACGTCAAATACTTACATGGCATTAATTAACAAGATTCGGGAGAAGTCAGGGTTCGCCATTGGCGCAATCGCTATTGGCTTGCTCATTTTCATTGTGTTGGGAGACCTGCTGGGACCAAATTCCCGGTTGTTCGGAAACAAAATGGTGGTAGGAGAAGTGGCCGGGCATGAAGTGTCTGTGCAGGAATTTGAAGCCATGTTTGAAGAGGCGAAGAACAACTACGCCAACCAGTACGGCCGCCAGCCCTCTGAAGCCGAGCTGGCTTCCCTGCGCGAGCAGACCTGGAACCAGTTAGTGTTCAAGTATGCCTTTGAAGACGAGTTTGAGAAAGTAGGTTTGGGCGTTTCCGCCGATGAGCAGGTAGACATGGTACAAGGCCGTAACGTGCACCCTGCCCTGAGACAGATGTTCACTGATCCGCAGACGGGCCAGTTCAACGTAGAGCAGGTAAAGCAGACGTTGCGTAACCTGGGCAGCATGCCTCCGGAGCAACAAGCCGCCTGGCGTAAATACGAAGCAGATTTGGCTACTGATCGCCTTCGTAACAAATACTACAACCTGTTCACGTTCTCTAACTACGTGACCACCGAGGAAGCCAAGCGTTTCAACGCTGAGCAAAATACCAAAGCCAACATCAAGTCGTTGTTCGTGCCTTACTTCAGCATCGCTGACTCAGCCGTGAAAGTAACCGACGACCAACTGAGCGAGTACCTGAACAACAACAAAAAGAAATTTGAGGTAGAAGAAGGCCGTTCCATCACGTACGTAACCGTGCCCGTAGCTGCCTCCAAAGAAGACAGCGCCGACTACAGCACAGAAACCGCTGAACTGGCCGCTCGTTTCGCTACGACTGAGAACGACTCCCTGTTTGTGAAAGCCGAGTCAGAAACGCCGTTCAACCCGGCGTACGTGCCGGCTAACGAACTGCCCGAAGAACTGAAAACCCAGACCTTGGAGAAAGGCAAGCTGTACGGTCCTTTCACCCAGAACGGAGCTTTCAGCCTGTACAAGATCATGGACGTGAAAGACGGCGGAAAAGCTTCTGTTCGTGCCAGCCACATCCTGATCAAGCCAGACAACACCACGCCAGAAGCCAAAGCCGCCGCGAAAGCCAAAGCTCAAGGCATCTTAAACCAAATCAAAGGTGGAGCGAACTTCGCGCAGTTGGCTGCCCAGCACGGTACCGATGGAACTGCCTCGCAAGGCGGTGACTTAGGATGGTTCACTGAAGGACGCATGGTGCCTTCTTTTGAGAAAGCAGTATTCGCTGCCCCTGGTGCCGGTTTATTGCCTAACCTGGTAGAAACAGATTACGGCTACCACATCGTGAAAATCACCGAGCCTAAAACTACCAGAACCTATCAGGTAGCGCAGGTGAGCCGCGCCTTGACGCCAAGCGACAATTCCCGCGAATTCGCTTTCGGCCGCGCCGGTGCCATTGCCGCCAACAGCTCAGACCTGGAGTCCTTCAACAAGGCCGTAGCCGAAGAGAAAGGCGTGATGAAAGCCGAGGCTAGAAACATCACCACCGCTGACCGCTCTGTAAACAACCTGCAGAACGCGCGTGAGTTAGTACGTTGGGCCTTCTCTGATGACACCAAAGTAGGTGCGGTTTCTCCGGTAATCACCATGGATGACCAGTACGTAGTAGCCGTGTTAACCGGCAAGCGTGAGAAAGGCACCGCCAAAGTAGCCGATGTGCGCGATGAACTGACTGCACTGGTACGCAATGAATTGAAAGCAAAGCAAATCAAAGAGAAGTTAGCTTCTGCTTCTGGCTCTTTAGAGCAGATTGCCGCTAAATACGGTCCAGATGCCATTGTTCGTCCGGCCAATGATGTCACTTTAGGTGCCGCTAACATCCCGGGCTTAGGTCTGGAGCCGGTAGTGGTAGGAAAAACCCTGGGTCTGAAGCCTGGCCAGCGTACCGCTCCTATTGACGGAGAAGGTGGCGTGGTAATCGCAGAGTTGGTAAGCCTGAACCCAGCGCCTCCGATAGCCGATGTTGCTTCTGTGAAGCAGCAGTTGCAAGGTACCCGCGCGGGTCGTGTGCAAGGTGCCCTGTATGAGGCTGTGCGTAAGAACGCCAAGATTGAAGATAACCGGGTACGGTTCTTCTAAGAGCAGTTAACCCGTAGATATTGCAAAGAGCCGCGCCACCCAGCGCGGCTCTTTGCTTTTAAGCCAATTCCGTTTAGGGGTTGTTTTTCTTAAAACGGCACTAAAACAGTATATTGAACAGGCGTAGAATACGTTAAGGGAGAATATAGCTGGAGAATACCATGAAGAGAACGTTATTGTTGACTTGGCTACTGACCATCGGGTGTCTGGGCATGGTGCCGCAGAGCAGCGCCCAGGGCATTCCGGAGCAGATGGCCCTAGCCAAAGAATACCTGCGCCAGAACGACTACGCCAAGGCCGAAGCCCTGTTCAGCAAACTGGTGGAGCAGGAGGTGCAGTTTGGCCTGGTGTATCCAGATTACCTTAAAACCCTGCTGGGCCTGCGCAACTACAAAGAGGCCGATAAACTGGTGAAGCGGGCGCAGAAGAAATACCCAGACGTGCCCGCCTACGCCATAGATGAGGGCCGCGTGTTGCAAGCCTCCGGGAACACAGCCGCCGCAGAAAAGAAATGGGCCCAGGTGGTGCAGACCACCACGCCAGAGAACGTGTATGGCGTGGCCACCTCGTTCCAGCAGGCCGATATGTTGCCTTACGCCGAGCAGGCGTACCTCCGAGCCCGGCAGCTCAGCGGCAGCGAGAAAACGTTTGCCCCGCAGTTACTCCAGTTATATGCGTATCAGCGCAAATCAGACCTGCTGGTAGACGAAGTGCTGCGCCAGGTGAAAAACAATGCCGTGCCGCTCACGTACGCCCAGAACTTGCTGCAGAACACCCTTCGGGACGAAGAATCCCTTACCCTGCTGGAGCAGCGCCTCATGACCGCCGTACAGGCCGAACCAGAAGCCACTCCCGTGCAGGAACTGCTGATCTGGACGCTGCTGCAACGCAAAGACTTCGGGCCGGCCCTCATGCAGACCCGTGCCCTGGACCGCCGCACACAGGGCGGAGGGGCCCGCGTCCTTTCGCTCGCTGATATCAGCCTGCGCAACAAAGACTACGCCACCGCCATTGAAGGCTATACCTACGTGATGGAACAGTACCGCACCGGCGAGCTGTGCCCCATCGCGCGGCAGCGCATCATACAGGCCCGCGAAGAGCAGGTGAAGAACACCTTTCCGCTGGACAAGGAGAAGATCAAGCTGCTGGCGCAGGAGTACGAAACGCTGTTGCAGGAACTGGGTCGCAATGACCGCACCGCCGAAGTCATCAAAGAACTGGGCGAACTGCAGGCCTTCTATCTGGATGCCCAACCCGCCGCCGTGAAAAACCTGCAGGAAGTAATTGCCATGCCGCGGGCGAAAGCCAACGTGGTTGCCGAGGCCAAGCTGATTCTGGCCGATGTGTATTTGCTGCGCGGCGAGCCCTGGGAAAGTACGCTGCTCTACAGCCAGGTGGAGAAAACGCACAAAGAGCAGCCGCTGGGTTACGAGGCCAAACTCCGCAACGCCCGCCTCAGCTACTACAAAGGCGATTTCGAGCTGGCGCAAAGTCACCTGGATATCCTGAAGCTGGCTACCAGCCGCGAGATCGCGAACGATGCCCTAGACCTGAGTTTGCTCATCATTGACAACACCGGCATGGATACCTCGGCGGCAGCCCTGAAGGAGTACGCCGCCATTGACTTTCTGGTATTTCAGCACAAGTACCCCGAAGCCCTGGCCGCCTTGGACCAACTGCTCACCAAGTATCCCGGCCACAGCCTCACCGATGAAATCTATTTCCAGAAAGCCGAGCTACAGCAGCAGATGGGCCAGTTTGCCGAGGCCGCCCAGAACCTGCAGCGCATCATTGACAACCCCAAATACGACATCCTCTCAGACGATGCCCTGTTCCTTTTGGCCAAACTAAACGAGGAAAACCTGAAGCAGCCCGAAAAAGCCCAGGAGCTCTACAACCAGTTGCTGGTGAAACACCCCGGCAGCGTGTTCGTGGCCGAAGCCCGCAAACGCCTCCGCAAGTTAAGGGGTGATAAGGTGTAAGTGGCGTTTTGAAGCCGATTTTCAGAAAAGAGCCCTAAAGCGAAGAGAAAGTCTGTGCAATGGGAAGAGCGTAAGAGCGAGGCTTATTCTTTCACCTCTATCTCGGGGTTCACCTCCTGCAAGGCCCGCAGAAACGATTCTTTCTCCGCCGGCGACAGGTAAATCTGGTCCCAGCGGTTGAAGTGAATGACCATGCCCTGTAAGCCCAACGCTGGTCGGAAACCCGACCAGAGGTAATGATTCTGTTGCACTCCTTTGATTTGCCGAATAGGGATGTTGCCGTGCAGCGGTCCGCACCTGAAATGCAGCGTCTCGCCGGAGATTCGGTAGTAGGTGGCAAACCACATCCAGAGCAGCAGTCCGCTGATCAGCAGGCAGAAAAGCCCAAGGGCGATCTTCCCCGCGAGCGGCATGGAGCTTTGCAGTTCCTGCACCAAGACCACGGTAAGTAACACGGTGGTGCCCCAAATGGCCAAAGTGCTCACCCAGCTTTTGGAAGAAGGAAACGTAGGAGAAACCATCGCTTTGTCTGTTGATCTTCATCAAGATAGCGAAAGGAAGCATCGTTTCTATACCAGTTTTACGGGTATTTTCGGTAAAAGGGCCCCAAAACTCAATCTCGGAAGAAAATAAACAGGATGGCCAGGAACAGAAAGAAAGACAGGTACATGAGGCCGTCAACCAGGCCGTAGTCTTTGTATTTGTGGTAAATCGCTTTTAATCTTTTCACGGGAATAACGCTGGTATAAAGGATCTGCGGGTTAAAAACACCCAAGTGGCAAAAGGAGTGCCCGGTTCTCTCTCAGATTTCGTATTTTTGTGACCTCATTTCACAGACCAAGCCGCAGCAACAGCCGATGCAGAAACGATGGGTAGTAAAGGACGCGCCGGACGCCGCAAAAGTACAGAATATTGCCAATAGCCTGAACATAGGGCATGCATTGGCGTCTATCCTTTGCCAGCGCGACATTTGCACCTTTGACGAGGCCAAATACTTCTTCCGGCCGTCTTTGGATAACCTGCATGACCCGTTCCTGCTCAAGGACATGGACAAGGCCGTGAACCGGTTAGTCGATGCCCTGCACCGCCAGGAGCGCATCCTGATCTACGGCGATTACGATGTGGACGGCACCACCTCGGTGGCCTTGGTCTACGGTTTCCTGCAGCCATATTTCCAGGACCGGATTGAGTACTACATCCCAGACCGCTACTCAGAGGGCTACGGCGTCTCGTTCCAGGGCATTGACTGGGCGCAGGAGAATGGCTACAGCCTCATCATCTCCCTGGACTGCGGCGTGAAATCCATTGACAAGATCGCGTACGCCACTACCAAAGGCATTGACTTCATCATCTGCGACCACCATTTACCCGATGAAGAGTTGCCCCAGGCCGTGGCCGTGCTGGACGCCAAACGCGCCGATTGCCCGTACCCGTACAAAGAACTGGCCGGCTGCGGCGTGGGCTTCAAGTTCATGCAGGCGTTCTGCCAACAGCAAGGCTTTGACGAAGAACCACTGTTCCAGCTTCTGGATCTGGTAGTGGTGAGCATCGCCGCCGATATTGTGCCCATCACCGGCGAGAACCGCATTCTGGCTTACCACGGGTTACAACGTTTGAACAACGGCGTGCTGCGTCCGGGTTTGCAGGCCTTGAAGGAACTGGCCGAACTGCGCAGCGAACTGGACATCACCCAGATTGTTTTCGGGTTTGCGCCGCGTATCAACGCCGCCGGCCGCATGGGTGATGCCAAACGGTCCGTGGCCATGCTGCTGGCCAAAACCAAGGAAGAAGCCTTTGACAAGGTGCAAAAAATCAACGTCTCCAACTCAGAGCGCCGCGGCCACGACACCAGCATCACTAAGGAGGCCTTGCAGATGATTGAAGACGATGACTTCCTGCGCAACGCCTGCTCCACGGTCTTGTACAAAGAGAGCTGGCACAAAGGCGTGGTGGGCATTGTGGCCTCGCGCTGCATCGAGAAATACTACCGCCCCACCATTATCCTGACGGAGTCCAACGGAAAGGCTACCGGCTCGGCGCGCTCCGTGCATGGTTTTGACGTACACCAGGCCATTCTGGCCTGTTCTGACCTGCTGGATCAGTTTGGTGGGCACATGTACGCCGCCGGGCTCACGCTGCCCGTGGAGAACGTGCCAGCGTTTCGGGAGCGTTTTGAGCAAATCGTGGCCGAAACCATTCTGGAGGAGCAGCGGGTGCCCATGGTAGAGATTGACATGCCTCTGGAGCTGCACCAGATCAACCAGAAGTTCTTCAATATCTTAAAGCAGATGGAGCCGTTCGGCCCCGGCAACATGGCACCCGTCTTCATGAGCACCTGCGTGTATGACACCGGCTCGGCCCGCGTGGTAGGAGACGCGCACCTCAAGCTTCGGCTCACCCAAGACGGCGAAACCTTCTTTGACGCCATCGCCTTCGGCATGGCCGAATACTACCCACGCATCCAGAAAGGCATCCCCTTTGATGTCTGCTATTGCATTGAGGAAAACGTTTTCCGGGGAAATGTGACCTTGCAGCTCCGCATCAAAGACATCCGCTTTGCTTAAATCCCAGAACGGTTTATATATTGCTTTTTGAGATGTAGGCGTAATCCCTTGTGGTGGCCCTTTTCCGTTCCCATGTCTTCTCCCACTAGGACGCGGATTTACTTCCGAGCCTTTTTCTTCTCCATATTCCTCTATGGCGCGGAAGTTCCTTCCGTGCCTTTCCTTATTTCCGAGCTATTACTCCGCCCGCCGTTGTTGGTGTTCTCACCAACAACCTCTACTGCCGCTCCGGTTAGCTATCCGTCATTACTCTCCACTTCTTTGTTGCCAAGCCTTGTGGCTGCAGACGCGGTCTGCCCGCGTTTGTCACTTTTCTCCTGGATGAGAAAAGTAACCAAAAGAATCATGAAGAAAAGAAACTCGCTGACGCTCAGACAGTCTTTTCTTCACTAAAAGGTACCACCTGGTGAAAGCCTTCTGTTTCATAGCCCGCGTAAGCCGTTGCTGCTGGCGACGTTCTTGCCTGCGCTGTAAAGGCTTGGGAACCGTTGCAATACCTTTATCGTCCTGCGGACGGGGGAGAGAGCGTGGGGGAGGAGAATAGTTTATGGGAGAGTTCCCCTCCTTGGAGGGCTAGGGGTGGGTTGTCGTTTCAGGGCCATTTTCTTAAAAACAGGTCATAATCAGCATTAACCGGGGAGAAGTTCGCATGTGAAAGGCAGATCGTGTATTTTTAGACTTCCTTACACTACCTAACTTCTCCCTTATCATGAAACCCAGAATCCTTTTGGCGGGGCTCTTGCTGAGTGCAGGCGCATTCACGGCGCAGGCGCAGGCGCCCGCCAAGAAAGTGTTAACCCATGATGTGTACGACTCATGGAAAAGCGTGGAGGCAGACTCGCTTTCCAACGACGGGAAATACCTGCTCTATGCCGTGAATCCGCAGGAAGGCGACGGCGTGCTGCACCTGCGGGATCTGGCCCAGAACTCCGGCAAGACTTTTCCGCGCGGCTACCGCAGTGCCTTCACCACAGACAGCCGGTTTGCGATTTTCCAGGTGAAACCTACCTATGCCACTACCCGCCAGGCCAAGCTGAAGAAGAAAAAGCCCGAGGAAATGCCCAAAGACTCCCTGGCGATTCTGGATCTGAGCAAAGGCAGCGCCCAGTACGTGGCACGGGTGAAATCCTATAAACTGCCCAAGCAAAGCGGCGAGTGGCTGGCCTACCACTTAGAGGCTCAACTGGCTACCAAAGCGGCCAAAGACACCAGTAAGACGAAAACTGCTACTCCGGCTCCAGCCGCGACCAAGAGCCCGGCCAGAGCCACGGGTGCAGGCGCGGGTAAGAAAGAAGAGGCCACGGAGCTGGTGCTACGCCATTTACCCACTGGGCAGGAGTACCGTTTTGACCGCGTCACCGATTTCCTGTTCTCAGACAAAGGCAACCGCCTGTTCTTCGTGAAAGCCGCGAAAGACTCATTGAGCAAAGGTGGCGTGTTCGCCTTTAACACCGCTTCGCGTAAAACCATGCCGCTAGACAGCGGGCGCGTGACCTACAAAAACCTGGTGTCTGACAAAGACGGGGAGCAACTGGCCTTCGTGTCCAGCAAAGACAGCACGGGCAAAGACCTTCGGTACTTCCAGTTACAGCACTGGACCGCCAAAGACAACCGCGCGCGCATCATCGCCGATACCGCTTACAAGGGCATGCCGGCGAAATGGATGGTGAGCGAGCACGCACAGCTGGGCTTCTCCGAGAAAGGTGACCGCCTGTTTTTTGGGACGTTTCCCAGACCAACCCAATACGAGAAAGACACGACCAAACTAGACGAGGACAAAGTGAGCCTGGATGTCTGGACCTACCGTGATCCGCTCATCCAACCCATGCAGCTGAAGCAGTTGGAGCGGGAGCAGAAGCGCTCGTTCTTGGCGGTATATGACCTGAAAGTCAAGAAAATGGTGCAGCTGGCTACCCTGGAGATTCCGGATGTGGCCCTGAACCCCAGCCGCAACGCCGATGTGGCCGTGGGAAGCAGCAACGTGAACTACCTGTTAAGCGTGGGGTATGACACGCCTTCGCGGCAGGATACCTGGCTGATTGACGTGAAGGACGGTAGCCGGAAATTGGCCGTGAAAGACACCCGCGGCACCCCTCGGCTTTCGCCCGCCGGGAAATACCTGTACTGGTATGAGCCCTCAGACAGCACCTGGAAAACGATGTCCGTGAAAGCCTCCACTCCCGTGAACCTGACCAAAAAGCTGAAAGTCGCCTTTTACGATGAGCAGAATGATATGCCCACGCTTCCGGATGATTACGGCTTAACCGGCTGGACCAAAGATGACCAATACCTGCTGGTGAATGACCGCTACGACATCTGGCGCCTGGACCCCGCCGGAAAAGCCGCGGCGGTGAACATCACCGATGGCTACGGCCGCCAGAACAACCTGCAGTTCCGTTACCTGAGCCTGGACCCGAGTTTGCGGGTAGTTCCGGTAGACGATAAACTGTTGCTGCGCACCCTGAACCTCAAGACCAAAGACGCCGGTTTCTACACCGATTACGTGACCAAAACCGGAACCCCGCAGAAAATCACGATGGAGCCGTATAGCTTCGTAAGCGTTAGAAAAGCCAAGAACAGCGATCGCCTCGTGTTCCGGAAAGCCAGCTTCAAGGAGTATTCTGATCTGTGGGTCACCAACACCAACTTCACTACGCCGCAGAAAATCAGCAACGCCAACCCGCAGCAGAGCGAGTACCTGTGGGGCAGCGTGGAACTGGTGGACTGGCGCTCAGATGACGGGGTTCCGCTGGAAGGACTGCTGTTTAAGCCAGAGAACTTCGATCCGAAGAAAAAATACCCCATGCTGGTGTATTTCTATGAGCGCAACGCCGAGACGCTGCACAACTACCGCGCTCCGGCTCCCAGCGCCTCTACCATCAACATTCCGTTGTTCGTGAGTCAGGGCTACCTGGTGTTTGTCCCGGACATCATCTACAAAGACGGCTATCCCGGCGAGAGCGCGTATCACAGCATTATTCCGGGCGTGCAGAGCCTGGTAGCGAAAGGATTTGTGGACGAGAAGAACATGGCCATACAGGGGCAAAGCTGGGGCGGGTACCAGGTGGCTTACCTGGTGACGCGCACCAATATGTTCAAAGCCGCCATGGCCGGAGCGCCTGTGAGCAACATGACCAGCGCCTACGGCGGAATCCGGTGGGAGAGCGGCATGAGCCGTCAGTTCCAGTATGAGCGCACCCAGAGCCGCATTGGCGGTACCCTGTGGGAGAAGCCCATGCAGTACATCGAGAACTCCCCGTTGTTCTTCGCGCCCAAGGTAGAAACCCCGCTGATGATGATGGCCAACGACAATGACGGTGCCGTTCCGTGGTACCAGGGCATTGAGATGTTCATGGCGCTGCGCCGTTTAAACAAGCCGGTCTGGCTGTTGGTGTACAACGGCGAGGCCCACAACCTCATGCAGCGCAAGAACCGCAAAGACCTCTCGGTGCGCATGTCGCAGTTCTTTGATCATTACCTGAAAGGAGCCCCGGAACCTACCTGGATGAAGAAAGGCGTTCCTAGCCTGGTGAAAGGCAAGGAATACGGTCTGGAGCTGATTGAGGAACCCGCTATTGCCACGCCCACGCCGGGCCAACAACCGGCTCCCGCCACCGCTACCCCGCCCGCTACTATCAAGTAGTCGTTTTATTCCTCTTTTCGGAAAAGGGCCCAAAAATGCCCAGTCTCTTTAACCAAGGGGCTGGGCGTTTTTTATGGAGAGAACTCAAGTTTGCATGGGCCGCCGTAGCGGAAGAGGCAACTTTCCGGGGGAGAGTTCGGTACAGAAGCGGAGAAAAGAATCGGATATGCAACCTACCTCCTCAGAAGATAAAAACATAGGTGCCTTGGTCGTGGGCAGCCTGAACCGGAATGCTTCCATTAAGAACATCTTTGGCGAACCCATAGAAACGCAGGGCAAAACCATTATTCCGGTGGCGCAGCTGGCGTTAGGATTAGGCGGAGGTTTTGGGCAAGGCGCGAAGAACGCCCATGAACCAGAATCCGCCGAAGGCGAAGGCTTCGGGGCCGGAGCGGGCTTATACACCATCCCCAAAGGGGTGTTTGAGATTACGGAGAAGAAAACCAGATTTATTCCGGTAGTGTCGCCCCAGACGTTTCTCCTGGGAACGGCTGTGGGTTTGGCCATAGGCTGGCTTCTGGCGAAGCGAAGAAAGTAACCTGCGCAAGCCAGGACTTATGCGGTAGCTTAGGTCAGATCAAGGCTGGTCTTGTTCTCTGTTTTAGGCCTGTTTTCTGGAAAAGAGCGGAAAAACTACTTCGTCTGGGCGATTACCTCATTGGACGCAGGCAACGTGGCCGGAACGCAGTAGGCGCTCAAGGCTTCTAAATCGCCGTAGAACCAGTTCACGTCTACCTGGGCGTCAATGCCTTTTACGGTGCCTTTTTCAGAATACTGCCAGAAAGCCATCTTGTCGTTGGCGTGGGTAGAAGGCTCTACGTTCTGGTAACGGGCAATCCAGAAGTTATATCCCGGGAAATGGCCCCGCAGTTTGCGGTCATAGAAAGCCTGATAGGTGTAGATGATGGGTTTCACGCCGTAATGCTTCTCAATGCCGCTAAGCCAGCGACGGATGTCACTGCGGATCTGCGCATCCGGGAGATCTGGGGCGAACGTCTCCACATCCAGCACCGGAGCCAGATCGCCGGGCTCCAGGGAAACCGTATTGATGAAGTGCTCCAGTTGCTTGTCAACGCTTACCCAGGGCAAAAAGTAATGGTATGCGCCGCGTTTGATGCCCTGCTGGCGGCTGTGCTCCCAGTTGCGGGCAAAATAAGGATCTCTCAGGAAATCGCCTTCGGTGGCTTTGATGAACGCGAAGTTGATGTTGGACTCCTTCACATGTTTCCAGTCTACCTCTTTCTGGTACCGGGACACATCAATGCCATGCAGGAAAGCAGAAGGGCTAGAGCCGGCACTCAGCAAGGCTACACAGAAAGTACATAAGGCAGCCGCCACTCCTGAGCGACGGACCGCTTTCCTCAACACGGAAAACATAGCAGGGAAACGCATGGGTGAAAAAGTAGTAAAAGGTACAGCTATTAGACAGCATCCGCAAGCAATCTCCCTAGAGATCAATCACTTTGTTTGAAAATTTATACTTGCGTCTATAACCTTACCCGCGGCATGTACGTAGCCGAAGCTCTTTTGCGTTACCATACCACATCTGCGGTTTATTCCTTAATTTTAAGGCAATGATTTTACGTTCTGAAAACCTGTTCAAAAAATACAAGTCTCGCACGGTTGTAAACGATGTGAGCGTGGAGGTAAACCAAGGCGAGATTGTAGGGCTGCTGGGGCCCAACGGGGCCGGCAAGACCACTTCTTTCTACATGATTGTGGGGCTGGTGAAACCCAATTCCGGGCGTATTTACCTGGACCAGGAAGACATCACCGAACTGCCCATGTACCGGCGGGCCAAGAAAGGCGTAGGCTATCTGGCGCAGGAAGCATCGGTGTTCCGGGACCTGACCGTGGAGGAGAACATCATGTCTGTGCTGGAGATGACGGATAAATCCAAGCAGGAGCGCCGCGAGAAGGTGGAGGAACTGCTGGAGGAATTCTCGCTCACGCACGTGCGCAAAAACAAGGGGGTGGTGCTCTCCGGGGGCGAACGCCGCCGTACCGAGATTGCCCGTGCCCTGGCCGTAGACCCGTCGTTTGTGCTCCTGGATGAGCCTTTTGCCGGGGTAGACCCCATTGCGGTAGAGGAAATCCAGACCATTGTGGCCAAGCTCAAGACCAAGAACATCGGGATCCTCATCACCGACCACAACGTAAACGAAACCCTTTCCATCGTAGACCGCGCCTACCTGCTGTTTGAGGGCAAAATCCTGAAAGCCGGCACCGCCGAAGAACTCGCCGCCGATGAACAGGTGCGCCGCGTGTACCTGGGCAAGCACTTCGAGCTGAAGCGGAAAGTTTAGTTGATTGTTAGTTATTCTAAGAACTACACTTTCTTTTGTCATCCTGAAAGGACCTTGTGGGCCAGCTGTAAAAGCGGGTGACAAAAGGGAAGGCGTTTTTCCATAGCTGACGGCTCTCTTGTTCGCCCACAAGATCCTTTCAGGATGACAAGGGGGAGAAGGAAAGGACGTTTATAGAAGGTTAACTGCTATCATCGGAAACCAAAAAGCTATATAACAGTACAAGCTCATACTTTTAGGCTATCAACAACTAACAATCAACAATTAATTCGTGGAGATAATCAATTCGCTTGTGACGTGGGTAATGAAGAAGAGGATTCACCAGATAGACCTTTTCAGGAAGTATCCGCATGATGTGCAGAACGAATTGTTTTCCAACCTCATCTCTACGGCCAAAAACACCGAGTGGGGCCAAAAGTACGGCTATTCAGACAAGTTGAGCGTGCGTGAGTTTCAGGAGCGGGTGCCCATCTGCGCCTATGAAGACCTGTACCCGTCCATTGAGCGCGTGATGCGCGGCGAGCAGAATGTGCTGTGGCCCAGCAAAGTGGAATGGTTCGCCAAATCTTCTGGGACTACCAACGCTCGCAGCAAGTTCATTCCGGTTACTCCGGAGGCGCTGGAAGACTGTCATTACAAGGGCGGCAAAGACATGCTCTCCATCTTTGTGAACAATTATCCCGAGTCCAAGATTTTCTCCGGCAAAGGGCTTTCCATTGGCGGCAGCCACCATCCCAACGAGTTCAACTCAGAAACGCGCTGCGGCGATGTCTCGGCGGTGATCATGCAGAATTTGCCGCTCTGGGCCGAGGCCATGCGCACACCGCCGCTTAAGGTAGCGCTCATGGACAAGTGGGAAGAGAAAATTGAAAAGATGGTGGAGATCACCGTCAAAGAGAACGTGACCAGCATTTCGGGCGTGCCCACCTGGACCTACGTACTGTTAAACCGCATTCTAGAGGAAACCGGGGCCAAAGACATCACCGAAGTATGGCCTAATCTGGAGCTATTCACGCATGGCGCTGTGGCATTCGGGCCGTACCGCGAGCTGTTCAAGCAGTTGATTCCGTCAGACAAGATGAACTACCTGGAGGTTTACAACGCCTCAGAAGGCTTCTTCGGGATACAGGATGAGCCCAGCCTCAAAGACGAGATGCTTTTGATGCTGGACTACGGCGTCTTCTACGAGTTCATCCCCATGGAAGAAACCGAGCAGGAGAACCCACGGGTGCTGACCCTGGACCAGGTGGAACTAGGCAAAAACTATGCGCTTATCATCTCTACCAATGCAGGGCTATGGCGCTACAAAATTGGCGATACCGTTAAATTCACGTCGCTGGACCCGTACCGCATCAAGATCTCCGGACGCACCAAGCACTTCATCAACGCCTTCGGCGAGGAGGTAGTGGTGGAGAACGCCGAGACTGCCATTACCAAAGCCTGCGAAGCCACAGGTGCCACCATCACCAACTTCACGGCCGCTCCGGTGTACTTTGAGGGCAAGAGCAAAGGCGGGCACCAATGGGTCATCGAGTTCTCCCAGCAACCATCCAGCCTAGCGCATTTCTCCGAAGTATTAGACCAGACCCTGCGTACTGTCAACTCAGACTACGATGCCAAACGTCAGAAAGACCTGGCGCTGCAGCCGCCCCTCATTACCGTGGCTCCGTCCGGCGCTTTCCTGAACTGGCTCCAGCACAAAGGCAAAATGGGCGGTCAGCACAAAGTACCGCGCCTAGCCAACAACCGCGAGTACCTGGAAGAGATTCTGGAGGTGAACAACTTGCGGTAAAACCCTTACAATTGCATGTAGGGGCAATCCTTGGTGGTTGCCCTTTTCTATAGCTGTCTGCAGCTGTTCAGGATTTGAAATCCCGAACTCAGGAGAAGCGGATTTGTAATCCGCCGGGAGCCGTGGGGAAAAGTAGGGGATTACAAATCCCTTTCCCGGCTCTTTCGGATTACAAATCCGAAAGAGCCGTAGGCGTAGCATCGTGGATAGCTTACGCAAGGCGTGTTCGATGGGTGTAAACACCCCTCTAACTCCCCTCAAGGGGAGAATCTACGCTGTCTATTTTGAACCTACTTTCTTTAAAACAGGCCTAAAACACAAAACACCGCTTTAGCGGTGTTTTGGTGAAATGGTATGGAAAACATCTTCTATTCCAGGAAGCTACTCAGTAAACCACCTTCTTTGTTGGAGTTTCCGCCGTACGGCATCAGTGCCTGAATCAGTTTCTTCACCGGCATAGACTGAATCCAGACGCGGCCAGTGCCCCTGAGGGTGGCCAGGAAAAGTCCTTCGCCCCCAAAAACCATGGAGCGCAGGCCACCTGCCCGCTGAATGTCAAAGTCGATTCCGTTTTCATAGGCCACTACGCAGCCTGTGTCTACGCGCAGGGTCTCGTTGTGCAGGTGCCGCTCAATGACGGTACCGCCCGCGTGGATGAAGGCCAGGCCATCGCCGGTGAGGCGCTGCATGATGAAGCCCTCGCCCCCGAAGAAGCCCGCGCCCAAACGCTGGTTGAAGTGCATGGCGATTCTGGTGCCCAGGGCTGCGGCCAGGAAACCGTCTTTCTGTACCACCAAACCCTGCGGAAACTCGGCCAGGTTGATGGGCATGATGGTGCCCGGATAAGGGGCCGAGAAGCCTACTTTGGCTTTGCCGTACCCGCGGTGAGTGAAGTGCGTCATGAACAGTGACTCGCCGGTGATGGCGCGGCTGCCCATCTGCACCAGTTTGCCTAAAAAGCCCGAGGCAGGGTTGGAGCCATCGCCCATTTTGGTTTCAAACTGGATGCCGTCTTCCATGAAGACCATGGCACCGGCCTCGGCAATCACGGTTTCCTGCGGGTCCAGTTCTACTTCCAGCACCTGAATGTCTGCGCCGTGAATGCGGTAATCTACTTCGTGGGATGTCATATGAGAGGTTAGGTTTATTTTTTCTTCGGCTTGGGAGGCACCGGTTTCTCTCCTTTTTCAGAGAAATCGTCGTCCTCGTCATCGTCTAAAGATGCCCTCTTTTTGAAGAAATCCTCCTCGTTCTCTTCCTCGTCCACGGTTTCCTCAATAGGGAATTCCTCGTCTTCTTCCTGGGCCCGCTTCTTGCCCTGGTCGCCTACCAGTTTCTTGTCTGAGACGTTGCGGTCCAGGAAAGAATTGAGCTGGTCAATGTTGAAGTTAGAGGTAATATCCCCCAAGGGATTGATCTTGATCTCGAAGCCTTCCAGTTCAGGGTGTACTTTCGCTTTTTTCTCCGGCTTGTTCTCTGGTTTGTCCTTATCAGATTTCTTCTTTGCCATAGTCGTAGGGTTTACGCCCGGGCAAACCGCGAAGCCGCCCGGTCAGTTGCTCTTACTACAAACGGGAAATCCCGAAGAAGGATAAACGAATTAAAAAGAATCCGCCGTGATAAGCAAGCAGAAGCACTTGTTTATCACGGCGGATCAGGTTTGATATGATCTCCTGTTTTGAACCTGTTTTCCTTAAAACAGCCTTAAAACGGCTAGCAAGCTTAGGCGGCGTATTGGGCCAGTTTGGTTAAAGCAGCGTCAATACGGTTCTCAGTTTCTTCTCTTCCGATGATCTCAATAATGGCCATCAGATCCGGACCTGCTTCTACGCCGGTCAACGCGATGCGGAGCGCCTGCATCACTTGTCCGATTTTCAGGCCGTTGCGCTCCAGAATCTGCAGCAACAGGGCTTTTACCGAGTCAGCGTTGAACTCTGGCAGAGAAGCCAGCTCATTTCTGAACTGCTCAAAAGCACCGGCCGCCGCCGCCGACCATTTCTTGGCCGCTACCTGCTCATTGTACTGCGTGGGTGCCACAAAGAAATAAGCAGCTTCTTTCCAGAAATCCTGCGGGAAGGTCACGCGTTCTTTCATGAGGCCCACAATCTTCTCGGCGCGCTCTGGCGAGCACTCAATGCCTTGTTCTGGTAAAGCGGCCAATAAATACTGGGCTAGTTCTGCGTCTGGTTTGGCGCGCAGGTACTGCTCATTGTACCAACGGGCTTTCTGGATATCGAAACGGGTACCGGATTTTCCGATGCGCTCGATGCTGAAGGCCTCAATGAGTTCTTCCATGGAGAAGATTTCCTGCTGCGTGCCCGGGTTCCAGCCCAAAAAGGCCAGGAAGTTCACGAAACCGTCTGGCAGGTAACCCGCCTCGCGGTAGCCGCTGGATTTTTCGCCGGTTACCGGATCAACCCAGTTCAGCGGGAATACCGGGAAACCTAACTTATCGCCGTCGCGCTTGCTCAGCTTGCCGTTGCCGTCTGGCTTCAGCAACAGAGGTAAGTGCGCGAACTCCGGCATGGTGCCTTCCCACCCGAAGTAACGGTACAGCAACACGTGCAGCGGCGCGCTTGGCAACCACTCCTCGCCTCTGATCACGTGGGTGATTTCCATCAAATGGTCATCCACGATGTTGGCCAGGTGATAGGTCGGCATGCCATCGGACTTCATCAGAACTTTGTCATCAATGGCCGAAGAATGCACCATTACCCAGCCTCTGATCATGTCTTTCAGACGGATTTCCTCTTTACGAGGTACTTTGAGACGAATCACGTACGGGTCACCGCTTTCTAACCGGCGCTTCACCTCATCCTCGGGCAGGGTGAGGGAGTTCTTCATGGTGGCGCGGGTGATGGCGTTGTACTGCGGGGTGGCTACTTTGGCAGCTTTGAGGCGTTCACGCATTTCCTCCAGTTCCTCGGCGGTGTCAAAGGCGTAATACGCGTGGCCGGCGTTTACCAGTTGCAGGGCGTAGTCCATGTACATGGGCTTGCGCTCAGATTGGCGGTAGGGCGCGTGCGGTCCGCCGTGGATAGGGCTTTCGTCCAGCGTGATGCCGCACCAGGCCAGAGAGTCAAAGATGTATTGCTCGGCGCCGGGCACAAAGCGGGTTTGGTCAGTATCTTCAATGCGCAGCAACATTTTGCCGCCCATTTTCTTCGCGAACAGATAATTATACAGCGCTGTGCGTACCCCGCCAATGTGCAGCGGCCCGGTAGGGCTAGGGGCAAAGCGTACTCGTACTTCTCTTTCCATGGTATATAGGTATTTCAATAGCGGTGCAAAAGTACGCTATTTCAAGTCTTTCTTGAAATTTTGCCTTTAAAACCTTGTCTCGGCCGCCATTATTCTTGTACGGGGAAGATGCGCGGTGGTGCGGATTTCTGTTGCCTGAAACGGCTGCTTCTCAAGAAGTTTGTAAACCTGCCGCCAGAACTGCGTATGAGGAAGAAAACCGACTACATGCTGAAAAACAAGCTTAAAGAGGCGTGGGGGATCATTGTGGAAGTGTGGCTGGACTTTCTAGACAATAACTCCTTCCAGAAAGGAGCCGCCCTGGCGTACTACACTATTTTCGCGCTTCCGCCTATTCTCATCATCATCATCAACTCGGCAGGCGCCATCTTTGGCCGCGAGGCGGTACGCGGGCAGGTGTACCAGCAATTGCGCGATCTGCTGGGCAGCAAGGGAGCCTCTGATATTCAGGACATGGTGGAGAATATCAACCATTCCGCTGACTTCACCTTTGCCACCGTGGTGGGCGTGACAACCCTGCTCATTGGCGCTACCGGGGTGTTTGTGTCTCTACAGGAGTCTTTGAACCAGATATGGGGCGTGAAACCCAAGCCCCGCAACGAGTACCTGAAACTGCTCTGGGACCGGCTGTTGTCCTTTGCTTTGATTCTGGCCATTGTGTTCCTGCTGCTGGTGAGTTTGGTTATCCATGCGGTGGTCATCGCGATTACTTCTTTCCTGACCAACCGGATAGACCCTTCCATCCTGCAACTCACCCAAGTGGCGAACCTGGTGGGTTCCACGCTGGTGGTAACGTTCCTTTTCGCCTTGATCTATAAATTCCTGCCCGATGCCAAAATCAGGTGGGGCGATGTTTGGGTGGGCTCTCTTGTAACGTCGTTGCTGTTCGCGTTGGGCAAATCCATTATCGGGCTGTACCTGGGCAACAGCAACTTCGCCAGCATCTACGGAGCCGCGGGCTCGGTAATTGTGGTGCTCACCTGGGTATTCTATACCTCTCAAATTATCTTCCTTGGCGCGCAGTTCACCCTGGTGTACGCCCGCCGCTACGGTGCCAACATTTACCCCTCCACCTACGCCGTACGGGTCGTCAACAAAGAAGAGGAAATCGGCCACGCTCCCCTCAACGATGAACCCGGCCCTAACGAGGCCAAGGCTAGGGGCGAGGATTACGATTGATAGATTTGGAGATGTGGAAATTTGAAGATGTGTAAATGGGAAAATGTTTGGCAGAATTCCCTAATCTCCACATCTTCAAATCTCCACATTCTCACATCATTACCACTTCACCGCAATGCAGGAGATCTCCACGTTCACGTCTTTGGGCAGGCGGCTGACCTCCACGGTTTCGCGGGCGGGCGGGTTGCTGGTGAAATAGCTGCCGTAGGTCTCGTTGATGGCCACGAAGTTGCCGAGATCTTTCACGAAGATGCTGCACTTCACCACGTGGCTGAAATCCATGCCCGCTTCTTGCAGAATGAACTGGAGGTTCTTCATGACCTGATGCGTTTCGGTCTGGATGTCGCCCTGCACCAATTGGCCGGTGGACTGATCCAGCGCGATTTGCCCTGAGACATACAGAGTGTTGCCGGCCAGAACGGCCTGGCTGTACGGCCCGATGGGAGCCGGCGCTTGTTTGCTTTCTATGAGGTTGGTTGCCATAAACAAAGGGGTTAATCAGTATCTTTACAGGCTTAAAGGTACAGAAATATGAACACATTGGTTTTAGCCACCCAGGAGCAGGAGGCAGAGGTAAGCCTGAAATTCTATAACCGCGCCTACCTTCATTTGCAGGACCCGGCAGAACTGAAAACGTGGCTTCCGCAGGCCGATCTGGTCATCGATTTACTTCTGCACGAGCAACCGGAACGCCTGACCCAGTACAACCAGCAGGGCAAAGGCGACAAACTCACCGTGTTCTTCAACGCCAACCAGGTAAATCTAGCGGAGTTTGCCTCGGCGTATGCGCCGCTCAACTTCCACTTGGCGGGTTTCATAGGCGAGCCCCTGATCAACCGCGAGGTTCTGGAAGTAGTCACACTCCGCGAAGATTCCGCCCGCCCCGTAGACAAGGCGTTCGTCTTCCTGGCATCGCTTTACCAATTGGTGAAGAGTAAGAAGTAAACGTTTAGTGCCTCTTTTGGCGAAAACGGCCTCAAAACAGAATAGCTTTTACTGATCTTTTCGCTGGCGCGAGCGTCCCGCTCGTGTCCGCACGCATTGCAGATCCCCTTTTTGTCATCCTGAAAGGATCTTGTGAGCAAGCGGTAGAGTCGCGGCTTCACAGCCTTTCTAGTTCGCCCACAAGATCTTTCCAAGATGACAGAGTGGGTTTAGACATCATAGTAATAAATCAGCCTGACGAAGCTCTGAAAAGCCAGAACCAAGATACTCTCTGGAATGCGTGCGGACACGAGCCAGAGGCTCGCGCCAGCGGAAGTAGTTGGAGAAAGACGTAAGGTCGTTTTCAGGCTGTTTTCCAAAACAAGCCTTAAAACAGAAAGGACAGCTTTACGGCTGTCCTTTCTGTTTTCCGTAGATGATAAGGGTTACGAACCGAGTCAGCTGGAGCGCATGACGCCAATCTTTTCGCCCGTGAAATCAGGGAAGAGCACTTTGTCATTTCTGATGTTGAGGTGTTTGCCGGCTACTTCGCTGAAAATGCTTCTGAAATCGGTGGTGACGGGTAGGTCGCGGCCGTCTTCCAGGTTTTCTTTGGCCAGTGGCGGTACGTGGCCGTGTACCAGTCCGCCGTTCACGTTATTTCCTAGAACGAACAGGCAGGAGCCGCGGCCATGATCGGTGCCGTTGCTGCCGTTCTGGTGCACGGTACGGCCGAACTCGGTCATCGTCATCACGTTCACGTCATCCTGGTAGGCGTCCAGATCGGTCCAGAAGGCGGTGATGCTCTGGCTCAGGTCGTTCACGTTGCGGGCGAAGGCGCCGTTGGCCGTGCCCTGGTTGTAGTGCGTGTCCCAGCCGCCAGATTCCGCGAACGCCACTTCCAGGCCCACGTCCATTTTGATCATCTGGGCAATCTGCTTCAGGGCTTTGCCCAAGGCGCTGTTCGGGTAGACGGCATTGTTGGCGGGGATGTAGTTTTTGGAATCGATCTTGTTCAGCATCTTCACGGCCTCAAAGCTCTCTTTGCCGGTTTTGTTCAGCAGCGAAGACGAAGTTTGGTCATATAGGTCCTCGAAGTTCCGGGAAGCCAGGGCGGCGCCTTTCTCGTTTCCGCGCATCTGCACGCCAAAATCCTGCAGGTTGCTGATGGCGATGGCGGCATGGTCCCCGTAGAAGGAACGGGGTAGCGACGACGTGAGGCTGACGGCCTGAAACGGTGTGGCTTCGTGGCCCATCAACCCGATGGCCCGGTTGAGCCAGCCGCTGGCGGTGCCTTTGTCAAAGGGTGTGCCGGTTTCCATGTAGTCCTGCGCGTCAAAGTGGGAGCGGGTGGGGTTGGGTGAGCCCATGCCGTGCACAATGGCCAGCCGCTTCTCCCGAAACAACGGCTCAAACGACTTCATGGCCGGGTGCAACCCGAAACGCCCGTCCAGGTCCAGCAAGGGGTTAGCCGAGGACTGGGCAGCGGTCATGAACAAGCTGGGCCTCGCCTCTTTCAGGAATTCGTCAGTGAAGGGTGTCACGGCCATCAAGCCGTCCATGGCGCCCCGCTGGAAGATGCAGACCAGAATCTTATTTTTCTTGTAGGGCAGCACCAGTTTACTGCTATTGGCCGCCTGCGCCAGAAAGGTAGGCACGCCGCCCAACCCCGCCGCGAAAAGCGCCAAAGCCCCTGATTTTAGAAATCCTCTTCTGGTTGTCATAACGCGTTTTTTGCCTGTTTTTAGATTATCGGCGCTGAAACTCAGGGGAACCAATAATGATGCCTACTACCTGGGCCAGCATAGGCGTGTTGCCGCCTTTCAGACCCATGGTGCTTTCCTGCGGTTTCTTGCCGGCCTCTGGTTTGCCACTGGCTTTTTTATCTGCTGGGCTCATGCTCATTTGATTTTCCTGTTCCTGAGGTTCCTGCGGCGTGATAGCCGGCTTTTTATTGGCGGCGGCATCCACTTTCTTCCCGAAGTTGGGGTCGTTGAGCGTGGGTGTTAGCCGCTTGATGGTCGCTTCCAGATTGCGTTCGGGTAGCAGGAACTGGCTGTAGGTGAGTAAGGCAGCCTCAGCGCTCTCTGGTTCTCGGTTCTGGTTCAAGGCCATCAGGTCAAAGGAAATGCCTTTGATTTTCTGCGCGGCCAGCGCCAGCCCGAAGTTCATGCGGTTGAGCAGGGAGCCGGTGTTGATCCAATAAGCGCCTTTGTCGGGGAAGCCGGTGGGAGCCTGGTAGTAGTACATTTTCTCGCCCATTTTGGTAATCCAGGTGTACAGCTGCTTGGGTTCCTGAATCTCCGCGTTGAGGCTTCTGATGGAGCTGATGGCCAACTCAAACGGCGATTTCGTTTTCTCCCGCAGGGCTTCCTTGCTCCAGAACTCGGGCGCGGCCACCATCGTCAGCAACACTTCCCTGATGTCACCGTCTTTCTCCCGGAAGGTTTTGGCCATTTTCTCGATCAAAGTTTTGGGCGGCGTGTCGTTCACGAAGCGGATGGCCAGCTTGGTGGAGATGAACTTGGCCGTAGACGGATGATGCGCCAGCAATTTGATGAGTTGCAGGCCTTCTTCGTACCCGCCATCGGCCGGAAAGGTGGTGCCTAGTACTGTTTTGGAGCCTTGGTCGTGTTTGCTCGCCGCGAAGTAGAAATCGCCTTCCGTGATATCTCCTTTCTTGGTCTGAGTCTTGTTCTGGTCTGGGGAAGCGTTGTTCTCCAGGTAGCGCTTCATGTCTGGGTTGATGGTCCAGCCAGTTAAGATGCGGGCCGCCTGGGTTACGTCTTGCTGCGTGTACCCGCCGTCTACGCCCAGGGTGTGCAGTTCCATGATCTCGCGGGCGTAGTTCTCGTTCAAGCCCTGTTTTCTCCTGACGGTTTTACTTTTCTGAGCTGCCTGCATTTTTTGCAACGTGGTATCCTGAGGTTGGCTTGCGGCAAGTATCTCCAGCTTGCTGGGCAGCTTCTGCTTTTGCCCCGAGGAAGCACTTGAGCCATTATCCGCGACGCTTTTGAAATTGTCCAGGTACGCCAGCATGGCCGGAGATTTGGCGGTAGCCAGCAAAATAGTCTCAAATTTGCCCAGCACGTTCGGCCGGATCACGTCCCGCTCAAACGGCAGAATGTACATGTCGCAGTTCTTATTGGTCAGCGATACGTTGAAGTGATTAAACCAAAAGCTGGTCAAAACCTCCTGTAGCTGGTTCTCTGCATAAGCGGCCCGCAGAATCTTCTGATCGATCAGCTCCTGGTACAAGTCGCCGGGCGTTTTGAAGCCTTTCTGCCGCATGTAGGCACCCAGCTTCTCGCGTTGCGCAATGCGGCCTTCTTTGGTCAATTCAGAAGCTTTGAGGGAGTCCAGGTGGAAAACGCCTTCCTGCATGCCCCGCTTCAGAATCTGGCCTTTCTGCGGAAAGTAGTACAAAATCTGCTCGTTTGACATCTTCAGCGAACCGTATGGTGCTAACTTCTGATCCAACTCTGGCTCAGGGGAGCTGGCCTTCAGTTGCTGCGCCAGCCATCTCTCCAGCCCTAGCTTCACCACTTCCTCTACCTGCCCCGGTTTGGCGCCAAAGGTGAAGCGGCTGAGGAGATGGGCCGCAGCTTGCTTCTCCGTCAATCCTGCTCTTTTGTAAGGGAAAGTTACCACCTTCTCCCCCGGCCGGTCGGTATGCCCGAAGGAGGAAAGCAGCAAAAACGATAGTATGAAAGCCAGTGCCAGGCCCAGATGTCTGCGAGGGTTTTTCATACGGGTGGTCATTCGTTTTACGCTAAGTTGGCCGTGGTTTTCTATCAGTTTTAGAAAAGGGGCCCTAAAACCCAAACTCCTGTCTTCTTGCAAGAACTTGTTTTCCAAAAGAGAAAGTGTCTCAAGAACCTCCGGTAGGAAGTTTCCAGAAGCGGCTAAGACACAAAGGCTTGCTTCCTTCTCATAGATGTGAATTTACGGTAATAGTTTAACGTGCGTTGGAAATATTCTATTGTGACTGCAAATATTATAAATATGGATGGTTGCAGGAGTACTTAGAAAGAGACGCAAAGTAGCGTTAACCTACGCTATGATGAGAGCAGTCGTTTTAGGAGTGCTTTTCTTAAAACGTACCTAAAACAGAGAAAGCACCGGTTATAGCTTTAATGGACGATGGTTCGGCACGAAGTTATTCTGGAGACGGCAACTCTTCTTGGAAAGGCTGTTGTGAGTTATCTGTTTTGGGGCTGGTTTCCGGAAAACAGGTGAAAAACGAAAGCTGCCTTCGTTTGTATAGAGACGGAAAATAAAAAAGGAAGCCAATTGGCTTCCCTTTTTTATTTTATATGCGAGTATCGCTTACTCCACCGTCACTGACTTGGCCAGGTTACGTGGCTGGTCTACGTTGCAACCGCGCAATACGGCAATGTGATAGCTCAATAACTGCAAAGGAATAACTGAGATCAACGGCATCAAGGCTTCGTGGGTATTGGGTACCTCAATCACGAATTCAGCCATCTGCGGGATCACGGTGTCGCCTTCGGTCACAATCGCGATTACTCTACCTTTACGGGCTCTTACTTCCTGTACGTTAGAAACGATCTTCTCGTAGGAGCTGTCTTTGGTAGCGATCACCACCACCGGCATGTTCTCATCGATCAACGCGATAGGTCCGTGCTTCATTTCGGCCGCCGGATATCCTTCTGCGTGGATGTAGGAAATTTCCTTCAGTTTCAAGGCACCTTCCAGGGCTACCGGGAAGTTATAACCGCGTCCTAAGTAGATGAAGTTGGTCGCGTCTTTGAAGATCTCCGAAATCGCCTGGATTTCTTTGTCCAGTTGAAGCGCCTGCTCCACCTTGGCCGGAATTTTCTCCATCTCCAGCATCAACTGACGCAGGGCGGAAAGCTCCATGGTGCCGCGCATCTCCGCAATCATCATCGCGATGAGCGACAGAACGGTCACCTGTGCCGTGAAAGCTTTAGTACTGGCTACCCCAATCTCCGGACCGGCGTGCGTATAGGCACCCGCATCGGTGGCACGCGCAATAGAAGAACCTACCACGTTACACACCCCAAAGATCATGGCTCCTTTGGATTTTGCCAGTTCCAGGGCCGCCAAGGTATCAGCCGTTTCCCCAGATTGGGAAATGGCCACCACAATGTCTCCCTCCCGGATCACCGGGTTCCGGTACCGGAACTCAGAGGCGTATTCTACCTCCACCGGGATACGGGCAAACTCCTCAATCATGTACTCGGCTACCAGACCCGCGTGCCAAGACGTTCCGCAAGCCACAATAATGATGCGGTCTGCGTTTTTGAAACGGGTGGCATACTCTCTGATGCTGGACATGGTCAACTGCGTGTTCTCCGCCACTAAACGGCCACGCATGCTGTCCATAATAGAGCGAGGTTGCTCAAAGATTTCTTTCAGCATGAAGTGCGGGTAACCACCTTTTTCAATGGCTTCCAACTCCAACTCCAGTTTCTGGATGTAAGGCGTCTGCACCACGTCTTCTTTGGTACGAATGTCCAGCACGCCATCTTTGATAACGGCGATTTCATAGTCATTCACATACACCACTTCATTGGTGTACTCAATGATAGGAGAGGCATCTGAGGCCAGGAAGTATTCCCCTTTGCCTACCCCAATCACCAGCGGGCTTCCCTTACGGGCGGCTACCAGTTGGGTCGGGGAGTCGTGGGAGATGACCACAATCGCGTACGCGCCTACTACTTCATGCAACGCTAAACGTACAGCCTCGGCCAGAGAAACATTGCTGTTCTTCTGTACATCCTCAATCAGGTTAACGAAAACCTCAGAGTCAGTATCGCTGTGGAACTCGTAGCCTTTGTTGATCAAGTGCTTCTTCAGGGAAGCATAGTTCTCAATGATGCCATTATGGATAATCGCGATTTTCTTAGAGGTGGAGTAGTGCGGGTGCGCATTGGCATCGTTCGGCTCGCCGTGGGTAGCCCACCGGGTATGGCCAATACCAATGGTACTGCTGGTGTCCTGAGAACCAATATGTGCCTCCAGATCGGCAACTTTGCCTTTCTTTTTAAAAACTTTCAGATCACCACCGTTTAGCAAAGCAACTCCGGCGCTGTCATAGCCCCGGTACTCTAAACGCTTCAATCCTTTCAAGATAATGGGGCAGGCTTCTCTCTGCCCTACATACGCTACAATTCCGCACATAGTGATGTAATCTACTGTTTAGCTAAGGGTATATAAGTAATTGATAATATTAAGCTGTGTATTACTGAGCCGTTGAATAGAAGAGTCTAAGCTTGATGCGACGGTCAGCGCTAGGACTTTGGTTCGCTTCCAAGATGACCCGGTTCACAGTCTGCGCAAAGTTGGTAGGCGTAGAGGCAGTACTGCTCACATTGGAAGGCAGTAGAATAAGGCCGTTGTTGGCGCGTACGTTGTAAAGCAGGTTTTGCATGTAGCTGGTGATGTTCACAACATAGACATACCCTCCTTTTGCCCCTCTGTACTGAAGAGTAGCCGGGGCGGTGGAGCCTTCTGCCATTAATGCATTGGGTATTCCCCCTGGGTTCAATGCTATCCGGTTAGAAGGCGTAGCTTCCACCACGGTAATAACAGGAGGCAGCAAGGAAAAATCCTTCTTGGAAAGCACTGTTGACTCAAGTACCGGAATAATCAATTCAGCTTTGTTGATGGCCAGGTTCTTTTCTCCGCCAGAAGCGGTTTTGCGCAACTGGGCAATGTAGGGCAGCTCTATTTTCGTCACCAATCCGGCTCCCGCTTGCAAATACGTACGGTTACCGGTGTTAGAAGAAGATATGCTACTTCCGTTGGTCGTCAGTGAAGCAAAAGGCGTGCCGGTTCTGTCTGCTGTCACGTGGTTGTAATACCGGTCAGTGAAAAGCATAGTAGTAGACTTGGCTATGTTCTTCTTCGACTTGTAGTGCAGGGTGATGGACGTATTGGTAGACGTAGGCAGAAACCCGATGATGCTTCCCTGCTCATCAGAGCCATTGGCCGGTACAAAAGCCAAGCCATTGATGATGTTGGCAAACGCCTGCGTATTGCTGGATTGCGATAACGCCTGAAGTACCTCGTTCGCGAAGGAACCAGTTGCCTTGATCCTGATCAGGGCCGGAACACGCTGGGTAGTGTCTGTAGTGCTTCTGTAGGTGGTATTAGGCTGAGGGCTAAACGTGATGGAGCCTACCGGCGTGTCATTATAAGTTAATGCCTCATACGTGTAATAGGTCTCATCATCCCGGAAAGCCTGGGTTAGCCGATGAACATTCATCTGGATGGCCTTGGTGGTGTCCCCGAAAGCATAGTTATAGTCCAGGTTGATAACCAATGAATCAGCGCCTCTGGACACGTCAATAGAATCTGCATTGGCCGGATAAGACAGCGGAGCAAATTCTGCGTAGGTTTTGGCCGTTACGGTGCCAAACACGCCCTCATTGATTCTGCCCACCTGTACGCGCGCAGCCCCCAACCCAAGGATGGAGTCTTTCAACGAAACAGTAGAAGCTTTGACGGTTGCCGTGTCTGTATATGAAGTTCCAATCTGGGTGCCTGGTTCCTGTAACTCCAGCCCGATGGCCGTTGGGTCTTCGCAGGAAGCGAAAAAGAAAGAGGATATAAAGAGAACAGCTGCTGCTTTACTAATTCGCAAGTTCATTATACAAGTTAAAGTAAGAATCCAGGGTGTTTTCGTCTGAACTGATCGTGTTGATCTGTTTGGTGTTGTTATACTCCTGAAACAACGCGTTGAGGTTATCGCTGAAATCCTCGTTTGATTTGATGACCATGTCAGCGTACTGCAGGCCCATCTTGATGAAAGCGCCGAAGTCACCGGATCTAAGGTTGCTCAGCATTTCATCTTCAATGTCCAGCATCTTGGCTTTCTCTAGCAAATCGCCCTCAAATTTATGGGTAAACTCGCTGTTGTACACAGAAAACACCGATTTCGCCGTTTTGAAAATTGGATCATTCTTGTAGGTGCTCTTCAGGTACAACGGAATCAAGCTGGTCATCCAGTCATTGCAATGTACAATATCCGGCGCCCAGCCTAGTTTTTTCACCGTCTCCAACACGCCTTTGCAGAAGAAGATGGCCCGCTCGTCATTATCTGAGTAAAATTTATTGTCTTTGTCCACCAGAACGGATTTGCGGTGGAAATAGTCTTCGTTGTCAATGAAATATACCTGCAGTTTGGCATTGGGGATAGAAGCAACCTTGATAATCAAGGGTTTCTCTTCTTCGCCCACGGCAATATTAATGCCGGAAAGCCGCACCACCTCATGTAAACGGTTCTTGCGTTCGTTGATCAAGCCAAACCGAGGCACGAAAATCCGGACTTCCATCCCACGCTCTTGCATCGCCTGTGGCAACATCCTCAGGAATTCCGCTACTTTTGTAGTCTGCAGAAAGGGATCAATCTCAGTGGCCGCGTATAAGATTCTCAATTTGGACATAGGTTGGAGTGATTAAAAGTAAATAGGCAACAGTCATTGCGAGATGCAAAATTAAGCAATTATTAGCTGATTCTCAATTTATTTGAATTAAATCATACCTTTGGCGTCTTTTGTCACTACATAATTAAATCCGCAGCCCTACATGTTGCAGTTTTCTTCTTTATCTGATATCCGGCAGCACACCGAGATGCTTCGCCAGCAAGGCAAACGCATTGGTTTTGTGCCTACTATGGGAGCTTTGCATGAAGGCCATCTTACCTTGCTCAAGGCCGCCAAAAGCCAGAACGACGTAGCCGTGTGCAGTGTCTTTGTAAATCCGGTGCAGTTCAACAACCCAGAAGATTACCGCCTTTACCCTCGGCTGCTGGAGAAAGATGCCCAATTGCTGGATCAGGAAGGATGCGATATTCTGTTTGCGCCCACGGCCGAGGAGATGTACCGCCAGAAGGCGAAGCTGTCCTTTGATTTCGGGGATCTGGAAAGAGTCATGGAAGGGGCGCACCGCCCAGGACACTTCAACGGGGTAGCCACGGTGGTGAGTAAACTGTTTCATTTGGTGAAACCCCATCAGGCGTACTTCGGGCAGAAAGACCTGCAGCAGTTTGCCGTCATCCAGCAGCTGGTGCTGGACCTTAGCTTTGACCTGGAACTGGTGTGCTACCCCATCATCAGGGAAACCGATGGTTTGGCCATGTCTTCCAGAAACCGCCGCTTAAACCCCGAGCAGCGGGCCATAGCGCCCCGGCTGTACGAATCGTTGCAATTCCTGCACGACAAGCTGCAGACCACGCCAATAGCGGAGGCTAAAAAGCAGACGGAGGCGTTTTTGGCCTCTTTTTCGGAAATCAGGCTGGAATACCTGGAGGTGGTGCATGCGCAGACCCTGCAGCCCCTGGACGAAGTAACCGAGGATGTGCCGACAGCCCTTTGCCTGGCTGCTTACTTAGGCGACGTGCGGCTCATTGACAACATGCTGCTGTAAAACAAAAAGCAGCGGGAGAACAATCTGCTTGTCTCATAAATAATCTCTAACTTTGTGCGTTTTTTAGATTATTTTGATGCAGATTGAAGTTCTTAAATCCAAAATACACCGGGCTAAGGTAACACAAGCCGAGTTGCATTACGTGGGAAGCATTACCATAGACGAGGATCTACTGGATGCGGCCAACATGGTTCCCCATGAGAAAGTCCAGATCGTGAACGTGAACAACGGCGAGCGGTTTGAGACCTATATCATCAAGGGAGAGAGGGGAAGTGGTATGATCTGCCTGAATGGTCCTGCCGCCCGCCGGGTGCAGGTGGGGGATATCATCATCATCATCTCCTACGCCCTCATCAATTTCGCGGACGCCCGTGCGCATGAACCCACCGTTATTTTTCCGGATCAGCACAACCGGCTCGTGTAGTCTCTGATAGGCATGAAGAAAACCGTAAACGTACTTAAGTACCTGCTGCTCCTGGCGGTATCGGTTTTCTTGATGGCCTATGCGTTGCGCAGCATCAACTTCACGGCGGTGAAAGCAGAGCTTGCCCAGGCGAATTATGTCTGGATAGGAGCCACGTTGCTTCTCTCGGTGGCCGGGTATGTGAGCCGCGCCATTCGCTGGCGGATGCAGTATGCGCCTCTGGGCTACACACCGCAGGTCAGGCACACCTACCATGCGCTCATGGTGGGCTATCTGGCGAACGTGGTCTTGCCCCGCGCCGGGGAGGTGATCCGGTGTACCTGGCTGAGACGCTCTTCAGGGGTGCCGGTCAACGTCTCGTTGGGGACGGTGATCACCGAGCGGGTCATTGATCTGGTGATGCTGCTCCTGTGCATGTCGCTTACGCTTCTATTTGAGTTTGAACGCCTGCAGAATTTCTTTCTGGACCTGTTCTCTGAGCGGCTCACGGGCATTCAGCAAAACCTGCAGACACTCTACCTGCTGGGAGCCATTGCGGTGATAGGCACCGGACTGGTAGTTTGGTATACCTATAAGAATATAGCAAAGCTGCGGGAGAATGTAATCTTCAGGAAGGTGAGTGATTTTGCCCGAGGCATTTGGCAGGGCATCTTCAGCATTGCTAAAATGGAGCAGAAAGGGGCCTTCATTTTTCACACGCTTTTCATCTGGTTCACTTATTACCTTACCAGTTACCTGGCCTTCTTTGCGCTACCGGGCACCGAGGATCTCACCTGGCAAGCTGGCTTGGCTATCCTGGTAGTAGGCGGACTGGGTATGTCGGCGCCGGTGCAGGGAGGCATTGGGGTGTACCATATTCTGGTGAGAACAGCCTTGCTCCTCTATGCCGTGCCCTTAGACAAGGGAATGGCCTACGCGCTCATCACCCATACCACCGGCGCCCTGCTGGTGGTGCTCATGGGCGGCATCAGTCTGGTCGCCAGTCTGGCGCAGTCCAAAGAAGAAGAACCCGCCAAGCAGGTCGCGTAGGCGTTTCGGGGCGCTTTTCTAGAAATCGGTCTTAAAACAGAAAGGTAGTTTCTGCGTTCTCATGTGAACGGGGCGGTACCTTTGTCTGCCGTATCATTATCAACTCATTCTATATGCTTCCTTCGCAAGAGAAAATTGTGACGCTTCCCCAGCTGCTGTCTAAGGTAGAGGAGTGGCGGGCGCAGGGTCAAAAAATTGTGTTCACCAACGGGTGCTTTGATATTGTGCACATGGGGCACGTGGATTATCTGGAGCGGGCCCGGCTCCTGGGCGACAAACTGGTGGTGGGGCTGAATACTGATCAATCTGTCAGTAGATTAAAAGGCCCGTCCAGGCCATTGCAAGACGAAATGTCACGTATAAGGGTTATGGCATCCTTTTGGTTCACAGATGCATTAGTGTTGTTTGACCAGGAAACCCCGCGGGAGTTAATAGAAGCGGTAGGGCCAGACATCCTGGTGAAAGGCGACGATTATGCCATCGAGAACATTGTGGGGCATGACGTGGTGCTGGCCAGGGGAGGCGCCGTGAAGACAATTCCGCTGGTGAAGGGCTATTCCACTTCACAGGTGGTGCGTAAGATTCTGGGAGACCAACACTGTTAACCTTAAAAGAGAAAAAGAAATGGGTGGTATTTGGATTATAATGATTGCGATGATGCTGGCCTCGGCATTGGTCAGTTGGACGCTTAAAAGCAAGTTTGAGAAGTATTCCAAGTTGGGGCTCCGGTCTGGACTGAGCGGCCGCGAGATCGCGGAAATGATGTTGGCCGATAACGGCATCACCGATGTGCGGGTCATCTCTACCCCCGGTAGACTGACTGACCACTACAACCCCGCCGACAAAACCGTGAACCTGAGCGAGCCGGTGTACGAAGGCCGGAGCGCTGCCGCGGCGGCCGTGGCGGCGCACGAGTGCGGTCACGCGGTGCAGCACGCCAAGGCGTATACCTTCCTGAAGTTCCGTTCGGCCATGGTGCCGGCGTTAAGTGTGGCCAGCCGTTACATGCAGTGGATTCTGTTGATTGGCGTGTTGCTGATTCAGACCACGCCCATTCCGTTGGCCATTGGGGTGCTGCTGTTCGCTTTGACCACGCTGTTCAGCTTTATCACGCTGCCCGTGGAGTTTGACGCGAGCAAGCGCGCGCTGGCCTGGATGGATACCCGGGGCGTGGTGACTACCCAGGAACACGGCATGGCCAAAGACGCCTTGAAATGGGCCGCCATGACGTACGTGGTAGCAGCCATCGGGTCATTGGCCACGCTCCTGTACTATGCTTCCATGCTATTGGGCCGCAGAGACTAGAAACTTTTCAGTCAGTTATATGTAAAAAGAGGGCGACGTGGGTCGCCCTCTTTTTTTGTGTATCCTTTTTCGTTTTCACCTGTTATTCAGGAATAGTATAAAAAGCTAACAATTGTTAGCTTTGCTAGACGTTTCATTTGTAGTAGTATGCAAGCATACTATTTCTTTCTTATTTTTGCGTAGTGTAATCAACACCCAAGTGATTCTATAACAAACGTATAATATGGACTTTAAATTAACCGAAGAACATTTAGCCGTGCAGGAAGCTGCCCGCGACTTTGCCCAGAATGAGCTGTTGCCCGGCGTTATTGAACGGGACGAACATCAGAAATTCCCTACTGAGCAGATCAAGATGATGGGCCAGCTGGGCTTCCTGGGCATGATGGTGGACCCTAAGTACGGCGGCGGCGGAATGGACACCGTTTCTTATGTACTGGCCATGGAAGAGATCTCCAAAGTAGATGCCTCGGCCTCGGTGGTCATGTCTGTGAACAACTCCCTCGTGTGCTGGGGGTTGGAGAAATACGGGAACGAAGAGCAGAAGCAGAAATACCTGCCGCGCCTGGCTTCCGGCGAGATCATTGGCGCTTTCTGCCTTTCTGAGCCTGAGGCCGGGTCAGACGCCACCATGCAGCGCACCACCGCCGAGGACATGGGCGACCATTACCTCCTGAACGGCACCAAGAACTGGATCACCAACGGCAGCACGGCATCGGTTTACTTGGTCATCGCCCAGACCAACCCAGAGCTGCGGCACAAGGGCATCAACGCCCTGATCGTGGAAAAAGAAACGCCAGGGTTTGAGATCGGGCCGAAGGAGAATAAACTAGGCATTAGAGGGTCAGACACGCACTCACTGATGTTCACCGATGTGAAGGTGCCCAAAGAGAACCGCATCGGCGAAGACGGCTTTGGGTTCAAGTTTGCCATGTCTACCCTGAATGGCGGCCGGATTGGGATTGCCTCCCAGGCCTTGGGCATTGCCTCCGGGGCATATGAACTGGCCTTGAAGTATTCTAAGGAGCGCAAAGCGTTTGGCGTGCCTATCTCGCAACACCAGGCCATCCAGTTCAAGCTAGCCGACATGGCCACCAACATTGACGCCGCCCGCTTGCTGTGCCTACAGGCCGCCGCCGATAAAGACGCCCACCGCGATTACTCTAAATCTGGCGCCATGGCGAAGCTTTTCGCCTCAAAAGTAGCCATGGATACCGCTGTAGAAGCGGTTCAGATCCACGGCGGGTACGGGTTTGTGAAAGAATACCACGTAGAGCGCCTGATGCGCGATGCCAAAATCACGCAAATTTATGAGGGAACTTCCGAGATTCAGAAAATAGTAATCTCAAGGGAGATATTGAAATAGGAAAGGGGTTAAATAACGTTTATAGGGTGATTTTAAGTATATAGTATTTGTCTGTTTATAAATATATAGCTTTTTTGTTTGATAACTTAAAAGATAAGTACTAATTTTAAACCGACAGACAACTTAAAAAATCAACATAAGTTAAAACCCTTTAATCAGTTCCCTTACATGGAAGATTACAATAAAATAATTGAGTCGCTGAAAGTGCGCTACATCAAGGCTAAAAACCTGGTGTTGCAGCAGCCGCTCACCGTGCGCAACTACTATGATGTTGGAAACAACCTCTTATTGGTGCACAACGGGATTGTCGCTTTCGGAGACGATAAACAAGTGGCAGAAGAGGGGCAATTGCTCTTCATTCCGGGTGGCCGGAGTACGAAGCTGTATTATGGAGATACCGAGAGTAGGGTCATCTCCAATGATGACTATATTACTACCAAAGACAAGTTTTTCAAAAGCAACAATGACCTTGACCTGATTGGCGAAGCCGATGACAGCCACAGTTTCGTGAGCTTTGAGGCCAAGGTGTTTGACTCTGTGAACTTCTTCACCTCCCTGGAGGTGCCGGCGTTCGTGATCACCAGCAACAAAATGGCGACGTTGGTGATTAAGATTGTAGAGGAGAGCATGCAGGACTTGCCGGGCAAGGAGCGTATCATCAGCCTGTACACTGAGCAGATGGTGGTGGAGCTGATCCGTTATATCTTAAAGAACAAGATGTTTGTGGAGCAGCTGGCTACCAACAGCACGTACTTCAAAGATCCACGCCTCATTGACCTGTTCAACTATATCAAAGAGAACCTGGGCGGCGACTTGTCTAACAAAGTGCTCAGCAACGTAGCCAACGTTTCTGAAGACTATGTGGGCCAGTACTTCAAAATGCTGACTGGTATCAACCCGCAGGACTACATCGAATACCAGCGCATGGAGCGGGCCGTATTCTTGCTGCGCACTACCAAGAAAAGCATCCGCGAAATAGGGAAAGATGTGGGGTACAAAGACACGGCGTACTTCTGCCGTCGTTTCAAGATGATGTTCGGGATTCCGGCCGGTAAAATGCGCCGTCGGGAGTCTTCTATGAACGTGTAATGTTCCCCATAAGGGAAAAGGAAAGGCCCGCCGCAAGCGGGCCTTTCTGTTTAGGGGCTCTTTTCCAGAAAAGAGCCCCTAAACAGATTTCGGACTTATGGACAATCCGCCAAAGTAATTATAGAGATAAAGCGTGTTTACACGCTGAACTGGTAGCTGCCTGCTTTTCTGCGGTTAAGCCGGCGTTGCCGCAGCCAGGCGCGGGCCGTGGCCAGATCTGAGAAGACTTCGGCCTCAAAGGATTTTATGCTGGCGTAAAAGGCATCGGCGGTGGCCTCGGCAAAGGTCTCAGGCTTCACCACCAGGGCGTAGAACTGGAGACCCGCCCGCGCGGCCTTGGGAGCCCATTCCTCCAGCGTCCACTCCAGGGAGTGGCTCCAGGAGCCCACCATGTCGCGGGTGTCAATGAGCATGGCGTGGCAGTTTGCTTCCTCCAGAGCTTCTGTATAGGCTTCCATGCCGGCTTTAACGGTATCTGGCGTGGAGTAACCTTGCCAGGTAGCCTGAATCCAGTGGTTGTCATAGTCTACCAAGATATGAAGATACACATGACCAAAAGCATTCACAAGTTCTGATCTCATAGCATAAAAATTAAGGACTCGTCCTGGTTCAGCCGCCGGCCAGGCGCTTGTGAGGCGTCTGGCCGGCGGTCATTCCTTTCATCTTGCCAGCGGCGGTGCTTCTCCTTCCTGTTTCGGGGCTCGTTTTCAGAAAAGAGCCCCGAAACAGGAAGGCCGTTACAGGTAAAAGTCACCGGCCGCCTCTGGCTGGTACATCACTTCTTCAATCTCATAAGTCAGCGTGCCCCTGGGAGCCGCACAGGCCACTTCCTGCCCTACTTTCCGGCCCAGAATGGCCGTACCTACCGGAGCCAGCACCGATATCTTGCGTTCGGCTACGTTCGCGTCTTTCGGGTAAGTGATGGTTAGTTCCATTACCGTGCCACTTTTTTTCTCCCGCAGCCGCACGAGTGAATTCATGGTGACCACATCTACCGGAACTTCCTCAGAAGGAATGATTTGCGCGGTGCGGAGTTCTTTGCAGAGATCTTCCACGTGGGCAGAGGCGCCGGAGGAGCGCTGGGCCTGTACCAGCAGGTGCAGGCGTTCATGGTCTTTTTCGGTTAGAAAAACAGTTTCCATAGGAGTTGGGGTTAAGAATATTTTTGATGAAAGCGGTGGGTGCTCTGCGCGGATTGATCTCAGCGGCGAGCCTCTCTTGCTGAAACCCAGGGTAAGCCAGAAAAAGAATACGCCATCAGGAGATGAGGGAGGAAAGGTTCTTGCGAACGATTTCCAGCTTCAACTCCTGATGGCGACGACGAAGGGTGCCGGGTGCTGTACCCGGCTTATTTAATAAAGGCCTTGGGTGACGTAAAAAAGAAGAGGCAATAGCCGTTCAGGACATCACGCAAAGAAGCATGATGCGATGCTGCTACCAGGCCAGTGAAAGGCTTTTCCAAGGTAGAGGATATGTTGCAATAGGGCAGCACGGCGGTACGTAGAATACCAAAGATAGCCAATTTTAAACTAGGGAGCAATCCTGAGCAGACGCTTATTCCTGCGGCAGCACCACGTTGAACCGCTGCTTCACTTCGCTTACTTCTGAGATGAACTGCGGGCTTTTCTCAATGTGGTTGCCCACCACCAAAATGTCGGCGCCGGCTTTCCAGGCGGCCTCGGCTTTCTCCACGGTGTTCACGCCGCCGCCCACAATAATGGGCACGGAGACTGTCTGGCGTACCGCCTGAATCATGGCGGCGCTTACGGGGTACATGGCACCGCTGCCACCGTCCAGGTACATGTACTGCAAGCCCAGCATCTGGCCGGCCAGGGCGGTGCAGGCGGCAATAGAGGGCTTATCATGCGGAATAGGTGTGGTGCCGCTCATGTAAGAGGCCGTGGTCTGGCGCCCGGAGTCGATGAGCATGTAGCCGGTAGGGTAGAGGGGCAGACCGCTGCTCTTGAGCAGGGGAGCCGCCGCCACGTGCTGGCCAATCAAGAGATCGGGGTTGCGGCCCGAGATGAGCGAGAGCAGCAGCATGCCATCGGCTTGGGCGTCTATGTAGAGGCCGCTGCTGGGGAACAGAATCACCGGAATGGAGCTGTGCTGCTTGATGTAGCTCACAAACGAGGTCTGGTCTGGGTTGGAGATCAGACTGCCGCCCATGAAAAAGAAATCCACCTCATGCCGGTGGCTCAGCGCCAGAATCTCCTGGCAGCGGGCAACGGTGAGGTGGTCTGGGTCCAGAAGTACCGCCAATCGCTTGGGGCGGTTGGCGGTATCTGGGGTGTTAAAAGCTGGAAAGAGGTGGTGATTGAGGCGACTGGGCATTCGTGATTGGGTCAGGCTGTAACTCGTATTCAACAGTGGTGCTTTCCACCAGAAGCGGTTGCGTTAAATTGGGCTGCGCAGCCGTAGGTTGGGCGTTGAGGTGCTGCTCTACCAGTTTGGTCAGGTACACCATCAGCAGGGCCGCTAACTGTTGCTCCAATATCTTAAATAAATCTGACTGGAAGAACCCTTTCAGCCCAGAACTTTCCTCTTTGGTCTTGTACCGGCGCGGAGAGGCGGCTACAGTGCCGGTGTTGGGGTGGTAAAAGGCGGGGTACGTGCGCTCAATGGCGCTGTAAAGCGGCTCGTCATCCTCCACCTCAGGGATGGAAGAGATCCAGGCGCGGTCCTCGGCCCCTTTGAAGCGGACCGGGTTCTCCAGCCGGTTACCTTTCTTTTTCTTCTTGGGCTGGGCGTCTTTCCCCTTCCCGAAGGCTTTGCTCAGGAAATAGATGCCGGCCACCAAACCGCCGGCAATGGCCAGGTTTTTCCCTATCTTCTGAGATTGGTCTTTCAGGTCAGTGACATCGCTGAGTAAGGCATTTTTATATTCTTCCTTTTGACGTTCCAGAAACTCGCGCGGGTCATCAAAAAGCGGATTGTTTAGTTCGCTCATAGCAGCAGGTATGGTTAGATGGTTTGGTCAGATTCATCAGTCTTATAGATCGTGTTCCGAAACGCCTTGTCGGCCATGCCCTGGAACACCTTCTTGTCTAGCCCCACGATCAGAATCACGAGCAAGATAAGGTAAAAAAGGGTGACAATCCCGAAGCCCCAAAAGTGGCTGTCCAGCAGGTCGTTCAACAACAGGGCAATAAACACGTTGAGGAACAGCAGCACCATCAGGCCCACCAGACCCAGCAATACCCCGTGAACGGTGCTCACAAAGATGCTTTTCAGTTTGGTTTGCAGGTCCAGTTTCACCAGGTCAATGCGGGTATCTATGTACCCCATCAGGTTTGCGATGATGCTATCAGTTTTGCTTTTGTCTTCGGTGGCCATGTGTCTTTTAGTTGATGGTGCGTAGGAGATATACGGAACATCGAAAGAAAATATACCAAATTTATCTTCCTCAGAAATCCATACGGATATACACATCTTACGGATAACCAAAAAGGTAGGATACCTTGCGCCGTTTTGCGGGCCGTTTTCAGAAAATAAGGCAAAAACGGCGGGCGGAGGTGCCCACCCTGCGGGCAATCACGTATTTTTGCAGAAGCCACGCGCGCCCATACCCTTTGAGCAAGAACTACTACCATATCTTAGGAGTCTCGTCCTCGGCCACTTCCGCCGAGATCAAGCGGGCGTACAAGCGCCTGGCCCTGAAATGGCACCCCGATAAGAACCCGCATGACAGCCACGCGGAGGAGCGGTTCAAGCAGGTGAATGACGCGTATCAGGTTCTGTCTGACCCCCGGCGCCGCGCCGCCTTTGACTTGCAGCAGCAGTATGAGCAGCAACGCCGCCAGGCCCAAGCCTATGCCACCCCGCGCTACCACCACACCCGCAACCCGGCGGGATTTACGGAGCGGCATTACCGGCAGCGGCCCAAGCAACACACCCATTTCTCTAGGCGCGATCTACAGATTATCCTGGGCGGAATTATCCTGACGATTCTGCTGATCATCGGCATTAACCTGGGGTGGGGCAAGATTGCCTCTGGCCGGGCCATGACGCTGGCGCGGCAAGCCGAGCAGCAGCGCCTCTGGCAGAAAGCCGCCGAGGCGTACTCCACGGCCCTGGAGTACAAACCCAAACTGGAAGAAGCGCGGGTGCGGCGGGGGGCTCTGCGGCTGGGCTATCTGAAGAACCCGGCCGGAGCGATAGAAGATTACACGGTTGCCCTGCAGGAAAACGCCAGTCCGCCCGCCGCCTGGTACGCCGCCCGCGGCAAAGGGTACCTGCAAACCAAGCACTACCTGAAAGCCATCCTGGACCTGGACAAAGCCCTCTCCCTGGACCAGAACCTGGCCGGAGCGTATCTGGACCGGGGCTTGGCGCACCTGCAATGGGAAGACAACTGGTCGGCGGCCGCCGCTGACCTGAGCAACTACCTGCAGAACCTCCCAGATTCCTCTGCCCTTGCCACTGAGGCCCTGCTGTACCGCACCTTCGCGTATTTCAGGATGCAGGACTGGAAGAAAGCCTGGCAAGACACCGAGCAGGCGCTTCGGCAGGATGCTTCCAACGCCAAGGCGTTCTACCTGCAAGCCAAGATAAAACTAGCCCAGGGCGACTCCGCCAGCGGATGCAGATTGCTGTCTAAAGCGGCCAAGTTGGGATTTGCGCTGGCGGTAGACGAGGTGAAAGACCAGTGTGCCCGTTTAGGTCTTAAGACGCTGAAGTCAAAGAAAAGCCTGAAAAGCCGGTAAAACTTTGCCGGGACGCAGCTTCAAAAGGCAGCGTAGCTTTGGATATTAGGAGTATTTGATGATTAGCCAGTCTTCTGTTTCAAGCGGCTTCCGTTTAAGCATTGATTTCAGGAAAATGGCCCTAAAATAGAACGTTCACAAGAACTATATTAGACAATGCAATCAGAATCAAACTCTTGCCGGAATGTCCTCGTTTGAAGAAACTGCATAAAAGGACGGGAAGAGAAGCCGATCTGTCTTGGGCGCCTACCGCCAGCGCTGAGAACCTAGGTACTTGTGCCTGGCGCAGGGCGTTTGAGGTGGTTGTCACCTGGGCTGTCTGGTCCTGAAAAGGCAGATTTATAGGCGGCCCAACCGACAGCGATAAAATAAAAAAGGGTATCTTAAGCACTAAAACAGGGTTTAGGAGCGTAAGAGAGAACATTAAGGCCACGCAGTGATGGAAATACAAGTGAAGGAATTTAGCCAGTTACCCCTACCCGAACAAATCAAATGCGTGCAAAGTACCGGTCGGTACCTGCATGCGCGCCTGAAAGGCTGGTGCCACATCAGTTTATATTTTATGGGTACGTTCTACGCCGAGGTCTGGCTACTGGAGCATTGTGACAGTATTGGCATGATCAGGACGTTCACCACGCAAGAGCAACTGGACCCTTACCTGAAGACCACCTCCATGGACAAACTGGTGCAGGAACTGCTGCACGAGGAAAAGTAAGTCACGTTTCAATTAAGGTCGTTTTCAAGCCTAGCCAGGTGCCATCAGGGGCTTTCCCCACCACATAGGTCTGTACCTGTATTTGCCCCACCCGGTACACCCGCACCTCTTGTAGATTAGTTTCCAGCCATTGTTGCAGGGCCACAAACCGTTGCGCGGTGATTTGCTGAGCCGGGTCCTGATCTGGAGACATGCGCCCCATGTTCCGGAAAAAGTAAGCAAGCGTCACTTTCTCCACCTCCGGCTGACGGCTGTCGCCGAAGGCCTTTAGGAAATCAGCTCCGGAGGTAATGGAAAGCCCGGCCGGCAAGGTGAACACCTCCAACGGGAACTCGCTTTCACTGACAAATAATAAGCCCTGCGCGGCTTGCTCCAATTCTGAACGTAAGGAAACCATTTTGAGGGGATTTTCAGAAAATGTGGGTAAAACTAGCCGGCAAATCGAAATCGCTAGGAAGAGAAACAAGACCGAGATCGCTCCTTTGTAGACGCAGCCGGGGTTTCTTTGTTTGCCTTGTTTCTCTTCCCAGCTGATACTTGCTGAAACTACTGAATAGGGGCGCTGTCTACGCGGGCCTCCAGGGTGTTTTGAATGGCCGCAGGCACGTTGGAAAGAAGGTCATACCCGGTGGCGGCTTCTATGGCATCTACGGTGGTGCGGTAAGCGCTCCAGCTGCTGCTGATGTTGGTCGTATTAGGCGTGTTCACCGCAATAACGCGGGTGCTGGCGGTCACACGGCTGACATCACCAGTACCATTGGGCAACACCACAATCACTTTCCAGATGCGGTTGGGCACGGTTACTTTGCCGGCCGCTATGGTTTCTTTGTAGCCGTTACTGCCGGTGCCTCCTTTGCCGTAGCTTCCCATGATGATGTACAGCTCATTGCCCGCATTAACCAAAGTGCGGCAGTAGTTCTCCAGATTGGCCCAGGTTTGCTGATTGTTGGGCCCGGCCTGCGGAATCATGTTCGACATCAGGAACGTGGCCGAATTGTCGGCCTCGGAAAGCGTGCGATCTGCCGAGGGGCAGTTATGTCCCCGGTCAAAACCGCTGCCGGTGTAGTCAGAAGACTGTACTTTGTAAAAAGCCGCGGGCAACGTGTTGTCTGCCCTGAAATCATCCTGGCGCGGCGTGCTGCCTATCCAGGCGCTGCTCAAGTGCCAGCTTACCCAGTTAGGCGTGCCCCGGAAGCTGTTGTACGAGAGCACGTACTGCGGTTTGCTTACCAAATAATTGCTGGAACTGGTACCGGCGGCGCTGGGGTTGCCCATGGCCAAGTGGTTGTCCTGGGTGGGAGTGGTGGTTTCGGTGGGGGTTTGCTCGGCATCCGGTGCCACGTCTTCTACGGAGCAGGAAACCCCAAAGCCCAGAATCAGGAGAAGCAGGAAAGAGCGGGAAAAGTTTTTCACGAAAAGGAATTTACTTATTTATAGCAAGATAGGGTCCCTGGGTCTCTATTCAAGAAATAGGATAGGAATATTTTAGGCGATCTGCCCGGAAAGCTGCCCTGAGTTAGCACGCGCCTGACGTTCCGTTTTAGACCCGTTTTTAGAAATCGGGCTGAAAAACAGCTACTTGGGGAACAGGTATCGCGCAGGATACTGGCTTGTTCAGGAGTAAAGCTGGTTTCGGGGAGGTCTCTGAAACAATTTATTTCAAGGGGTTGTACTCCGCAAAACTAAATGTAAGTTAGAATCTGAAAACAGCGGCACCTCACACAGGCGAAGGCAAGGCAGCAGAACTTGCAGGAGAAAGAACAGGGGGAATTGCCGTGCCGCTGCTTTTTGATGGATCAAGTAACCCGATAGATGACTCGTACAACCACTTACGCGGCCGCCAGAACCGTTGCCGCTACCATAGAAAGCCATTTTGCCCAACATCAGAATGATGCGCGGCAGAAGGGTGCTTTGAACGTGGCCCCCGCGCCTTCCATGAAAGTGGTAGAGGCGCTGATTGATGCGGCCTTCTGGGCGAGCCTCAGAAAAGAGGAAGGGCAATCGCCCAAAATCTCCCTGGCGTTTCTGCCGCCGGAGCAAGCGGGCAAGCCGCTCCTGTTCGCGCAGCGCCTGCCGTTAACCTCCCACAACCTCACCAAGCTGGCGCCCGGCGTAGAGCGGGCCGGGATTCACATTGGTGTCTGGAAAGAGCACGGCGAGCTGTACATGTGGGGCACCACCCGCGAGATTCTCAGTTTCTGCTTTGTGCTGGATGTCTCTGAACCGGGGCTGCTGGTAGTCAAACACCGGCGGTCTACCGGTTACGGGAAATTTGCCAACGTGGCGGTACTCAAGGGCGATGTGGTGAAAATCATTGACGAGGACAGCGATAGCTTGCCAGACTGTCCGGCGGTGGTCTCCTCCATGCTGGGCTTCACCGCGCCGGCCTCCTGGAATGATTCCGTGAACGTGCTGGTGCAGTTGGCGGTGTCCATGCGGGCGCACGGCCGCGGAGGCATGCTGTTGGTGGTGCCCACCGGTTCTGAAAAGTGGCAGCAATCCATCATCCATCCGTTGCCCTACGCCATCGCGCCGGCTTTCTCGGCCCTTACCGAGCTGATCCAGCAAGAGAAGGAGAACAAGGACCTGAGCCTGTGGCAGGGAGCCATGCGCCGCGAGATTGACGGCCTGGCGGGCCTGACCGCGGTAGACGGCGCCACCATCATCAACGACCGGCACGAGCTCCTGGCCTTCGGGGCCAAAATCATCCGGGCAGACGGCAATGAACTGGCCGAACAGATTGTGCTCACCGAGCCGGTGGTGGGCAACGAGCCGGTCATCCTCCATCCCACACAGAACGGCGGCACTCGCCACCTCTCCGCCGCCCAGTTCGTCCATGACCAGCGAGATTCCATTGCCCTGGTCGCCTCTCAGGATGGCCGTTTCACCATCTTCAGCTGGTCACCCTGCGAGAACATGGTCCACGCGCACCGGGTAGATACGTTGCTGTTGTAGATTTGTATTTTTACCTTTAGCAAGAAGGATGGCTGATGTGCATAGCAAAGAGGTTCGGAGCTTTAATATGTCCCGGATCAGAGGGAAGAACACAAAGCCTGAAGTTCTGGTCAGAAAGTTCTTATTTTCAAAAGGGTTCCGTTACCGATTGCATGACAAAAAGCTTCCCGGGAAGCCGGATATAATATTGCCAAAATATAAGACCGTCATATTTGTGCATGGTTGCTTCTGGCATTCTCATGACGGCTGTAAATATTTTGTGTTACCTAAAACCAGAACAGACTGGTGGGCCAATAAGCTTCTGACTAATAAGAATAAAGACCTTCAGAATGAAAAGCTGCTTGCAGAGCAGGGTTGGAAAGTCTTGACTGTTTGGGAGTGTGAATTGAAAAGTAAGACAAAAGAAGAAACGTTAGTAAAGATAGAAGAGGAGTTATGGAGGAGTTTAAATCAATCCCGGTAATTGATTTGTTTGCAGGGCCTGGGGGATTAGGTGAAGGTTTTTCAAGTGTAAAGAATAATGATAAATATTTTTTTGATATAAAGCTCTCGATAGAGAAAGACCCTGTTGCACAAACTACCCTAAAGTTGAGAAGCTTTTACAGGAAGTTCTTACATAATGGTCTTGATGTGCCAAAAGAGTATTATAATCTTCTAAGAGAGCCAAGCCTTAAAAAGCGTGAAAAGTTGCTTAAGAATTTGTATGCTCAATACTGGGAAGTAGCAAAAGAGGCAGAGGCTGAAGCGCGTAGAATTGAGTTAGGGTCAAAAGAGATTCCTCCTTTATATGTAGATGCGCTTATTAAGAATGCACTTGGCAAAGATAATAAACATTGGGTTCTAATTGGTGGGCCTCCCTGTCAAGCCTTTTCCCTTGTGGGTAGATCTAGGGTAGGGGGAGTGCATGAAGCTGATCATAGGGTATATTTATACAAAGAGTATCTAAGAATAATTGCTGAGCACCAGCCTTCCGTTTTTATTATGGAAAATGTAAAAGGATTACTCTCTGCGCAGGTAAACGGAGAGAAAGTCTTTGAATGGATGTTGAGAGACCTCAAAGATCCAGCCTCTGTTTTTGAAAGTTCAAATTCTTCTAAGTATACCATTTACTCTTTAGCAAAAACTAAAATAAAGGATCATAAAGATTATTTGATTAAAGCAGAGAACTATTCTATTCCTCAGAAGCGGCACAGAGTAATTTTAATCGGGATAAGGGAAGATATCAATATTAAGCCAAGGACTTTAAAAGCAACAGACAAGATTACTCTTAAATCTATCATAGGTGATTTACCACCTTTAAGGAGCGCACTCAGCAGAGAGTTTGTTGAAAGCGAAATGGTTGATGGAAAGAAGAAAAGGAAGTATGAGAAACTGGAAGATGCTGAGGAGCTATGGAATGAAAAGGTGAAAATATTCAGGGAGCAACTTTTAGCCAAAAATGAATTTGGAGTTGAAAAAGAACTGAGCGACAAGGTTCTATTTGAAAATGGTATTGGGGCAGAGTTTATTGAATGCACTGATACAATTGCAAAGGAGCATCCTCTTTATGCATGGTACTCTGACTCTAAGTTAGGAGGGGTGGTGAATCATGAGTCGCGGTCCCACTTATTACAAGACATAAAGCGTTACTTATTTGCCAGCCTGTATTCAAAGCATAATAACAAATTTCCGCGTCTGGCAGATTATGCAAAGTATGATAAAGAGCTTCTTCCTGATCATCAGAGTGCGAGCACAGGAAAGTTTGTAGATAGGTTCAGAGTGCAATTACCTAATGATACTGCCACCACAGTTACCAGTCACATCTCAAAAGATGGACATTACTTTATTCATTATGATCCAAAACAATGCAGAAGCCTAACGGTACGTGAAGCAGCCAGAATACAGACCTTTCCAGATAATTATCTTTTCTGGGGTGGGCGAACCAGCCAATTTCATCAAGTTGGTAATGCTGTTCCTCCTTATCTGGCTAAACAGATTGGGGATATAGTTAAAGATTTATTCCTGAAAATAGAGGAACAAGAGGTTAAAGAGCATGATGCTCAGGTCCAGTTTAAAGATGAACTTGTAGCGGAGCGTTCCTGATGATTGACTATACTCAATTTGAAACTGCTTCAGCAGAACCTGAAGCAGTTTCTATGATTGAAACTTTCCGGGCCATTGGGTATAATCTGGAAACTGCTATTGCTGATATAATTGATAACTCCATTTCTGCTGGCGCTAAAAATATTTGGATTGATTTTGACTATAAAGGAGCTTCCACCTGGCTGGCTATTAAAGATGATGGCCATGGGATGGACAATGAGGAATTAATCAAAGCGATGCGGCCGGGATCAAAAAATCCTAATGAAGAAAGAGCTGCGCAGGATCTGGGGCGGTTTGGTCTTGGATTAAAAACAGCATCCTTTTCTCAATGCCGGAAGTTAACAGTCATTTCAAAATATAAGAACTCTACGCCAGTTTACTGGACCTGGGATCTTGATTATGTTGCAGAAGCTCGTAAATGGAACCTGATCAAGTATGATCCGGGTGAAGATGTTTTGTCACAAATAAACAGCCTGACATCAGGAACCTTTGTTATTTGGAATAATCTTGACAGAATTGTTCAGTCCCTCCATTCAGACGATAAAGTTGGTTTGGAAAAGTTCTTACAGATCATGGATCATGTGAAAAGGCACCTAGCCATGATCTTTCACAGATATATTGAAAGTAAGAAAGTTAAAATCTGGTTCCAGACAAGAGAAGTAAAGCCTTGGGATCCTTTTCTGATGAGTGAACCTTCAACCCAGAAATTTCCGGAAGATCCGCTTCAGAATGGGAAAGTAAAGTTACGTGGTTACGTTCTTCCTCATAAGTCCAAATTAACTGATACAAAATTCCGGGAAGCAGAAGGTCCTAAAGGCTGGAACGCTCACCAAGGCTTCTATATCTACCGCAAGGATCGTCTTTTATTAGCTGGCGATTGGTTGGGTATGTTCCGAAAAGAGGAGCATTTTAAATTGGCACGTATTTCAGTTGATCTTCCAAATAATTTAGATGCCTCTTGGCAGATAGACATCAAAAAGTCAGTAGCCAGACCTCCTTTAATCCTTCGGGATCAATTGAAAGCCTACGCTAGTAAAATAAGAGCACAGGCAGTTGATGTGTACAGACACAAAGGCAAAGTTTTACAGCGAAAATATGGTTCAACGCAGTATCAGCCTGTCTGGGTGGAAAAGCTCCGGCACGGCAAACGATTCTATGAAATTAATCAGGAGCATCCTTTTGTCTCTCATTTGCTTTCACAGTTTTCAGGAAAGAATTCTGAACTAAAGAAATTACTTAATCTTATAGAGGAAACTGTTCCCGTTCCGCTCATTACCATCAAGGAGAGCGAACAGCCTGATATTCAAGGGCAGCCATTTGAAGGAGTCAATCATGATGCGCTCCTAAGTATGATGAAGCTTATACATTCATCCTACATATCACAAGGCATACAGGATGATCTGGCACGTACGATGATCCTGAACATGGAGCCTTTTAATCTTTATCCCCAACTTATTGAGTCTATCTAATAATTCTTAATCTATTTAATTCAATATTTTATTATGCTAGAGCAGGCAAAACAAATTTGTATAACCTTACTACAGAGTAAATCCACTATCACTGCTTCTGACATTGATGAGGCCATAAATAACGTCCAGAAAATCTTTCAAATTGAAGAGGAAGAAAGAAAAACATTATATAAATATTTGGAGGCCCAATTTTCAGTTTTTTCTGATACCTATAAAATTCTGTCTGATACAGAAACGTATGTCCCGTGGCTGAAAAATAAGAAATCAGAAATCAGATGGAATTTCTGGAATCGTTACCTGATGTTTCAGCAGAAGAAAATAGCCCCACCTACTTTAAACAAACTGGACAATCTAACTGACGATATTCTGGACAGGCTTATTGACCCGAAGACCAAAGGACCTTGGGACAAAAGAGGAATGGTAGTAGGGCAGGTACAATCTGGTAAAACCAGTAACTACACCGGTTTGATTAATAAAGCTGCTGATGCCGGATATAAGTTAATTATTGTCCTGGCAGGACTTCATGATAGTCTTAGAAGTCAAACACAGGTAAGGATTGATGAGGGTTTTCTGGGATTTAATACTCAGACGGCCATGAACTTTACTAATGCCGGTAATAGAATAGGGGTGGGTCTGTTTAATAAAGATTTACCTGCTCATGCTTTAACCACCAGTAGGCTTAACGGTGATTTTAAAGGTCCGGTAGCACAGGCTTCCGGAGTGAATATCAGGGGAACAGATCCTATTATCCTGGTTATAAAAAAGAATGCCTCTATCCTGAAAAACTTGGTAGCCTGGCTTGCAACCAGGGGAGATAAAACACCAGAAGGAAACATTATTATACGGGAGCTACCCTTTCTGCTTATTGATGATGAGGCAGACAATGCTTCCATTAATGTTAATCCTAAAAAAGTATCAACTATTAATGGCAGTATCCGGGCGCTGCTATCTTTGTTTGAGCAAAGCGCCTATGTTGGGTATACTGCAACCCCTTTTGCCAACATTTTTATTCCCTTACTATCAGAGGAAGACACCAAAGGGTTGAATCTGACCATAAAGGATTTTGAGTTTACGGTAGGCCAAGATCTATTTCCTAAAGATTTCATTGTTAATATTCCGGCACCATCTAATTACATAGGCCCAACAAAAGTATTTGGATTGCCAGCTTCTTCCTCTTCAGAATCAGCAGAGGAACCCTTACCTATAGCCGTCCCTGTCTTTGATTATGAAGCTTTTGTGCCTGATAAGCACAAGAAGGATACACCACTTCCGGAAGAGCTTCCTGCCAGTCTGCGTTTTGCTATAAAATGTTTTGTTCTTTCCTGTGCAGCCAGGAGGGTTAGAAAACAGATTGATGTTCATAATTCTATGCTTATTCACGTTTCCAGATACGTGGTTTGGCAGGATAGAATTGCCATGCTGGTAGACGCTGAACTAAAGCATTATCAAAAGCAGATCGAATTCAATCAGGGATCTATTCTTAAAGAATTAAGGGAAACTTGGAAGACTGAATTTGAGCCTAAGACTAACCTGATTCTGATGCAGGATCATATCTACCAAGATCCAGGCATTGTTCCTGTTTCTTGGAGTGAGATTGAAAATGAGTTATTCAATGCCAGTGCCAGAATAGATGTAAGAGCTATTCATGGAGACAAAAATGAAGCGGGTTTATCCTATCATAATATTTCCCCTCTGGATTACTTCATGTCTGAGCAGCAGGGTACTTATCTGTCGGTGATTGCAGTAGGGGGTGATAAGCTTTCAAGAGGATTAACGCTTGAGGGTTTATCTGTAAGCTATTACCTGAGAGCCTCTAAGATGTATGATACCCTAATGCAGATGGGCCGATGGTTTGGTTACAGACCAGGGTACGCTGATCTGTGCAGGCTGTTTACTACCAGCGATCTTATTGATTGGTTTGAGCATATCACCATTGCTTCAGAGGAAATGCGGGCTGATTTTGATTATATGTTCCTGCTTAATGAGACGCCAAAAAATTACGGGCTAAAAGTTAGAACACATCCCGGAGCTTTGAAAATCACAGCAGCAAACAAATTCCGCCACAAGCAGATCATGTTGCTGAGTTATTCGGGAGAGCTTGAGCAAACCTATAAACTTAAAATTGATCAGCATATCTTCAGGCGTAATTATGAGGCAACAGTTGAACTGATTAACACACTTGGTAAGCAAGTAGAACAGCCTTTGAATAATGAGGTAAAAACACAGCCTTTCATCTGGAGTGGAAAGAACAATAGCAATCTGATTATCAAATTCCTCAATAGTTATAGTATTGGCCGGGAAGTATTGGATGTTCAAAAGATGGCTGACTATATTCAGGCCCAGGTACGGCAAAATAATTTGACTGACTGGACTATTGTGTTGATACAGAACTCGACGGCAAAAGAATCAGATACATACCCATTTGAAATCAACAATGAAACTAAGAAGGTTGGAATGACCGACCGGAGTATCAGCCTTACCCGGCCAGATGAGATTGTTAAAACCTACTCTATCAACAAAGCCATGATTATTTCTCCTAATCATGAATTAATTGACCTATCAGACCAGCAAATTGAAGATGCCTTGAAGCTCACAAAGCAGGATTGGGAACAGGACAAGAAAAAAAATGAGCCGACACTGCCAAGTGGCTTCAGAATAAAGAGAGTCAGATCTTCTACCAAAGGTTTACTGCTTTTATATCCGTTACATTGTTCTCCGGTACACCGGTGGTTGTCTGAAACCAGTACTCCTGAAAATAAAGTGTATAACATTGAGAGAAGAAATTATTCAGATGTGCCTATAATGGGGTTTGCTATCAGCTTTCCTAATATACCTAATGATGAAAAAATAGAATACGCTGTCAATGAGCAATTCATTCAAGAGTATGACTACTCAGAGGAGTTAGATGCAGAAGAGTTAGTGCATGAATAGGATAAAAGAAATCTGGACCGAACTAAAAAAGCAGCCCGACTTTCTGAGCGGGCTAGCCAAAATCCGGTATTCAGAATCCTCATACTGTGACCTTTACTTGGGTATTAAATTACCTGAGAACTCGTCCTGTTTGATTTTGGGACTACCTATAAGTGTTATCAACAAAATCAATTCTGACCGGAAGCTGAGGGGGTTGAGATTAGAAAAGGTAGATGATTCACAGCATAGCACAAGAGGCTTTCTTAATCTGATTCTGCTGGATAACAGGTTCTCTGATATTTTTGATAGCCTTATTTTGGATATAATCAGGCATATCATCAACTTAGACAACGAAGGCATCATTGCACGGGAGTTCCTGAACAGAATAGATAAGTGGCAGGCACTTTTTGAAAAAGCAGCCTCAGAAGGTTTGCCACCGGAAGCCCAGAGGGGTTTGTTTGGAGAACTATATTTTTTGAGAAAGTGGCTTGACGTTGCTAAAGACAAAGCTAAATGTCTGCAGGCATGGGTTGGTCCAGAGCTTGCCGTCAGGGACTTTGAATATGGTGGTGCTGCTCTGGAAGTGAAAACCACTAAAGGCAATAACCATCAAAAGATTCAGATTAGCAGTGAAAGACAACTGGATGTCACCACATTAGATTATCTGTTTCTTTTTCATTTGTCTTTGGATGTACAGCAAAATGCAGGAGAAGCTCTGTCCAGTTTAGTAGAATCTGTAAAGGCGCTTCTAATCCATGATTTTAATTTATATACTGTATTTCAGGAAAAGCTTTTGCAGGCAGGCTATTACCAAAGCCATCAGCACCTTTATGCAATTAAGAGTTATAAAGTCCGGCAGGAATCTTTCTACGAAGTAAAAGGAGACTTCCCCAGAATACAGGAAAATGAAGTACGGGAAGGAGTAGGTGATATTAAATATTCAATCATATTAAGTAATTATAGTGATTACCTGGTAGATGAACAGGTGGTCTTCAATACCTTAAACTAGCATGGCAGAAACGCTGGAGAATCTGGAGTTAAATAAATTTTGTGCAAACGTTCAGCAGGAAATAAGGGCTACACAGTTATCAGAAGATGATGGTGGTGCATTAGAGCAAATCTTTACCCAATATGCAATTGGTCTATTAGCAGACGCTGGGGAAACGGAGAATGCACGAGCCTGTTATGATGAAAAAGTAAACAAAGCCGGTAGTGTTCAGCATAAGATTAATGGCTATGCTCTTTCTGACAACTACGAGACGCTGGATCTGTTCATTACTATTTTCAAAGGGACAGATGAACCTGCCAGAGCTTTTAAAGAGGAGGTAGATAAAGCTGCAAAGAGAATCACTGCCTTCTTCCGGAATGCAGTGTATAATACGTATGTACAGGAAATAGAAGAGGCCTCAGAGATATTTGACTTAGCCCATACTCTAAGTGAGTCTAAAGAGCTAAAGAATAACCTTGTGCGGGTGAATGTAATGATTTTAACAGACGGAGTATATCCGGGTGAAACATTACAGGAGCAGATTATTTCTGGGTATAAGATTTACTCTCGGGTAATAGATCTAAATTACTTATATAACATCTCTGAAAAGGCGCATGTACCCATTGAGATAGATTTTCAGGCAGACGGTTATACTATACCTTGCATCTTTACCCCCTCTGATAATGAGGAATACCAGTCCTATCTGGCTATTATTCCGGGAGCTGCACTGGTCAATATATATGAAAGGTTTGGTTCACGCCTTTTAGAGCAGAACGTCAGGTCTTTTCTGCAGTTTTCCGGAAAAATAAATAAGGGCATCCGGAAAACTATTCTGGAAGAATCACATATGTTTCTTGCCTTTAATAATGGTTTGGCAGCTACGGCAGAAGAAGTGCAACTAGTCTCCTCCCCAGACGGCTATGGGCAATCAATTGCCCGGGTGAAGGACCTGCAGATAGTAAACGGAGGTCAGACTACGGCATCTATTTACCACACCTGGAAAAAAGACAAGGCAGATATCTCTAGGATATTTGTGCAGGTAAAGCTTTCTGTGGTAAAAAATAAAACCAACTTTACCAATGTGGTAGCCAGAATTGCAGAGTATGCCAATACTCAGAACAAGATTTCTGCTTCTGATCTCAGCTCTAATAGTGAGAACCATATTATGCTGGAAAAACTTTCCCGCACTATCTGGGCACCACCTATACAGGGCAAAACTCAACAGACGCGTTGGTTCTACGAGCGTGCCAGAGGGCAGTATAAGAATGCAATTCTAAAAGAAGGGTTCACGCAGGCAAAACGAAAGGCTTTTGAACTGAAGAACCCTAAAGTGCAGGTCTTAACAAAAGAAGATATTGCCAAGTATGTGAACTCCTGGCAACAAGTATATGAAGGTAAAAAACTGGTAGTGGGGCCACATTTTGTAGTTAGGGGAAACCAGAAAAACTATGTTCAGTTTATCAACTACAATTTTGACAGTAAACCAGACAACATCTATTTTGAAGATGCTATTGCAAAGGCTATCCTATTCAGGGCAGCTGAAAAGGTGTATGGGGTAAAGCCTAACTCCATTGGCGATATGCGCTATATAACTGTTCCCTACACAGTGGCCTGGCTCGGGTATAAGCTTAATTACAAACTGGATCTTTACAAAATCTGGAAAGCTCAGGGTATAAGTGAGCCTCTGAAGGAGAAACTGAGGGAGATAATGGTGAAGATGGAAGCCTTCATTAAGAAAAAGGCTCCAGGTTCACTTTATGGAGAGTATGCTAAAAAAGAGGAATGCTGGGAAGCGGTTAAACAGCAGGATTTTAACCTTTCGCTTGAAAGCCTGAAGTATGATCTGGAGTCTGATAGTAAGAGATCTAAAAGAGTACGACTTACGGAAGAAGATACCTTGCAGGCAGAAGTAATAGCTCTTCAGGAAAGATTGAAATCAGTTCACCCAAAAACATGGGCAGATATCGAAGAATGGGGAAGAGCTACCGGGAAGTTATCTCCTTACCAGCGTACCATGACAACTACCATCAGTTCTGCTGTTCTAAGAAAGAAACTATTCAGTGATACTGAATTAAGTAACGGACAGAAGATTCTGGACCTTGCGATAGAGGAAGCACCGGAGTTATTTCTGAATATGGAGGAATACTCGGATGAAACTGGAACTGCTACCAAAACCTTAACTGCAGTTACTACCGATCAGCTTAAGGAAGTTGTGAAATGGGAAAAGAAGCATAGAAAGCTATCTGACCCTGAGTACAAGTTCCTTGTGCTTCTAGCAGAGGGTAAACGGCCACTTTCTGATCGGAACCTAGGTTTTGTTTCAAAAATAATGAACAAAGTAAAAAGGTTTGGGTTTGGCGTAGCTGCAAGTGAAGTAGGAACAGCTGAGGATGCTCGATGGGAAACTTCCATATGTTACTGGAGTACGGTTGAACTACCCGGTTATACTTATGCAGCTAAAAAGAATGCTTGGTGGAAGAGAAAATAGAATAAGTTTCAATTTGAATATTCTGTGATTAAATTATTAATTTATTATCCTGACATTATTTAATTCATTAATTCAGTGGAAGAAAATCATAAGCTTGGCTTATTTGTTTCGTATTATTTGTCCAGATTTGATAAAAAAGCATATGAGAATCTTGGTTTTGGAAACCAAGCAGAAACCCATAATAAAATAGGGGAAAAACTAAAAGTAAACCCTCATACAGTTAAGAATTGGAGAGACGAGTTCGACCCTCTACATGGGCATCGTGTTGGGTGGTATCAAAGAAAGCTTTCACCCTCAAGAGTTCGGGTGGTTGAGGCCTTACAGGATTTAGATGAATCTGAAGTAAGACTAATTATTTCTGATATACTCTTTGGGCAAACGGATGATGACGAGAAGATAAAGCTTTTGAATGTTATACCGGAAGAATCACAAATCGAGAAGAACTTTGTGCTTAGAGGGCCAACAGGTAAAAAGGCTGAGGAATTCTTTATAAATTTTTTTTATTCAGATAGTTCGCCATTTGAAGGCACTTTAATTGATTGTCGTGATAATGGCTGTGGTTATGATTTTGAAGTTGTGAATGATATTCAAAGGGTATTTATAGAAGTTAAAGGTCTCTCAGGAGAAGATGGTGGTTTAGTTTTTACAAATAAAGAATGGAGTACTGCAAAAAAGAATGGGGAACATTATTATTTAATTTTTATTAGAAATTTAAATAAAACTCCGGAAGTAACTATTGTTCAAAATCCTTTTATAGCCTTAAAATCACAGAAAAGTATTTATACTTCTATACAAATACAATGGATAGTTTCTCCTAAGGAACTAAAACTAATATCTTCTTAAGTACGGAATAGTACTATTAGCTTTTAATGATAAAGCTGGTATTATAACCTCCCTTCCCAAGGAGTAAAGGCTTTAATAATTATATTATCAGATGATTGAAAATGCAAATGCTGTTGGTAAGTTTAAAATCAGGCCTGCCGCACGTCACGTCTTTACTATAGGTGAGGGCTTAATAAAGGATTCTTATTCTGCTTTGGTAGAATTAGTGAAAAACTCATATGATGCTGATGCTGAAAAAGTAGCAATTGAATTCTCTGCTAAGAATGAGGGAGAAACTAACTCTTTAATTATAAATTTTACTGACAATGGGCATGGAATGAGTTTTGACACAGTTACAAACATCTGGATGGTTCCTTCCACTGAGGATAAACAAGAAAGAAGGTTTAGCCCATACATGAAACGGCCAATGCAGGGAAGAAAAGGAATTGGAAGATATGCTGTTGCAATTTTGGGTAATGAACTACTAATGGAAACTACAAAGGATGGAATAACAACAACCTTACTAATTGATTGGGATGAATACCTGAAGCCCGAATATAAGTACTTAGATGAGATCGATATCTTGATAGAAGCAGCTCGTGATAATAAACCAAATGGAACCCACTTTGAAATTGTAGGAAATGAAAGCAAACTTATTGAATGGGATCAATGGCAAATTGACAATTTAATAAATGAATTAAGAAAGCTTTTATCCCCAGTCCATGAAAAAGAAACATTAAACTTCGAGATAAACCTTTCATTTAAGGATTTTCCAGTAGAGAAATATAATAATAGGTTAATTAAGATTGAACCGTATCCAATTGTAGATTTATTTGATTATAGAATTTCTGGAACTATTGATGAATTAGGAAAGGGGACTCTATTATTTGAAAATAACAGTATCAAAGGAATACCTAATGAGAAAGTTGAATTTGAAGCACGGATTTCACCTCGAGCAAAAAATTGTGGTGTTATTTATTGCGATTTCAGAGTTTTTGATAGAGACCCCCAAGCAATTGAAAACTTAATCAATAGGGGTTTATCCGATCCAAAAACAGGAAACAGGTTAGGTAAAAATGAGGCTCGTAAGTTATTAGACGAAGTTAATGGTATTGGGGTATATAGAGAAGGGTTCCGGATTAGGCCCCATGGTGATCCAGGTTATGATTGGTTAGAACTGGACCGGGCTCGGGTGCAAGATCCGTCCTTTCATATAGGAAGTAACCAAGTTATTGGATTTATACAAATTGAACCCGAAGAGAAATCACATTTAGTAGAGCGTTCGAGTAGAGAAGGTTTAAAAGAAGATAAATACTATTGGGGGCTCGTTGAAACAGCTAAATTGGTAATTAATACATTAGAAAGAATAAGGTATTCATTTAAAATCAAAACCGGCAAAGCTAAATCTAAGCGTAATATAACCTCTAAGTTAGATAAAGTTATAGATTCTTCTGACTTAAAGGTAAGTTTAGAGAAGGAACTGAATAAAATCGGGGTCAATAATGATGTTAAAAATCGCATTTTTAATTTAATTGACAATAATTTGAATGAAAAGACTAAAATAATAGAGGATGTTAAATTAGCAATTGCAGATTATCAAGGTCAAGCTACTTTAGGTAGTATTTTGAAAGTTGTGTTACATGAAGGCAATAATCCTGTTGGATTTATTTCTCGGCAAATACCCAATATTATAGATTGGATTTCTGAGTTGAAGCAAGAGCCAACCCCAGAGTTACTTGATAAAATTTCTAATCGATTATTATTGCTTAAAGAGCAGGCTCAAGTTTTCTTAAATTTATTTTCTAGGTTAACTCCATTAGCCGCTAACAGAAGGAAAAAGGCGGATCTTTTTTTATTAGCTAATCCAATAAAGCAAGCAGAAGCAGTTCTTGAAAGTAAACTAAAGGAAAGTAATATTACCCTGAGGCTAGAGGGAGATACTAACTTAAAAGTAAAGGGTTGGCCTGAGGACTTCTTGGCTACATTTATAAATCTTATAGATAATAGTATTTACTGGCTGTCTCCTGAACAGAAGTCTGATAAAAGAATTCTAATTTCTATAAATCAAGAAAACGATAATAATGAAGAGATTACTATTCATTATAGGGACAACGGTCCAGGAATAGAAAAGAAATTTATTGAGGAAGAATCAATATTTGAACCAGGCTTTACCTCTAAACCAGCAGGTCAAGGGCATGGCTTAGGAATGGCTATTGCAGGTGAAGCAATGGCAAGAAATAATGGAAAGTTAACAGCAATATATGATGACAATGGGGTTCATTTTATAATTACCTTAAAAACACAAATAGATGAATAACGCAAAAATTTTGATTGTTGAAAATGAGGAGCCTCAAAAGATCTCTTATCTGGATACAATAGATAATTTTAATAAAAAAAGTTCTGTAAAGATTATAGCAGAAGTAGTTAATAATCTCGAAGATGCATTAAAGGCAGTGTCAGAAGATACTTTTGATGGTGCTATTTTGGACTTACGCTTAAATAACACTTCTTCGGAAGCCTCTGGAAACGAAATAATCAGGAGTATTGTAGATTTAAAACGTTTCCCAATTTTTATTTATTCAGGCTTTGTAGGAGATTTAGATCCAACTATTCCCAAAAGCATCTTTTTTCAGGTCTACGAGAAATCAATGGATTTTAATATTCTATTAAAAAGCTTTGCTGATATCTTCAAAACTGGAGTGACAAGAATTTTAGGGAAGCGGGGAATATTGCAAGAGTATTTAGACAAGGTATTTTGGACTCATCTATCTGGAACTTTAGAATATTGGATGGATGAAAAAAATGAAAAAACTTTACTTCGACATGCATTAACTCATGTAATTGAATATTTGGAAATTAATGAAAAGGGAAGCTTTGTAAATTATAATCCTGCCGAAGTATATATTAAACCACCTATAAAGCCTTTTATTTTCACCGGTTCCATTTTAGAGAACAAAGATAAAGAGCTTTCTATTGTTTTGTCACCAGCTTGTGATTTGGCTCATTTTGGAAAGACTAAGCAGGTGCTTTTAGCGAGAATAGAACCCCTTAATACGCCGCTTATAGAAGATCAGAAAAATATTTTAAGAAGACCTATTAAGCCTGACCTTAAACCAGATGAATACGCTAAAGACTATGCTAAAAGAGAACAAGCTAAAGCAGTTTTGAGAGAGATTTTTACTAATAATTATGCGCATAAATATCATTTCTTGCCTGATTGTAATTATTTTGATGGCGGACTAATTAACTTCCAAAATATTCAAACTATAACCCATGAAGGGGCTGAAGCTTATAGTCAAATTGCTTCTGTAACATCTTCGTTTGGTAAGGATATAATTGCGCGATTCTCTTATTACTATTCTCGTCAAGGTTCTCCTGACTTCGATTTCGACAAGCTGCTTAAAAAGCATACCAGTTAAACTATTTTTACACAAGGCCTAATTTGTTGTAATTTAAGATCTATCTAATGCAAAAGGAGTCATGTCCAGCTACAGAGGTATAGTTACAAACTACACCTCTGTAGCTGGACATGACAATTAACTTGAAGTCAGTAGTATAGCTAATGATTTTAGTTTTAATTTTTAACAGAAAAGGAGCAGAAAACAGGTAGGTATTACAACAAACTAAACCCACTCAAGAGGTTTGCAACTCTGGATATGAAGGATAATTAGGGGCAAAGCTAGATTCATAATGAAATCCTAGGTAGTAGGCTGGATATGAAGGAATATCATTGTCAGTTAAAACTTGTATCCGCAATCAATATCTGTTTATCAAATTCAAAAGTGTAGCCGTAAGGTTGAATTCTGAAGTTTTCTCCCCGTATTTCCTCAATTTTATTCAGCACACCATAAATGGGGTTGCCCATAAAGATCATCTCGTCAGGTGTTACTCTAACAATCAGGTAATTTTTCCTTGATTTGGCAATATTGATCTCGCTCCCTGAGATCCTGAAATTATTATTCCTTGGGTTTTGAGTAGTTTTTACTTCTACCAAAACCGCCTGCCCTTCATGCCAGGCAACCAGATCTGTGAAAGCAAATTTATAGTGCAGGGTTAGGTAGAAGAATGGAATAAGGGCTTTGGCAAGTGCTACTTCATCCTCTATATAATCGAGGCAGGTCTGATATAAATTTCTATGTTTCTCTAAAGCTGGTTCGTCTTTGCCTAAGACAGTACAGATTAGGTTGAAAACTTCATTAATAGCATGCTTTCTGTCCTCTGGTTGTTCCATTTGCAGAAAATATCTGATGAGATAGCCCAAAACTTCTTCCTCACCATTGGCTCCTGTCACTTCAGCATCAGTTGCCGGTAAGGAGTTTCCTTTGTAAATCACTTTTTTTGTTTTGACCGGAATTTCTGAAGAGCTTACAGCTGCGCTGGGCTGGAAACCCGCCAATGTTTTTGCCGGATGATGGCTCATGCCCTGAAATATCCTTTCAATCCGGGAAAGAACAGAGACTTCACGGGTTGCATCTGCCAGCTGACCCGAAGATGATGGTTTTGCTACCTGCTCCGGGAACGCCAGCTCAATATCTGCTTCCAGCCTCTCTAGGTCCTTTGCTATGCCCATTTTACCAAATAATGCCTGAAGGCGGCTCTGGAACTCCTTACTGGTTTCTGGGTCTGCTTGCTCTAGCCTTAAACGTAGTTTCGCCAGACGTTCGTGGTATAAGTCTAAATCAATGTCAAGGTTGAAGTCTGCAAAAATACCATCACTAAACTCTGCCTTGGTTCTGTGAATCACCAACTCCAATTCATTTAAACAATCTCTGCGGAAGACATATTCCAGAAAGCGACTTTGGTGGTTTGCGTTATACACATGCCAGCGGCTATCTTCTGCTAACTGCTCCTGGTTAAAATAAGAAAATATTTCTTTGGAGAAAGCTTTGAACTTGGTGTCATAATCACTGATCCAATACCGCCTAAATATATCCTGATTAATCTTGAGTTGCGCCTGATATTCTTCCCTGAGGACCTCTTCCTCTTTATGAAAGACAATGAGTTCCAGTGCTTTTGCTATCCGGGTGTTGTTGAAAACGCCTTTTGCAATAGCTTCGGCTTGCTGGTGAACAGGTAGACCTTTAGAAAGAAATAATGCCTCTTCATTAGTGTCAAAACTTCTTTCTACTGTTTTACAGATGTTCCCTATCTGAATATCTCTGGTTAGTTTATCTGCCTCATAGAACCTGAGCTGTTGCAGCCTTTTGGATAGTTCAGCAATTTTTTCCGGTTCTTCAAAGTAATCTGTTTCAGATAAAGTTGACTGGCTGATTTCTAGCAGGACATACACTAGTTTGGGCAAAAGCTTCTGAAGATAGAGTTCAGTTTTATCTACCTGATTATGGGCCACAATAGCAGCTTCAGTAATTTTCAAAACCTTACCTTTAAAATGGTAGGCTTCCGGATCAACTTTGCTTTTATGATAGGCCAGTACCGGTTTGTCCAGATCAGGAATACTTGCGGCCAACTTAAACTCACTCTCATTCTGTACAATATAAAAGTCTGTATGATAGACAAATGCCAGTTCTTTCTGTCCGAATACTAGGTACTTCTGAAGCCTTTTGGCTAACGGCTCAAATATTTTCTGGTAAAGCCGGATAATTTGTTCTTGCCGGTGCAGATTATTCTGGCAGATAGTCACCAGTTGTTGGAGATATTCTTTTGGAAAGTCATTGTACTTCTTTATCAGCAGTGAGTGAGCATCATCTTTGAATTCAGCTATTCTCAGCTTTTCCAGAAAGGAATATTCATTGTCATTGATCAGGGCCGGAGGAATGGCTTTGTCATTTGCTACCACCCTGATACCATCAACAATCATAGAGTGTCTTAACTGATCCTCCTGATTGCCACTGCTCCCTTTCCATAACGCAGGAATATAATCCAGACCTTCTTTCAATGACTCCCAGATAGACAGATCAACAAATCGGTAAGAAGTATGGAAGGATACCCCTAAATACTGAAGGAAGGTCTTCTGGCTAATTCCTTTTGGCATCTCCGGAAGAAAAGAAAGGTCCAGATCTTTCTCTCTGCAAAGCTGGGCGGGCTTATACTTGCCTGAAATAGTTTTCAGGAATACGGTAGATAAACTAAAGTCAGCCAGATTGGCCGTTGTGTTGTCTTCGCTGTTTCTGCGCGTGATAAAGTTATTGTACCGGTGGGTAGGCAGAATATTTTCTCCTGTTTTGCCCATCAACGTACTAATGCTTCTAAGTAAGTCCCGCTGTTGTTCTTCTGTTATTTGATTTTCAGGGCCATGGTGCCGCCCGGTAGGAGAAACCTGCCGGTAATGTTTCAGGATTTCATTTCTATCTTTAAACTCTCTGATTCCTAAATCCTGCCTTAATTCTTGATTTTCAACCTTGTAGTTTATAAGGCTCAATCCTGCAAATGAAGGCACAAAAGATTGCAACTCTTCATTCTGTTCCCTATAAATAAACTCAATACTTTCAGAAACTGATATTCCTAGGCCATCGTGAGCATAGATAACGGCTGCATTTTTCTTTTTAAGTTGCCGAGCGAATTCAGTATAGAAGTAATTTGTCCATTTTCTCTCCTGACCATCATCCCGGCTGAAATACGTAATGAAGGCAGTAGTATGTCCAAAGAAATTATCATGTTCTGTTTTAGTCCTGGACTCTTGGAAAAACTCTTTCGCTAATGAACTCAGAAAATCACTCCCAGTGGCATAATTATGATTCCAGATTTGCAGAATGTCTCTAACATGATCAAATGCTGACCAAGGTGAATGTAATTGCAAGTAGCTCCATTTAAATGGTGCCAGAATAGTATCTGCAGAATTCACCTCCTTTATAAACTTTAATCTAAGCTGAGGGGCAGTTCCACTTTTGTTATAGCCATTCAAGTAGGAAAAGTAAAGCTCCAGACATGCCCTGAATAACGCTTTATTATACTCCCCAATGTTGCCATTAAAATTAATTGCGGTCCGGTCTACGGTTGTATGAAAATCGGCATGAAAATCTACGTTCTTAAATGGAGAAGGGAATTTTGTTGGCAGGTAATTGTATAAGACCCCTGCGTTATCTTTTGATTGCTCTGGTTGTTTTAAGTAAAAAGCAATCTGAGGGTTAGAAACGTTAATGCCGGCTTTAGCTGCCAGCTGTTTTACTTCATCCTTTAAGTAGCATTTTACAATGGCTGTTTCCCCTTCATAACTCCCCGACTTTTTTGTAAAATTAAGGTTTTCATTTTCTTCATATTGAAAGTGAATAGTAATGGGTTTTGTAATCCGCAGCTGAACGAACTCAAAATGAATTCCTTTTATTTCGGAAAAAAGCTTTTTTACTTCTTCTTCCTTATTGACCGCAAATGGGATCTGAATAATAGTAACAAATCCATTCTGAAAAAGCGATTGAACGTAGTCATCCTGCTCCCGCTCCTGAATAGGGAAATAGAAACCAGGTACACCTCTTCCTGAATTTTCCTTCTGAACAGCCTGTATCTGTTCCTTTATAGTTTCCCGGATATCAATAGTTAATGTTTCCGGCAACTTCTCAGGATCCTTAAAGCTGTCATAAATCTGGAAGCTGATATTTGCAGGCCAAGTATCACCGGCTTCCTGTACTATTTCACCTTGAGTATGAACCTGTACATAATTGTCCCGGGCAATGGAAAAGGCAGACTTAAAACCCACGCCTTTGTTACCAATGCTGGTATCAGCTGATTTAGTAGAAGTGGAGATAGAACATAGAGACTGAAAATCTGCCCTTTTTGAAGTTCCGGTTTTATAATCAAAATCAACCTGATAGGTGAAAGGTGTGCCATCATTCGCTATATAGAGGCAATGATCTTTAGCAGTTACCAGAATCCTGCCCTCAGCCTTATCAAAAGCATTCTGTAAGAGCTCATAGATCACCCTCCCTTGGTAATCAGCGCTTACCTGCTCTACCTGTCCGGCCTGCTGCTTAATAGTTTCTATTCCTACATTCAGATAATAGTTATGATGGGCATTGAATATGGTTGTAGTTCGTTCAGCTTCTGTGTAGGAGAGAGTCATGGTGTATCTTTAATTATGAATAATAAATATAGAGGATGTTTAATAGAAATACCTATGTATCTGAGAAGATGCCTATAAAGAAGAAATAACTATTTCTTCTTCCCCTAAAATGTATTCGCAGGCACCAATTCAAAAGCGGCATCGTCTTGCAGGATGCTGTGCAGGGAGCCAATATGAGCGGCGCCTATAAGGAGGAGCATGCGTTTGGGCTTCTCTTTGAGTTGGGCGGTGGCCAGGTTGGAGTAAATCTTGTAGTCGCGGTTTTTGAACACCGAGGTAAGTTCGGCACCAATGTACTTAGGGTTCACAAAGGCTGTGTCTACCATGGCGTCTGGGTTTTTGAAGGTGCCGTTCACCACCCGGGCGGGCACAATGTACCGCACGCGGTAAACTAGGTTGTAGAGCGCGGGCTGGTTCAAGGCAACCTGATACTCTTTGAGGGAAAGTGTGCCATTCTGCAAGCCGGTGCTCAGTTTGCTTACTTCCTTACGCAAGGCGGCTATTTCATTGTGGTACAGTTCTATGTTTTCGCCGTTGGCGAGAATGCTTTGCGAGGTGCCGCCAGGGGCATTGGCGCACACAATGCGTTTCAGGTTCAGTTGTTTTCCCAGCCTGAAGGCAATCTGGTATACCTCGCTACGGCCATTCTCCAAGGTTTCCAGATTTAGTTTGTCTTGCCGGTAGAGCGCGTACAGGCTGTCTATCTCCTGCTGTCGCTCGGGCAGCACTTCCACCAGAATCATATCGGGCGCGAATTTGGCCGCCAAAGCGGTGAGTTCCTTCATGGCCTTCTGGCCCGATGGGGTGAGTACATCCGTATGCGGATTGTCTTTTCTGTAGATCTGGGCCAGATGGTCTGAGGCCATGACAGCAATTTTAGTTCTGCCGATTTGCGCGGCGGCAGAAAAGACTAACCCCAGGGCGAGGAGCGCGAAGAGAATGGTGAGGCGCATGGTAGATTGGTTTCCCATAATTACCATATTTTATTCGGTAACCCAAGCAAGCGGGAGGACAAACCTTGTTGGAGGCTGCTGCAGGAAAAGGAAGATCGCTTTCAGGCTCTTTTTCCAACAACACCCCAAAAACAAGAATCCCGCTCCAATATCTGAAGCGGGATTCTCTTTTCTGATGGTGGTGGTGATTGGTATTAAGCCGATGACACAAGGGTTTTCAGTCCTTTGCTCTGCTAACTGAAAAGTTCAGCGGCAGCTTTCTGGAGGCAGTTTCGTCAGTTATAGTGAAAGGTGCGTCCACAAATAAGGCAGTCTGGTGCTAATGTACATTCTTTAGCTTACTAACTATTACGGAGTATGCTATACAGTGCATCGTTGATATAGATGTTCTCCTTGCCAATTGTTCTCAAGGAAAGTACTCCTGTTTGCTGCAATGTTTTTAAGTACCTGGAAGCTGCTTTCCGTTCTACGCTCAAACCATTGGTGATGTATTCAATCTTTGTGTAAGGGTGCACAAAAAGCTGTTCTATCAGATCTTTGGAGTAAATCTTTGGCGCTTCTTGCTTTACCTTCTGCTGTATTTGTTCAAATAATAGGTGGATAGCGTTGATTTGCTCAATGGTTTTTCGGGCGGTTTTCTCCGTTGCTTGTAACATATATAGAATCCAAGCTTCCCAGTTCCCCGTTGTTCTTACCTCCTGCAGCAGCCGGTAATAAGCGGCCTTATGTGCAATGATGTAGCCGCTCAGGAAGAGAATAGGAATGTCCAGCTGTTGATGCAATATGAGGTAAAGCACGTTCAGAATTCTTCCTGTTCTTCCGTTGCCATCATAGAACGGATGGATACTCTCAAATTGATAATGCTGAATAGCCATTCTAATGAAAGGGGAGATATCCGCAGGTCCCTCATTAAGGTATTCCTCCAGGTTCCGCATCAGTTTTGTGAGTGCTTCTTTGTCATCGGGAGGAGTGTAAATAGTAGTTCCGGTGGCATCGTTTTTAAGGGCGGTGCCCGGTAGTTGGCGGATGCCAGCCTCATTTTCCTCCAGAATAGCCTGTATTCGGCAGATGCTGTTGGTGTTTAGGAATCCTCGTTCTTTTATTTCCCTGAACCCATGTAACAGCGCTTCGCGGTACCGCAGCACTTCTTTGGTAGCTGGATCTGGCTGTACCGATGTAGCTGCTATGGCTTGATAAAGCCTATCATGGGTGGTGATGATATTCTCTATCTCAGAACTGGCCTGAGCCTCTTTCAAGACAATAGCATTGATAAGAATTCCCTGGTTAGGTAATGTCTTAGCCAGTCCTTTCAACTCAGCCACTGCTACTGCCGCTTTGCTCTCTTGCTTTAAGATAGCAATAGACTCCATTTGCTCAACAGGAGGTGGTAACAAAGGCAAGTGGTTATAAGGCTTGTCTACTTCTAAATCCCTAATTACATCAGTCATGAGACAAAAATAACAAAAATGGTACACGTGTCAAGGTTCGTGTACCACAATGGTGCATGAACCTTGACACGTGTACCACGATGGTGCCGTTAGAAGATCAATGAAACTAGGCACTCCTTTCCTGGCAAAGTAGTAACTCCTCCTTTGAGCCTCCTTTCCCCAAAACACCCCCAAAACAAAAATCCCGCTCCAGTATCTGAAGCGGGATTCTCTTTTCTGCTGGTGGTGATGATTGGAATCGAACCAACGACACAAGGATTTTCAGTCCTTTGCTCTACCAACTGAGCTACATCACCAGCATCTTTTAGAACCTTTCCGGGAGGTGTTTCGCTGCCGTTCTGGTTAAAAAGTATGCAAATGTAAGGAGCCTGCGCGGATTTGCAAAACTTCTCGCAAAAAAATCTTTTATGCCCTTTTCAGAATACTTTGTTAAATTCGTTCGTAGTAGAAGCAGTTTCCATGTCTAAAACTTCCTTTCTGTGATCAGTAATATACTCTTTTTGTTGGTGGCGTTGGTAGGTATCGGCCTGTTTGTGTGGCAGATCCGTAAGATTGTGCGCAACATCAACATGGGTCGTGATAAGACCATCTCCGGTAATGTTTCAGAGCGCATCAATACCCTTTTGCTGGTCGCTTTTGGCCAACAAAAAATGTTTAAGCGGCCGCTTCCGGCGGTGTTGCACCTGTTCGTGTACATCGGATTCATCGTGATTAACGTGGAGTTGATTGAGATTCTGATTGACGGCGTCTTCGGGACGCACCGCATTCTGGGGGTGCTGGGGCCGGTGTACAGCGTGCTCATGGCCATCAACGAGGTGTTGGGGCTGCTGGTGATCATCGCCTGTGTGATCTTCCTGGCCCGTCGGAACCTGACCAAAGTGCCGCGCCTCACCCGCGGACCCGAGATGCGCGCCTGGCCGAAGATGGACGCGAACGTGATTCTGATTACCGAGATCGTGCTCATGCTAGCCTTGTTCGCCTTCAACATCGCCGACCAGAAACTGGCGCAATTGGGCGGACATCAGTTGCCGGGCGCTTTCCCGGTCAGTGGCCTGATGGTAGATTTGTTCGGGAGCGATGTGAACACCTTGCAGGTAATTGCCACTGTTGGCTGGTGGGTGCACATTGTAGGGATTCTGGCGTTCATGAACTACCTGCCCAGCTCCAAGCACTTCCACATCATCACCTCTTTCCCCAACGTGTACTACTCCAAGCTGGAACCGAAAGGCCAGTTCAGTAACGTGGAGAGCATCACGCACGAGATCAAAGCCATGCTGGACCCCAGCTACGTGGTGCCGCCCGCCCCAGAGGGAGCCGATCCGCAGAAATTTGGGGCCAAAGACGTGGAGGACCTCACCTGGAAGCAACTACTGGATTCGTACACCTGCACTGAGTGCGGCCGCTGTACCAGCGTGTGCCCGGCCAACCTTACCGGCAAGCTGCTCTCGCCCCGCAAGATTGTGATGGATACCCGTGACCGGATGGAGGAGAAAGGCGAGTCGCCGCTCATCTTTGACCCGGCCAAGTACACCGAGGAATCTGAACGGGTGAAAGCCACCGAGGAACGCACCTTGCTTCGCGGCTACGTGACCCCGGAGGAACTGTGGGCCTGCACCACCTGCAACGCCTGCGTGGAGTCCTGCCCCGTGAACATCAACCAGCTGTCTACCATCATTGACCTGCGCCGCTACTTGGTGCTGGAAGAATCGGCGGCGCCGGCCTCGTTGAACACCATGTTCAACAACATTGAGAACAACGGCGCGCCGTGGGCCTTCTCGCCGAGCGACCGTTTCAACTGGGCCGATGATTTGTACACCGGTTCCAAAAACTAGCCTCAAAACAGAATTAACCTAACGCCCATTAGTATTTGTGCGGCATGCCGAATAAATTAGCAGATGAGCACATGTTCTAATTAGCACCCTACCTGAGATGTCAGAGAAAAAACAGATACAAGTTCCTGTAATGGCCGATCTGGCTGCCCGTGGCGAAACCCCCGAAGTATTGTTCTGGGTGGGCTGCGCCGGCGCTTTTGACGACCGCTATAAAAACGTTACCCGCGCCTTCGTGCGCATTCTGGAGCACGTGGGCACCAAATACGCCGTGCTGGGCATGGAGGAAACCTGCACCGGTGATCCCGCCAAGCGCGCTGGCAACGAGTTCCTGTTCCAGATGCAGGCTATGACCAACATCGCCACGTTTGACGGCTATGGGGTGAAAACCATTGTGACCGCCTGCCCGCATTGCTTCAACACCATCAAGAACGAATACCCGGCCCTGGGCGGAAACTACGAGGTGATTCACCACTCCACGTTTTTGCAGAACCTCATCAACGAAGGCAAGGTGAAGATTGCCGGCGGCGGCGAGTTCAAAGGCAAGCGCATCACCTTCCATGACTCCTGTTACCTGGGCCGCGCCAACAACATCTACGAAGCGCCTCGCGAGGTATTGGCGGCCTTAGATGCTGATCTGGTGGAGATGAAACGCAGCCGCGCCAACGGTCTGTGCTGCGGTGCCGGAGGGGCCCAGATGTGGAAAGAACCGGAGCCGGGCAACAAAGACATCAACGTGGAGCGCGCCGAGGAAGCCATTGGCACCGGGGCTACCATCATTGCCTCTGCCTGCCCGTTCTGCATGACCATGATGGCCGATGGCGTGAAAAGCCAGAACAAAGAAGACTCTGTGCAGGTGTTTGACATCGCCGAACTCATCGCGCAAGCGGAGGGCATTAACGCCTAAGTTTGCGTAGCAAGTAGCACGTATCGCGTAGTAAGATTCTTTTGTTGCGTGTGCGTTTGTAAGCGCCAGAGGAAGTGGTGGTTAGTTATAACACCATCGCCTCGGGTTAAGGGGTAATGCGTACGACGTTACAGGGTAACGTCGCTACAAAATCTGGAAATGTAGCCTAGTTACCCTGTAACGAGGTGATGCAGCAGGGGAAAGCGTTTCAGGCTCGTTTTTCAGAAATCGGCCTCTAAACGGAAACTAGCCTTTCCGCCCTGGTGGGTGTTATCACCAACAAGCACAAGGCCGATAGAAGGTGTAGGGAGATAACCGTTTTGGGGCTGTTTTCAGGAAAACGGCGAGAAAACACAGAGGCTCGCTTGCGTCTTGCTACCTGATACCCGATACTTGCGTCTAGCTAAGTCTAATTAAAATTAGCATATTACAAAAAATGTACGTTCCTTTTGAACAATTACCGCCGTATAGCCGGGTGTGGGTGTACCAGATGAGCCGTCCGCTTACCGAAGAGGAAGAAGGGCGCATGAACCAGCTGTTACAGGATTTCGTAACGGAGTGGAGCAGCCACGGACGCGATTTACAGGCCTCGTTTAGCATCAAAGAACACCACTTTCTGTTTCTGGCCACCAATGAAGAAGTGGCCTCGGCCAGTGGGTGTTCCATCGATAAATCAGTCGCCTTCTTAAGGCAATTAGAGCAGGAGTTCAACGTTCAATTATTTGACCGTACTCAACTGGCTTTCAAGACGCAAGCGGGCGTGCAAACCGTTCCGATGACCGAAATGAAAGCCCAGGTAGCGGCCGGGGCTTTATCCCCGGACTCGCTTTATTTCGATACTTTGATTCCAACGGTGGGGGCGCTGCAGGAACAGTGGCCCAAACCGGCAAAAGATACTTGGCTGGCTCGGTATTTCCAGGGCCAATAACGCGTACGAATGCACATGATGCGACAGAACAGAACCCTTGTACTGGGAGTGGCCTTGTCTTTGGCGGTGACGGCTTGCGGACCTTTCCGTAGCTCCGTGCAAAAAGGCAATAAGAGCTTTGAGAAAGAAGAATACCAATTGGCCATTGACCACTACCAGGCGGCTTTGAAGAAAGGCCGCACCGGGGCAGAGGTGAATTTCAAGCTGGCCGAGGCGTACCGTCTGTCTAACCGCCTGCCCCAGGCCGAGGAGTTCTACAAAGCCGCATTAAGTGCCCGCAAGAGCGAGGAAAGCATGTTCCGGTACGGCATGGCCCTTAAAGCCAACGGCAAGTACGAAGAAGCCGCCACGCAGCTGCAGAGTTACCTGGCGGTAGCCTCCAACAAGAACTTCATCCGGTTGGCCCAGCGCGAGGTGGAGAACCTGAAACAGGTAGCCTCCATTGCCAATACCCCTACTTACAAGATCGTGAAACCGGTGCCGGCGGCCAATACCGCGGCCTCTGAGTTTTCGCCGGTCATTCTGAACAACGAGGTGATTTTCTCCTCTTCCCGCGAAGACATCAAATACAAAGGTAACGGCGAGGGCTTCCTGAACCTGTACGTAGTGCCCGTAGCCGATACCGGCAACACCGCCGCTCCTGTGCGGCCTTTCTCGGCGCAGCTGAACGCCCCCGAGGTGCACGATGCGTCTCCGGCGTTCACGAACGAAGGCCGCACCATGGTGTTCGCCCGGAGCAATACCGGCAAGAAGAACGGCACCGCCAACGTAGACCTCTATATCTCTCAATACAAGACCGGCGAGTGGTCTGAGCCCCGCCTGGCGAGTTTCAACGATCCGCTGGCCTGGGATTCCTCGCCGGCGTTTGCCCCCGATGGCCGCACCCTGTACTTCTCCTCTGACCGCCGCGGTGGCCAGGGCGGGCGCGATATCTGGAAAACCGTGCTGGACGAAGGCGGCCGTTTCTCCCGCCCCGAGAACCTGGGCTCCACCATCAATACGCCGGGCAATGAGTCGTTCCCGTACGTGGCCGCCGACGGTACGCTGTACATCGCCTCAGACGGGCACGCGGGTTTGGGTGGCTTGGATGTCTTCCGGATCAACGGCGACTCGGTGATCAACATGGGCCCGCCCATCAACTCTATCGGTGACGATTTTTCTATCCTGATCACCGGGCAGGACCAGGGCTTTTTCGCTTCTAACCGCGCCGGCGGGCAAGGCGGCGATGACCTGTATTCCTTCGTGAAACGCCAGCCCAAACTGGTCAACTTCTTCGTGGATGGCCGGGTGCTGGAGCGGAACGAGAAAACCAACGCCACCACGCCTATGCTGGGCACGCGGGTGACGCTGCAGAACGCCCAAGGCCAGAAAGTAGCCGATGCCACCTCAGATGCCAGCGGGAACTTCACCTTCAAATTGGATACCGCCAGCGTGTACTCGGTCATCGCGGAGCGGGCAGGTTATTTTGCGGCCCGACAGCCGGTCATCACGCAGGGCAAAACCCCGCCGCAGGACCAACTGACCAAACCTGTCACCGATATTCGGCTCACCACAACGCTCACGCTCTCCAAAATCGTGAAGAACAAAGCCATTGTGGTGGAGAACATCTTCTACGACTATGACAAAGCCAACATCCGTCCGGATGCCGCCGTGGAGCTGGACAAGTTGGTGCAGACCCTGGTGGATAACCCCACCATCACCATTGAGCTGAGTTCCCACACCGATAGCCGCGGTAAGGACATCTACAACCAGGACCTGTCGCAGCGCCGGGCCCAGAGTGCCGTAGATTACATCATCTCCAAAGGCATTGACGCCAGACGCATCACGGCCCGCGGTTATGGTGAGTCCAGGCCAGTGGTGCGCAACGCCAAAACCGAGGCCCAGCACCAGCAAAACCGCCGCACCGAGTTCAAGGTGACCCGCATTGACGAATAACCATAAGTGGAACCGCTGGCGCGAGCCTCTGGCTCGTGTCCGCAAGATAACTGATCCTCTTTTTCGTCTCAGCAACCACTAATCAGCAATGCGTGCGGACACGAGCCGGAGGCTCGCGCCAGCGACCACAGCCTGTGATCACTACTCAATTTGAAATACCAAAAGAAAAGCCTCCCAGAACCGGGAGGCTTTCTTATTTTTGCCTCATCAAAGACTAGAGCAGCGTTTTAGGGCTGTTTTGGCGAAATCAGCCCCCAAAGGGGATCTCACTTTACTTACGGCCACCATGGAAAACCGGTATCTGCAGCGCGGCGTCTCCGCCTCCAAAGAAGATGTGCACAATGCCATCAAGAACATTGACAAGGGCTTGTTCCCCAAGGCATTCTGCAAAATCATCCCGGATCTGCTGGTGGGGGACCCCGAGTTCTGCAACATCATGCACGCCGACGGGGCCGGCACCAAGTCAGCGCTGGCCTACCTGTACTGGCGCGAGACTGGCGATATTTCCGTCTGGAAAGGCATCGCCCAGGACGCCATTGTCATGAACACCGATGACCTGCTCTGCGTGGGGGCCACGGATAATATTTTGCTGTCTTCTACCATAGGCAGAAACAAGAACCTGGTACCCGGCGAGGTGATTGCCGCCATTATCAACGGTACCGAGGAAGTTTTGCAGATGCTCCGTGACAACGGCATCGGGATCTACAGCACCGGTGGCGAAACCGCCGATGTGGGCGATCTGGTGCGTACTATCATCGTGGACAGCACCGTGACCGCCCGCATGAAACGCAGCGAAGTCATCTCTAACCACACCATCCAACCCGGTGATGTGATTGTGGGCTTTTCTTCTTCGGGCCAGACCACCTACGAGAGCGAGTACAACGGCGGCATGGGCAGCAACGGTTTAACCTCGGCCCGTCATGATGTGTTCGCCAATTACCTGGCCAAGAGCTATCCTGAGAGCTTTGACCCCGCCGTTCCGTCTGACCTGGTGTACTCCGGCAACTGTAAACTCACCGATGTGAACGAGGAGACCGGCCTTACCGTGGGCAAACTGGTCTTGTCGCCTACCAGAACGTACGCGCCGCTGGTGCAGGCTATTTTGAAAGACTACCGCAGCCAATTGCACGGCATGGTGCATTGCAGCGGCGGAGCCCAGACCAAGGTGCTGCACTTCACCCAGAACGTTCATATCATCAAAGACAACCTGTTGCCGGTGCCGCCGCTGTTCAGGCTTATTCAGGAGCAGAGCAACACCAGCTGGCAGGAGATGTACAAAGTATTCAACATGGGCCACCGCCTGGAGCTGTACGTACCCGAGGCCATCGCGCAGGACCTGATCAGCATCAGCCGGTCGTTCAACCTGGATGCCCAGATCATTGGCCGGGTAGAGGCCAGCGAGAAAAATGAATTGACGATCCAGAGCCCCTACGGGCAGTATCACTACGAAGGCTAACCACCCGCCAGCGTAGCATCAGGGATTCCTCTCCTGTTTTAGGGCTGTTTTGTCAGAATCAGCCCCAAAACAGGAGAGGAATTCTGTTTTAAATATAGGTTTGGCATAATATTGGAATAAGGTCTTTTAGTCTCTTATCCTATACAATCATGAAACGTCTATATTTACTCGGTCTGTTTTTGCTCTTCTTGGTGCCGGTGCTGCCCGCCCAGCCCAAGCTGGATGCCGCTCTGCTGGTGGAAACCCGGCGCGGTGAATTCTTTCACTTGACCATTGGCGGCCGACTGATCAATGCGGCTCCTTTAACCAGGGTAGCGGTAGGTGACTTGCCGGCGGGTCGCCATATTCTGCACCTCCGGGTGTTGGGCCGGGGAAGGAGAGCCCAGAACATTACCGCTGAGATTGTGCTAAACAGCGGCTTTGAAAGTGTGTACGAACTGGTGCCTACCGTGCCCAATAGAACTTTCCCGCTGGTGTTGCGCAAAGTAGACGAGGTGCCTTTGGCCCGGGCGGTACCTCCCGCCACCGGAAACGAGAGCTGCCGGTACGTGATGGAAGGGGAGGATGTAGACCGCGTTCTCCGATTTATGAAAGACGAAGGCTTTGATGACCGTCGGCTGGAAATCGCCAAGGGCGAAATAAAATTGGCCGGAGGCATCATGAGTGATGACTTGTACCTGCTCATGAAAGCCCTCAGCTTTGAAGACCGACGGGTGGCACTGGCCAAATTCGCCTATGATTATGTGTGTGACCGCAACCGGTTCAGCCGCGTGCTAGACGCCCTGGAATTCAGCAGCAACCGCCGCGAGCTGCAGGACTTCCTGTATAAGATAAAGTAGACGCTGGAAGTTAGACGCTAGATTGTAGACATTAGATGTTTGACGATGTCTCTGCGTTTTCTGGCCTTTTCCGGAAAGAGGCCCATAAACAGAACGGCTCCGTTTAGAAAAACGGAGCCGTTCTGTTTATGGGCATGTATAGGGTATTGAAAAGCTTAACCTCAGGTAAGTAAATGTCTTATGTCAAACGTCTATGATCTAACATCTACTATCTAGCGTCTTCTACTGTTAACGTAGGCGGTCCATGGAGCGAACCAGGTCCTCGTCACGTTTGATGAAGCGGTTAGCCAGCACGTTCATCAGTAAGCCGAAGGCTGGCAGGTAAAAGCCCGTCAGGTATTCGCCTCTGGTTTGGGTTTTCACCAGGTCTTCGCCCACGTAAGAAGAGAAGTAGAAGGCGCAGAACATCAAGGCGGCCATCACCAGCGAGTTCAGCAAACCCAGTTTCATCTGGGTCAGGCGGCTTTTGTACTGGAAAATCTCATAGAGAGCAATCAGCGCGGCGGCACCCGCCAGAATCGCGATGAAGATGGTGTTGGTGGAGGCAGCGTCTGCCGCTCCGTTCACAGGGGCTAAAGAAAAAGCGGTTAAGGCGTATTCCTGGTTGTCAGCGGGGTTGGTCTTGGCCCAGATCGGCACGAAGAACATGGTCACCATGGCAACTACAATCAAAAACAGGAAAACGCTCTGGACTCTCTGTATCATATCGGTTTGGTTTCTATAACTTTTACAAAACTACATAAAACTTTTCTATCGCCTATACCTGCGCAGGGCACATTCGTTTGTGCCGGAAGGTGGTTTGGTAAGATGTTGAAGAAGAACGGCTTTGAATAGTTATAAACGTTCAGAGGGGTTTTCCACAGGCAAGTGTGCAAAGAAAATATTTTTACATCTGGGCAAAGAAACTAAATTGCCTCTGTTGGCATGAACGTTGCAAACCATAGCTATATCTAAACCCCCAGATTATGAAACGATTCGCACTATTCAGTTTAGTTGGGTTGCTGTTACTAGGAAGTGAAGCAGCCTGGGCAAAACCGGCCGAAACCAACTACCAAGTGGTTGTACGAGACAAAGAATCTGTCAAAGCTGAAAAGAAGCGAACCAAGCTACTGGCCAAAGCCGCCCGCCGCGATGAGAAATACCAGCAGGCCATGGCCAAGGCCAAAGCCAAATACGAGCGCGACCAGGCCAACCTGAAAGAGGAATACAACCGGCGGCAGCATCGGTTGAATGACCATTTCGCCAAGTCCAACAACAGCGCCTCCAGCTTTGAGCAGGAACTGGCCAAACTGAAAGTGGACTATGAAAACGACAAACAGGCCCTCCAGGAAAAATACGAACGCCAGCGCGACGCCCGTCAGGCCGCCTGGCAAGCCGAACGGAATGTGACCAACGGCAACAGCTTCGCCAACCCCTTTTAGATTTACAAAACGGCCTCTCTTTGGAGGCCGTTTCTTTGTTTAAAGCAGCTTTCCGCTTTGGGCCTGTTTTTTTTAAAAACAGGCCCAAAGCGGAAAGCTGCCCCAAGCGTTGTTGCCAAAGACATTGCCTGAGACTACGGGCGCAATTCCGTATCTTTGCCCCATGCGGTATTTTTTAGAAGTGGCGTATGACGGCACCCGGTTCCACGGGTGGCAGACGCAGCCCAATGCCCTCACGGTGCAGGAAGTGCTGGACGATTGCCTGCGGAAGGTGTTCAGGGTGGCCCAGGTGGAGACGGTAGGCAGCGGCCGCACCGATACCGGCGTGCACGCCACCCAGCAGTGGGTGCACGTGGAGTTGCCGCAGGTGCTGTCCGGCGATGAAATCCAGCATAAACTCAACCGAATTCTGCCGCCCGATATCGCGGTAGGTCAGGTGCTGCCCGTGGGGCCCGAGGCGCATACCCGCTTTGACGCCGTCTCCCGCACGTATGAATACCGCATCAGCCTGCAGAAGAACCCTTTTCTGGTCCGGCACGCCTATTACCTGTCCCGCAAACCCGATGTGGCCCGCATGAACGAGGCGGCGCAGGCGCTGCTGCAACTGGAAGATTTTACCACCTTCTCCAAAGTGAAAGGCGACACCAAGCACTACCGCTGCACCATCACCCAGGCATATTGGCGCGAGGAGGGAGACCAATTGATCTTTACCATCAAAGCCAACCGGTTTCTACGCGGCATGGTGCGTTTAGTGGTGGGCACGCTCCTGGATGTGGGCAAGGGCAAGCTAACCGTACGCCAGTTCCGGGAAGCCATAGAGCGGCAGGACCGCAAACTGGCCAGCGGCGCGGCTCCCGCCGAGGGGCTGTTCCTGCACCGCGTGGAATATCCTGAGGGGTACTTCGCGCAGCAGCTGGTTCTGTTTGAGGAGGCCGCCGCCTTGGTTCCACGGGAAAACGACTAACTTCTGACAGTCTTGTTTAGGGCCTGATTTCCAGAAAACAGGGAGAAAACAGGTTTCTTCCTCGCGCTGATCCAAACCCTCTTGCCATTGAGTTAGGGCGGTATCCTGTAGGGGCGCTGGAGGTAAGGGTCAGGCAACGAAGGAGGTGCCTTTTTCCGTGGTTTATTGCGTACTTTTGCAAAGGCAAAACAAAGGCCGTTTACTGGCCGTTTTACCAAATCTAGCCCCCAAACAGTTTGGGAAGGCGCTGGGCTGCACCTGCATCGGTTGGTTATCCGTTAGCAGATAGCAAAGCGGCACAGTTCATCATTAGCGACATCTGTATACATGAGTGAAATAGGAGGCAGCAAAACCGGGAGCGCGTTTGACTGGGAGGTGCTGCGGAAGATATTCCGGTTTGTGAAACCGTACCAGAAGGTATTCTATCTGGTGATTTTTTTAACGGTGGCCTCGGCGGTGCTGGCCACCATCCGGCCGTTCCTCATCCAGGAAATGGTGGACAAGCAGATTCTGCAGTATGACTGGCAAGGCGTGAACCGCATGTTCATCTGGCTCATTGTGCTGCTGGTGGCCCATACCGCGGTCTCGTACTTCCACACCTACTTTGCGGGGTGGCTGGGCCAGTACGTGGTGCGCGACATCCGGGTGAAACTCTACGAACACATCCTCAAACTGCGGCTCAAATTCTATGACCGCACGCCCATCGGGACGCTGGTGACCCGTAACGTGAGCGACGTGGAAACCCTTTCCGATGTGTTCTCCGAAGGCTTGGCGGCCATGATTGGTGATGTGCTGCAACTGCTTTTCATTCTGGGCTACATGTTCTGGATTGACTGGAAACTCACGCTGGTGAGCCTTTCCATGTTCCCGCTGCTCATCATCAGCACGTACATCTTCAAGGAGAAAGTGAAGGCCTCGTTCCAGGAGGTGCGCGGCGCGGTGGCCAAGCTCAACGCCTTTGTGCAGGAACACATCACGGGCATGATGGTGGTGCAGATCTTCAACAACGAGGAGCGCGAGATGAAGAAGTTCCAGGCCATCAACAAGGAGCACACCCGCGCCAACATTAAATCGGTGCTGTATTACTCCATCTATTTTCCGGTGGCCGAGGTCATCGGCGCAGCAGGAACGGGTCTGCTGGTGTGGTACGGAGCCAAAGGCGTGATCCAGGACACCGTGACGCTGGGCTCGCTCATCGCGTTCATCATGTACATCGCCATGTTCTTTCGGCCTATCCGGCAGATCGCCGATCGGTTCAATACCTTGCAATTGGGGGTGGTGAGTTCTGAGCGGATCATGAAACTGCTGGAAAGTCAGGAGATGATCTCAGACTCGGGCACCTACGCGCCCAAGGAAATGCGCGGTGATGTGCAGTTTGAGGATGTCTGGTTTGCCTACAACGATGAAAACTGGGTGCTCCGCGGCGTTTCCTTCGATGTGTACGCCGGCCAGACGGTAGCCTTGGTGGGCGCGACGGGAGCCGGTAAAACGTCCATCATCAACCTGCTCAGCCGCTTCTACGAGATCAACAAAGGCACCATTAGGGTAGACGGCCACGATGTGCGCGACTACGACCTGGATTTGCTGCGCCGCCAGATTGGCGTGGTGCTCCAGGATGTGTTCCTGTTCTCCGGCACCATCGCCGATAACATCAGCCTGGGCAACAAAGACATCACCGAGGACCAGATGTGGGAAGCCGCCCGCCTGGTAGGCGCCGATAAATTCATTGAGCGTTTGCCCGGCGGTCTGCACTACAACGTGATGGAGCGCGGCGCGACTTTGTCGGTAGGTCAGCGGCAGCTGATCTCGTTTGTGCGCGCCATGGTGTACAATCCCAAGATCATCATCCTGGACGAAGCTACCTCCAGCGTGGATTCTGAGACCGAGGAACTGATTCAGTTCGCCATCGGGCAGCTGATGCAGGGCCGGACTTCTATCGTGATCGCCCACCGCCTCTCCACCATCCAGAAAGCCGATAACATCATTGTGCTGGACCGCGGCGAGATCAAGGAAAGCGGCCGCCACGAGGAACTGATCCAGAGCGGCGGATACTACGCCCAACTCCACGAGATGCAGTACAAGAACTTCGTGTAACGGAATCTCTGTTTTGGGGCTGTTTCTATGAAAATAGCCCTGAAACGACATTTTACTTCCCAGGTAAGGCATTGTAACGTACGTGCCCTACCTTTGCCTGCTCTAAGAGCAACAAGATAGAACCAGATGCGCAACAAGTTTTTGATTTTCTTGGCGATAGTAGTGGGAGTGGGCTTGGTCATTTATACTTTCCTGGGCGGCTTTGCCGAGGTAAGAGTCTCCCAAACGGTCTCCACACCGCTCTTCATTGCCGGCCAGTACTATGAAGGCAACACCAACTCTGATGCATTGGGCCAGATTTACCAGCAAACCGGCAAAGCCGTGGAGCAGAAGCAGCTCACCGGCGATTTTGCGGGTATTTATTACAACAACCCCGGCAAGGATTCTAAAACCATTAAAGCCTTCATTGGGGTAGCCGTGCAGGACACCACGGGTGCTTTGCCCGCCGGGTTTACCATACGGGTGGTGCCGGCCGGTAGAAAGGTGCTGCGCGGAGAAGTGGACGCCAACATCATCATCGCCCCGAAACGCATTTACGGGGAGCTGTTTGACTACGCCAAGGAGCAGAACCTTACCCTGCGCGAGTTCTACGTAGAGCGCTTCCCCGAAGGCAAGCCCGCCGTCATTGAGGTAGAGCTGGCTGGTAAATAGCAGAGCTGCGTTTTAAGGCCGTTTTTCTGAATACAGCCCCAAAACGCAGCTCTGCGGAGAAAATTACTCAGCTGCCGTACGGCCTAAATATAGGGAGACGCCTAACGTCACACTGCTTAATCCAAGGTTCGCGTCAAAGGATTTGCTTTTGTATTCTGCACTTGATCCCTCTGATTCTGATTTTAATTGCGAGTAGCCAATGGTTCCCATCGTAAATTCCAACCCGATTTTATCGGTTGGGAAGAAAACAAACCCCGGAGATAGATTTACCCCGCCACCTTTGGAAGTGGAAGATAGGCCGGGGGCGTTGGGTGCATCCTCATACTCTGACTTGCCATATCTATAATAGGCATTTGCCTGACCAAAGAAAGCGGCTTTGCTTCCCAGCGCCTGGTAGACACGCACAAAGGGCCCTACATCATAGGAGCGTGATTTCTGGTCTAACGTAATTGATTCATATTGCCCATTTACGATAATGCCTACATTCTGAGGAGACGAGTAAGTCTCTAAACCGGCGGCAAGCCCAACTGCTACTCTGGGGCTTACAAAGAAGCCAATCTTGGGATAGAACGAAAATCTGCTGTTTTCTGAACCTGAGTTTGAAGAAATAGTACTTTCAGCCTTATAGGTAGAATAGCCAATAGATCCGGTAATAAGGGTTTTTCCAAAATCTTGAGCCTGTACTAAGACCGAGATACAGCAAAGAGAGAGAATAATCAACGTTTTTTTCATGGAGATTAAGTTATAGATTAATAAATAGGTGGCAGTGGGTTAACTGATAACGGGATTTAAATATAGGTCTTCTATATAGGATATTACAATTATATAAGAGCATCTAGGTAACGGAGGAAATTAGAATATATTTTGAAAAAGGTATATTAATGAAGAATTCTTAAAGGAGGCAAGCTTGAATCAAGGCAGAGGCAGAGAGGAGAGGGACGTAACTGTTTTTTCTGCAAAAAAAGAAGGACCAGCTTTCTGCGGCTGGTCCTTTCGTTTACGCGTGGCTTGCGCCTTATTTATTATAGATCATCCCCGTGTAGGGGTACAGTTTCGGTTAACTGCGGGTGTTCATGATCCGGAACGCTTCGGCTCTCGTGATCTCTTTTTTCAGCAGCAGCAGATTGTTCGTGTTCACTATCAGTAACTGAAACTGCTTTTTCAGGTCATGGTAGTAAATCAACATGGTTAAGTCTTCATAACCACGTCTGAAAATCTTGCGAGCTTGCGTCTTTAGATTATACAGTTCCAATTTAATTCGCCTCCATTTCTGCATCATATCCTCTACCTCCTCTCCTTCAAGAGTTTGTAGAGTAGTTATACTTGGAAATAGAGCCCCAGGTTACTGTATGAAAAGCAGAAGTAAATTGCATTCTTAATATTCTGGTTTCAGTTGATTATTCCGTAATTGCCTTATTTGGCGTATTTTGCTACTGTTTAAACTGATAAGTAGAGGTTTTGTTTAGGCTTTTTCTGAGTTTTATAAAAAAGATGCCCGCAATGGGAGGGAACTGCCCAGCCACGTTCAAGTTCTTTAAACTATTATAGCTTATCTGCTTTGGGATTCTCTAGTAAATACCTGATAAAGTGCAATTATTGGCCTGTTTATGAAGAACTAGGAGCGAAGTGGCGACATCGCGGAGAAAAGTACTGGAAATGGGCTGGCTATAACTGAGCGGGCAAAGAGCATGGCTAGAAAAGGAGCCTACTGGTGGCAGGTGAGTAGGGGATAGCCGCTGTGCAGAAAAGAGGGGAGAGGAAAGAAACCCAAGCACCAGTGCCATGGGCAGCGCAGTGCTTGGGGAGCTACTTCGTGAGTTAAATCAATTGTCTGAAAACGTATAACCGCAGAAGTTATAGATTTCAGCGAGCGGAGCTACTGGTGGCAGGGTTTGGTGCAGCACCAGCGGGGGGTTATGGGTGGAGACAAAACCCCAGCGGTTGCGGTTGCAGTAGTGCAACTCCTTGGGCAATTCCAGTTTACGGTGTTGTGCCATGATCTATTTCCTCCTAGTATAAAGATTGAAACATGGGGCCTTACCCCTACCTAAACACGTTACTTTTTCAAATTTATTCTAAAACCCAGGGTGAGCTCGTACATTTGTCTTCAACCGGGCGTACACCCAAGCTTTCAACCGGGCGTACACCCAAGCTTTCAACCGGGCGTACACCCAAGCTAATATTTCCATGAAAACTAAAACCGGACGGATACTGGCGGTCACACTCATTCTGGGGGTGGCATTGCTGCAGGTGCTCTCCCGTGAATTTGTGCCGGCTGCCGCATGGGCCAGCCTCGGGTTGGCGGTTGCCTTGTCCGGGGAACGGCCTCCCGCCGGGCAAAGGGCTCCCAAAACGCCCAGGCAGTTCCTGGTGCTGTTTTGCATCGTGTTGGCCCTGGGCCTGTTTGGGTTTCAGCTGTACCGCGATATCACCGACAAAGGGGCCAGCAGACTTCCCTCCACTACGCCGGTTCATGAGTAACATCGTTTAGAGGCAAGTTTGCCAAAACTGTGCCAGAAACGGGATCAAATGTGTTTGGTGAGGTTCCTGATTTTGCTGCGCAACTGATCCAGGTGGTTTTCCTGTTGCTTCTGTTTTTCTATCTCTTCCAGCTGGTGCAGCAGCGCCTGCATCTCGGCCAGGTACGCAGACCGATCTTTCTTCAGGCCGCTGGGCAGGGCGTGTTCTCCCTCTTTCCCTTCGGCTTTGAACACATTGCCTTCGCCGTAGATGACCCACCTGGAGTTAAGGTCTGGCAATTGCTTGAGCAACGCGACCAGATCATCCATGCAGTAATCTTCGCCTTGTAGAATACAGCCCACCACATCCGGAGGCGTTTGGGTCATCACGCTGAGTTGGTAGACATCCAGCTCTTTGATGCGCATGTAGAAATTGAGTCGGGCGCTGGTTTGCTGTAGATTTATGGCCATGTTCAGAATGTTTTAGAGATACGGGTAAACGGGTGCATCCAGATCTTTGTACCAAAGGGAAACCGTACGAGGAGAGCGATGTCAATCCAACTCCTCATACGCAATTCACCGGTTTTGTGTTAAAGCCGGTTTGGGCCGGCCAGAAAGCCTTGGGTGCGCCTGGTTGGGTTTAGGCCGTGTTTTCCCAAAACGGCCCGTAAACAGGATACAGGTCTCTCCAGTTTAATCACCGCCATGTTCTCTGCCTTGAGAGAACCATCAAAAACTACGGCACAAGAATCCTGGGCACAGGCAAAACCTTTGAGGAGAAAGTTGGTTCTTAACTAGCTGAAAATTAATTTAATTTATCCCAAACCCCAACGTTTTTGATTTGTTGCAGTATTGGACTTAAGTTTGGTAAAACAAGTTAAAAACAGAATTGCTTTAGTTTTGCTATATTTGCCGATTGTTTAAAGGAAAATAGTTAAGCCACTTCCCAAAGATATATTATTGCATGAAGACCCAGTTAGAGCCGTTGGATTTGATCATGTTGGTAGACGATGATGACACCACCAATTTCGTGAATAAACGCTTGCTGACGAAACTGGGAGCAGCGAAGGAGGTACTGATCAAGAAAAACGGAGCGGAGGCCCTGGAGTACCTCCAGAAATCAGCGCAGGAGGGTGTCGCGTACCCAGACCTTATTTTCCTGGACATCAAGATGCCGGTCATGGATGGGTTCAGCTTTCTGGACGAGTACCACAACCAGGCTTTGTTTGAGAACGGCAGCATGATCATCCTCATGCTCACTTCGTCGGCGAGTTTCTATGACCTGGAGCGCCTGAAAGGGTACACCTCGGTGAAAAAACACTTCTCCAAGGCATTGACGGAGAATGACGTGAAAGAGATTCTCATAGATTATTATCAGAAGCACTAAGTTAATTTAGTTCTTAAAACAGAAAGGCGCAGTTATCTACTGCGCCTTTCTGTTTTAAAAGGAAATGCCGTTAGACGATGGAACTTGCCAGTTGGGTCAACGGGTCTGCGACTGAGGGCCAGGTAAAGTGCATGGCGGTTCCGCGACCGTTGGATTTCACCCACACGCGTCCTTCCTTTTCCTGCATGATCTTTCTAACAATGGCCAGCCCGATGCCGGTGCTGTCTGGGTGGTTTACGTCACTAGTCGTTTCAAACAGCTCAAAGACCTTCTCCTGGTTTTGGGCCGGAATGCCCGGGCCGTCGTCTTCCACCACAAACTCCCAATAGCCGCCTTGCTGCGACACCTTGATCCAGATGTTGCCGGTGGGCTGGTCATGGTACTTGATGGCGTTGGTCAACAGGTTACCGAACACCTGTTGCAGGTAAATCTCCTCGGCTTCCAGCACCGGCAGGTTGTCCGGAACATGGATGCGGATGCCCTCCGGAACGGTGAGGGTGCTGATGACCGCGTTGACCAATTGCCCCACGGAAACCGGTTTTGATTGGACCTGCTGCCGCCCGGTCAAGGAGTAAGCCAGCACATCGGTGATGAGGTGCTCCATCCGTTGGGTCTGCTGCTGAATCATAGGCATGACTTCCTGGGCTCTTTCTATTTCGCCTTCCAGCAGAAAATCAGTGACGGCATCGCTTAAACCCAGAATGTTCTGTAGGGGGGCTTTCAGGTCATGGGTGATGGTGTGGGCAAACTCATCCAGGGTCTTGTTCACCTTCTCCAGCTGCTGGTTCTTTTTCTCCCGCTCCTGCAAGAGGACGTTGATCTCATGGTTAGAGGTTTGCAGCTCCTGGTTCAGGTGCTGAATTTCCTGCAGTTGGTACTCGGCCTCAATGGTGCGCACCCGTAGCTGCTCCATCAGCTCAATGAGCTGCATGTTCTGCCGCTTGATCTCCGCGTAAGGAGAAATCTCGGACTCCACGTTGAAATAATCGGCCCAACCCTGAATGATGGCTTTGTTGATGGGCGGATGGTTGCCCGGGATACGCTTCTGCAGCCGCACCCGGGTTCCTTTCTCAAAATCGCTCTCAATATGGAAGAAGTCCACCAGCTTGCGGGAGCTGTAAATGCCCTGGCCTTTGCCGCCCGAGGGGGTGTATTTTCTGTCCAGGAGGTCCTCCACGTTGGGAATGCCCCGGCCGCGGTCGGTCACGTACGCCTCCAGTGACAGGATGCCCCGGTTCTCTATCATGCTGAACCGGATGGTACCGTCTCCCACGTGTTCCAGCACATTGCGGCAAATCTCAGACACGGCAGTGGCAAACTTGGTCTGCGAAGCGATAGGAATACCAGAAAACTCAGAAAGCTGCATGGCCCGCTTGTACGCGAGTACCACATCCAGTTCGTTCTGTAGCTTAATGGTGGTGATAGGTTGATCCATGGCCGGTTTATTCAGTAGCGCGTACCACTACCACCAAGGTGTCATCGGTGGTACGGGTATTGTCTTTATACAGTACTGCTGCTATCAACGTAGGATCATGCCTGCTCAGTTCCGGGTACTTGCTTAAATCCCACCGGCTTTTAAGACCGTCTGAGTGTAAGATCATTAGGTTGCCGCGTTCCCAGGAATATTGTTGGTCATTGATGGTATTGGGCACGCTCATGCCCAACGTACCATTGTAAGAAAGTAGGCTCTTGGACTTGTCTGGGGCCAGTAATCGGCCGGAAATGTTGCCTATTCCGCAGAATGACAAGGTGCTGGCCTCGGCATTCCAGTGGGCCAGTGCCCCCACAGCACCCCGGGTTCTTCTAATGGTATTATGGATGCCTCGCAACATCTCAGAAGGAACTTGTTTAGGCTGTTGCCCAAAGGCCTGTAGCGCCACCCGGGCCGCGTCATGGGCGTGTTCTCCGTGGCCTAGCCCGTCCAGCACCAGCAGGTAGGCGCCTTGGTGCGACAAACGCAGGCCCCAGCCGTCACCGCTTACCTTTTCACCGGGTTTGGGCACTAATACGCTGCCAATCTGAAACCTCTGCTCACTTCGGGCCGCCGATTTGGGAGCTTTGCCTTTCCGGTAAATGTGGGACAGGATCACCGTACCCACCCCGCGTTGCGAATAGATGTCAAAGAAGTCTGACTGGCGCTTGATGGCTCCCAAACCTTGTCCCATGCTCCCGAAGGTAGAGACGCCGTCTTCCATCATGCGCTGCGGATCGCTCATGCCGGGGCCGTTGTCCAGGCAGAGCAGCTCAATGCCGCAGGTTACCCCGTTTTCCTGGCAAATGGTTTTCACCAGAAGCTCACCGCCCTGGGAGCCGGCATGCTTGACCAGGTTGGTGGACATCTCGGTGACTACCAGGCTCACCCGACCCACTTCTGTTTCGGTGAAACCGGCTGCTTCGGCTAGTTTCCCAATGTCGCGCCGGACGATGTTTAGAAACGTGCGGTCTGAGAGTATGAACGATTGATGTTCTGAAAAATTAAAGTCCATTTTTCCACCGGATTATGGTGACCGTGGTGCCTTTACCGGGTTCGCTTTTGAGATCAAACTCATTCACGAGGCGCTTGGCCCCCGGTAAGCCCAGGCCTAAACTCTTTCCGGTAGAATAACCATCTTTCATCGCTAAAGTTATGTCTTTGATGCCGGGCCCTTCATCCACAAAGATCAGGCGTACCCCCGGGATGCTGTTCTTGCTCACAATCTCCAGGTGGGTGATGCCGCCGCCGCCGTAGCGCAGCATGTTCCGGACCAATTCACTTGCTGCGGTAATCAGCTTGGTTTGGTTCACCAGGCTCATGCCAATCTTGGTAGCCAGTTCCTTTATCCGGTTCCGGAACAAAACTACGTCCTGCTCTTTCTGTATGGTCAGCTTCTCTTTAGATATAACTATCATAGAGGCCTTCTTCGTCAGTGTCTAGTTGGCCAATTTTTGTGCGCAGGAGTTCCATGCCTTGTTCCACGTCTAAGGCGGTATGTACGCCCGAGAGGGTAAGGCCCAGTTCTACCAGCGTAATGGCTACCGCTGGCTGCATGCCTACCACCACGGTGGCGGCATCCATGATTTTAGACATAGACGCAATGTTGCCCAAGATGCGGCCCATGAAGGAGTCCACGATACTTACGGCAGAAATATCAATCAATACCCCTTTGGCTTCGGTCTTGCTCACCATGTTGATGAGGTCGTTTTCCAGGGTGAGGGCCAGCCGGTCATACAAATCCACTTGGATGGTAACCAGCAGGAAGGGGCCCATTTTTAAAATAGGAATTCTTTCCATGGCAGCGTTACGTAATTAAAACCCGAAGTTTTGTTTAGAACCTACCGGGCCGTTCTGGGCCGCTTTTGACACCTGGATGCTCAGCATAGAGAAAGACATCTTCAGGGCGCTGGCCAGGGTGGCTTTGGTGTAGATGTTGGTCAGGTCAATGCCCAGGTGCACAATGGTCTGGGCAATCTCGGCGCGGATGCCGCTGATGATGCACTCGGCCCCCATCAGGCGGGCGGCACTTACGGTTTTAATCAAATGCTGGGCTACCAGTGAGTCAACGGTGGGCACGCCGGAGATGTCCAGAATGGCAATGCGGCTGCCGGTGGCCACAATCTCCTCCAGCAACGCTTCCATCACCACCTGGGTGCGGGCGCTGTCCAGGGTACCAATGATGGGCAAGGCCAGAATACCTTCCCACACGCGGATTACCGGCGTGGAGATCTCGCTCATTTCATTGGTCTGGCGCAGGATCACTTCCTCGCGGCCTTTGATGTACGTTTCCATGGTAACCAGGCTCAGGCTGTCCATGATCTTGTTCATGGAGATGATCTCGCGGTACAGAATGGCGGTCTCGTCTTTGAAGCGGTCTTCCAGTACCTGGCTCAATACCTCTTTCAGGCTGAGGATGTAGGCGCTGGTTTCACGGGGAGAGAATCCCTGGCGGGCTCTGGTAATGGAGATTTCGCTCAGGATGTCGTGGATGGATTCATATCCGGCAGAGTCTGTGTCTTCCGCATTGGGAGAGGCAAAGGCTTTGAGTAACGTGGAAAGGAATTCTTCTGATTGCTGCTGCAACTCTGAAACACTCATGAGATCATCCCGAAGGGCCGCGTCTTTCAGCTGATTGGCCATCCAATTCTCCAGTATTTGTTTTTTCTTTCCTTTCAGGGCAGCGGCGCTTTCTTTGTTCATAGAGGGAGTTGTCAGGTTTAGAAGACAGATTACGTTTTTTGCCTCTTTTTAAGAAAACAACCCAAAAACGAGAGGGTACGAGGCACGCGGTAAAAGTAAGAAATAATGTGGCGATACTGGTGAATTCATAAGTTGTTTTTACGTTAAGCGCATTTTTACCCCGTAATGCGTGCATGAAAAATCCCCGCCGGAACACCGGCGGGGAGCAGATTAGAAGTTGTCTGGAAGAGAAAAAGCAGGCGGTCAGCACCCCGCGTCCGTTTCAAGGCCGTTTCTGGGAAAAGAGCCCCAAAACGCCTGGTGCGGGGCCTACTCGGTTTTGAGGGCCCGCACCGGGTTAGAGAACGCGGCCCGCAGCGCCTGTACGCTTACCGTGGTCAAGGCAATCAGCAGGGTTAACGCGCCCGCCGCCAGAAACACCCAGTACCCAATGTTGATGCGGTACGTGAAATCCTGCAGCCATTTGTCCATGAAATAGTAGGAAATAGGCCCGGCAATGACAAAGGCAATGAGCACCAGCTTCACGAAATCTACCGAGAACAGCCCCACAATGCTGGCCGAGGAAGCCCCCAGCACCTTACGCACGCCCACTTCTTTAGTGCGCTGCGCGACCATGAACGAGACCAAACCATACAGCCCCAGACACCCGATCAAGATGGCGATCACCGAGAAAACCTTGAACAGATACGCCTGCCGCTGCTCCCCTTCATAAAAACGGGAGATGGAGTCGTCAAAGAACTCATAGTGGAAAACATCGTCTGGGTAGGCGGTCTGGTAGACATTCTGCAGGTGAGCCAAGGCCGCCTTCGCGTTTTTCTGCTCCAGTTTCACATTCAGAGACAAATAAATATCTGTGAAGGTAGACATGACCACCGGCTGAATCTTATCCCGCAGGGAGGTCAGGTGAAAGTCTTTTACCACTCCCACAATCTTGCCCTGATTCTGATTGCCATTGATCACCAATTCTTTGCCAAGGGCGGCCTGCGGATTTGTCTCGCCCACTTGCCTCAGAAACGTCTCATTCACCAGAAACTCCCGCATGGTATCGCTTTTTTCGTACATGCGGCCGGCCAGCAACGGAATATTGAACGTTTGCAGGTACTGTTCGTCGGCCATTTTCATGTTCACGCTGAAGTTGCGTTCCACAGAGAATTCATCGTACCGGAAAGACGTATTCATGTCAATGTTGGCCGATGGCGGGGCGATGGCAAACGAGGTTGCCTTGATGGCCGGATGCGCTTCTAACTGCGGCCGAAGGGCCATCAGATCTTTGGCTTTACCGGACGGGAGGGGTATGTTCACAATCGCTTCCTTGTCAAAGCCCAACGAGGCCGACCGGAAATACTCCATCTGGTTGTGCACAATGATGGTGCAGATGATCAACACCTGGCAGACGGTAAACTGCAGCACCACCAACGTGCGGCGCAACGACAAACCCGCCGCCCGGGCGGTAGCAGTTTTGCTTTTCAGGGCGGAGATGGGCTGAAACCCCGAGATAACCAGGGCCGGATAGAACCCCGCAAAGAAAGTAACCGCCACCAGGAGCACCGCCAGGAAAAGCAGCAGCTGCGGATCACGCAGGATGGAGAACGCGAGCTGAAGCTCCAGCAACTTACTCAAGGACGGGAGCAGCAGCTCGGTCAGCACCACGGACAGCGAAAGGGCCGTGAGGGTAATCATCCCGGTCTCCAGGAGGAACTGCGTCATGAGTTGCTGTTTGTTCGCGCCCAATACCTTGCGCATGCCCACTTCTTTGGCCCGCCGCAAGGCCTGGGCCGTGGCCAGGTTCACGAAGTTGATGGAGGCGACCAGCACCAGGAACATCCCGATGAGACCCATCGCCCAGAGTGTGGTTTTGCTGATCGTGCGACTTTTGAAGTTTCCGTACCGTTCATCAAAGTGCACTTGGGTGAGCGGCTGAAACGTGTAGCGCTCCTGCTCGCCGGGAGAACGGGGACGATATTTGGAGGCCACCTCATTTAGCCGGTCCTCGGCTTGTTTCAGGTTCGCTCCCGGAGACAAGGCGAAATAGATCTGCTGGTTGCTATAGGTGCTGTTCCAGGAATCATTGGCAAAGGTGTTGATTTTCTTGGAGGACTCGTAGTCGATGAGCATCTGGTAAGGCAAGTCGGTGTTCTCAGGCGCGTCTGGAATCACGCCGGTTACTTTCAGGTTTACCAGGTTGTTCATGCGCAGCACCCGCCCCACGGGGTTCTCGCCGGGAAAGTATTTGTCCGCGATGGTTTGGGTTAGCAGTACTGTGTTCAGGTCTTTAAGGGCCTGCTTTCCGTTTATACCATTTGTAGGAAAATCAAACAAGTCAAAAAAGGCCGGCTCCACAAACAAGACGTTCTTTTCTTCTCTGAACTTTCTGGGAGCCTCCTGGTCATTGAGAGACAGTACCGTGAACGTGCCGCCTTCTTCATTATATAAGTGCGTGGCCGGGGTGAGTTCTGGCAGAGAAGCTTTCAGGACAGCCAGCATAGGGTACGGGGTGCCGGCGTTGCTTTCAGGGCCATGGGCCGAGATCTTGTCCACGTTGATGCGGTAGGTGCGGTCTGCCTTGCTATGGAACGTGTCATAGCTGAGCTCATGCCGGATCACCAGGTAGAGCAGCAGGCTACAGGTAATGCCCAGGGCCAGGCCTACCACGTTGAGGCTGGTGTAGCCCAGGTTACGCTTAAGCGTGCGCATGGCTACAAGGAGGTAGTTTTTGAACATGGCTTGCGGGCTTACAGAATAGCGAGTTCCTTCACATTCTCAGAGATGATCTGCCCGTCAAACAGGTTCACAATGCGGTGGGCGTAATCAGCGTCTGTGGGGGAGTGGGTGACCATCACAATGGTGGTGCCTTGCTCGTTGAGGCTGCTCAGCAATTGCATCACTTCCTGGCCGTGGGCCGAGTCCAGGTTACCGGTAGGCTCATCCGCGAGCAGCAGTTTTGGTTTGGAAACCACGGCCCGGGCGATGGCTACCCGTTGCTGCTGACCACCCGAGAGCTGCTGCGGGAAGTGGTTGCGGCGGTGCGCAATCTGCATCTGCTCCAGTACCTGCTCCACGCGCTGTTTGCGTTCGGCGTTGCCCACCTTCAGGTAAATCAAAGGCAATTCCACGTTTTCATACACCGTCAGTTCATCAATGAGGTTGAAGCTCTGGAACACAAAGCCCAGGTGCTCTTTGCGCAGGTTCGCCCGCTGCCGCTCACTGAACTTGGAGATCTCCTTGTCCAGAAAGTAGAACTCGCCGCTGCTGGGGTTGTCCAGCAACCCGATGATGTTGAGCAACGTCGATTTCCCGCAGCCCGAAGGCCCCATGATGGCCACAAACTCGCCCTGGCGCACGTTCAGGTTCACATTCACCAGCGCGGTGGTCTCCACCTCATCGGTGGTATATTTCTTCTGCAGATTGACGGTCTTTAACATATCTTTTTGATTGTTTATTGCTGGTTGTTCAATTGTTATTTCTCTTGCTGAATGTCCCCCTTTGAAGGGGGTAGGGGGATGATCAGGCATTCCCGAGAATCATCTTTTTATCTTCTATTGCTAGTGCTTTCTGGTTCTTCTACCGCCTTGATCATCCCCCTATCCCCTGCAAAGGGGGACGGAATGCGTGCTCAACTCAGGACTCAGAACTAAAGCTGAAGCGTTTCAAGGCTAGTTTGCCCAAAACGGTCTTAAAACAGATTACTTCAGCTCCAGTTTGTCTTTCTCGTTGAAGGCGTCATAGGAGGAGACAATCACCTGTTCACCGGGTTTCAGGCCTTCTAGTACTTCATAATATTCCGGGTTTTGACGGCCTAATCGGATGCTGCGCTTGGTGGCAGCTTTGCCGGTTTCGTCCAGCACGTAGGCCCAGGCGCCGCCGGTGCTTTGGTAGAACCCGCCGCGGGGCAGCAACACGGCCGGGGCCGGATCTGACAATTGCAATCTGATCTGCAGGGTCTGTCCGCGGCGGATGCCTTCGGGTACTTTGCCGATGAACTTCATGTCTACCGGGAAGCGGCCGTTGGTCACTTCAGAGTACACCAGCGCGATTTCCAGCGGGTAGGTTTGGCCGTTGTAGGTGAAGGAAGCTTGCTGTCCGGCAAAGACCCGGCTCACGTAGTGCTGGTCCAGCTCGGCTTTCACCTTGAACCCGCTTAAGTCGTCTATCTGGCCAATCACCTGCCCCGACTGCACCGGCGTGCCCAACTCCACCTGAATGGAGGAAAGCTGTCCGGAGATAGGTGCTTTAATATAGAGGTTCTTGAGGTTGTCTTCCATCATGCGCAGGTTGCGGCTGGTGCGGGAAATGGTGGTTTCCAGTTGCGCGATCTGCTGCCGGGCGTTGTTTTCCTCAAATTTCTGTGATTCCAGTTCAATCACCCGCTCGGCTTTCAGGCGGTCATACTCTCTTTTAAAGCTGTAGAATTCCTGCTGAGACACGGCCTTGGCTTCAAACAAAGAGATGTTGCGTTCATAGATATCTCTGGCGGCGTCTACCTGGGCGTTCAAGGTGGCCAGACGGCGGCGCAGGTTAAATTTATTCTGTTGCAGACTCAATTTGGAGTTCTGCAGGTTGTTGATGAGGTCGTTCATGAGGGTTTCCTGGTTCATGAAGTCCAGCACCAGGCGGTTGTTGGTGAGTTTGAGGATAGGGTCGCCTTGTTTCACCGGTTTGCCACCTTCCAGGTATTTCTCGTCTACCGTACCGCCTTCCACCGCCGGAATCAGGATGGTTTTGATGGGATGCACCGTGCCATCTACCGGAATAAACTCCTGAAAAGAACCCTGGCTCACGGTAGCCATGGTGATTTTCTGGCTTTCCACGTTCAGTTTAGAGCGGTTATCGGCGAAGCCGATGAAATAGGTCACCAACCCGATGAGCAGGACGGCGGCGGCATATCCAGCGATCTTCTTGGGTGTCCAGCGCTTCTTTTCAATGATACGGTCCATGAGAAAAACTTCTACGTTGCTGTACCTCTGCCAATAGCTGTGCCATTTTTGTAAACGGCTGTTTTACAGTGTTAAATGAATTGCTTTGTTTTTAAAGTGTGCGCCAGCGGACACTTTTTGTTCACGCGCGAACATGCCCGCCGCGCCCTCGTGCAGCCAATTTCTGGTTTCCGTGTCTTTTAAGAAAAACAGGTGAAAAGCGCGGCTCTGGCTGAAGCAGTGCTTTTGCCGGTTTCTTCAAATCCATTTTGCTGTCTTGCGAGAAGGCACCCATTGTGCCGCGTGAACCTCTGGTTCCTAAAAGTACAGCAGCCGGGCTTTCGTTTGCTTCCATCAACTTACTATAGACATGAAAAAACTTGTAGCTACTATTCTTCTGTCTGCCGTCTTCGGGGCCGGATGGGCGCAGTGCGTCTCCTCGGAGCAAGACAAAGCCGGAGTACGATTGGCTTGCCAGGACTACATCCAGGCGTTTTACAAAGCAGACACTACCATTGCCTACCGCAGCGTGCATCCCTTGCTGCAAAAAAGAGGCTTCTCGTACTCTGCCACTAATCAGGCTTATTCCAAGCAGCAGGAAATGCCTTTCCAGGCCTTGGTGAGTCTGGCGAAACGCTGGAACGCGGACGGGAAACAGGCCAACGCTTCCTCTATTCAGGAGGTGCAGATATTGGACATCTGCGACAAAACGGCCTCGGCGAAGGTGACCGCGGTGTGGGGTATTGATTACATCCACCTGGTGAAAGAGAAGGATAAATGGTGGGTTATGAATGTGCTGTGGCAGTCCATGCCTACGGCGAAGAAGTAAGGAGGTCTGCAGGTGCGATTACGCTATTAGATGCTTAAAGAGAAAAGGGCAGCTCTGCGCAGCGTATTACAACGTTTTTACTGAAAACGGCTTCTAAACGGCGGTCATTGCCAGAGCTATAAGCTTTGATAGTGGCCGCCGTTTTTCTTTGAGGCAGGAGCTTTCATTAAAGAGCTAGAGGAGAGCAGGAAAAATATTGTGAAACTTTTAGGCGCAAACGTATGTATCTACATTAAATGTATATACATTTTACCTATCAACTCAGAAACAGAATAGCATCCATTCCTCTAAAATAGAAAAAGAAAAATTATGGCAACTACAAAATGGGCAGTAGACCCAATGCACTCAGAAGTTCAGTTCAAAGTAAAACACTTGATGATCACCACGGTGACAGGCTACTTCCAGAGCTTCCACGTGGAGGCAGAAACCGAAGACGATCAGTTCACCAGCGCTAACAGTGTCCTGTTCACCGCCGATGTCAACTCCATCAACACCAACAACGAGCAGCGCGACACGCACCTGAAGTCAGCGGATTTCTTTGATGCGGAGAATCACGGGCAAGTTCGTTTCACCGCTACCAATTATGAAAACGTAGGAGGCGATGAGTACCAACTGCACGGTGATTTGACCATCAAAGGCACTACCAAACCGGTAACTGTGAAGGTAGAGTTCGGTGGTATTGTGGTAGACCCTTACGGACAAACCAAAGCTGGTTTCACGGTCACTGGTAAGATCAGCCGCAAAGAGTTTGGCCTGACCTGGAACGCCGTGACCGAAGCCGGAAGCGTAGTGGTGAGCGACGAGATCAAGCTGCAGGCCGAGATCCAGCTGGTGAAGCAAGCCTAAGAGATCGCCGGTAAGGCCGGTTGGTCTGTTTTAAACATCGTTTTGAAAATCAAAGTGTAAAACAGTCCTGCCGGGTACTCTTTTCTCCTGTTACCCGTACAATCTCAAAAACAAAAAGCATGCAACTAGAGAGATATTCGCCCGCGCAAAGGGGGCTGAAAGACATAGGCTGGCTCAAGAGCAATTTCATCCTCAGCTTTTCTGGTCACTATAATCCCGTAAGGGCAGGCTTTGGGTTGCTGCGGGTTTTCAACGATGACTACGTAGCGCCGGAGAACGGCTTCGGGATTCACCCGCACGCCAACATGGAAATTATCTCCGTGATGCTCTCGGGGTCTATGAGCCACATTGACTCGTTGGGCTACAAAGAAACCGTGCACAAAGACTGGGTACAGATTATGAGCGCTGGCAGCGGCCTTCGGCACGAAGAGCACAATGTGGGCCAGGACGAGGTCAACTTTCTGCAGATCTGGATTGAACCCAAGCTACAGAACATCACGCCCCGGTACCAACGCCGCTTTTTCCCCGAGGAGAAACGGGTCAACCAGCTGACCACCATTGTGAGCAACGAGGAGGGCCAGAGCCACTGCTGGATCAACCAGAACGCGAAACTCTCTCTGGGGTACTTTGAGCAAGGCCAGCCGCTTACGTATTCTTTTAACCCCCTGAACAAAGGCCTCTTCGTGTTCAACATCAGCGGCTCATTTCAAGTAAATGACCAACCGTTGACCGACCGCGAAGCCTTAGGCCTCTGGGACACAGATCAGCTTCAATTTAGTTTCCAAACCGATAGCAGATTCCTCCTCATAGAGGTGCCTATCAACCATTAATCAGAAACCATGGAAAATAGAATATTAGGCCTGCACCACATCACGGCCATCGCAGATTCGGCTAAAAAGAACGTAGACTTCTATACCAAAGTCCTGGGACTGCGCCTGCTCAAGAAAACCGTCAACTTTGACGACCCCGGTACTTACCACCTGTACTACGGCGATGAGCGCGGCAGTGCGGGTACCATCTTAACCTTCTTCCCGTACGAAGGCGCCCGCCGCGGCAGCGCCGGCACTGGTATGGCCACCAACATAGGCTACTCCGTGCCCGAAGGGAGCTTTGATTTCTGGATAAACCGGTTTGAGAAGCACAACGTCATCTACAACAAGCCGTCAGAAAAATTCGGCGAGCAGTACCTGACCTTCCTGGACCCAGACGGCCTGAAACTGGAGTTGGTGATTCCTAAAAACCAGGACAACCGCGTAGCCTGGGAAACCGACGAGGTGAACGCCAGCGTAGCCACCAAAGGCTTTCACAGCGTGACTCTGACTTTGCGCGACATCAAAGGCACCGCCGCTGTTCTCACCGATGTTTTGGGCTACACCTTGCTGGAGAAAAGCGGCAACCGCTACCGCTACATCACCGATGCCGTGGAGCACGCCGCTATCATTGACTTGGTAGAACTGCCCAACGAGGCGCGGGGAATCGGCGGAGCCGGTACCAACCACCACATCGCGTTCCGGGTGAAAGACGAGGAAACCCTCATGCATTTTCAGGAGAAAGTAAGACGCGCCGGTCTGGGTCTGCAAATCACCGAGAAAATTGACCGCAACTACTTCTACTCGCTGTACTTTAGAGAGCCGGGTGGTGTGCTGTTTGAGATAGCTACTGACAATCCGGGCTTCGGGATTGATGAGCCTTGGGACAAACTAGGTTCCAGCCTGTTGCTTCCGCCGCAGTACGAACCACGCCGCGCCGAAATTGAGGCCGTTTTACCCAATCTGGACTAAAAACAGGAAAGCCGCTTCACGTCAACACTGAAGCGGCTTTTTAGGCCCGTTTTCTTGAAATCAGACCATAAATGGACGTATTCCATATAACCCGCGTGTACGCGGATGCCCACGGAGAAAGCCATTTTGAGGAGATGGCCAAGCCCCTGCGTTCTGCGGGGGACATTGGCTTCCTGTCAGAACCCGAGGAGGTGGAAAGCATCATCTTCCGGAAGGTTTTACCCAGCTATGACTATGACTTCCACACGGCTCCGGCCCGGCAGTACATTGTGCTCCTGGACGGTGAGATAGAGATTGAAACCTCCCTGGGTGCAAAGCGGCAATTCAAAGCCAGCGACATTCTGCTGGTGGAAGACACCACCGGCAAAGGCCACCGCACCAAAAATCTGATTCCCGCGGTTAGAAGCTCCCTTTTTATTACCTTGAAACCGAACGCACCCAAATAGTTATGGCGGAAAGCGTTTACCATTGATTTTTAAAAAACACACCATGAAACTAGTAGTAGTATCTGGGAGCGCCCGCCCGCAGCGGCAATCCCACCAGGTGGCGTTGGAAGTGGGAAGAAGACTGGAAGAAAAAGGCCACATCATCCATTTGCTGGACGTTCGCGAATTGAACTTTCCTTTGCTGGAAAATACCTTTGACAAAACTGCTAATCCTTCTGAGCAGATGAAGGAGACCAGCGCCGCCATAGCCCAGAGCGATGGTTTGGTCCTGGTTTCACCAGAACACAACGGAAGCTACTCCGGCGCCCTCAAAAATACCCTAGACTATTTCTACAAAGAGTATTTTCATAAACCCTTCGGGATTGTGACCGTCTCGGCGGGGATGCTGGGTGGCATCAACGCGGCCAAAAGCCTGCAGCACTACGCCCTTACTCTGAACGGAATTGTGTTGCCAAACGCCCTGCTCACGCCCAAGGTGCAGACGCTTTTTCAGGATGGTCAATTAATAGATGCCGGCTACGCCAGCCGCCTGGATAAATTCCTGGATGATTTTCTTTGGTTAGGGCAAGCTATTCAGGCCACCCACGTGTTACAATAAACGCTATGTATACCCACAAAAAACAAGTCATCTCGCACGGCAAGCCTTTGTCTGAAACCGGCAAGGCCCTGATCATGGTTCATGGCCGCGGGGCCTCCGCGGAAAGCATCTTGTCTTTGGCGGATCATCTGCCGGTAGACGACTTTTCTTTGTTCGCACCGCAAGCCACCAACCATAGCTGGTACCCGTACAGCTTCATGGCGCCCACCGAGCAAAACCAACCCGCGCTGGACTCTGCTTTAGAGGAAATCCATGACCTGGTGAAAACCATTGCCGGAGAAGGCATCAGCAGCCAGAATATCTACCTGTTGGGTTTCTCGCAGGGTGCTTGCCTTACTTCAGAATATGCCGCCAGAAACGCCCAGCAATTTGGTGGGTTGTTCCTGTTCACCGGCGGCCTGATTGGTCCGCAGCTAGACACCAGCCACTACAAAGGAGACTTCCAGAACACCCCCATCCTTATTACCACCGGTGACCCAGACCCGCACGTGCCCGTGAGTAGGGTAGAGGAAACCGTCAAGGTTCTGGAAGGAATGGGCGCCGTGGTCACGAAGAAGATCTACAAAGGCCGGCCCCACACCATTCTGCAGGAAGAAATAAACCTGGCCAAGGAAATGTTGAGCAGCGCTCAGATAAGTGAATAACCCCATTCAGCAAGAAGATAGCCATGGAACTAGACATCAAAAACAACCCGGCAGCGCATCGGTTTGAAACCACGGTAGACGGAAGCACCGCGGTGGTAGAATACAGGTTAAAGGGAAACGTGATCACCGTGCTGCATACCAAAGTACCCAAAGAGTTGGAAGGGCAGGGCATTGCGGCAGCTTTGACCAAGCAGGTGCTAACCTACATTGCCGACGAGAAATTGGAGCTGGTGCCGTTGTGCCCGTACATGGCCGCTTATCTTCAGAAGCACCCAGAATACCAGACACTGGTTAAGAAGTAAGAGGGAGCTGTAGCGTAGAAAGTAGGGCCCCTCAGGCGCTGGTTCCACTTAGTTAGATGTAAAGCCTATGTCCTTTCAGGTCGAGTTCAAAGGGGAGAAAACCGTTCCGGTGGCAGAAAACCAAACGCTGCTGGCCGCGTCTTTACAGGCGGGCATTCCGCATTACCACGCCTGCGGCGGAAAAGGGCAGTGCACCACCTGCCGCGTGCTGGTGCTGGAAGGTGCCGAGAACCTGTCTGCGGTGAATTCCTTTGAAAAGACCATCAAGGCGGTAAAGCATTTCCCGGACAATGTGCGGCTGGCCTGCCAGACGTGCGTGCAGGGCGAAGGCGTGCAGGTGCACCGGCTCATCAAAGACGACATTGACCGGTACATCTTTATCAACGGAGAAAACAAAGGCGCTGACGAAGTGCTGGGCAACCGGCGCAAAATGGCCTTGTTCTTCATTGATATCCGCAACTTCACGCCTTTCATGGAAGAGAACCTTCCGTTTGACGTGATTCACATCATGCGCCGCATCCTCACGCTGTTCCGCAACGCCATTGAGCAGTACGACGGCCGAATCATTGACACAGCGGGCGATGGCCTGTACGCCGTTTTCGGCCTGAATTCCAAAATAAAGCAGGCAACGGAATCGGCGGTGCTGGCCGGGCTCAAGATTCAGGAGGATGTCAAGATTTTCAACAACACGTACATCAAAGCCTATTTCAACCATTATTTTGAAGTAGGCATTGGCGTGCACGTAGGGCAGGTAATCTACGGCGATGTGGGCGTAGGGCAGAACTCGCTCTCGGTAATGGGCTTCCCGGTGAACATCGCGGCCCGCTTGCAAGCCGCCACCAAAGACCTGAACAACAGCTTCGTCATCTCAGAGCGGGCTTTCTCGCTCTTGCGAAACCCTCCGTACGTCGCCGGTAGCGCCAACATCCGCCTGAAAGGCGTCAGCGCTCCGTTTGAAGTCCGGCTCATCGGCAAGCCTTTTCAGTACGCCGCCATCGCTCCGCAGCCCGAATAAATTCTGGCGTTTTACGCCCGTTTCAGTAAAAGTAGGGGCAATCCCTTGTGGTTGCCCTTTTCCGTTCAGTCCCTCTATGGCGCGGAAGTTACTTCCGTGACTTAAGGAACGTTTAGGCAAGTCACGGAAGTAACTTCCGCGCCATAGAGAGGAACCATAGAAGGATGGCCCATTTCCGATCATTTACCAGAAAGGGCAACCACAAGGGATTGCCCCTATAAAGCTCTTCGAACGGTTGAATTCCGTTTTAGCGGCATTTTCTCAAAAACAGGTTGAAAACGGCGAATTGCTTGGTTGCTACCTGTTCACCAGCGGACACTTTTTGTTCACCCTCGAACACTGCCATATCGGTTGGATTTTGTAAATTCACCTTGCCAGCCGTTTCAGCGCGTTTTTCCTGGTCTGGCACAGTTTAGGTGTACTTTTGCCAAAACGTAACCGAAACCCGTGGAACAGAACCTAGGCAAGATCCTGATCATAGACGACAACGAGGACATTCTCTTCTCGGCCAAGATGCTGCTGAAGAAGTACGCCCAGCAGGTGCTCATTGAGAAAGACCCGCGCAAGATCCCGTTCCTCCTGAACCATGACACCTACGATCTCATCCTGCTGGACATGAACTTCCGGGAAGATACCACCAGCGGCAACGAAGGCTTTTACTGGCTCAAGGAAATCCTGACCAAAGACCCCAGCGCGGTGGTGATCATGATCACGGCCTTCGGCGATGTGGAGATGGCGGTGCGGGCTTTGAAAGAAGGTGCCACCGATTTCGTGCTCAAGCCTTGGCAAAATGAGAAACTGATTGCCACCTTGTCGGCGGCGGCTAAGCTGAAGACCTCTTACAAGGAGATTTCCACGCTCAAGAAAACCAACAGCGCGCTGGCCTCACAACTGAGCCAGAACGTGAACCTGATTACCGGCCAGAGTCCGGCCATGCAGCAACTGCTGCACCTCATGCACCGCGTAGCCAAAACCGATGCCGATGTGCTGCTTCTGGGCGAAAACGGCACCGGAAAGGAAGTCATCGCCCGCAGTTTGCACCAGCAATCAACCCGCGCCGATAAGGTGTTTATCTCCGTGGACATGGGTTCGCTCACCGAGACGCTATTTGAAAGCGAACTCTTCGGGCACAAGAAAGGCGCGTTTACCGATGCCCGGGAAGACCGCGTGGGCCGTTTCGAGATGGCCAACGGCGGCACCTTATTTCTGGACGAGATCGGGAATTTGTCTATGGCCATGCAGGCCAAACTGCTCACCGTCTTGCAGCGCCGCGAGGTGATCAGGGTAGGCACCGGGCAACCCATTCCCATTAACGTGCGGCTCATCTGCGCCACCAACATGCCTTTGCAGCAGATGGTGCAGCAAGGCCGATTCCGGCAGGATTTACTGTACCGCATCAACACCATCGAGCTGAATCTGCCCGCCTTGCGCGACCGTCTGGAAGATCTGCCGCTGCTGGTAGACCATTTTCTGAAACGCTACGCTCAGAAATACAAGCAACCCGCCAAATCGCTCTCCACGGCGGCTTTGGAGCGGCTGCGCCGATATGATTGGCCCGGTAACATCCGGGAACTGGAGCACGTGCTGGAGCGGGCTTCCATCATCTCAGAAAACCATGTGCTGCAGCCGCAGGACTTCTTCTTTTTGCAGATGAATCAGCCCTCTTTTTCAGAAAACGTCCCTGAAACGCATAACCTGGACGAGGTGGAGCGCGCCACCGTAGTCAAAGCCATGGGCAAGTACGACGGCAACATTTCCAAAGCCGCCAAAGAACTGGGCTTGTCCCGAGCATCGCTGTACCGCCGCTTGGAGAAGTATGGGCTTTAAGAATTTCCGTTTCCAGGTGATTGTGCGGGTGCTGCTGCTGGTAGCCTCGGTGTTCCTGTTTTTCCGGTTGGGGTTCAAGTCTACCCTGATGGCTACGCAAGTGGCGCTGGGCATCCTCATCGCGGTCCAGACCATCGCCTTAATCCGTTATATTGAGCGCACCACGGAGCGGCTCATCAAGTTCCTGAACACCATTAAGTACGATGATTTCTCAGAGGTTTTCTCTTCGCGCAACGAGGGCAAGGTCTTTGACGAGCTCTACCAGCGCTACAATGAAGTGATCCGGAAGTTCAGGGACATCCGCTCAGAGAAGGAAGCCACCACGCAGTATTACCAGGCGGTGGTGCAGCACATAGGTATCGGCATCATCACGTTCAAGAAAACCGGCGAGATACAGCTCATCAACAACGCGGCCAAGCGGCTGCTGCAAGTTCCGCAGCTTTCCCACGTGGAACACCTTAGGCGTGAGGCACCCCAGTTGGTGGAGCAGTTGCTGACCTTGCCCGCCGGGCAGAGCGTGGTGCTGCACCTCAAGCGCGGCAAAGAGCGCGTGCCGGTGTCTCTGTTTGTGGTGGACCTGGTCATGCGTGGCGAGGATTTCCGGCTGGCTTCTATCCAGAACATCCAGCGCGAACTGGAGGAAAAGGAAATGGAAGCCTGGCAGAATCTCATCAGGGTACTCACCCACGAGATCATGAATTCGGTGACGCCTATCTCATCATTGGCGGGCAGCGTGGCCGCCGATATCCAGGACGTGCTGGAGGCCCAACCAGCTGAGCAGATTCTGTTGCAGCGTGAGGAAACCGAAGACATGGGCCTGGCCCTGCAAACCATTGAACGCCGCAGCCAGGGGCTGGTGCGCTTTGTGCAGGATTTCCGGAGTTTGGCCCGGGTGCCGGTGCCCCAACAGCAGTTCTTCTCCGTGCCTCAGATGCTCAAGCAGCTCCAGACGCTGTTCCAGGAAGAGCTGATACGCGAGAACATTGTGCTGGAGGTGAACTGCCCGGAGAACGGATTGCAGGTGCTCGCTGACCGCGAACTGGTGGAGCAGGTGCTCATCAACTTGATTCGGAACGCCATCCACGCCCTGGCTGATCAACCCACCAAAACCCTGCAGCTAGAGGCCTTCCCGGACCAGGACAGCCGCGTGGTCATCCAGGTCACCGATAACGGGAGTGGCATTGCCGAAGAAGCTTTGGAGCAGATTTTCCTGCCTTTCTACACCACCAAGCCTACGGGCACGGGCATTGGCCTGAGTTTGTCGCGGCAGATCATGCGGCTGCACAAAGGTTCTTTAACCGTAAGCTCAGAGCTGGGCGAGGGCACTACTTTCACACTGCGTTTTTAGCCCGTTTTTAGTTAAAGAATGTTAAAATAGAGCGTCTGCTCTAACAGAATGGAAGGCCGGTGCGTATCTTTCTTGGGTAAAAGCCTCTGTTATGCCGCTTCCCGCCCGTGAATCCTTCAGGCCGTTCTGGCCGCTGCTGCTTCTTGCCCTGCTCGTGTTCCCCTTCAGCGGGAAAACGTATGGGCAGAGTGCGAGTGTGGTGGGGGCGATTGTGGATGCCCAGACCAAACAGCCGCTGGGCTTTGCCACGGTTTACATTGCGCAGACTACCTTTGGCACCAACTCCGCGGAGAACGGCACGTTCAAGCTTACCGGATTGCCCGCCGGGACGCATGAGCTGGTGGTGTCTTTCCTGGGTTATGAAACCCTGACCCACAAAGTGACTTTAACGGCCGGGAAACAGCTCTCCTTCCGGTTTGAGCTCCTGGCCAGGGCCAACGCTTTGCAGGAAATCGTCATTCGGCCCGACTCCAACTGGCGCTATAACTACGGGGTATTCCTGAAGAACTTCATCGGGCAGACCGCCAATGCCGCCAAAACCGAGATCCTCAACCCAGAGGTGCTGTATTTCCATTTCGATCCGGAAACGCAGGAACTGACCGCCGAGGCCGTGAAGCCTTTGATCATTGAAAGCAAAGCCCTGGGCTACCGGGTGCATTTTGAGCTGGCTGATTTCAAGGTTAATTTCGCCAACCAGCAGACGTTCCATGCCGGGTATCCCCGATACGAGGCGATGAAGCCCCGCAGCAAAGCGCAGGCGAAACGCTGGCAAGAGGCCCGGCTGAAAGCCTACCGTGGCTCCCTTATGCATTTTGCGCGCGCGCTTTATAATAGGAATCTGGAGGCCGAAGGTTTCAACGTGCGGAAGATGCAGCGCCGGCCCAACCCCAGCCGTCCGCCCGAAGAGGAGATTCAGGCCGGGTTGAAGCGGGCCAGAGCCTTAGCGTCAGGGACCATCACTATTCACAAAAGCGGCGAACCGGAAGACAGCCTCCAGTACTGGCTGCGCATGAAACGCCTGGATAAAACCGTGGCCTACCTGTACAAAGACCCTATCCCGTACGAGCAGTTGGTGAGGCCAGACGCGTCTGGTGACCGGCTGCGGTTGCAGTTTGAGGATATCCTGAACGTGGTATACACCAAAGAGAAGGAAGAACTGGGTTTTGTGAACCAAAGCCTTTTCTCGCAACGCCGAGCCCCGTCTTTCCAGAACTCCCTGCTTTCTTTGACGGAGCCCTACACGTTCATAGAACCCAACGGCATGATCCTGAACCCGCATTCGCATTTTGTGGAAGGGTACTGGGGCTGGGAAAAGCTGGCCGAAATGCTGCCCCTGGATTACGCACCCACTGCGGAGTAACTGGCTGAAAACTTGAATTCTAGCGAGCCAAGGCACTATCAATAGAAAAAGAAAATAGAACTTTTCTAAATTATGGGAGGGTATAGCAATTAGTCTCAAAAATTGGGATATATTGGGTTGAAATTCTTCAACAGCATCAATTATTACTATTTTTAGTAGGAGAAGGCCGGGGCTCTGCGGGAAAGGACGAGGTGGGCAACTTCTCTTACATCTATACCAATATTATATACAGAAAAGAAATAGCTCTATAGGTCAGCGCCATTTGGCAGCCCTGCCAGCAGGCTTTGTATCAACCAGATATCTATACAAGAAAATTTATTACGCTGGCTTTCATTAAAAGCGCTCTATAATATTACTATCCATTAATCAATCCTTTTTACACCATAATAGCCCCGCTCTATGCCCACCTCTACCCTTTTTAACACGCGGTCTTTGCTGGCCGTGGTATTCGTTCTGTTCCATTTTTCGGTTTTCGGGCAGGAAGCTCCCGTCAAGTTCGGGAAGGTGACAGAGCAGGAACTCAACATGAAGTCCTATGACAAAGACACCAGCGCCGCCGCCGTCATCCTAGCCGATTACGGACGCTCTTACTTTTCTTACGGCGAAGATTTCAAAGTGAATTTTGAGCGGGTGACCCGCATCAAGATCTTAAAGAAAACCGGCTATGACTGGGCCAACTTCGTGATTCCGTATTACCAGCGGAACGGCAGCAAAGAGCAGGTGATCAACGTCAAAGGCGCTACCTACAACATGGAAGCCGGTAAAATGGTGAAAGTGAAAATGGAGGACAAAGCCATCTTTGACGAAAAGGAATCCGCCAACTGGTTCAACAAGAAGTTTACCCTGCCCGCCGTGAAAGAAGGCTCCGTGCTGGAGATTTCGTACACCATCACCTCTGACTTCCTCTTCAACCTCCGCGACTGGACTTTCCAGCAATCTATTCCGGTGATGTATAGCGAGTACCGGGCCGCTATCCCAGAGTATTTTGAGTACAAGCAGATCCCGCAGGGCTATGAGCCTTTCGTGGTGAGCGAGTCAGTGCCCTCCACCATGAGCTTTACCGTGCGCTGGAGCAGTTCCATAGAGGCTGGCATGGGCGGCGGACGCACGCCCGGCGGCTCAGAGACGGTGAACGCCAAATCTGTGAACCACCGCTGGGTGATGAAAGACGTGCCGGCCATCGCCTCAGAATCGTACATCACCACCCTCAATGACTATGTCTCCAAGATTGAGTTTGAATTAGAATGGGTGCGCTACCCGAGCCAGGTTCCCAAGCGGATTGCCGGTAACTGGAGCAGCCTCACAGAGGAGTTGATGACCGACGAACGTTTTGGCTTACAATTGAACCGCACCGGTTTCTTCAAAAGCGAGGTAGCGGCCCTGCCGGCCGCCACCGATACGCTGGCCCGCCTCAACTCTATCTATGAATTTGTGAAAAAGTCAGTGAAGTGGAACGGGCAGGGGGGCAAATACGTGACTTCCAGCCTCCGTAAGGCCTATGACACCAAAACCGGAAACGTGGCCGATATCAACCTCATGCTGGTGGCCATGCTGCGCGATGCCGGGTTTGAGGCCTACCCGGTGGTGATGAGTACCCGTGACAACGGCCGCGTTCCTTACTCGCCGGTCCTGAGCAAGTTCAACTACGTGATTGCCTACGCCAAGGTGGGTGACAAAGAGGTCCTCATGGATGCCACTGATCCCCTGATGCCTCTGGGCACGCTGCCCAAGCATTGCCTAAACGGCCGAGGCTGGCTGGTTTCCAAAGAAAAAGGCGATTGGGTAACGCTTCAGTCTTCTAACCGCACCACGGAGCTCATCAACGCCGATCTTCAGATCCTGGCCACTGGTGTGATGAGCGGTAAAGTAATGCAGTCCACCAACGGTATCTGGGCCCTGAGCATGCGGCACAACGTGCAGGAAGCCGGTGAAACCAAATTCCTGGAGAAACTGGTGAGCAGCCAGAACCAGCTGGAGCGCAAAGCCCCGGTGCTGCAGAACTTCAAAGACCTGTACAAGCCCATGGGCCTGCAGTATGAGGTAACCAGTGCGGGAGACACCCAGCCCAAAGACATCATCTACCTGAACCCCATGCTCCTGAAGGCGCAGCAGGACAACCCGTTCAAGAACGAAAACCGCAAGTACCCGGTAGATTTCGGGCACCCTACTGAGGAGGTGTACATCTGTAATTTCACCATCCCAGACGGGTACGCGGTAGAGGAACTGCCCAAGAACGTCATCATCGCCCTGCCAGAAAACGGCGGACGGTTCACCTATGCCTTGCAGGTAATCGGTAACAAGATTCAGGTGATGAGCAAAGTGACCATCTCGCGGCCGGTGTTCTACGCCGAGGAATACACGTACCTGAAGCAGTTCTACACCCAGATGATCGCCAAACACGCCGAGCAGATTGTGCTGAAGAAAAAAGGGTAATCTGGTTTTAGGCTTAATTTTCGAAAACTCATGCAAAAACGACTAACCGCGCTCCTGCTCGGCCTGCTGGTAAGCACGGCTGCCTGGGCCGGAGACACGCCCACCTATGCGGCGTTCACCATCAGCCCCGCCTTGTCCAAAGGCTCCAACGCCGTGATCCGGACGGAGGAAACCACGTTTACGGTTACTTCCCCAAAATCGGCCACAGAACGCATCAAGCGCGTGATCACCGTCCTGAACGAGGAAGGGAAAAGACACGCCCAACTGGTGGTGCCCTATGACAAGCTCAACAAAGTAGACTACATCAAAGGAACGGTCTATGACATGCTGGGCAAGAAAGCCGCCACCTTGAAAGCGTCTGACATCAAGGATTACAGCAACACCAGCGATTTCTCTTTGTATGAAGACAACCGGGTGAAAGTGGCGGCCATATCGCTGCCTTCTTACCCGTACACGGTGGAGTTTGAGTACCAAACCACCTCTAACAACATGCTGTTTTATACAGGCTGGGCTCCGCTGGACGGCGAGAAACTGGCCGTAGAGAAAGCCTCGTTTCAGGTGATCATGCCCGCTGGAATGCCGCTGCGGTACTATGAGCAACTGGTGCCGGAGAAAGTAAACGTCAAGCAGGAGGGAGCGCAACAGGTCTACAGCTGGCAAGTGAAAGACCTGGCGCCCATTGAACGGGAGATGTACGGCCCTTCTTTCTCTGAGTTGATACCGATGGTGCGTACGGCGCCGGCTACCTTTGAGGTGCAGGGCTACGCCGGAAGTCTGGAGACGTGGCAGTCCTTCGGGGAGTGGCAGAACAAGCTGAACGTAGGCCGTGATCAGCTTCCCGAGGCTACCAAGCAACAGGTTCTGGCGCTGGTCAAAGATTTGCCTACGCCGGAAGCCAAGGTGAAAGCTATTTACCAGTTCATGCAGAACAAAACGCGCTACGTGTCCATTCAGCTGGGCATTGGCGGCTGGCAGCCGTTTGAGGCCACCATGGTAGACAGCAAAGGCTACGGTGACTGCAAGGCCCTCAGCAATTACACCAAAGCTCTGCTGGAGGTAGCGGGTATCAAAAGCCACTACGCGCTCATCTACGCCGGAGAAGACAACCGGCCGGTGCTCAAGAGCTTCCCCAACAGCCAGTTCAACCACGTGGTGGTGTGCGTGCCCATGGCCAAGGATACTGTTTGGCTGGAATGTACGAGCCAAATGGCCGATGCCGGTTACACCGGTTCCTCTACCGGAGACCGCTACTCACTCCTGATTACCCCCGAGGGTGGTAAACTGGTGTCTACTCCCCGTTTTACCGCCTTTGACAACACCCAGAAACGCACCATCCAGGTGAAACTCAACACCCAGGGGAGCGGCGTAGGAGAAGCGATTACCCAGTACGCCGGAACGCAGCACGAAGACCGCAAAGGAGTAGTGCAGCATTACACGCCAGAAGAGCAGCTTAAATGGCTGTACAAGAACACCCAGATCCCGGCCTTCGAGATCAAGGGCTACAACCTGGAGAAAGTAAAAGGAGAGCCGCAGGTCAGGGAGAAACTGCAACTGGAGCTGCCTAAAGTGGCCTCGGTGAGCGGCAGACGCCTCTTCATTACGCCTAACCTCATGAACCGCTGGACCTCGTCGCCCACCTTCACCGAGGGGCGCAAGTACGATGTCATCTGGCCCATGGCGTTCCATGACGTAGACTCCGTGGAGTACGAGATTCCGGCCGGTTACAAAACCGAGAGCATGCCGCAGCCCGTGAAAATCGCCTCCATCTTTGGCGAGTACCAGGCACAGGTGCAGATGAAGGGCAACAAGCTGGTGTATGTGCGCCAGCTCACCATGCACAAAAGCCGACATAAACCGGAGCAGTACAAAGAACTGGTCAATTTCCTGAAACAGATCTCCCGCGCCGATCAGCAGCAAGTGGTGCTGGCCGCCGAGACCACCTGATGCCTCCAGCCCCTAAGCCGTGTAAACAGCACCGTTTAGGGGCTGGTTTCCTAAAACTGCCGCTATTCCATCTTTATCCCTTTATGACGTATGAATACTAGATTTCTGAAGCCTTGGCTGGTTCTGCTGCTGTTGGTGGTAGGCGTGGTTACGCCGGGCTTTGCTGAAGACCCGTTCAAGATGGGCCAGGTCACCCCTGAAGACCTGAAGATGACCTCGTACGCGCCAGACACCAGCGCCGCCGCCGTGGTGCTGTATGACCTGGGCGAGTCGTCTTTCCTGTTCACCAAAGGCACCCAACTCCAGTTCAAGCGCCTCATCAGAATCAAGATCCTCAAGAAGAACGGCCTAGACCAGGCTGATTTCGTTATTCCCTACTACCGCCGCCGCGATGGCAACAAGGAGGAGGTGCTCAATGTGAAAGGAGTGACCTATAATCTGGAGAACGGCGAAACCGTGAAGCTGAAGCTGGACGAGCAAGCGATTTTTGACGAGAAGCAGGATGCCAACTGGTACCTGAAAAAGCTGACCATGCCCGGAGTGAAAGTGGGTTCTGTCATTGAGCTGAGCTATACCATAAAATCAGACTTCATCAAGCTGCTGCGCGAGTGGGAGTTCCAGCACCGCATTCCGGTGAAATGGAGTGAATACCGCGTGGGCATGGTGCCTTTCTTTGAGTACAACCACATATCGCATGGCTTCCACCCGTACCATATCAAAGACGCGAAGATACAGCACAAGACGGTGGCGGTTAGGTGGCAAGAAGACGTAGGATACACGAGCATGGATAAAAACGGCTCCCTTTCCATGTCGGTGGTGCAGTACCAGTGGGCCATGAAAGACCTACCAGCCTTCACCGAGGAACCCTATCTTTCCAGTGCCCAGGAGTACATCTCCAAAATTGAGTTCGAGCTCTCCAAAGTGCAGTACCCCGACCAGAAACCTACGTTCACCTCCGGAGATTGGGCCAGTTTCACCAATGAACTGCAGAAAGACGATGAGTTCGGTCTACAGCTCACCAACACCACCTACCTGAAAAAAGTCGCAGACGGACTGATGGCCGGGAAAACCGATTCCCTGGAGAAAGTAAAGGCGGTACTGGCGTACGTGAAGAACAACATGCGCTGGGACGGCAAGCACCGCATCTACACCGAGAACCTGCGCAAAGCCTTTGACAACCACTCTGGTTCTTCGGCTGAGGTAAACCTGGTGCTCACGGCCCTGCTGCGCGAAACCGGCGTTACAGCTTACCCCATGCTGGTGAGCACCCGCGCCCACGGCAAGCCCCTGACCACCTCGCCCATGATCAGTAAATTTGACTACGTGATCTCCTGCGTGCAGGTGGGTGCGAAAACGTACCTGCTGGATGCCACCGAGAAAGACCTGCCCTTCGGGATGCTGCCGCTGCGCTGCCTGAACGGCCAGGGCTGGGTGATGAATGGCCCCGAGGGGAAATGGATGCCGCTCACCGGTTCTGAGAGAAATATCCAATACGTCAGCGGTCAGCTTAAGATATTGCCTACCGGCGAAGTGACCGGCACCTTAACCGAGGATTTCCGCGGCGTGCCAGCCCTGCAGGCCCGGTCCGCCATCCGGGACAAAGGGCAGGAGACGTATCTCAAGGAGTTCGCCAATGCCGGAACAGACTGGGTGCGGCAGCAGATCAAGCTCCACAACCTGGACAACCTGCAGGAGAACTTCCGGAAAGAGTACCAGCTGAACAGAGCCGGCGACACGGCTCCGGCCTCCCTGCTTTACCTGTCGCCCATGCTCACCCACGCGCAGGGAGAGAATCCATTTAAGCTGGCCACGCGGCTATACCCCATTGACTTCGCCGCCCCGGTAGACGAAACGTATGTGTTCAACTACCAACTGCCCGAGGGCTATGAACTGGAGGAACTGCCCAAACCGGCCACTCTTTCATTGCCCAACAATGCCGCTAAATTCACCTATGTGGCCCAAATGGCCGACGGGAAACTGCAAATCATGAGTAAACTCAGCATCAACAAAACCTTTTTTGACGCCAGTGAGTACGGAAACCTGCGGGAATTCTACAATAGGTTGGTGGCCAAACACGCAGAGAAAATTGTACTGAAGAAGAAAGGCTAGGTTTTAGGGGTGTTTTACTAAAAAGACCCTTGAAACGAGCAGATAGGTATACCTCTACACCACCAAAGTAGCACCAAAAGAAGCCTTGCCCACCAGCAAGGCTTCTTCCGTTTTACAAGGGCAGCGTCAAGGGAAGTTGGCTTGCGCAAAAGATCAAATGCTGGATGAAAATCAAATTAAAATCTCTGCTGTTCGTGCTTTCCTTACTGGTTGGCCTGTGGCTGACCTCACGGGCGCAGGCGCAGCCTAACCGGCTCAACCACTGGGTACAGTATCAGGGTTCTTACTGGTTCAACCCGCAGTGGAGCGTCACGACAAATCTGCAGTACCGCACGTACAAGCCCTTCAAAGACCCGCGGGTGGGGTTTGCCGGGGCCGAGGGGCAATACACGTTCAAAGATGCTCCCATCTCGCTGGGGGCGGGCTACGCGCATTTGTTTAACCGCAACTACACCGGCCCAGAGGAAACCAACCTCACCCACGAAAACCGGATTTACCAGCAAATCACCGTCCGGGGGAATCTCTGGAAAGCCCGTCTCTCGCACCGGTACCAGTTGGAGGAACGGTGGCTGCCCCAAGGCTACCATACGCGTTTCCGTTACCTGCTGTCGCTCCGGGTGCCGTTAGGCCCCAAAGAACAGGAAGTACGGCCCTGGTACGGCATCCTCCGGAACGAGATCCGGGTGATTGTGCGGGACCAGCCCTTTGACTCCAACCGCGTCTTCGGCGGGGTGGGGTATACCTTCAACAAGCACCTGGCCTTGGAAGGCATGTGGATGTCTCAACTAGCCGGCGGCGGAAACCACCAACACTTCACCATGTTTGTGCTGCGGCATGATTTCGGGCGGATGGAAGAGTAGGGGAATTAACAAATTCTTCAGATACAATCAAGATATAGGCAAGAGATGATCAACTACATGGAGGAGGAATCTAACTTGCACAATCTACTATAATCTAAGATGGTCATAGAAGTACCAAACTTGTCTTCTTGTTTAGGTGAATATGTTTAGCTGGTGGCTTCTTTATTCAATAGTTACTAACTACTAGAACTCTAGTACCTGTTCTAATGATTATGATGTAGCGTATTAAAGTTGTAAGTAATAGTAGTGCCTGAAAGGAAACTAAAATTTCTCTTAGTTTCCTTTCAGGTCTGAAAGGAAACTAAGAGAAATTTTAGTTTCCTTTGTGTACATCTGACTAGCTAAATATATGATAGAATTAGAAAGATATAAAGCAGGCCGCTTTGAGAAAGGTGTTGGAGGATACAGATACTTTATGCCTAGTCCTGTAAATGAGCAATGGACCTGGAATAGCCCTGAAGTAAATGCGTTATTAGAAAAAGCAGCTGTAAAGTTGGGGGAACTTAACTCGTTTGCACGACTAGTGCCTAACATTAGATTATTCATTCATCTTCATGTCACTAAAGAAGCCGTAGTCTCAAGTAGGATTGAAGGGACTCAGACCAACATGGGAGAGGCACTTTTGCCAGAAGAAGACATTTCTCCTGAGCGTAGGAACGATTGGAGAGAGGTGAACAACTATGTCAAAGCAATGAACATAGCTATAGATGAGTTAGAAAAGCTGCCAATATCTTCTCGTCTTTTAAGACAAACTCATGGTATTCTTTTAAATAGTGTGCGAGGGGAGCATAAGCAGCCTGGCGAATTTAGAACCAGTCAAAACTGGATAGGTGGAAGTAGCCCTTCTGATGCGGTTTTTGTGCCGCCTCACTTTGAATATATAGGTCAGTTGATGAGTGACCTAGAGAATTTTCTTCACAATACAGATATTGCAGTTCCTGCTTTAATCAGGATTGCTATTGCGCATTACCAATTTGAGACAATCCATCCGTTTTTAGATGGGAATGGACGAATAGGAAGGTTATTGATAACTCTTTACCTAGTAAGTGAGAAAATATTAAGCAAACCTTTATTATACCTTTCTAGCTACTTTGAAGAAAATAAGAGTCTGTATTATGATAACTTGACCTTTGTAAGAACTAAAAATGATATGACTCAATGGCTTAAATACTTTTTAGTAGGCATTGAGCAGACAGCCACCAAAGCAGTAAGCACACTTCAGCAAATACTAGAACTGAAAGATAGATTAGAGCAGCAAATCACAGCTGATTTTGGTCGTAAATCAGGGTCTGCAATTGTCGTGCTTCAACATCTATTTCATAATCCTGTTCTCCATGTGGGCGATATAGTTGAGGCATGCCAGATAGGGAAAAAAGCTGCCAACTCAGTAGTAGCTGATTTTGAAAGAATAGGTATACTGAAAGAAATGACTGGGCAAAGTAGAAATCGCGTTTTTGTTTTTGAGCAGTACTTAGACTTATTCTCTACAAGGTAGTTTTATCCCGATTTTCTAAAAACAGCCTCAAAACACCCCGAGGCAGAAAAGCAAAAGCCCGTTGCTCTGGAAGGAACAACGGGCTTTCTCATTTTCGTCGGAATGGCAGGATTTGAACCTGCGACCTCCAGCACCCCATGCTGGCGCGATACCAGGCTACGCTACATCCCGATTACTAGTATCTGCTGCAAAGAAAACAAAAAATGAGAATCCAGGAAAGCAGATTCAAAAAATATGAGCCATAAATTTCTGGGGAGGAACCGGCTTTGCGCCCGTTTTCCTGAAAACAGGCCTAAAACGCCGCTTTCCCTAGGCCAGCCGTTGGTCATCGCCTGAGTGAAACCGTCCTCTGGCTGCTGGTTTAGGAAAGCTTTCTCTGGCGGTTATTCCAGATCCTCGGTCTGCAACTGGCGCTCATAGAGGGCACGGTACAGGCCGTCGGTTTCCAGCATCAGGTCCTCGTGAGAGCCGTGCTGCACTACTACGCCGTCGTCCAGCACCAGAATGCGGTTGGCCAGTTTCACGGAGCTTACCCGGTGCGAGATAATAATGGAGGTGCGGTTTTCCATCACGCGCTGCAGACTGTTGAGAATAGCGTTCTCGGTTTTGGTATCTACCGCCGAGAGCGAATCGTCCAGAATCAGGATCTTGGGCTCGCGAGCCAGGGCGCGGGCAATGGACACGCGCTGTTTCTGCCCCCCAGATAAGGTGATGCCGCGCTCGCCCAGCACCGTGTCAAACTTGGCCGGGAAGTGCATGATGTTCTCGTAGACATCGGCGTCTTTGGCGGCTTGCAGCATCTTCTCCTCGGGCAGCGCCTCCACCCCAAACCCAATGTTGTTTCTGATGGAATCTGAGAACAGGAACACGTCCTGCGGCACGTAGCCAATCTGGCTGCGCAGGTTGGTGATGTTGTAGTTCCGGATGTCTTCGCCGTCAATCAGAATTCGTCCGCCCGTGGCATCATATAAGCGGCAGACCAGCGCGGCAATGGTACTCTTGCCCGAGCCGGTGTTGCCAATCACCGCCAGCGTGTCGCCGGGGTTAATCTGGAACGACAGTTTCTTGAGCGCATGAATGCCGGTGTCTGGATACACAAAATCGACCTCGTCGAAAACGATGGCGCCTTTGATGTCTTTCTCCAGGTTCTGCTGCGAGACGATGTCGGTTTTGGTGTTCAGGAACTCGTTGATGCGCTGCTGCGAGGCCGCCGCGCGCTGCACCAGACTGGTGGTCCAGCCCAGCGCCGTCACCGGCCAGGTGAGCATGTTCACGTAGATCAGGAACTCCGCAATTACCCCCGGCGTGATGCTGCCGTTGATGACCTGCTTGCCGCCCAGCCACACGGTGATGATGGTGCTCAGGCCAATCAGGAACAGAATGAGCGGGAAGAACAGCGAGTTCACGAAGTTCAGCTCCAGCGATTTGTCTTTGTAGGTGTCGCTGGCCGTGGTGAAGTTGGCGTGCGAGTCCTGTTCCCGCACAAACGATTTCAGCACCCTGATGCCCGAGAACGCCTCCTGCACAAACGTGGTGATGCCCGAGAGACTTTTCTGGATCTCGTCCGATTTCCGCTCAATGATGTTGTTCACGTAGTAAATGCTTACGGAGAGAATAGGCAGCGGCAGCAGCGTGTACAGCGTCAGCTCCACGTTCACCGAAAGCATGTACGGAATCACCATCAGGAACAGCACCAACAGGTTGACGCCGTACATGATGGCCGGCCCCAGGTACATGCGCACGCGGCTCACATCCTCTGAGATTCTGGCCATCAGGTCACCCGTGTTGTTCTTGCGGTAGAAGGAGAGGGGCAGCGTCTGATAATGGGCGTAGATCTCGTTTTTGAGGTCGTTTTCAATTAATCGGCTCATTACAATGATGGTCTGCCGCATGAAAAACAGGAAAATGCCGCGCAGCAACGCCATGAGCACAATCACGGCACCATAGAACAGGGTGCTGCGGGCGAAGGAGTCATACACCTCTTCCTGCTGCGCAAAACCGTCGTGCAGGTTATACATGGTGATGCCCTCGCGCACCAGGTCAAAGGCGTGCCGCACCACCTGGGCCGGAATGATGGCGAAGATGTTGGAGACAATCACAAACACAATGCCCCAGAAGAAGCGGAACTTGTATTTGAGCAGATATTTATTGAGGTATTTGAGCGATTTCACAGGCTGCGTTTATAGAAAATACGTACTAACACTTGTTAGTATTTTTCTTGATCAATCGAATTTAAAAATTAATTTTACGTCAAAATTACCAATAAGCTTCCCCATTATCTAACAAAGACGAATTGGTATTTAGGGTAAAGACAAAACATGATAGAAGTTAAAGAAGTAACCGCCGCGCAGGAAACGTCTGTTTTCGGCCAAATAAGCGAATACAACCATGAACAAGTGGTTTTCTGCCATGATCATGACACTGGCTTAAAAGCGATCATTGGCGTGCATAATACCGTTTTAGGGCCAGCCCTGGGCGGTACCCGTATGTGGACCTACGCAACGGAAGCCGAAGCGCTACGCGATGTGCTGCGTCTTTCGCGCGGTATGACCTTTAAATCGGCTATCTCGGGCCTGAACCTGGGGGGCGGGAAAGCCGTGATCATCGGGGATTCCAAAAAAGACAAAACGGAGGCCATGATGCGCAAGTTCGGGCGGTTTGTGAACAACCTGAACGGCAAGTACATCACCGCCGAGGACATGGGCATGACCACCCAGGACATGGCCTACATCGGCATGGAAACCAAATACGTGGCCGGTTTGCCAGAATCACAGGGCGGCAGCGGCGACCCCTCGCCGGTGACGGCGTACGGCACCTACATGGGCATGAAAGCCGCCGCCAAAAAAGCATGGGGCAATGACAGCCTGGCCGGAAAGAAAATCTCGGTGCAGGGAACGGGCCACGTAGGCGGTTACCTCATTGAGTACTTGGCCAAAGAAGGCGCCCAGCTGTTCATCACCGACATCGACCAGAACCGCCTGGCGCAAATCTCCGCCGCTACCGGCGCTACGGTAGTAGGGCTGGACGAGATATATGACCTGGACGTGGACATCTACTCGCCTTGCGCCATGGGGGCCACCATCAACGATAACACGCTGAGCCGCCTGAAGTGCCAGGTGATTGCCGGCTGCGCGAACAACCAGCTAAAAAACGAAGACATCCACGGACCAGCCTTAGTAGACATGGGCATCGTGTACGCGCCAGACTTCCTGATCAACGCCGGCGGTATCATCAACGTGTACTCAGAGGTGAAGAAACTGAACCGCGAGTGGGCCATGCAGCAAACCGAGCAGATCTACAACACCACCTTGAACATCTTCGCCAAAGCCGAGGCTGACGGTACGCACACCCAGAAAGCCGCCACCGAAATCGCGCAGAAGCGCATTGATGACATGGCCAAGATCAAGCAGACCTACTAATTACCGCCTCTCTTAAGGGAGAGCTAAAGACAGTGAATGCGTTTTCGGTCTGGTTTGCAAAAACTGGCCCGGAAACGCATTCTGCTTTTCACCCCGCCCCGTCCGCAGGACGATGAAGGTCTTGCAGCGGCTCCCAACCAATCTCATACAGGAACTTGCGTCTCCTCAGCGCTGGGCCGCATGCGTAGCCCAGCGCTGAGGAGACGCAAGTAAGAACGTCACCAGCAGCAACGGCCTACGCTCCCTATACAACAGAGGACGGCTGCGAGGTGGTACCTTTTATTGAAGAAAAGACTGTCTGAGCGTCAGCGAGTTTCTTTTCTTCATGATTCTTTTGGTTACTTTTCTCATCCAGGAGAAAAGTGACAAACGCGGGCAGACCGCGTCTCCAGCCTAGAGGCTTGGTAAGGAGGAAGTGGAGAGCAAAAGCGGATAGCTCATCTGAGAGGCAGTTATAACGGCGAGCGGAGCTTATGCAATTAGTTAGATTTTCCCGTAAGATACTTTTGAGGCTTACGCCTCACTGCAGTTGCAAACTGCAGACCATGGTAGGTCCAAGTCACAGACTTGAACCAGAAAAGAAAAGAAGAAAGCAGAGGAAGAACGTCAACCAGACAAAAAGAACGGGCATTTCCGTTTTAAGCCTCCTTTTTAGAAAACAAGCAGAAAGTAGAAACCAAAGACAGGCAGCCCATGCGTAAACCAAATAAAAAAGAATAGCGTTTGCTTCTTGGGCCGTTAGTTCGGACCTTTGCGGCAGAATTGGGGGCAGGGGCGTATATGCCAGAAGCACCACCTGATCACGCCCAACATTTACCGTCAATTACACGTTCACCACGTTCTTTCCTTATTATCATGCTCAACCGCAGAATACTCCGAATCAAAGCGATGCAAGCCATTTACGCCTACGTGCAGGCGGAGGGCTCTGACTACCAGTTAGCCCTGGACTTGATCTCGGATAGATTTGCCCCCGACCTGATGGCCATTGAAGCCCAGGACCGTAGAAAACTGGAGGGCCAGAAGCAGATCGCCAGCCTGCTGTTCAAAGAGTGGTACAAGACCCGCAAATTCGATACCGAGGAAAAAGACCGTGAAATTCTAGATGCCACCCAGGCGGCCGTGAATTTCTACCAGAACTCCCTGCGCAAAGACCTGAAGTTCTTCGGGAACCAGATGCTGTCCGCCGCCGAGGAAATCTATGACCGGTACCTGCTCACCCTCATGGTAGCCCAGGAACTGGTGCACCAGATTGAAGGCGAGGAGCAGAAAGCCGCCACCCGGTTTACCGAGCGAAAAGACGTGAACCTGCGCAAACTGCTGGACAACAAAGCGCTGCAAAAGCTGCTGGGCAATAAATTCCTGGAGCAGCGCGTGATCCGGAGAAACCTGAGCTGGGCCGGCGAGATGGAGGTCATCCAGAAAATCTACCGCAACAACCTCAAGAAAGACGAAGAAGTACTGGCCTACCTGCAGATAGAGGAGCCTACGTATGAGCAAGACCACGAATTGCTCAAACATATCTTCAAAAACGTTATCTTTAAGGACGAGAACCTGCAGGGCCTCTTTGAGGAGAAAGACCTGAACTGGGTGGAAAACAAGTCAGTGGCGAAGAACCTGGTGAACAAATCCATCAAGATGCTGGAAGAGAACACCGATGAGCACCTCGCCCTGCTGGACCTGTCGGCCAGTTGGGAAGACGACAAAGCGTTCTTCGAGGATCTTTACAACGAGACCTTAAAAGACGACGAGAAGTACGAGGCCATGATCTCGGAGAGCGTGCAGAACTGGGATGTGGAGCGCGTGGCCCTCATGGACAAGATCATCCTGAAGATGGCCTTGTGCGAGATGCACATCTTCCTGAGCATCCCCGTGAAGGTGACCATCAACGAGTACATTGACATCTCCAAGGTGTACAGCACGCCCAAGAGCAAGCAGTTCATCAACGGCGTGCTGGACAAGCTGTCACAGGACCTGATCGCGAGCGGTGCCATCCGGAAATCGGGAAGAGGATTGCTGGATAACAAATAATCCCGGCCGGTCTTTCGTTCGTATGGATATATAGAGCTTCTGAACGCTTCCGTTTTAGGCGTATTTTACCTAAAACAGACCTAAAACGGAGCACAGGCTCGTTCATAACAACCTATAATCACACTACCTACCTGAAACTATGGGCAAAAAAACCAATGCTATCCTTGCCTTTTCTACCGGTATCGCCACTGGAGCGGTATTAGGGATCTTGTTTGCGCCGGAGAAAGGCCGTGAAACCCGTGACAAACTGAGTTTTCAATTAGAGAAATACCGTGCCCGGCTCTTGGAGCTTTCCAACGACCTGATTGCCGGAAGAGAAGAGCAGGGTTCTGCCGCCAAAACCGAAGGACAGCGCGTTATCAAAGACGCCCGCGACAAAGCTGAGCGCCTTCTGCTGGACGTAGACTCCCTGATCAATGAAATAAACAGTAAAAAGGAAATATAAGCCCTGCCCATGACAACCGTTACCCTTATTCCCGGCGACGGGATAGGTCCTGAGATCACAGAAGCCGTGAAGGCGATCTTTGCAGCCGCACAAGTGCCCATCACCTGGGAAGAAGAAAACGCCGGACAAACCACTTTTGACGCCAAAGGTGAATTGATTCCTCAGTCTTTGCTGGACTCGCTGGAGCGCAATAAAATAGCCCTGAAAGGGCCTATCACCACGCCGGTGGGCAAAGGCTTCAAGAGCATCAACGTACAGCTGCGCCAGAAATACGATCTGTATTCCAACGTGCGTCCGGCCAAAACCACGGCGGGGGTGAAAACCCGCTTCGAGAACGTGGACCTGGTTTTGTTCCGCGAGAACACCGAAGGGCTGTACTCTGGCCTGGAAACCTACGATGAGCGCCTGGGCATCTCTGATTCCATCGCGCGTGTGACCGTAGAAGGCTGCCATAAAATTGTACGTGCCGCGTTTCAGTACGCTGCCAAGCACAACCGTCCCAAAGTAACCGTAGCCCACAAAGCCAACATTCTGAAATCGGCGGGAAGATTGATTCTGGAGGCGGCCGCCAATGTGTCTAAGGAGTTTCCGCAGGTGCAGTGGGAAGAGAAAATCATTGACAACATGTGCATGCAGCTGGTGAGCAAGCCAGAGCAGTTTGACGTGATTGTGACCACCAACCTCTTCGGGGACATTCTCTCTGATTTGTGCGCCGGTCTGGTAGGCGGTTTAGGCGTGGTATCCGGGGCCAACATCGGCGACGAGATGGCCATCTTTGAAGCCGTACACGGTTCTGCACCAGATATTGCAGGGCAAGGATTGGCTAACCCTACGGCCTTGCTACGTTCTGCCTTGATGATGCTCCAGCACATGGGCTTGCACGAACAGTCTGATAAGATTGAGAATGCGCTGGAGAAAACTTTGCTCAACAAAGACCAATGCACCCGTGACTTAGGCGGAACAGCCTCTACGTCAGAATTTGCCCAGCATATCATTTCAAATTTGTAACTTGTCTTGTTCTTTAAATAGACTTATATGAAAAAGCAATTGATAATTGCGTTGCTGCTTGCCGGAGGCCTTTGGACTTCTAGCTGTGAGAAAAAAGCAACCACAGAAGAAACCGCTACTGCCACCGAGCAGAACTCTTCAGAAGGCAGCGCTCCGGTTGCCGCCAATGATCCGGCTACCAACCCTAACGTAACGGGTCAGGAAGCCGTGAACCCCAATGCCCCTAAGCCGGTCATGACGTTCAAGGAAACCGAGTTCGATTTCGGGGACATCAAAGCTGACAAAAAGGTGGAGCATACGTTCACGTTCACTAACACCGGCAAAGCTCCGTTGATCATTGAGAACGCTTCCGCTACCTGCGGCTGTACCGTTCCAGAGTGGCCGCATGAGCCAGTTGCCCCGGGTGAAACGGGTAAGATCAAAGTGGTATTTGACCCAACCGGCAAATCTGGCCAGCAGTCAAAGCAAATCACCATCACTGCGAATACTGATCCGCAGATCAACCAGGTAAGCATTAAAACCAACATCACCGGCACAGTGCCACAGGCCGGAGCAGACGGACCTGTTCGTATGTAATCTTGAACAATCGTATGCTAGCTATCTTATTGCAAGCCTCCCCGGAGGGGGCAAACCTTTACTCTAATTTCCTGTTCATCGGGTTAATCATTCTGGTGTTCTATTTCTTCATGGTGCGTCCGCAGCAGAAGAAAGCCAAAGACCAGAAGAAGTTCCGCGAGGAGCTGAAGCGGGGCATGAACGTAGTCACCATTGGCGGACTGCACGGCCGACTGCTCAGCATAGACGATGACACCGTTTGGATTGAGGTAGACAAAGGAATTAAACTAAAGTTTGACAAAGTAGCCATTGCGGTGGAAGCCACAAGCCGGGTGAACGCCAACACCCCCGCAGAGACTACTACTACGTAAGAGCCACTTGCCATTCAATAAAACAAAGCAGGCCCTCCTCTGGTTACTGAGGCCATTCTCGCCCAAGCAGAAACAGTACTGGAGGGTGGTGTTGCTTTGTTTTATTACGGCGGCTACCTTTTGGCTGCTCAACGCCCTGAACAAAAGCTATACCACCCAGGTATCGTATCCCATCTTGTTCAGATACAACGCCAAGGAATATGTGCCGGTAAAGCCCCTGCCCGAGGAAGTTACCATCAACGTGACCGGAAAAGGCTGGAAGCTGCTCCGCAAGAACCTGCTGTTCAACGTGAAACCGGCAGAACTCACCATCCGGAACCTGCAAACCGTGAAGCGGTTGCCCGGACACGCCCTTCGGCCAGCCATCTCCAACGTGCTGGACGGCCTCAACCTGAATTTTGTGGTCACGGACACCGTCAGCTTTGATTTTGACCGTCTGGTGACCCGTAAGCTGCCCCTGGCCATTGACACCACCCAGGTAAAAGTGGCACCGGGTCACGTCTTCATGGGCTCCGTTAAGATTCTCCCAGATTCGGTGACTTTCACCGGGCCAGAGCTCATCCTGAACCAATTCCCCAACCCTTTCCCGTTAACGCTGCCTAATCAGAATTTTGCCGCACCTTTCAAGGGAGATGTGCCGCTCACCTATGACTATACCTCGTTGGTGAAAGCTGACGTGAGCGAGGCCGAGGTCCAGTTCAGGGTAATAGCGCTGGAGCGGAAAGAGATCATCGTGCAGCCTACCTTGCAAAACTTCCCCTCTGGCTATCGCTTGCGGCTGGTGAACGGCCCTGTGGTGCTTCAATACGCCTATTTGCCCCGTAACCGCGATTCTATTCAGGTGGAGCAGTTTCTGGTGGCCCTGGATTTCCAGAAGTTTAACCCCGCAGATTCTACCATTGTGCCTACCGTGCTGCAAAAAGCGCCCAAGACCAGACAGGTGACGCTATTGCCAGGAAAAGTGCAGATTTCATTAATGCCTGAGTAAGCATGTTGAAGATAGGCATCACCGGCGGCATAGGGTCAGGCAAAAGCATTGTCTGCCGATGTTTTCAGTTGCTGGGCGTACCGGTCTATGACTCTGATACCCGCGCCAAATGGGTGATGAACCATGACTCCGAACTGCGGGACCAGCTGATCGCCGCCTTTGGGCCGGAGACCTTTGATGCCCAGCAGAACCTGAACCGCGCGTACCTCAGCCAGAAAGTGTTCCATAACGCCCCTGAGCTGGCCAAGCTGAACGGACTGGTGCATCCGCAGGTGCGCAAAGACTTTTACTCTTGGGTCGCGCAACAGCAGACGCCCTATCTTCTCAAAGAGGCGGCCCTCATGTTCGAGTCCAACGCCTACACCCAGGTAGACCATGTGCTCACCGTGTCGGCACCATTGTCACTTCGGCTTTCGCGTACGCTCCAACGTGATCCGCACCGCACGGCCGCCGAGGTCGAGGCCATCATGGGCAAGCAATTATCGGAAGAGGAACGCGTCAGCCGCGCCCAATTTGTATTGTATAATGACGAAGCCCAATTAGTGCTGCCGCAGGTGGTACAATTGCACCAAAAGTTCCTCCAGCTAGCCTCTAAGGCGTTTTAAGGCTCTTTTCCAAAAACAGGTCCTAAACCTAAGAAAACGCTTTATAGCGTTGACAAAATTCAATATTCAATTCCTGTAGAAGCATGCGGTAAAAAAGCCGTTTGTTGGAGACACTGCCATCAACTGAGGATGAGCGGTGAGGTTTCTAAAAGAGAGGTGCAATAATCGTTTATGTGGCCTTTCCGGTAACTCCTTACGGAGGCACCGGAAGACAAGGCATGCCTTGTCTCTACCTTGTTAAAATATCCTTAGGAAGGCCATTCCCAAAAAAAAGCATGGCTCTTTTAGATAGGGTCATGTTTGAGGCTGCACCTCGCGGTAGTTTCAAACTGCCAATCATGTTAGGTCCAAGTCACAGACTTGAACCATAGAAAGTAAACCCACCCCTACCCCCTCCGAGGAGGGGAATAAAGTTCTGCAGATCTGAGGATGGAAATAAGACTTTACTGGAAAGCTCCCCTCCCTGGCTAAGGAGGGGCTGGTTCGCTGCCTCAGGTGGTAGGAACTTCTACTAAACGCACCAATTCCAGCCTTTCGGGAGAGCGCCTAAGCAGGTTCCGGTGCCGCAGGCATTGCGACCGCAGGGAGCAAAGGAAGCTGGTACAGCGCGAACCCGGAAGGCGGGGCCCCGCGGCCGTGAGCGCACGGAGGGAAACCATGAAACAGCCAAGCTCCTGCACCCACTCAAAATGCAGTCCTTCGCCAGCACAAGCAGACTAAGATTGCAGCATCCAAAAACATCGGGTTGAACTTAGAGCAGTAAATCTTTCCCAAGTCAGAAGTAACCTCAGCCCTCCGTTTTAGGCCTGTTTTCCCAAATCCAGCCCTAAACTCAATTCCTATCTGATAATCGGGTACCGCGTAAACGGTTTCGACGGATCGAAAATCTTCCGATAGGTAACATGCGTCTTGTAAATGCGGGCACCTAAACCGCGGGTCACCAGCATCATCTTCGGGTTGAAGTCACCCACCCAGTTCATCTCAATCTCGCGGGCCCTGTAGGCGTTCAGAGGGGCCTGGGAATGGCAGATCAGGTAAGAATCCACTCCCTTGGCCTGGAACTCGGGCACTACGCCGAAAATCACCCCAAACACTTTCTTGTCGGTGCGTTTGTTGTAGCGCCAGCGGTGGTAGAGGAACTTAAGTTTGGCCGGTAAGTTGAATTGGCCGTTCAGGTGCTTGAAGATTTGGTTCAGCTCCGGTAGCATGATGAAGAACGCGATGGGCTTGCCTTCAAAGTAAACGAAGTTGATCAGCTGCTCCACCATCACGGGCTTCATGCTTTTCACCATTTTCAGGGCCTTGTCCAGGGTCATCTCGTTGATACCGGAGTGGCCGGCCCATGCTTTGTTGTACACCTCCAGAAAGTCCTGCGCCAGTTTTTCCAGGTTGTTTTTGGAAGGATGGCCAAAACTGTAGCCTGGAATTGCATCCAGCGCTTCGGACCGTTGGTAGACTTTGTCGCTGAACCGGGCGTGCGTATCCATGTAATAGGTGTACTGCTTGAAATACACCTGAAAACCGTAGTTCTCGAAAAGCTGTTGGTAGTATGGCGGGTGGTAAAACATGCCGAAGTTAGGCTCGGTAAAGCCCTGCACCAGCAATCCCCACCACCGGTCGCGCTCCCCGAAGTTGATGGGCCCGTCCATGGCTTCCATGCCCTGCGCCGACAACCAGTTTTTACACGCCTCAAACAGCGTATTGGCCGCTGCCTGGTCCTCTATACATTCAAAGAAACCCATGCCGCCGGTCACGTACTCAGAAGCATCTTTGGTTTTGTTGTTCACGAACGCCGCCACCCGGCCAATGGCTTGGCCTTGGTCGTCCTGTAGAATCCACCGGATAGCCGTTCCGTTCTTGAAATTGGGGTTCTGTTTCGGGTCGAACACCTCTTCAATGTCCTTGTCCAGCGGCCGGATCCAGTTGGGGTGGTTCTGGTAAATAGCGGTAGGGAGGTCCAGAAAGGCTCTGACGTGGGCAGCGGTTTTTACTTCAACTAAGTGCATAGGCGGGCGGGGCTAAGAAAGGCAAAACTACGCAATCTGCGGCACATGCGTTCCTCACTGAGTTGTGCTTTTCTTGTTACTTCAGGAGTGGATCTCTGGTGCGTCTCTCCCTATCGGGCAATCACACGAAAAGCAAGATTCTGTTATCTACACTGGCGGCCATACTTCTCACCGCAGCTGCAGAGTGGTTTACGTAGGTGAAGAAACCATCCAAGCGAGCTACGAAAGGTAAATATGATGCGCAAGTGACCAAAGAACAGCAAGGCCATAAAGGACACGAGAAAAGCATCTCCTGTGGTTTCTTTGGCGGAGTCTCAAGTTTTGAAACGACTTTCCGGAAAAGGAGCTTAAAACGGGTTCCTCCTTTGGGTGGCTACTTGCAGAAGGAAGATGGGAAGAGTTCCTAGCTCAGGGAGAAAGGAGGTACAGGTTTGCAAATTGTTTGTAAACGAAAAAAGCCTCACTGTGAAGTGAGGCTTTTTGAAGTGGGGCGTGCTGGATTCGAACCAGCGACCCTCTGCTTGTAAGGCAGATGCTCTGAACCAGCTGAGCTAACACCCCTTTTTTGTTTTTCGTTGACCTTTTGTCCCCGTTTGATGATGCAAATATGGGGGTTGTTTTTTAATCTACCAAATACCTTTTTGAAAAAAGTGCTAAAATTTCTGAAGAAACGTTTCCCCATTGGAGCGGAACCGGTAGTGCCGTATATTTAACGCCTGAAAATCAGAAAGTTTGTGGGAAACAGAAAAAAAGCAGTCCGGATAATTTTTTTCGCTTTTGCCGGAATTTTTTTCGTGATGGCCCTGGGAGCAGGCGCGCTCTACCAGTATCAGGATAAAATTATCCGATTATTTGTGGCCGAGGCGAACCAGCACATCAAGACCAAGGTGGCGGTAGAGAAGATTGAGGTGAGTTGGTGGGAGCAGTTTCCGCAGGTAGCCATCCGGCTGGAGAACGTAGAAGTAACCGAGGCGCTGCCCGGCAGTACGCGGCCGCTGGCCAAACTGAAGAAGATCTACAGCACCTTTCAGGTGTGGGACCTGTGGCTGGGAACGTACCGCCTCCGGGAAATCCATCTGGAAGAGGGCGAGGTGCACGCCCGGGTGTTGCCCAACGGAGATGTGAACTACCATTTCTTCCAAAGCGCCGATACCGTGCAGGAAGACAAACTAAGTTTCGAGCTGCAGAACATCAGCCTCCGCAACGTGCACGTCGTTTACCATGACCAGAAACGGCAGCAGCGGGTAGAGGCGCAGGCGCACGCCCTCTCGGCCAGCATGTCCTTTGAAGAGCACCTCCTCAAGATTGAAGCCCGCGGCAATACCCGCATCCACGCCATCAGCCTTAGCGCGGGTGATTTCCTGCGCGACAAAGAAATCACCCTCAACAGCCACCTGCGCCTGGACACGCAAAAAGACCAGATTTCCATAGAGCCTTCTGAGGTGAAGATAGGCCAGGCCCTCTACGAAGTTGGCGGTCAGCTTGCCCACCGCGGCAAAACCCAGCTGGATCTTCAGGTCAAAGGCAAGAACACCGATGTGCAGTCGCTGCTGTCGCTCTTACCGCCCCGGTTCTCGCGGCAACTGGCCCAGTACCGCAGCAACGGGAATATCTACTTCAGCGGCACCGTAAAAGGCGAGATGTCTTCCCGCAAGAATCCGCACGTGGCGCTTTCCTTTGGGGCCCGGGATGCCTCGTTCTACAGCCCAAGCTATCAGGAGAAAATAGAGAAAGTCCATCTGGAAGGGCGATTTACGAACGGGGCGCAACAGAACAGCCAGACCTCGGTGCTGGAGTTGCGCCACATCAAGGGCAGTCTGCACGGCAAACCGTTCAGCGGCGAAGTGGTGTACCGGAATTTCGCGAACCCAGACCTGCGTGTGCAGCTGAAAGCCCAGGTAGAAGTGGCGCACGTTTTGGGGCTGTTTCCGGTAAAAGACATCAGAAACGGCAGCGGACAGGCCCAAGTGCAGTTTGCCTTCGCGGGAAATCTGCGGGCGTTCAAGCAGAATCCAAACGGAGCGGGCATCAAAGCCAGCGGCCAGGCTACCTTGAAACAGGTACGTCTACAGTTGCGGCAACATCCGGTGCCGTTGTCGGGACTGAACGGTTCGTTTGTGTTCCGGAAGAACGATGTGGCCATCTCTCACCTGAACGGCCGCATGGGTAGCTCTGATTTCAAAGTCCAGGGGCAGCTCAGGAACGTGTTGGCCTGGCTTTTCCTGCGGGGGCAGACCCTGCGGGTAGAGGCCGATGTGGCGGTGGGAGCCTTGAACCTGAACCAGATTCTGACGGCTTCGTCAAGTTCCGACGCAAAAGGGCTGGGGAAAAGCAAAGCCGCCGCTTCGTACGCCTTCAACATGCCCGCGCATCTGGAGCTGGACCTCACCACCTCGGCCCGCCGCGTGACGTTCCGGCGGTTTAAAGGGCGTCAGTTACAGGGGCGCATTCAACTGAAAGGCCAAGTGCTCTCCACGCCGGGCATGGCGGTGAACGCCGCCGGAGGAACCTTCAGCATCAGGGGCCGGATGGATGCCCGCCGACCCTTGATCAAAGTGACTTCTACGGCTAACCTGGCGAACATTCACGTGGACAGCCTTTTCTATGTCTTCGAGGATTTCGGGCAGACCTTTGTCACGCAACGTCACCTGCGCGGCCAGCTGACGGCCCAGATTGAGTCAGACACGTACCTGGACCATCACCTCTCGCCCCGCACAGATCTGGTGCAGGCGAAAGTCAAAACCACGTTGCGCAATGGGCAGCTGATCCATTTCGCGCCCATGCAGAAGCTCGGCTTGTTTGTGAAACGCGATGAACTGGCCAACCTCCGCTTCTCCGAGATCCGGAACAACTTCTACATCCAGAACCGCACCGTCTTCATTCCGGAGATGGAAATCAAGACCAGCGCCACCCGTTTGTCTTCCATCACCGTCTCGGGCACCCACACCTTTGACCAGCAGATGGACTACCGCGTGCGCCTGCCCCTCAAAGCCAACAAGCGCGACAAAGACGAGCGCTTCGGCGTGATCGCCGCCGAGCCATCCTATAGCCCGAACCTGTTTCTCACCGTCAAGGGCCAGGAAGGCAACTTCAAGGTCGCCTATGACCAGCAGCGGGTAAAGCAGAAAGTAGCCGCCGACCTGAAGCGCGAGAAAAAGGTGCTCAAGGAGATCTTCCAGGGCAAACACCAGGAAAAGAAGGAAGCCAAAACCGTAAAGCCCTCCACCGAATACTTCGAGTTCTGAGCTAGGGAAGAGAACGTTTTAAGGCTGATTTTCTGAAAAAGGGCTTAAAAGTATTTAGCTATAGAATTGACGGGCAAAGCAAATTCAGAAGACACTAATTACTATATTGCTTAATACTTGTAACTGATGAAAACTAAGTAGTGAATGAGGAGGCTCGTTATTGTTTGAATTTTTAGATAGTTTTATAATAAAAGTGCCCAAAGCATTGAATAGCCTATTGAATACTTATTAAATATCTAATCTTTATATTCTCTGTATGCAACAGAAATAGTTTCTTCTACCCCTTATTGTGTTATTATTTGTTAGATGTTCAAGCGATAAAGATGAGGAATTACCAACTCCTATACCTCCTTCTGTAATTAGCCTGAAGCTAGAACCTGCTACTTACGAACGTATAAAAACGGGGGAGATAATTATCTCTGAACAAAGTGGTAAAAAGCTTCTGGATACTGTAGTCTCCACCTTTCAGCAGCATTCTCTTACTATAAGATCTTTAGAAACCAATTTCATTGTTACCACCATTGTTGTTGATCCAACCACCAACAAAGCTATTGTCGACTCCTATGTACAGGTAAACCCTAATAATTGGGTGATGAAGCCAGGAGGTAGATTTGCTATGTACGCTCCTGCCGCCACTACTCCCTTTGAAGAAGCAAAGGTTACATACATCAATGTTCCATATATACCAGATGAGAATTTCTACTTTACTAATTCATTTGGATCAGGGAGTATGTTTTCCAGCTATAGAAGGTATGCCAATGAACTTGAAGTTAACTATGAAAAGCATCCTTCTAACTATACCTATCTTGTAATTCCTTCAAGGAACTTGTACAAAATTGTGGAGACCCAAGCCGGCAATGCTACCATTGATTTGGCACAGATGGAGCCGGCCACGCGGGTGAATTTCAAGGTTCCTGCGCACCTTAAGTTATCATGGGTTAATCTGTTTGGTTTTCCAATAGCCAATGATTATGCTAATAAGTTGTGGTTATACTTCTCTCACAATTTTAGGTTGGAAGGGGAGTATGACCTTATCTATCCTAAGAACCATATTGCAAAATTTGAACTTAGTACAGACTGGTTTGATGCGGCAGGAAATTTTTATGAATACAACAGCCTGGCAGATTCAATTCCAACGCACTTGCCCTTTATTGATGATTCTCATGTGCGTGTAACCAGTCAGACAGTGGAGAACTTGCAAGTGGACTTTTTGAAGAGCCTGCCTACGTATTATGCTTCTACTTGGGTAATCAATAGGGATGAAGTAGTCTGGAGAGTTTACTTTCCCCCTTCCAAAACGAGCTTCAACACCAAAGAGTTTGTGAGTTCCCTGGGTAGTACGCTCTTAAAAGGAAAGAACCTCTCAGATTTGAAACTAACTAAACTTGTTTTTGAAAAGGTGGATGACCTTTCGCACCAAACCTTTTTTGACAATCAGTTTATGGAGCCTGCTGCTAACAAAGAAAATAAGATGAGGGTCTTCAATAAATTCACAAAAAAGATGGACTAAGCAGAAGGAGCTTGCTGGATCGCTTTAACTGGCAGCTTTGGATTAAGCATTTTCTTTAATAGAAAAAAGCCTTGCATAATACTTGCATAATAAATGATGAAACGCTCCTTATCTTACGTGCTGCCGTTTCTGTGGCTCGGGCTTTTCGCCTGCCAGAATAACCCCAGCACTTCCTCCCAATCCACCTCGGCGAACGCCAAAGTCTATTACCCTGAGAAAGGCGATCAATGGGAGCAGCGAACCCCCGAGCAGGTAGGCATGGACCCCGAGCTGCTGTCACAGGCGGTGCTGTACGCCCAGACCCAGGAAACCAAGTGGCCCAGGGATTTCTCTAACCAGGAAGAAGTCTTCGGGAAACTGCTGGGGCCCATCCCCAAGGACCGGGCGAGCACCAACGGTATCATCCTGCGGCACGGCTACATTGTGGCCGAGTGGGGCGATACCAAGAGCGTGGACCCTACCTACAGCATCGCGAAGAGCTTTCTGTCTACCATTCTGGGCGTGACCCTGGACAAAGGCATGATCAAGGACATCGACGATCCCGTGGCCAACTACATCAAAGACGGCGGCTATGACTCAGAGCACAACCACAAGGTAACCTGGCGGCACCACGCCCAGCAGACCAGCGAGTGGGAGGGCGAGCTCTTCGGGAAGACGCACACCTTTGTGGGCAAAGAGGCGTTTGGCAGCGGCGAGCGAAAACCAAGAGCGCTCAAAGAGCCCGGCACTTTCTACGAGTACAACGATGTGCGCATCAACCGGCTGTCTCTCTCGTTGCTGCGGCTCTGGGAAAAGCCTCTGCCCGAGGTCCTGAAAGAGCAGATCATGAATCCCATTGGTGCCTCAGAGACCTGGCAATATCTGCCTTACCGAAACTCCGTGGTAGACGTGGACGGCAAACAACTGCCCAGCGTGAGCGGCGGAACCCGTTGGGGCGGCGGCCTCTGGATCAACACCCGCGACGAAGCCCGCTTTGGCTACCTGTTCCTGCGGCAGGGCAAGTGGAAAAACAAGCAGATCGTGTCCAGAGAATGGGTGAAGCAAGCTACCACGCCGGGTCCGCACGGGCCAGATTACGGCTACCTCTGGTGGCTGAACACGCAAAAGAAGCAGTGGCCCAACGCACCGGCTTCCAGTTTTGCGGCCATTGGCGCGGGCTCCAACACCATCTGGGTAGACCCCGAGCACGATTTGGTGGTGGTGTGGCGCTGGCACGGCACCAACGGAGACGAGTTCTTCCGGCGCATCCTGGCTTCGGTAAAGAAGTAAAACCGAGGCGCTTGCCCAAAGGCGTTTCGGGCCGGTTTTCAGAAAAACCGGCCCGAAACGCCAACTCGTTTTTGGCCGTGTCGTTTGTGTTAATCTACACTAACACAATGAAACAATGGCTGAAGAAACCACCACTCTGTTAAAAGACTACTCTGACCAGGAAAAAGGCGCGTATTTGGGAGCCCTGGCGACCATTGCCTCGGCAGACGGGCATGTGTCCGATGACGAAATACAGTTTCTGCAACTCATGAGCGAAGCGGCTGAACTGCCCGAGAACCTGCAACAGGAGGTAGTCTCCATCGCGAAGAATCCTTCCCAGATAAGTCTGCAGCGTTGCCTGGATGTGCTCAAAGGCAGCCCCCTGCGCTTCTCCTTCATCACCGATATCATCAGTTTCGCGAAATCTGACGGACAGTACACCACTGACGAGCAGCAGCGCATCGCCGAGGTCAGCAAATACCTGGGCATCGACCAGAACCAGTTCAGCATCCTGGATCAGTTCGTGGACAAAGCCAACAAAGCCCAAGAGCAGGGCGAAGACCCTACCTCGCAGTCGTTCCTGAACAAAAGCGGGTTTGGCGATATGTTCAAGAAATCGGGTATCTCGCCGGGCATGGTCACCGGTATGCTGGGCGTGCTGGCTCCCATTGTGATCAGCGGTATGATGAACCGTCGGCGGGGCGGCTACGGCGGCGGAATGATGGGTGGTGGCATGATGGGCGGCGGCGGTCTAGGCGGATTGCTGGGTGGCCTGTTAGGCGGCGGCATGATGGGAGGCGGCATGATGAACCGCGGCGGCATGTACGGCGGAGGCCGGATGGGCGGCCTAGGTTCCATGGCCTCTATCCTGGGCGGCTTAGGCGGCCGAGGTGGCTACGGCACCGGAATGGGCGGCGGCGGCTTAGGTGGCCTGCTAGGCGGTATTCTGGGCGGTGGCCGCAGAGGCGGTTCCGGTTGGTAAGCTGGATTACTGTTTTGGGGCTGGTTTTCAAAACTAGCCCCAAAACAGTAATCTTCATAAAGGAATTACTGTAAACGCGGTGTGGTTTGCTGTTTTAATCTTCTAGCAAATTTCTTTACGATGTAATAAAGGAGAAAAATGTTCACGGCGTGCCAAATATAAAGACCAATCACGACTGCTCTGTCGAAGCTTGACATGCTACTCCAACTCAAGTATTCCCCTTTACTCTCTTCGTAAAAATCGTCGTAGCTCATCATCATAAAGCTAAAGGCAGCATATACAGCAACGTCTAATAGAAATATTCCCACCCAGATGAAGATGGTTTTGGTTCTTACCATAAGCTACTTTGTTTTATCCCGCCGTTGTTGGTGTTCTCACCAACAACCAAAATCCAGGTAATAGGCGCAAGGGCAACCACAAGGGATTGCCCCTACATGCTTAATCTCCACATCTTCCAATCTCCACATCTTCAAATCCCCACATCTCCAAATTAACTACTCTTCCCGTTTCATGTACACCGTCTGGGTAGGGAAGGCGAACTCGGCGCCGTGTTTTTTCACGATCTCCACAATCTGGTAGTTGATTTCCTCTTTCACATCAATGTAGATGTCATAGTCAACGGAGTCAATGAAGTACAGCACCATGATGTCTTTGGAGTGTGGGCCGATGTTGATGAACCGGATGCGGCCGTCCTGGTTGGTGCGGGGGTAGCCGTCTATTAACGCCTGAATGTCGGCGACAATGGCTTTGAGTTGCTCTGAAGTGGTGTTGTAGGTAAGGGATATATCAAATTTCACCCGCCGGAACGTGCGCAGCGTGAGGTTATCCAGCGGTTTGTCTATCATGCTTTTGTTGGGCAGCGTCACGTAGCTTTTCTCCAGCGTCCGGATGCGGGTACTCCGGAAACCGATCTTTTCAATGGTGCCGGTGATCTCGCCCACCTGCACCAGATCGCCCACCACAAACGGGTGGTCCAAGAAAATGGTGAAGGAGGCCAGCAAGTTCTCCAGGCTTTCTTTGGCGGCAAACGCGATGGCCAAACCACCCACTCCCAGACCCGCCACCAGCCCGGCCACGTTCACCTTGAATACCGCGCCCAGAATCACGAAGAACCCGATGATCACGATGATCACCTTGGTGAAATCCACGAAAAAGGGCACCAACTGGTCATCCAGCTTAGAGAGCGTTTTGGCGGCCCTTTTGGAAAACATCATCCCGAAGAAATCTACCAGGCGCATGGTCACCCAGGTAAGCGAGCAGATCAGGAAGATGCCGTACACGCGCTGCAGCACCCGTTTCAGGCCCAGTTCCTCTTTGCCGGGCAGCCCCAACTCCGGCGGATAATTCAGGTTGTCAAACGCGATGTAGAGGAAGACCAGAAACGTCAGGATTTCCAGCGGCGTGACCAGCAGGCGCTTGAACTCTTCTTTGGTGACATCTTTGTTAATGCGCTTGATGATCACTTTGAACAGGATGGCGGAAAGGAGCCGCGAAACGAGCGTCTTGAACAGGAAACCGCACAGCATTATTCCCACGAAAAAAAGGTACTGCTGCACCGTATTGCCTAAGAAGACAAAGCGTAAAATATCTGAAACCTGGTTCTGCATGGGTAAAACGTTGGGTTGCCTGCAACCTCTGGGCAGAGGCGCGGGTCTTCACGTAAATGAAAGGCAAATCTATGAAACGAAAAACCTTATTCCAGCTTTTCGCGCTGGGGCTGATGTTCCACCTGGCGGCCTGCCAGAACCCGGTTTCCGCGACGGCCGGAGAAGAAGGTAATCTGGATGGCGGGCAGTGGCTCACCTACAGCGAACTCCAGTGCGACAGTAATCCGTGGGGAACCTGCGCTCCGGCGTCAGACACGAACGGCTGCGTGAAAAAATATGTGCAGGACCAGGGATTCACCGTGCTGGACCTTACCATGACCCCGGCGCCCGCTGATTTTGTTTCCTGCGCCGCCTGTCATTGCCCCACCGGCCGTTCCTTCAAAGTGAAAGTAAAGGAAGCCGATGCTGCCAAGTTGCTGGCCGTGGGGTTCAAGAAACAATAAAGGCGTAAGAGAAAGTTTTCCGTTTGAGGTAATTTCGCTGCTTTACCGGCGCTGCCCTGGAGAAAACACCTCCGCCGTTTTAGCCCTGTTTTCTGAAAAGAGGGTTAAAACGGCGGAGGTGTTTTTAGAGAAGAATCTATTTCTGAAATCCAGAGAATACAATTCCTGTTCCTCACTGCAGGTCTTCTCCAAAAGCGGGAAGTTGCCGGCGTCTGGCTTGTTGGTGAGAACACCAACAAGGGCGGCTGGTTTGTCTATTCTTCTGCTTCAGGAAGCAAGGTAAGGCTGCTAATGTGGCCGACGCGGAAAGTGCCGGATGTGGCCGGCAAGCTTGGTGAAGCTATAGCAACTGGCTCAAGGCAATCTCGAAGCAGGTTTTAGCGATCTCGGTTTTCTGTGGATTGCGCTCCCGGGCTTTTTCCAGCGCCTGCCGGATGGTGCGCGAAATATCGGTGAAGATGGCTTCATCGGTGATTTCCACGTCCTGCTCCATGAGGTAGGCAAAGACCCGCGCCATGCCGCAGTTCGCCACGAAGTCCGGAATCACGGACACCTGCTGATCGGCGAACTCGCCGGTTGCCCCGAAGAAGATCTCCGGATCTTTGAACGGCACGTTGGCTCCGCTGGAGATGACCTCCAGACCCGTCCGCTGCATACGCTCCACTTGCTCGGTAGACACCAGCCGAGAGGCCGCCGCCGGAATAAAAATCTCAGAAGGCAAATCCCAGATGCGGTTGTTCACCTCTTCAAAGGAAAGCAGGTTCTCGGCCTGCAGGGCATTGCCCACGCGGTTGAGGAAAAGCTGGGTAATTTCCTCGGCAGAGAAGCCCTCTTCGTTGATGAGTCCGCCCGCCCGGTCAATGATGCCCACAATCTTCACGCCTTCGGAGGCTAGGTAATAGGCCGCCGCCGCGCCCACGTTGCCCCAGCCCTGGATAATGGCGCGTTTGCCTTGCAACTCGCCGCCCCACAGTTCATAATAATGCGCCACCGCTTTGGCCACGCCGTACCCGGTGATCATGTCGGCCACGGTGTATTTTCGGGCCACGGAGGGCGAGTAATGCGCGTCTTCCAGCACTTTGCTCACGCCCTGGCGCAACTGGCCCAGTTTGTTTATCTTCTGCGGCTCGGTGGCCTTGAAATGTCCGTTCACGATGCCTTCCTGCGGATGCCAGAGGCCGTATTCCTCGGTAATGGGAATCACTTCGTGGATCTCGTCCATGTTGAGGTCGCCGCCGGTACCGTAGTAGTTCTTGAGCAACGGAAACACCACGCGGTACCAGCGTTCCAGCACGCCTTGCTTTCTGGGGTCTGCCGGGTCAAAGTTGATCCCTGATTTAGCGCCTCCAATGGCCGGTCCTGACACGGTGAACTTCACCTCCATGGTTTTCGCCAGTGATTCTACCTCGCGCTTGTCCAAGCCTTTGCGCATGCGGGTTCCGCCGCCGGCCGCGCCGCCGCGCAGCGAGTTGATGACCACCCACCCCTCGGCCTCGGTTTCAGAATCTTTCCACTCAAAAACGATTTCAGGACGTTTGTTCTCAAATTTAGCGAGGAGGTCTTTCATAAGGAGTACGGTTTGGTTGGGTTCTCCGGCAAAGGTACAGGATAACGGGTGTTTGTTTGAAGATAATGTGAAGGTTTGTCTTCTGATTTTGGGTGGAAGGTTTTGCACGCAGTACACTTGTGCTGGCGGAGGGCCGCTGTTTGCGTGGGTGCAGGAGCTGGGTTGTTGCATCGTTTCCCTTCGTGCGCTCACGGCCGCGAGGCCCCGCCTTCCGGCCTCGCGCTGTTGTTTTAGCCTTGGCCAGCAGGCCTGCCGCATGCGCGGCACCAGGTCTAAAACAAAGGCACTCACCCGAAAGGCTGGAAATGGTGCGTTTCATGGAAGTTCTTGCCACCTGAGACAGCGAACCACCCCCTGCCCCTCCTTAGCCAAGGAGGGGAGCTTTTCAGTAAGTCTTTATTCCCCTTCTCGGATGTGCAGAACTTTACTCCCCTCCTCGGAGGGGTAGGGGTGGGTTTCTATACCCATGGTTCAAGTCTGTGACTTGGACCTAAAATGTCCGGAAGTTTGCAACTTCCGGGAGGTGAAGCTTCAAATACAGGATTGCTCCTCTGCTAGAGCCCGTGCCCTTCATGCCCGCTTCTTCAAATCAAATCTCTCCGGTTGTTAGGTTATCTCTAGCTGTTTTGGGCCGTTTTCTTGAAAATGGCCTTAAACTGAGTTCTATGTACATGCCGTTGCCATAGGTAGTAGGAGAGGTGCCTGCGGGAGGTGAAAGATGAGGTGACGCTCTGCCAAGTGCTTGGTGGACTGGCCTGAAAAGGGGCTGGGAGGCGGGTTGAGGAAATTTTTTCAGCGATTGTACCCCCGGAGAGGTCCGCCAGGCGTTGTTCCTAAATATTTGAATATGGAACTCTTTCTGTATTAAGTATTTTATATATCCAATTATCTTCTTTCTACGTAAATCTGCAATAAGCTTAGTCAACTCCGTCAGACGAAGTACCCGGCATTATACCTATAACATGGTAAGTCGCCATGCGTTAAAGTAACGTACTGTTCTGGTAGCAAGGAAACGGGTTGCAGGGCGGGTTTAAAGACGCGGTGACGCGTCTATTTGTAGTATTGAATTTTGTGTGTCCTTATGAAAAGTTTATTATCCAGAGTGGAATCTAAGAAGATTGATAAGGCTGCGTCCATGCTGAAGGTATTGGCGCACCCAAAAAGGTTGGCCATCGTGGATCTTCTGGGTAAGGAAGACAAGATGACTGTGACGGAGATCTACCAGTACCTGGATCTGCCGCAGGCCATCGCCTCACAGCATTTGATCACGCTGAAAGACAAGGGGGTGCTCTCGTCGTTCAAGGTTGGCACCAAAATCTATTATTCCCTATCTATCCCCAAGCTGATTGATGTGATTGACTGCCTGGAGGAGTGCTGCGGTGATTTATAACCGCTGATGTTCCTGCTCGCGTAGTTTCCCCCGTCAAGTAAGTAGTCCCCGGAACCGTTTCCAGCCTGTTTTCACGAAAGTAGGCCAGAAACGGTTTTTATTTTCTATGCAATCTATATAGTAGAATGTATATCATTGGAATATCTCTGGCATTTGCCTGATTATCAAGTTGGTTGCAGAATGATTTCTTGAGATTTCGGGACGTACTTCTAGGTGTTAAATAGATCTCTGATATATAGTGATTTTCGTATTGTTAATTGCTTAAGCATTGAGGTGTTTTAGAGCTGTTTTCTGGAAAACAGCTCTAAAACGAAGAATAGGTATTCCGCTCTTATTCCCTATACTTCAGCACCAATACTGCCGGCACGGGCCGCTGGCCTTCTTTGTCTGAGGGTTTGATGGTGTCTTTGCCTTTCACGTACAGGGCGCTGGAGCCTCCGCCGTCCAGGTTCAGGGCTTCTCTGCAGCCCAGGTCCACCATCAGTTTGGCTAACTGGTCTAAGCTGGCCCCTTCGGCAATGCCTTTGTTGCGGCCTTCCACCATCAAGATGATCAGTTTGTTATCTGGCGTGTAGCCGATCACGGTTCTAGGGTTAGGGCCTCTGAAGCTGGCTCCGCCGCGCATCTCTTCCTCTGCGGTGATGTGGGCTTTGCCATTCTGCACCAATACTGGTCCGCCGCCTACGGCAGTCTGTGGTTTCCAGCGCTTGATGTCTTTGACGGTTCGCTTGGAAGGCTCGGGGGCGGGTTGTCCATTGGCATCTGCGTCATAAGGCGAAGCCAGTTCCATCGTCTTTTTCTTCTTGCCCACATTGTAGGCCCAGGCCACATCGGCGGTGCGGTTTCGGAAGAACCCGATGGCACCGGTGGTAGGATAGTAGGTGAGCGTATCAGTGCCTTTGGGGTTCTTGCGTCTCACGGAGGCTTGCGGGGCCAGTACCTTGCCGTCCTGGATGACCAGGTTTAGGTTGCGGTTGTCAGCGAAGGAGAAGAAGGTGGTGTTCACCACGGCCAGCACGTTGCCGGTTTCCTGCTCATAATATTGCTGAGGCGTATAGCGCTTGCCGTTGCCCACGCGGGTAAGGACTTCCAGCTTGGAGTCTTTCAGGTCGGCTTCCAGGTAATACGCTTTGAAAGGCTTGCCGTCTAAGGAATCTGTGGTGACAAATACTTTTACAGTGGCGGGTAGACCTTGCTGGTGTTGGGGAGAAGGCTGCCATTTCACTTGGGCCATACTGGGAAAGCAGGCCAGAAAGAAGAAAAGGGGAAGAAACGTCATTTTCATGCAGTCAAGATAGACAAGAGCATTAGAATATTCTAAAAACTAAATAAACAAAATCGGCCTGGGCACAAATCGCCGCGCAGGTCTAGCCGTTTTGGGACTGTTTTCTGGAAAACAGTCCCAAAACGGCTAGACACAGGAATGTGCCCTTTCTGAAAGGTGGGAAACTGATATTTGCGCCAGAGGAGTTCTTCGCCCGATGAGCCGATTTACTCTACTATCATCTCGCTGTGGCTGATGTCAATGGTGATGCGCTTCCCCATCCAGTTCAGGGACATGATGCCATCGTAAATCAACCCTTCCACAAACTGAGCGGTAAAGTTGTCCACTTTAACGGAAGGGGCGTCTTTGGCCGCGAGCAAAGGAAGCTGAGCTTTATAGATGAGGCTTTTGAAGTCGAGGTTTAGTTCGCTGGCTTTTTCTATTTTGGTCACCCGGGTGGTATCTGCGGCATCAATGCCCAGCGGGGCCATCTGGGAGACATTGAGCCGGAATACATTGTTGCCGGCACCGCTGTCAATGGACAGCAGCAACGTACGCTTGCCGTTCACCACAAAGTAGGCGAACATACCCAACGACTGGCCCCGGGAATCTTCTAACTGCAGCGGGATGGTTTTCCCCGCCTTCTTCCGTTTGCCCAGGCTCTGGCGGGTTTCCAGGTAGAGTTTCTTGTTTTCTAAATCTAGGGTAAACGGCTGGTTCCGGAAGCTGGGCAAAGAAATGAGGCCGTCTATTCCCCCCAGGTTGGCGTCCAGAACGGAGAGCGTCACGTCTTTCTGCCGGTAATCGGCCATCGCGAATTCAGCGGCCGTGAACAGGTCCACATCCAGCCGCTCGCCCGTAGCCCGGAAACCGGTGAAGCCGCCGTCTTGCTGGCGTAAGCCCGTGACCTTAGACGCAAAGCTTTTCGTGAGTACCAGTAAACCGCCTCCGGTATCCAGTATAAAGTTGCCTTCCACCCCGTTAATCTTCGCTTTCACCAGGATGTGTCCCTGCGGCGCTATTTCCAGGGGAATAACGGTTTGAGCCAGCAGGGGAGAAGCCAACGTGAGCAGAAAGACAAGCCACAGAGCTTTGATAGGGAAGGCAGCGTTTTTCATTTGTGCGTTTGTTTTAAGTAAGCAACCCCGTTTCTAAGAAGAAGCCAGATGCAGGTATGCCGTAGGAGATGTAGGGGAAGTCTGAAAAAAAGAAAAGCTACAGGACGAAACGGGTGTCCTGTAGCTTTTCTGGATATCATACTAAAAATAAAGTTAAGCGTGCGCCTCAGAAGACTGTTTCTCCAGATCGAAGAGATCCGTAAGGACATCGATCAGGGTTTCGGCTTCGCCGCGTTTGCAGGCGGCTTTGAGTTGCAGTACCGGCAGTTTGATGATCTTCTGCATCATGGATTTGGTGACCTCGTCCATGTGCTTGGCTTCCTCGGGAGAGAGTTTCTTCAGGTAACGGGCCATCTCCTCCTGACGGATGGTTTCCAGCGCGTTTTTCAGTTTCTGGATGGTAGGCGACACGTTCATCTCCTTGGTCCAGTCCTCAAAACTGGCAATAGACTCCCTGATGATTTGCTTCACCTGCGGAACGGAATCCAGGCGGCGTTGCAGGGCTTCAGAGGCTTTGTTCTGGATGGTGTCAATGTTGTACACCAGCACCCCCGGAATCTGCTCTACCTCAGCCTCCACGCTGCGCGGTACGCTCAGGTCAATGAAAAACTTGTAGGTCAGCACGTTCAGGCGGCTCACCATCTCTTTGGTGAAGAACGGCTCGTCGCGGGCTACGGAGGAGATGATGACATCGGCCTCTTTCATGGCCTCTACCAGGTTCTCGAACGCGACTACTTCCAGGCCACACTCCTCGGCCAGGATCTCGGCTTTGGTTTTGGTGCGGTTAGAGATTTTTACGTTCTGGAAATCTGAATCGGCGAGGTGGCGGCATACATCAGCCCCAATCTCGCCCAGGCCCACCACCAATACTTTGGGGTTGGCGATGTCTGCGGTGAGGCTTTCCACCAGTTCCAGGGCGGCATAGGAGGTGGAAGCAGCTCCGTCTCTAAAGGAGGTCTCCTGTACTACGCGCTTGTTGGTGAAGAAAATGGTGTGCAGCAGGCGGTGCAGGAACGGTCCGGCGGCCTCGTTGTCCACACTCCACTGGTAGGCTTGTTTTACCTGGTTGGAGATCTGCATGTCGCCCACCACCTGCGCGTCCAGGCCCATGGCCACGTTGAACAGGTGCTGCACGGCATCAGCGTGCTCATTCACGATGGTGAAATAATCCAGATACTGGGAAATATTGGCAATGCCCTTGCTGATGCCCAGCAGCTTCACGATCTCGTGGCTGTAGTCATCATCAGAAGTATAATACACCTCCGTGCGGTTGCACGTGGAAAGCACTAAAATGTCAGTTGCCTGAATGAATTCTTTGAGCGTTTGCAGGAACTGTCTACACGACCCCTCATCCAAGGCGATAAGCTCTCTTATGTCTAAGGGAGCTTTTTTATAGGAAAGACTGACGGCTCTAAAATTGTGAAGCATACGGCAGTTTTGAAATAGCATGCAAAATTACGGCGCGATCTTTTAAGAATGAATTACTTTTGTACCTTTCTCTTATTTATACTCATTACAAATTGCGTGGGGTAGACGCTTCTTCTGCTATCTTCGTTTAGAGAGAACCCAACCCCTAGACGGGCGTATCTGTTCTAGCGTTGCTTTTGTACATGATCCCGACCTCCATTTATTCCAAGAAATCTAGGTTAAAGCTCCTGATCATCGCCATTGCCTTGTTCATTGGTGGGGCAACCGTGATCTATACTAACCTGCTGGTAGCCAAGCTCTCTGAGCGTGAGCAGCAACTGATTGACTTGTACGCCAAGGGCCTGCGCTACATGATCAACGCCGAGATTGACTCTGACAACCTGGTGTTTATTCAGGAGGAGATCATTGACGCGAACCGCTCGGTGCCGGTCATCCAGACCGATGAAGAAGAGAACGTCATTGCTTACAAGAACCTTGATATCCCCGAAAAGATTTCCGAGAACCGCAAAAAAAGGCTTCTGAAGCGGGAAATCGCCAAGATGAAGGCTCAGCACAAGCCCATTGTGGTCTCGTACCAGCAGGAGTTCAAGAACTACATTTTCTACAAAGATTCTGAGTTGCTCACGCAGCTGCGCTACTACCCGTACGTGCAGCTCACGGTTATCGCGTGCCTTTCTGTTATTGCGTACTACGCCTTCAGTTACTCGCGCAAAGCCGAGCAGAACCGCGTTTGGGTGGGCCTGGCCAAGGAAACCGCGCACCAGCTGGGAACGCCGCTTTCCTCTCTCATGGCTTGGTACGAGTACCTGAAAGGCAGCCCCCGGTTTGAGAATGAACCCATCATAGAGGAGCTGGGCAAGGACGTGCGGCGTCTGGAGATCATCACGGAGCGGTTCTCCAACATCGGCTCGGTGCCGGTGCTCAAAGACGAGCCCCTGCTACAGGTGGTGGACAACGCCATAGGCTACCTGCGAAACCGCGTCTCCAACAAAGTGTCCATCAACATTGAATCTGATTTCCCACCGGAGACCACGGCCAAAGTGAACATCCCTTTGTTTGAGTGGGTAATTGAGAACATCTGCAAGAACGCCGTGGATGCCATGGAGGGCAAAGGCAGTATCACCCTGCGCCTGGTAAAAGCCAATGTGAAAGACGCCATCGCGCTGGATATTCAGGATACCGGCAAAGGCATCCCTAAAACCAAGCAGGAAGAAGTGTTCGTGCCGGGCTATACCACCAAGAAGCGTGGCTGGGGCTTAGGTCTGGCGCTCGCTAAACGCATCATTGAGAACTACCACCAAGGACGTTTGTTCGTGAAGTCCTCTGAGGTAGGGAAGGGCACAACGTTCAGGGTGGTGTTGAACAGGTAGCGCGTTTTGGAGGTGTTTTATGGAAAGATAGGGAGAAACGGATTAGCGGAAAAAGTCTTCTATTCGGTAGAACACGTTTTTGGGAAAGCTATTGTCTTTCACTGGAAGCCCGCTCACGGAAATACCTCCCAATACTCCCTGAAATTCATTGTGAACAGCTTTTTCTGTTAGAAGAGCAACCCTTATCGCCTGTAGATTTTCTAATTCTGAAAGGCAAAACCGTTGAGTTTGGTACCCAATAGCCGAAATCACTAACCATTGTTTCTCCAGGGGTATTGTTTTAGAGAACGGTAGATGGAAATTACCTAGAGCATCTGCCATTGTTTCCACGGAATCATTCAGCCTTATGATTGCTGATGTGCCTGCTAGAATATTCCCGCGGATAGAGGTGCTGTCCTGCGCAGGAACAGTGGGAGAAAGTAGAAGTCTAGGGGTTGGTAAGAGTTCTATTTCTGTGCTGCGTTGTTGGATTTGCTGGGCGGCAGTTGGGCGAGCAGTTAGCCATGTTGCTAAACCCAGGATCAAAGCAGGTAAAGTCCATTTCTTTTTGGAACTAGCCTTGGTTCTAAATTCCCGGTTAAGTTGATCATCGCGGAATCTCCCGCAGCCATTCCCAGATTGTTTTGTCAACCAAGCTATCACCTCCGCGTCTGTCATAGCAGTAAAGTCCACCACTGTTTTCTGGCAGTTTTGGCAAAAACGACCTTGAAACTCAGGTGCCATAGATGTCCAATCCTCATGGCAAGGCTGCGGGATAGTAACGGTGAGCCGGTTGTGGGGCATGGCTTCTTTTTTGAACTGGTTTCTGAAAAGTGAACCGAAAGCAGGTTAGGAGAACAGTTGCTTTACCTTCTGAAAAAATCCAGGTTCAGGTAATGGTTTGTTGAACTGAATAGCTATACCTCCTAGAACTGCCGTGTCTAAAGTCATGATGATCTCCGAGTGCTCTCGTTTAAGTAATTTAGAAAGCTTTACTTCTTTCATCTCATACCCAATAAAAGAGAAAATAATTTTCTGCTTTTTATTCACCAGATGAGCAGGAACAGATAATTCAAAATTGCCGTTTCGGTCAGATGGAACTCCGATAGAAGTTCCTTTCAACATGATGGTTGTTCCTGGCAAGGTCTCCTTGCTTCGTGCATCTACCACCTTGCCTTTCAAAATAACTGGGCTAACAGGTTTTTCAGAAAGCTTTTTTGTTTCCCTTCTTGAATTCTCAGAACCGGTTTGTTGACCTGCACTAGAAATAATAAAAGTAGATACTTGCTTCGCTTCAACATTCTTGGTGCTTAACCATGCTGATAGCACCAAGGCTACGGCTCGCCATGTCCAAGGCTTGCGGTTGTAAGTGGCTGCTTTTAATTCTGTCCCTACTTGCTCATGCCGGAACCTTCCGCATGTAGTGTCCTTGTTTTCAGTAAGCCAATCCACTATTTCGGAATCAGACACTGCAGTAAAATCCACTACTGTTTTCTGGCAGTTTTGGCAGAAACGGCCCTGAAACGTAGGTGCCATGGCCTGCCAATCCTCATGGCAGGGTTGGGGCACGGAGATGGTGAGGCGGCGGGTAGACATACGGGAGTGGTTTCTCTAAATATACGTGGTCCGCGCCGCTTTCAGAATATTTTGCTTAACTTTTCACCTGAATTTCTACACCAAAGAGAGCAAGTGAATTTAAAGAGTCTTTTTCGCCGCAAGAGTTTAACCGCTGTTTTACATACGCCGCCTGCCGATGTCGCGGCCCATCCGGGAGCGGTGGAAGAAGGACTGGAGCGCAATCTATCGGTCAGAGACTTGACCTCGCTGGGGATTGCCGCCATCATTGGAGCCGGTATCTTCAGTACCATCGGGAACGCGAGTTACGAGGGCGGCCCGGCGGTGTCTATGCTGTTCATTTTCACGGCCATTGCGTGTGCGTTCTCGGCGCTGTGTTACGCGCAGTTTGCGGCTACCATTCCGGTGAGCGGCTCGGCGTACACTTATGCCTACACCTCGTTTGGGGAGCTGGCGGCCTGGATTATCGGTTGGGCTCTGATCATGGAATACACGGTGGGTAACATTGTGGTGGCCATCTCGTGGAGCGATTATTTCACCGGGCTCATGAGCGGCGTGGGGCTGGATATTCCGGCCTGGCTCACCATGGGAACCCAGAGTGCCCACAAAGGGTATGGCGAGGTAATGGCGCTGCTGCAGGCGGGGCAACCGCTTACGGCGGCTGATCCGGTGCAGTTGGAGGCCTACAACACGTGGCGGTCAGCCCCGGATTTCCTGGGCGGAAAACTGGTGGTGGATCTGCCAGCTTTCATGATCAATGCCGTGATTACTGCGTTGGTGTACGTGGGGATAAAAGAGTCTAAAAACGCCTCTAACTTACTGGTGGTGCTGAAGATGATTGTGGTGTTGGTGGTGATCGCCGTAGGCGCTTTCTACGTGAACCCAGAGAACTGGAGCCCGTTTGCGCCCAACGGCATTGGCGGCGTGTTGAAAGGCGTGTCAGCGGTGTTCTTCGCCTACATCGGGTTTGATGCCATCAGTACCACTGCCGAGGAGTGTAAGAATCCGCAACGCGATTTGCCCCGGGCCATGATTTACGCGCTCATTATCTGTACCGTGCTCTACGTGATCATCACTCTGGTTTTAACCGGAATGGTGTCGTACAAAGAACTGGCCGTAGGCGATCCTTTGGCGTACGTTTTCACGAAAGTAGGCGTAGACTGGCTGGCTGGGGTAGTGGCGGTGAGCGCCATTTTTGCGATGGCCTCGGTGCTGCTGGTGTTCCAGATCGGGCAGCCCCGCATCTGGATGACCATGTCCCGCGACGGTTTATTGCCTCCAGTTTTCTCTAAAGTGCATCCGCGATTCAGAACGCCGTCTTTCTCTACGCTGGTAACAGGTTTCTTTGTGGGCGTACCTGCCCTGCTCCTGAACATGGATTTAGTGATTGACCTGACCAGTATCGGGACGCTTTTCGCCTTTGCTTTGGTGTGCGGCGGGATCTTAATGATCGATCCGTTGGGCAAATCGGAGGCCAGATTCAAGGTGCCTTACCTGAACGGCAAGTTCCTGGTGCCGCTGATTCTGGCGGTGGCCGGCATATTGGTGTTGCTCTACAACCGGGTAGCCATTGATGAGTTCTGGAGCGCCGTAGCCGGTAACGGAGGTTACGAGGAGTTCCGTCACCAGATCCCCATGCTAGTGTTCCTGATTTCCTGCGTGCTGCTGGCCTGGGTTTCGTTCCGGAAAAGCCTGTCGTTGTTGCCGGTGCTGGGCTTGTTGACCAACCTGTACCTGATGACGCAGTTGGGCGTGAACAACTGGCTGCTGTTTACCGTCTGGCTGCTGATTGGCTTGGCTATTTACTTTGGGTACAGCTTCAAGCACAGCAAGTTGGCCTCGCGCCCAAAAATCGCCTAAAAGATTCGCCGCGAGCGAAACAGGCGTGCTACGTGGCTCTGCTAAAAAGGTTTAAAAAAGTTTTCTTTCTTTTATGATAGGTGGTAACTTGCTTATACCAAAGCGAGCTGGAAGAGGTGCGCTTGTCATTTATAAGCTGAGCCTGTGGTTGAGAGAGAGATTTTAGAAGGTAACCTGCACCTGACGTATCGCAAAGACCTGGACATTCTGTTCCTGCGGTGGTTTCGGGTGCCAGACTCTGCCCAGTTACGGCAAGGCTACCTGCAGGCGTTGGAGCTGGCCAAAGAAATGAAGAGCGCCTACTGGATGTTCGACCTACGGAGCCGGGGGCAGGTTTCCCCGGAAGACGAGACCTGGCTTCTGCAGACGTTCTTTCCGCGGGTGGAAGAAGAGCTGGGGTACCAAGGCTACTTCGCCAATCTCGTGACTCCCAGCCATTATGCGTATATCCGTGATGTAGTCGGGTTGGAGTACCTGGAGAAGTACGGAAAGATCATCAAGTTAGGCATCTACACCTCTGAACAGGATGCCGTGGCCTGGCTTCTGGAAAGCCGCGCCAACCGGTAGGGCATTTCTACTTCGCCCGGTTCACCAGCAACACGCCTCCCAGAATAATTCCCATCCCCAGGTAGTGCATCAGATGGATCGATTCTCCATCGGCTACTCCCCAGATCAAGGCCACAATCGGCATGAGGTACGTAGACGTGCTCGCGAACAGCGTGTTGGTCATGTGAATCAACTTGTTGTAGAACACCAGGCCAATGGCCGTGCTGAATACCGCCAGCAGCGTGATGTAGCCCAAAGCCTCCCAGGCCGCCGGCTGCGTGGCCAGTTTCTCCAGAGCCGAAGTGGTGCAGAGATATAGAAAGGCAATGGGCCCCACCGTGAGCAGCGCCAGGCTAGCCATGGTCAACGGCTTAATGCCTGCCAGGCAATGTTTGATGATGTTCAGGCTGCCGCCGTACAGCACCGTGGCCAACACCACGTACAAACCATAGAAGGAATTGGACGAAGCCTCCTGGGCGCTCCCCAGAAAAATCAATACCGCCGTTCCGATAATTCCGATCAGGATGCCCACCACGCGCAAAAGCGTGATCTTCTGCTGAAAGAAAATAGCCCCGATGATCAGGGTGAAAAGCGCCGTCAGGGAGTTCAGCACGCCGGCCAGGCCACTCGCCAGCTGCGTCTCGGCGAAGGCGAAGAGGAACGCCGGAATCAGGTTGCCAATCAGGCCACTCAGCAAAAGGAACTTCCACTGCCCCGGTTTCGGCGCTTTCAATCCTTTCAGGGCGAAGGGCAGCAGCGCCAGCGTGGCAATGGTAATCCGGATGGCGCCCAGCTCATCGGAGGAAAAAACCGCCAGGCCTTTTTTGATCAAAATGAACGAAGTGCCCCAGATGAGCGCCAAGCCCATCAGAATCACCCAGGCCAAGGCCGGGGTGGAGGTGGTGGAGTTTGGAAGAGCCGGAGACGTGGTTGGGGTAGACACAGAGATAGCGCTGAAAATGAACGAACAAAGATAACGGATGTCCAGGAGCTTTGAGCCTGTTTTTAGCAAAACAGGCTTGAAACGGAGCTTGCAGAGACACTCGTAGGTCTGAAGACGCTACGAGGCCGTGAGGCGAGGACGGTTAGATAGATTTTGAAGGCTGATGGCCTAGGGTCTGGCTTAGAAAAAAACCTCACAGGTTTTCAAAACCTGTGAGGTTTGAAGCAGTAACACCGCCCGGTCAAAAGACCTCGTAGTGTCCAGAGGTCCTACGAGTGTCTCCGCCAATGACTCTATGCACCCGGAAAAACAAAATCCGTTTTGGGGCTAATTTGTAAAAATCAGTTCCAAAACGGATTCTATGGACAAGCTTCAAAAGACGTTACGCCTCGGCGTACTCCATGGAGTTGGCGATCTCGTCCAGGATGGCGTAGATCTCCTGCGGGTCCTCGGTCTGCACCAGACGCGTGCGGTAGCTTTTCACGTTGGGCAAACCCCTGAAGTAATTGGCATAGTGGCGGCGCATCTCAAAAATGCCCAGACGCGGGCCTTTCCACTCCAGGCCTTTGTCAAAGTGCATCTTGCACATGTCAATGCGCTCCTGAATGGTGGGTGGGGCCAGCAACTCGCCTGTTTGCATGTAGTGTTTCACCTCCCGGAAAATCCACGGATAGCCAATGGAAGCCCGCCCGATCATGACGCCGTCCACCCCGTATTTATTTTTGTACTCCACGGCTTTCTCGGGCGTGTCAATGTCGCCGTTCCCGAAGATGGGAATATGGATGCGCGGGTTCTCTTTGATCTTCCGGATGAGGGTCCAGTCGGCCTCGCCTTTGTACATCTGCACGCGCGTGCGGCCGTGCACGGTCAGGGCTTTTATGCCGATGTCCTGCAACCGCTCGGCCACTTCCTCCACGTTTTTGGTGGAATCGTCCCAGCCCAGGCGGGTTTTCACCGTCACCGGCAAGCCGAAGGGCTCCACCGCCTGCACAATGGCTGAGGTCATGGCCACCATCTTGGGGATATCGCGCAGTAAAGCCGCGCCCGCGCCTTTGCAGGCCACGTTCTTCACCGGACAGCCGTAGTTGATGTCAATTAAGTCTGGGCCCACCTGCGCCGAGATCACCGCCGACTCCCGCATGGAGTCAATGTCAGAACCGAAGATCTGGATCCCGATGGGTTGCTCGTAGTCAAAGATGTCCAGTTTCTGGCGGCTCTTGGCGGCATCGCGGATGAGGCCTTCCGAGGAGATGAACTCCGTATACATTAAGTCGGCGCCATTGGCTTTGCAAACGGCCCTGAAGGGCGGATCGCTGACGTCTTCCATGGGTGCCAACAGCAGCGGGAAGTCCGGGAGCTCTATCTGACCGATTTTTACCACGTGATTGAGTTTAAATATTTCGCGTAAATTTACCTCATTAAAACCACATCGCCTATATGAAAGGTTTCATCTCGCCTACGCTGCATCCGTTAAAGTCGCTTTTGCTGTTTATCGTGTTTGTGGTGGCAGGCCAAGCCGTGGGATCTTTCCTGGCCATGTTGTTGATAAAATTGATCTGGGGCTATGGGCCAACGGCAATCTCGGGCATGCTGGCGCGGCCGGCAGATTACCCAGACAGCCGCAGTGCGCTGGTTCTGTTCCAGGGCGTGGTGCACCTGGTGGGGTTCACGATTGCCTCGCTGGCTTTCCTGCGGGTGGTTACGCAGCGGCCCGCCCAGTTTCTTTCGCGCCGCCTTACCGTGCCCATGTCGCTGCTGCTGGGCAGTGCGGTGCTGTTTCTGGTGATTCTGCCCGCCGCCTCCTGGCTGGTTCACTGGAACGCCAACGTAGATTTCCCGGCGTTTTTAGAGGCTTTTGAGCGATGGGCCCGCGAAAAGGAAGACCTCCTGCGGGAATTGACCCTAGAACTGACCAAGATAAACACGATTCCGCAGTTGGTGCTGGGCATGGTGGTGTTTGCCGTATTGCCGGCCATTGGCGAGGAATTGGCGTTCAGGGGCATTGTGCAGCAGGAGTTGCAGCGCTGGTGGAAGAATCCGCACGTGGCTATCTGGGTGGCGGCCATCATCTTCGGGGCCATTCACATGCAGTTCTACGGCGTGGTGCCGCGCATCATGCTGGGGGTGCTGTTTGGGTACCTGTACTGGTGGTCTGGCAACATCTGGGTGCCTATTGTGGGGCATTTCATCAACAACGGGTTCATGGTGCTGATGATGTTTCTGGCGCAGCGCAATGCCGTCACAGTCAACGTGGAGTCCACGGAGCCAGAGTCTTTGACCTTGTCACTGGTTTCGCTGGTGCTGAGCGCCGGCATCCTGTATAGCCTGTACACAGTCTCCCGTCGGCTGCCTTTTCCCGCAGAAGAAAATCCCCGTTTCTAACCTTCTTTTCAGAAATCAGCTATAAAACAGCCGTAGATCCGCTAATTGGGCCTACCGGTGTCATATCAATCCTTGTCCATGGAAAAAGAGAAAAAACAAATGAGTAACCTACAGCAGCGCCTGCTGGCGGGAGTGCTGGGCGGAGCTGTGTTCATAGGAGCCATTTACCTGAGCCAATGGACCTTCTTTGTGCTATTTCTGGCGCTTACCCTGCTGGGGCTGTTGGAGTTTTACCGGCTGCTCTCGGCCAGAGGGTTCCAGCCCAACCGGCTGATTGGCGCGGTGCTGGGCGTGGGCTTGTATGTCCTGGGGTTTGCCGTAGAGCGCGGCGATGTGACCAGTGACTGGCTTTTCGTGCTGCCGCCGGTCATGCTGCTGGCGTTGGTGGCCGAGCTGTACCGCAAAAAAGAGCAGCCGTTCACCAATGTGGCCCTTACGCTGGTGGGCGTTTTCTACATCGCCGCGCCGTTTACCTTGCTGCACGTACTGGCTTTCCTGCCAGACAGATACAGCTGGCAGATTATTCTAGGGGTGATGTTCCTGATCTGGTCGTCAGACACGGGGGCGTACGCGGCCGGCAAATCCTTTGGGAAAAATAAATTATTTCCGCGTATTTCGCCCGGCAAAACCTGGGAGGGTTGGGTAGGAGGCGTGCTTTTGTCATTGCTAGTGGCTTGGATCCTGTCGCTGTACTTCCAGGATCTGGCGCTGGAACATTGGCTGGGCGTGGCCGTACTGGTGTCTGTGTTTGGGGTTCTGGGCGATTTGGTGGAATCCATGTTGAAAAGAAGTCTGGACGTGAAAGATTCCGGCACCTTGATTCCCGGCCACGGCGGCATCTTGGACCGTTTTGACAGCTTGATTTTGGTAGTGCCTTTCCTGGTAGCTTTCCTGGAGTTGGTGCGCTAAAATTTCCTTATTTATAAATGGGCCAACTTTAGTATCCTGTTGTAAATTTGATAATTTTGCGCCGGAATAATTCTCCTGAATTACAATATTAATAATTATGGCAGCATACAATAGCAAGATGGCTTATAAGGAGCCTGCACCTATCAAGGACAAGGAGAATCCCTTTGAGTCTATGATGTCCCGTTTCAACATTGCGGCGGAGGTTCTGGGCTTGGATGATGAAACGTATGAAGTCCTGAAATCACCTACCCGTCAGGTAATTGTGAACTTGCCCGTTACCATGGACGATGGCAGCGTGAAGGTGTTTGAAGGGTTCAGGGTCGTGCATTCCAATATTTTGGGTCCGTCTAAAGGCGGTATCCGGTATGACAAAGGGGTTTTTCTGGACGAGGTGAAAGCCCTGGCCGCCTGGATGACCTGGAAATGTGCCGTAGTGGACATTCCGTACGGCGGAGCCAAAGGCGGCATTGTGTGTGACCCAACCACCATGTCTGCTGGCGAGATTGAGCGTTTAACCCGCGCCTATACCGTGGCGTTGATTGATACCTTCGGTCCGGATCAGGACATTCCGGCCCCGGACATGGGTACTGGCCCGCGCGAGATGGCCTGGCTTATGGATGAATATTCCAAAACCAAAGGCATGACGGTGAACTCCGTGGTGACCGGTAAACCATTGGTGTTGGGCGGTTCCCTGGGCCGCGTGGAGGCGACGGGCCGTGGTGTGATGGTATCGGCGATGGCGGCGATGGAAGTGTTGGGCATGGACCCCACGCAGTCTACCGCAGCGGTGCAGGGTTTCGGGAACGTAGGTTCCTGGGCCGCGAAATTGCTGGCCGAGCGGGGCGTGAAGATTCTGGGCGTAAGTGACGTGAGCGGCGCTTACTGGAACGAAAACGGCATCAACATTGAGGAAGCCATCGCCTATAAAAACGCGCACAACGGCCGTCTGGAAGGCTATGCCGGCGCAGAGCCCATCAGCAACGATGAACTGTTGACTTCCGCCGTAGATCTGTTGGTGCCAGCTGCCGTAGAAGACGTGATTACCGCCCGTAACGCTGACCAGATTCAGGCCAAGCTGATTGTGGAAGGAGCCAACGGCCCAACCTCGGCCAACGCCGATAAGATTATCAACGAGAAAGGCATTATGGTAGTGCCCGATATTCTGGCCAACTCCGGCGGGGTAACCGTGTCTTACTTTGAGTGGGTGCAGAACCGCCTGGGCTACAAATGGAGCCTGGACATGGTGACCGAGCGCTCTGACCGGATCATGACCGAGGCCTTCAACAAGGTGTATGCCACCTCGCAGAAATACAACGTGCCCATGCGGATTGCCGCGTACATTGTGGCCATAGACAAGGTGGCACAGACCTATAAATTCCGGGGCGGGTTCTAAGGGAAATTCCCTTCGCCTGATCTGAAAATCATCTATTCTTGCCGCCTCCTGTCTTTTTTCTAGACAGGAGGCGGTTTTTTTTATATTTTTGTTGTTGAGCCCAACGCGTATCTGATGAAAATTCATAAAGAAGGACGAAAGATTCTGTTTTTTACCCTGTTAGGATTGCTGGTAGTGAACCTCTTGCTTTACTACTTCAACAGCGAGCACGTAACATTTAACAGGATCTTCTCTGGCGTTTCGTTTATCGTTTTCCTACTTATCCTGCAGTTTTTCCGCAGCCCGTATCGCAACCTGCTTCTCCACGAAGACCTGGTGGTGGCGCCCGCCGATGGTAAAGTGGTGGTGATTGAGAACGTGGAGGAACCCGAGTACTTCAACGATGTGCGCAAGCAGATTTCCATTTTCATGTCGCCCATCAACGTGCACATCACCCGCAACCCGGTGTCTGGCATTGTGAAGTATTTCAAATATCACCCCGGAAACTACTTTGTGGCCTGGCACCCTAAATCCAGTACCAAGAATGAGCGCACCACCGTAGTGGTAGAGTCATTGGCTGGCCCTGAGGTGCTGTTCCGCCAGATTGCCGGGGCCATGGCGCGCCGCATTGTGTGGTACGTGACCGAAGGCGATGAAGTAAACCAAGGCGAGGAGTTCGGTTTCATCAAGTTCGGCTCGCGTGTAGACATCTTCGTGCCGGTTGACACCGAGGTGAAGGTAGAATTGGGCCAGAAAACCAAAGGCGGCCAGACCGTCATCGCTCAGTTGAAAACCAGCAGCTCCGGGTCTTTCTTTAGCTAGTAATTGGTATCAGGTAGCACGTATCACGTAGCAAGATTTTCGCCTGATTTTCAGATTGTTTATAAAACGAAGCAGCCTCCTCTTGTCCAGAGGAGGCTGCTTCGTTTTGGGGGTATTTTTCACCTGGTTATGGCGCGGAAGTTACTTCCGTGACTTGGGAGCAGTATTGCTAGAATGGCACGGAAGTAACTTCCGCGCCATAGATGCTAAAGCGCAACAATCAAGAAACGTTGATATGAAACGAAGAAGCCTCTTCCGCTAAGGAGGAGGCTTCTTCGTTTTGAGGCTGTTTTTCAGAAATCAGCCCTGAAACGGCCATCAAGAAAGTCGTGCTGCGTGCTACCAAACTAGAACCAGTTCTGGGCCAGTTTCATGATCTGCTCCAGGTACTTCTGGTCCACTTCATCGAAGTCATTGAGCTCGTCGCTGTCCACGTCCAGCACCATCTTCACCTCGCCGTCTTTGATCACGGGCACCACAATCTCAGACTTGGAGGCGCTGCTGCAGGCAATGTGCCCGGGGAAGGCCTCCACGTCGGGCACGATGATGGTCTCGCGGCGGGTGTAGCACGCGCCGCACACGCCTTTGTGAAACGGAATACGCGTGCAGGCCACGGGGCCCTGGAACGGTCCCAGCACCAGCTGGTTTTCTTTGGTGAGGTAAGCGCCCACCCAGAAGAAGCCGAAACTCTGCTTCAGGGCCGCCATCACGTTGGAAAGATTGGCGATCAGATCGGTTTCCGGGCCCACCAGGGCTTCAATCTGCGGAAGCAGGGCTTTATATTTCTCTTCTTTGGAGAGGCTGCTGTCAATAAATAAGTCTTCGGCCATGTAGGTAAGGTGCTAATTCGTAACTGTACTGATGCTCTGTCAAGCCCATCAGTTTCTTCAACGGCAAAGGTAGCGTCGGGAGTTTCCTGGAGCAACTGTCCTGCGGTATACCAAGCTTGAGAAGGCTATAATTACTGTTTTGGGCCAGTTTTACCCAAATCAGGCCGCTGTACTTCCGCCCTAACAGTAAACTTTGCGTAGGAAGCCTGAAAAGTAGTTTCCCTCGCCCAAACTTTGTCAGGATGAAAGCGGAAGATTAGTTCTCATCGAATTAAAAGTAAGAATCAGAGTCGGTTTCTGTTTTAGGGCTCCTTTTGCCAAAAAGGCCCCAAAACAAGTCTGCTTTTTTAGAGAAGTGGGGAGGTGTTCCGGTAGAACGTAATCTCATCTTCACCGATGTTCGTTCTGGCGGCAAAAGGCATTGCTGGGAGCTGTGGTGCTTTGACGCCCTGCGTTAAGGTAACCGGGCTTTTCAATACCCGGATCTCGTCCCACAGATTGGCTTCCAGCAGAGCTTCCAGCAGCACCGTTCCGCCTTCCACCAGCACAGACTGCACGTTGCGTTTATACAGGTCGGCCAGCAGTTGGTTTAGAAAATGAGCATCCGGCGAAAGGGTGACAAATTCCGTCTGGGCCGTGGCGGCTTTTTCCTGTAAGGTGTACAGTAGCGTGGGAGTGGAGTCGTCCAGCAGATGATGGGTGGCGGGAATGCTCAGTTGTTTATCGATGGCGATTCTCAGCGGGGCGAGGCCGGGCCAGTGCCGTACGTTCAGCTGCGGGTTGTCATGCAGGGCAGTGCGCGTGCCCACCAGAATGGCCTGTTCCTGGGTGCGCCACTTATGCACGAGCTGTTTGGCTAGCGGACCGGAGATCTGGCAAGGCTGGCAGTTGGGCAAGGCAATAAAACCATCGGCTGATTCTGCCCATTTCAGCACCAGATACGGGCGCTTCTGCGTCTGGAAGGTGAAAAAGCGGCGGTTCAACTCCAGTCCTTCGGCCTCCAGTACTCCAATATGAACTTTGCAACCGGCGTCTACCAGCTTCCGGATGCCTCGGCCCGCTACCAGAGGGTTAGGGTCTGTGTTGCAGATGACCACATCGCGAACGCCGTGCTGAATCAGAAAATCGGCGCAGGGCGGAGTCTTGCCGTAGTGGGAGCAGGGTTCCAGCGTGACGTACACCCGGCTGTGAGGCAGCAGACTTTTGTCTTTCACGCTGTTTAGTGCATTCACCTCGGCGTGCGGACCGCCGTATTGCTGGTGCCAGCCTTCCCCAATAATGGTGTGTTCATGCACCACCACGCAACCCACGACAGGATTAGGACGGGCCCAGCCGGTGCCCAGGGCGGCCAGGTCCAGCGCCCGTCGCATGTATTTCTCGTCACTGCTCATGTTGTCTATTTACGGGGCCTTTGTAATTCTTTGCCCGAATATCGGGCGTTTTTTCAGAAATTGCCCAAAACTGAGTTATGCGATCCCTGGAAGAGACTTTAGAAGAACTGGCCCGCCAGTTAGAGACGCTCTATGAAGCGCCGGAAGCCCGTGCCATGGCCGAGTGGACGCTGCAACATGCGCTGGGAATAGGACGGTTTGAGCTGCTCCAGCGCCGCCGCGAAGAAGCCTCTGATGCTCTTCAGCGTCAGGTGCAGGCGTATCTGGAGCGTCTCCTGCGGCAGGAACCTTTGCAGTATGTGCTAGGCGAAGCCTCTTTCTACGGTCGTGAGTTTCTGGTGAACCCCGCAGTGCTCATTCCGCGTCCCGAGACCGAAGAACTGGTACAGCGGGTCATCAAAACCTATCAGCATCAGCCAGCGGTGAAGTTGTTGGATATTGGTACCGGCAGCGGCTGCATTCCGGTGACGCTGGCCGCCGAGCTGCCTACCGCGCAGGTTTGGGGACTGGATGTGTCTGCCGAGGCCTTGGCTGTCGCCAAGCAGAATGCTGAAAGACTGGGGAAACAGGTGACGTGGCTGCAGCAGGACATTTTGAGCGAGGTCCCCCATATAGAATCCCAGAGCCTGGATGCCGTGATCAGTAATCCGCCGTACGTGCTGGAAGAAGAGAAAGCCCTGATGCGGCAGAACGTGCTGGGCTTTGAGCCGCACCTGGCCCTGTTCGTGCCCAACGAAGACCCCCTGCTTTTCTACCGCCGGATTGCCCTGGTGGCGCAGCAACTGCTAAAAAAAGGAGGAAGGCTGTTCTTTGAGATTAATGAGCGTTTTGCCCAAGAGACCATAGACATGCTAGCGCAGATGGGTTACCAAGAGGCCCGGGTTCTGAAAGATTTACGCGGGAAAGACCGGGTGGCAGAGGCTGTCTGGCGGTGATTTTAACAAGGAAGCAGCATGAATACAACCACGTTACCTAAAATTATTATAAAAAATCCTACCTTTGCGCCTGCAAAAAGTGGTATCCAAATAGAACGGTTATCCGTAAAGAGCTCGGCTCTTTAACAAGTTCCATTGTCTATGAACCAACCTGCTTCCGCGTACACTGCCCATGAAACCGCTGTCATTGACGAAGGTTGTCTTATTGGGGAAGGGACCAAAATATGGCATTTTTCCCATATCATGGCTGACTGCGTGATAGGGAAACGCTGTAATATCGGCCAGAACGTGGTGATTTCGCCGGGGGTGGTGCTGGGGGAGAATGTTAAAATCCAAAACAACGTGTCGGTGTACAGCGGGGTGGTCTGTGAAGATGATGTCTTCTTAGGTCCTTCCATGGTCTTTACCAACGTGCTCAACCCCAGAAGTGCCATTAACCGGCGGGGAGAGTACCAGAAAACATTGGTGCAGAAAGGAGCCAGCATTGGAGCCAACGCCACCATTGTGTGCGGACACACCATTGGCGCGTATGCCCTTATTGGAGCCGGTGCGGTGGTGACCAAAGATGTGGCCCCTTACGCCCTTGTCTACGGGAATCCTTCTCAGCAACACGGCTGGGTGAGTGAAGCCGGGCACAAGCTGGCCTTCGATGATCAGAACGAAGCCATTTGCCCGGAAACAGGCGAAAAATACAAAGTAGAAAATAACGTAGTAACCAAATCATCCATTCAAAAATAGATTAACTGTGTACCAGCAACTCCTCAACAAAGAAGCCAAATTGGCTGTTATCGGATTAGGATATGTAGGACTTCCCATTGCCCTGGAGTTCGCCAAACAAATCAGTGTTATCGGGTTTGACATCAACGCCCAACGGGTAGAGTTGATGAAGAACAACGTGGACCCCAGTGGCGAGCTGGAGGCGTCTGCGTTTGAAGGGTGCGATATCACCTTCACCAACGACTTAGAAGTACTGAGAGAGGCCCGGTTCTTTATCGTAGCCGTGCCTACACCAATTGATGCGTATGCTCTGCCAGACCTGAAGCCTCTGCTAGGCGCTTCTACTACCGTAGGTAAGGTGCTGAAGGAAGGGGATTACGTGGTGTATGAGTCAACTGTGTACCCAGGCTGTACCGAAGAAGACTGTATTCCGGTCTTGGAGCGGGAGTCAGGGCTTACGTTCCATAAGGATTTCAAAGTAGGCTACTCTCCGGAGCGTATTAACCCCGGTGATAAAGAGCATACGCTGACCAAAATCGTGAAAGTGGTGTCTGGCTGCGATGAGGAATCTTTGGACATCATTGCCAAAGTATACGAACTGGTGATTCAGGCGGGCGTGCACCGTGCTTCCTCTATCAAAGTGGCCGAGGCCGCCAAGATCATTGAGAACACCCAGCGCGACGTGAACATCGCTTTGATGAATGAGCTGTCCATCATCTTCGACCGGATGAACATTAATACCTACGAGGTGTTGGAGGCTTCCGGCACCAAGTGGAACTTCCTGAAATTCTTCCCAGGCTTGGTAGGCGGTCACTGCATTGGCGTTGACCCGTATTACCTGACCTACAAAGCGAAAGCACTAGGATACGACTCTAAAATCATTCTGAGCGGCCGCACCATCAACGATGGAATGGGCGCTTACGTGGCCAGCAAAGCCATTAAGATGATGATCAAAGAAGGAAAAGCGATCTCCAAAGCCAAAGTATTGGTAATGGGTGCAACCTTCAAGGAGAACGTGGAAGACATCCGGAACTCCAAGGTGGCCGATGTGATCAACGAGCTGAAAAGCTTTGGGGTACAGGTAGACGTAGTAGACCCGTATGCTTCTTCTGATGAACTGGAGCACGAATACGGATTTGCCCTAACCGAGAACCCAAGCAACGATTATGATGCCGTGGTCGTAGCCGTGAACCATAGAGATTACTTAGGTTTTGACGAAAGCTACTTTAAGAGTATCTCCGCTGATAATCCTATCGTTATTGATTTAAAAGGTATTTATCGGGGAAAAATCAATACATTGCCTTACTGGAGCTTATAATCTATTCTCATGAGTAAAATTCTTGTCACAGGCGGAGCGGGCTACATCGGCTCCCACACAGTCGTAGAGCTGGCACAGGCTGGTTATACCCCAATTATCGTTGATAATTTCAGCAATTCTGAGGAGCGAGTGTTGGAGGGTCTGGCGCAGATCCTGGGCAAGGAAGTAAGCTGCTACAAGGTTGACTGCACAGATGCGGTCGCGTTACAGGAGGTTTTCTCAAAAGAAGGAGATATTGCCGGCGTGATCCATTTCGCCGCCTACAAGGCGGTGGGTGAGTCAGTGAAGGAACCGCTAAAGTATTACCACAACAACGTCACCGGATTGGTGACGTTGTTGAAGGTAATGGAAGCAAGCAACGTATCGCAGCTTGTTTTTTCCTCTTCCTGCACGGTGTATGGGGTTCCGGAGAATCTGCCGGTTACTGAGGAAACCCCTACGCAGAAAGCTAATTCGCCTTATGGCAATACCAAGAAGATTGACGAGGAGATTTTGCAGGACGTAGCCAACAGCGGAAGCTATGCGGTGAAGTCCATTGCCCTGCGTTACTTCAACCCGGTGGGCGCGCATGAGTCAGCCCTGATTGGAGAACTGCCTTTAGGGATTCCCAGTAACCTGGTGCCCTTCATCACCCAAACTGCCGCTGGCATCCGGGAGAGTTTAACCGTGTTCGGAACGGACTACGATACGCCTGACGGAAGCAATATCCGTGACTATGTGCATGTCGTAGATCTGGCGAAAGCGCACTTGGCGGCCATCAAACGCTTAGAGAAACCGGATGCTGTGCCGTATGAGGTGTTCAACATCGGGACCGGACAAGGGAGCAGCGTTCTGGAGGTGATCAAAGCTTTTGAAAACGCCACTGGTCAGAAATTCAACTACAAGATTGGACCACGCCGTGCGGGTGACGTTCCGGCTATCTACGCCGATGTGACCAAAGCGACGCAGGAACTTGGTTTTAAAACGTCTTTGTCATTGGAAGACAGTCTAGGCAGTTCCTGGGCTTGGCAACAGCAATTGATGAAAGTAACCTCTAAGTAAGATGAAAATTCTAATCACTGGTGGAGCCGGATTCATTGGATCTCACGTAGTTCGGTTATTTGTAAACAAGTACCCGAACTACCAAATCTTCAACCTGGACAAGCTGACGTACGCGGGCAACCTTCAGAACCTGGCGGATATCGAGGATGCGCCCAACTATACCTTCATCAAAGGCGACATCACTGATCAGGAATACATTAACGGTTTGTTCCAGGAGCATCAGTTTGATGCCGTGATGCACCTGGCCGCCGAGTCGCACGTGGATCGTTCCATCACCGACCCGATGGCTTTTGTGCGCACCAACGTGAACGGCACCTGCAACCTGCTGCACGCCGCCAAAGAACTCTGGAAAGCTGATTTCACCGGCAAAGTGTTCTACCATATTTCTACTGATGAGGTGTATGGCTCTCTAGGTGAGGAAGGCATGTTCACCGAGGAGACCAAGTATGATCCCAGGTCACCTTACTCGGCGTCTAAAGCCAGTTCAGACCATTTTGTGCGGGCCTATTACCACACGTATGGCTTGCCGGTGAAAGTGTCTAACTGTTCCAACAACTACGGGCCAAACCACTTCCCGGAGAAGCTGATCCCGTTGGCCTTGAACAACATCAAGAACAACAAACCGGTGCCGGTATATGGTAAAGGCGAAAACATCCGCGACTGGTTGTACGTGATTGACCACGCCCGCGCCATTGATGATGTGTTCCATAAAGGCAAAGAAGGCGATACCTACAACATAGGCGGCGTGAACGAGTGGCGTAACATTGACCTCATTCACCTGCTCTGCGACATCATGGACCAGAAACTGGGCCGTGAGAAAGGCACCTCGCGTAAGTTGATCACCTTTGTGACTGACAGAGCGGGCCATGATTTACGCTACGCCATTGATTCTTCCAAGATCATGAATGAGTTAGGCTGGAAACCATCCGTCACCTTTGAAGAAGGTCTTGAGAAAACGGTAGACTGGTACCTGCAGAACGAGGAGTGGCTGCAAAATGTAACTTCAGGAAGCTACCAAGAATATTACAACGAGCAATATGCCCGCTAATCCAAAGTAAAGATGCGTTTACAGGCTGTTTTCCCAAAAGCAGCCTGTAAACGCATCTTTGTTTAAAATATCAATAAAGCAAAATGAAGGTTTCTTTTGGCCGTGGCTGAAGCCCATAGTCAAGAGTATCTAACCGGGTGAACGGAAGACTGCTTTTTCGAGCCAGTTTTCCAAAAGTAGCCCTGAAATGCCCCTAAATCGCTTATTTCTAATTTGTAATAAATTCCCCGTGTACGAGCATCCTTTCCATAATGGCTCTTTAGAGCAAACTTCCTTTTTAGTGACCGGCGGAGCCGGATTCATCGGTTCCAACCTAGTGGAGTACCTCTTGAAGTACAACGCCAAAAAAGTGCGGGTACTGGATGATTATTCCAACGGATTCCACAAAAACCTGAAGGCGTTCCAAGACAATGAGAAACTGGAAGTGCTGGAAGGCGACATCCGGGATCTGGACACCTGCATGAAAGCATGCGAGGGTATGGACGTGGTGTTGCACCAAGCCGCCTTGGGCTCCGTGCCCAGAAGCGTGAAAGATCCGGTGACCTCCAACGCGGTCAATGTAGGTGGTTTCGTGAACATGCTCATGGCTACCAAAGAGCAGAACGTGAAGCGTTTTGTCTACGCCGCCTCTTCCTCTACCTACGGTGACAGCAAGTCGTTGCCCAAAGTAGAAGACAAGATCGGGAAGCCGCTGTCGCCTTACGCCGTGACCAAATACGCCAATGAGTTGTACGCCGATGTGTTCGGGAAAACGTACGGCATGGAGATCATCGGGTTACGGTACTTCAACATTTTCGGACCACGCCAAGACCCGAATGGCGCTTATGCAGCCGTGATTCCGTTGTTCATTGACGCGGTGCTGAATAACCGCGGCCCAAGGATGAACGGCGACGGCGGGCAGACCCGCGATTTCACCTTCGTGGAGAATTGCGTGGAGGCGAACATCAGAGCCGCGTTGGTGGAGAACCCCGAGGCCATCAACCAAGTCTACAACATCGCGGTAGGTGACCGGACTTCTCTGAACGATCTGTTCAACATTTTGAAAGAAGAAGCTGGCGTAGACGTTCAGGCCGAGTACGGGCCGGAGCGGGCCGGTGATATCCGGGATAGCTTAGCCGATATTTCCAAGGCGCAGCGTCTCTTGGGATACAACCCGCAAATCAGAATTCAGGAAGGATTGCAGAAAACTTTAGCCTGGTTCCGTGACAACCAAGATTTCATCTACAACCAGAAATAAGGACATGAAAGGAATCGTCTTAGCCGGAGGCTCAGGAACAAGGTTACACCCGCTCACCCTGGCAGTGAGCAAGCAGCTGATGCCGGTGTATGACAAACCCATGATCTATTACCCGCTGTCCACGCTCATGCTGGCCGGCATCAAAGACATTCTAATTATTTCCACCCCGCACGACCTGCCCATGTTTGAGCGTCTGTTGGGCGACGGCAGCCAGATTGGCTGTAACTTCAGTTACCAAGTGCAGAAAGTGCCCAACGGACTGGCCCAGGCTTTTGTGCTGGGGGCAGACTTCATCGGGAAGGACAAAGCGGCCTTGATTCTGGGAGACAACATTTTCTACGGATCGGGCATGAGCAAACTCCTGCAGGCCAATAATGACCCTGAGGGCGGCGTAGTATATGCTTACCATGTGCAAGACCCGGAGCGTTACGGCGTGGTGGAGTTTGATGAAAGCATGAAAGCCATTTCCATTGAGGAAAAGCCCAAGCAGCCGAAGTCCAGCTACGCGGTGCCGGGTCTTTACTTCTATGACAATGATGTAGTAGACATCGCCAGGAACCTGGAGCCCAGCCCCCGCGGCGAGTACGAGATCACCGATGTGAACAAAGAGTACCTGCGTCAGGGCAAACTGAAAGTGGGCATTCTGGACCGTGGAACGGCTTGGCTAGACACCGGTACCATCCAGTCCCTCATGCAGGCCGCTACGTTTGTACAGGTGATTGAAGAGCGCCAGGGACTGAAGATCGGGTCTATTGAAGAAGTAGCCTACCGGATGGGCTTCATCAATGCGGAGCAGATGCAACGCGTAGCTGAGCCTCTACGCAAAAGCGGCTACGGTGATTATTTGCTGAACATCTTGAAAGAGCAGAGGGTAGTGAGCAGTTTGTAACCACTTAGAAATAAAACGGGAAGGCCCTGCCAAGATCATCTGGCAGGGCCTTCCCGTTTTACGTCTGTTTTCCAGAAAATACGCCTAAAACCGCTTTAGTTGGGAAAGATCAATCCAACGACTAACCCGGTTAGAATCAAGGCAGGGGCCGGAATTTTGGTCCATTGGAGTAAGGCAAACGTCGCTACCACCAAACCGAAGTTATAGGGTGTGTTCTCGATGGGGTGATAGAGCATGATGGCGGCCGCGCATACCATGCCGCAGCCCACGGCGTTGATGCCCTCCAAAGAAGCCTGAATCACGCGGTATTTCCGGAGTTCTTCCCAGAACCGGATCACGAAGAAGATGAGAAACGTACCCGGCAGGAAAATGGCGATGGTGGTCACCACGCCGCCCAGAATCTGCGCTCCCCAGCCATACGGCCGCATAGACAAGGTGCCAATGTAGGAGCAGAAAGAGAACACCGGACCCGGCAGCGCCTGCACCAAGGCAAAGCCAGACAGAAACTCCTTGGAGTTGAGATACCCTTTGAACTCCACAAACTCGGTGTACATCACCGGAATCAGGACCTGACCTCCCCCGAAGATGAGGCTGCCGTTCCGGTAGAAGTTCTCAAACAGCAGTACCGCCCGCAGTTGGGTGAACCGCCCCAGCAAGGCCGCCGCGATGAGCACGCCTAGGAACAGCAGGAAATTGGCCCACTCCATCTTCATGGGTTTCTTCTCCAGCACGGGCTGACTTTGGAACCGAAGCGCGGTCAGACTTCCACCTATCAGCAGCAGCAACGGAAACACCCACGGCGACCGGAAAAAGAAAGCCAGAATAGCGGAGAAGACCATGATCACGATGCCGCCTTTGGTATAGACTACTTTAGAACTAATCCGCCAGGCGGAAAATGCCACAAAGCCCACCGCCATGGGTTGGATGAACCGGGTGAACCCCAACGGCGCGCCCTGGCCCTGCAGGAAGGAAATGATGAGGGCCGCGGCAATCATGATGAGGGCTGCCGGGGCAATCCAGACGAGGAGTGTGAGATATGCCAGGTTGGGGCCACCTACTTTAAACCCGATGGCGGTAATGGTCTGGGTGGAAGAGGGCCCAGGCAGTATCTGGCAGAGGGCATTCAGCTCCAGCAGTTCCTTCTCAGAAATGTACTGGCGTTTCTCCACCAGCAGGCGCAGCATCATGGCAATATGCGCCTGAGGCCCGCCAAACGCCGTGAGCGAGAGCGCAGCCACATCCTTCAGGAAAAGATTGTTACGAGGGCGCAATAGGACAAAGGGTTGAGATGCGTTTTAGGCCGGTTTTCTAAAAATAGGCATAAAAACGAAAGGAGCCTCTAAAGGCCCCTTTCTAAGTTGCTGAAAATGAGTTATTTTTTTAATCCCAGTTCTACCAGACGCTCGTTCAGGAACTCGCCGGCGGTGATGTCTGGGAATTGTTTCGGGTTCTGGGCGTCAATGCAGCCCTCCAGGCAGGTCAGGTCCATCTCAGAGCGTGGGTGCATGAAGAACGGAATAGAGAAGCGGGAAGTGTGCATCAGCTCGCGGGGCGGGTTCACCACACGGTGGATGGTAGACTTCAGCTTGTTGTTGGTGTGGCGCGACAGCATATCGCCCACGTTCACAATGATCTGCTCGGGTAGAGCCGTGATCGGAATCCATTTTCCGTCGCGGCGAAGTACCTGCAGGCCATCGGCGGAGGCGCCCATCAAGAGGGTAATCAGGTTGATGTCACCGTGCTCGGCGGCGCGAACGGCATCGGCGGGAACGGCATCCGGGTTTTCGATGGGGAAGTAGTGGATGGCGCGCAAAATGCTGTTGCCGTTGTGCACTTTGGCATCGAAGTAATCCTCAGACAAGCCCAGGTACAGCGCCAAGGCGCGCAGAACCTGCTTGCCGGCGGCTTCCAGGCGGCTATAGGCTTCCAGCGCCACTTCCTGAAACTCGGTCACCTCGGCGGGCCACACGTTGTCTGGGTATTCGTCTTTGATGGGGTCGTTGTCGGTTACTTCCTGGCCCACGTGGTAGAACTCCTTCAGGTCACCGGTGTTGCGGCCCTTGGCGTGCTCTTTTCCTTTGCCCACGTACCCGCGCTGTCCGGCCAGGCCCGCAATCTCGTATTTCTGTTTCACGTCATCGGGCAGGGCGAAGAACTTCTTGATGGCGGCGTATAAACGATCCGTCAACTCATCGCTCAGGCCGTGGCTTTTCAACGCGGCAAAGCCGATGTTCTGGTGCGCATCGCCCATGGCCTGCACAAAGGCGGCTTTGCGGGCCGGGTCGCCGGAGGTGAAATCGGCTAAGTCCAGAGAAGGGATTTCTTCCAATAATGTATCGCTCATATACCTGTCTTGACGTGTGATTTAAAACTCTTTTAATAGGAGGCGCAAGTTACGAAATTTCTATCTTTGAAACCTTCTACGTACTTATACGAAAACCTATACTATGAAAAAGAAACACGTATCTTTTGTAGCGATAGCAGCCATGCTACTAGCCGCTGCCTGTGACGGAAAACGCTCCGAAACCACTACAGGGACAAATAGTACCGCCATGTCTGATCACGATGGAATGGCCGTTGACACGGCCGGCGTGCAGCACCAGGGCGCCATGGGTACGCCCATGGAGAAAGGTGGCCTGAAAGTGTACTCCTACAGCAACTCAGTCGATTTCCCGGATGCGGACCTGGACCTGAAACAGCCGGAGAAAAACGGCAAAGTAACCGGCGACTCGGTGCAGTTTAACTACGAGGTGAAGAACTTCCAGCTGAGCCAGCAAACCACTGATGCGGGCACCCACGAGCACGCCAACTCCAAAGAAGGCCAGCACATCCACAACATCGTGGACAATGAGCCTTACACCGCGCATTACAAACCTACCTTCAAGAAAGCGATTAAGCCGGGCCAGCACGTGGTGCTGTCGTTCCTGTCGCGTTCGTACCACGAGAGCATCAAGCATGACGATGCCTATGACCTGCGCGTGATCAACGTGGGCAACGCCGCCTCCAGCGCCGCCAAGTTCGATGAGAACGGTCAGCACCTCTTCTACAGCCGCCCCAAAGGCGAGTACAAAGGCGCTGACACCAAGAAAGTCATGCTGGATTTCTACCTGGTGAACACCAAACTTGCCCAGGACGGAAACAAGGTGCGCGCCACCATCAACGGGAACGAGTTCATCCTGGACCAGTGGTTGCCGTACCTGGTGGAAGGTTTGCCCATGGGCGAGAACACCTTCAAACTGGAACTGATTGACAACAAAGGCCAGGTGATTCCGGGCCCATTCAATACGGTTGAACGCAAAATCACCTTAGCGCAGTAAGCCGTTTTAAGCCTCAAATCCTAAAAGCCGCTCCAAACCAGGAGCGGCTTTTTTGTTGGGGAAATTTGTAATTGTGTCCGATGTGGCTGCACATCTGCAAGGCATGCCTTGTATCTACAATTCCTTGTTTATTTTTCTTTGTCATCCTGAATGGATCTTGTGAGCGAACGGTAGTGGCGCTTACAACAAGGCTAGTCTAGCTAACCCGCAAGATCTTTCCAAGCTGACAAGAAGGAGGGTGCTTTCAGGAACACAGGAGGAAGAATGACCTTCGGCCTAGGGTTGCAACTATGTTTTGGAGCCATTTTCCGGAAATCGGCCCCAAAACATATCTCCCGCGCTGCATAGGGGAGGGCTCCTTGTTATTTGTCTTGTTAAAGGTGTAATAATTAGACGGGAAATGCTACAGATGAGGTAGTTGCAGGCGAAAGCACGCGTTTTTAGGCCGATTTCAGCAAAACTGCACTAAAGCAGAGCATCTTGCTGGCGCGCAGGCAACCCCCGCCCAGAAAGCTGCATCTATAGAAGCGTACCGCTTTGCGGGAAGGAAGTCTTTTGTTTTGAGCATTTCACCAGCGTTTGACCATGATACAGCTCCAGAACATCCATAAATACTATGCCATGGCGCAGAACCGGCTCCATGTGTTGAAGGGCATCGACCTGCACATCCGGGAAGGAGAACTGGTGTCCATCATGGGTTCCTCGGGCTCGGGCAAATCCACCCTGCTCAATATTTTGGGCATACTGGACGACTTTGACACGGGCAGCTACACGCTGGCGGGCACACCCATCAAAAACCTCTCGCAGGCCAAGGCCGCTTACTACAGAAACAAGTTTCTGGGCTTCGTTTTTCAGAGCTTCAACCTGCTGTCGTTCAAGAATGCCATGGAAAACGTGGCCCTGCCGCTCTATTACCAGAAAGTGGGCCGCAAGGAGCGCAACAAACTGGCCCTGGAGTATCTGGACCGCGTGGGCCTCAAAGACTGGGCCGAGCACTCGCCCAACGAGATGTCTGGGGGGCAGCGGCAGCGCGTGGCCATTGCGCGGGCGCTCATCAGTCAACCCAAATTGATTCTAGCCGATGAACCCACCGGAGCCCTGGATACCACCACCACGCATGAGGTGATGGAGATTTTCAAGGAAGTGCACCAACAGGGCATGACGGTGGTAATTGTGACCCACGAGAACGACATCGCGGAGCAGACCCAGCGGGTGATCCGCCTCAAAGACGGCCTCATCCTGGACGATGGCCTGGGCCAGACTTCTGAAGATTTCCTGACGCCGGTTGCCTATACCCAAGCTTAACCCCGCAGCGCATGTTTGATGTAGACAAATGGCAGGAGATTCTGGGCACCATCCGGAAAAACAAGCTCCGCACTTTCCTGACCGCCTTTGGCGTGTTCTGGGGCATCTTCATGCTGGTCATGTTGCTGGGCTTTGGGCAGGGTTTGCAGAACGGCGTGTTCAACCGCTTCGGCGATGGGGCCAAGAACGGCATCTTCTTTTCCGGCGGAAAGTCTTCCATCCCGCACGCCGGTTTAGGGCCGGGCCGGGAAATCAAACTCACCAACGAGGACCTGGCCACCATCTCCCGCGAGGTGCCGCAGGTACAGATTATCTCGCCGCGCAATCGCCTCTGGGGCGAGTACACCATCAACTACAAAACCGAGAACGGTTCTTACCAGGTGTTCGGGTCCACGCCGGAGTTTCTGGAGGTGAACGGCGAACGCCTGAAAGCGGGCCGCCTCCTCAACGAAAACGACATCCGGGAAAAGCGCAAGGTCATTGTCCTGGGCGAAAAGGTGCGGGAGGTGCTCTTCAAAGACCAAACCGGGCTGCAGGAGTACGTGAACATCCAGGGCGTTCACTTCAAAGTGGTGGGCATTTTCACGGTGCGGGGCAACAACGGCGGTCGCCGGGAGGAACGGGCCTATATTCCGTTCTCTACCTTGCAGAACACCTACAACCAGCCCAACCAGGTGCAATTGGTAGCCATGGTAGCCCAGCCCGGCGTGAAAGCGGTAGTCATTGAAGACAAGGTAAAGGCGCTACTGGCGCAACGACACAAGTTCTCCGCCGAGGATGCCCAGGCGCTGGACATCAGCAACGGCGAGAAGGAATACGAGCAGATCATGGGGCTGTTCAACGGCATCAACCTTTTTGTGTGGGTGGTGGGCATTGGCACGCTCATCGCGGGCATTGTGGGCGTGAGCAACATCATGCTCATCATTGTGAAGGAACGTACCCGCGAGATAGGCGTCCGAAAAGCACTTGGGGCCACGCCAGTGTCCATTGTGAGCATGATTCTGCAGGAATCGGTGGTGATTACTGCTTTCTCGGGTTATTTAGGTTTGTTGGCCGGGGTGGCCCTTCTGGACCTGATGCGCTACGCGCTGGAGAAATCCGGGGCTGAGCTGCCGTTCTTCGCCAATCCGGGGGTAAACCTGGGTGTGGCGGTTTCGGCCACGGTGCTGCTGGTGCTGGCCGGCGCCCTGGCCGGTCTGGTGCCCGCCCTCAAAGCCGCCCGCATCAAACCCATTGAAGCCCTACGGTCTGATTAAGTAAGAATTGAGAATCAAGAATTGGTGCCAAAATGCTGATGGCTTATATAAAGGAAAGTGTTCAAGCTGGCATTGCGCCATTTTGAAAATAAACCTGTTTTAAGGCCAGTTTCCGGTAAACAGGCTTAAAACGATTTCCAGACCCAGGACTCAAAACTCAGGACTCAGAACTCCCAACTTATGATCGATATAGACAAATGGGCTGAGATTTACGCGACCGTCAAGAAGCACAAGCTGCGGACGGCGCTCACGGCGTTTGGCGTGTTCTGGGGCATTTTCATGCTGGTGCTTTTGCTGGGCGCGGGCAAAGGGCTGGAACACGGCATCACCAATGACTTCAACGTGGCCAAGAACGCCGTTTTCGTGTGGACCCAGCGGACGAGCGTGCCCTACATGGGCCTGAAGGCGGGCCGGTATGTACACCTTACCAACGATGACGTGAGAGCCATTCAGGAGCAAGTGCCGGAGGTGGGCATCTTGTCGCCCAGCAACGGGCTGGACGGGACCTTTACCGTGAGTTACGGCACCAAAAACTCCTCCTTCAACGTGAGCGGCGATTACCCCGAGATGCTGTACGTAGACCCGCTCACCATCAGCACGGGTCGTTTCGTGAACCGCATAGACATTGAGGAGAAACGCAAGGTGGCGGTGATCGGCCCGCGCGTGCAGGAAGTGCTGTTCAAAACCGGTGAAAACCCCATTGGCAAGTACATCAACATTAAGGGCAGTTATTTTCAGGTGGTCGGCATGTTTACGCCGGCGGGCAAAGGCGAGGACATTGTCAGCGCGTCGCAGACTATTTACATTCCCAACACCACGCTGCAGCAGACCTTTAACCAGCCCAACCGCATCGGGCATTTCAAGATCATTCCGGCCCCCGGCGTACCCGCCGAGGTGGTGGAGGAGAAAGTGAAAGCCCTGCTGGCCCAGCGCCACCAGGTAGCGCCTACGGACCTGAAAGCCTTCGGCTCGGCCAACGTGGAGAAGGAGTTCAAGGATGTGCAGGGACTGTTCGCGGGCATCTCAGGGTTCAGCTGGATCGTGAGCATCGGGACCATCATAGCGGGCATCATCGGGGTGGGCAATATCATGCTCATCGTGGTGAAGGAACGCACGAAGGAAATCGGCATCCGGAAGGCGCTGGGAGCCACGCCGTGGTCTGTCATCAGCCTGATTCTGCAGGAATCAGTGGTGATCACCAGCATCGCAGGGCTGACGGGGCTCATTGCCGGCACCGGGCTGGTGGCGCTCATTGACTACCTGATGGTTCGCTTCGAGATAGACGCCGGTTTCTTCGCCAGCCCCGAGGTAGATCCCACTGTCGCGCTCATGGCCATTGTGCTGCTGGTGGTGATGGGTGCCCTCGCGGGGCTGATCCCGGCCACCAAAGCCGCCCGCGTTAACCCTGTGGAAGCCCTGAAGGATGAGTAATTTTTAATGTGCTGATTTTTCAATGTGCTGATGTGCTATTGTGGTAACGTAAGGCCGACTGGTTACCAACTGGCCCAACTGGCGCGAGTCTCCAGACTCGTGCCACCGAATGCTGCGAGTCTCTAGACTCGCCGGAATACATGAGCAGATCAGAAATTAGCACTTTGGCTTGGCTGGTCACAGAAGTGAAACTACATCATATAGAGTAATAGCAGTACCGGTTTCGCTGCAGGCAGCGAAGGAGTCTGGAGACTCCCTTCATCCCGAGGCACGAGTCTGGAGACTCGCGCCAGTGAGACGGGAAGTAAGAGGTAGAGCAGTAGTAAATCACATTCCTGTTTTGAGCCTGGTTTACAGAAAACAGCACCAAAACACCGCAGTGGCCTCGGCTTTGCCGATAGCAACGGTGGAGAACTGAAATAGCACATCAGCACATTCCCAGATTAGCACATTGAAATAGCACATCAGCACATGAACACATTAGCACATTGAAACAATGAAAAAGGTCATCTTAAGTGTCTGCATCCTCTTGTTTGTAGCCGGGAGCGTCTGGATTGGGTATTACTTCTACAAGAAGTCGAACGCGGACCCGGTGGTGTACAAGACCGAGAAGCCGTTTTATACCAGCATCGTGAAGAAAACCGTGGCTACGGGCTCCATTGTGCCACGCAAGGAAATCCAGATCAAGCCGCAGGTGAGTGGCATTGTGGAGCAGTTGTACGTGGAGGCCGGCCAGACGGTGCGCGCCGGGCAGATGATTGCCAGAATCCGGATTGTGCCCAACCTGGTGAGCGTGAACAACGCCGAGACCAGCGTGCAGACGGCCCGCATCGCCTTTGAACAGGCCAAGCGGGAGCTGAACCGCCAGAAGCTGCTGTATGAGCAGAAGGTCATCGCGGAGCAGGAGTACAACAAATTTGTGATGGACTACAACCTGCGCAAAGAAGAACTGACCTCCGCCGAGAACAATCGCCAGCTGGTGAAATCAGGCACCTCGCGCCGCACCGGCGGCTCCAACGTGATCTATTCCACCGTGGAGGGCATGGTGCTGGACGTGCCGGTGAAAGTGGGCGCTTCGGTGATTGAGCGCAATAACTTCAACGAGGGCACCACCATTGCGGCCGTCGCCGACATGAAGAGCCTCATCTTTGAGGGCAAGATTGACGAGTCTGAGGTAGGCAAGCTGCGCGAAGGCATGGACTTAAACCTCACCATCGGGGCCATTGAGGACAAGGTGTTCAAAGCCAAGCTGGAGTACATCGCGCCCAAGGGCGTGCTGGAGGAAGGCGCCGTGAAGTTTCAGGTGAAAGCCCAGGTGCTGCTGCAGCCCGGTGATTTCCTGCGAGCCGGCTACTCTGCCAACGCTGACATTGTGCTGGACCAGAAAGAGAACGTGCTGGCCATCAAGGAAGGCTTACTGCAGTTCGGGAAGAAAGGCAAAGACAGCGTGTTTGTGGAAGTGGAAACCGGCCCGCAGCAGTTCAGGAAGAAACTGGTGAAAACCGGCCTGTCTGACGGCATCAACATCCAGGTGGTAGACGGCCTTAAGGCCGAGGACAAAGTGAAAGTAGTAGAGGCCGCCTCGCCGGCGGATGAGGAAAAGAAAGCCTCTTAAGTGAGCAAGAGAAACAGAACGCGACAACTCCAGCCGGGGTTGTCGCGTTCTGTTTTAGCCGCAGTTTCTGAAAAACACCCGTAAAACGTTTTCTTAAGCTGCCCTTTCCCAAGCCCAAACAGAAACCATGAAAGACCCTGCATTTTCCCTTCAACTGACCTTTGACTCTACCCATAGCATCACCGCCACCGGCAAACACGTGCGGGACGGACTTTCCACCGTCTTGCGGACCGGCGATTACCTCTGGATGAGCTGCGATGAACAGACCACGCTGGAGCGCCTGAAGAAAACCGGAGAGCACTCCTTCGGGGAGCACAAGCACTTTGACCTGACCCAGTTCCTGGACCTGCCCGATGGCAGCAGTTCTGAGATTGACATTGAAGGTCTGGGCGAAGGCGGCGGCTATCTGTGGCTGGTGGGCTCGCACAGCCTCAAGCGCAAGAAACCACGCAAAGAAGACCCAATAGAAAAGCAGATCAAGCGGCTGGCCAAAGTCACTTCAGACCCCAACCGGTACCTGCTGGCCCGCATTCCGCTGGTGCAGGATGCCGAGACCGGCGAGTACACGCTCTGCAAGAAATGCTCAGATCCGCAGGATCCTTCCAAAACCCTGCGGGCGGCCCAATTGGTAGGTGCCGGGAAAGAAAACCAACTAATGGAAGCCTTCCAGAAAGATCCGCACCTGGTGGATTTCCTGAAGATTCCGGGCAAAGACAACGGGTTTGACATAGAAGGCCTGGCCGTGCACGAAGACCGCATCTTTGTGGGGCTGCGCGGTCCAGTACTGCGGGGCTGGTCTATGGTGGTGGAGTTGCAACTAGAGGAGGGCGATGAAAAAGGAACCCTGCAATTGAAACCCAATCCAGACGGCTCGCTCTACAAAAAGCACTACCTGCACATGGTAGGCAAAGGCGTGCGGGAGCTGCGCGCCAAAGACAATGACCTGTACATTCTGGCGGGCCCCACCATGGATCTGGACGGCACCATTGCCGTGTACCGGTGGCCCAACGCCATGAATGCAACCCTGGAAGGAGAGCAAGTGGTGCATCGCAAAGAACTGGACCACCTTTTTGATGTGCCCCACGGCAGCGGCCCCACCTCAGGGCTGGACAAAGCGGAAGGCTTGGGCATTTATGACGAGGATCACCTGGTGGTGGTTTTTGACAGCCCCAAAGACGACCGCAAGTCCGAAGCCGAAACTGTCATCGCTGATGTGTATAAGATTGCGTAAGCATTTAAAATTGAGGGTGTCACCAATAACCACCGTGACATCAGCGTTGAAAGCAGTGATTCCTCTCTTCAAATTTCTGTTTTGGGGCCGTTTTTAGAAAATCGGCCCCAAAGCGGATTTCTCTCAGACCCGCACGCCGTATGAAACACGTTTTCCTCCAGTTGTTCTTTCTTCTGTGCGCTTCGGTGGCTGGGTTTAGTCAGGTGAAAGGAATCATTGTGGATAAAAGTACCGGCAAGCCGGTAGCGTTTGCCAACATCTGGGTAGAAAATGAGAATGTGGGTTCTACTTCGTCTGAGAAGGGGGAGTTCAGTTTGTCGCAGGTGGGGCTGCAAGGCAAAACGCTGGTGATTTCCTGCTTGGGCTACGAGAGAACGCGGGTTCCCATTCCGGCGGGCAGCCTGCGGGTGGCACTTACCCCCTCGGCCATCGCGTTGAAGGAAGTGACGGTGAAAAAAAGCACCAAGCGCCACAAGTTCATCGTGAACAAACTGGACGAGCACACCGCATATTCCTTCGGGAGCAACGGCACGCCCTGGATTGTGGCTCAGTACATTCCGTATAAACCTGGGTATGCCGCCACGCCTTTCCTGGACGAGGTCTCGCTGGTAGCCCTAAGCAACATCAAGAACGCTACCTTCAAGCTGCATCTGCTGCACGTGGGGGAAAACGGGGCGCCGGGAGAAGAAATGGTGTCGGTGCCCCTGATGGGGGTGGCGCAGAAAGGCATCAAAACGGTGAAGCTGGATGTAAGCCAACACGACCTGAAGATGCCGGAGCAAGGCCTGTTCATCGCTTTTGAATGGCTGATCCTTAAGCAGAACCGCTATGAGCCGGTAGACCCCGATACCGGCCAGAAAGAAGGCCCGACCAGAGTCTCGTATGAACCCAGCATTAGGTGCTACGGTCCAGACAAGGAAAACGCCAACGGCTGGATTTACCACCAGGGCAAATGGACCAGCACCCACCAGCGCGAGGGAGACGCCATCACGTTTGCCGCCCCCCATTTTCAGCTGACGTTGAGCAATTGAGGCTAGAGTTGATTCTGTAGGGGCAATCCCTTGTGGTTGCCCTTGCGTGCACGAGAATGGGAACGTACCAAGGGCAACCACAAGGGATTGCCCCTACAACGCAATGTGTTTCCTCCGGATAAAACTGTTTATAGAAGAAGAGTAGAGCAGCTGTAGCTATCGAGCTCATATCAACTGAAAACGCCCGCTCTGGCTAACCGGAGCGGGCGTTCTGTTATAGATTAAAAGCAGTTTTTAGTCACGTTTGCTTTGCAGAGAGCCGCTGCCGTTGCTTTTAGGGCTGGCTTTCGCTTTCGCCATGGCGTCATAAACAACCTGCATCACCTTGGTGCGGGTGTTGAGTTTGCTGAGGACAGAGCTCTCACGGGTAGGGTGTACGCGGTTAGACAGAAACACATACACCAGTTGGTTCACCGGGTCTACCCAGCTGTAAATGCCCGTGAAGCCAGTATGCCCGAAGCTCTCGGCCGGAGCGCTTGCGGCGGCGTTCCCGTTCACATCGCCGGGTTTAGAAGGCCGGTCGAAGCCCAGGGCGCGGTAGTTGTCTGGGCAGAACTGGCACTTGCTGAAGGTACGCACCACGTTACTGGCAATGTAGCGTTTGCCAGCGTAGATGCCGTCGTTGAGGTACATCTGCATCACCTTGGCCAGGTCATTGGAGTTCCCGAACAAACCGGCGTGGCCACTCACCCCGCCCAGCATGGCGGCTCCTTCGTCATGCACGGTGCCGTGCAGCAACTGCTTCCGGAAAAGCGTGTCTACCTCAGTGGGAACAATGCGCGCCAGCGGATAATGTTTGTACGGGTTGAAGGTCAAGGTGCTAGCGCCCATGGGGCCGTAGATGTTCTTCTTGAGGTAAGTTTCAAAGTCCTCGCCGGTGATGTTTTTCACCACCAAAGGTGCCAGAATGAAAGACAGATCACTGTAAACGTAGCCCGGTTTCTCGTTCAGCGGCGATTCCTTGATCTGTTTGTAAATCTCTGACGCATGGTCTTTGTGGATGAACAGGTTCTTGGCTACCCGCGTAGGGAACTTCTCTGAGGAATCTGCGCTGAAAACGCTGCCTTTCAGTTCGCCGTTCTTCTTCACTTCCTCTTTCCAGAACGGAATCCAGGATTTCAGGCGGGCCTGGTGGGTGAGAATGTCGCGGTACTTCAGGTTTTCCTTGTTCGATTCCTTCATCAGGGGCAGGTACTCGCCCAGGGTTTTGTCCACGTCAAACCGGCCTTCGCCGTTCAGTTTCATGTACGCCGCCAGCGAAGTGGTGATTTTAGTCACCGAGGCCAGATCGTACAGGTCGGTGGTTTTCACCGGGGTCTGGTTCTCGTAGGTATGATATCCGAAGGACTTGTGGTAAATCACTTTGCCGTTCTTGGCCACCAGTACCTGAGCACCCGGCGTGGCTTTGGCCCGGATGGCCTGCTGCACCAGCGTGTCAATTTGGGCAAAGTCCTGTGATTTCAGGCCCAAAGCTTCGGGTTGCGTGTACGCCAGGCGCAGACCGCCTTCGGTTTTCAGGCCGTCGTTGATGCGGAAGTAGTTGGACACGTTCACCGGCAGCTTGCCTTTGGCACCTACGCCGCCAAAAATAATCTGGGCCGCCACATCCTGGGTTAACTCACTTTCCTGGTACGTGGCCAGCACGCCGTGCGCTTTGTCAATGTCCTCGAAGCGGTTGAGGCTGTACACATTCCCGAACACGGTCACGATGGTGTTTTTGGAACGGATCAGGTCTTTCAGGAACAGGTTCATCTCGGCGGTGATGCCAAAGGTGTTGTTGCCGGAGGCTTTCAGTTGCAGCTTGTGCACGCCCACCAGAATGGTGTTATAGCCTTTCAGTTTCTCTTTCAGGCCTTGCAGATCAGCGATGGAGCTGGTAGGGGGCAAAAAGAAGTTGTCTACCTGGGCGTATTTGGCCAGGTTCTGCTGGAATTCGGTCTGGGTGTTAGTGCCCAGAGCCAACGCGGCAATCTTGAGGGTATCCAGCGAGCGGATGGGCAGAATCTGGTTTTTGTTGCGCAGCAGCGTGAGCGATGCCTCGGTCAGTTGCCGTTTGATGTAGTCGGCGGTGGGGTTGTTCAGGTCGGCAATGAGGTTTTGGGTTTCAATGGGTTGCCATTTGTCCAGACCGGCCCATTGTTTGGCGGCCAGCACTTTCTTGCAGCGGGCATCTACCTCGGCCTGCGTAATCTCTTTGTTCTTGATGGCTTTCTTCACTTCCTCAATGGTGGTTTTCACGTCCATGGTGTTCAGGAGCACATCGTTCCCGGCCAGCAGCGCTTTCACGTCCACAATGCCGGGGGCGTAGAACTTGGCCACACCCTGCATGTTGAGGGCATCGGTAAACACCAGGCCTTTGAAGCCCATCTCTTTCTTGAGCAAATCAGCCACGATGTTCTTGGAAAGGGTAGAAGCCAGGTCTTTGGTGTTGTCCAGCACCGGAATGTTCATGTGCGCCACCATCAGGCTACCCAAGCCGTTCTTGAAAAGCTCTCTGAAGGGGTACAACTCGGTAGAGTCCAGGCGTAGTTTGGAGAAATGGAGTACCGGCAAACCGTAGTGTGAGTCTACGTTGGTGTCGCCGTGGCCGGGGAAGTGCTTGGCGTTGGCCAGTACTTTGTTGTCCTGCATGCCTTTCATGTAGGCCATGGCTTTGCGCGCCACGTTGTATTTGTCTTCGCCGAAGGAGCGGAACCCGATCACGGGGTTGTTGGCGTTGTTGTTCACGTCTACCACCGGTGCGAAGTTCACGTGAATGCCCAGCCGACGGCACTGTCGGCCAATCTCGGCGCCCATGTCATAAATCAGGCGCTCGTCTTCAATGCCGCCCAAACTCATCTGGTACGGGAACGACACCGTGCTGTCCAGGCGCATGCCCAAACCCCACTCGCCGTCAATGGAGATCATCAAGGGCACCTTGCTCTCGCGCTGGTAGCGGTTGGTCATGTGCGCCTGCCGCACTGGTCCGCCCTGGAAGAAGATCAAACCGCCCACTTTGTAGGTGGTCACCAGACGGCTGATGGAGTCAATGTGCGCCTGGTTTTTGTTGGAGTACACCGGAATCATGATCAGCTGCGCGATGCGCTCCTCGGGTGACAAGGTCTTGAACACGGAGTCTACCCACTTCTGGTTCGCGCCCAGATGCGGCGGATCGGTTTTGGGGTTGAAGGGCGCCACGGCTGGTTTTTTCGCGGCCGCTTTCTTGGCGGTTACTTTCTTGGTGCTGGCTTTTTTAGAAGGGGATTTTTGGGCGGTAACGGTCTTTTTAGAACCCGTTTTAGCTGACTTGCCACTGCGCGTCTGCGCATGGATGGTGAAGATTCCTACCAGTAAGATGAGAAGGCAAGCGAGGGGAAGAATGCGGTTTTTTTTCAAGGCAAATTGAGAATAAAGAGAAGTGTACTGCGTGAAAGCGTGCAAATTACGGCAATTAAATCAAAAACAGGGCCAGGCCCGGGCAAAGTTCAAGTTTACGCCACGGCGCTCTGTAATAACTTGAGCGTTCCGGCGGTGGCGTCTAGCTGGGCCTCGGCCCCTACGGGAATGGTGAATTTATGGGTGATGTGCCCGATCATGGCACCGGAGTACACCGGTACTTTCAAGGGCTGAAGATGCTGTTCCAACACTTCCTCCAAAGTGAGGGAACCGTAGCCTTTGCCGGGTTCGCAGTCAGAGCATTTACCAAACACCACGCCTTTGACCTGGTCCAGCACACCGGCCAGTTTCAGTTGCGTGAGCATGCGGTCTACGCGGTACACGGCCTCGTTGGTGTCTTCCAGAAACAGGATCGCGTCTTTCCAGTGGGGCAGGTACGCAGACCCGATGATGGCCGAGAGCACCGTCAGGTTGCCGCCCACCAGTTTGCCCCGCGCCGTACCCGGCATGATGGTGGTGATGCGGTCTTTGGTAAGCGCGAGGTTGTCGCCCAGTTCTCTGGGGTTCTCAAACAGCGCCGGGCTGCCGTCAAACAGTACCTGCCGGAAAGAATCAACCGTAAACTTGTTCCAGGTAGCCGAACCTACCGGCCCATGGAAGGTGATCAGACCGGTTTTGGCGTGAATGGCCAGGTGCAGCGCTGTGATGTCTGAGTACCCGATGAGCGGTTTGGGGTTCTTCTGGATGGTCTTGTAATCCAGCAAGGGCAGCAATCGGGCGCAGCCCCAGCCTCCGTGAATGGCCATGATGCCCTGCACCGTCTTGTCCGCAAACATCGCGTTCACATCCTCGGCCCGGGCCTGGTCGGTGCCCGCCAGATACCCAAACCGATCAAACACGTGCTTGCCCAGTTTCACTTTCAGGCCCAGCGCCTCTAACGACTCTTTGGTGATTTGCACCGTTTCCTTGCTGAACGCCGCGCCCGCCGGGCAAATCAAGCCCACCGTGTCACCCGCTTTCAAGCGCGGCGGAACAATGGTTTTAGGCCTGTTTTCAGGAAACGAGCCCGAAACGAAGCTAGCTAAGGGAAGCGCAGCGGCGGCCACGGAGAGCGACGCCAACACCTCACGGCGCGTACGTTTGGTCATAGCTGAACAGGTTTAGAAGTAGGAAGGAGTAAGCGAGGGTTAAAATAAAGAGATTGTTTCTGATTTTTCTCAAGTTTTTAAATAAATTAAAAAACTATATTGAAAACGAATTCCAAGAAGGAAGCAGGCTGCTGAACGATCCAAGTTTTTGACGCTATTCTTTTGACGATATCAGATTCTTACCCTACTTAAGGACTTCAAACCTGATTGTATGCAAACCAAATCCCTGAGCCGTGGCTGGCTTTCGTTTCCGTGCCTTTTCCTGTTCTTTCTGTTAGGCTGCAGTACCTCCAAACAAGCACCGATAGTAGTGAACACCCCGCCGCCCCCGCCGTACGGTCCCGAGGTCATCAAGCAACGGGTACTGGAGTCTGAGATCGGGAAGAACCGATTCGTGGGCTTCGCCTTGTTTGACCCTGCTTTGGGGAAAATGGTGGTAGAACACAACGCGGAGAAATACTTTGTGCCCGCCTCCAACACCAAGCTGTTCACGTTCTACGCCAGCCTCAAAATGCTGGGCGACTCCATTCCGGCGCTCAAATACGTGGTGCGCGGCGACTCGCTCATTTTCTGGGGCACCGGCGACCCCACCTTCACCCACATGGACCTGAAGAACACCCGCGCCTATGACTTCCTGAAAAACCGCAAAGAGAAACTCTACTACCTGGAGGCCCCCTTCACCAGCACGCCCTTCGCCACCAACTGGGGCTGGGACGACTACAACTACTACTACCAGCCCGAACGCAGCGTGTTCCCCATCCACGGCAACATCGTGAAATTCGCCCGGAAGGGAGGTCCCACCCAGAAATACACCACTACGCCAGCCATCTTCAAGCCCACCGTCAAAACCGATACCGCCCGTTACGCCCACGGCGATGCCTTCGTGCGGGCCTGGCGCACCAACGAGCTCACGTATTACCCCAAACACGCCTCCCCAGATTTCTCCGTGGAAGTGCCCTTCATCCCCTCGCCCGACATGACCGTTCGCCTGCTCGCCGATACCCTGAAAAAGAAAGTAACCTTACTGAAGAACCGTGCCCTGCCAACAGGTGCACAAATTTTCTATGGCCTGCCTTCAGACACGGTCTACAAACGCATGCTGCAAGTGAGCGACAACCTATTTGCCGAGCAGTTGATGGCCCTTTGCTCCGGCACGTTGTCAGACACGCTATCCGTGGAGCGCGGCATCCAGTACGCCGTGAAGAATTACCTCGCTGATTTGCCCGATGCGCCGGTGTGGGTAGATGGCTCCGGGTTGTCCAGCATGAATATGTTCACGCCGCGCAGCATCATTGCACTGTTGCAGAAACTACAGCAGGAGCGGCCTCTGGAGCGCCTGCTCCCGCTAATGGCCACCGGCGGCCGCCCCGGCACCTTCCGGAACATCTACAAAGCCGAGCCGCCCTTCGTCTTCGGGAAATCCGGGACGCTGGCGCACGTGCACAACCAAAGCGGTTACATCCTAACCAAAAGCGGCAAGTTGCTGCTCTTCAGCTTCATGAACAACAACTATAAAGTCTCTTCCGGTGACATCCGCAACGAGATGGTCCGCATCATGACGGAGGTGCACGAGAAGTATTGATTGATTGATTGATTGATTGATTGATTGATTGATTGATTCCGCTGAAGCTAGAATGTAAAGGCGAAGCCGTTTTGGGCCTGTTTCTTGGAAAATGGGCCCATAACGGCTTCGCTGTTTTTAAATGTTTTTAAAGTATTGTTGAGCGGAAAATGAGCCGCCGCGCTCTATTCCTTGTGTGTCGCCAGATTCCTGAATGACGATTAAGTCTCAGAAAAACGCAGAGTTCTCCTAAGCAGCGATTCTACCTTTGAAGGAAGGGCCGTTAAGTTTTAAAACTATAGCTGGTTCAAGTTTCCAACTTGGACCTACAATGAGCTGAAGTTTGCAACTCAGTGAGCCGTGAGGCTCAAAATAGGCATTGCCTTGACTGCCGAGATTCCCCCTTTGAAGGGGGCGAAGGGGGATGTTTACACCTGCTGATCCATTCTCTTTCTGTTTCTACTTTTCTCCTACTGGCCCGCCGTTGTTGGTTTTCTCACCAACGACCATGACTGCTTTCCTTAAGCAGAGATTCCCCTCCTCGGAGGGGTAGGGGTGGGTTTACATCTGATGATCATTTTCTTTACTCTCCACTTCCTCCCTGCCAAGCCTTGAGGCTGGAGTCGCGGTCTGCCCGCGTTTGTTACTTTTCTCCTGGATGAGAAAAGTAACCAAAAGAATCATGAAGAAAAGAAACTCGCTGACGCTCAGACAGTCTTTTCTTCAATAAAAG